>NZ_CALBWS010000001.1 GCF_937468385.1 Neobacillus rhizosphaerae
GATCAACAATCTGCCTAAATAATAATATATAAAACATTATAAATTAGCTCTTCAAAAAAAAATTAATAGATGGAGGGCCTGCTTTCGTATGGCATTTTTACCAAGTTATTTTCATACAAAAGAGCATCTTAAGGAAAAAAATCTCCTTCAAGATGCTCTACTAAGTAATTCCGTATTTTTTAATCTTCTTTCATCATGACCTTTAAGGCGCTTCCTTCAGCGATACAATGAGAAACGCAAATCCCACAGCCTGTGCAGTGCTGTATTAAAACCACTGGGACACTGTTTTCAATTCTGATAGCTCCACTCACTGGGCATGATCTGACGCAATAATCACACATGACATTTTGATACCCCAGACATCTGTCTTTTTGCACCTTAACGTACCCAAGAGCTGGACGAGCCGCAAAATCAGTGAGGTTTAAAGAACCTGTCGGACATATCTCAATACACTTTTTGCAAAAGGTACATGGCGACTCATTCGGAACCATATAGGGTGTATTCACCAGCTTGGCTCCATTTTCCAGCGTAAATAAGCGGATACTCTGTTCTGGGCAAATATCCTGACACTGCCCGCATCTAGTACACGATGTAAGGAACTCCAGCTCACCGCAGGACCCTGGCGGGCGAAAAAAGTCACGTTCTATTTCCATTTGTGGTGCAAGGAAATTCCCCAAGAAACCAAGCGTCGACTCCCAGTTTAAATTGAGAAATTCACGTCTGTTTAATCTCTCAGTCATTGAACACCAGCCACTTCCTGATAAAAAGGTTCGTCCTCGAAGTTGGTATAAACAAGGCAAATCGCTAGCACACCGTCAACATCTTTAAATTTCTCTGCCGTTTTATAGCTTTGGTCTACCGTCACGGTTTCGAGCGTGAGGATAACCTTCTTTTCCTCGTGAATATGGTGCACTTCCACACCATCAAGTTTTGTCAGTTGTGCTGCAGCCTGCTCTGCCTGACCTGGGATTGTTTCAACATATATTCCCGAAATAACCATCTATAGCTAACCCCCTCTTATGGTGTGGCAGGAAAGCCTGCTATTCAAAAACAATAGGCTTTCGCTTACATTTTAATTGGTAAATGCCGTTTTGGTTTTGGTCTCATTTTGCTGGGCATGACACTGAACGCAATTATCTCTAAATATTTTTCCTTTTGTATCATTATCATAGAAGTGGGCAGCTGTTGGTGTTGGTGCCCCTGTTCCAGCTTTGCCGTGGCATGCCAAACAGCTGTCTTGATGGAGTTTCGGATTCCATCGCTCCACGTGGGTGGCTGGCTGTAATGGTGGTACATTTATTAGTCCCATGGTTGTTGCATCAGGTCTTCCCTTTTCAGTCAGTTGCACGAGTACTGGTTGAGTACTAACTGCTCCTTGGGTTTTTGTTGATCCTAAGGACCATTGATACTTTGTTACACCAATGGCTATTGCAAGAATAACGATAAACCCAACAATATAAACAATTCCTTTTTCCTTCATGACCTTCCCACCCCCATTATGCCTTCACAATTTTAACCGCACATTTTTTAAAATCTGTCTGCTTGGAAATTGGACAATAACAATCTAAGGTTACGAGATTAATTAGTGTTTCTTCGGCGAAAAATGGCACGTAAATCAGTCCCTTAGGCGGATTGCCTCTCCCAGTTGTTGTTGCCTTCACCTTTACTTCGCCACGACGTGAAATCACGTTCACCATATCACCTGTTTTGATGCCAAGTGCCTTAGCATCTTCTGCGTTAATTTCGCAAAGTGCTTCTGGGAATGCCTTATGAAGTTCTGGAACCCTTCTTGTCATTGTACCGCTATGCCAGTGCTCTAATACCCGACCCGTACATAACCAGAGTGGATATTCCTGATCTGGAACCTCTGCTGCTTCCTCAAATGGCCGAAATAGGATGGCTGGTTTATGATCCGCCGATTTATAGAAATCGAGATCATTGTATTTTCCTTTATGACCAAATTCCTCTACACCGTATTGGTCGAAGCCATCCTCCTGCTTACCATAAGAATACCGCCAATTCGTTTCGAGCCATTTTCCATTAACATTTCTGACTGGCCAGCAAATTCCATGCTGTTTCAAATATTCATCATATGGAGCCAATTGTTTTGCTTTCATTTTTAACTTGGCACCTAACTCCTGGGCTTCTTTGTTTAGATGCTCATGCGGATTCGTAAATAAGCGATATTCCTTCCAAAGACGACTATTTACTTCGTGTTCGTCCTCAAGCAAATCATTTTTTTTACTATCCCAAACCATTCCAAAAAGAACATCAAATGCAGGTTTATCGCCAATC
Source organism: Neobacillus rhizosphaerae (assembly GCF_937468385.1). Lineage (GTDB taxonomy): Bacteria > Bacillota > Bacilli > Bacillales > Cytobacillaceae > Neobacillus > Neobacillus rhizosphaerae. The sequence goes on from NZ_CALBWS010000001.1 coordinate 2,296, forward strand.
ATTTTACCTTCAAGAACACGCTTGGCCACTTGCACAATTGCCCACAAGTCCCATTTCGCTTCTCCAGGGGGCTCGACGCATTTTTCAAATATCGATGTCCGGCGCTCGGCATTACCAAATTGTCCTTCACGCTCAACCCACATCGCTGCTGGGAAGACCACATCCGCCATTTCTGTTGAGCGGTTTGGGTAAACATCAGAAACAACAATAAAGCCATCAATGACACCTTTACCGTTGGCATCAATTCCTCTAGATCGATTTAATTTAGGGTTAGACTGGCCCCAGTTATTGGACATACTCCATAAAAACTTAATCTTGCCATTACCTAACTCACGGAACATTTTAACCGTATGCATCCCTGGATTTTCGATTGGATTTAGGTAGCCTTGCGGCAGGTTCCAAATCAACTCAGAATACCTGCGATGCTCCGGATTTTTAACGACTAGGTCTGCTGGCAGCCGGTGAGAAAAGACGCCAACTTCCCGAGCCGTTCCGCACGCACTTGGCTGCCCGGTTAATGAAAAAGGACCACTTCCTGGCTTTGCAATTTTTCCAGAAAGTAGATGGACATTATAAATGAGATTGTTCATCCATGTGCCGCGTGTATGCTGATTGACTCCCATTGTCCAAAGGGACATTATTTTTTTGTCTGGGTCAGCAAATTCTTTGGCTAATGCTTCAATGTCCTTTGCAGGTACACCGGACATTTGCGCTGCTTTTTCAAGCGTATATTCTGAAACCCTTGTTTTAAATTCTTCAAATGTGATAACCCAGTCTTTATCAGCTACTTTTCCAACCTCTGTTGCTTCATAATTATCATCAAAGGTGTGACCAAGGTTTTCCGTTCCTGCTTTAAACTGGGTATGTTCATTTACAAACTTCTGATCATATAAATTATTTTGGATTAAATAATTGCATATCGCGTTCGCAATCGCTAAATCCGTCTGCGGCCGGAATACCATCACGACATCAGCAAGTTCGGAAGTCCGAGAATATCTCGTTGTTAAATCATAATGCTTAATACCGCTATCCTTCAGCTTATGGGCCGTGAGGCGGGAGTAAAGCACCGGATGCATTTCAGCCATATTTGCGCCCCAGGTGACATAAACTTCTGTTTCATCAAGGTCCCGATAGGAACCCATCGGTTCATCTGATTGGAAAGTGGTCATAAATCCAGCTACAGCACTGGCCATACAATGGCGGGCATTTGGGTCAATATTATTACTCAATAGACCTGCTTTCCAGAGCTTAACGGACGCATATCCTTCCATAATGGATTGCTGCCCTGAACCATAGAAGGCAACAGATTTTGGATCAGCATCATAGGCTTCCTTCAATTTTTTGGCCACCAGATCTAAGGCTTCTTCCCACGTAGCTTCTCTAAATCCTTCTCTGGTACCTTTTTTAGATTTGTCTTCACGGATAAGTGGTTTCGTTAACCGGTCTTTCCCAAAGAGGATTTTTCCAATATAATAGCCTTTTATGCAGTTTAGACCCTTGTTTGAACGATTCTCTGGATCACCCTTGGTTGCAATAACCTTGCCATCCTTCACGCCAACTAAAATACCGCACCCTGTTCCGCAAAAACGACACACGGTGGTTTTCCACTCATCTGGTTCAATATTAGCTGCTTGTGCACTGTTTAGTTCTGCGTTTTTGTCTTTCTTACTGCATCCCGCGGCTGCTAGCGTCATCGATACAGCGGTAGCCTTCAATAGTGATCTCCTTGTTAGTTCCAAAGCCCATCTTCCTCCCTTATGAATCAGGTTTAAGGTGAAATTCTACAACTCTATACTAAGCGAAAATAGAAATTTATAGTTTGATTTTTAAGGTTTTTTTGTAAAATATTCACATTCCGCAGACCTATTTGACACAATTTTGACAATCCTATGTTGGCAGTATTAAAACCGTTTTTATATATGAATTAAATACCAGCCAAATCTTATGGAATATCCCATTTAAACAAAAAAACGTTCATGCTTATTGGGCGCATGAACGTTTTTTTGTTTACTATTCACCTTTATTAAAAATATCCGTTAACACAGGAACAATTTGCTTTTTGCGTGAAACTACGCCCTTTAATACAGCCGTATTATTGGATAGTGTCACGTTGTAGGCTTTTTCGACAGCGCTTGTCTTTCTTCCTAAAGCTAAGCCAATCGAATCGTTAGTTAAAATGTCCGTAACGACAAACAAGAATAAATCTAAGTTCTTTTTCTCGATTACATTTGAGATTACTGCTTCCAATTCAGCTTGACGTGCGAGCACATCATTAGTGTCAACAGCATTGACCTGAGCAATTTCCACTTTGCTTGAGCCCATTTCAAATTCCTTAGCATCAAGCGAGATTAATTGTTCCACCGTCTTATCACTTAAATCAGCTCCGGCCTTAAGCATTTCAAGACCGTACATGTCAGCATCGACACTGGCAATTTCGGCCAATTCACGTGCCGCTGCTACATCTTCTGCTGTACAGGTAGGTGATTTAAATAATAATGAGTCAGAAATAATCGCCGATAGCATCAGTCCGGCAATTTCTGGTTTAATCTCTTTGCCGTTTTCTTTATACATTTTATTTAATATTGTCGCCGTACAGCCAACAGGCTCGCAACGATAGTATAATGGATCGCTTGTTTCAAAATTGGCGATTCGATGATGGTCAATGACTTCTAGGACACGAACATCCGTAATATCGTTGGCACTTTGCTGGCGTTCATTATGGTCAACTAATATGACAGAATTAACCTCTGCTGAAACCTGCTCCACCAAGCGCGGAACATCGGCATTAAATTGGTTTAAGGCATACTCAGTTTCTCCATTAATTTGTCCAAGGCGGATTGGTTCGACATCCATGCCTAGCTGTCTTTTTAAATCTGCATAAGCAATCGCAGAACAAATCGTATCAGTGTCAGGGTTTTTATGACCGAATATAAGTACTTTTTCCATATTACTACTCCCAATCGTTTGAAATTATGTAGGACAAGCCATCCGGAATATGAATGACCCCACTCGAAAATTATATATGATTTCTCTAACAGTTTCAAAATTAAGTTTCTTTTGCATCCAAACCAAAAATCTAGACTAATAATTAAGTTCTGTTCCACTTAAATCTTTTCATTATTAAAAAAATTAAATTTCATGGAATATTCATAAAAATCATGATTCAGTATTTTTTTTCTGATTATTTTCCCATACATAACTAAATCTTTATTATTTAAAGTTAGATTTAGCTTGTATAATTCAATGAAATTTACCATAAATTCAAATTTGCTAACAAATTTTAGACCGCCAGCGCTCATATCTAGAATCAATATGGGGCAATTCAATTGTTCAGGGTACGTTGCTACGGATTCAATGCTAGCCTGAATAGGATTATTAAATACGATTCTATTAAATTCTCGCCGATTAGTGAAAAATTCCAAATCTAGACACCCCATACATCAAAAAAATACAACCGTCAACTGACGGTTATTTAGAAAATGTTTATTTCAAAATTAATAAAAGTATCAAAATATCAGTCTCTTTAACATCACATAAATGAATCTAATGAAAAACCCTGTGCTTCGAAGCTTCGACGCAAACGAAGAATAGCCTGAGAATGAATTTGGGAAATTCTCCCTTTGGTTAGATTTAACACTTCAGCAATTTCTACTTGTGTCAATCCTTCATAATATAACAAGGAAATGACAAGTCTTTCTTTCTCAGGCATTATATCAATACCGTTGGAAATAAGTTTACGAAATTCTTCCATTTGCAGCTGCTGTACCTGGGATATGGAATTATTATCACTAATTTGATCCAATCTACTCTGCTTTTTCCCGTCTTCTTCATTGGCATTTATTGGTTCATTCAGAGATAGAAGGGTGGAAAATGATAACGTAGAAAGTGCCTGATCAACTTCTTCTAAAGACATATCTAAATACTGACTTAGTTCTTCTTCGGAAGGTGATCTCATTAATGTTTGTTCGAGTTGGCGAAAGGCGGTATTTAATTTTTTTGCTTTCTCTCTTAATCCGCGCGGAACCCAGTCCATCTTACGAATTCCATCTATCATGGCCCCTTTTATGCGCCATAATCCAAATGTTTCGAATTGATATCCTTTTTTATAATCAAATTTTTGGATTGCTTCAATTAATCCGATATAACCTAACCCGATTAAATCCTCCTTCGGAATAATATTCTTGGGGATCGTCAGGCTCAATCGGCTGGCCATTTGCTCTACCAAATGCCCATATTGTTTTATTAGATTTTCCTGTGTTACTGAATCGTGATTTTCACGGTACTTCCTCCATAAAGGAAAATGAGGTATGGTTTCTTTGACAGCCGGTCTCAAGCGTTATCCCTCCTGGTTTTGCAAATTCCAAGTACGAATGGTTTGTACGGTTTTTTCAAGATCCTTTTCATCCCCACCACTATGCAATGCTTCTAGTGGAAAGGCTTGGAATGATGGTTCTTCCAGCGGAATATCTCCACCTTGAATATTTGCTTCCGATTTCGCTGGGGTATCCTTTGAGCGATTTTGTTTCTGATCCCTATTTGTGCTATTCATTGTGTCAACCTGATGGAATAAAAATTGTAACATGATGCCTAAAACATAAAATAGAAGAAAACCCAAGCCTGCTCGAAATAAGGAGGTTTGCCATGTATTATTCGGATAGGAAAAAAAATAAGTAAACAGCGATGCGATTAATCCCATAAATCCATTTACTTTCCAACTTACTGACATTTGGCATTCACCCCTTACAACGATTTACTTACTGATAAAATTTTCTCAAAAAACCCTCGAATTCCCTTAGTCGAAACAGAAGAGGGTTCATCCAAATCAGGTAAAAAGGAATAAACTATCTGTTTGATGTTTTTTGATGCTTCACAATTTGGATACGAAATAAAGAATGGCGTTTGCGATCTAACCGACTTCCAAACATGGGCATCCTCCATCAGAAAGCCCAGTGTTTTTAAATTCAGCTTAAGAAAATTACTGCAGGCATTTTTCATAACTCTTGATGTTTCAACCGCTTCACGATAGGATTGAGCACGATTAACGACCAATTGAAATCTTGGAGATTGCTTTGTGTATTGATGAACGGTTTTGATAACAGCATAGGAATCAGCAATGGATGTCGGCTCAGGTGTGGTGACCATTATGGTTTCATCAGAAGCTACGATAAAGTCCACGAGTTCCTTTGATATTCCAGCACCTGTGTCCAGTAAAATAAAATCTGCATAGGTTTGAAGCTCTTGAATTTGACTCCAAAAAAACGAGAGCGTGTTTTGTTCCAATTTTAAAAGATCCTGGATATCGAATCCACCTGAAATATACTCAATTCCTTCCATGCCTTTTTCTAACACATCCCATATTTGTTTCTCCTGATTCAAGACATCTACAAGACTATACCGCGGCGTTATCCCCATTAGAATATTAATATTCGCTGTTGATAAATCTAAATCCAAGACCACAACCTTTTTACCGACTGATTGTAAGCCTAAGGCAAAGTTAAGCGTAAAATTAGATTTACCGACCCCACCCTTTCCACTCGTGATTGTAATCATACGAGCGGAATGGTTTTTTTGTTGTTGAACATTAAATCGCTGCATATATTCTCTAAGACTTTGCGCTTGATCCATTTTATTTTTCCTTCCCTAATAAATATCTCACAAGCAGTGTCGCATCGATTGACGTTATATCTTCTGGGACACTTTGGCCGTTGGTGATATAGGCTAATTGAAATGGATATTTATAAGCTATATTAAGAATCGAACCATAGCTTGTTGTTTCGTCAAATTTCGTCAAAATCAGTTTCTGAACGGGACTTTTCAAAAATTCATTTAACAAGATTTGCATATCTTCAAACTTTGTGGTCAAGCTTAAAACCAAGTAATTATCACTCTCAAGCGGATGATTTAAAAATTCGGAAATGGATTCACGGTATTTGACTTCTTTGTAATTGCGTCCAGTGGTATCCATATAGATTAGATCGTAGTGCGCAAGTTTGGTAAGTGCCTTCTCTAATTCATCTTTCGTACGAACCACTTCAAGTGGCACATTCAAGATTCCGGCATACGTTTTTAGTTGTTCTACGGCGGCAATTCGATAGACGTCGGTAGTGATCATGGCCACTCTGCGCTTTTGTTTTAACACTTGTTCGGTCGCTAGTTTGGCGATGGTCGTTGTTTTTCCAACGCCAGTAGGGCCAATGACATTGATCATGCGCGTACTCTCGTTAACCATGTTTGACTTAGGGACTCGCTTTTCAATGATTTCTTTGACAATGGAGATGACTTCTTCTTCAATGACATGATCAGCTAGATCGTTCATTGACTCATACTTCTTTAGCATATTACTCACAATATGCTCAACAATCTCCTCATCCACACCCTGTTTTTTTAAACGGTTAACGTATGTGGCTAATCCAGATGGCATGGTATTTCCTTGGTTGTCATTCATCATGAAGGTCATCATCATTTTTCGCATGTGTTGCAGTTCATCAAGCAATGGATTTTCCTTTTCCAAAGTTTGCGTCGGTGGTGAAGCAGGTTTTTCCGTAACAGCAGTCGGTTGCGAATAATAATTATAGAGCTCTTGTGGTTTCTTGTGGAAAACAGAGTTATTGTTTTCTTCAATCTTGTTGTTGTTATTCTCCGTTTTCGCTTTGAGTTCTAATGAAAATTTTGGTGCTGAACTAACGCTTTCTTTTTCTATGGAATAAGCCGTAACTTCAAATTTTTGTTTCGCAAATAAACCAAACACTCCACCCGTTTTTATCGCTTTGGTATTCACGATAATGGCATTATCCCCTAACTGTTGTCGGACCATTTTTAAAGCAAGGGGCATTGAATCGGCTACGATTTTTTTTGTTTTCATATGTTCACGACTCCTATACTTTGGATCTCAATATCGGGCTCCAGCTCCGTATAAGCAAGAACGGGTACGGTCGGCATAATTTTCTCAACAAACTGTTTCAAATACATTCGGATGGAAGGAGAAGTTAGGAATATCGGTTGTCCACCAGCCTTGATGACACGATCAATTTGTTGTTGTAATTCTTCTGTTATTTTTCGAGACATTTGTGGATCCATCGATAAATAATGCACTCCTGCTTCCGTTTGTTGAATATAATCGGAAATCCCTTTCTCGAGCGTCGCTCCAGCCGTTAACACATGAATGACTCCTTCTTCAGCATATTGTTCTGTGATTTGCCGCGTCAAGGACTGGCGCACATATTCCGTTAACACCTTTGGTTCCTTTGTATAGACGGCGAAATCTGCCAAAGTTTCAAAGATTGTCGCTAAATCACGAATGGATATCTGTTCGCGCAGAAGATTCTGTAATACCTTCTGAATATCTCCGACTGACTGTAAGTTTGGAACAATCTCTTCGACCAGATTTGGATGGGTTTCTTTCAAGTTTTCGATTAATTGCTTTGTTTCCTCTCTGCGTAACAACTGGTAAGCATATCTTTTTAATACCTCGGTTAAATGTGTCGCAATCACGGAAGAAGGATCGATGATAATATAACCCATCAGTTCGGCTTTTTGTTTCGCATCAATGCTTACCCAAGTAGCAGGTAGACCAAAAGCAGGCTCCATCACATGAATGCCCTCAATTTCTTCTATATCTCCGCCTTGATTCATGGCAAGAAAATGATCAAGGTATACTTCTCCTGACGCAATTTTATTGCCGCGGAATTTTAAAACATATTGATTGGGTGTTAATTGTAAATTATCTCGAATACGAATGGTTGGAATGATCAAGCCCAATTCTATGGCAAACTGTCTCCTGATCATCACAATTCGATCAAGAATGTCCCCACCTTGTTTTTGATCGGCCAAAGGAATCAAGCCATAACCTATCTCTAATTCCAGCGTATCGATCTGGAGCAAGTTAATTACCTTTTCTGGACTGCTAATGTCTTCCTCTTGCCCTTCCATTTCAACCAGTTCATTTTGCTGTTGCTCTTTTTGTACAGAACGTTGCATGGAATAAGCACCGAAGGCTAATAAAATCGCCACTGGAAGAGTTAAAAAAAGTCCAATTGGTGTAAAAATACCTAAAATAAGAATCGTTCCAGCCACGATATAAAGAAGCTTTGGATAATTAAACAGCTGTTTCATTATATCGGAGCCTAAAGAACCATCCGATGCTGCTCGAGTAACAGTTATCCCTGTGGCAGTGGAAATGAGTAAGGCAGGCACTTGGCTAACCAATCCATCCCCTACAGATAACAAGGTGAAGGTACTGGCAGATTCAGCAAATCCCATGCCATGTATGGCCATCCCAATGATAAATCCACCAACGACATTGATGATCAAGATAATGATCCCTGCAATCGCATCGCCTTTGACAAATTTACTGGCTCCATCCATGGACCCGTAAAAATCCGACTCCTGTTCGACCTTCTTGCGGCGCATACGAGCTTCTTGGTCACTGATTAACCCGGCGTTCATATCGGCATCAATACTCATTTGCTTTCCAGGCATTGCATCCAAGGTAAAACGAGCGGCTACTTCCGCTACCCGTTCCGAACCTTTCGTGATGACAATGAATTGGATAACAACAAGTATTAAGAATACAACAAAACCGACAACAGGACTTCCTCCAACGACGAACGATCCAAACGTCTCAATCACTTTTCCTCCATCGGCATTTGAAAGTATCGAACGAGTGGTCGACACATTAAGTGCTAAACGAAAAAGTGTAGCTATTAATAATGCAGTTGGAAAAATAGAAAAATCTAATGGTTCTTTTGTATTCATAGCCACCATCAAGATCAACAATGACACGCTAATATTAATAATTAATAGAAAATCCAATAATATTGTTGGCAGTGGAATAATCATCATTGCGACAATCATTATGACAACAATCAAAACGGATAAATCTTTTGTTTTCAAGTCATCATCCCCTTATAGCGACCTTCCTGAAAGTAAACATAAGCCAAAATCTCTCCCACTGCATTAAACATCTCTTCCGGGATGGGCTCGCCGACTTCCACTGAAGCAAATAAGGCACGAGCGAGCGGCCTATTTTCTACCGTCATAATTTTATTTTGTTTGGCAAGTTCTTTGATTTTTAAAGCGATATAATCTTTTCCTTTGGCAATCACAACGGGCGCATCCATCGTTTCAAGATCATAGCGGATAGCCACAGCGAAGTGCGTCGGATTGGTGATAACAACGTCGGCCTTTGGCACCTCTTGCATCATTCGATTCATAGATAACTCGCGTTGTTTGGCTCTCCGCTTTCCTTTAATGAACGGGTCGCCCTCCATTTTCTTATATTCATCTTTGATATCCTGCTTTGACATCCGGATTTTCTTTTCATATTCAAACTTTTGAAAAAAATAATCCGCTGCCGCAAGGATCACCAAAATGCTGGCTACTACGAGCCCGATTTGGATGGTTAGAGAACCTATGAATCTAGAAGAATCCCAGAGGCTTTTTTGACCGATTAAAAACAATTCGTCTTTCTGTTTCCAAATCATCCAACCTGCGATGCTGGAAGTAATCACAATTTTTAATATCGACTTAATTAATTCCACCAGCGACTTAAGGGAAAAGATCCGTTTCGCTCCTTCAAGTGGGTTAAGTTTTCCTAAATTCATTTTCAACGATTCGGGGTTGAACATAAATCCAACCTGCAAATAGTTGGCAACAACACCCGCCACTACTACAACCGCAAAGATGGGTGCTACCAATTTAACAACCTCCCACAACAACTGGTTGAATAAAAGTTGCGTGCTGGAGATGGAAATATCCCAAAGCAAATATTCTTGGAAGCTACGACGATAAATAGTAAGACACCCGGCAATTAAGCTCTTTCCACCAACCATTAAAAAAGCGAAGCAGAGAAGCAAGGTGAGAGCTGATGCGACTTCCGGACTCTTCGCAACCTGCCCTTTTTTCCTTGTCTCTCGACGTTTATTCGGGGTTGCCTTTTCCGTTTTTTCTCCAGAAAATAATTGCAGATCTAAACGAAGCAGCAAGATTTACGCCCCCATTATTTTCAGAATAGAATTCATTGATCCAAACATGGTTTCAAATAGGACTTTTAGTAAATAAAAGAAACCAGGTAAAACAAAAATATACATCAAGAAATGGATCAAAATCTTGACTGGAGGGAAAATAGCAAACACATTCATCTGTGGTACGGTCCTTGCGATAATACCTAAGGCAATATCGACAATAAACAACGTACCAATCAGTGGCGCTGCCATCATAAAACCAATCATAAACATTTGCTGGACACATTCCAGTAGAAAGGTGGACATTCTCCCGTCCATCAACGCAGGAACATAGGCTGGCAACGAAATCCATTCAAAACTAGCTAATATCCCTTGAATAAGTAGATGATGACCATTTGTTGCAAGTAAAACCAGGATGGCTAAGATATTTTTGAACCGCCCCGTTAATTGTGAATTCGTCCCAAAGGTAGGATCAAATAGACTCGCCATCGAAAAGCCAATTTGAAGGTCCAATAAGGCCCCCGCCAGCTGGACAGCATAAAATAGGATATTCGCGACCATTCCTAACACGATACCGACCATAAACTCTTTAAGAATCAATAGGACCATCGTCCCCAGTGAAAAGGAGTGGATCGGTTCATTAATTACCCCGACACAAAGGACACTAAGCACGATACTAAAACCAATTTTGAAGCGGGCTGGTATTTGACGCCCAGAAAATACCGGGACGGTTACCATAAATGAAGTGATTCTTACGAATACAAGTAAAAAATTCAACAAGGAAGAAGCATCAATATTCATCACTTACCCCACAAATTTGGAAAGATTCCCCAACAAATTTTGAGTGAAATCAAGCACGTGCCGCAACATCCATGACCCGAAGACGAGGATAGATAGGAATACTGCTATGATTTTTGGGACAAACGATAACGTTTGTTCCTGTATCTGTGTGGTGGCTTGAAAAATACTTACCAATAACCCGACCAATAAGGCCACACCGACAACCGGAGCGATGACAATAAGGATGGTATAGACAGTCTCTTGGGCAAGTCCGATGATCATTTCAGTAGTCATGGATTACACTTCCTTCTTAAAAACTCAACAGCAATGATTGGAATATTAAATGCCAACCATCTACCAAAATGAATAACAGGATCTTAAATGGCAATGAAATCATCACCGGCGGCAGCATCATCATCCCCATAGACATCAAGATACTCGAAACAATCATATCAATCACTAGGAATGGGATAAAAATAATAAATCCCATCTGAAAGGCTGTTTTTAATTCACTAATCGCATAGGCAGGAACTAATGCAGTTAGTGGGATGTCCTTCACTTCTTTCGGTTTATCCATCCCTGCATAATCCATAAACAGCGCTACGTCTTTCTCACGTGTATGCTTGGCCATGAATTCCTTCATCGGCGTACTGCCCGCTTCATAGGCTTCTTGCTGCGTCATTTTTCCAGCCATGAACGGTTGCAGTGCGTCTTTATTTATTTGTGAAAAAGTAGGACCCATGATAAAAAAAGTCATAAATAGCGATAGCCCAATCAATACTTGATTGGGTGGCATTTGCTGAGTACCAAGGGCATTACGAACAAACCCTAACACAACGATGATACGGGTAAAACTTGTCATTAAAATAAGAATGGCAGGTGCAATGGACAACACCGTAATTAAAAGGATAATTCGTAACGTATTTGAGACTTTATCAGGATCATTGGAGCCCAAGTCTATTCCTGGAAGAATCGTTTGGCTAGCTTCAACGGAAAAGGCAGTAGAAAAAACACCTAATAAAAGAAGCGGAATAAGTATAGCTAATTTTCGTTTCATTAATCCTACTCCTCTCCGTTAATGTTCCTTATTTTCTGCATCTGCTTTCGAAAAACAGTGTTCCAGCCTTTTAACGAATCATTTGCTAACCAATTCGGTGTTTGTCCATCTCCTTGATTTTCATAGCTTTCAAGAAGATGGTGATATTCTTCCCCTTGGGAAATGGAACGGATCATGGTTACGTTCTCTCCTATACCGATGATATAAATCGTCTGACCAATGAGGAGGACCTGTAACGATTTGTTATTCCCAAGTGCATGGCCGCCTAATGGGAGGACGAGGCCATTTGTTTGCGTTTGGCGGCTTCGTTTAGCTAGAAAACGCAATAACACAACCAATAAACCAATAACCAAGATAAATGAGAGAATAAATTTGATAAATAAGGGAAAGACGGAAGGTGACCCGGTATCCCCGACTTTTGTCGATGGAGGTGACGGTTTCCCCTCACCTTTTTGGATAGAGTCATAATAGGAAATCTCGCCGTTAGAAGTTGAACCCGCGGCAAAAATGGTGGGTTGAAAAGAAAATAAATAAAAAAACAAAACAAATAAAAACATGGTGCGTTTCATGATTGTCTCCTTCCTTGGAGTTATTTTCTAATTGTTTAAATTTGCCGCGATGGTAGCTGCTAATTTGGCATCAGATTTTGCTATTTCCGTTAATATTTGTGACCGACTCGTTGTGTTGATATTTTTCAAAAGATTCATTGCTACTTGTGAGTTCGTCCCCATCATCGATTGAATAAGGCCAGCAGATTGAGTAGGTGGCATCCCTGCAACCGTTTCAGCTAAGGTTTCTGTTGGATTTTCATGTTTAAGAGCAAGGTCATGTACCTGTTGTGCAAGGACGTTTTGATTGGTTTCATTTAGCCCTGCAATCTCTTTTAACAACATGGATATTTGAGCTGCTTTTTTGACATCCTTCATGCTCCCAAGAATACTCCCTTGTAGTTCTATATCTAGTTGGGAAAGGGTTAAAGAAGCTTCTTCAAGGGACATAGACGCAATTATTGCAGCAGCTTTTGATGCAGGTATATTGGCATAAATTCCTGCTACTTTTTTTATTTGCTCCTGAACAACTTGTCCTTGCTTATTTTCTAGCTGTTTTTGTAATTCTTCGTTGTTTTTCTTTAAAACCTTTAAGTCATTTTGATCGGACTTTAGTTGCTTATTCAACTCGGATATTTGTTGATCCATTTCTTTCAATACTGATTGGTTCTTTACATATTTGTCTTTCCAGTCATAACTATCAGCGGGCTTTTTGGCCTCTGTGGAATTAGAATCTGGAATGATATGGTTCACGACAGGAATCTTATTTCCCCAATCTTGAAATGTCTTCCACACAGGAAAGCCAACAAAATTTAACAGGAACAATATTAATAGAACGGTAATTAGTAACGAAATTCCCCAGAATAAAATACTCCCTAGTTTTCCGCGTCGTTTCTCTTCCATTGGTTAATCTCCTCATATCCTTCGGGTATAGCGTAAGACGGCCATTTCATCCAACATGGCTTGTTCACTTCGGTCCAGTTGCTTTTGAAAAGCTTCCATTGATTTCGCCTTCCACTGGTTCCACATTTTTGTTTCCTGATTTTTTTCGATTAGTACTTGGTGTTTTTGTTCTACTTCCTGATGGATTTGCTGTGATTGATCCTCCAACCGTTTCATCCGAAGGCTTACATGGTCAATTTCTTGTTGAAACGCTAAAATTTCTTTGACCGTTTTTCGATCAACATCATTGTATTGGTTGAAAACATTCTCCTTGACCACTTCTAGCCCTTCCATCTCTTCCGCTAGTTCCAATTGACGAAGTTTAGTAGTACCATACTCTTGCTTGGCAATTTCCTGTTCTTTTTCTTTAACATCAAGCACTTTTTGAAAAGAAAACGTAAATTTCATCGCATCATCGCTCCAAATTGTGAAAGTAAGAAGGACTCTGCCTCCTCTAGCTTAGAAGCTTCATAAATTCCTTGTCGTAAAAATTTATCCATTGTTGGCTTTAGTCGCATCGCCAAATCGATGTCCCGATTGGAGCCTTTCTTATAAGCACCAATATTGATTAAGTCTTCTGCTTCGTTATAGGAAGCAAGTAATTTCTTGAAGTTTTGTGTTGCAATTAAATGCTCGTCCGAGGTAATTTCGGTCATGACCCGACTTGCACTGTTTAATACATCAATTGAAGGAAAAATTCCTTTCCCAGCAATTGCACGGTTTAGGACAATATGTCCATCGAGAATTCCTCTTACGGCATCTGCAATCGGTTCGTTCATGTCGTCCCCATCTACCAGAACCGTATAAATGGCTGAAATCGACCCTTTTGGTCCCGTTCCAGCCCGTTCCAATAGTTGTGGCAGCATCGCAAACACAGATGGAGTATACCCCTTGGTCGTAGGAGGTTCGCCAATCGCTAAACCAACTTCTCTTTGTGCCATAGCAAAGCGAGTGACAGAATCCATCACAAGTAATACATCCTTTCCTTGGTCTCGGAAATACTCTGCAATGGAGGTCGCTGTCAAAGCACCTTTTATTCGAATAAGAGCTGGTTGATCAGATGTCGCTACGATGACGACAGACTTTTTCAACCCTTCTTCCCCTAAGTTTTGTTCAATAAAATCAAGAACTTCACGTCCTCGCTCTCCAATTAAGGCGATGACGTTCACTTCAGCTGTCGTATTTCGAGAAATCATTCCTAGGAGTGTACTTTTACCGACCCCACTCCCAGCAAAGATTCCCATTCTTTGCCCCTTCCCCATGGTGAGTAACCCATCAATCGTTCGGACACCTACACCTAAAGGTGAATGAATCCGCGGACGACTAAGTGGGTTAGGGGGGATTGCGTGGGTAGGCACTTCCTCTAAGCCTAGTGGCAGGGGCTTGCCATCGATGGGTTGACCCAAACCATCCAGAATCCGTCCCAGTAATTGGTTGCCGGCCTTTACCCTCATTGGTTTGCCACTTGCGACCACATCACAGCCTGGACCGATGGAGCGGACCTCGCCAAGAGGCATAAGCAGCACCTTATTCTCCTTAATACCGACAACCTCTGCTTGAATGGGAGTCTGTGACTGAGAAGGGTAAATCGAACACAGTTCACCAATCCTTACGTCAGGTCCTTGAGATTCAATCGTTAGCCCGATGATTTGTGTTATTTTTCCGTTGACTCTTACCGGGTCAATATTTCTAATGAGCTTAATGTATCTCTTAGTTGATAATCCCACTTTCCGGCTCCCTTCTCGCCTCTAGAATGACCCTTTTAATTTCCTCAATTTGGGTATCAATACGAGCATCGACGCTGCCGTAAGCAGTTCGGATAATACATCCTTTTGGTGAAACGGAATGGTCCGGGATGACCTTGATTTCTGTTTCCCCGTTAACAACAGCAATAAGGTGGATCCGCTGTGATTGGATAAAATCAAAATCATCAGGATGAACGCAGACCGTAATCGACTCTTTTTCTTTAAAGCGAAGAATATGTAATTTAATTAACTCCACAAATTGATCAGGACGACTTTCTAATTCCTGTTTCACAATTTGGGAAGCAATAACCGTACTCAACTCAAGTAAAAACGGTTCTGCTTCTGAGATAATCGCTTCCTTTTGTTCATAGGCTGCTTGCAACAAATATTGAACTTGCTCTAATTTTTCTTGATATTCTTGCTGAATTTGAGTCCTAGCTTCCAGTTTTCCTGTAGCTAGTCCTTCTTCATAGCCCTGCTGTTTAGCTTCAAGTGATAAGGACTCTAGCTTCTGCTGGTTTTCTTCCCACCATTGATTGATTTTAGCTGTAGTGGACGCTTCTAATAATCGGGCCGTTTGCTCCGCCATTTCTATGATCGCTTGCGCTTCTGCTTTAGCCGCTTGAATCAATTGGTTTGTTTGTTGCGCCTCAATCCCCTCATCGCCCTCCTGTGGTACCTCATCAGCCATAGGTTCTCCATGGAGGTTTAATGGAATAAGGGGCTGGGTAATGACCTTCACTTCTTCTATCAAAGAGAGATTAGTAGCCTTAAAAACTTTAGAATAGGATGCCATCAGTTCCACCTCGAGCAATGACGATCTCACCAGCGTCCTCTAAGCGGCGAATGACAAATACGATTCTTCCTTGCGCTTCCTCAACATCTTTAACTCTGACTGGACCGAGGAATTGCATATCTTCTTCGAATGTTTCGACCATCCTTTGCGACATGTTCTCAAAAATAATTTTTTTGACTTCTGGACTGGAGGCTTTTAATGCAAGGAGTAGGTCGTGATTCTCCACTTCCTGAATAACTCGTTGAATCGCACGCCGATCGAGATTAATGATATCTTCAAATAGAAACATCCGTTTTTTGATTTCTTCTACCAATTCCTCATCTTTCATCCCCAGGTGCTCTAAGATACCTTTTTCTGTACCACGGTCTACACCGTTTAGGATATTGACGATAGATTCTATTCCACCTACCACTGTAAAGTCCTCGCGGATCGTAGAGGCTAACTTTTGTTCCAAAATACCTTCTACTTCTTTAATAACTTCTGGTGAAGTTTGCTCTAACAACGCGATTCGTCTAGCGACATCGTATTGAAGTTCACTAGGAAGTGATGATAGAATCATGGATGCTTGTTGAGTCTCCAAATGGGCTAATACAAGCGCAATCGTTTGCGGATGCTCATTTTGCAAGAATTGATAGATTTGCATAGCATCAATGCGTCGGGCAAACTCAAAGGGTTTAACCTGAAGTTGTGATGTTAATCGGTAAATAATCTGTTTCGCCCGTTCCTTGCCTAGCGCAGATTCCAATACATCCTGTGCAAAGTTAATCCCGCCGGTTGCCAAATAATCCGAAGCAATGCACATTTCATGAAATTCCTTCAACACTTCTTCTTTTTCTTTGCCATCCACTTTATGAATATTGGCGATCGAAAGAGTAAGTTCATCAATCTCCTCTTCAGACAAATGTTTGAACACTTTTGAGGAAGCATCCTTTCCCATCGAAATGAGCAAAATTGCTGCTTTTTGTTTTCCAGTCAACCTTAATGCTGTCGCCATTGAGATTATGCCTCCTCTTCATGTAGCAATGTTCTGATCACTTTGGAAAAATCTTCAGGTCTTTGATCAAGCAATTTCTTTAATTGACTTTCCACGCCCATATCTTGTTCAGCAAAATAATCCGGTTCTTCGACTGGAGCTGAATACGCCATCTCCTCTTCAAAATCAAGTTGATTTTGTCGTCTTCGACTCACTAACCACCAAATTAGACCGCCAAGTAAAATCATACCTAGTGCTATTCCACCAGCGATATAAAGCCAATTCATGGTAGAGCCATTTTGTGTAGTGGTATTCGTCGCAAATGTATGCGGGAAAATTGTAATTCGTTGGTCAATCTCTTGTTGAGTTAAATCGGGATGTCCAAGTGCCGTACGTACTGTATTGGCAACGATATTTTGAATGTTATCTTGTGTCGCCTTCGGTAACCTGTTGGGAGCAGCTGGATCGGATTCAACCCCAACATTTATCGTGATATCTTCTATTTGATAAGGGCTTTTAATAATTTCGTTATTAATTCGATTGACCTCATAGTTCACTTTGTTATCGGATTCTTCGTAACTACTATCCCCACCAGAACTAGCACCAGGATATCCAGGAACATCGGTTTCACCTGATCCCACCACTCCGCCTGAATTTGATCCTGTCCCAGTGGCAGATTTGGAGCTTTTATCAGAGCTTATCACAATACCGTTATTATTTTGATCTACCGGTTTTACCAATTTTTCTTCTGTTTTCACTTTATCAAAGTTCATTTTAATAAAGGTATGTACATAGACTTTTTTATTCCCAAGGATGGTTCCTAGCAATCCTTGAAGATTCTGTTGAATATCTCTTTGTAAATCTTGTTGAATTTTCCGCTGTTCATCATACTTATCAACTGTCTGATCGCCATTGGTAGTATCCTGTAGAGCTAATGTCTCACTGTACTGATTCATGATGGTAATGTTATCTACCGGGAGTTTCGGTACACTGCGTGAAACTAAAGTGTAAAGCGCCTTAATTTGCTGTGAGTTAAGTTGTACCCCTGGCTCTACCTCAACCATTACTGAAGCGCTAGCAGTTTGTTCTTGGCCTTGTCTGATAAACACGGAATCTTCAGGTAAAGTCAAAATGACTTCCGCGTTTTTGATTCCCGATACATGTGTAAGGACTTCAGCGACTTGATTTTGCATCGCTTCACGTTCAAGAATATTGTATTGTCGATCTGTTGCTCCGAATGAGAGATTTTGTCCAAAAATATCGTAATTAATTTTGTTATCTTTTGGATATCCCTTCGAAGCAAGACTCACGACTAAATCGGATGCATCTTTTTTCGGAACAAGCAACATCGTACCATTATCAGATATCTTATAGTTGGTTTTCCCTTGTTTATCCAATTCAGCTTTTATATCCCCTACTTCTCGCTGCGTCAATTGACCTGTATAAAGAGGTACATATTGCGGACGAGATGCTAAAAAGATAAAAGTAGATAAGGCCACTATAAGAAATAAGAATGTCCCTATGAGGAGCCCTTTTTGTTTCAAGCTTCTCTCTTTCCAATAATTTTTAAAATGCTCTCCGGTATGTTTGATTTGATCTATCCATGATCGATTCATTTCTCACCCTGCCCAGCTTTCCATCATTCTTTAAATTTGCATGCGCATCATTTCTTGATATGCTTCCACTGCCTTATCTCTGACGGTTACCGTCAGTTCCAATGCTAACTGCGCTTTCTGTGAAGCGATCATGACATCATGTATATTATCAATCTCACCTGTAGCCAATTTTGTACTTAAATCTGCGGCCTGCTTAACCGTGTTATCCACATTCTCCAAATATCCTTGGAGCACGCCTGCAAACGAGGATTTGGATTTATCAACTTCAACATTATGAAATGGATTTTGATTAATTTTGATTAATCCACTACTTACATTTGAAACATTCATCTATATGCCTCCTAACGGCCCAAATCTAAAGCTTTTAACATCATTGATTTTCCTGTATTGAACGACGTTACATTCGCTTCATATGCTCTTGATGCAGCAAGCATATCAACCATTTCCTTTGACAGATCAACATTTGGCATCTTAACATAGCCGTCCGCATTAGCATCAGGGTTCGTAGGATCATAGATTGTCTTAAATGGTGTTTGATCGTCTACAATTCCAGTCACCCGCACCCCTTGTAGGTTTGATTGTGACCCAGCTTGTTTTTGCATTTTCCCCTGTAAAACCTGATTAAAGGCATTCTCTCTTGGTTCCATCACTACCATCTTCCGGCGATAGGGTTCCCATACTCCATTCACTAATTTCCCACGGGTAGTTGAGGCGTTGGCAATATTAGATGAAGTTACATCCATCCTTAAGCGCCCAGCAGTTAAGGCTGATGCACTTATATTTAATGAATCAAACATCGCGGTTAACGCCTCCCTCTGATAGCAATCGATAATTGTTGGAATTCACTAGTTAATTGCTGCGTTAGCGTATAATACCACAATGAATTTTTCCCCATACTAGTCATTTCTTTGTCGATATCTACGTTATTGCCGTTGTTTTGCATGACTGTATCCGTATTCTCTACAGTTTTTGCAGTTGGAATGTCAGTAGATTTCCCAATCGTGAAATGACGGGAGTCGGTACGGTTTCCTACAAAATTTGTTTGATTGGATAATTGCTGCTTTAAAATATCCTCAAAAAAAACTTGTTTTGTTTTATATCCAGGAGTTTCCGCATTCGAGATATTATTAGAAATGACCTGTTGACGTAAACTGGAAGCACCTAGTGCTGATTGTAGGATGCCTATATTATTCATGAGGACGACTCTCCTTTCCATCTTAAGACAATTTTTTGATTATTTTTGATAAATATCAAAAAAGACTAACATTCTACATCAATATACTAAAAAATAGGCTCCATAGCCACAATTTTTTTCATAGCCGAAGTCATCTTCACAATTTTGTTACACTCTAAGCCTTTCAAAAAACTTATTTACTCCAGATACCCATTGATTGTTTAGACCGGTAGGATCATTATCTGCTCCAATGGGTGCATACTTCGCACCAATCTTGGAAATACTGGATAAGCCTATTCCTAAATAGTTCTTACTTAAATTGCGAGCCATATCCATTATGCTATCTTCAATGGATGAGTACGATTTCAAGCCATTTACACCCATCATTCCTGCAACATTATTTTTTTCATTGGCTGCACGGGATTTCCCATTGCCTGTTTCATGTTGAGCGATAGCCGTAAGTAACGCTGGATTGATATTAAACCGCTTTCCAGCTCGTACAAAAACCTCCCCCATTCCTTTTAATTTCCCACCCAACATTTGATTTAATTTATCTGGGTTAAATGATTCGAAACGTAATGGTTCATTCGCGTTCAAAGACATAGTTTGATCACTTATATTAGGGTTCATTTCAGAAATAATATTAGGAACAACAGAATTGATTTGAGGTATTGTCGATTGAAATTCCTGTTGCATCAATAGTTGACTTAAGACTGCAGCAAAAAGATTCTTTCCATCAGAAGTGGTCCCTTCCATCTGGGATCGTAAATTTTCAGTCCTAGATAGTGTATTAACTAGCATTGTTTTAGTAAACCAATTATCACTGTTAATCAATGGATAGCATCCTTTCTTTCCACGTATTTTTTGTAACAAAAATCATCCAAAACAACTAAAAATAATCGCTTCTCATTTATTATTTAGGTGAATGAAGTAGAAACATGACCACGAAATTTGATTAGGTGGTCGAAAAATAAGGAGTGGGATTTTTCAGTCTTTTTATATTCCATTCCCACCCCATAAAACCTTTTAAGTATTACATGGTTCTTTCTAACATCCCGCTAATGTCTCCTAAAAATTCTTCCGAAAGCTTGGAAATATGTATGAGTTGTCCATCTTCTATTTTCGCTTCTACTAAAATAATCGTGTTTGAATCCAGTATTTGCTTCATTGCAAGAATTTGCTTTCCCTTGTATACCACATTTTTCACAAGGTAATAGGTATCATTTATTGGGTTACCCATTGTAATTTTAATAGGTTTTACGAAGTATGGCTTCATCTTTTTATACTCCATGAAATTATAAAGCTTACCATTCCTTCGATTGGCTGTTATTCCTTGCTGCACGATCATGAATATCTTCCTCTCCACTAACTGGATATTAAAGAGTACTATGGTCTTCCTTTGCTTAAGCAAAAAAATAACCTCGCCTTTACCAAAAGGGAGGTAATAGACAAAAATATCTTTTTAGACACAAATAATCTATCTAGCTAGATATTTAATACCTATGAAAAATACCTTGATCTTTAGGTAACTGGCTGACATAGTACAAAATGTACCTTAGTCCCTATAGCTTTGCGTCACTGATTTTCATCAGCTATGCCTTTTACAAAATACTGTATTTGTAATTTATACTATTCTCTTAATAAATAATAGAATGTTTTTCCAATATCGAATATACTACTATTTTATCATTTATTGTCGAAATTACTAGGTCAAATGGTTTATTTTAGTCATTATTTATCATAAATAATACGTTTATTACGTAAATAAGCATATTTTCCACCGAGCGAAGAGGTCACAAAACTGTCACTTATCATTTTTTATCTTTTTTTTGCAAAAAAAAAATGCATGATTTATGCATTTCGTAATGTGATCAGGCACAATATTATTTTTTGGAATCTAAAAATACCCCATTTGTTTGTTTAAGATATGGTCGAAACTTTTTTGAAACCTGTTTATTTTGTTTAATTTGAATAAGTGAGTTTTGAGTTTCAGTTATGTTTTCTTTTAAAAGAAAAGTTAAACGTTGATCAAGACAACGAGCGTCTTCCAACAATTGTTTTGCTTTTGCTGGATACTTGCATCCCGGATGATCATCCTTAAACGCCTCTACCTGGATCATCATGGTGTTTCGATTATTTAACAGCTGTTCAAAATCCTCGAAATTTTCTTCTTTTAATGCACGATCCATGTCTACAGTGATATCATAAATGGTTGCAATTAATTCGTCCATTGGTATACCAGCCCTTAATTCTTAGTATTCTTTTGCTTAATAGCTGTTGACCATGTTTCCGATAATTCTAAAGCGTGCCCTTCCACTTCTTCTAATAGATCCAAACTTTTATGAATATTGGCCTCAATTAAGCGAGATTTCATATAATCATATAGGGAAAGCAAGGAATCTGAGATGGTGTATCCTGGTTTCAAAGTCACTTTTAACTCGCTCAGAATATCTTGGGCTCTTAGGTTGTAAATGTGACTTTCCTCTAGATTATTTTGTTCGATGGCCATTTTGGACTTACGGATGAATTTAACCATGCCTTGATATAACATGAGCGTTAATTCTTCTGGTTTAGAAGTAGTGACCGCTTGTTTTTGATAGGTTTGATAAGGATTACTAAATGCCATGTTTGATTACTCCTTTTAAAATCCATTTCCTACTTTCTATTTTTTATCGGTAAAAAAGAAAAATAGTTAAGGAGATAAAGGTTAATTTATTGGATGTCTTTTGCTAATCAAATTTAAAATCGATTTAGGATGTAACTTAACTACTGACTCTAAGTACTAATCCAAAGCTGTCAATAATGTAGTTTAGTCTTTGATTGTAAGATTTCAGTTGTTGTATTTTTGCCGCATCACCTAACAGGTTAAAGGCTGATATTTCCTTTGCCAATTTAGAAACCTCGAATTGCAATTCATCATTACGCTTTTTCTCCTGAATGAATTGTTGTTCCTTTTTCATTAACTGTTCTTGCATTGCTTCTTTTTCAAGATTGACTTCCGATTTCATACTCTCTATCTGTTGAACTGCATCCTGATTCTGAAGTGCTAGGTTAGTAAGTTGGAATAAACTTCTGAGCAGTTGGTTTAAATTAATCCCTGGAAGTTGTTGTACATTGGAGATTAAACCCGATAAAATGTCAAGCAAATCATCATTATCTTGTGCAGGTGCCAACTGGTTAACTTGAGTTGCTAGAGGCGTATCCCTTATTACTTCAGTTGATAGCACTGGAACATCCTTCTCTGTAATCGTAATAAACTGATAACTATTTTGATTGGCTGCTTCCTTTTTATCTTTTGTCTTTATAAGGGAATAATATTTATAGTTAACTGATTGGTAGCCACGATTTAATAATTGGGCTACTTCCTCCAATATCTCTGTAATATTTAGCGCACCTTCTTCTTGCCGTTCCTTAATATAATGAAACATGAACTCAATTTCGATTTTAATCCATTTACGGTTAACTTTTTTCGAATCAACAAGAGAATGGTTTGCATATTCTGAGCTATTCATAGTTAACATCAGTAAATTATTGTAATAAAAAACCAACGATCCATTACGTAAACGGTTTTTAGTTTCTAAATTATGAATGTAATCTTGTTCTGATGGTCCTACTACTTGATTCATTATTGCTTCTTTCATCTCAAATAATGCAGATTTTAAACTCATTAGAATACCTCCAAAATGAATACGAGATTTGAACGTACTTGGTTTTACAAACTTTTTTGCCCATCTACAAAAAGGTAAAACTAATTTTGACTTTTTCAAACTCTCTTCATATATGATGTTTTACTATATGATTCGCACTTATGAATTTTTTTTGGGTGTATATCAAAAACTTAACATTTATTTGGTATAAGATAATCATACTAATTTTGTAAGGATTTGTAAATGATTGGTTTGAATTTTTAAAAAATAAGCTTTGAACCTGATAGACTTAGTTTTTATTACCTCATTATTAATGATAGCCCTCTTTTTCATAAAGCGGGCTTAGGATGTATTTTATTTTATCTTTGCAATGATTTTGACTATCGTGACTTCAAGCGCATTTGCCTTTGTTTTTCAAAACAATGTTGAACGATTTTCATTTGATCCTGCTTATCCATCTCAATAAACTTCAAAGCAACATTTTTTCTATCTTGATTTTTGATCAAATGGATTCGTTTGATTTGAGCTTGAAAGGGAATAAGCGCTGAGTTCTTGTTCGGAATAGCAGGAACAATCAAAGTCCCTGAGACCACTTCTCCTTGCTGTAGTTCTAAATCCATCCCACAACTAAATAACATTCCACCTGCGCTTATATTGATGGTGTTTAGCTTGGTTTCATTTAACAACAGAAGTAAATGGGAATTCACTCGAAAATTATCACGTCGTTGAATCCTAATGATCTCTTTTTCTTGTGGCTTCGATATTCGACATAAAGGGATCTTGTCGTTTTTTCTTCCAATGATTTCTGTTTGGAACTTATATTGATCATCATCCATCATAAAGATGACATCTACTTGCATTCCTTCCATTAACAACCCAATCATATTCCTATCCAAAGGGAAACTGATTAGAATCTCATTTTCCCCAATTTCTGCAATAATTGATCGACATGATTGATCATGGCTTTTTAAATCAATCATAATATTCTGATTTACTTTGGGATACATCGACTACACCTGCTATCGTCATTATTAAGATAAAAATTGTCCATTCAAGTTTATCAGAAAAATAGGAAAAAGGATACTGTTTATTGGAAATACTAGCCAATAGATAGTGAATGTTTTTTTCATCAGAAATCCAAGTTAAAAAAAGGGCTAACACAAAAGCTGCTTGTGCTACCCCCCATAAAATTAACGTAAAAAATCAAGTAAGGATGTTTGAATAATACGAGCACCTACGGATAATGCAGCACGCTGCACATTTTCCTGTGACTTTAGGTTGATAATGGCTTGAGAAATATCTACATCCTCTTCCTTTGATAACAAACCTGTTGTGGATACCTCCAACCCATCTAGACGTGAGATACTAAGCTCCATCCGATTTGTACGGGCACCCAATTCAGAGCGTTCCTTTAAGAGATTATCCATCTGGGTATCCAATTTTGCTAAATGGTCACTATTACCCTCATCCGCTGAATTTAAATGGTCAACAATATCTGACAATACTTTAAATACTCCGCCGTTCCCGTCATTATTAAACACATTAGTTCCCAGGACATTTATTTGCACAATATTCGTCTGCCCCACCTGTAACTCCAATGGCTCATTGTTTGTATTTCTAAACTCTTTTTGTGAGCTTGGGTCCAAAGGATCATTGGTATATGGAGGATTTTTTATATCGGTACCAGCAAAGATGTATTTTCCTGCAATTTGTGAATTGGCTATTTCCCCTAAATGTTCTTTTAACTTATTAATTTCTTCGGCAATCGCATACCGTGCATTTTGATCATTCGTACCATAATTAAGACCTTTGACAGTAAGCTCACGGACCCGTTGCATAACAGAACTAACCTCATTAAGTGCGTCATCAGTAGTCGTCATCTGAGCAAGCCCATCGTCTGCATTACTTTTATATTGTTCGATTTCATTTAGGGAAGAACGGAAAGTCATGCCGCGTACCACTGTCACAGGATTGTCCGATGGCTTCGTTACCTTTTTACCCGAAGTTATTTGATTTTGATATTTTTCCATCGCCCGATTATTTTGCTGTAAATTCATCAACATATTTCGATTTAGTATACTTTGAGTCACACGGAAGCCCATATTACCCCTCCTACAATCCTACTCGGCCCATGCCGTTGATCACTTTATCTAAACATTGATCCACTGACGTAACTACTCGTGCAGCAGCATTATATGCTTGTTGAAATTTTATCATATTGGCTACTTCTTCATCTAAGGATACACCTGAAACGGATTGGCGACGATTTTCTACCTGATTCATAATCTTTTCATAGTTGTTCTGCATGCGCTGAGATTCTTGTGAATCAATACCTAGTTGACCAATGATATTACGAAAAAAATCATCTGCAGTTGAAGTACTATCCGTAAAACTTAGACTTTTAAATTTAATATTTGCAATTTCTTGAGCGAGTTGACCATTACCTGTAGATGATTGTCCAGAGCCCTCGTCTTTTGCAGCAGCAATTAAATTCAAAGATTTCATAATTTCTGGATTTACTTGCAAGTCTTTCGCTGAAGAACCTGTAAAAAATTCCACTTTTTGATTCGATACACCTAAAATATTATCTAAATTCAAACCACTTAAATGAACTTCATTTACAGCATTTGCGAATGTCATCGCCATTTCATTGATTTTATCCTTATAAAAAGGAATAGTTGAATTTCGATTTCCTCCTACGATTCCATATGATTCAATCCTTCCCAACAATTCCCCTGAATCCAAATTTACTGTTTGTCCATCAATTTTTATATCTGCTGGATTTACTAATCCGCTATTTTGGTCAAAGTCGATTGTTAGCGTACTAGATGTTTTGCCTGTTACTAAAGCACCATTACCTACACTGATGTCTACCATGCCATTCGAAGAAGCCTTAACATCTATACTCACTATATTAGAAAGTTGGTCGATTAAGACATCTCGTTGATCAAGTAAATCATTTGCTTGATAGTCGTTTACTACCATTCGTGATATTTGTTCGTTTAAAATACTAATTTGTGAAGCTAAAGAGTTAACCTCGTCCGTTTTAGTCTTTATAACGTTTTTGAGATCATTCTGCATCTGATTAAAAGAATCCATTATGTTATTGAAAGTTTGGGCAACAGCTACTCCCTTTTGTCTGACTACCGCACGGACAGCTGCACTGTCAGGGTTTTTCGCTAGCTCCTGCCATCCCTTCCAGAATTCATCCATTGTATGCGCTAGACCATCTTCAGTGGGTTCATTCAGAAGTTCTTCAATTCTTGTAAAAGTATCACTTTTCGCATCCCAGTAACCTAGATTTTTGTATTCATTACGAAATTGAACATCTAAAAATTCTTCTCTTAACCTAATCAGTTTATTAACCTCTACACCAGTTCCCAATTGAGCAGGAGATTTATCACCGTGCATTCCTGGAAAAGGAATCGCTTTAGTTGCTTGCATTTCTGCCCGTTGACGGCTATATCCAATCGTATTTACATTGGTAATGTTATGACCAGTGGTAGAAAGCGCATATTGCTGAGCATAAAGGCCCCTTTTCCCTAATTCTAAACCATGAAAGGTTGAAGTCATCCCCATTCCTTCCTTCTATCAAATTTAATATACAACTAAATTTTTGCATCTAACAGGTTTGAATAACTATTGACAGCATGTGGTCCATAGCCAATAGCTACTTCTTTCCGAACTAACATCCCAATAGAGTATTGGACATAAGAAAGGGATGTATGGATTAATTGTTGGTTACTTTCGTTTATATGGGTAATTTCCTGAATCAGAACACGAAGCTGCTTGGCTATGATTTTTAAAGAGGTATTTGTACCAGAATCGTCCTCTATTTTCATTATTTCCTCAAGGGTGAAAGACGGACCCTTTATGCCCTTCTGCTCAAAAAACTCTTGTACTAATCGGTTTCTTTTGCTTTCAAGTTTTTGAATATCAGCTACGCATAAACTTTCTCGATGGACCATATTCTGAAGATCATGAGTGTCACCCTTAACAAGGATGTGTTGTTTCTCTCTAACCAAATCCAATAAGCGTGTATGGACTTCGACAAGAGTTTCCATTGTGTGCTTTAACATTTTTAGATAATCCATTTTCTCAGCTCCTAAATGGAGTTATTCTTCCAAAATCCGATTAGTTTATCAGCAATTTTGCTGCTATCAACGTGATAGTTCCCGTTAGAAATCTGTTTTTTCAATTCTTCAACACGATTTAGGCGCTCTGCTTGCTCTGATTTCATCGCTTGAGAAATTTCTCTACCTAGTGAAGATATTTTAACTTCTGATGAAGAGTTTGATTTTTTTACATTATTTTCTATGTTAGAACGATTTTGTTGATTTTGATAGGAATAAAAACCATATTTCGTATCATTTATTCGCATGAACATTGCCCTCCTGTTCCTTTATTATTAATAATCGGTCACACTTAAAAATAGTTTAGTTTAAATTAATAATAAATCAATATATTGTCGCATAAATAACCAAGAAATATAAAGAAAAACTACGGAAAGGATCCTCATACCCCACAGCTCCTTTACTTGTTTTAATCAACTTTTATCACAATTTTTTATTCACGTTTAATCCGACAAAATCGATTTGAAGATCTTGCATTTGGCGAAGGTATACCTTCGTCTTTCCAGGAGTATAGTTAAGTATTGGCTTATGCGGAGTAAATTCAATTTCAGCCCCCCCCTGTTTCCAACTGATAAACAACTCAGTTGGGGTATAATGAATTTTCACTGAGCCGTAACTTGGGATGAAAGCGATATTGAAATCGGCCGGTTCAGGGTTACCTTTTTCCGTGGCAATTGACACAATTGCATCGTTCTTTTGTTCAATTCTCGCTAATTGATCACCCTCTTGAGAAATTTGAGCAATCGCCTCTAACCCTTCTTGTTTGGAAAATTCAGCCATGTCAGCACTTAACACACTAATCTTTTTACAATTCAACTCATTCCATGCCTGTTCTTGATCTATTTCAAGTTGTGATGGGTTACGTACAATATTCATCTGTGACGGATACTGTTTAATCGATAGATCGGCAGGAATCTGTTGGATTTCCTGCACAGGCTCAACTGTACGTAGTCCAATTTGGGCATAGGTTTGATGCATTCGTATTTGAGGTAGTTGCATTACTTCAACTCCTTAAATTGTTGTTGCTTAATATTATTATATAAAAATGGTATCAAAATTGATGTCAAGTTGCGACGTTTTTATTTATAAAGAAAAAATCGTGTTATACTTTTCTATCAATTAATAGTCCCAAACACTTTGTCATTGCCGCATACATATCTAAAAATTTTTTGGGAGGGATTTCTTTCACGACTTCATTCGTTACATCATCAACAACCGCAACATAGTATTCTTGTAAAGCCTCATGGAACTCAAATTTTAAGTGTGTATTTGAAGCTTTTAAAAAATCGTTCATACTATTCATTACTTTTTCAGCTTTTTCTTTCTCTTGTTGCTGCATAAACTGATCTTGCTGGGTATTCGAATTTCCTCTTAAACTAAAAGTATTTTTAGTATTTTTATTCATAGAAAGATCCATTGCTGGACCACTAGCACTTGACAGTTTTTCAATCATGACCTCTGCCTCCTTATAAATGATTATTTATAAGTATTATCGGAAATATTGCAAAAATGATTAGAACTTTTGGAAATAAAAAGGGATTAAGCAGAAAGAGACCTTAGATTATTATTGGTGTATAGGCTTTTAAACCGGTCTGTTGATTGGCGCTCCAGGCACTTCGCTTTCCGTGGGCGTGCCGGGGAGCCTCCTCGTCGCTTCGCTCCTGCGGGGTCTCCCCTGCCCCGTACTCCCGCAGGAGTCTTCGTGCCTTCCGCGCCAATCAACAGAGTGCTTTCAATAAAGACCTACAACTCAACTAATAAATTACAAAAATAAGTGGTGAAATCAATGTTTAAGCCAAAAAGTCTAGCCAAAGTGAATATGAGTTTGTATCTATTGATGAATTGGTACCTGATGACTATCTTCTTCGTTTAATTGATAAAAATATTGATTTTTCGTTTCTTTTTGAAAAAATCCATCCTTTTACAGTGAAGAATGCAAGTGAACAGGCTCTTCTTACTGCAGCCTGCCAAAATAAAAAAAAGATTGTAACACACTTGGCAAGGTTAGAGAAAGTGTGTTGCAATACATTAAATTGAATTGCCTCCCTGTTGATTGGAGCGGAGGGCACTCGACTCCTGCGGGATAGAGAGGTCACTGGAGACCCCGCAGGCGCCAATGCGCGCCGAGGAGGCTCCAGGACACCTCCCCGCGGAAAGCGAGTGCCCGGAGCGGAAATCAACAGGCCCATTCGCAGGGACAATCAATAAATTTGGTATTTAGATTTTGACAGAATAAAAAATTGCCGAGAAAAATACCCTTTCTCGACAATCTGAGAAAGAGACCTTAGAACTCCTAAGGTCTCTTCCGTTTTAAGGACAGATAGATTGTTTAAATCAAAAACCCAAACTTATCTTACCTATTTGACTATTACGGTCGTGCTTCCGACAACAAGATATCCATCTACGTATCCACGGAACTCAACCTCTACTGTTCCTGGCTTCCAAGTAAATTGATCACGATCAAACTTAAATTGACCATTTTTAGCTTGCTGCAGTAATCCGTTCGTTCCTGAATTAGCGGAAACTCCATTTAATGTTGCACTGTGTAGATCGAATTTTTTCATGTCAATGCCTTTTGGCACTGTTACTTGAACAGTAAACACACCAGTGTTAGTTTTAATAATACCTGGATTTACAACAATAGTTGCATGAACGTATACATTTATTGTCTTTTTCACTGTTGTTGTCCACCCTGCTTTATCAGTTACGCTTAAAACTAGAGTGTAAGAACCTGGTTTATCAAACTTAATTGGTCCTGTGATTTCCTGTCCGTTTACTGTAACCTTTTCATGAGCAATACCCGAAACAGTATCAATAGCTGAATATTCCGGCAGGTAAGTTCCAAGCGCATACTCATCATCAAGATTCCAGACGACTATTGGCGCATTTTTATCAATTTTTACGTCAACGGTCTTTTTATCTTCGATGTTCCCTGCCTTATCTACACTATAGAAAGATACCTTTGTTACGCCTTCTTCACTCACCTTAAAGCTTGTTCCTTCCTTATAATCAGAACCATTAATGGAATAGTAGGTTTTATCAACTCCACTTCCATTGTCTGTTGGCGATAAAAGGACAGTTACGTCTTCTTTATACCAAGAATTTGTAACATTAGAAGTCGTAATTGGTGCGGTCTTGTCGATATTCACTTCAACGGTGTTAACGTCTTCGATGTTACCTGCCTTATCTACACTATAGAAAGTTACCTTCGTTACGCCATCTTCACTCACCTTAAAGCTTGTTCCTTCCTTATAATCAGAACCATTAATGGAATAGTAGGTTTTATCAACGCCACTTCCATTGTCTGATGGAGATAAAAGGACAGTTCCGTCTTCATTTGTTAGATTAGATGTCGTAATTGGTGCGGTCTTGTCGATATTTACTTCAACATTCTTAACTTCTTCGATGTTACCCGCTTTATCTATACTATAGAATGAGACTTTCGTTACACCTTCCTCGCTCACAGAAAAGCTTGTTCCTTCTACAAAATCAGAACCATTAATGGAATAGTAGGTTTTATCAACGCCACTCTCATTGTCTGATGGAGATAAAAGGACAGTTACGTTGTCGTTATACCAAGAATTTTTAACATTAGAAGTCGTAATTGGTGCGATATTGTCGATATTCACTTCAACGGTGTTAACCTCTTCGATGTTACCTGCTTTATCTATACTATAGAAGGAGACCTTGGTTACGCCTTCTTCACTCACCTTAAAGCTTGTTCCTTCTACAAAATCAGAACCATTTATGGAATAGTAGGTTTTATCAACTCCACTTCCAATGTCTGATGGAGATAAAAGGACAGTTACGTTGTCGTTATACCAAGAATTTTTAACATTAGAAGTCGTAATTGGTGCGATATTGTCGATATTCACTTCAACGGTGTTAACTTCTTCGATGTTACCTGTTTTATCTATACTATAGAAGGAGACCTTGGTTACGCCTTCTTCACTCACCTTAAAGCTTGTTCCTTCTACAAAATCAGAACCATTAATGGAATAGTAGGTTTTATCAACGCCACTCTCATTGTCTGATGGAGATAAAAGGACAGTTACGTTGTCGTTATACCAAGAATTTTTAACATTAGAAGTCGTAATTGGTGCAGTCTCGTCGATCTTCACTTCAACAGTGTTAACGTCTTCGATGTTACCAGCCTTATCTACACTATAGAAGGAGACATTCGTTACGCCTTCTTCACTCACCTTAAAGCTTGTTCCTTCTACAAAATCAGAACCATTTATGGAATAGTAGGTTTTATCAACGCCACTTCCAATGTCTGATGGAGATAAAAGGACAGTTACGTTGTCGTTATACCAAGAATTTTTAACATTAGAAGTCGTAATTGGTGCGATATTGTCGATATTCACTTCAACGGTGTTAACGTCTTCGATGTTACCTGCTTTATCTATACTATAGAAGGATACCTTGGTTACGCCTTCTTCACTCACTTTAAAGCTTGTTCCTTCAACAAAATCAGAACCATTAATGGAATAGTAGGTTTTATCAACGCCACTTCCAATGTCTGATGGAGATAAAAGGACAGTTACGTTGTCGTTATACCAAGAATTTTTAACATTAGAAGTCGTAATTGGTGCGGTATAGTCGGTTTTCACATCAACGGTGTTAACGTCTTCGATGTTACCCGCTTTATCTATACTATAGAAAGATACCTTCGTTACGCCTTCCTCGCTCACCTTAAAGCTTGTTCCTTCTACAAAATCAGAACCATTTATGGAATAGTAGGTTTTATCAACGCCACTTCCATTGTCTGATGGAGATAAAAGGACAGTTGCGTTGTCGTTATACCAAGAATTTTTAACATTAGAAGTCGTAATTGGTGCGGTTTTGTCGATGTTCACTTCAACGGTGTTAACGTCTTCGATGTTACCTGCCTTATCTATACTATAGAAGGAGAACTTCGTTACGCCTTTTTCACTCACACTAAAGCTTGTTCCTTCCTTATAATCAGAACCATTAATGGAATAGTAGGTTTTATCAACGCCACTTCCATGGTCTGATGGAGATAAAAGGACAGTTCCGTCTTCATTTGTTTGATTAGAGGTCGTAATTGGCGCGGTCTTGTCGATATTTACTTCAACGGTGTTAACTTCTTCGATGTTACCCGCCTTATCTACACTATAGAAAGATACCTTCGTTACGCCTTCCTCGCTCACAGAAAAACTTGTTCCTTCCACAAAATCCGTACCATTAATAGAATAGTAGGTTTTATCAACGCCACTTCCATTGTCTGATGAAGATAAAAGGACTGTTACGTTGTCTTTATACCAAGAATTTTTAACATTAGAAGTCGTAATTGGTGCGGTCTTGTCGATTTTCACTTCAACTGTGTTAACGTCTTCGATGTTACCTGCTTTATCTATACTATTGAAGGAAACCTTCGTTACGCCTTCATTACTCACCCTAAAGCTTGTTCCTTCCACAAGATCATAACCATTAATAGAATAGTAGGTTTTATCAACGCCACTTCCATGGTCTGATACAGATAAAAGGCCAGTTACGTCGTCTTTATACCAAGAATTTGTTATATTTGAAGTCGTAATTGGTGCAATATTGTCGATATTTAACTCAACGGTCTTAACTTCTTCGATGTTACCCGCTTTATCTATGCTATAGAAGGATACTTTCGTTACACCTTCTTCCTTTACCCTAAAGCTTGTTCCTTCTACAAAATCAGAACCGTTTATAGAATAGAAAGTTTTTGCAACGCCGCTCACATTGTCTGATGAAGATAAATTGAAAAAATCTTCCTTAAACCAAGAATTTGTTGCATTCGAGGTTGTAGTTGGCGCAGTCTTGTCGATTATTACTTCTACTGTCTTCGTTACTTCAATGTTTCCTGCATTATCAACGCTGTAAAAGGAAACTTTGTGCTTCCCTTCATCCTGGATGGTAAAGGTAGTACCTTCTTTAAATGTTGATTCATTAATAGAATAGAAGGTTTTAGCCACTCCGCTTTGGTTATCTGTAGCAGTCAGTTGGACTGTTACATCTTCATTGTAGAAAGAGTCTGCTATGTTTGAAATCGTAACAGGCGGAATGGTATCCTTTACAGGAGGTACCTCTATATTTGAACCAATATTCAAGGTGACTTGATTAGAAGCTTGAGATTCTCCAAAACGAGTATTATAGGAAGTGACCTCAAATATATGCTTCCCTTCAGTCTGGTTAGGAAGCTTTTGTTGAAGACTTGGAGTCGTTCCAACCTTTTTTTTCGTTCCATTGACAATTTCGTATATATTATAGCCAGATACATTGTCTGTTTTTGTCCAATCTAAGGTAATACTGGTTTCATTCTCAACGGTTCCTGTTAAAACAGGGGCTTGCAATTCAGGGTACTTTAGATCGTATTCAATCCGGGAAGCAGTTTTAGATTCTCCAAAGCGATCACTATAGGCGATCACCTCAAATGTATAGTGTCCTTCCGGCATATATAATAAAGTGTGTGCGTTTACAAGCTTGGTTGTGATTAATTTACGCTCACCATTAATAATTTGATAAACCTTATAACCAGTTGCATAATCGGAAGGATCCCATCTTAAGACTAAATCATTTCCGTTTTGAACGGTAATATTTAAATTCTTAGGAGCTTCTATAACTGGATGAGTTAAATCAAATTCAAGATTTGCCACCGATGATGATTCCCCAAAACGATCACTATAAGATGCTAATTCATACTTATAATTGCCTTCTGGCATATTAACGAATGTTGAATTCAATACAGAAGTAGTTAATAATAACTTCCTCTCACCATTTACATACTGATATAATTTATACTTATCTGCATATTCTACTTTTGCCCATCTAAGATTGATATCATTTACATTCGATAATGTGTAAGTTAGGGTGCTAGGAGCAAGCATTTGCGGATAAACCATATCAAAGTCCAACTGAAAAGGTTCTATTGATTCACCGAAGCGATCACTATATGTGGTGACTTCGTATAAATGCTTGCCTTCTGTTACATTTGAAATAATATGACTGTTTAATCTTGTCGTTGTAAGCAATTTCTTTGTTCCGTCAATTACTTCATAGACTTTATAATTACTAGCATAATTTACTCTTTGCCAGTTAAAAATCAAATCATTCCCATTCTGGACGGAATACGTTACGAGCGGCGATTTCATTTCAGGAAAAATGACCTCACCTTCAATCCTTAATCCGGCTTTGGACTCACCAAATCGGCTATTATAGGATGTTACTTCATAAGTATATTTTCCTTCCGGATGATTTTGGAATGTATAATTTACAGCTGTTGTGGTGGTAACTAGCTTTCTCGTACCATCGATAACTTGATAAATTTTATAATCCGCCGCATAAGTTGCCTTATTCCAGCTTAATGTCAAATCATTTCCGCTAAGGATGGTCGATGAAATGCTTGTTGGGCTTTGCATCACAGGGTATAAAACTTCAACTGTTACGCTATTTGAAAGTGAAGTTTCATCAAGATTTCTTACGGCAGAAACAGCAAAAGTGCTACTTCCCTCCTGTACACCAAAGATAGTAGTCTCTGTGAATTCATAAGTTACCTGTTTAACTAGTTCTTGCTTGCCTGCATCTAGTTTGTATACACGGTACGCACTAGCTCCAGAAACTTTATCCCAGCTCAATGTAATATTACCAGGATAGT
The DNA here is from genome assembly GCF_937468385.1 of Neobacillus rhizosphaerae. GTDB lineage: Bacteria > Bacillota > Bacilli > Bacillales > Cytobacillaceae > Neobacillus > Neobacillus rhizosphaerae. The sequence continues at coordinate 37,317 of NZ_CALBWS010000001.1, forward strand.
TTTGGCTCGCTTTTAAATTAGTTGGGGTAAGTAATTCAAAAGCAAACGCATTTATTAATGGAAATACTAATTGAAAACATAATAGTATAGTAGCAAAAATGGAAAACTTCTTTACCATAACGTTTACTCCTTTTTCATGGAAAAAGGCAACGAAAGTTCCAATAACATGTTTTTGTGGTATCCGGCTGCCATCCAGCTTGTCATGTTGGTACAGGCCCTCGGTTTTACGTCCCACAGTTTCCCATGGTTTGCCTTTTTCACAAATTGTCGTTTTATTATTAAATCCTTTTACATTGAAACTATATTAAGTAAAAATATTACTATTCTTCTAAAAAGAGAGAGATCTTACAATATTAAGATCTCTCAATTTAATCATATTAACGAAGAAGTTGTAATACACCTTGAGGCTGTTGGTTCGCTTGAGCAAGCATTGCTTGAGCAGCTTGAGCAAGAATTGAGTTTTTCGTTTGTTCCATCATTTCTTTTGCCATGTCTACATCACGAATACGAGACTCAGCAGCAGTTAAGTTTTCTTGAGATGTTCCTAAATTATTGATTGTGTGCTCTAAACGATTTTGGAAAGCACCTAATTTTGAGCGTTGTCCAGAAACATCTTCAATTGCTTTATTGATTGCAGAGATAGAAGCTTCTGCTGATGCAGCAGAGCTTACTTTAATATTGTCTACATGAAGTGCTTCTGCTCTCATATCATTAATTTCAACATTCATTGTTTGTGAAGAGTTTGCACCAATTTGGAACGTTAATGCGTTATTTTTATATTCTGTTACAGATGCACGAGAAGTGAAAGTTGCTTCTTTACCGATATCTTCAACACCAATTGCACCTAGGGCTAAATCATATTTTCCATTTGCTGTAATAATTGATTGAGCTCCACCTGCAGCAGGAATACCAGTAATTGTATTTTTATTACCGCTTTGATCAGTAAACTCTAAAGTAAACTGACTAAGAGCAGCATCGTAATCTGTAATTTTCAAATTAAGTGTTTCATTTGCTTCAGAACCAACAGATGTTGCTGTAGATGGAGATTGAGCAACTACTCCAGTGAATAATTTATCGTCACCTTGGTTGTCAAATTTAACGTTTCCGATTTGTTCAGTAACACCATTTTTTGAACCATCGATAAGTTTCTTTGTATTAAATTCAGTTGTATTTCCAATGCGGTCGATTTCACCAATAAGCTGATCCATTTCTTTTTGTAATTCTTTACGGTCTGCATCAGTGTTAGAATCATTTGATGATTGAACCGCTAATTCACGCATACGTTGAAGGATTGTATGTGATTCATTTAATGCACCTTCAGCTGTTTGAATTAATGAGATGCCATCTTGAGCGTTCTTTGAACCCATTTCAAGACCGCGAATTTGACCTCGCATTTTTTCAGAGATTGCTAATCCAGCTGCATCGTCACCTGCACGGTTAATCCGAAGACCTGAAGATAATTTTTCCATTGACTTGCCTTGTGCAGCTGTTGCACCTCCAAGTTGACGGTGTGTGTTAAGTGCTGCAATGTTGTGGTTAATACGCATGATTAAATTTCCTCCTTAAAATAAATAACTTTTGTAATTTTAAATCATCTATAATAAACCCTAAGGGTCTACTATCAAAAAAAATTTAATAAAATTTTAGGCATTTTGAACATTTTGATAGTTTAATTGGTATTTATCTTTGTACAATTCTACATTATAGATTTTTAGAATTCTCATACCGTTTATCAAAATATCTCTCTCTGTTTTACCGAAGGATTTCCTTGGTATTTATTCTTATCGGTTAATTAAATAATTCGTTTAGTTATTTCCTACATTTTTTTAATTCCTAAAAGAATTCGATCGTATGGATTCTCATCGGACATCAAACATATTGTGTACTGTTTTCAACGATTTGTTTTGCAGTCCTTTTTTTCGAAGAATTCTTTGTATTTATTGTTATCGGAGGATCAAACAATTGGTTTAGTAGTTTTATCAAACTTTTTTTGTATTGAAATAAAAAACATATAAGGAATTAAAATCGAAAATTTTTGTGGTGCGTTCAATAAAAAAAGAGTCACCCATAATGAAGTGACCCCCGTCAAGTAGACAGAAATAAAAAAGCACAATTATGCAACCTGAGTCCTGTATTGATATGGACTCAGGTTGTCATACTACAGTGGAATTAACAGATGATGGTGTAATTTTTAAAAGGGGCAAGAATGACTTAATGATTCATAAAGCATTCGTGGAGAAACAAAAGTATAATATAGCCAAATTCAAGAAATCTAATTCAAAGAAGCTTCGTTTACTTCAACTGGTTATCTGCAATTATCCACGCCTAGAAGTTCTATGGTAGGTATATTATGAACAGAATGTGTCCTCCATTTAGTGATTTAGTGAATGATTCCTAAAAGAATATTGAATTACAAAAATACCAATAATATAATAAATTTGGTAATAAATACACTTATTGGAGGAACAACATGAAAAAGATTTTAGTAGTTTTGTCAGTACTAGTAATGTTTTTAAGCACCACTACCTTTAATCTATCGGGTAATAAGGTTGAGGCTGCAACAATAGGACAGAAATTATCAGAACCCGAAGCAGGGTGGAAACGATATGATGATTCAAATCCTCTTATTACTTATAGAGGAATCGGGTGGGTTCACTCAACGGGTCAATCGGGTTATTATAATGGAACAAGAAGCTATGGTAACCTTAATAAATATAACCGTGCTTTTTTAAACTTTAAAGGAACTAAAATTAGACTAATCTTGGATCTAATGCCTGTAGCCTCTTCAGATTGTAGCATTTCAATAGACGGTGGGCCTGAAGAACCGTTTTCTTCCTATAGTGAAACTAATAAACCTATGACACTAGCCTATGAAAAAACGGATTTACCTGATACAGAGCATACTGTCGTTATTACAGGAGGAACCACTAACAATTATAACATTATGTTAGATGCGATTGATATTGATGAAACAGGTGAACTTTTGCCAACTCCTACTTTGGTAGGCGATAAACTCACTTCCCCCGAGTCAGGATGGAAACGATATGATGATACAAATCCTGCTTTTAAATATGATAGCGACTTTATTTATAATGCAAATAATGTCAATGCTTATAATGGAGGTTATCATCAAAACCGTAGAAACGCCGCAGATGGCACATATAAACCAAATATGAAAGTTAAATTTTTATTTGAAGGAACTAAAATTAGGATTATATCAATTCAAAACAATAATACCGCTTCTGATGATATTAAAATTAGTATAGATGGTGAAATCTTTAGTTATTCTAATTTATATTCATCAACTATAACTATGAGTTCAGTTGAACAAGCGTTATCGTTTGAAAAAACTGGTCTTTCGAAGGGTATTCATACCGTTGAAATGTGGTCAGAATCAAGCAAATTTAATTCATTAGATGCTGTTGATATAGATTCTGACGGTCTCCTACTTGATGAAAAATTAATAGAATCTTTACAACTAAACAAAAACTCTCTTGAATTAAAAGTTGGCTCTAGCGAATCTTTAGTAGCAAGTATCACACCAGATAATGTAACTAACAAAAAAATCAAATGGACAAGCAGTAACCCTGAAATTGCATCTGTAGACGAGAACGGAAACGTAATTGGTGTAAAACCAGGAAATGTAACCATTACTGCAACAACTACTGATGGTAGTAATCTTTCTCCAACATGCGAAGTAACAGTAACGGACACTAAAGTAGAATCTTTACAACTAAACAAAAACTCTCTTGAATTAAAAGTTGGCTCTAGCGAATCTTTAGTAGCAAGTATCACACCAGATGATGCAACTAACAAAAAAATCAAATGGACAAGCAGTAACCCTGAAATTGCATCTGTAGACGACAACGGAAACGTAATTGGTTTAAAACCAGGAAATGTAACCATTACTGCAACAACTACTGATGGTAGTAATCTTTCTGCAACATGCGAAGTAACAGTAACTGACACTAAAGTAGATGCAAATAGAGGTATTCTTAAATTAACTACAACAACAGGGGATTTACATGAATACGATTTGTCTATGGACGAAATTGAAAAGTTTATTAATTGGATTGATGGTCGTGATAAAGGGGAAGGTAAACCATACTATACTTTTAGGCTAAATGTTAATGTTGGTAATATAGAAGCTCGAACAGAGTATATTATGTATGATAAAATTGTAAGCTTTGTAGTTGATGAGTATACATTAAAATAATTTTATACCCCCTACTCAATGTGAAATGACCCCCGTCAAGTAGACAGTAATAAAAAAGCACAATTATGCAGCCTGAGTCCTGTATTGATATGGCCTCAGGTTGTTTAATTTCTTTTGGAAACGTTGATGGTTATAGAAACGAATGTGTCTATTTACAGCGTCTTTAACTTCATCAGCTGTTCTGAAAGAGTATAGGTAAAAATACTCCGTTTTAAAGTGACTTGAGAAATTTTCCATGCATGCAATATCCCAACAGTTTCCCTTTCTGGACATACTAGCTTTCATCTGATATTTTTTAATTAGGTTGTTATATTGGCGGGATGTATTTTGGAAACCCTGATCACTATGCAGGAGGACACCTTTTACATTCCGTTTTTTCTTTGCCTTTTTAACAGTATCGATAACCAGTTTCAGGTCATTCCTTTCACAAACATGGTAAGCAACAATTTCATTATTGTATAGATCTTTAATAGCGGACAAATACATTTTTTGACCATTAAAAATTAAATAGGTAATGACAGTTACCTATTTTTCATTTGGCATGGAGGCCAGGAAATCTCTGTTAAGATGGTTGTCTGAAACAACGTAAGCTTCCTTCTTCCCGTAATATGGTTTCTTCTTTCGAATGACCGCCCTGAATTCTTAATTCACCCATATGACGCTGTACACGTTTGTGATTCATTTTTAGCTCGTATGTTTTCTCTAGCCATGTCTGGACTCTCTGATATCCGTAAATCTCCTTAAGTTATTTATAACATTCCATGATTTTTTTCTTAATTTCTTCATCCTCTAGCTGCTTTTTAGTGGGCGACTCTTGTCGTTTTAACCACTCGTAATATCCACTTTTTGATACCTGTGCGATCTTGCATAACAATTGAATAGAATAGTTCCCCTCAGACATTTCTTTGACTACTCCGTATTTCTTATGTGTTGGTACTTCTTCCATTCCCCCTTTTACATCTTTTAGAGCTTTTTTAGCATTTCGTTCTCCGCTTCAAGACGTTTAATATTAACTTCTGAATCCTCAGGGTGGGTTCTTGGTCTGCCCATACCAGGTCCTTTTGCCTTTCCTCGTTTCTCCTCCAGCCCCTTTATCCTTCAGCCTTAAAATGTTTAACCCAGCGTCGTACGACTGAATGATCAATACCTAATTCCTTCGCAATGGTTTTTTACCCCATACCCTCTATTAGGTATATATCTATAGCTTTTTTCTTAAATGTGACATCGTATGTTATCCTTATATTTTTCCCCATAAAAAATCCCCTCCATAGTAGACAGATTAGTATGCTTTCTTTTATCTGTCTACTATAAGGGGATCATATCATAAAGAATGACTCTTTTGAACAATGTTGAAATTACTATTGGCCAAGTTGATTAGACCAAAATGAACTCTGGCTATTTAGTTGTTGCAGGGCTTTTTCCATAGCGTTAAATTTTGTCCACAAGGCTTGCTCTTGCGCATATACTCGGTTCTGAACTTTTACCATTCTTTCGTCAATTGAGGCTGCCTCTTTTCCTAATACGCTGTTAACAGAAATCGTTCCTGGTGCCCCAGCTTTTACTTTTAGTTGTGATAAAGTATCGCTAATCCGATCATAAACCCTGATCGCAAATCCACTATTTTTGTGTTTGTCAGCACTTGTTATAGTTGTATCATTCGGATTATCAGTCTCGAACTTGGTGGAAAACATTTTTTGGATATCAGTCAGATTAGTGGTCAAAAGTGATTTTAACTTAGACTCATCTAAAACTAATTTACCATTGTCCTTGTAATCCTTGCTAGTTGTGATTCCGATTTCTGGAAGCGAGTCAAAAGATGGATTAATCCCTTCTCCTTTAATAATCTCACTCATGCTTGAACGAAGCTGTGTAAGGAATTGACGGATCGCAGGATCATTTGCGAGTAGACCACTTTTTGCTTTATCCTCCCATAACTTAATATCTGCTTCTTTCATATCTTTCTTTTGTGCCTCGGTTAAAGGTGGATATTTACGGTTTTTACTCTCAGAGAGTTTGTCATTAAAATCTTTTACTAGCTCATTATATTTATCAACAAAGATCTTCAATTTGTCAAAAATCTTATCGGTATCTGAAGCGACACTTACTGAAGCTGGGTTACCCGCAGAAACCTCTGCTTTTAATTTAATTTGAACACCATCATAAGTAAAGGTGTTATCAGAAACAGTGATTTTTGTACCATTGATGACAACATAACCCGATTCAGCTGCTTGTCCGTTGGAATAGGTACCATTAGGAAATTGTTCAGCTGGATTAGCAGCATTAGTAGCTCCGTTCGTTATCTTTAACAACGACTGCGTTTCAGGGCTAGAATTGGATATCGTGATTGGTTTACCTGCGCCTGCTTCAGTGGATGAAAATACTAATGAACCCCCAACATTTGCGACTTTGGCATTTGTGTCTGCACTTTTCGAATTGATTTGTGCAATTGCCTGGTCAAAGGTACTATCTTTAGGTATGGTGATTTCAATTCCATTAAGGTTAAACGTTATGTCAGCGACAGCATTAGGGTCGATTTTGTCCTTGCCGTTACCTATTTTCGTGTCAAAACTGACTGAACTACCTGTTGCCGAGGTAGCAAGTTTTGCTTCTGAAATCGTGAAGTTTAGAAGTTTAGACTCACCTACCATTGAAACATCAATACTTGCATTGCTCGAAGACACTTTTTGAGCGTTAAACGTTCCTTGCAGTCTTAAATCCTGCATTGCGTCTCTGAAACTAGCTATTTTCAAGTTGATTTCTCGATAGGCATCCGTTTTCCATTTGTTAAGCGTTTTCGCTTGTTGCAGTTTGTCCAAAGGAATTCTATTTACCTTCATCATGTCACTTACTATTTTTTCCGTATCCAAACCTGATGCTAGTCCGGATATATGTGTTGTCAAGTTAACCATATCGTGTTCCTCCTTTATTACAATCTATTTTTCGCAAAAATTTTTTTATTACGTTTGGGATTTTATGTTCGATTCTAGGATGAATTATTTCTTTTTTAGGCATTCCATAAGTAATTACCCGTGTATTATTATCTATCGGAAAAATATCAAAATAGTTTAAAAAGAAGTTAATAATATTATCTACCCTAATCCATAGATGATTTTCAACTTGGTAGATATGTAAAAAAAGCCGCAATTACCTAGCAGGATTCACCAGGATGCGGCAGTTTCTAAAAATCACTTCAATATATTATTTGCAATCCCTGACATCTGATCCGCATACGAAACCGCTCTAGCGTTCATTTGAAACCCCCGCTGCGTAGTCATCAGATCAGTCATCTCTTTCCCCAAATCCACATTCGATCCTTCTAGATATCCGGTTGAGATTTGCGCTTCTCCAAGGAGCATCATTCTCACATAGGTGGATGCATTTGTCCCATTTGCTAATGCGGTTGGATCAATCGCAAATTCATTATTACCAACATTTTGTAAGACATGGGGATTTTGAATGTCTACAATGCCCACTTGCTGTGGTGAGATGGATGAAGCACCTTGACCATTTTTACTTTTTAGCTGAATTTGCCCTGTTGAATCAATGTTTACTTGATACTGACCATCTAGTTCAATCGGTTTGCCAGTTTGATCTAGTAGATAACCTCCGTTTGCGTTTACTATATGATAGCTTCCCGGTTTATTTGCATCCGGACTTACGTGGAAATTCCCGTCTCGTGTATATCGCACATCAATAGGTCCCCCCGCTGCTGTAGACGGATAACCGACTTGGAAAAATCCATTTCCAGAGATCATCAGGTCAAAAGGATTACCTGTTTGAATCGCTTGTCCTTGCTGCATATCGAGTTGCGTAAGTCCTGTCCGCACGCCATAACCGACTCGTAGTCCATTAGGAGTAAGCCTACCGATTTCCTGGTATGATCGAGGTTGATTATTAATTTGCGAAGCTAAAATCTCAGAAAAGCTTTGGTCCTTACGTTTAAAGCCTGTAGTGTTGACATTGGCCACATTGTTTGCCGTAGTATCAATTTTCTGCTGGTATGATTGCAAAGCACCTGATGAGATAAATAATGATGTATTCAAATTCCTTATCTCCTATTCGTAAAGTTATATTAATGCACATTTAGGGTAAGCACGACTCCTATTTAGGGAAGCTTTACTTTATCCATTCATCTTTCCAACGGAGTAAAGTTGTTGTAAGGAGTTATCGTACACGCTAATCACCTTTTGATTTGCTTCATACCCTCTTATCGCCATCATCATGTCTGTCATCGTTTGACCTGTATCGACATTCGACTGTTCAATGAATCCTTGGTAAAGAGAAATGCCAGGATTGGTTCCTCCAGCATCTTGAATAAATGGTACTGGATTAGCAGATTGGAATACATTCCCTCCAGAGCGATGAAGTTCGGCTGGATTTTGTACCACTGCTATCCCAATTTGTCCGGCCAGCCTTGTTTTGGACGGATCATTAGGATAAGCAATTAACTGACCATCCGCGTTAATAAACAAATCTTCTTTACGAATACTATCTGTGATTTGGATTGGCTTATGATCCGCTCCTAAAACCTGGTAACCTTCTGATGTTACAAGGTGACCGTTTGCATCTAAATCCCACTTCCCATTTCTCGTGTAGCCAACGGTTCCATCAGGAAGCTGTACGGCAAAGAAGGCAGCCGGTTTTACTAGCCGACCATTGACCATTTGCGCAGGAATCCCTTGATCTTCAATTGCAAGGTCCAACGGATTATCCGTTTGTACCAGTGACCCTTGACCGAAACTAGGTATGCGTTCCTGTGTATACACACCGTTATAAAGTTCGCCAATCGGAACAGGCTGTCCAGGTAATTGGAAGTCGCCACCAAATGTGACGTTTCCTTTTTCATTAAAGTCCTGAATCCGCTGCATTAATAGTTTCGGGAACGCCCTTTGGACGGTATCATCCTTCTTATATCCTGGTGTTTGCGCATTAGCCAGATTATCGGCTAATGTTTCTTGCTTTCGCTCCAAAGAATACATTCCTGAAGCTGCCGTATACAAACCTCTTATCATGATTATACCCCCTTCTTAGCTACGTTGTTGAGCAGCCAGCTGTAATATGAAGGCTACTTCACCGGATCCTTTTTCAAGTTTTTTCGCAATTTGATCCACGGAAAGTCCTTGATCCTGTAAATCAAATATTTCTTTATACCTGTCATTTAATAATAAATCCTGCCCACTCATCGTTTTTCTAGTTGCCTTTATGGATGCTTCTAGTGTTTGTCTCTCAATTCTCCATTGCTCGGACTCCTGCTTTAATGTTTGCTGATAATGTTTGAGGGTCATTTTTAGTTCGCTGATTTCTCGAGTCAATTGTTTTTGGTTATCGTTCATTTTTTGATACAACTCCTCCTTAGGAGCAATCTTCCGCCGGAGCGAGCCCTGAACAATCAAATAAATGACGCCAATCAAATTGAGCCCTAAAAGGATTTCGTTTACATATGTTTGCACCTGTTCGCTCCCTCTCTAGTTATCTTATCTAAAGTAGTAATCGCCAGAATCGTTACAACGCCGCTTGCTTAAATTGGCTATGGACCTTTTTCCCCATCATTCTGCCATGACATGATTGTCTTATCAACAAGGGAATGATTATGTATAGAGGTTAATTAATAAGCCTTTGATTTCTCCGATTCGTTCCAAAATGGATAGACCGCCATTTTGTTGGTTTAATACGTGATCCGTTAATTCCATCAATTTTTTGTCGAGTACTTGAACAGTTTTCAGTTTTTTATTCCCACCATACGGATCCCAGCTTTCGGTTTGGTACAAGCCCATCCCGTTTTTTGTTACCTCACCCATAAATTGTTTGACCAAATTTTTATATTTGCGGAGTTCATTAAAAGTTGGCTTTTCGCTTAGCTGCACGCCTTGTTTATCAATGTCCTGTAGCAATTGATGGAGGTGATCCTGGGTGAGTTCTTTGGAATAGGAGTTCATAATTTTTTGAAAAGATGCTGAATTAGCGGAATTCCGCTCGGTTGTTACTTGCCTTTGGTCACCCAAATTTATCCTTACCGGTTCTTGTATTTTCAAAAGGATTCACCTCCTAAATTTTACCTTGAAAAAATATCAAAATACATCAAAATAATGTTATCATTATACCGTAACTTTACACAAAATTCATTAAAAATCACAGAATATCTTTTTTGTAGTAATAAGTATCTTTGGTGTGTACAGAGACAAATTTGCTTTCAAAGCTTGAGATGGACTCCGCGTGACCTAAAAATAAGTATCCATCATTGCTAAGTGTCCCATGAAAACTCCTAATTACCTCTTTTATGATCGCTTCATTAAAATAAAACAAGACATTCCGACAAAATATAAAATCAATTTGATTGTATTTTGCGTATGATGAGTAATCGGTCAAATTAAATGGTTCAAATGTAACCATTTGTTTGATTTCATTTTTTACTTCATAGCCAATATCTGTTTCAATAAAATACTTTTTAAGATATTCTTTGTTATCCGGAAGTCTTCTGAATGATAAGGAATTCTTTGAATAAAATCCTTTTTTGGCATGCTCCAACACCTTTTTATTAATATCCGATGCCACAATCCTAACTCGATTGCCCGATGAAGCTTCTAACTCCTTTGCCAAGATGGCTAGTGAATAGGCCTCCTCTCCTGTAGAACAAGGAACACACCACACATTGATTAATTTTCCTGATTGTTTCTTTATCAAGTTCTGAAATTCTTCTAGTTGGTTGAATTCCCTAAAAAAGTAGGTTTCATTTATCGTGATATGTTCCACGAGTTTATCCCATTCTTTTGGGTCTTTTTGTAAATGGGAGGTGTATTCTTCTAATATTAATCCCAATTCATTAAGCCTTCTCGATACTTTCAAATCTAATCCTGCGAGATTCATAGTAAAATCAATTCCGCAAAATCCCTTTATTTTCAACGCCAATTCCATCCATTTATGTATCACATGATCTCTTCCTTTTTAAGCGGGAATCTGATGGAACGCTTCCTCCTATGATGTGGAAGCGTTCCATCCCATAAGAAAATTACTTAATATTTACCATTTGTGTATTTACCTCAGTGATTGCGTGGACAACCTCATCCACTCCTTTGGATTGGGTATCAATGCTGGCATTTAGCTCTTCTGATTGTTTTTGAACGTTTCCAACTTCTAATGCGATTTCTTGACCATATCTTGCTTGGTCATTCGTCGCGATCATCATTTGTTGGACCATTTCTTTTATACTGCTGATATTGCGAACGATTTCTTCAGCAGTAAGAGTTTGTTCCTTAGTGGCGTTTGTCACAGAGCTAGTTTGAGTCGTGACATTTTCTATTGCCTCTACGATGGCACGACCGCCTTTCGCTTGTTCCGCCGTTGCGATACTGATTTGTTGAACTTGATTTTTTGTATTCGTAATACCTATAACGATTTCTTCAGCAGTAGTTGATTGTTCTTTGGTAGAATAAGTCATTTCTGTTGCTTGCTCCGTAAAATTCTCAATTGCTTTTGTGATGAATTCGCTATTCCTCGATTGTTCCTCGGTGGATTTAGCAATTAGATTCATTTCCTTTGTCACTTGGGTTATGCCGGTAGATATTTTCTTGATGGCTTGATTTGTTCTTTCCGCCAATTGATTTCCAGCTTCTACCTTCTGCTCCCCTTCTTTGATAGAGGTGACAGCAACAACTGCTTCATTTTGAATCCCTTTGATGAGGATATCAATCTCTTTTGTAGCCTGAGCAGAACGTTCGGCAAGTTTCCGCACTTCATCGGCAACAACCGCAAACCCTTTCCCGTGTTCACCAGCACGTGCCGCTTCAATTGCGGCATTCAGTGCTAATAGATTAGTTTGATTGGCAATATCATCAATGACTTGAATAATGCTGCCGATTTCTTCAGAACTTCTTCCTAGGTTCTCCACTACATCGCTAGCATGGTTAATTACTTGAGAAATTTCTTTCAGCCCATTTAATGTTTCATTCAGCGAGATAGTTCCTTCAAGGGCATCATTCTTTACAGAGTTACTAAGTTGGTTAACAATTTGGGCACTTTCTGCCACTTTCTTGATTGAAACAACCATTTCTTCTACTGTTTCGGATGATTGTTTAGCGGTATGGTGCAAGCTTATGGCATTTTTGTTTACACCGTCTATCGACTTACTCATTAAATCAATTGCTAAAGTAATTTGTTCCACATCTATACCGGCATTTCCAGCATTTCCAGCAACTTGTTCAATAGACACAATCATTTCTTGAATAGCCGCAGATGTTTCTTCAGCAGAACTATCCAAATTGCCTGCACTTTCTGCCACAAAATTAATGGTAGCACTCATTTGTTCGATTGCAGCAGATATTTCATCGACACCAGAAGCCGTTACATTGGTATTCCCTGCTACTTGCTGAATAGAAGTGGCAAGTTCACTGACGGAATCATTCACTTTGTTCATTGAAGTATCTAATTCTTGTGCACTGATAGCTGTTTTATCAATTGAATTTTTAATTTTAGTAACAGATTTAGTGGTATTTTCTACATTGTTTACAACCCCTACTACCGAACGCGAAATTAATTTTGTAATCAAAAATACAATAATTAAACTTAAAAGTGTTGAAATAACGGAAATCATTATTATTATAGTCTTGCTTGTCTTAGCAGCTTTTGAAGTTTCTTCGGTAGTCTTCTTCAATGCCTCTTCTCGATCAGTCTGCATCGCGGATAATTGAGCAACAGCCTTTTCCCCAATTGGACCACACTTATTAAACACCTCTGTAAATCCTTTCATGTCCATCGCTCTCGATCTATCCAAAGCAAGTGGAATCAGTTTTTGATATTCATTGAATTGGTGTTCAAATTCATTTAGTCGTTGTTTGTCTTTTTTTTCTATTAGCATTGGACGTAAAATCTTTAAATTAGCATCTATTTGTTTAATATCTTCATTTAAAAATTTCTCTGACATTGCCATCGTGGCTTGGTCATATGCCGTTCCATGCTTTGCAACGAATAATCTTACCCGAGTCATATTGACGCTAAGTTTACCGAGTGTTGTTACTTGAATAACTTCCTTTTTGGTTATATCATTTATTGAATTAGACAATTTATTTATGTTTATATAAGAACTAACACTTATAATGAAAAGTAATAATAAAATAGCAATAAAACTAGCCCATAATTTTGTCTTCATTGAAAAATTTTTTAACATCCCTAAATCTCCTTTTTGTCTGCTTTTCTAATAAAATGCAATAGTGATAGATTATTTCAATTTATTTACTTGTGTATTTACGTCATTAATCGCATGAAACACCTCATCCACTTCTTTGGTTTGCATTTCAATGCTGGCATATAACTCTTCTGTTTGTTTATGTACATTTCCAACTTCTAACGCGATTTCTTGACCATATCTTGCTTGGTCATTCGTCGCTATCATCATTTGTTGAACCATTTCTTTAATACTACTAATATTGCGAACGATTTCTTCGGCAGTAAGGGCCTGTTCCTTGGTGGCGTTTGTCACAGAGCTTGTTTGGGAAGTGACATTTTCAATTGCCTCTACGATGGCTCGACCTCCTTTTGCTTGTTCAGCCGTAGCGATACTGATTTGTTGAACCTGACCCTTAGTATCTTGGATGCCTTTTACGATTTCTTCAGCCGTGATCGACTGTTCTTTTGTTGAATGCGTCATTTCTGTTGCTTGTTTCGTCACATTCTCAACCACATTTATAATAAATTCGCTTTTCTTCGTTTGTTCTACCGTAGCATTGGCAATTTGGGTCATTTCCTCCGTCACTTGGGCAATACCTTTAGAAATTTTCTTGAATGCAAGATTAGTCTTTTCTGCTAATTGATTTCCAACTTTTACTTTCTGCTCACCTTCTTTGATCGAAGTAACGGCTACAGCGGTTTCATTTTGAATATCTTTGATTCGAACTGCAATCTCTCTTGTTGCTTTTGCAGACCTTTCAGCAAGTATACGAACTTCATTAGCTACAACTGCAAATCCTCTTCCATGTTCTCCCGCCCGTGCCGCTTCAATCGCAGCATTGAGAGCTAACAGATTAGTTTGATCCGCTATATCATCGATGACTTCGATAATACTGCCGATCTCTTCAGAACTTTTTCCTAAGTTCTCGATAACAGCGCTTGCCTGGTTAATCACTAGTGAAATTTCTTTCAGCCCAATTAATGTTTCATTCAGCGAGGCGGTTCCTTCAAGTGCATCATTCTCAACAGAATGACTTAGTTGGTTAACTGTTTGAGCGCTTTCTGCCACTTGCTTGATTGATACGACCATTTCCTCGACTGTTTCAGAAGATTGTTCACTAGTTTGGTGCAAACTAATAGCATTTTTGCTTACACCTTCAATGGAATTGCTCATTAATTCAATTGCCTTTGAAATTTGTTCTACACCAACACCAGCATTTACAGAGTTTCTAGCTACTTGTTCGATTGAAACCATCATTTCTTGAATGGCAGCAGATGTTTCTTCTGTAGATCCATCCAACTGAACTGCACTACCTGCTACTATATTAATAGAAGCACTCATTTGTTCCACCGCTGTAGAGATTTCATCCACACCAGAAGCAGTTACATTCGTATTCCCCGCGACCTGATTAATAGATGCAACAAGTTCACTCACTGAATCATTTGCTTTATTCATCGAAGTATCTAATTCTTGGGCACTACCAGCGGTTTGATCAATAGATTTTTTTATTTCAGTTGTAGCATTTATAGTGATATCTACATTATTAACCACCCCTCTTACAGAACGACCAATAAGTTTAGTAATTACAAATGCAATTATGATGCTTAAAAGGGTAGCTATTACAGAAATAATAATAATATTAGTAGTAGCACGGGATGTGTCTTGTTCAGAATTTTTTATTGAAGCAGAAATATCTCTATTAGCGCTAGTCGTAAGGTCATTTAGAGAAGTGACGGTTTTTTCTCCCAGAGGTGCTAATATATTTATCTTTGCATGGACATATTCATAATTGTTGCCTCTAGATTCCTTGTAAAAAGAGGGAAGCATGGTAAAGTATTCTTCCGCATTATCGCTGAACTCAGCTAATAACTTTTTATTTTCATCAGGAAGATTTAGTTTATTCACTTCTTTTATATTCTTTTTAACGTTTAAAATTTCTTTATTAACAGCTTGTTCCATTTTTGCTTTATCTTCTGGGGCACGCTCATAAGCATGCTTTTCAACATAAAGTCGAACACGAGTAAACTCCTCTTTTAAACTACCTATTAATTCAGCTTTTTTGACTTGAGTATTTCCAATAAAATGTTCATTTTCACTTAAAACGTTGATATTTTTGTAAGAAACAATCGATATTGACACTAATAATAATAGGATGAAGATAAATCCACCCCAAATTCTCACAGTCATTGATACTTTATTCCACATTTTTTACTCACTCCTTTTTCCGATTCAAATCAATCTTTATCATTAATAAAGCATTAATAATTTCTATCAGTACATCTAAATTTGTGATGTCTTCCAGTAAATTTTCGTATTTAGTAGTAAAAATAAAATGTCGTCCCCGAAGAAGAGGAATATATATATCATATTACCATAATTTTTCAGTATAGATTCAAACATTTTTTGATAGTTTTTGTTTATTTGGTGTTTTTAATAAAAAACTCATCCATCAAAAACAAATTGAGCGAATCTATTCCATCTTAATTTTTTCGACGTAATAGAAAAAATGCCTTCGCAAATTCTGCGAAGGCATTTTTTTCATAATCCTATTATTTTAGCTTTACTATTTGTGTATTTACCTCTGTAATTGCCTGTACTACCTCGTCCACTTCTTTAGTTTCAGTTTCGATACTAGCGTTTAATTCTTCTGTTTGTTTCTGAACATTTCCAACCTCTAATGCGATTTCTTCACCGTACCTAGCTTGGTCATTCGTCGCTATCATCATTTGTTGGACCATTTCTTTTATACTGCTGATATTGCGAACAATTTCTTCTGCCGTTAGGGCTTGTTCCTTGGTGGCGTTTGTCACAGAGCTCGATTGGGTGGTGACATTTTCAATCGCTGCTACAATTGCTTGACTGCCTTGTGCTTGTTCTGCTGTTGCTAGACTGATTTGTTCAACTTGTTCTTTTGTATTATTGATACCGATTACAATTTCTTCAGCCGTAATTGTTTGTTCTTTTGTAGAATGTGTCATTTCTGTGGCTTGCTTCGTCACATTCTCAACCGCTTGGGTGATGAATTCACTATTCTTCGTTTGTTCTTCGGTGGCTTTAGCAATCTGGTTCATTTCCTCTGTCACTAGGGCGATACCTGCAGATATTTTCTTAATTGCTTGATTCGTTTTTTCCGCCAATTGATTTCCAACATCTACTTTCTGTTCACCTTCTTTAATTGAGGTGATGGCAACAGCGGTTTCCTTTTGAATATCTTTGATGAGGACAGCAATTTCTTTTGTTGCTTTTGCAGACCGTTCAGCAAGTTTACGGACTTCATCAGCAACAACCGCAAATCCCCTTCCGTGTTCTCCAGCTCGTGCGGCTTCAATCGCAGCATTGAGTGCTAATAGATTGGTTTGATCAGCGATATCATCAATGACTTCGATAATACTGCCGATTTCTTCTGAACTTTTTCCTAAGTTTTCGATTACATCGCTTGCTTGGTTAATCACTTGAGAAATTTCTTTCATCCCATTCAATGTTTCATTCAGTGAGATCGTTCCTTCAAGGGCATCATTCTTAACAGTGTTGCTGAGGTGGTTAACCGTTTGCGCACTGTCTGCAACTTTCTTAATCGATACGACCATTTCTTCCACTGTTTCATAGGATTGTTCAGCCGTAGTCGTTAAATTAATGGCATTTTCACTAACCCCATTAATGGACTTGCTCATTAATTCAATGGCCTTTGTGATTTGTTCTACACCTGTACCAGCGTTTCCAACGTTCATTGCTACTTGTTCGATAGAAGCCATCATTTCTTGAATAGCGGAAGATGTTTCTTCGGCAGAAATATCTAAATGGTCTGCACTAGCTGCCACCAAATTAATAGATGCACTCATTTGTTCCACTGCAGCTGAGATTTCATCCACACCAGAACCCGTTACATTGGTGTTCCCTGCTACCTGTTGAATCGAGGCAACAAGTTCACTTACGGAATCATTTGCTTTGTTCATTGAGGCACCTAATTCTTGTGCACTAAAAGAAGTTTTATCAATCGATTTTTTTATTTCAGCAACCGATTTACCGGTGGTTTCTACATTATTTACAACTCTAATAACTGCGAGACGAATAAGTCTCGTAATAAAGAATGCTATTAAGATGCTAAACAGGATCGCAACAACAGAAACGACGATAATTTGAATATACGAACGAGTTGAATCCTTTTCGGCTTGATTGATAATCCCATTGGTGTCCTTTTGAACATTTTTAGAAACTTTATCAAGTGCATCAATCGTCATATCCCCTTGGTAGGCTAATACCCCCAAGCTTCCATGTGTTGTATAATAATCATTGCTACTTGATTTTTTAAGAAAAGATGGAATAACATGAGCGAAATTTTCAAATTCTTTGTCGAACTCTTTAAATAATTGATTATTTTTATCAGAAGATAATTTTTTGTCTATTTCTTTTATTTTTTTTCTTACTATTACGATGTCTTCATTAACAACCTTTTCTAATTTTGCTTTATCATCATCACTTTGTTCATAAGCGTGCTTAGTTGCATTAAGACGAATCTGAATAACTTTTTCTTTTAAGTCTCCTATTAATTGAATCTCTCGTACTTGAGTTTTTCCTATGTATAGCACATCATCGCTTAAAACGTTTATTTTATTATATGAAACAATCGATATGGATGATAACAATAAAAGAATGAATATAAAACTTCCCCATAGTTTTATATTCATATTTATGGCCACTTTCCTAGATAATTTTTTTGGAACTTTACTGGTCATTTTATGGATTACACTACTAAACCATTCACTTAATTCTTTGCTTGATCCTTTTCTCCACATTTTTTAGCCTCTCCTCATACGGATAATATTAATTCTTTCAATCAATACCCTAATAATTTTTCCGCAGCCACCAAAATAGTCCGAAATACAACTACTAACCGCTCCATTTCGATAGCTTCAGTAGCCATATCACAAATATTACTAGTTTGATTAACAATCAAAGAAATTTGATACCCACATATATAACAATATAGAAACCTATTTATACCTTATATTACCATGATTTTTAAATATTTCATCAAATTTTTTTGATGGTTATCTACTTTCTATCAAAAAGTGATTAAAAAAACGCCTTCGAAAATTTGCGAAAGCGTTTCTGCAATTAAAAATACTTTACTTAAGTTTTAAAATTTGTGTATTTACCTCCGTGATTGATTGAACTATCTCGTCCACTTCTTTTGTTTGAGTCTCAATGGTTGTATTTAACTCTCCCGCTTGTTTCTGAACATTTGCAACCTCTAACCCGATTTCTTGACCATATCTTGCTTGGTCATTTGTAGCAATGGTCATTTGTTGAACCATTTCTTTAATATTACTAATACTGTGAACGATTTCTTCTGCAGTTAGGGCCTGTTCTCTCGTTGCATTCGTCACAGAGCTAGATTGGGTTGTGACATTTTCAATAGCTTCTACGATGGCACGACCGCCTTTCGCTTGTTCAGCTGTTGATATCCTGATTTGATGTACCTCATTTTTTGTATTTGTAATTCCTTTAACAATTTCTCCCGCAGTTATTGATTGTTCCTTTGTAGAATAGGTCATTTCTGTTGTTTGCTCTGTAAAGTTCTCAACCGCTTTGGTAATGAATTCGCTGTTCTGCGTTTGTTCTTCCGTGGCTTTGGCAATGAGGTTCATTTCTTCTGTTACCCTAGCAATTCCTTCAGAAATTTTCTGGATTGCTTGATTTGTTTTTTCTGCCAATTGATTTCCAATTTTTACTTTATCAGCACCCTCAGTGATAGATGTAACAGCAACAGCCGTTTCATTTTGAATCCCTTTGATGAGGACAGCAATTTCTTTTGTTGCTTTTGCTGAACGTTCGGCTAACTTACGGACTTCTTCGGCCACAACCGCAAATCCTTTTCCATGTTCTCCGGCACGTGCAGCCTCAATCGCTGCATTGAGCGCTAAAAGATTCGTTTGATCGGCGATATCATCAATAACTTCGATAATACTACCGATTTCTTCAGAACTTTTCCCCAAGTTCTCCATTACATCACTTGTTTGGTTTATCACCTGAGATATTTCTTTCATCCCATTTAATGTTTCATTCAAAGAAACTGTTCCCTCAAGGGCATCATTCTTAACAGAGTTGCTAAGTTGGTTAACGGTTTGTGCACTGTCTGCAACTTTTTTGATGGATACGACCATTTCCTCCACTGTTTCGGAAGTTTGTTCAGCAGTTTGATTCAAACTAACTGAATTCCTGCTTACCCCTTCAATGGACTTGCTCATTAATTCAATTGCTAATGAGATTTGTTCCACGCTAGCGCCTACATTACCAGCGTTACCAGCGACTTGTTCGACAGAAACCATCATTTCTTGAATAGCCGAAGAGGTTTCTTCAGCTGATGAAGCTAAATGGTCTGCACTTCCCGCTACTAAATTAATAGACGCGCTCATTTGTTCTACGGCAGCGGAGATTTCATCAACACCAGAAGCGGTTACATTCGTGTTCCCTGCTACCTGTTGAATAGAAGCCACAAGTTCGCTGACCGAATCGTTTGTTTTGTTCATCGAAGCATCTAATTCTTGTGCACTAATCGCGGTTTTATCAATAGATTTTTTAATTTCAGTAACAGAATCCGTCGTAATATCTACATTTTTTACAACCCCATTAACTGTACGGCGTATAAGTCTAGTCATAAAGATGGAAATGATAATACTAAATAGCACTGAAACAACAAAAGTAATTAGAATTTGATATATGGCACTAACAGCATCTTGGCGAGAATATTTGATGATAGTATTGTTATATTTGTCGATACCTGCTTCTACTTTAAAAAGAGAAGTGTTTGCTTTTTCCCCAAGACTTGTCATTATGGCCATCTGTGGTTTTATAATATCATAATTATTGGTTCTTGAATCTTTAAAGTAAGTTGGTGTAGTAGCGAGCCAGGCCTCAAAGTTTTTGCTGAACTCTGCTAAATCTTTTTTAGTTTGACCATAAACTAGTATTTTATCTAGTTCTTTAATATTCTTTCTTATTTTTGCGACTTCGGAATCCATAGCCTGTTCAATTTTCACTTTACTTTCTTCATCTGGCAGATACACATGCTTGACTACAAAGAGGCGCGTACGTGTTTGCTCATCTTTTAAGTCTCCTAATATTTTATACTTAGAAACTTGTTTATCCCCAATAAATTTTATTTGGTTACCTAAATAGTAAATGTTGTTATAAGCAGCCACAGCAAGTGTTGTTAAGAATAATATGATGATGATATAACTACCCCATAGTTTCACATTCATGGATAATAACCTTTTTGTTTTACTTGATGCTTTACTAATCATTATTAAACTTCTCCTTCTATTCTAATAACTTTTATAACTCATTTTTTATTTCTTTCAATTCATCTAAATTCGTTGTGTCTTCTAGTAATTTTTCGATGTCTAAGAGAATGATCAATCGTTGGTCTAGTTTAGATATTCCCAACAGGTAAGAAACATCTTTTTCCTCCATTAGGTTTGAGTGTTGAATTGTGTCCGGAGCAATATCCAACACGTCCGTAGCAGCATCGACGACAAGTCCAATTGCATTATCATCCGTCTGAACAATAATGATTCGCATGTCATCGGTCGGTTTTATTGTTTCCCGTATCAGCGCTGTCCGTACGTCGACAACAGGTATCACTTCATCTCGTATCGTTGTAACTCCTATCACATGGGCCGGCCGATTTGGATAGGGAGTAATAGCCTGCATTCGTTCAATGGAAACGACCTGTTTAATATGTACCCCATACTCTTCCTGACCTACTTTAAATATGAGTGCCTTAAAATCTTGTAACGTGATCTGATCCTTCATACGATCCCCCTTTTCTTTTTAAAAAATCGAGTAGCTCTAATCCACAAGCATATTTTGTTAGTTACTCTCCGCCTTCATCAATTCCGCTAATTTTAACAGTATGATCAAACGACCGTCGATTTTGGCGATACCTCCAAAATAGTCGGAATCAAAACCACTTGAAGAAATGGCTTCAAGTGCTTCAGGAGCCACATCAATAACATCGCTAGTTTGATCAACAATTAGCCCCAATTCGATGTCCTCAAATTTTGTGATAATCACTCGTGTCTTATCAGTGTATTTTGCCTGTCCAAGGTTTAGCTTGCCTTGCAAGTCAATAACAGGAATGACATTTCCTCGAAGATTGAAAACACCTTTTACAAATGATGGTGCATTTGGAACCCTTGTGATTTGATCGATTCGTTCGATGGATTGCACATATTCAATGTCTAATCCATACTCTTCTTCTCCCAATATAAAGGCGACTATTTTAAACATTGTCATTGAAAAGGACCTTCCTTTCTAATTAATAAATTGATTGGAATCTATAATTAACGCCACTTCTCCGTTTCCAAGGATGGTCGCACCTGAAATAGCAAATTGGTTGGGTAAGAAGCCTCCTAAAGATTTTAATACTACCTCTTGTTGTCCTAGCACGGAGTCAACCACTAACCCCACTGTCTTATTTCCCTTTCGAACAACAACAATATATAGCTCTTGTTCTTTGAACTCTGATTCAACAGCTGGAACATTGAAAACTTCGTTTATATAAATTAACGGAACGACCTGTTCTCTGAATTGAATCACTTTTTGTCCATGAAGGGTTGATACTTGTTCAGGTGTTATCATCGTAATTTCCACAATCGAACTAAATGGAATCGCGTATGTTTCTTCTTCCACTTTCACTAACATAGAATTAATGATAGATAAGGTTAACGGCAGTTGGATGTGAAAAATAGATCCTTGTCCTGGTGTCGAATCAATACTGATTACACCACCCAATGATTCAATTTTGGTTTTAACGACATCTAGGCCCACTCCCCGACCAGAAATATCTGATATTCTTTCTGCCGTACTAAATCCAGAAGAGAGTATCAAGGCATAAATTTGTTGATCTGTAAGCGATTTAGCTTCCTCTACCGTTACCACACCCCGTTCAATCGCTTTATTCAGGACTTTTTCACGGTTAATGCCTTTCCCATCATCGACAACTTCGATAAACACATGGTTTCCACCATGATATGCCTTCAAAAAAATCTTTCCCTCTTCGGGTTTTTTGCTGGCTAATCTTTCCTCCGTAGACTCAAGCCCATGATCTAAGGCATTGCGGAGGAGATGGACCAAAGGATCTCCGATCTCATCAATGACCGTACGATCTAATTCTGTCTCTTCACCTTCCACCACCAATTGAACTTTCTTGTTTAGCTCTTTTGCAAGGTCTCTTACCATCCGCGGGAATCGATTAAATACCTGTTCCACTGGAACCATGCGCATGTTTAAAATGAGATCTTGTAAATCTGTCGATATACGAGTCATGTGCTCCACTGTCTCAGTCAGTTCGGAAAGCCCTGACTTCCGGGAAATTTGTTCTAGTCTTCCACGATCAATGATTAATTCGCTAAATAAATTCATTAAATGATCTAGTTTTTCAATATCTACCCGAATTGATTTTGAACGTTGTTTTTTCTTGCTTTCACTCGCATTTTCATTAATTTGAGGTTGGTTGGTTTGAACAGTTTCTGAAACGTCTCTGATAGCTGGTTTTTCCGCTACCAATTCTTGATTTATTCTTTCAGTTACGGTGACTTCTTTTATTTCTGAGACATTAGCAAGTTGTTTTTGTATTTCTTTCATGTCGCGCTGTGACAACAGCATAAGGGTAAAGGAATTAACAAAATTTTCTTCTTCTATTTCTTCTACAGGTGGATCGGTCTTAATAATCTCACCAAGTTCTTCAGCAACTTGAAAAACCATGTAGGCACGTACCGATTTCATCACGCATCTTTCATCAAGTGTTACAGTGATTTGATATACGGTATTGCCCATCAGCCTTGCTTCGTTAATCAAGGAATTTTGAAACTCATCAAGCACTAGTTCCGCAGTAACGGCCACCTCACTAGAGGCGTCAACAAGGTCTATGTCATAGGAAACAGAAGGATTTTGAATCTTTGCGAGCTGGAATAGGATGTCCGTTACATTTTCTTTTCCATCGCCTCCTTGCTCGATGCTGTAAACCATTTTTTCGATGAAATCCACACACTTAAATATGACATCCATAATTTCTGGACTGATATTCAATTGTGAATTACGGAGAAGATCTAGGACTGTTTCCATTTCATGAGTCAATGAGGCCAGGTCTTCGAATCCCATAGTACCAGCCATTCCTTTAAGCGTGTGTGCCGAACGAAAGATTTCGTTTATGATGGCTATGTTTTCTGGTTCCGTTTCCAGTTTTAACAATTCGTCATTTATTGCCTGCAAATGATCTTTTGATTCCTCGATAAACATTTCTAAATAATTATTTAAATCCATTTCAAACTCCCCTCGCTAAATAGCATACAAAAGTAGTACCCAAGGAAATTGGGGGTTAATATATATTGTAGAAATCAAATATATACCTCATATTACCATATATTTTGACTTTACATTTGATTTTTTTGATAGTTTTTTAGTTTTGTTGCTTTTTGTTTAAACTTATTAGAACAAGCTGTTTTTGACAAAAATACTATTTTTAATCAAACTAATTTTTCACAATGCCGTATTACCAATATATTTTTCACATTTAAACGAATAAACGCCTCCGCTACTTATGCGAAAGCGTTTTATCCCATAGACAATTATTTTAGTTTTATAATTTGGGTATTTACCTCAGTGATTGCTTTTACTACCCCGTCTACTTCTTTAGTTTCAGTTTCAATACTAGCATTTAATTCTTCTGTTTGTTTCTGAACATTTCCAACCTCTAATGCGATTTCTTCACCGTACCTAGCTTGGTCATTCGTCGCTATCATCATTTGTTGGACCATTTCTTTTATACTGCTGATATTGCGAACAATTTCTTCTGCCGTTAGGGCTTGTTCCTTGGTGGCGTTTGTCACAGAGCTCGATTGGGTGGTGACATTTTCGATTGCTGCTACAATTGCTTGACTGCCTTGTGCTTGTTCTGCTGTTGCTAGACTGATTTGTTCAACTTGTTCTTTTGTATTATTGATTCCGATTACGATTTCTTCAGCCGTAATTGTTTGTTCTTTTGTAGAATGTGTCATTTCTGTGGCTTGCTTCGTCACATTCTCAACCGCTTGGGTGATGAATTCACTATTCTTCGTTTGTTCTTCCGTGGCTTTAGCAATCTGGTTCATTTCCTCTGTCACTTGGGCGATACCTGCAGATATTTTCTTGATTGCTTGATTCGTTTTTTCCGCCAATTGATTTCCAACAGCTACTTTCTGTTCACCTTCTTTAATTGAGGTGATGGCAACAGCGGTTTCCTTTTGAATATCTTTGATGAGGACAGCAATTTCTTTTGTTGCTTTTGCAGACCGTTCAGCAAGTTTACGGACTTCATCAGCAACAACCGCAAATCCCCTTCCGTGTTCTCCAGCTCGTGCGGCTTCAATCGCGGCATTGAGTGCTAATAAATTGGTTTGATCAGCGATATCATCAATGACTTCGATAATACTGCCGATTTCTTCTGAACTTTTTCCTAAGTTTTCGATTACATCGCTTGCTTGGTTAATCACTTGAGAAATTTCTTTCATCCCATTCAATGTTTCATTCAGCGAGATCGTTCCTTCAAGGGCATCATTCTTAACAGAGTTGCTGAGGTGGTTAACCGTTTGCGCACTGTCTGCAACTTTCTTAATCGATACGACCATTTCTTCCACTGTTTCATAGGATTGTTCAGCCGTAGTCGTTAAATTAATGGCATTTTCACTAACTCCATTAATGGACTTGCTCATTAATTCAATGGCCTTTGTGATTTGTTCCACACCTGTACCAGCGTTTCCAACGTTCATTGCTACTTGTTCGATAGAAACCATCATTTCTTGAATAGCGGAAGATGTTTCTTCCGCAGAAATATCCAAATGGTCTGCACTAGCTGCCACCAAATTAATAGAAGCACTCATTTGTTCCACTGCAGCTGAAATTTCATCCACACCGGAAGCGGTTACATTCGTGGTCCCTGCTACCTGTTGAATCGAGGCAACGAGTTCACTTACCGAATCGTTTGCTTTGTTCATAGAGGCATCCAATTCGTGTGCACTAATAGCGGTTTTATCAATTGACCTTTTAATTTCAGTAACCGATTTAGTGGTGGTGTCAACATTATTAACAACTCTAAAAACGGCGCGACGAATGAGTTTAGTCATAAAAAATGAAATACTTATGCTAAACATCATGGCCACAATGGAAAAGACAATGATCTGTTTTGTCGAGCTAGCCGCTTGTTTTGCAGATTCTGTAAGAATATCCTTATTATCTTTTTGAATACTTATAGCCAATTGATTCAACGAAACGATAGTGTTCCCTTCATAGTTTGCCAATATAGCCATCTGTGATTTTGCTGAATCATCATCATTTCTTCTAGACTGTTCATAGAAAGATGGGATATAGGAAACCAATTTTTCAAAGTTTTTACGGAACGCTGTTAAATTTTTTTTATTTTCTGCATCAAGATTTAGTTTCTCTATCTCATCTAAGTTTTTTCTTACTTTTTCGATGTCACCATTAATAAATTTCTCTAACTTTGCTTTATCTCCTTCATTTTGTTCAAATACGTGCTTAGCTGCATATAAACGAACATTAGTCACCTCTTGTTTTAAATTTCCTATTATTTCAATTTTAGGCACTTGTGTATTTCCTAAATAAAGCATTTGATTATTTAAATGGTTAATATTATTGTAAGAAACAAAAGTTATAGATCCTAAAAATAATAGGATGGTGATATAACTACCCCATTGTTTCACATTCATAGACAACTTATTCATTACTTTACTAAATGCCTTACTTGATGCTTTACTAAATGCCTTACTTGATGCTTTACTAAATGCCTTACTTGATGCTTCACTTAATACCTTCCATGACTTTTTACGAAACATTATTTACGCTCTCCCCCGTTCAGAATAATTTTACTTTTTGTAATTTATCGATATATATCTCATCTTAGCATAATTTTTGACTTTTTATCCAAATTTTTTTGATAGTTTTTACTTTTGAATATTTTTCGCAAGATCAACAATGATTTTGATACAAGATTTTTTTATCAATCAAAAAATATAAGATAAAGAATAACTTTTTAGGGGTAACAGCATAAAACGCCTCCACAATTTCTGCGAAAGCGTTTATCCTTGAAATGAATTATTTTAGTTTTATAATTTGGGAATTTACATCATTGATTGCATGTACTACTTCGTCCACTTCTTTAGTTTGCGTTTCTATGCTAGCATTTAATTCTTCTGTTTGTTTCTTAACATTTCCAACCTCTAACGCGATTTCTTGACCATATCTTGCTTGGTCATTCGTGGCAATCATCATTTGTTGGACCATATCTTTAATACTACTAATATTGCGGACGATTTCTTCGGCAGTAAGGGCCTGCTCCTTTGTTGCGTTTGTTACAGAACTGGATTGGGTTGTGACATTTTCTACTGCATTAACGATCGCATGACTGCCTTTTGCTTGTTCGGCCGTTGCCATGCTAATTTGTTGAACCTGTTTCTTTGTGTTGGTTATGCCAACTACGATTTCTTCAGCCGTAATCGATTGTTCATTGGTAGAATACCTCAT
This sequence comes from Neobacillus rhizosphaerae, assembly GCF_937468385.1. Classification (GTDB taxonomy): domain Bacteria; phylum Bacillota; class Bacilli; order Bacillales; family Cytobacillaceae; genus Neobacillus; species Neobacillus rhizosphaerae. The sequence goes on from NZ_CALBWS010000001.1 coordinate 64,274, forward strand.
TTCTGTTGCTTGCTCCGTCACATTCTCTACCACTTTTATGATAAATTCGCTATTCTTCGTTTGTTCTTCCGTTGCATTGGCAATTTGATTCATTTCCTCTGTAACTTGGGCGATACCAGCAGAAATTTTCATGATTGCTTGATTCGTTTTTTCCGCCAATTGATTCCCAATCGTAACCTTATGAGCACCATCTTTGATAGAGTTGAGGGCAATTGCCGTCTCATTTTGAATTCCTTTAATTAGGAGAGCAATTTGATTGGTTGCCATTGCAGATCGTTCAGCTAGTTTTCGTACTTCTTCTGCAACTACCGCAAATCCTTTTCCTTGATCTCCCGCACGTGCTGCTTCAATTGCGGCATTTAGGGCCAATAGATTGGTTTGATCGGCGATATCATCGATGACTTCGATAATGCTGCCGATTTCTTTAGAACTTTTTTCTAGGTTTCCCATCACATCACTTGTTTGGTTAATAACCTGAGAAATTTCTTTCATTCCATTTAATGTTTCATTCAAAGAAAGTGTTCCTTCATGAGCATCATTCATAACAGTGTTGCTAAGTTGGTTAACGATTTGTGCACTGTCAGCAACCTTCTTAATAGAAACAACCATTTCCTCTACCGTTTCGGAAGATTGTTCAGCAGTTTGGCACAAATTAATCGCATTTTTGCTTACCCCATTGATGGACTCGCTCATTAATTCAATCGCTAAGGTGATTTGTTCCACACTTGCGCCCACATTACCTGAATTACCAGCCACTTGTTCGATAGAAGCCATCATTTCTTGTATTGCAGCTGATGTTTCTTCAGCAGAATTATCTAAATGACTTGCACTTTCTGCCACTAAATTAATAGTAGCACTCATTTGTTCAATCGCTGCAGAGATTTCATCTACTCCATTTGCCGTTAAATTGGTGTTCCCTGCAACCTGCTGTATAGAGGCAACAAGTTCACTAACAGAACCGTTTGCATTATTCATAGAAGCATCTAATTCATGTGAACTTGTGGTGGTTTTATTAATCGAATTATTAATTTCTGTAACAGAATTCGTGGTAATTTCAACATTTTTTACTACCCTATTGACAGCACGACTAATGAGTCTAGTCATAAAGAAGGCAATAAAGACGCTAAAGAGAGAACCGATAACTGATAGGATTAATATTTCATAATTAAACCTATTTGAATCTTCATTGGAATCTTTGAGGGTAGCCTTGGCATTTTTTTGGGCATCCATATAGAGATTATCAAGCGAAGTGACGGTTTTTTCTCCAAGAGGTGTCATTAGCTCTATTTGTGTATGTATTGTATCATAATTGTTCTTTCTAGATTTTTCGAAGAATGATGGAAGAACACCAACATATTCTTCAAAGTTTTTGTTAAACTCTGATAATAATTTTTGATCTTGTTCAGATTGGCTAAGTAGATCCAATGCCTTTATATTCTTTCTTACATTTGTAATATCTTCATTTACGAAATTTTCCATTTTTGTTTTATCTACTGAGTTGTGCTCAAATGCTTGCTTGGTTGTATTTAAACGAATACGTGTAAACTCTTCTTTTAAGGTTCCTACTAATACAATCTTCGGCACATCTTTTTTTCCAATATTTTGAGTTTGATCTCTTAGATGGTTTACATTATTGTAAGAAACATCGGTTACAACCACAAAAAATAATATAACAATGATATAACTACCCCATTGTTTCACATTCATTGACACATTTCTCAACATATTTTCCCTCTCCTATTTCAGTTTCAAATAACTTAATATCCTTTTTAGTGAGAAGTTTCATCCTTCCCATTAAAAAACTGATTGGAATTAAAATTTATCATTCCCCTCTTCGTTGACAAGGATTTTCCTAATTGGAATAAGCAAATAGATTGTTTAAAAAATCCGAAAAATTATGTATGAAAAAAATATATTCACCTCATATTAGCATAATTTTTTACATTTTAAACATTTCTTTTTGATTCGTTTTTGATTTTTTGTTTCATATTTGAATTTTTTTTAATATGTTAGGTGGTTTGAGAGGCATTTCTTTTCTATCAAATAAAAAGTTTTCGTCTGAATAATTCTGAATCAATAGAAAAAGCGAGGGTGACCAGACACGATCACTTCTCGCTTTTTTCTTTTAAATAATGAGATATGTAACCACCAGTTATACCATCACGTTCCTGGCTTGGATCTCTTTTTTCATTTTCTTCTTTAATCCCAACTTGATTAGCTAACCTATTAAGAGTATCCGTACAGCTTGAACATTTTCTCCCTTTTTGAATCATATTTCTACACGATTCGCAAGGATATGATAGGTTAGGGAAGTTATCCACCAGGATTCGACCTGCCCAAATAAATTGACGGATTTGAGTAACCGAGACGTCAGTTGCGTCGCTTAATTCTTGAAGCGTGATACCAGTATGTTCACGCAAGTAAGCGGCAGCCTTCAAAAAATCATCTTCTTGTTTTTTATAACAGACGTCACAAATATTTCTTATACGTAGGAAGAGCTTGCCGCATTTTGGACAATTAGTCAATTGTGGTGTACCCAAATGTCTCCCCCCTTTTTGTGTTTTTTACTTAATATTGTTAAGCAAAGAATTCGAGGGTAAATCTAAATTCCTAACACTTTAGTGATTGAGTCAATTACCCGATCCGCTTGGAAAGGTTTCACAATAAAATCTTTCGCACCCGATTGAATCGCCTCTAATACCATCGGTTGTTGTCCCATAGCCGAGCACATAATAATCTTAGCTTGTGGATAAATTGCTATTATCTCCTTAACAGACGTAATTCCATCCATTTCAGGCATCGTTATGTCCATCGTCACTACATCGGGCTGTAGTTCACGATATTTTTCTATGGCATCTGCACCATTCACTGCTTCTCCAACAACTTCCAGTCCATTCTTGTTTAAAATATCTTTTAACATCATGCGCATAAAAGCTGCATCATCAACGATTAATACCCTTGACATATTTGCTCCTCCAATATTCATTGTTGAAATTTACTTGGTCATTTTGGTTAGACGATCGATAGGGCTAATAATGTCTGTGATACGTACACCAAAGTTTTCCTCGATCACGACCACTTCCCCTTTGGCTATTAACTTGTGGTTAGCAAGTATATCAACTGGTTCTCCTGCCAATTTATCCAATTGTATTACAGCTCCCGGCCCCAATTCAAGGATTTTGCGGATTTGCATTTCCGTACGCCCTAACTCCACCGTAATTCCCAATGGAATATCAAATAACATGTCGATATTGCCTACACCAGAACTGGCTCCACTGGCAACTGGTGTCTCTGAGAAACTCGCATATTCGACTTTTTGTACTTTAGCATTTTCCGAATTCTGTGTTGGCTTTTGTGGAATCGACCTTCCATCAAACTGCGAAGTGGGTGCGGTTGTGGTAACCGCTTCCTGATTGGGAGCAACTACTGCTTCCTCCAAAACCGAATTTTTCACGACTGAACCTTCCTGAAAAAGAATTTTATTGATCATTTCCTTTCCGAATGACAAAGGAATTAACTGTATCATATTGGAATCTATGAGGTTGCCAACCTTTAAACTGAAGGAAACCTCGATAATAATGTCATCCTCCAAGTGTTCTAATTTTTTTGGTGGAAAACCGAGTACATCAATAGACGGTGGCGAAATATCCACTTTTTGTTTAAACAAAGTCGACATGGATGTAGCTGCTGACCCCATCATCTGATTCATAGCTTCTTGAACGGCACTTAGATGCAATTCCGTAAGTTCAAGGTCCACCCCAGTACCCTCACCGCCCATCATCAAATCAGCAATGATTTTCGCATCATCTTCTTTAATCATTAACAGATTTTTTCCGCGGATACCTTCCGTATAATCCACGTGCACGGCCACATTCTTTTGCTGTATTCCCTCTTCCATTCGATCCCGCTCAATAACGGCCATTGTAGGGGTAGTAATTTCTACCCTTTGATTTAAAAGAGTGGAGAGAGCCGTAGTAGAACTTCCTAAAGATATATTACCAATTTCCCCTAATGCATCTTTCTCCATGGAACTCAAAAAATCATCGATAGAAATAGCTCGTTTTGTATCTGTTGGATTGAACAGTGCATTGATCTCTTCTTGAGATAATAAACCATCGCCCATCTTATAGACCATCTCCTTCCGTTTGGATTACTTGATCAATTTGGACAGCGTAATGCCCTTTTTGAATGCCGGGGTTGCCCAAAAATCTTGTCAAGCGACCTACTTTGACTTGTAGTTTCCCTGTTTCTATCCCTATCACATCTCCAATTTGGAGGTTGAATAAATCTGAAACCTGTAAGGTTGCTTCCCCTATTTCAGCAATCACGGGAACAGGCACCGGTTCTAGGTTTTGCTTTAATTTATCCTGTTGAGGGACGTTAGTTTTAGACATGGAAGAAAGCCATTGATGCGTAGATAATTTCGGCAGCACTGGTTCCACGATTAAATGCGGTAAACATAGCGTCATCCGACCTGTAACTTCTCCAATAGTAGTACGGAGAGCAATGATAATTACAGTTTCATTTGGGGAGGCGATCTGAATAAATTGCGGATTGGATTCAATCGCTTCCCATTTTACTTTAATATTTTCGATGTTTTTCCATACTTCTTGATACATATCAAACGCACGAGTAAAAATCTTTTGCATGAGCACCGCTTCGATTTCTGTTAATGTTCCGTTTCGAGTAGACGGATCCCCTTGCCCACCTAGCAAACGTTCTAAGATTGCGTAGGCCACTTGAGGATTAATTTCCATAACCATTTTTTCATCCATCGGTTTCACTTCAAAGACGTTCAAAATCGTACGCGAGGGGATGGACGCGATAAATTCCTGGTAGTTCACTTGATCTACGAGATCGATTTCAATTTGAACGAACGTTCTTAGTTGAGCTGAAAGATAGGATGTCAGCAATCTGGTAAAATTCTCATGTATTCTCGTAATGCTACGTAGTTGCTCCTTGGAATACCGCATCGCTCGTTTGAAATCATATACTTTTACTTTTTCTTTCTCCTCTGTTACATCGGATGCTTGCAATTCGCCATTATTTAAGGCTGATAAGAGGGCATCGATTTCTTGTTGCGATAATATTTCCGCCAAAGGGCATCCCCCTAACTCTTCCCTGAGTTATTGAATCTTTTTTTTTTTGTATATTTTTAAACAATAATTATCTCCAACCTATACCAATGCTATCGTTTCAAATTCACAACTTCTTCCAAAATCGAATCCGAAGTGGTGATTGTTCTAGCATTTGCTTGGAAGCCACGCTGCGCAACTATCATCTCGGTAAATTCTTCTGTTAAATCGACGTTTGACATTTCTAAAATACCGGAGATGATTGTACCGCCACTATTGTTCTGAATACGATCAATTGTCAATTTTCCACCTGCTTCAGCATTTCCAGTTACCACAAACATTGTATTACCGACCTTTTCTAGGCCACCTGGGTTGGAAACAACAGCAGTTGCTAAGGAGATGTTATCATTTGGTTTTGCTGGGTCCGAGTTTAAATAATAATTCGTTCCATCAAATGCTAATTTCCCACTATTTCCTGCTTCATCCTTCACATTAATATAACCTTCTGAGTCGATCGAATAGGATGTAAATTTTAATGTTATAGTTTTAGTAGGATCAGCCGGATCAGGGACGGTATAATCTGTAATATTTATTGCTACTTTATCCTTTGGACTCGCAGTCCCATAAACCCCTGAAACAAAATATCCATTAGAGTTGACTAGATTCCCATTCGCATCCCTTGTGAAATTACCTGCTTTTGTTAAATAGCTCGCACCATTTTTATTTGGATCATCTGGGGTAACAACAAAAAATGCATCTCCATCAATAGCTAAATCTGTTCCAACATTAGTTGTCATCGGGCTTCCTGGTGTATGAATCGTATCGATAGATGATATTTTTGATCCAAGACCAATTTGTTTTGGATTAACCCCACCACTTTGAGTAGTTGGTGCAGTAGCACCTGCGATATTTTGATTGATTATATCTTGAAATATGACACGACCTTTTTTGAATCCTACCGTATTGACATTGGCAACATTATTTCCAATTACATCAAGTTTAGTTTGAAACCCTTTCATTCCCGAAATCCCAGAGTAAAGTGACTTTAACATATTATTTTCCTCCCTATTCTCTTATTTTTGCTAGAATTATTTCGATTCAGGTGTGACTTCCTTGATTTCAGTCACTAGGTAACTAGGAATTTTTTCATTCCCAACTAGATAAAAATAGTTTCCATCTTGACTAGATACTCCGGTTACCACACCGGTAACTGGAGATGTTGCTCCTGCTGGTGTCCAACTTATCTGTTTACCAATCGCAGCAGTATACTGATTGATTTGGCTCGTAGCAAATTTCCCAAAAGCAATATTTAAATTCGTCATTTGTTCCAAGGAACTAAAAGTTGCCATTTGCGCAATAAAATCTTTATCCTGAAGTGGATTAGAAGGATCTTGATGTGCTAACTGTGTTACAAGAATCCGTAGAAAGTCATCTTTTCCTAGGATACTTTTTTCCTCAAAAGGTTTGATATTATTAAAAGGTGAATTGCTATTAGGAACATTTGTTATGTCCACAAAATTGCTCATTAACCTTGACCCCTTTCTATGCCGTGAAATCGATACTTGAAGCAGTCTTTCGCGCTGCTCCCCCGTATGTGATCGCTAACGTCTCTTTCTCAATTTCCGTTTGATCATCATCCATCAGTATTTTTGATTCGTCCTGATTGGAATTAAAGGTTCGTTGTTCTTGGGATGAACTGGATTCACCTTGAGAAAAGGAAAGGTTTGCATGATTCAAGTCATTGGATACTGGTGTTTGCTGTACGATATCAAGTTTTTGAACTACTATGCCATGTTGCATTAAAGACTGTCTGAGCTGCTGAAGTTGACCTTCTAAAGCTTCTTTCGCCATTAAAGTGTCCGTCAAAATTTGTGCCGAGACAAGTCCTTGCTGGGAAGAAATTTTTATTTCAATATGGCCTAAATGTTCAGGAAACAATGAAAATTTAACCTCAGTACTTCCTGGCTGACCGTTAGTAATCCTCATGTTACGACTGATCCATTCACTCACTTCTGGAGCAAATTCTGAAACTTGAAGAAGTGGGGAGGGAGATCCAGTCTTTGGCATAATTGAATCCTCAGGTGCTTGCAACTGATGATTCCCCATTATCGTCAGCCCATTAAATCTTGTTAGGTCTTCTACTTGTTTAGATAATGGATCTCGGACAAAATTACTGCTCTCTTGTATACTTGTTCCAGGGTTGGGTACGGATGAAAACATCACTTGATTTTTATCCAAGCTCAACCATGGTTTTACAATACCAGGATCTTGTTTTTTTTCACCTGAAAACAACTCATTTTTTTGTAATTGGACGTTATGTAGTGTTGTTCCATCAATGTTATTCTCAGTTTTTATTTCATCCAAAATCATTTGGAGTTTATCCTTTATATTAGTAGGGATTTCCAACGATTTCTGCTTTTCTAGAGAACTTAATTCAGACATTAACTGTCCTAATCCCTGGATCAGTTGACTAGTGTCAATAGTTGTTGTTTGATTGAATCCCTCCTCCACTTGGAACCACTGGGCAAATGAACTCCTAACGTCGGTAGTGATCAATTGCTGAGGACTTAACATAGTGGATTCACCCGATGGAAGTGACTCGTTTGCTTGTACATTTGGTACTTGTGCTTGCTGGATTACTGCAAGCAACGATGTCAAAATGGCGTCTAATTGCAGCCAATCTTCTTTATTGATATTTGTCGAATCAAGCTGATCGCCTTTCTCCTTAACTGAACCGTTTTGCACAGAAGATAGTCCTGTAAGCGAGTCTGATTTTGGTGAATTACCCCCAAAATTAAACATAGCTAATATCTGATCGAAAGAGTTCACTGAATCTTCAGCTTGTGAAGTTGACTTTGGTTTTCCTTCATCTAATCGATTTGTTTGAGTTATTTTGATTTGAATTTGGGCAACATCCAAACAGCTTGCCTCCTTTCATTTAGATAAATAATCACGATTACCTTACATTATAACCCATAGAACCGGTTCCGTCATGAGATTTTTTAAAGGCTATCAAATTTTTATTCACTTTTCTTACAAATAATTTTTGATTATTTTACTGTCAAAAGAAGTTATTATTTATTATGTTTATGGTGTTGGTAATTTTAATACTTATAGTATCATTTTAACACAATAGTAATTATCTAGTAAATTTTTGTTTGATAGTTTTTGATATTTTTTTATCACTGCAAATATATTTATCAAATAGTGTTTGTGAAAGAAATTGATTATTGAAGCTTTATCCTTATAAACTCACTCCCCTAATGACTAAATAAAGGACATAATTTCTTGATACATTTGTGAAAGCACATATTGTCCATCTGCATATCCTGCTTCTAAAACCGCTTTGGGCATTCCATACACAATACAGGAATCCTCTGCCTCCACAAACACATTTCCATGATATTTTTTCACTAATCCACATCCTTGCATCCCGTCAACACCCATACCGGTTAAGATCACAGATAATAGTCGATCAGTGAAAATAGGCGCTGCTGATTTAAGCGTTATGTCAATGGAAGGCTTGTATAAAGCTTCCACACCTACATCGTTATCCACTTTGAAAATCACAGTGCCATCGTTTTTTTTATCAAACCTGGTTTGATAACCAGAGGGTGCTATATAAATTGTCCCCTCTTGGACTACTTGTCCATTTTCTGCTTCTTTAACATTCAGTTTACACAAGGTATTAAACCGCTCAGCCAAAGGTTTAGTAAAACCCGGTGGCATATGTTGGGCAACGACAATGGGAATCGGTAAATCCGCTGGAAAACAAGGGAGAATTGTTTGTAAGGCAGAAGGCCCTCCAGTAGAACAACCGATGAAAATGAGATCGGTATTCTGGCGATTCATTTTTCTTACTTGTTTTCGTTGCGGGTGAACCGATGAAACGGCAACACGCGGAAGTTTGGCTTCTACAATACCCTTTAATCGCTGTAAAAATTCATTCGTATGATCTACGCCACTCTGATCCCGAATAAGATTTTCTTTTAAAAAGAAATCAACTGCTCCAAGTTCAAGAGCATGTAGAGTTTCCTTCGCTCCTTCTCCGGTTCGAGAGCTTAACATAACCACTGAAACTGGGGAAGTTTGCATAATTTGCTCCAATGCTTTCAAGCCATTCATTTTCGGCATCTCTACATCCATAGTGACAAGATCTGGCTTTAATCGTTGTACCTTTTCTACAGCTTCGACCCCGTTCCTTGCAATGCCAATTACATAAAATTGCGGGTCCTCTTCCAGCATATGGCTAATGGCCCTTCTCATAAAGGCAGAGTCATCAACCACTAATACACTGTACTGTCTCATTTTGATCAGATTCCTTTCGATAATAAAAAGTCTTATCGGAGTCCACTTTTTTAAACCCCAAGGTCATATCCGTAATGGATTCAGCGTGACCAAGAAACAAGTACCCTCCATCTGCTAAATTTTGATGTAAACTTCGGATAACCCGTTTGGTTGTATCGTGATCAAAATAGATCAAAACATTTCTACAAAAAATAATATCAACCTCACCAAGTTGAAATATTTTATCTTGTTCAAGGAGATTTAAATACTGAAATTGTACCATTTTTTGAATGGATGGTTTGATTTGGTGTCCCCCGTCTTCATCTGTGAAATATTTCTTCAATAGATTTTCAGGAGTCCTACGAAATGCAAACGACCCATGATGGTACCATCCCATTTCAGCTTTTTGAAGAACCTTTTTGTTAATATCTGTTGCAATAATTTCTATCGATCCAGGCAGAAATTGCCCCGTTTCCTGAATCAACATGGCCAAGGAATAGGGTTCCTCTCCACTAGAACAGGCTGCACTCCATATTCGTATAGGGCGATTTTTATTTTTTCTTTTAATAAGTGACAATACATAAGAACAACACTCGGTTAATTGGTTCTCTTCCCGATAGAAATATGTTTCATTAATTGTTAATAACTCGACAATTACATCCCATTCTCCAGGTGACATTTTCAAGTATTGACAATATTCCCAGTGCGAGAGGCCGAGTTCCAACACCCGTTTTGAAACTTTTTCTTTTAGAGTGGGAAGCCGATCGGCGTACCGTAGTCCACAATAGTCATAAATGATTTGGCTTAATTTTACCAGTCCGTTATCTTGCATGTTCATCACCTTTTACTTCCTCAGTCAACCAATATATAGAAAGGTCTTATTTTTATGCTTAAAGTTCTCCTTTGTTAGTATAAAATTACTGGATAAATAGATTCGCGTCAAATGAAAATTATACGTCTAAATTATCCATATGTAGTTTTTTGGTTAAATTTGATACGGAACCGTCTTTTATCAGCAAACACCTTTTCTACTTTAATAATCGGACATTTATTTTATGTATTGCCCGATTTGCGAAAAGTTGACACAATTGATTTTAGTCAATGGAATAAGTTCCTTCCGTAAATATGGAATCAAACAAAATAAAAACATTATTGTCGAATTTTGCCTTGTGACGTACAATAAGATTATTAAATTATATAAAATACACTAAAAGGAGAAAATGATGTCTAGTATTTTTGGAATTTTGTTAGCACTACTAGCAGTCGGATTCGGAATGGTTTTGAAAGGAGCTTCACTATCAGCATTAAATAATCCAGCGGCATACTTAGTTATTTTCGGAGGAACAGCGGCTTCAATCATGGTTGCTTTCCCATTTAGTGAAATCAAACATTTTCCTAAATTGATAAAAATCGCCCTGTTTGAACCAAAAATTCCTTCTAAGGCAGAGCAAATTTCAAATTTAGTATCATGTGCGGAAATTGCCAAAAAAGAAGGAATTCTTGCGCTCGAGGAAATTTCCACAAATACAAATGACCCATTCTTTAAAAAAGGACTCGAACTAATTATTGACGGTTATGATGTTGGGTTCATTGAAGAGGTCTTATTAGATGAGGTCGCAGCCATTGACATGCGCCACAAAACAGGTGCACTAATTTTTACCCAAGCTGGAACTTATGCCCCAACACTTGGCGTACTCGGAGCGGTAATTGGACTAATCGCTTCACTTGGAAATATTACTGATGTGGATAAAATAGGACATTCGATTTCAGCTGCCTTTATTGCAACCTTGTTAGGTATTTTTTCAGGCTATGTCCTGTGGCACCCATTAGCTAATAAGCTAAAACGTCTTTCTAAAAAAGAACAAGAATTAAAGCTTTTGACGATAGACGGCTTGTTAGCCATCTATCAAGGGATTTCACCAAGTTCTTTAGAGAAAAAATTAACGGTTTATATTTCTCCAAACGAACGCAAGAAGTATGAGAATAAAATAGAGGAAGACCTACATGAAAAAACGGCGTGATAGATTTGAAGAAGATCATGAAGAGCATATTAGTGAATCTTGGTTGATTCCATATGCTGACATTTTAACACTTTTATTAGCCTTGTTTATTGTTTTATTTGCTTCTAGTAATCTCGATAAAGAGAAGTACCACTCTATTATGGAAGCCTTCAAATCGGAACTGACTGGTACAAACATTGATAGTAAAGAAGCTGGGCTCACTATTACACCTCCAGCGAAGGAGCCAGCAAAGCAAACCCAAGTTCAAGAACCTGATCCTGGACTAAGTAAGGAAGAAATAGAACTCAACAATTTAATGGAACAATTAAATAAGTACATTGTTGACAATCATTTAGAAACGGTAATTTCACTTCAGGATACGAAACGCGGTGTCGAGATTTCGTTAAAGGATGTTATACTTTTTGATACTGGAAAAGCAAGTTTGAAGGAAAATTCCTTAAAAATGTTGGATGCTTTTGTGGGGCTAATTAATACTGTGTCAAATCCAGTAAGTATTGAGGGTCATACAGATAGTGTTCCGATCAAAACTGCCGAATTCGCATCAAATTGGGAACTTTCTTCCGCAAGAGCAGTTAGTGTTCTTCATTATTTTGAATCAAAAAATATTGCCAAAAATCGGCTGCAATTTGTTGGATATGGAGAATACCAACCTCTCTTTCCAAATGATACTGTGGAACATAAACAGGAAAATCGGCGCGTTAATATTATTATATTACGAAAAAACTAAATGATTCTTTTTGAACTTTTTTGATAGTTTTTGATTCAGAAAAAGCCAGCTTCCATTTTCGGAGCTGGCTTTTCTTTAAAGTTTTTTCACCATTTGAACTTGTTCAGTTGTTTTCTTAAACCCATGATCCATTAAGTATTGAATAACTGGATTTGAAAGTGATGCGTTTATCGTGATAAAACAAACAGGATTCCTTTCACCCTCAGATATTGAAGCGAAAACAGCCTGAATGCTTTCTTCAGTTACTTCACAGAAAAGTTCGAATTGAAATAAGAATACCTTCTCCAATTGCCCTTCCTGATTCCAAACTCGTTTAAACAAAGAGTAGCCAAGGGGATTCCGATCTTTGTCAAAATAGATCTGCGCTTCACCGGACTTGACACTCTGCCACTGACATTGCCATGCTACATTTTCGTTATAAAAAGGGAAAGCTGAGAGCTGTTCTGGGCGAATAGACTTGGCTAGTATAGATATTTCTTTCACTTCCGGGAACCCACTTAAATAAACAAGAGAATCAGTTATCTGATAACCGAACCTCTCGTACAAACGGATGGCTCGCTCATTTTCCTTTATTGCTTCAAGGGTTGCCACTTCACTGCCCTCTTCTGAATAAATCTTAAGGGCCTCCTCCATGATCAATCTAGAAACCCCTTTTCCACGATAATTGACTGCAATCCCTGTCCCGCCATTCCAAGCGGTTTTTTTTCCTTTAATTACTCGAAATCCATTTAGAACTATGGCCACGGGCTCCTCCTGGTCAAAAGCAACAAAGGAATGAGTCAAGGATAAACCTTCATTTTCCAAACGATTGAAAAAGAGTTCGGGCGTCATTTCCATTTTTACAAAATAGTCTTCAAATCCTTTATTCCAGGCCATTATTGCATCCTGAATAGTACATTCGGTTAATTTTTTAAATGTAATTCTCATAAATCGTCTCCTTTTATTAGTTATCGTTATTATTTTTGATTACAACCACAAAATCGACCGTGCAGTCTAGTTAATTAAAACAAAAAACACTCTCTTTTTCTTTTTCACAGGCATCTAGGTTTCTTGAACAGACCACCTCATTCGCCCCTGCTTCAGCTAAACCTTCGGCAATTTCCCGCCAAAGCCCTCTGCCTCCGCCTGTTACAATTGCCACTCTCCCTGATAAATCAAGCAGCTTCTTGACACGTATCGTAAATCTCCCCCCAAACTAGCATCAGCGGTATTTTTTCAATTCGTATCTCGCAACCGCTCTCCGGTGTACCTCGTCTGGACCGTCCGCAAACCTTAGTGTTCGGATATTCGCCCAGCTGGCGGCTAATGGGAAATCATCGCTTACCCCAGCCGCACCAAAGGCTTGGATAGCCCGGTCAAGCACCTTTAATGCCATATTAGGAGCAACGACTTTAATCATCGCAATTTCCGCTTTCGCCTCTTTGTTGCCAACAGTATCCATCATGTATGCTGCTTTTAGCGTGAGCAATCTAGCCTGTTCGATTTCAATTCTCGAATCGGCAATCCATTCCTGTATCACACCCTGCTCGGCGAGTTTTTTTCTAAAAGCTGTCCGACTCTGAACACGTTTACATAAGTCCTCTAGTGCTCGTTCCGCTGCACCAATTGATCTCATACAATGATGAATTCTTCCCGGTCCAAGCCGCCCTTGAGCAATTGCAAAGCCTTTACCTTCGCCCCATAACATATTGGACGCTGGTACCCGAACATTGTTATACTCAATCTCTGCATGGCCATGTGGCGCATGATCATAGCCAAAAACAGGCAGTATCCTCTTAATTGTTACCCCTGGTGCATCTAGGGGAACAAGAATCATTGACTGCTGTTCATACGTAGGGGCATCGGGATCATTTTTGCCCATCATAATTGCGATTTTACAACGAGGATCTCCTGCACCTGATGACCACCACTTCGTTCCGTTGATGATGTATTCGTCGCCATCGCGGACAATACTAGCTTGTATATTAGTTGCATCAGATGAGGCTACATCGGGTTCAGTCATCGAAAAACAAGAACGGATCTCACCATCTAATAAAGGCTTAAGCCATTTTTCCTTTTGCTCTTCAGTTCCATAACGGACAAGAACTTCCATATTTCCTGTGTCAGGGGCTGCACAATTGAATACTTCTGGTGCAATAGCTGACCTTCCCATAATTTCACAAAGCGGTGCATATTCGCTATTGGTTAAACCAGCGCCATATTCGCTTTCAGGTAAAAATAAATTCCATAATCCTGCCTGCTTTGCTTTATCTTTTAGTCCTTCCATAATCGGGGGAATCTTTGAAAATGGTTCTTTTTTATCAATTTGCTCTAGATAAACCTTTTCATTTGGATAAATGGATTCTTCCATAAATTCTGTCAGTTTTTTCTGTAACTCTTTTACCTTTTCGGAATAACTAAAATTCATCTTTTACCACCCTTTCAACATACTAACTAGTTGGTATGTAAATCATCTTAATATGACAATTTCCTTCACTATCAATCCCCCTCGGTTACTAGCTACCTCCCAGATAGAAATAAACCCAGCCTCAAAAAGGGATTCCTAATTGGTGCCGGGTCAACAATAATTATAAAAGTTAATACGAATTTTCTAATATTGGTGATACAAAACCTCACCCTTTAACACTTCGTTTCCTTCCTGGTTAATTGCCTGGACGTTAAAGCGAAGCTTATTTTCCTGTTTTTCTTTTAAGATTGCTTTAAGAGTAATCACATCATGTAAAAATACCATCCCTTTAAAGCGGATTGAATAATCCTGAATGAAACCCTCTTCATAGTATTCGGTAAAAAGCTGGGCTAGATTTCCCATTGTCCACATCCCGTGGGCAATGATTCCTGGTAAGCCCGCTTTTTTTGCCTCTTCATCAATGGTATGAATCGGATTAAAGTCCCCAGAAGCACCGGCATACTTAATCAAGTCCAGCCTTGAGACAGGCTCAAGATGAATTTCCTTTAGCACATTGCCTACCTGTAATTCCGCAACCGTACTCACCTAGTGATCACCTTCCTCACCGCTTCAGATATGACGATAGTCGAGGTTGAGCTAAAAATTGTTTTTCCTCCCAAGTCCTCCCCGTAATTTTCAAGTATCATGAACCCCATTTCACCAAAGTTCCCTTTTTTCTCAAAATATTTTTTCACCTTGAAATAACAGTAAATTTCTTCTTCAACCACTAGTGGCCTAACGTAGTGAAACGTTTGTTCGCCGTGGATCAATCCTTTACTTGGGAGGTTGAGGTCTGAAATCACACCATAATCAAATATCCTTGGGAAGGTGGGCGGGGCAATATTGTTTTTATACCTTGATAGTCTGCCTGTATCCTCATCAAAATAAATTGGATGGAGGTCACCAATGGCCTCTGCAAATTTCTTTACCGCACCTCTCTCGACAACATTTTTCACCTTGTTTGACAGCTTGCCAATTTGATCTTTAAACAATTCAACTTCACCTCACCACTAAATTAATTTTTTGGTCCGCCAGCAACATATATGACCTGACCATTAACGAAGGATGATTTCTCGTCGGCAAAAAATGCCACAGCATTGGCAATATCAGCCGGCTTTCCACTGCGGCCGGCAGGGATATCGGCTACACTTGCTTGAATTAACTGTTCAAATGGGATACCAATTCTGGCAGCTGTTTCCTTTGTCATTTCTGTTTCAATAAATCCAGGTGCGACAGAGTTGGCCGTTATGCCATACCTGCCAAGTTCTATAGCAAGTGTTTTTGTGAATCCCTGGAGACCTGCCTTTGCAGCAGAATAATTGGCCTGGCCGCGATTACCGAGTGCGGAAGTAGAAGATATATTGATGATGCGGCCATATTTTTGTTCGACCATATATTTTTGTGCAGCACGAGCTGCATTAAACGAACCCTTTAAATGCACATCCATGACTGTCTGCCAATCTGAATCCGTCATTTTAAACAAAAGATTATCGCGAATAACCCCTGCGTTATTGACAAGGATATCAATCGACCCAAACGCCTCGTATGTCTCCTTAACGGCATCATCCACTTGCTTGGCATCAACGACGTTGGCCACCTTTGAATAAACTTCATATCCTTTTTCCTTAAATTCACTTGTTGTCTCACTTAACGCCGCTTCATTTAAATCGATGATGGCTACCTTTGCTCCTTCTTGTGCAAAAAGCTCGACAATACCTTTACCAATGCCCCTGCTTCCACCGGTGACAAATGCCACTCTTCCCGCAAATCTTCCAGCCATGTCTATTCCTCCCAAAGTAGATAGTGAAAAAAACCAAAATACAAAAGCAGAGCCGTCACTAGCTCCATAACGTACTTACCGGTTGGTATGTTACTTATATTTTATTTCGAAATTTCTGAAAATACAAGGTTTATTTATTTGAAAAGCATTTTTTAACATCGTTTTTTTTATATCGTGACTATTTTTTGGTCATATTACAAATGATAAATATGATATTCCTTTTGAATATCATCGTTTCAAAGTATCCTATGATGAGGTGATTTTGAATGGGTTATAAAGATCGTTTAGATCCACACTCAGAGCTTTTTTACCACACTACGACGAGACCGAAACATGCTAAGTCTCAGGTGAACGGGCAAACTCAAATGACGCAAGCCACAATCATCTTAAGGAGCGTTGCCAAAGCAAACCGCATGTAACAGCTCTGGCAATGAAACGAAACAGAGGGAGTATACCAGCCATACTCCCAAAAGCAGAAAAACCTTTTCTCGGTACTGTGTACTAGGAAAAGGTTTTTCTTCAACTAATCAAAATGTATATCCATAAATTCTGATTACATAGGAGCTCTAAGAAAAACTGCTTTAGCAATTACTACTTAGATGAAAAGCTGTGTTTTTTATCGTACTACACCTCTACATTCGTCAATCGAGAAGGTTTTTTTTCTTTATAATTTAATATTGATTTTTACTGAACTGAAGTTTAACATTTAATCTATTAAATTAGACGTAGTGTTAAAAGGAGTGGTCAAAATGTTTGAGACTTTTACGATTAGGAATGCCAAGCTTACTGATTTATCCGTGATTATTGACATTTATAATACAACCATTTCCAGCAGAATGGTGACTGCTGACCTCGAGCCAATCACGGTTGATAGTCGTGTGCAGTGGTTTAACGAGCATTCTCCGAAATTCCGGCCATTATGGATTGTTGAGAGCCAAGGGGAGGTTTGCGCATGGGTAAGCTTTCAATCCTTTTATGGAAGGCCGGCATACAACGCCACAGCCGAAATCAGTATCTATATTCACCCTGATTTCCGTGGTAGGAAGCTTGGGAAATTCCTGATTCAAAAAGCAATTGAAGCCTGCCCGGAGCTGCAAATCAAAACCTTGCTTGGTTTTATTTTTGCCCTTAATGAACCAAGCATCAAACTTTTCTCAGGCTTCGGTTTTGAAACATGGGCATACCTTCCGAAAGTGGCGGAACTTGATGGTGTTGAAAGAGATTTACTCATTCTTGGGAAAAGACTTCCTAGTTGAATCACACTAAGAAAATTTTCCTATATAAACCAAAGAAATTATTCATATTTTTCCACCATGGAAATATTCCAGATCCCCTCATTATTTAGTACTATTAATCAATTGAAGAAAAGAATTTCTATCGTTCTTGGATACAGCTTTCTTGAAGGGATTGGAGATATTCATGGATAAAAAAAAGGTAGTTTTCATTTACTTTATCTCTAGTTTTATTTGGATATTCGGCTCAAATTATTTCATTCATCAATTTGTTCATTCTTCCCTTGTTGAACTAATAGAAAGGGGTAAAGAAGTCCTTTATATCCTTATTACTGGTGGATTTATTTATTTTTTCATTAATAAGACAGAAGAGTTACATGAATCTAAGAAAGATCAAAAACGACTGTCCACGTTAATCAATTCGATGGTGGATTTCGTTAATTTTAAAGATGGCGATGGCCGATGGATTGAGGCAAATGACTATGGCTTACAATTATTTCAGCTGGAAAATGTTGAATATCGTGAAAAAAAAGACTCGGAGTTAGCCGAATATACAAAATTTTATGCCGATGCCCTTAGGTACTGTGAAATATCAGATGAGGAAACATGGAAAAATAGAGAATTTACCCGTATTGAAGAAGTCCTTCCCGTTCCTGATGGATCTTCGAAAATATTTGACACCATCAAGGTTCCACTGTTTAACCAGGATGGCAGCAGGCAGGGATTAGTGATAATCGGCCGCGATATCACAGAAAAAAAGAAAATGGCACAACAATTAATTGAAAGTCAACAGCAATATAAATCATTATTTGAATACAGTCCCGATATTGTTTATATGATGGATTTGAACGGAAATATTACCAACCTAAACCCACAATTTGATGTCATTACTGGCTACAAGCGGGAAGAAACAATTGGGAGAAATATAAGAACCATATTACCGAGAAAATATAATTTATACCTGAAGAAATTATTTTCCTCTGCTATTGAAGAAATTAAACCGCAAATGATTGAAATAAAATTACCACATGCTACCGGTGAAACAATTACCTTACAATGTACAACAGTTCAAATGGTTATTAATGGAAAAACTACTGGAATAATTGGCTACGGAAGAGATGTAACTACGTTGAGGAAAACGGAGGAGCAACTTAGAAGAACGGAAAAGCTGTCCGTCGTTGGGGAGTTATCTGCAAGTGTGGCTCATGAAATCCGTAATCCCCTTACTTCGTTAAAGGGTTTTGTGCAGCTTCTGCAAATGGAAGATCAAAAGCATCAATTATACTATCAAATTATGTTAGATGAATTAAACCGTATCAATCACATTGTAGGGGAACTGCTTCTGTTAGCCAAGCCGCAGCATCTGAAATATACCAAAGTGGAGATTCAAAAACTATTAATCGATGTCATCTCGTTATTAAACACAGAGGCCAGTTTATATAACGTACAAATTGAGTCCATTTTACCTGAAGAAAACCTGATGATTGAATGCGAGTCAAATCAAATCAAGCAATTACTGATTAATGTCATTAAAAATGCCATCGAAGCATCGATAAATGGCGGTACTGTTTCTATAGTTCTAGAACCGCTAAAAAATGAACACATTCGCATAACGGTTAAAGACAATGGCTGCGGAATATCAAAGGAAAGATTAGAGAAAATTGGCGAGCCGTTTTATTCTTCTAAAGAAAAAGGAACTGGTTTAGGGTTAACGGTCAGCTTTAAGATTGTTCAATCACACAAAGGGACGATTCGGTTTAAAAGTGAGAAAAATCAAGGGACATCTGTTGAAGTAATTCTGCCCATAAAGCAGATTCGTGCAAAGCGGGGAAATTCCCAATTTGAAAACTAAAAAAGAGGCTGACCCTGAAGGTCGTTGAATGACGACTTTTGGTCAGTTTTTCATTTGCCGTAGGTATTAATTTGTTTGTTCAGAAAAAGCCCGCTTAAAGCGAGCTCAGGCTGTCGAAAAACCTTCGACAGCCTTTATTTTTTATGTTGCTTTAACATTTCACTGCGTTAATTTATTATAGTATTATTCATGCAACATGTCTGTTGATTTGCGCTCCAGGCGCTTCGCTTTCCGCGGGCGTGCCGGGGAGCCTCCTCGGCGCTAATGAGCGCCTGTGGGGTCTCCCCTGCCCCGTACTCCCGCAGGAGTCTTCGCGCCTTCCGCTCCAATCAACAGGTGCAAATTCAATAATGTCCTCACACCACCAAAAAAAGTAAAAAAATAAGTAGTGAAATCTTTGTTTAAACCAAGAGAATTTTCCCAAAGTGAATATGAATTTGTGTCTATTGATGAATTCGTTCCTGATGATCACCTCCTTCGTTTGATTGATAAATATATTGATTTTTCGTTTCTTCTTGAATAAGTTCGCCCTTATTATAGTAATGATAACGGCCCACTACTATCCCAATGTACACGTTCGAAAAATATGGTAAAAGTTGTAACACGACATGTATGGGAGGAGCACAAGGAAAAGGTAAGGTTAAATCGCTTATCTAAATCGGGAAAATTGCTTTATAAATTTTGAAAGGAAAAAATTAAGTGAAGCTTCGTAAACTCAAAAGAGCTGCATGGGCTTCGCTACTGGCGGTTACGGGGATTAAAGAATGCAAGTGAACAGGCTCTCCTTACTGCAGCTTGCCAAAATATAAAAAAGATTGCGACACACTTAGCCATGTTAGAAAAAGTGTGTTGCCATTCTTTAGGTTGATTTGCCACCCTGTTGATTGGAGCGGAGGGCACTCGACTCCTGCGGGATAGAGAGGTCACGGGAGACCCCGCAGGCTCCAAAGGAGCCGAGGAGGCTCCCGGACCTCCCCGCGGAAAGCGAGTGCCTGGAGCGGAAATCAACAGGCCCTTTAGAAAGGGCCAATCCATTATTAAAAAATCGCCGAGAAATATACCCTTTCTCGACAATCTGAGCCCGCTTAAAGCGAGCTTTCTTTTTGATTCTTATCATTGAATTTTGCATGAGGTCTCTTTTTTAATAAGGCTAATAGCCACTTAACTCTTTCCTTTCGTTTTAATTGCCTCTCAACATTAGGTCCGTACACATATTGGTTCCATAAATAATAAATTAATTCCTCCACTATAAGGAATACTACGAAAATTATTGCGCAAATAGTAATCCAAAACCACATATCAAGAACCCCTTTTCAAACAGATAATTTATCCTATTCGAATAACTATTTAAGAAGTACCAACCATGGCGCG
Source organism: Neobacillus rhizosphaerae (assembly GCF_937468385.1). Taxonomy (GTDB): domain Bacteria; phylum Bacillota; class Bacilli; order Bacillales; family Cytobacillaceae; genus Neobacillus; species Neobacillus rhizosphaerae. Next base: position 85,065 of record NZ_CALBWS010000001.1, read on the forward strand.
CTTACCATTCTTTTACAATTATATCTCATCTTCATTTTATCAGAAAAGTCACTAAATAGTAGACATTTTGGTACTCAATGTAGTACTTTTATTTTGAGTAACGAAATTTTATTAGGGGGAATAACCATGGAATATCGCCGCTTAGGAAAAACAGGTTTAAAGGTAAGTGAAATAAGTTTGGGCAGCTGGCTTACATACGGTGGTTATGTAGAGGAACAAAATGCCACAGCGTCCATTGACAAGGCATATGACCTAGGTGTTAATTTTTTCGATACGGCTAATGTTTACATGCGCGGCGAAGCAGAAATTGTTGTTGGTAACGCATTAAAGAAATATACACGCGATTCCTACGTACTTGCAACCAAGGTTTTCTGGCCGATGGGTGATGGGCCGAATGATCGTGGTCTATCAAGGAAACATGTCATCGAACAATGCCATGCAAGCTTAAAACGTCTTAACACGGATTATGTGGACATTTATTATTGCCATCGTTTCGACCCTGAAACACCACTCGAGGAAACATTGCGAGCTCTTGATGATCTTGTCCGTCAAGGTAAAATTCTTTATGTTGGTGTTAGTGAATGGACGGCTGAACAAATTTCCGAAGCGGTCCTTCTTGCTGATAAAAAGCTACTCGACCGAATCGTTGTCAATCAGCCGCAATACAGCATGCTTGAGCGTTATATTGAAAAAGAAGTCCTTCCAGTCAGCGAAAAGCATGGAATTGGGCAGGTTGTCTGGTCGCCACTTGCGCAGGGTGTCTTAACAGGAAAGTACCAAAAAGGTGCTAAAGCACCTGAAGGTAGTCGAGCATCACAGGAAAAATACAACAGCCTTTTCGGTTTATTAACAGATGAAAATCTAGATAAAGTGGAACTGTTGAAGGGAGTTGCCGCAGACAACGACCTTTCCCTTGCTAACCTTGCCCTTGCCTGGATTTTAAGACAGAAAAATGTCGCAAGTGCACTTGTAGGTGCAAGTCGTCCAGAGCAGGTGGAACAAAACGTAAAAGCTTCCGGCGTGAAATTAACCGAAGAAACATTAACGAGAATCGAAGAGATTTTAAAATAAAGGATAGAAAAAAGCCTCTGGATTTCAAGTCCAGAGGCTTTTTCCTATCCAAGTTGTAAGTAATTTTTTATAGTTCCGTTATCTCAATTTCAATCCATCGTGAAACTTCAGCAAATCCCTTTTTTTCAACATAGACAGGTTTATAATTGTAAAAATGACTGAGTCGAAGATTCTCAAAGCCTTCTAATTCATCAATAGTTCTTTCAATATAGGCTTTTTGAAAATCAGAGGTCGCTCCGCTCATTTGTTTTGAAGGCAAAGAAAGGATAATCTTCCCCTTTTTTAACACTTCCTTGGAGATTCCTTTGACAGCCAGCCTATTTAATTGATAATTAATTTTCCACAAAGAAATTCCATCTACTTTTTGGAACAATTGAAAATTTCGATGCCACGATTCTTTATTGGAATTAACTACTCGATTCCATTGCTCACCCATATTGTTTTTAACCTTTTGGACAAACATGATAATTTGATTATCATTATTCATCTCTTCAGACTCAAGTTTTTTTATTGTTTGCATGTTCTTGAAGGCTCCTATCTATTATTCTCAGTTACATTTATACGTAACCGTAGCTAATTTTATAGGGGTATTATATATGGGGTATTTATTTAATTAATTGTTTATACCGTTTTTTCCGTCCGATTGACTCTATTACTTAAGTACATTCTGTTTCCTGCTATGAAGAAAATAATACTTCCCAGCGACAAAATAGCGATTACCCAAAACATAATTTGCCCTTGGAAATGACTGAGGAGATATCCCCCCATGATTGGACCAAGAAAGTTCCCTATTTTCCGGAACTGTCCTGCTCCAAAATAAGTTCCACGCATATGTTCCGGGGCAAGCTCGTCCATCATCATGCTGTTGGAAGGGAAGATTAATATTTCGCCAATCGTTAATAGTATCATTGCTAGAATCGCAATCACCCAGCCGTTGATAAAGCTAAATCCGATTAGGCCGGCGGCAGTAAAGACCGAACCCGCTGCCATTGCCTGCAACAAGCTGAATCTTCCGGCGAGATGACTAATCGGCAGCTGCAAGAATACAACCATTACGGCATTGATTGTCAGCAGCACCGAAAAAACAGCTACACCATTCTCGAGTGTTCCTTCTAATACTTGGGGCAAATTGGAGTCCATTTGCACATAGCCGATATTAATTAATATACTCCCAATGATAAGATACCGCAGTGCTTTATCCAATTTTATAATCGAAAAAGCATCAATTAAGGAAACGACTTTCTTATTTGTTTCATCTTTAGAAATCACTAGTTTTTTCATTAAAATATACAAGACAATTCCATAAAGCAAATAGGTTGAACCGGTGATGGCGAAGGATAGCTTTGCTGATGAATTAGCCAAATAGGCCCCTAGCAGAGGTCCAACGGAAGCACCAATATTTATCGCCGTATAGCGCAAAGAATAAACCTTCATCCGCTTTTTCTTATCGGTTAAATCAGCCATCAAAGCCTGTGAAGTCGGTTCAAAAAATGATGAGCATAAACCGTTTATAGCATTTAACAGGATAAACCAGCCCTGCCCATTTGCAATTGTAAACCCATAATAAACAAATGCTAATGTAAACAACGCTGTGAGCATAATCGGTTTTCTACCAAACCGATCGGATAAATGGCCTCCTATAAATCCCCCCACCGTCCCCATTAACGGACTCATCCCGACGGTTAAGCCGATAATGATTGGTGAAAGATCCATATTCCTTGATAAATAGATTGATAGGAATGGCAGCGTCATAAACGCGGAGCCTCTTGTCAAAACAGTTCCAATTAATAAAACCCATACAATCGGATGGAATTGCCCGATATAGTTTTTCATTTTTTTCATATGTAATACCTCACAAATTTAAAGGTTGCTTTTCTAGTAAACTATTTTGTTCGGAAAAAGTAAAGAATTTTTCAACTTTTCATTTAACAACTTCATAAAAAACTATCATGAGCCTCAATTCCCAACCCTACCATGGAAATAAATTTAGAGAACAAGCCGTAGTCACCTAATAAAGGCGGTGAGAGCAGAGCTAGACTTCACATCTTTCGTCTAGTGAAATGGGTATTTCACTTTAACTGGTTAAAGTGATTCATTTTTGCGGCGCTCCGCCCCTTTTCCACAGAAAAAGCCAGCTCCAAAAGGAACTGACTTAAAAAAGATTAATTTGGATCCTTGTATTTTAACGCCCGCTCACTGTCTCCATAGCCTTTTGTGGTTGGGTCCTGTACAATTCCGAGCATGGACAACAAAATCAATACAGCATTAACGAATGTTAGTATAGAATTTTGGATTGCATCCGTAATCTGGAAATTAACTAAACCCAATGAATGTAAACCTGCCAACCCCATTTGGGCAACAAGTAAGAGTTGTGAAATAAACGCGATAACCCAATTTCGGTTTTTGAAACGAATCTTCCAGTTAATCATTTCCTCATCCCCTTCTCATATGTTAAATGATCTCTCTATTAATATATGTTTGAACGAGAAATGGTTGTCCACGACTATCACTGGTTTCTATTTAATTATTATACTTCTCTTCGCATCGCTTTAAGCACATCCACTTTCGTTGCTCGTTGTGCTGGGCGGAATCCTGATATGATTGTCACTCCAAAACAAATCACAATACAAATAAGCGGTAAAATGAGTGGAATGTCACTAAATATTAAGTCAATTTGTGTTTCCTTGCCAAATGCCTGTTTAATGATCAATGGAATTGCAAAATTAACCGTATAACTAATCCCATATGAAACTACTGTTCCAATTAGAGCACCAATCAATCCTATATAACTGCTTTCAAGCAAAAATATTCTCTTTATGGTTTTCGGATTCGCACCGATCGCTTTCATGATGCCAATATCTGGGGCACGTTCTGTTACCGCCATCGTCATTGTATTATAAATTCCAATCGAGGCAATAAGGATCGCGATTGTCCCAATAAAAATGAGTCCCGCCTTCGCAATCATAAACACCATATTGACTTCCTTCAATTCATTCACAACAGAATAGGTGCCGTATTTCTTTTCCGTTAATTTGTCAGAAATACTTTGGACCGCTTCCATATTTTTCGCATAAATCTTTACTTCATCATAGGAATTATCCTGTGCTTTAAATTCCGCGGGAACTTCACTATTTTCATCTAGCAGCAACCCTTTTGGCGTCCCGGTAAAATTCTCAATTTCCGTTAACATCTCATCAGCAATAAAGACAGTTCTATCCTCTGCCCACTCCCTTGTTGGCTTTTTAGTAATCCCGACAACCGTTAATGGAATCGTTTTTTCCACTTGTTTCCCATCTTTGTTTTGTCTAACCGTTAATTCAAGTTTCTGACCAATTAGTTTGCCAGAGTAGCGGTACTCTGCCTTTATTTGCCCCTTTTTATCATATATATCGCCTGGAGCATCCTTAGAAGCGAGATTTAGCGAAAAATTGTAACCAACCACTATTTCATCCTTCCCTTTCGGAAGTCTGCCCTCTGACAATTCAAACCCTGCTTTGACTTCTGATGCGAAGTTCGTGACATAAGTTTGCGCTGATTCTTGGTAATTCCCAATTATATAGGTGCTTTCCTGCTGCAACATTTTCCGTCTAGTTACTGCTTTAACATCCTTAACTTTCTCAAACAGTTGAATATCCGTTTCGTTTAAAGGTCGAAAACCATCTTGGTCATTAAGTTCTTTCCCGTGAACATCAATTTGCGTGATAACCCGTTGTTCGGTTATTTCCTTGACAACCGATTTCTGTAAGCCAAAGCCAACTGAGGCAAGAACGATTAAGAAAGCACAGCCCATAGCAGTTGCCAGGATTGTCATAAAGACGCGTGTTTTATTTTTCTTCATATTTTGGCGCACAAAGCGGAATTGATCTTTTAATTGCATAAACTCGCCACCTCCTCAACAATAAGGCCGTCCCTTAATTCAATTGTGCGATGACCAATCTCTGCCACTTTATCATCATGAGTAATAATCAAAAATGTGATTCCCAAATCCCGATTTAATTCCTTGATGAATTTCAGCAGCTCTGCTTCTGTTTCACTATCAAGACTGCCTGTAGGTTCATCCGCAAGGATAATCGGCGGATTGACAATCAAGGCACGAGCGATACTGACACGCTGCTGCTGACCGCCAGAGAGTTCCCCTGGATAATGGTCTTGGTATTCCAGTAAGCCCACCTTCTTCAGCATTTCCTCAGTTTTCTTTTTCCGTTCTCGGTCATTTATACCTTTTAATATTAACGGGAGCTCCACATTTTGAAAGGCAGTCATACTTGGAATCAATTGAAAGCTTTGAAAAATGAATCCAAGGTTTTTAATGCGGAAATCAGCAAATTTCGTTTCATTCAGGTCAGAAACCTTTTCTTCTTTTACCCAGATTTCCCCCTCTTTAGGATGAATAAAGCCACTGACTAAATTTAATAGTGTCGATTTACCCGATCCGCTTCTTCCAACAATCGTTACAATTTCCCCTTGTCCAACCGTTAAATTGATATCCCTAAGTACTGGAATAATCGTCTGTCTGCCTTTTTTTCCAATCACAAAATCATGACTTAATTTTTTTATCGTAATCATAATTTCCTCCTACTTCCACTTACTTCACCCTAATAGACGAAGCTTGTTTCAGTAACCCCTACATTTTTCTAAAAATTTATTCGCCATTTTCTTCAACAAATTGTTAAACGGTATCAGTAGTAAAAATAATAGGGCAGGGGATAATAATAGAAAAAAAACCTTTTGTTGGTCTTTTTCGATAAGAAAACTTATAATAAATGAATTGAATAATCCTTTATTGAAAGTAAGGAGATATAATGGACAAGCTACATCAGTTTTGGGAAATAATCGTCCGTTTTTGGAAAAAGAAACACCTCACACAAATATTTCTATTAATCATCCTAGTAGTTGTGCTGGCGGTGATCCTTTATTTTGCCTGGCTCGCATCACGAGCAAATGTTCAATCGTTGCAGGAGGGTTTAAGCCAGCCAACCGTTATTTATGACAAGAATGGGAAAGTTGCCAGCAATGTTGCGACCAATCGGACGAAGGGCGTGAAAATCGCTGAATTGCCGAAGTATGTACCAAATGCTGTGGTGGCAATTGAAGATGAACGCTTTTATGAGCATGGCGGCTTTGATGTAAAAGGGATTGCTCGGGCCTTTTTCGGTAATATATTTTCGGGAAGGATTACGGGAGGCGGCAGTACGTTAACACAGCAACTTACGAAAAATGCTCTTCTCTCCCCGGAACGTACTTATAAGCGAAAAGCCGAAGAATTATTTTTAGCGGTTAAAATCGAGAAGGTTTATTCAAAAGATGAGATTCTGCAAATGTATCTTAATCAAGTTTATTTCGGAAGCGGGTCCTGGGGAATCGGCAATGCCTCCAAAAAATACTTTAACAAAGATATTAAGGATGTTACTGTGAGTGAAGCAGCGATGCTGGCAGGACTTCTACACGCGCCGAATTATCTTGATCCTTATAATAATTATGACTTGGCAGTGAAACGCCGCAATGTCGTCTTAGGAAAGATGAAGGAACTCGGGTTTATTTCTGCCACAGAGTACAACACGGCGAAGAAAGAAACAATTCGCCTTGATGATGGCGGCGGCAGTTACGTTGAACGGAAATATCCCTATTATGTTGATGCCGTGTTAAATGAGGCAATAAATAAATATGGATTAACTCAGGATGAGATTTTAACAAGAGGATACCGGATTTATACAGAATTGGATTCCAACCTTCAAGATGGCCTAGAAAAGGTTTATCGGAATAGCTACTTGTTCCCACAAGGAAAAGGAAATACATTAGTCCAAAGCGGCTCTGTGTTAATGGATCCTGCTTCCGGCGGTGTCCGTGCCCTTGTAGGCGGCCGCGGTGAGCATGTTTTCCGTGGCTTTAACCGGGCCACGCAATTACAGGCCCAACCAGGGTCAACGATAAAACCACTGGTTGTATATACACCGGCTCTTGAAAATGGTTACAAATATTCATCAGAGCTTGTCGATGAACCAACAACGTTCGGAAATTACAAACCAGAAAATTTTTCAAAAACGTACCAGGGTAAGGTACCGATGTATAAGGCGCTGGAGGACTCATTAAATATTCCTGCTGTCTGGCTGCTAAATGAGGTTGGCTTAAACAAGGGTCTGGATTCATTAAATCGTTTTGGCATTCCAGTTGAAAAAACAGACAAAAACTTAGCCATTGCTCTTGGCGGGATGAGTAAGGGAGTTTCGCCACTGCAAATGGCCAATGCTTTTTCCGTTTTCCCAAATGGCGGGACACGACAGGATAGCCATCTGATTACAAAAATTGTCGGACCGACTGGGAACATTATTTCCGAACGAAAAGCAAAAACGACAAAGGTAACTTCGAAAAAAGTAACGGGCGAAATGACCTCAATGCTGCTTAACGTCGTTGAAACAGGCACAGGTAAACGCGCCCATATTCCAGGGATACAAATTGCCGGAAAAACAGGGTCGACCCAGCTGCCATTTAACAAGGTAAATGGGACTAAGGATCAATGGATGGTCGGATACACGCCCAACCTTGTGGGAGCCGTTTGGATTGGTTATGATCAAACGGACCAAGAGCACTACCTGCCCAGCTCAAGCTCGGCCAATGTGGTACCGATTTTCAAAGAAATGATGAAGGAGTCAATACAGTACCTTCCAAAAGAAAACTTTGAAACTGCATCGATTAATGCTCAGTTATCTGGCGATGTAAAGCCGGAGAAAAGCATTCAGGAGCAGGCAAAGGAAATAAGTAAAGAATTAAATAAAAATGCCCAAAAGCTTGGTTCGACGATAAAAGAAAAAGCCCCAGGGTGGAAAAAGGGCTTGGATAAGGCGTTATATACGGTCGGCAAAACGGTCGATTCATTGGTTGAAAAAGTTAAAAGTCTTAAAGAATAGCACGCACTAGTTGCGAGCTATTCTTTTTGTATGGAAAAGGGGCGGAGCGCCGCAAAAATGTATCACTTTAGCTAGTTAAAGTGAAATACCCATTTCACTAGACGAAAGATGTGAAGTCTAGCTCTGCTCTCACCGCCTTTATTAGGTGACTACGGCTTATTCTCTAAATTTATTTCCATCGTAGGGTTGGGAGTTGAGGCTCATGATAGTTTTTTGTAAGCTTCCAATCTAGACTTTTTACTTATTTACCTCTTTTTATTTGCACGGAATGAAAAAAATCCCCTGCCATCTTCATTAATTTATCTTCTTGATCAGGGTAATAAATGACAATAAAGCATGTAGCTGGACCCGATGATTTTAAAACATCTACATTTGACATGACCATTTCCTTTGAAAACTCTTTATTAGAAAATATCTGATTTAGCTCAAATAAGATTCCTTTAGAGCCAACAGGCCAAATCATTACATTATCACCTAAACTTATCTCCTGAAAAATAGAAAGAGGGACAACATGTTCATTTTGATCAATCACTTCGTTTCCAACAAGAGGCATCCCTACTACTGCTATTTTCATTTGTTCAGAGTAAATCATCTCTGTAGCTTGTACAAAAGACTTTTTCCCGATAACAACCAAGCCCACCGCAGATTGTAATAGGGAAAAATTACTTTCCGTACTGCCCGTGATAACCACATTTTTTAAATCTAGTTCGAACAACCCTTTTTGTACTCCCCTAACAAGCTCATCCCATGGTTCATTTCCGCAAAAATTATGGAGCACGACAGAAAGGGGCTGTCCACCAGCCGCGATACATTCCATGACCGCCACTCTAAAGGAATAATAAGCAACCGTTTCGTATGGTACATGAACTGAATCCTGACCTTTCATCCCAATGGCTCCGCTATTATCACAAGCGATAATAAGCGAGTCCTCACCTTTAAAGGGGATGGTTATAATATCCCTCATTGTTTTGTCTCTCTTTTAAATAAACCATGTGAGACCAGTGAAGTTAGTCGTGGTATAGATACCATAGCGATACCTGTATTTACGATCGAACCGATTAACAGTGAAGGGACAATGGCCAAATAAAAACCTTTATTCATTAAAAAAATAAATGGTATTGGGGCCACAAAAGAATTCCCTAGAATAAAAAGCGAACTAGCTATAACTTTCTTGTTATTTTTATACAGAATTCCAAAAATCCAAACGAGGGCAGCCATTTCTACAGCAATAAGAAAGTGCATGGGTCCTAATGGGAAACCGCCTAGCATCGCCGAAATTAGATGTCCAAATGCGCCCACAATCGCTCCAGCAACTCCACCAAATAAGGCCGCTGCCAATAAAGCTGGTAATACATCCAATGCTACACTGTCAACAATAGCTGGTATCTTAATCATCGCTCCAACAGCAGACAATGCGGTTAACATCGCCAGCCAACTTACCATTTTTCCCCTCATCCTACTTTTCATCCTTACGCTTCCCATCCCTAAATACTTTCGCACTGCGCACATATTCTACGTCACTGACATTTAGTCGATAGTTTATAATCCTAGCTAACGCAAAGAAATAATCAGATAGACGGTTTAGGTACATTAATGCTAATTCAGGAGTTTTCGGGTCAGTCTTCAAAAGCTTCACCACTAATCTTTCCGCTCTTCTCGTAACTGTTCTAGCAATATGAATAGTTGCTGATGGCTTTGTTCCTCCAGGTAAAATAAATCGTTCTAGCTCTGGTGCCTCTTCAATATATTCATCTATTTTTTGTTCCAGGTAATCAATCGATTCTTGATGAAGCTTTAATTCCCGTTTTTCAGACACATTGGCAAGATCGCCTCCACAATCGAATAATTCATGTTGGATTTTTTCAAGATCATCTAATATATCCTTAAATATTTCCAGCTCAAGCTCCGTTATCGCTTGACCAACAAAGCAATTCACTTCATCGACTGTTCCATACGCTTCTACTCTCGTGTCATCTTTGTCTACCCTTCCACCAATAATACTTGTTTTTCCTTTGTCACCAGTTCTAGTGTAAATTCTCATTGCTATTATCCCCTTATTTAATATTTTGGTTTAATCCATACCAAATGACATCGACTTTATCTGATTTTGCTGCCATATCTTGATATGCCCAGCCTGTTACATCCCGCCATACTCTATTTTCTACTTCCAATGGAACAATTCCTTTTGTAATATCGGTCCCTATAACAACCAATTTGCGATTAACCCCAGCTTTCTCCCAAATAAGCCAATTTTCTTTACACCTGTTCCAGATTTCACGAGAATGGTTGACATCATAGTTCTTCGTTAAATCTTTCAACCATAATTCTACACCCTCTAAGATGATTACTGGTTCTTCAATATCCATTAAATTTGTCGGAAGTGGATCGTGATTATATGCTGATAGCCAATTATCTTGCTTACTAACTTGATAAGTCTTTTTTACCCATGCTCTTTTACCGTTAAAGGCACCTCCAATAATAAAGTGCATCGTTCACCCCTCCTTAACACGGATCGATCAAAAATAAGTTCGAACCCATGATTATGCCGTATCTGCCAGCTCCAAAACTCTTTCTGTTCAGGTGCAAATTTAGATAAAAGATATCTGATTACTCCACCATGGGAAATAACCGCACAACTCTGCAAGTTTTGAGAAAAAACATCATAGGTAATCCTATCCCAACCAACTTGAACTCGCTTGCTGAACTGATGAAAAGATTCTCCAGCTGGGGGACTATTATCAACAGGATCTGACAGCCACTGACGATAGCGACGATTTTCTCTTAGGTCGTCGTAAGTTTTCCCTTCCCATTTGCCAAAATTCATTTCTCTTAATTCTTCTAATAGAACCAGCTTAGCTTTAGGAAATAATATATCCGATGTACGAATACATCTTTGCAAATCACTAGAAAAATAGCGCTCATATCTTTTTGTTGTCGACATTTCTTTTGATTCAGCACAAAGGGGAGAATCATTCCAGCCTAAATAAGCTTTTCGTTTATTTTCTTCTGTTACCCCATGACGAAATAATGCAATAACCACACGGTCATCCACAATATTAACTCAGTCCCTTCTACAGAAGCTCCTAATACATCTCCCGTAATCCCGCCAAACCATTTCACTGCTTTCCGACGGCAAAAGTATAAACAACAGGTAGCAACTAAAATCAATAATCCTACAAGTAAAAATTCTTTATTCAATAAGATAACTAGAAATAGAAAACCTAAAAGGTACACGGGATAGATCCAAAGTACTTGCGGTTTTGCCGCACTTTGAAATAACGAACCCAAGCCCTCATTTTTGGCCGACTTAACCGTTAACAACAGTACACCCATTACACTCTTACTCAAAAAAGGAATCCCCGCAATAAAGATATATGTTACGTATTCGACATTCAGCGTACTCTCATAGATAAAAAGAAACCTACAGCTTAATAAAACAATGATGGATAAAACGCCAAATGCACCAGTTCGAGGATCCTTCATTATTTCAAGTCTTTTCTCTTGATCTTGATAGGCAAAATAAGCATCACTCGCATCCATCCAACCATCTAGATGGATTCCTCCTGTAAGGAATATCGTTGCCAGCCAAAGCAAGAAGGCAGATGCTAGATGAGAAAAAGGTGTTAGTTCTTGAAACACATAAAATAGAGATAAATAGATGACCCCTTGTAATAATCCTAATAGAGGAAAAGCTTGCACTGCCTTTCTTAGATGTTGCTTATCCATCGGTAATTCAAGGGAAATAGGTATTGCTGTGAAAAATTGAAGGTTTATCAAGAATCCTTTTATGAATCTTCTCATCTTGTACTCCATTGATTGATTATGTCTTTTAACAAATCCCATTTTAGATGGCTTTTCATTTGGGAAGCTAGAAAATCAAATCTTTTATCTTTAAAGTCGTTAATATAAGTGGGTTCTTGAACAGGAATTCCTTTTCTTTTCCGAATCATGTTTAACCAGTGACCTCTCCACTCATCATTATGAAATAAATGATGTAGATATGTCCCAATGATTTGGCCGTCCTTTACGAAATAGCCTTCTTCTTCCCCATTGTCTAATATTAAAAACGAACATCCCATGTTAGAAAAAACGGTTTTTCCTAAATGAATCTCATACCCTTCTACCTGCTGGTTGGTTGGCAATCTAGTGTCTTTGTGATACTTGCCAATAACTCGATTTGTTTCTTTTTCTTCATAGAAAGTGGTTATCGCAGGAATACATCCTAATCCCGACACCGTTGAGGCCGATTCTCCAGTATCAGAACCATCTACATCAATCAATTCCTCACCAAGTATTTGATATCCACCACAAATGCCAACAACATGTCCGCCTGTCTTGACATGTTGTAGGATGAGGATATCTAACTGTTTATCTCTTAAGTTTTTCAAATCGCTAATTGTACTTTTTGTGCCAGGAATGATAATGGCATCTGGCTGTCCAAAGTCACTAGCATGATTGACCCAGCGTAGCGAAACATCTTCTTCATATAAGAATGGTTCCAAGTCACTGTAATTAGAAATATAAGGTAGATGGATGACTGCAATGTCAAGAGTCCCCTTTTTCTTGGTTGAAAATTGGGAGCGGAGGGATAATGAATCCTCTCCATCGATCATATGATTCTCCATAAATGGCAATACACCTAATACGGGGATTCCTGTTCTCTTTTCCAGCCAATCGATTCCATCTTCAAATAAAGTGATATCTCCGCGGAATTTATTGATAATCAATCCTACGACTCTTTTCCTTTCTTTAGGCTCCAACAGATCAAGGGTGCCAACAATACTTGCAAATACTCCACCACGATCAATATCAGCTACAAGCACAACAGGAACATCCGCCAGTTCAGCTACCATCATGTTGACAATTTCCCGATCCTTTAAATTGATTTCAACGGGGCTGCCTGCTCCCTCAATCACCACTACCTCGAAATGTTCCTCAAGATGATCAAGAGATTTCTTAATCACTTCTATCCCCTTTTCATAAAATTGTTCTCGATATTCACGCCCCGAATAAGTCTCGATCGCTTTTCCTAAATAAACTACCTCAGCGTTCTGATTAGAACGCGGCTTTAATAAAATGGGATTCATCCATACTGTTGGCTCATTTCTAGCAGCTTCAGCTTGGATTCCTTGTGCTCTGCCGATCTCTTTTCCGTCAACTGTCACGTAGGAATTATTAGACATATTTTGTGATTTGAAGGGGGTTACTTTTACACCTTCATTGGCAAGAATTCGGCACATGGCCGTAACAATTAGACTTTTTCCGACATCCGAAGCAGTGCCCTGAATCATGACTCCTTTCATTGCCTCACACCCTTCATAGCAATTGGAATCCCTGCTTCCACTAAAAAAGCTTGATCCGCTTCTTCAACTAAAACCTGATGGATCTGTCCCAGCAATCGACTATATAAAAATACGAGATCATTTCCAGGTAATGACTCGTTTAAAACTTCATTACTAACAACAATCATTGTTCCTGCTCGATTTTTTATCGAAATGATCCCTGTAATAATTTTTTCTTTAACCGTTTCTAAAAAAGAATCATTCCACGTTTGCTCAGTAGAAAACAGTTCATTATTTAATAGTGTTGTCACACAATCTAATAAAATGATATCACCACTAGAAAAAGTTTCGGCAAGCCTACCTATTTGAACAGACTGTTCGATCGTTTTCCATTGGTATGTCCCAGCTTCTCTATCGCTCTGGTGCTTTTCAATTCGTTCCTGCATTTCTGAATCAGAAGGAACTCCCGTTGCAATGTAATATAGTGGTCCCCCTGATTGGCTTGCTATCTCTAAAGCTAGCCTTTCTGCCATGCTGCTTTTTCCGCTTCTTACACCTCCAGTAATGAAGATTAATGATGATGACGCCATTCCGCTAACACCTCCATTAGATGATTATTTTCTTCACAGCCTTTAATAGCAAAACGAAGCCATCTTCCCTCCAAACCTGGAAAATTAAATGTATGTCGAGGAACGATAGCTTTATGAAGTAGAAATTCAAACAATTTAAACTGATCATTTAAAAATGGATCACGTAATAAATAGAAATTAACGTTGGAGGAAGAAACGCCAAATTCATTTTTTTTAAAAAATTCAAAGATCCTTTTCCGCTCATTATTAATATATTCCTGTGTCAGCTTAATAAAAGATTCATTTTCTAAGCATAACTCGCCTGCTCTTAATGCAATGGTATTAATACTCCAATGCGATTGGAGTTGGCTAAGCATTAAAATTGTATCAGGTTGAGCGACCAAATATCCTAAGCGAATGCCCGGAATCGCAAACATTTTTGTCAACGATCGAATAATAATTAAATTTGAAAACTTGCTTATGTATGGAATGAATGAGTCATATTCTATTAAAAAATCAAAAAATGCTTCATCTAAAATAACGAGACAATTGTGCATTTTACATTCCTCGATTATCGATAAAATCGTTGACCTAGGATATTGAATACCTGTTGGATTATTCGGATTACAAAGGAACATCGCATCGACATGCGCTAGTTTAGCTCGCAATTCATCAAGATTTAATTCGAAATGAGGCTCACATAGTTGATGATACAGAACTTCACATTTGTTTGCCTGACAGGCTTTTTCATATTCCGAAAAGGTTGGCTGTACCAATAATACCCTTTTTCCTGCAAGCATTCGTGCAACCAAGGTAATAAGCTCTGCTCCCCCATTTCCAATCAAAATAGATTCTACAGGAACCTGTTCTAGGTTCTCGATCCTTTTTTTCAGCTGGATAGCATAGGGATCTGGATAAACGAAAATTTCTTGATAAAATTCCATCCATTTTTCTTTCAAAATAGGAGGTGGACCAAGAGGATTGATATTTGCGCTAAAATCATTATAATGCTTAGGGAGCGAAAGCCCCATTGCCTCATATAAGTACTGAGGATTAGAGCCATGTGAAGGCCAAATCAAAGAGCATTCCTCCGATCCATAATAATAGTATAAATAAAAATACTGTTTTTGCTAAAATGAAATTCGCCTTTATGATGTGTTCAGCCTGAATCGGATAAATGGGTTCACCCATTTTTGCTCGGTTCGAAACCACCCCTTTGTAATAGTTCCTGCCGCCAAGCTGAATCCCTAAAATAGCAGCAACAGCAGCTTCCCCCCAGCCGCTGTTTGGGCTGGGATGCTTTTTCGCATCTCGGAACATGATCTCCCAAGCTTTTCGATAACTCCCATGTTCTGGACGTTTTCCTAACAGCATTATGATTCCTGTTAGGCGGCTTGGGATCCAATTCATCACATCATCCCATTTAGCTGATGCCCAGCCAAAGTCTTTATATCTTTCGTTTACATACCCAACCATTGAATCACAAGTATTGGTTGCCCGATAGACCATAGCGAGAGGAGCTCCTCCGATTAGTGCCCAAAATAAAGGGGCCGTCACTCCGTCACTCGTATTTTCTGCAACAGTCTCAATCGTTCCCCTTGCTATTTCACTTTCGTCAAGGTTATCAGTATCACGGCCAACAATATAGGATAATTTCTTTCTTGCTTCGACTAGGTTTCCTGATTTTAACGGTTGATAGACCTCGAGAGAAGCTTCCTTCAAGCTTCTTTGGGCGATTGATGTAGAAATAATGATACTTTCTACCAATATTCCAATAAAAGGATGAATCTTATATCCTATTAATACTACAAGGAACACGATGGAAAAAATAAACAGTAAAATAAAAAGGAGCATCGCAACCCCTTTCCATCTTTTAAATTTCCTTTGATTCCATCGCTTCTCAAAAAATGTTATTATCGATCCAATCCATCTTACAGGATGAGGCCATTTAGGGGGATCTCCTATAAGCAAATCAATTATATAAGCAAATGTTATCGAGATAAGGTGATAGACAATCATGTTTTTTTCCTTTGTTGAGATTTTTGAATCGCCTTAGTCGTGCACTGATAGACAGCTTTACTAATAAGCTTTCCTAAAGGAGTAATCGTGCCGGCAAAGTCTAACAGTTTTCCCGTTTGAGAAGCTGCAATCAAAATACTATCTGTTGAGGTACCAGTAGCAATGGTTCCTGTGACTTCATCTAACACCATGAGATCATGCATGGCCTTTACCTTTGCTTCAGTCGCTGTCATAATACTTTGAATAAATGCTTCCTCCGTTAGCTCACCGTTAACGAAAATCCAGGTATTAATCGTACCAGGAGTCAATTGAAGTGAATGCTGCTCACTTTTCGAAGCATCAACCGCATTTCCAACCCCCGCTGTGACAACAACAAATATCGAGAAATTGTTTTGTTCGAGCAGTTGGTACGCCACATCTTCAAGCCATACCGCTGTCATCATTCCAACCGTCTCTGATGGTTCAAACCCCTTTGATTTTAAAAAGGAAGCCATTTCCACCCGATGATCATCACAATTATAGTCCTTGCTAACATGACGATTGACAAAAGATTGATGCCAGCCTGTTCCCGAGCCAACCACACCTGAAGACATTGTTCTTAATGGGGACGGGGATCTTAAGTCGATGAACTCATTCGAAACATGTAACATGGTCTCATTAATTTCAATAACTTTTGTTCCCCTATTCACTTCCGGTAGTAACACCATTTGCGGTGCAGCTACCTTTGGATGGGGGTGTTTTTGAATTTTTGTATGATATACGTCTCTTATTCGATCCTCTCTAAGAACCTCATTTGGAATATGATTGATGTTGATGGTTCCTTTTTCCAGCAGGAGCAATCGATCACAATAGAGGCCAGCAAGATTTAAATCATGGAAAATCGAGATCACCGTTAATCCATTTTCTGTCGTCCATAATTTTAAAAGATCTAGAAGTTCTTTTTGATACGATAGATCTAAGTGATTTGTCGGTTCATCCAAAAGAAGAATTTCAGGCTTCTGGGCCAGCGCTTGAGCAAGAAATACCCTTTGTTTTTCGCCACCAGATAACTCTTGAATATTTTTATTTTGAAATGAAGATATTCCGGTCTGGTCCATGACTCTTTGAACAATGTCCTCATCCTCTTTCGACCAAGTCTGAAACCAGCCTTTTTGATGAGCATATCTTCCAAGTGATACGGTTTCTTTAACCGTATAGGAAAAAGACTGTGAAGAATGCTGGGAATGAACGGCAACCATTTGGGCTAGCTGTTTGATCCCATATTCCTGAAGTCTTTTTCCACGAATTAAAATCTCACCTTGTTGAAATGGCAGGATACCACTAATCATTTTTAGTAAGGTTGTTTTCCCACTTCCATTTGGTCCTAAAACCCCGAATAATTCACCTTGTTCCACTTGAAAAGAAATGTCCTTTAATATAGCTTCACCTGAGTAACCACCTGAAACCTGTTGAACGCTAAGCACTTTCTATCCACTTCTTTCCATCCTTTTTCTTTGTAGTAGGATTAATGCAAATACTGGTGCACCAATTAAAGCCGTAATCACCCCAATTGGCAATTCTGTTGGAGAAATAATCGTCCGAGACAGGAGATCAGCTAGAATTAAGAATCCGCTTCCCGTTAAAATAGATAGTGGAAGAAGATGCCGATGATCGGGTCCCCATATTATTCTTGAAAGGTGGGGAATAACAAGCCCTACAAAACCGATCGTTCCGGAAACGGCAACCGCAGCTCCTGTTAAAATGGAACCAGCCGTTAAGATGACTAGCTTTCTTTTTTGAACATTCACCCCTAAATGCTGTGCTCTTTCTTCCCCAAATGACATGGCATTTAATTCTTTTGCATTAAAGATAAGTATCGCTGAACCAATGATAAAAAATGGCAAAATGATTTTTATGTATTCCCAACCTCTCATCGATACACTTCCTAAGAGCCAGCCAATAATTTGCCTTAGCTCATCTCCAGTTAGTGCAATCATGAGAGAAATAAGGGCTCCTAAAAAGGAGCTAAAGATAATACCCGTTAATATAATCGTCTCCACTCTCATTGAGCGCTCGATTTTCCGGGCAAAAGCAAGTACTAAAAAGATGGTCAAAAAGGAAAATAGGATACTAAGTAATGGTAAGGTGAAGGAACCTATAAATGGGATGGATAGATGAAAAAACAGTGTTAGGACCGCCCCCACTGACGCCCCAGAAGATACACCTAATGTATATGGATCTGCTAACGGGTTTCTTAATAGACCTTGAAAGGCCGCTCCTGCAATTGCAAGAGCTGCCCCCACTAGGCCTGCTAATATTACTCTAGGTAGGCGAATATTCAACACAATACTTGAATACATCGGGTCAATAGACCCTAGTGAAATACCCCCAAATAACTTAGCACTAATAATTTGAATAATTGTTAGCATCGGAACGGGAACAGATCCTATTGAAATCCCTAATAAAATAGAGATGAATAGAAAAATTCCAGCTAGTCCATAAGCAACATACTTATTATTTAAAAATTTCAGGATAGATAGCCTTTGCAAGATCTTCTACTCCTTCAACGACCCTAGGACCTGAGCGAGTTACACGATCAGAATCGACATCGATTACTTGCTTGTTTTTTACAGCATTAACAGTTTCCCAGCCTTTTCTATTTAATACTTGTTCAGCCGGATTTTTTACATAGTACCCATATGTAGTAATGATAACATCCGGATTTCGTTTGATCATTGCTTCTTGATCAATTTTGATCCAGCCTTCTTGATCATTTGCGATATTTTCCGCTTGAATCGAGCTTAACATTTCATCCATAAAAGTCTTTTTTCCAGGGGTATATATGTCTGGAGCGGGCGATACTTCAACTAATACCTTTTTCTTTTCTTTTATACCCTTCGTCTTTGCGATAATTTCAGCTAGTTTGTCCTTCATTCCTTTGATGATTTCGTCTGCTTTTTTTGTTTCTCCGGTAGCTTTGCCAACCATATTAATGGAATCATACACTTGTTCAAAATTTTGCGCATCATTAACAACAAGTACTGGAATTCCGGCATCTTTTAACTGCTGTAGCCCTTCTTTTGAATTATGGGCAGAAGAGGCATGAGCTAATACTAAATTGGGCTTCAAAGAGATAATTTTTTCCAAATTAATATCTTGTCCGCCAATTTTCTCTTTTTTCGTGACATCTTCAGGATAATTATCATAATCAGAAACACCGACAACTTCTTTCCCGAGACCTAAGGAATAGGCAATTTCCGTATTACTTGGCAACAATGAGACAATCTTTTCAGGCTTCTTTTCTAAAACAACCTGATTACCTAATGCATCTTTTACGGTAACTGGAAAAGTGACTTCCGTTTTTTTCTCAACACTTGCTTTATTACCCTCATTAACTTGATCTTTCTTTTCAGCACAACCTGCTAAAGCTCCTACCGTTAATAAAACTATTAACAATAAAGAATACAATTTCTTCATTTTTCTTCTCCCTGCTTTCTGCTTAAATATAATGACCGTAACAAAAATAAATCCGACTTGTGCCAATAAAAAAACATCTCCATATGAAATGAAGATGTTGGTTCGATTAGATTCAATTACTAACATAAAGTAAAAGGAGTCTAGCCTTCAACACCCCCCTATCCTCGTAGGTTTATTGGCGCACAAGAATTAGGCAGGTTTCCTGGCTCATGATCATCGCTTCCTATGTCTTCCCATCTCATTGACAGTGACATTTTATAGGTTGCTCCCATTTACAGTGGCGGGACCGCGTTGGCTTTTAACCAAACTTCCCAATTAAGCTAAAAGTCTTCCAATAAGATTTTAGCACCTAATTTTCATCAATATTATATTGTTAATTCTATTATAAAAAAAGTGGAATGGTTTGTATATGTTTTTTGCTTTAATTTTAAAACTCTATTTAAGTAGGAACTTTTTATATTATTTATTATATCCAGATTAACCCTTTCCCTGGTAAGGAAACCAAGAAATTCCTTCAGTTCTGACCAACAATGAATTCTAGGTAATGTGTTTTATTGTTCAATATTTCTGCAAAGGTTAGCCATTTCGATTGCCGCAACTGCTGCATCCCAGCCCTTATTACCTGCCTTAGTTCCGGCACGCTCGATGGCCTGTTCAATCGAATCAGTTGTTAACACTCCAAAAATAACAGGAATGCCACTAGTTAATGCAGTCGTGGAGACTCCCTTTGCCGCTTCATTACATACATAATCAAAATGAGGAGTGGAACCGCGAATGACTGTACCGAGTGTGATAA
Source organism: Neobacillus rhizosphaerae (assembly GCF_937468385.1). Taxonomy (GTDB): domain Bacteria; phylum Bacillota; class Bacilli; order Bacillales; family Cytobacillaceae; genus Neobacillus; species Neobacillus rhizosphaerae. The sequence goes on from NZ_CALBWS010000001.1 coordinate 105,163, forward strand.
CAGCATCATATTTTTTACTATTGGCCAACTTTTGAGCAATCAATGGAATTTCAAATGCACCTGGAACCCAGGCGATATCAATGTCGGATCCACTGACTCCATGTCTTTTAAGGGCATCCTGTGCACCGCCTAATAATTTACTTGTAATGAATTCATTAAACCGACCAACCACGATACCTACCTTTAATCCAGAGCCTACCAAATTTCCTTCGAATATATTTCCCATTGTGAAAACCTCCATATACTTATTGTTTAATAATGAAACAAATGACCAAGCTTGTCGTGCTTTGTTCTTAAATAATTGGCATTTTCCGTTCTCATTTCCATTTGTAGCGGCACCCGTTCCACTACCTCAAGATCATAGCCTTTTAGGCCTTTTATTTTTCGTGGGTTATTCGTTAATAACAGCATTTTTTTTATGCCTAAATCCTTCAAAATTTGGGCTCCTATGCCGTATTCCCTTAAATCGGCACCAAAACCAAGCTTTTCATTGGCTTCTACGGTATCATAGCCTTCTTCTTGAAGCTTATAGGCTCTTAGTTTATTTAGCAAACCGATACCACGGCCCTCCTGACGCATATACAACAGGACACCACTCCCCGCATGATTAATTTGGCTTAAGGCAGCATGGAGCTGTGGTCCGCAATCACAGCGGTACGAACCGAAAACATCACCTGTCAAACATTCTGAGTGAACTCTAACAAGGACAGGAGTTTCAGGATCAATTTCACCCTTCACTAAGGCGACATGCTCTTTTCCGTCAACAAGATTCGAATAACCGACCGCTTTAAAGGTGCCAAATTCTGTTGGTAAATTAATTTCTACTTCTCGTTTAATTAAGTTATCCTTTTTGTTTCTGTATTCAATCAAGTCTTTTATCGTTATCATTTTCACGTTTAGATTATTAGCAATTTTTCGAAGCTGAGGAACACGCGCCATCGTACCGTCCTCATTCATGATTTCACAAATGACCCCGGCAGGCTTGGCGCCACATAATTTAGCTAGGTCTACTGCTGCTTCCGTATGTCCTGTTCTTCGCAGCACCCCACCTTTTTTAGCAATAAGCGGAAAAATATGACCAGGTCTTTTAAAATCAGCAGCTTTAGACGCTGGATCGAGCATGCTTAAAACTGTGGCGGAACGTTCAAAGGCAGAAATCCCTGTTGTTGAAAATTTGTGGTCTATGCTTACAGTAAAAGCAGTTCCATGTGAATCCGTGTTGTTTGAAACCATCGGGAGTAAGTCAAGTTTTTGTGCTAATTCTTCCTCGATCGGAACACATACGAGTCCTCGTCCATAGGTGACCATAAAATTAATCACATCTGGTGAAGTTTTTTCAGCTAGGGCGATAAAGTCCCCTTCATTTTCTCTATCCTCGTCATCACAAACAATGACAACCTTTCCTTCTTTTAAATCAGTTATGGCCTCATCAATTGTATTAAACACGCCATATCACTCCTCTTTATATTACAAAACCATGGATGAACCAAGGTTTTCGGTAGTATCGATTACAAAAATCCGTTTTCTTCTAAAAATTTTGCGGTTATCCCTATCCTACTTTTTTGCTGATTATCCAATGTCATCTTGTTAAAAAAATGTCCAACGTATTTTCCAATCATGTCACATTCTAAATTGACGATATCCCCTGAACCCTTTAGTCCCAAGACCGTTTCCGACAATGTATGTGGAATTAGTGATATCGTAAAACTATTTTCCGTTACGCCAAAAACAGTAAGGCTTGTCCCATCTACTGCAATAGAACCTCTTAAAATTACATACCTTAACAATTCTTCATCGGCTTCAATTGTATAATAAACTGCATTTTCGAAGGCCTGCTTGCTTTTTATTATTCCTGTTCCATCGATGTGTCCTGAGACGAAATGACCGCCAAACCTTCCACCAGCTGCCATTGCCCTTTCCAAATTAACTTTGGAACCCCGCTTAACCATCTTTAAACTGGTCGCGTTGACTGTTTCCGGCATCACATCAACCGTGAAATGGTTGCCCGAAAAAGTTGTAACTGTTAGGCATACCCCGTTGACGGCAATGCTGTCTCCAAGATGCACATCTTTAAGGATTTTTTTCGCTTCTAATGTAAGAACAAACGACTCACCAGTCCGCTGGATATTCGAGACTACCCCTATTTCCTCAATGATTCCGGTAAACATAATAATTCCTTCTCCTTACTTAGGTTCAGCGATAATTCTTATATCGCTGCCAATCATATCCACCTGTTTAATGTTCAGCAAAACAGCCTCGGCCATTTTTTCAATTCCTTGACCACCGAATAGGGTTGGGGCTAGTTTTCCACCTATTAACTTCGGTGCAATATAGGTAATGATTTGTTGGAAGGCACGCTCCTTTAAAAAACTGCCCTGCACTTCTGATCCGCCTTCGACAAAAAGCGAAGTGATTCCCCTTTTTCCTAAAGTCACTAACAGATCTTTAATGATTATCTGCTGTTTTTCCGATTTAATCACTTCAATCCCTATTTCGGTAAACTGTTCTACTCGTTTTTGGTCGACTTCAGCCCCTGTGATAATCCATGTAGGTGCCAGAAAATCTGTAATTACTTTCGCGTTTTGCGGTGTCCTCAGGTGAGTATCTAATACGATACGAATAGGGTTTTTACCACCTGTCTCAAGCCTTGTCGTCAAGCTGGGATTATCCTGAATTACCGTATTTACACCAACTAAAATCCCGTCATGCTGGTGGCGCAATTGATGAACATCGTTTCTCGCTTCCTCACCTGTAATCCACATGCTTTCACCCGTTGCTGTTGCCGTTTTTCCATCCAAACTGGCAGCGGATTTCAAGGTGACATAGGGAAGGTCTGTTTGGATGTTATAGAAAAAGGCTTTATTCAGCTCTAGTGCCTGCTGTTGTAGCATTCCAACTTCCACTTCGATTCCAGCCTTTTTCATTCGTTCAATACCTGTACCTGCAACTTGGGGATTTGGATCTGTAGTTGCAACAAATACTTTACGCACACCTGTCCTTATTACCAAATCTGAGCAGGGCGGTGTTCTCCCATGATGGCTGCATGGCTCGAGCGTTACATACAATGTTGATTCTTTCGCTTTATCTCCAGCCATTCGTATGGCATGTACCTCTGCATGGGGTTCACCCGCCTTTAAATGTGCCCCCATGCCAATAATTTGATTTTCCTTCACCAGTACGGCACCAACAACGGGATTGGGTGATGTTTGCCCTAACGTGCCTTTGGCAAGATTTAAAGCTAATTTCATGTAGTCGGTATCATTCATAGTTTTTACTCCCTTAAAAAGGATATAAAAAGACCCTGAAGACAAAAGGTCTTCAAGGTCCTGTAAAAGACAATAGAAAATTAAGGCTTAAAAATAGGTACAATTCACCCTACCCTTAATCCTGCCTTTTCCTTCTCCCATCCAGACTTTAACTGTCGGCCCTGGAGTTTCACCAGATCCACCGTTTAACAAAATATGTTAACCGGGTCACGGACTAAGAAGCATTGCTTCATCACCGCCGGTTAGGAATTTCACCTGACCCCGAAGGAAATTATTCGAATATACATTTATATGTTATTATACTTAATTCAAACAGTAAAGGGAAATGCACAAAACAAAGTTCTGCTAAAAGAAGCAAAAAAATATTGGGAGGTGATACTCCTCCCAAAAATCACATTACTATTAATTAAATTTATTTCTTTCATTGATTATTTTTTTTATAGGCCTTTACTGGTAAATATATTTCAAAATGCAGGTCTCCATTCGCATTTTGGAGTTTATATTTTTCTTTATAGATTTCTAAACTTAATGCATGATGATCCTGTTCATAGCCATACTCTTGCATCCAAGAGAACATTTGTAGGTATGTATTTTCGACTCCATCCAGACTGCCCTTATAAGTAGTGAAAACATAGTTTTTACTGGGAATCGTAAAACCGACCATACCTGCAGGTATTTGACTGATTTTTTCAACTGGTTTGGTTACATAATAGGTAAGCTCCGTTTCCCGGCTGTGAAATGGGGCAATCAAAACAGGTTCATCCGTCTGATATGATACTTCATCAAGACGTTGTTCCATGTTTCTAAAGAGACTCGGAATTGTTCCCATCTGTGAATATGTGCCATTCCAACAAATTCCTACTACATTTATATCTTCTTTTTCAATCACTTGGATATCCAAGCAAATCCCCCCTTTAATCTCTATCTTATTTCTATAATTCTCATAATATCCCTTAAAATCCTGCAAAGAAAATTCGACTAAATCATCAGTTTTATAATTGCTAAATAATAAAATATCGACAAAAAACATCATTTTTCAATAATTTTCCTGAACATCCATTTTTTTAAAATAGTATTAAAATAGATAAAAAAAGCAGCGGAGACATGGTTCCGCTGCTTGAACAAATATTATTTTAGGGTCACTGGGTTATAAAAATCATTTATGCATTTAGGATTCTTTTCTAATAGTTAAATAGATTATTTAACTTCTTGCGGTATCGCTAAATTCAAGCCCTTTGCGACTCTCTCACCATACTCAGGATCTGCTTTGTAAAAATGCTGAATCTGACGAAGCTTGATGTCCTCTCTCTCAACTGGCTTCATGGCACCGACGACCGTTTCCACCAACCTTGAGCGCTCCTCTTCAGACATTAAACGATAAAGGTCACCCGCTTGCGTGTAATGGTCGTGCTCATCATAAGCAACCTGTTCTGCCACACCTGTCACCTGGAAGGCTGTTTGCTTATGTTCAGGTGTTTCCTTAGGGCCTCCATAGCTGTTTGGTTCATAGTAAACCGAACCGCCGCCATTATTGTCAGACCGCATAGCACCGTCACGTTGATAGTTATTTACTTCCACTTTTGGCCGGTTAATTGGCAGCAAGTTATGATTCGGTCCGACACGATAACGGTGCGCATCAGAATAAGCGAAGATACGACCTTGAAGCATCTTATCAGGAGAAGCTTCAACACCTGGTACCATTGTTCCAGGTGAGAATGTAGCCTGTTCCACCTCTGCAAAATAGTTTTCAGGGTTGCGATTAAGCACCATCCGCCCTATCTCTATTAACGGATAATCCTTATGTGACCAGACCTTTGTGACATCAAATGGATCAAAGCGATATGAATAGGCATCTTCAAATGGCATAATTTGCACATGTAATTTCCATGCTGGGAAGTCGCCCTTATCAATGGCATTAAACAAATCTTCTGTATGATAATCAGGGTTTTCACCTGCTAATTTAGCAGCAACTTCATTCGTCATGTTTTTGACATCTTGTTCTGTTTTAAAGTGGTATTTTACCCAAACAGCTTCTCCGTCAGCATTTACCCATTTAAATGTATGGCTTCCATAACCATTCATATGACGAAGTGTGGCAGGAATCCCACGGTCACCCATTAGGTATGTAACTTGGTGTAAGGATTCAGGTGATAAGGACCAGAAGTCCCAGACGGCATTTGGATTTTTCAAATGTGATTTTGGATCTCTTTTTTGCGTATGAATGAAATCAGGAAATTTAATAGCATCACGAATAAAGAAAATAGGAGTGTTATTTCCGACAAGATCATAATTTCCTTCTTCTGTATAAAACTTTACTGAAAATCCACGAGGGTCACGAACAGTATCGGAAGAGCCTAGTTCACCCGCTACTGTTGAGAATCGAATAAACATTGATGTACGCTTACCAACCCCATTAAACAACTTGGCTTTTGTGTATTTTGACATGTCATTTGTCACTTCGAAGTAACCATGTGCTCCAGCACCCTTAGCATGCACAACACGCTCAGGCACACGTTCCCTGTTGAAGTGAGCCAATTTCTCAATTAAGTGTACATCTTGAATTAATGTCGGTCCACGCATACCTGCTGTCATTGAGTTTTGGTTATCACCGACTGGAGTTCCAGTTCCCGTTGTTAAGTGTTTGTTTTCATTACTCACTTCATCACCTCGTAAGTTATTTTTTAGAGCCAATAACTAAATTATAATATAAATTTATAAATAATCAATACTAAATTATAATAAATATAAAGTAATATTGTTTATTGTCAAGAAGACATCTACCACTATAATATAGGTATTAAAAATAAAGGACGTTATTCCAAAATTACTGAATAACGTCCTAAAAATTTCTATTTAAATGAATTGTGAAGTCGTACCCTAGTTGCAGATAGAAAATAGTGGAAGGACATCACCTATCTTTTATTCTACCATGTATCAGTATTGATCGAAAGTTTAGAATAATATAAAAAATATCGCTTAAAATTTTCATCAAATTTCACATTTTTCATAGTAGTTTTTTAACGATAAATTTTAATCTGGGGGAAAATAGATTATACTGTAATTAATAAGGTTTAGGAGGATTACAATGAATGATACAAATGAAAAAAAGACAATAGAAGAGCCAAAAAGGAAAATTAGCTTACAGGAAGCGATGAAGCTGCAGCTTGAAAACAAGAAAAACAAAGCAGCGGCAGGAAATTCCGGCTCAAATAATTCACAAACAACCAAACAAATGAAGAGCCAGCAGACGAAAAAAGTGAGTAATTCTCGGAGAAAAATGGGTGTCTAACGGTCAAAATAGAAAAGATATTCTACCTGGTGCTTTTGTCAAAATAGTCCTAAAAGCGGATCAAAAAAGTGGCACTCTTACAGCAGGGGTAGTTAAGGATATATTGACCAAGTCTAGTTTTCATCCACATGGAATTAAAGTAAGATTAACCAATGGACAAGTTGGCAGGGTGAAAGAGATTCAAAACAAATAAGAAAAGTGCAAGGCGCCCCTTTGCCTGCTAACGAAAAAACAGACTCCGAATGATGGAGTCTGTTTTATTCATTGGTCATTATGATTTACGAACGTTTACCGCTTGTGGTCCACGTTGGCCATTTTCGATTTCAAACGTAACCTCTTGACCCTCATCTAAGGACTTGTATCCTTCACTTTGAATTGCCGAAAAGTGAACGAATACATCTTCTCCACCCTCACGCTCGATGAACCCAAAACCTTTTTCACTGTTAAACCATTTTACTTTACCATGTTCCATTTCTTTGTAGCCTCCTAGCATGTAACAATTACATGATTTTGCAAATTATACTTGCCCAATTATTTTAGCCCTTCAATTATCTTCTTATACACAGCTAATTCCAAAAAGAAATAAAATTTTTTTTAAAAATAAATTACCCATTTTCAGAAAAATAATTATTAAAGACATCAAAACGACTACCAAAACTAACAGATAAGTTAGGAGGAAAAAACATCATAGCCAAATAAATTAGGTAAACCAAAGTACATATAATTCTTGAGAATTCTTTAAAGATTATTGCTGAAACTGCAAGCGATGAAGGTTTGCAAAAATACCACCTTGCTCAATAAGCTCATCATGTCTGCCCTCTTCAGCGATACCGTCCTCAGTTACGACGATAATACGGTCGGCATTACGAATCGTTGCAAGCCTATGGGCAATAATAAGAGTGGTTCTGTTTTGGGCAAGTTCTGTCAAAGCTTCCTGAATGACCATTTCAGTTTCGGTATCAAGAGCAGAGGTAGCTTCATCCAAAATCAAGATTGGTGGATTTTTCAAAAACATCCGTGCAATCGCAAGCCGCTGCTTTTGGCCGCCAGAGAGCTTTAAGCCCCTCTCACCAATTTGTGTCTCATAGCCATCAGGTAAGGAAGAAATGAATTTTTCAAGATGAGCACGTCCTGCTGCTTCTGCAATTTCCTCATCGGTTGCATCCTGTTTTCCATATGCAATATTTTCGCGTAGTGTCCCTGTAAATAGGAATACATCCTGCTGAACGATTCCTATTTGTGAACGCAAGGATTTTTTGGTCATATCACGGATATCAAGACCATCAATATAAATCCCTCCGCTATTCACATCATAAAACCGTGGAATCAAAGAGCAAATGGTTGTCTTACCAGCCCCCGATGGGCCAACAAAGGCAACCGTCTCACCTGAACGGAGATCCAAATTAATATTTTCTAAAACAGATTTATGCGAATCGTAGCGAAAAGAAACTTCATCAAAGACGATATTTCCTTTTAGTGAAGCAACTTCCACCGCGTCCACTGTATCCTTCACTTCAGGCTCAGAATCAATCAGGTCGATAAACCGTTTGAATCCTGCCATTCCTTTTGGATACAACTCCATAATGGCGCTGATTTTATCAATTGGTTTAAAAAGAACATTGATATAAAGAACAAACCCGACAAGTTCTCCGTAGGACAACTGGTGGGAGAAACTTAGCCAAGCACCATAAACAAGCACGATAATTGTGATCAGTCGTGTCATCATATAAATACCTGAAAGACAATATGACATAACGCGATAACCGCCAAGCTTCGCCCCCCTATATGTCTGATTATTCTTTTTAAATCTAGCAATCTCAAACCCTTCATTTGTAAACGATTGAACGACACGACTGCCTGATACACTATCTTCAACTCGTGCGTTAACATCTGCAATACTAGAATACATTTGACTCCAAGCTTTGTTCATTTTTAAATTACAGACGACAACCAGTAAGATTAGAAATGGTAGGATTATTACGGCAACCAACGCTAACTTGACGTTAATTGTTAACATGATCCAAAAAGCACCGATAAAGGTCATCAACGCGATAAATACATCTTCTGGACCATGATGGGCAAGTTCGCCAAGATCAAAGAGGTCATTGGTAATTCTGCTCATAATATGTCCGGTTTTCGTATTATCAAAAAAACGAAATGATTGTTTTTGGACATGTTCAAACAGCTCTTGCCTCATATCTGTTTCAATATTAATTCCGAGCTTATGGCCCCAATAATTCACAATAAACTGCAAGAAGGTGCTCAATAAATAAACAAGGAAAAGTCCGATACTAACAGAGACAATTGTTGACCAATCGCCACCTGGCAGCAATTCATCAATAAACCATTTAACCGCAAGTGGAAAAGCTAATTCTAGAACCGCAACGATAACTGCGCTGCTAAAATCAATGATGAATAACCTTCTGTGCGGTCGATAATAAGAAAAGAAACGCCGAATCATAAATAATCTCCTTTTTCATAGTTAGCAATAATAGGATTATACGAAAAAATAGCTGACAATTTCAAGGATTTTGAAAATTTTTGCGAAAAGAAAACGCCTGGATTTGAGGCTCCAAGCGTTTTTACCAGATTCAATATTAATGGTGATGATGGTGGCTGCCTTTTGCAGGATTCGTAATCAGCCATTCCTCTTTCGGAACATGGAAAAACTGAATCCAAACACCATCCAAATACTCATTTTCTTTTTCAAGTATAAAATCGATATCTTTATCGGTTTTGACCACTTCATCCTTTTCTGTAGGAGTATCAATCATCAAATCATAGTGAGCGTGATCTCCGTGAATACTGGTGATATAAACGCGGAACAGTTTCCCTTTATCTTCTTCTTGTTCCAACATTTTTTTCAATTCTTTTGCTGCATGGCGATTAATTTTAACCTTCATGTTTAATTGCTCTCCTCTTTCTATGTATTCACTCTTATTATCTCACTATTATTCTAAAATAGACAATTTTTTAGTAATAACAGGATAATAAATCAGTTTTTACCTGTAAGTGATTTACTTTTCCAAGCAATTCCCAATTTAGCATAATAAAACCTTAACAAATTTGTCACATGTTTTTCCAAAAAACTATATTAACATCATGACTATGTTGTTAATATTGTGATAGGAAAAATACCTACTGTAATTAATCTTAAATAATAATTAATTTAATTTTATTACCGGTGTGTTTCGTTAAAAACAAGGCGTCATTCATTTTAGTTTGTGAATAGATTCACGCAATGTTTATCAAAGCTTAAACAACCATCGAAAGGGAGAAACAGAAATGTTTAAAAAGAACCATTTAGCTCCACTTTTAGCTTTATTGCCAGTACTACTTTTAAGCGGCTGCGATTCGAATATGGTTGTCTTTGAACCGAAAGGGCCTGTGGCAAGAGAAATACTCGGCTTGATTAATTGGTCACTGGTTTTCATGCTTCTTATTGTTGTTGTCGTTTTTGGTTTATTTGGTTATATCGTTTGGAAATACCGAGCAAGACCTGATAATAAAGATTACGAACCCCCCGAGGAACACGGCAGTACTAAATTGGAAATCATTTGGACAGCGATCCCAATTCTTATCGTTATCGCTTTGACAATCCCGACGGTAAATACAATTTACAAACTTGAAAAAGTACCTGAAGGCTATGAAAATAAAAAGCCAATCACGATAAATGTTACTTCTGCTGACTGGAAATGGATTTTTAGCTATCCTGAACAAGGGATAGAAACCGTTAACTATGTTAACATTCCTGTCGGTACGCCCGTTAAGTTTAAGCTTACTTCTGCAGGTACGATGCAATCTTTTTGGGTACCAGCCTTAGGCGGGCAAAAATACACAATGAATAAAATGGAAACACAATTGTACCTAGTAGCAGATCATCCTGGAGAATATCTAGGGAAAAACACCAACTTCAATGGTAAAGGATATGCCGATATGGAATTCACGGTTGAATCCAAATCCCAACAAGCATTTGATAAGTGGGTAAAAGATGTAAAGAAAACTGCACCGAAGTTAACGGAAAAGAAATATATAGATCTATTGAAGCCAACTCACTTAGGACGACTTACTTTTTCAAACAATCATTTAGCCTGGGTCAACCATGGTGATATGAATTCGAAAACGTATACGTTCCCTGAATTGTACAGAAATCATGATTATCCAGGACAGATTTTTAAACAGCCGGATAACCAAAAGAACAAAGCTGGGAAAACGGATGATAAATCCATGGATATGAATATGAAAATGGATGGACATTCTAATGGAGGCGAACACAATGGGCATTAAATGGGATAGGTTTTTTATTACCGGCGACCCGCTAATCTTAGGATCACAAATTGCGATTCTGTTAACGATGATTGGAATTGTTGTTTTAGTATCATATTTAAAAAAGTGGAAATGGCTATGGACAGAGTGGCTTACGACCGTAGATCATAAACGTATTGGGATTATGTATATCCTTGTTGGTGTATTAATGTTTTTCCGCGGTGGTATTGACGGGTTATTAATGAAAGCCCAAACCGCAACACCAGATGGACAATTACTCGATGCACAACATTATAATGAAGTCTTTACAACACATGGTGTCGTAATGATCTTATTTATGGCTATGCCATTCTTAATTGGAATTATGAACGTGATCGTTCCGCTACAAATTGGGGCTCGCGACGTAGCCTTCCCTCAATTGAACGCTCTTAGCTTCTGGCTAACCTTTAGTGGTGCCATGTTGTTTAATATTTCGTTTGTTATTGGTGGTTCACCTGATGCTGGTTGGACTGCATATTTCCCTCTTGCTGGAAAAGAGTTTAGTCCAGGGATAGGTAATAACTTTTATGCCGTAGCGATTCAGATTGCCGGGATTGGTACATTAATGACTGGGATTAACTTTATCGTAACAATTTTAAAAATGAGAGCAAAAGGCATGACGCTTATGAAAATGCCAATGTTCTCATGGACGTCATTTGTTACATCGATAATTATTGCAGCGTCTTTCCCAATTCTTACAGTTGCCCTTGCTTTAATGACATTCGACCGCATCTTTGGAACCCACTTTTTTACACTTAGTGGCGGAGGTATGGATATGATGTGGGTCAATTTATTCTGGCTATGGGGTCATCCAGAAGTTTACATCGTAGTCCTACCTGCATTTGGGATGTTCTCTGAAGTTATTTCAACATTCTCCCGTAAAACTCTATTTGGATATAAATCAATGGTTGGGTCAATTGTCGGAATTGCCATTCTTAGTATGTTAGTTTGGGTCCATCACTTCTTTACCATGGGTGCCGGACCAGGAGTAAACTCCATTTTCTCGATTACAACGATGATGATTGCGATACCGACTGGCGTAAAAATGTTTAACTGGTTATTTACGATGAGAAAAGGTCGCATTCAATTTACAACTGCCATGCTTTGGGCACTTGCCTTTGTCCCATGCTTCTTAATCGGTGGTATTACAGGTGTAATGCTTGCGATGGGTGCAGCAGATTATCAGTATCATAACACCCTTTTCCTTGTGGCACACTTCCACTATGTATTAATACCTGGTGTTGTCTTCGCCGTATTTGCCGGTCTATATTATTGGTGGCCAAAAATGTTTGGTCACATGCTTAACGAAAAACTTGGAAAACTTCATTTCTGGTTGTTTGTCATTGGTTTCAATATGACCTTCATGCCAATGTTCTTCTTAGGATTAAATGGTGCGGTAAGACGTGCTTATACCTACTCTGCTGAATCCGGATTTGGTCCGCTAATGCTCGTTTCAGCTATTGGTGCAGGTATTTTAGCCATCGGTTTCGCTTTCTTCTGCTATAACATTTATTGGAGCGCTCGCTATGCAGACCGTAATATATCCAGCGATCCATGGGATGCAAGAACACTAGAGTGGGCAACTGCATCACCCGTTCAATTCTATAATTTTGCAAAGATACCAGAAGTGACATCACTTGATGCTTTCTGGTACATGAAGAAAAAGAATAAAGGCTTAAAATTCAGCAATGATGAGCTTGAAGAAATCCACATGCCAAGCAATTCTGGTCTCCCTTTTATCATGAGTATCGTCTTTGGTATATCTGGCTTCCTCTTGGTTTTTGAGTGGAAAATTGCTGCTCTTGTTGCAGCTTTAGGTATCTTGATTTGCTTAGCTATTCGTTCTTTTGATTACAATGATGGTTACCATGTTCCTGTTGATGAAATTAAGGAGATAGAATATGGATGGCAAAACAAAGAAAAAGGAGTGGAAAAACATGTCAACTAATGTGAATACATCGCTTCCACTCGAATTCCAAACAGAGCAAAATAGGATGAATATTCTAGGTTTTTGGATGTTCTTAGGTGCAGAGATTGTTTTATTTGCGACGCTCTTTGCAACTTATTCAGTTTTAAGCACTCGCTATGCAGGTGGCCCGACACCACATGAACTTTACGATATAAAAGGTGTGATGATAGAAACTATCCTACTCTTAACAAGTAGTTTTACTTGTGGGATCGCCATCTATGAAATGCACCGTCATAACAAGAAGGGTCTATTAACCTGGTTAATTATTACTCTATTACTTGGACTTGGTTTTGTCGGCATGGAGATCTCCGAATTTATTCATTATGTTCACGAAGGTGCAACCATGCAAACAAGTGCATTCTTATCGAGCTTCTTTGTTCTATTAGGAACACATGGATTGCACGTTAGTATGGGTATCGGGTGGGCTACTATGGTTATCATCCAAATATTAAAAAGAGGATTGACGCCTGTCACTGCACGTAAGACGTTTATTATCGGCTTATACTGGCACTTCCTTGATGTAGTTTGGATCTTTATCTTCACATTTGTTTATTTAAAAGGGTTGGTGTAAACAATGGATAATCATTCAAAAGGATTTCCAAAGTCACAAGTATTTGGATTTGTTTTGTCATTGGTGTTAACCTTCGCAGCTCTATTCGTTGCTTTAAAAACATCTTTATCATTTAATACGATTATTTGGATCATCGGCACTCTTGCTATAGTCCAAGCAGGTCTTCAACTCTTTATGTTCATGCATTTAAAAGAAGGTGAAGACGGTAATTCCCAAACGATAAACGTTATATATGGAGTATTTATCGCAGTAGTAACCGTTGCCGGATCGATTTGGGTTATGTCGTTCGGGATGTAAAGAAAGAAAAAAGGTGTCAGGCACCATGTGAAATTTTCACATGGTGCCTGACACCCATTTTATTTTGGATTATTTTTTCTTTTTGTTTTGATCAATTGGTATCCGATGAAGGCTACATATAATGGTATTGCTACATAGATGAAATAAGGGAATCGATGCTGTTCTTTTTTGAAGACAATGTAAATTGCATAGCCTAGAAAAAGGGTGATAATAATACCGTATTTTGGCAACGGGATATCCTTCAAACTAGGAATTTTAATTGTACTTACCATCAAATAGCAAAGTAGGAAAAAGGCTATCACAAAGATGAAACCCTGCATTTTCCCATGAAACAATGTCAAGAGGGTTAATAATCCCCCCGCTGCCGTAATCGGGACACCTGTAAAAAACTGCAAGGATGATTTCACAGCATTAATATTGAATCGCGCTAACCGATATGCTCCGAATAATGGGAAAAGACCGGCAACAGCCATCCCGACAGCCCCGAAGAAAGAAAAATAAGCATAATAGGCCATCATCGCAGGAGCTACTCCAAACGTAACAATGTCAGCAAGTGAATCAAGTTCTTTTCCAAGTTCACTTTCTACGCGCAGCATTCTGGCTATTCGGCCATCCATACTGTCAAGCATCATGCCAATTAAAATAAGAATAGCTGCATTCTTATAATCTCCTTGCGCTGAGTACATAACTGATAAAAATCCAAAAAATAAATTAGCAAGGGTAAAAAGGTTAGGAATACTATTTCTGATAATATGTATCACTCCAATGTTTCATTAGGTGGGTCACTATGATTTAATCAAACAACCATCATTCACCACGTTTATATTTCTTATTATAACCTTTTTCTTTATAAAATTGGAAAAACCAAATAGCAATTGTTAACCAGAATCCGCTGGCCAAATATCCCCCAATAATGTCGCTAGGATAATGTACCCCCAAATAAATTCGACTTATTCCAATACCAAGAATCATGACGCCACTAATGAAAATTAACAGACTTCTTCCCCACTTACTTTCAATGTGACGCCAAAGCAAGAACGAAATAATGACATAAACGGTAAATGCATTCATCGCATGACCACTTGGATAACTATACCCTGAAATATCAATTAAACGATGGAAATTTGGACGAACCCGGTGAAATATCTGTTTCAAAATTTGGTTTAATACCGCTGAACCAATAATAGCAGAAATGAATAGTATCAATTCTAAACGATGATGTAATACTTTATAAAGGAATACCATTAGAATAACACTTAAGATGATAACAACTGGCGCAGAACCAATAAAGGTGAAAAATTTCATCACTTTTGTTAAAAATGTTGATTCAAGTCCTTGAATAGCTGCTATTACATCGCTATCAAAATCAATAATTTTATGGTCACTTATGAACAATGAAATAAAGCTGAATCCGATCAAGCAGACTAAACTTATGATGAAAGCGATAATTAAATGAAATTTAAGATTCATAAGAAGGTCCTCTCAGGCGTGATTTTTCAACGTTATAAAAACTTATCATATCGTACCATGATATAACAATAAAAAAAAGGGGCTGCTAAACTTGTCTGTTGATTTCCGCTCCAGGCGCTTCGCTTTCCGCGGGCGGTCCGGGGAGCCTCCTCGGCGCAAGCGCCTGCGGGGTCTCCCCTGCCCCGTACTCCCGCAGGAGTCTTCGCGCCTTCCGCTCCAATCAACAGAGTGTAAAATATTAACATTGGGCTTTAGAATAGCCAATTTTTTAAAAAAATACACAAAAAAATCGTCCTATCTAGTAAAATGTAAGTTACCATACCAACATTTAAAGTAAGGACGATTTTTTTTGTGTGCAATCAAACGATCACAAATTAATTTATAACACTCAAATGACACTTCTTCTAAAGATAGAGGAAAAAAAGACTCCAAAAAGACAACTATCCCCTACTTTCAGGGAAAAATCGAAAAAAAAATAAAGCAGGTGGAGATAAACTATTCGTTTTTCTCCACCTGCTTTATTTTAGTGACTTATTGGACAGCCCCAAATTTTCTTTAATAGCAGTATTCTTTTTTGAAAATACAAAGATCTTTTGCCCAAAATAATTTAACACGGTGTACAAACAGGTACCTACTAGGATTGAAAGGTCGGTTTTAACATCTGAATTGATGAAATCATTATTTTTCAGTATCCATACTACAAAACTTCTTCCAATATCATAGGCAATGAAGTAACAGCACAGAATGACTATGATAAAGCGAAGCGCACTTTTTGTAACAGAATCTTTGCTTTTAAAGGTAAAGTATTTGTTCAAAAAGAAACTTACACCGGCACCAATCGAATTGCCAACGAAAGTGGACATCCAATAGGAAAGTCCCAGCGCATGTAACAGAAGGTACATGACGGACAATCCCACTATCGTATTTATCATTCCTACCATAATAAAGCGAACAAATGGATAGTTCATACGCACTCCTATTTTACTAAAGCGTTTAATTCTTTTCTTTCTGCTCAATCATTTGATGAGAAAATAAATCTTTTTCAATCGCACACCTTGGACGTTTTTTTACCTCATGATAAATTTTCCCAATATACTCCCCATTCATACCAATCCCCAGGAGTTCAATAAAATCATAAACTTTGTCTCATTCCCATAGTAAAAAAAGCATTTTCGTGTTTTTTTACACAGTTTCTTGTCTGAATAATTACCTTAAGTGCATCACTGGAGGAGGTTTTGGATTGATATTTCCTGGATCTTTGTTTCATCCTATATAATGGTTTCGAGTCCATTATGAGACTTTCAATTTTTCCAATTAAATCGTGATCATTTTCAGCTTGCATTGCTAAACCAGATTCTACTAAGAAATTGGCATTATCTTCTTCCTGTCCTGGAAGTGGATGATAAACTAATAAAGGAAGCTCCATCGCCATTGCCTCTGAAGTTGTTACACCCCCAGGTTTCGAAATCATTAAATCAGAAAGGGCCATCAACTCATTTACATTTTCGCTATATCCAAGGAGTAGTATATGGTGCTTTGATCTGCTAAGTTTCTCCCCCAGTTGATTTTTTAAATTCTTATTCCTACCGCAAACAATTATGATTTGGATTGGGGATGAAAGTTTCTCTAAAGCACGAAAGGTGGATATCCCCTTTCCAATTAAGCCTTCTCCTCCTCCCATTATAAGGAGAGTGAAATGGTTAGAGTTCAAATTGTATTTCTTTGCGAGACACTCTCGAGACTGTGTGGTCACAAATTTTTTACGAACAGGTATACCCGTATGTTTAATTTTATGGCTTTCTACTCCATGAGAAATCAGTCGGTCCTTTACCTGCTTAGATCCCACAATATATTGATCAGTAAATGGATGTATCCAATAAGAATGGTCTGTGTAATCCGTAATAATTGTTACAGCTGGGATATTAACTAAACCATTTTCTTTTAATTTTGACATGATTCCAGCAGCGAATGGGTATGTGCTTACAACCACAGAAGGTTGAATTTCTTCTATAATATCAAGCATTGATCCCATTCCAAGTGTAAAAAAAGAATTTAACTTCACAGAGAAAGGATTTCTTTCACGGGTTCTATTATAAAGATAGCTATACACTCGAGGAAACCTTTTAATGACTCGACTGTAAAAGTAATGACTTACTGGAAAAAGGTTGGGATGTAACCACTCCATGATATCTAGAATAATTGGCTCAACATTTGGCAGCGTAAATTGTACAGCTTCACTCAGTGCGTTTGCTACCTGTTTATGTCCGTCTCCAAATGAGGCAGATAATATAAGAATTTTATCCTTTTTTTTATCATTCATATCCATGCTATCCCCTCATGTGATTAGTTATCATTGAACTATTGAGCTCTATACAATCTGATAAACATCGAGCACTTAATGCCTGACGATTCATTTATTGAAAAGTAGAAGCATCTTAATGGGATAATAGGATGATCCTCCGATACATTTAGCTATTGCGTTTTTGATTTTTTAAATTTCCATTTATAAATGAGATAACAAAGGGTAAATATGATTGCGATTATTATCGCAGGAGTAACATATGGTTTTGCAGCCTGATTAATTTGATCCCATTTTGTTCCCAGTGTCATTCCTAGATAAAGGAAAAGAATGGACCAAGGAATAATTGCAACAATGGTATAGATGCTAAATTTCGCAAATGACATCCGGGCTATACCCGCTGGAATGGAAATGGCATGTCTCACAACAGGGATAAAGCGGGCTGTAAAGATAACGCCTGAGCCATATTTGCTGAACCATTGTTGAGCAAGATCAATATGATGTGGTTTGATTAACAAATACTTCCCATATTTATCGAGCAGAGGTCTTCCCCCATATCTTCCCAACCAATATAGGAACCATTGGGCAATAATACCACCTATTGTCCCTGCTACCACAGCTCCAATGAATGAAATTTTTCCGATGGAAATTAAATAACCACCATATGCTAATACGATTTCACTAGGGATAACTTCCACCATTAAGCCAAGGGTAATTCCTAAGTAACCTAGGCTTGAAAGCAAATCAAATATAGACTGAATGAAATGTGACATAATATACCTACCTTTTGAAGAATAAAAACTTTTCTTGAATGACTATACGTTTCACTTAATAAAGTGAAACTTCAATCAGTGGGGCTTTTACGGTCCTTTATTGAGGAAAAAATTCCCATGCTTGATATTTTTATTTTAATTACCCTTTAAACCGATATCCAGCACCCCAAACAGTCTCGATATATTGTGGATTTGAAGGATCAGTTTCAATCTTTTCACGGATTTTGCGAATGTGTACTGTAACGGTTGAAATGTCACCTAAAGAATCAAAGCCCCATAGCTTTTCAAATAATTGCTCTTTGCTAAAGACATGGTTTGGATGCATGGAAAAAAAAGTTAATACGTCAAATTCCTTTGTGGTAAAAACAACCTCATGGTTATTGACATAAACCCGTCTTGAAGCTTGATCAATTCGAAGACCCCGTATCAAAATATTGTCACTATGGGGTTCCTTTCCAATAAGTCTTTGATAACGAGACAGGTGCGCTTTTACCCTTGCTACCAGTTCACTCGGACTAAATGGCTTGACGATATAATCATCTGCACCCAAACCCAAACCACGAATCTTATCAATGTCTTCTTTTTTGGCAGAAACCATAAGAATCGGGATATCCTTTTCAGTTCGGATTGCTTTGCAAATTTGAAAACCATCAACCCCTGGAAGCATAAGATCGAGCAGCACCAAATCAACCTTTTCCCGTAATGCTTTTTTTAAGCCATCATCACCTGTTAGCGCAATCTCAACCGAAAATCCATCTATTTCTAAGTAATCCCGCTCAAGCTCGGCGATACTTTTATCATCTTCAATAATTAAGATCCGTTTCATTTTTCTTCACCCGCTTTTTTTAACGTAAATAGGATTGTTGTTCCTTTTCCTTGTTGACTTTCCGCCCAGATGGAACCATGATGCTCTTCGATAATTCGCTTCGCAATGGATAATCCCAGTCCACTTCCGCCTTTTTCCGTTCCTCGTGCCATATCGGCACGATAAAAGCGATCAAAAATCATGGGTATATTCTCTTCAGAAATCCCAGGGCCGTTGTCATTCATTTTGAAAAGAACAAAAGAATCTACAGTGGATAAATGAAAGGAAAGCTCTTTGTTCGGTTTATCAATATACTTTAAAGAATTATCGACAATATTGGTTATTACTCGTTTCAGATGCTCCCGATCACCTATTATCAGGTAATCACCATTTTTATCTATGTTTAAGTTAATTTCAACTTTCATTTCTTCCAAATCAAAGCGAAGCTCTTCCACAAAATCCTGAAGATAGTGATCAAAATGAATCGTTTCAAAATGAAAAGGAAGGCGCTGGAGGTCTAATTTAGAATATAAAAAGAGTTCATCAATCATATGATCCAAGTCGATAGATTTCGAATGAATCGTTTGAATATAGCGATCGATTTTTTCCGGGCTGTTAGCTACACCATCGCGAATTCCTTCAACATATCCTTTAATGGTGGTAATCGGTGTTTTTAAATCATGAGAAATATTGGCGATCAGTTCTTTGCGATTTTCCTCATAGGCTACCTGCTTTTCAATCGATTCTTTTAACCTAACACGCATTTCTTCAAACCCTTGGGCAAGCTGACCAATTTCATCCTTAGATGTTACAGGAATTGGAAGGGTAAGGTCACCTTCTTTCATATGCTTGGCAGCCTTTTGTAATGCTCGAATTGGGCGAATGATACTTCTCGACACATAGTAAGTCAACAATCCATTTGTTACGATTAGGATAACGATCAAAACAATAAATAAAATTGGGAACGAGGACCGAACAAATTTAGCAAAACTACTTGCATCCGTTACAAAGAACAATGAACCTTGAGAACCATCTGGATAGAAAAAATCAAGTTTTTTTATCGAGATTACTTGATGATCAATTTGTTCAACGGGATCAACTTCACCAAATAAACCAAATGGCGGAAGTTCCTCCACATCTAGACCTTTTAATTTAGCTGGTAAGTAAATGATTTTATCTCCTTTTCTCACCACTAATGAGTTGCCACCCGTTTTATTTAATTGACTGTTAATCTTCTTTAAATAGGTTTGATCCAAAAATTTTCCTGAGTTTTTCATTGTTTCCTTGTGTAAATCAATATATAATTGATTTTTTTCAGAAATATGATGGTGATGCTCTGGTGGCAAGTAGATGTTTCGCAATTCTTTTATATCCCCTCTAAAAAGTAAAGCCACTAAAAGGCCGGACAAAACAACAAATAATATTGGCACTAGAATCATTGCCAGATAGGATAATAAAAGTCTTAAACGAATGGACATCTATTCCACAACTTTCTTCTTTAGAATTCTTTTCTGCTAAACTTATAGTAGCCTACTGTAAAAAATAATGCACTAAATGATACGAGGTAAATCGTTCTTCCCATAGTAACCATAGTAAAACCGCTATTTATCCAGCGTTGGTACCAATCGTTATCATAGGCCGGCAGCCACTGGGCAATACCTGGAAAAAGATAGGTTAAAACTACCATAACTAGGTAAAGTAGGATAGAAAATGTTAATGCCTTGCTGCTTGAACCGAACCATAGTGCCAGGAAAACCAAGAGAATCCCAATTGCCATTAATGGAAACCATGATAACAAAAACGCTGAGAGGCTTATTAATAATCCACTAAATGTGAAGTTCTCAAGCCAAATCGCCCCTGTTATTAATGATGAAAGACAGACAAGCATTAAAAGAGTCAATAAGTATATGCCCGTACAGACAATCTTGGAAGTAAACAGCTTGAACCGTGATAATGGACGGACAAGCAGGAAGGACAGTGTTTTTTGTTCTTGTTCTCCTGCAAACATATCACTAACACACAATGCCAATAATAATGGTAGGTAAAAGGATACGGCTAAGCTTAAAATCACGAGTGGGAATGACTCGCCATCAAACGCTGTGAAACCAAACTTGTTTTGCATCATTTGAATAGCTGGGCCAACAAGTAAAGGGAATAATGCTGAGAGGCAAAACAACACAATGGATGATTTTTTCCGTAATAACTTGTTCCACTCATTTTGTAAGTTGGGCATTTTGGTTCACTTCCTTCCCTTTACGAATGTGGTTAATATAAAAGGATTCAAAGGTTTGACCTTCAGCTAGTTGATTTTTATCCACTTCGGCAATGATTTTCCCCTTTGAAAGAATGGCGATTCGATTACATAAACGCTCAACCTCATCAATTAAATGAGTAGAGAGGATAAAGGTGACACCTTCGTCTTTCGCTAACCGGCTAATAAGTTCCTGAAAATCAAGTTTCCCTTCAATATCTAGGCCATTTGTTGGTTCATCCAAAATAACAAAAGATGGCTTGGAAAGTAGTGCCGCCGCTAAATATAAACGTTGCCGCATCCCTGTTGAAAAAGATTTCACTTTTTCATGCTTATGCTCCTCCATTCCTACCCAATGGAGTACTTCATCAATTCTCCCTTTTTCAAGGGAAGGATATAATCTTGCTGCTAACAAAAGATTTTGATAGGCCGTTAAATAATCAAACGCTTCGACCCCACTGATAAGTGTTCCAACCGATTGCATCGCCAGTTCAAAATGTTCCATGACATTATAACCATTAATCAATATTTTCCCCTGCTCAGGATGGCTTAATGCTACGATACACTTCATCAATGTCGTTTTCCCTGCACCGTTTGGGCCCAATAACCCGAAAATCTCACCATGTTCTACCGAAAAACTAATATTTTCAACACCGCGTCCATTTTTATATTGTTTTGTTACGTTTTGCAGTTCAAGAACTGGCACACCTCTCACTCCTTTTTACAGCAGTTTTATATAAGCAAGGTTCCCCTTGTAATAGTCATTTTTTTGAACCAAGGGCAGAGGAAAGTGTCCCCTCTGCCTCATTGGTAATAATCTTTACCTTAGCAAATTAATCTTCATGGCCTGTATGCTTATCTTGTACTTTGACAACCTTTTTGCCTGTCAAATCAACGTTTGTAACTTTTGAATTATTTAACTGATCGAATTTATTTGCAAGCTTTAATACAAGATCATGGTGTGTACCATTTACATCCTCACCGGAGACATAAATAGTGGCTTCTTGACCGACTAAGTATTCATTCTTATCCACTACGCCTTTTAAGACAACACGGGATACGTTTATGTTATTTGTTAGTTGTGGAAGCTGTGGTTTTAGGTCAGCAAACTGTAAAGAACCGAATTCCGCTTTTTCCATATGATTCTTCCGCTGGTCGATGTTCTTAAGGAAGAAAGATACTACAGCCTGTCCAACGGTAGGTATTTGATTTTTAGAAAGATCAAGCTGTAACTCGGTATTCCCATTCGCTATATCTTTCGCTGTAATCTTATCTTGATAATTTTTTGTTAAAGCATCAAAGATTGCCTCTACATCTTTTTGCATTTTTGGTGAGAGGTTTTCATCTTTATGCTCCTTATGCTTAAACTCTTTCTTATGTTCACTTTCTTCTTTTACATAGTATTTATCGTCCTTACTGCTCTTCACGACCGTCTGATTCGCTTTTGAAAAATAATCAACTTTTGTCGTTGTACCGCCATTTGTAACACTTACATTGCTATTTCCAGATTCATCCTTTAAATTCGCTGTGTTCAAGGAATCAACCAGGTACATCTCCTTGCCATTATCCGATAATGACGCTGAAGTATGAGCCGTAAAACTGTTGATGGTATGCGTTTTTTTAACAGCCGTCTTGAATAGGTCGTATCCGGATGTGGATGCAGATGCAGATAAAACACCTCCAACCATTAATAATCCACTGATACCAGCAACAGCCAGCACTTTCTTATTCATTTTTCTTCCTCCTTCAATGCATAGTGTTGTAACATAATAAGAATAGATGACCAAACTAAACAAACTATTAATGAACTATTAATAATTTCTTAAATCGGAAGCTTATGGTAAAAGTAATCAGTGGTGGATGGGACCAATGATCATTAAATTGAAAAAGCAATCCCCCCATAATGGAAGAATTGCTTTAAATTATTTCTGTTAAAGTTATAAAACTTTTGGTTCTTTTTTCACTGATTCATTGGCTTTATCTTTGGAGAAAAACCAGCCTGCTGCGGCAATTCCTACTAACACGACGTAAAAGGTCACCTTCCATTCAGTTGAATGCGCAAATTCCTCATTAAGAATCGATAATGCCGGATGTGAAAGTGTGTAGACGGCTAGCTTAACACCAACCCAGCCAACAATCGTAAAGGCGGCAATCTCTAGACCTGGCCTTCTTTCTAAAAGCTTTACAAATTGGTTTGCAGCGAAGCGCATAATTATTAAGCCAATAATACCACCAGCAAAAATAACTAGGAATTTACCTCCATCAAGTCCACCGATATTTGGCAGTGGTGTATCTGGAAGCACAACCGCCATCGCTACGGCAGCAAGAATGGAATCGACCGCAAAAGCAATGTCCGCCACTTCCACCTTTAAAACCGTCGACCAAAAGCCACTATGTTTTCGAACTTCTTTTTCCTCTTTTTCCTCCTCTTTTCCTTTTATAACCTTTCGAAAAACATGATTGCCGGCCATAAATAACAAATAAAGAGCTCCAATAGCTTGAACCTGCCACACATCAACTAAAAACGAAATCACAAACAAAGAAGCAAAGCGGAACACAAACGCCCCTGCTAATCCATAAAACAATGCCTTTTTCCGTTCCTGTTCAGGTAGGTGCTTCACCATAATCGCGAGTACCAAGGCGTTATCAGCTGCTAAAAGCCCTTCCAATGCCACCAGAATGATTAAAACCCATCCGTATTCAAGTAACAGAGTTAAATCCATAAATAATTTCCTCCTCAATAATAGGTGTTTTTCTAAAATACTCCTTTTACCCATAAAAATAGGCCTTTACTGATTACAGTAAAGGCCTAGAAAACACAGAAAAGACCTTTACAGTACTGTAAAGGTCTTGCTAACAACGTAATGTTGCCAATAAAGCCGGAGAAAGATTTCTCGAAATGACGACTTTATTGTAGCAGCTACTCCCCTTTAAAAAGGAAATATTTTATTACTATTAATATATTATACTCTTAATCCGATGTCAATGTCAGTTTAGCAGATTACCATTATAGTCCATAGACCCTAGCATATTTTTTTTCAAGATACTCGACAAGGTAGTCAGCATTTAATTCCTCACCTGTTACCCTAACGATCAATTCATTCGGAGTGTAAAGCCTTCCGTACTGATGAATATTTTCCTTTAACCATTCTTGAATCAAATCGAACCTGCCACTTTCGATATGTTGAGAAAAATCAGGAAGATCTTTTTGAATCGTACGAAGAATTTGCGCAGCATAGAGATTACCTAGTGAATAAGAAGGGAAATAACCAATGCCCCCAAACGACCAATGTACATCCTGCAATACACCAACAGTGTCATTGCTTGGTGTAATACCTAGGTAATCCTGCATTTTCTGATTCCATATCGCCGGAAGGTCTTTCGCTTCAATCTCTCCCCCAATTAAAGCCTTTTCAATTTCATATCGGAGCATAATATGAAGATTATAGGTTAACTCATCTGCTTCCACACGGATAAAAGAAGGCTCTACTGTATTTACGGCACGATAAAACTCCTCAATAGAAACATTTTCCAATTGCTTCGGAAAATACTCTTGGAGCTTAGGGAAAAAGAATTTCCAGAATTCCATGCTCCGTCCGACCATATTTTCTAAAAATCTTGATTGTGATTCGTGAATTCCAAATGAGGCCCCGCTTTGTAACACAGAATCTTCATATTCAGGATTTACATGCTGCTCATATATTCCATGTCCCGCTTCATGAATGGTTCCAAAAAGTGCGGAACGGACATTTTTCTCTAAATAACGGGTGGTTAACCGCACATCTCCAATGTTAACCGTTTGAGCAAATGGGTGAACCGTTTCATCTAAACGTCCTGCCTCCATATCGAATCCAATGATTGGCAAGATGAAACGGTTAAACTCTTTTTGTTTTTCAATATCGAACGATTGGTCAAAAACTTCAACCTGTGTTGGTTTTCCATATTGTTGAATCCGCTCTAATAGTTTTACACTTGATTCTCTTAGTTTAGCAAATAAAGGATCTAATCTTTTCACCGTTAAACCTGGTTCAAATTCGTCCAGCAGCGCATCATACGGATGGTCCTCGTACCCATAGATTTCAGCAAACTTTCTTTTGAAATCAACTATTTTTTCTAAAGCAGGCAGATAGTGAGCAAAATCATTGTTCTCCCTTGCTTCTTCCCAGGCATCATTCGCCTGCGCAGTTAAAATGCTGTATTCCTGAAAAAGATTAGCTGGAATGCTTTTAGATTTTTGGTAGTACTCTTTGTACTCTCTAACCTTTGCTTTAGTCACACCGTCTAATATCTTGAAATTTTCCTGGGAGGATAATGTTTCTAAAAGATTGCCCATTTCCTGTGAGACCGAGAGCTTAAACACTTCTGTCCTCAAGGTTCCGGTTGCTTTGGCAAAAACACTTCTCCCTTTTTTCGGTGCCATAACCTTTTGATCCCAATCAACTAACCCTATGATACTTGAATAATGAGTAATTTTTTCATCAATTGCCTTAAATTGTTCCAATGCCTTCTGTACAGTTGCATCAATCACTTTTTGGTTCAATTGTAGACCCCCTATTCTTTATTCTGTTCTTTAACGGATGTTTGTTTATGAAACAACTGTATCCCTTTTTGATTATAAGTTAAAAATTCAAATAAGGGAAAAAATTAGAAAAATTTTCATTGGACAAAAAACTCCATCAAGAAAAAGAATGTCGATTACTTATGAAATATACAATTCTAGTTTTCGTCTACTTCTAAGATGCTGACCTGTATAAATTTAACATATTAATGTAAAAACTAAAATTTAATATAAAGGATGTGGAAACATAATGGAGAAACAAAAAAAGAAATTATCCCATTTTTCCTTTCGAATGAATTTACTTTTTTTCAGTGTGTTTTTGCTATTCTCTGTACTTATTTTACGATTAGGGTTTGTTCAAATAGTTTATGGGGAAAATTTCAAAAGGGATTTGGAAAGAAAAGAAGAGTTTACAATCAGTAATCCGGTTCCGAGAGGACATATGTACGATCGTAAGTTCAAAGTGATTGTCGATAATAACCCGAAAAAAGCGATTACTTTTACAAATGAAGGATTTAGCCAAAAGGAAATGCTTGTAACAGCTGAGAAATTAGCCAAGTTGATTAGTAAAAACACGGACAAGGTGACGGAAAGGGACATGCAGAATTTTTGGATAATGAAGCATCCGATGCTTGCCAACGAAAAAATCACCCTAAAAGAAAAAGACTTATATGATGCCAAAAAAATAACTGACATAGATCTTTATAAGTTAAAATTGGACCGAATCACCAAGGACGAATTAGGTCTATCCGATGAAGAACTTGAGGTGCTAGCGATTTATCGGGAAATTAGCAGTGGATATAAATTTACACCACAAATCATAAAAAATGAAGATGTTACAGAAAAGGAATTTGCGGTTATAAGCGAAAATCTTCAATTCCTCCCTGGGGTTGATACGACAACCGATTGGGAACGGTCCTATGGTTTCGGAAATACTTTGAGATCCGTATTAGGGAAGGTGACAAAATCTGACGAAGGGCTTCCTGCTGAGCAATTGGATTATTATTTGGCACGAGGTTACAGCCGAAACGATCGCATTGGAAAAAGTCAGCTGGAACTACAGTATGAGGATGTTCTTCATGGTAATAAATCAAAAATAAATAGTAGTACAAATAATACGGGGAATGTCATTGAAACAAAGCTAATTACCCATGGAAAAAAAGGTAAAGATCTGGTCTTAACCATTGATATGGATTTGCAAATGAAGATAGATAAGATTGTCGAAGAGGAGCTTTGGGCCGCAAAGAAATCACCAGGTACTAAACTAACAGACCGAGCCTACGTCGTCTTGATGGATCCACGAACAGGTGAAGTCTTAACGATGTCAGGAAAAAAAATTGTTAAAAACAACGAGACTGGCGCGTCAGAAATGGAAGATGACGCACTCGGAACCTTTACCACTACATATAACGTTGGTTCTGCAGTAAAGGGGGCAACCATTTTAACCGGTTATAAAACAGGAGCAATATCTCCTGGTACTCCATTTGATGATGCCGGGATAAAAATAAAGGATACCCCGCTTAAAAAGTCATATGCTTATTTAGGAAAATTAGATGAAATCGAAGCATTAAAGAAATCTTCCAATGTTTATATGTTTCAAACGGCGATTAAAATTGGAAAAGGGCGATATGAATTTGATCAGCCATTGAGTTTTAGTAATAAGAATGCCTTCGAGGATATTAGGAACTCCTTTGCATCCTTTGGTCTTGGAGCAAGAACAGGAATTGATTTACCAAATGAGCAGACCGGATTTAAAGGTCAAAGTAAACTGCCCGGTTATTTGCTCGACCTTGTCATCGGTCAATATGATACCTATTCGGCGATGCAGCTAGCCCAGTATGTTTCAACCATTGCAAATGGCGGCTATCGAATGCAGCCGCATGTAGTGAAACAAATCCGTGAGCCTGCATTTGAATCCAATGAACTTGGAACGGTCGCCGAAGAAATCCATCCTACCGTCCTTAATACGATTGATGTAAAGAAGGAATGGATGAATCGTGTCCAAATTGGCTTTAAAAAGGTGATGCAGGAACCAGAGGGAACTGCCTATAAATTCTTTGAAGGTGCCACTTACTCACCTGCAGGAAAAACGGGGACGGCCGAAGCTTTTTATGATGGTCCCTTACGCAGTAATTATGGTAAGGATCCACCTCCTGTTATGAATTTAAGCCTAGTAAGCTATGCCCCAAGCACAAATCCCGAAGTAGCAATGGCCGTTTTGGTTCCTTGGGCATACGAAGGAACGGTAGATAACCGTGCAAGTCTCAAGATTGGCCGTCGGGTTATGGATACCTATTTTCAATTGAAAAGTCAATAACAGAAATGGAATTGGGCGCCATGTTCGGCGCCTTCAATTCCTTTTTAACACTGATTTCACAGCTTTCTCAATTTCGATATAGCTCGTGCAGCGGCAGATATTCGATTCAAGCCACTCTTTAATGGTTGTATCGTCGGCATCTGGATACTGCTCTATCAATGAGTGGCAGTTCATAATAAAACCCGGTGTACAATAGCCGCATTGAAAGGCAAAGTTTTCGATAAACGCCTGTTGAATGGGCGCTTGTTTCAGTCCTTCAATCGAGGTTATCTTTTTCCCAACCGCCTCCACGACAAGCATCAAACATGATTTCATCGGCCATCCATCAACATTCACCGTACAGGCACCGCAATCACCATTTAAACACCCAGGTTTTGCCCCAGTTAACCCAAGCTTTCCCCTTAAGGCATTTAATAGGGTATCGGCAGACCTGACTGTAACAATTCGACTGTCACCATTTATATCCAACATAATTGTATGAGATTTCACGTTCCACTCTCCCCCAAAATAATAAGCTATCTAACCCTCACTCCATCCAATGCAGCCATCACATCCAATAACAAATTTTTGAGCACAAAGAGCCTATATTTTGCCGATCCCTCTACATCCTCTAAGATGGGCGTTGGCATTACCGCAAGAGCCCTATCAATTCTTGCTTCAACCGACTGCCCCCTGTTATTTAAGGAAGCCTCTACCTCCTTGGAGCGAAATGGAAAAGGACACAACCCACTTATCGCGACACGTATCTCCCGATCAATTTTCAATGCAGCCATCGTAATTAACGGGTATCCAGTTTCCCATTGCTGACGGCGTTTGACACTAAAATAGGGTGCTCCAATAAACTGGGTCTCAGTTGCTACTTGAACAAGAAATTCACCTTTCTTCAACCTGAGTTGTTCTTGAAAGATCTCATTTATTGGGATGATCTTCTCTCCATCTGGGCCGATAATTAACACTTGACTGTCTGCTAGTAAAAACGGCAAAACGGCTTCACGGTAAAAAATCTGTGCACAAATATTTCCGCCTAAAGTTATTTTTACGCGGGCTGTATGGTCAGCAACTTCGCTAACTGTTTTCGTTAATAAAGGAAAAAGATTGGCTTCCTCAATTCTTGTAAGGGAGAGGCTACTCCCTAGGAACAAATGATCTCCACTTACCTGCATCACCTTACATTCTGCAATATCCTTAATATCTATGACGGCTTCGGTATAAGCCAAATTGATTCTGCCTAGTGTAATTAATTCTGTTCCACCTGAAAAAAACATAGGCTGTTTGCCTTGCTGGTCTAAATCCTGATATAAATCGACGGCCTCCTTCATTGTTTTAGGCGTATAATAATCAAAGTTAAAAGGCAGCATTACTAGTTCGCCTCCTTTGCCTTCCAAATCAACTCTGGAGTCAGGGGCAGGTTGTGTAGTGAAACACCCGCTGCCAGCGACAAGGCATTCCCATTCGGATATTTATAGCCATAGGCAATATCTTTAAAATGAAGTCCAATGGATGGATCATCCCTAAAAAAAACCCTGCTACCTGCGATTTCAAGGTCTTCTTTTGGAGCTCTTAATACACATGCAGCCACTTCTTTCAACTGATTTTCGAGCGACTCCTTGCGGAAAACACCCTTTCCAATTACCTCCATGGCCCCCCCTCCCGTTCCATTAATGAAGCCCAAATAACAAGCACTTCCTGATAATCCTCATTCGTATCGACATCAAAAAAAGACACATCTTTCTCCGATTCCATTCGTTTACCGCTAAATTTATCAGCACCTCGAATCAAATTCCTTGCACCTTGATCCCCCTCTAATTCTGTAATGATGGGAAACAGGCAGTTCGAAAAATAGACAGGAGGCTTCGGAATTCCTCTGTGCAAATACGAAATATAGGCATAGTCTTGAAAAGTTCGAGATTCATCCACTAATTTATTTATCATTTCAATGGTGACAAAAGGCTGATCCGCAAGCAGAACCACCACCCCTGTTGCCGCTAAATCCGCCGCGGCCTTCACCCCTGCTTTAAGCGAAGCACTTTGTCCTTTGTCAGCATCCTCACATGCTAACACTCGCAAATTTTTTCTTTTTGAAAAAGGAGTCAACCAGCGAAGAGAATCTCCCTTTCGAGTGACGGCGATAGTGACATCCAGCCTTGATTCAAGCGCCGCCAGTAATGCCATACTACCCAAATAATGATTAGCTACTGGTAAATTCAACTTCTGACTGCCCATCCTGCTGCTCTTCCCTGCTGCAAGATAAATACCGACTAATCTGAAATTGTCCATAAGAGCTCCACTCTTTCATGCAAAGGCTTTCTCCACACTTCAATCATTTCAGCCATGACACTCACTGCAATTTCAACTGGACCCTTTGCTCCAATTGCAGCACCTATTGGTGAAAAGATTGAACTTGGAATATGGTCACGATTTAGTAGCTTTTTTGTTCTTTTCCTTGGACCTAGAACACCTAAATATCTAATATTCTTATTTAATAATGACAATAAAAATTCTTGATCCCTTTGAAAGTGATGCGACATTATTACCACAAAATCATAGGGTGAAAAAGATATTTGTTTTAAAAGCGCATCTGGAAAGCCAACGATAATCCTGTCCGCCGTTGGAAAGTGTTGTTTCTGACAATACTGTTCCCGCCAATCGCAGACGGTTACCGAAAACCCCGTTTCTGCGGCTAATGATACAAGGGGGCGAGCATCGGGCCCTGCCCCGAAAATAATCAACCGTGGCTTGGGCTGGTACGTATGCTGATAAAAGGTCAATGCCCCCTCTACCCTTATTCCGCTTTTCGAGGTGAATTCAATAACAGGAATTGGCCCAGACCAATTTCCAAAGGGTTCACCTTCCTCCTCAATAAAAACATACTCCCCCAATTTATCTAGTTTTTTTAAACCTATCACCGGTTTATGTCTATCCAGTAATCTTTTTACTAATAGAAAATCCTCTGTTAATTTTTCCGTAACCAGCTCAAGTAAAATATCAATCGTTCCATTACAACCTGCGCCCTGACCCCAGCCCATATCGTCTTCCTCAAACATGTCATATTGAAGGATTATAGCCTCATTCTTTTGAAATACCTCCGCCGCTCGTATGGCTAAATCTGTTTCTAGGCAGCCGGCACTTAACAATCCTGCGTGGCTTCCATCTTCAAAAAACATCATCGAAGAGCCTTCCCTTTTATATGCAGACCCTTTCACACGAACGATCGTTGCTAACACCTTTTCCCCTGGGTGTTCCATTACGTCTAACATTTGATAAAAATCCTCCACGCAGTTCCCCCACCTCAAACACAAAAATTCCTACTATATTTATATTAATGAGGAAGCTATTCCTAGAATGATTAATTTTTCATGAACCGATTACATAAATTTATTTATAAAAAGATCTGAAGGAGCTGGTTATGATGAAATTGACAGAATTTAAAGACCCACTGCCAATTCCTCCAGTATTAAAACCAAGGTGGAAATCAGGAGAATATACGTATTATGAAATAACCATGAAGGAAACACAGCAATTGCTACATAGTGAATTACCTAAAACAACAATTTGGGGATATGAAGGGATATATCCGGGACCAACCATTGAAGTAGAAACAGGTGAAAGAGTATATGTAAAATGGAAGAATGAACTGCCTGAAAGGCATCTTTTACCGATTGATCACACTGTACATGGTGCCGAAAAGGAGAAACCAGCTGTACGCACCGTTGTCCATCTTCATGGCGGAAGAACAGAGCCCAATAGTGATGGTTACCCTGATGCGTGGTTCACAAAGGGATTCATAGTAAAAGGTCCCTTTTTTCAAAAAGAAATTTATCATTACATTAATCAGCAAAGCGCAAGGACACTCTGGTACCACGATCATGCCATCGGGCTGACGCGATTAAATATTTATGCCGGACTGGCAGGATTTTATTTCATCAGGAATAGCCATGAACGTTCATTCAATCTCCCTAGCGGTCCTTTTGAAGTCCCATTACTGCTTCAAGATCGATCATTTCATGTAGATGGTTCGTTATCGTATCCAGAACAGCCTGAAAACAATGGTTCTGGCATCTATCCGTCCATTATTGCGTCTTTTTTTGGTAATACAATTCTTGTCAATGGGAAGGTGTGGCCATTTCTTGAGGTAGAACCGAGAAAATATCGATTTCGACTATTAAATGCGGCAAATGCTCGCTTTTTTCGTTTGACTCTTGATTCAGGTCAGTTGTTCTATCAAATCGGAACAGATAGCGGTTTTCTGGAACGCCCGATTGGCGTAGGCTCATTACTGCTCGCACCTGCAGAACGACTGGATGTCATCATTAATTTTTCTAATATGGAAGGAAAATCAATTGTTGTGAAAAATGATGCACCGACACACTTCCCGAATGGTGATCCAGTTGACCCAAAAACTACTGGAATCGTCATGGAGTTTCGAGTATCGCAGCCTCTTTCGGGCATTGATACGAGCGTCATCCCTGCCTATATGGGGCCAATTAAATGGCTGCACGCAAATACTGCCCAAAGGCAGAGATTTCTAGAATTAAGTGAGGAAAAGGACCAATTTGGAAGATCGCTTTTTCTACTTGACAAGAAAACCTGGGATGACCCTATCACTGAAAATCCGCTTGCCCACTCAACCGAGATTTGGAGTTTTATCAACACAAATGAGGATGATCATCCTATTCATGTGCATCTTGTTCAATTTCAAATTCTTGAGCGACGCGCATTCAATGTTGAATATTATAAAAAAACGAAGCATATCAAATATACAGGAGCACCAATTCAGCCAGATTTTTCAGAACGTGGTTGGAAGGATACAGTAAGATGCCCTCCAGGTCTAGTTACCAGCATCATCATCCCGTTTTTCCCATACACAGGGCAATATGTTTGGCATTGTCATATGTTAGAGCATGAAGATTATGAGATGATGCGGCCTTACCGGGTGCTTCCGCCACCATGACTAGATTTATGTAGGGATTCCTAAAGACTTTTTATTTGATAACTATTTCTTAAACTATTAATCTTTCTTTCATAGTTTGTTCATATTTATTGTTTAAGATATAAACAGGTTCACAGATGAACCTTTAACCTCCGCCCCCCTTTATATAGATTAGCTTAAATGCCCGGCATAATTGCCGGGTAATTTTTTGTTCTATTGTCATCTATACTTCCAACAAACATTGTCAATAACAATAGAATTCACCATTGCTGTAAAACAAAAATGATTTCAATGTCCCAAAGAATTTTTAATTAATTTGATTTTTTTGCGAATTTCGATATATGACTATTAAATTAATTAGGAAAATAAACAGCATATAGAGACCATATAAACCAATAGAATATAGCTTATTGCTGTTAAACGATGCCCCTGCATAGGACAAAATGAGAATATTAGGGATTTTCCCAATTGTAGAGGCGGAGAAAAAAATGAGCCATCTGACGTTACTTAATCCACAAATAAGATTAACAACTGACGCTGGGATAATGGGAATAAACCGGCAGGTCAAAATAGCCATAAAGGAATGACGATTCAAAAATCCTTGGTACTCCTGAACTTTCGGATATTTTACTATCTTTTCCTGGGCAAAATCCCGAAAACCAAACCTGCTTAAAAAGAAGAAGCCCATCGTTCCTGCCATCGCGCCTGTCAATGAAATGGCCACTCCCTGTGCCACACCAAAGACAGCACCAATTATTCCCCCTAATATGGGAAACGGAATAATAGGAAAAAAGACACAAATCGCAACCAATAACATGCTGAGATAAATGGATATGGTTCCACCTTGTTTAATAAGAACGATCAATTCATCCTTTTGAAAAAAGCCAATCGCAATAATTAAAAGCACTAAACTAAAACTAATGAATTTTTTCATCGTCACCCTCCTTTTCCTATTAGCGAAAAAATCCGCCGTTATCGGATTTCTATTTGATTAGGAATTGAGGTAATCAAATGGTGACAGTTATGCCATGCCCTTCTTCACTGTCGATTACGATTTTTCCATTGTACATTCAATGAAAGGAAAACTTGCCATTAATCCAAGACAAATCCCTTTTTCCTTCGTTGCATAATAGGGTTTTCCATTCTTTGATAATCTATCTTGTGATATACCATCCGTATGGTCATCGATGTCCGATAAAAAAGATACTTTTATAAGTATAAAGCTAAAATTACATTTCTTAAAGTATTAGAATTCTAATTTTCGGAAAATTGAGAAGCCCTTCATCGGTTAATGAAAGGCCTCGCTGTATTTCTATTAAAATGCGGTTCTAGCACCAAGGTATCTTGGTTTCCAATAGGAATTTGTCATATCTGCAATCGACACACCTGATGACCCGGCCTGAATGAATTTGTTATTCCCTAAATAAATTCCCACATGAGACGCACCAGCAGCGTATGTTTCAAAAAAGACAAGATCGCCTGGATTGGGGGTAGCACTAACCTTTAATCCAGACCACTGTAAAGCAGCTGTTCGTGGAATAGTGATTCCCACTTTATTAAACACATAGCTGGTAAATCCACTGCAATCAAAACCAGCAGGAGTATTTCCTCCCCATAGGTAAGGTGTCCCAATATATTTATTTGCTTCGTTCATCACCAATTGTGCCTTTGAAACTGTTTTTACAGAGGACTTTACCAATAGCCTCTGTCCCACATATATAGTATCAGAGGTTAATCCATTTAAACTTTTTATATCTGTTACAGTAGTACCATACGTTTTGGCAATTCCTGATAAAGTATTGCCGGAATTTACTAAATAAGTAATGGCAGTATCACTGGAAGCCGTTGTGGCAGGTGTTGCTGTTTCATGGCTGTGTGGTGCTAGTAATGATAGTTTCTGATTTACATAGATGGTGTCAGTTGTCAGCTGATTCCAAGACTTCATATCAGCAATCGATACTTGTTTCGCTTGCGAGATTTTCCAAAGGGTGTCTCCTGGTTGGACTGTATAAATATTCTCATGTGCACTTGCTGGCCCTGCAAAAGTGGAAATCAGGATTCCTGCGACTGTAGTGGCTGTCAGTAGATGTTTTTTCATAGATGGCAGCTCTCCTTTGATTCGTAGTTGTTAACTCCATCATAAGGGGATTTCTAATCTATTAAAATACCAAAGTTATGGCTTACAAGGAAATAATTCCCTCACTCAGGGATGAAATCATTCATTTAACAAATATTTAACGGTGCAAGCCCTTGTCATAAAAGGTCTATTACGAATTCCTCTAAAT
The DNA here is from genome assembly GCF_937468385.1 of Neobacillus rhizosphaerae. Lineage (GTDB taxonomy): Bacteria > Bacillota > Bacilli > Bacillales > Cytobacillaceae > Neobacillus > Neobacillus rhizosphaerae. The sequence goes on from NZ_CALBWS010000001.1 coordinate 140,548, forward strand.
ATTTTCTTCTATTTCTCCATTCAGTTTTAACATAATTGTAATAATTAAACATTTTATAGATTCACACCAATAGTTCAATAATCCCTTCATGTAATGTAGAAATATTGTAACAAACCATCCATGCACTGGAATCTGACAAATTTATAATAAACCTATAGAAACATTTTAAATAGTTTTTAAAATAATAATGAAGTTTGGTGATGATGATGGAAGGAATCGGTAAAGGACATCCACACGCTATGGGTAATGGCCCTCATGGACATGGAATGGGAAAAGGAATCGACTATGATGTAAACCCATTTATCGTTATTTGGGAAGTGACGCGTGCTTGTCAACTTAAGTGTGTTCACTGCCGTGCAGATGCACAATTGACACCAGACCCAAGAGAGCTTACACATGACGAAGGAATCAATCTAATTGATCAAATTTATGAAATGGATAATCCAATGCTTGTGTTTACTGGTGGAGATTGCATGATGAGGGAAGATATTTTTGAACTTGCTGATTATGCTATTAAGAAAGGTATGCGGGTTTCAATGACACCTAGTGCCACTCAAAATGTAACAATTGAAAAAATGAGGATGGCAAAAGAAGTTGGTTTATCACGTTGGGGCTTCAGCCTAGATGGGCCAACACCAGAAATTCACGATCACTTCCGTGGAACTCCTGGTTCATTCGAGCTTACACTTGAAAAAATTAAATACTTAAACGAGCTTGAAATGCCGCTACAAATCAATACGGTTATTTCTCGCTATAATTATGACTCACTTGAAGAAATGTCAAAACTTGTGGGTGAAATGGGTGCAGTCATGTGGTACATCTTCTTGCTTGTGCCAACTGGCCGTGGACAATTAGATGCTTGTATTACACCTGCTGAACATGAAAAAGTTTTCCGTTGGTTGTATGAACTAAGCAAAACGGCACCATACGACATTAAAACTACGGCAGCACAGCATTACCGCCGCGTTGTTCTTCAGCAGAAAACGCGCGATCATTTAATTGATAAAGGTGAAATTCATTACGAAGATACAATCACAACCGATTTTGCTTCGATGCATGATGGCTTAAAACGTGCACCAAAAGGAGTAAACGACGGAAACGGCTTTGCCTTCGTTTCTCATATCGGTGATGTTTTACCAAGCGGCTTGTTGCCAATTGTAGGCGGGAACGTTCGTGACACTCCGCTTGCGGAAATTTACCGCGAATCAAAGATATTTAAGGAGTTGCGCCAGCCAGACAACTATAAAGGAAAATGCGGTGTTTGCGAATATAATAAAATTTGCGGCGGTTCCCGATCAAGAACCTATGCGGTTACCGGCGACTATTTAGAGAGCGAACCATTCTGCGTTTATATTCCGCAGGCAATGAGAAATAAAGAAGCTGCTCCGCTTGTTTAAATATTAGATGGAAATAGGCATTCCAACTTGTTGGAATGCCTTTCATGATTAAGGATAAAATCCTTGAAGCAGCAATAAGTTCAGCCAAGGGAACTAGAAAAAGTTTTTCTATCATTCCTTTGATTTTCACCCTCTTTCTTATTCAATTAAACCAGTATCTTCAATTTGCACTTTAGATTTCACCTTAAATTTGATGGTTGGGTAGATTCGTTTCCACTCTTCCCAATCATCGTTATTGAAATGACGGGAACGGTAGCGGAGGCCGAATCCGATAGGATCGAGATTTGCTTTTTGGATTTTCACAAGGAGTTTCTCAATTTCCTTGTTTATCGATTTTTCAGCGATTTTTTCATAGTCGGATAATTTTTCATTTGGTACACGGCGAGTTGATTCCTCTAGTATCCCCTCAATCGAAACAAGTACCTTTATATAGGGAGCTTTACCTCTAGGAGTATAGATTTTATATTTCGTTTTCACTTTTTGTGTATCAATAATGATAACTGTTTTTCCTTTGGTAACTCTATTCGCACTTTTTTCCTCACGATTTCTTAAGAAATTTAGAATCTTTGTCTCTTCTGGATTAAGTACCAACTTCATCTGGCTTTTATTATAGAGGCCAACCGTGTTTATTTCAAAAATTTCCTTTTCAGCTTTAATAATCGGCAGGAGCGGATCTAAGCCGCGTTCACTTAATCTATATTTAAAATCAAATAGATACTCCGAAATGGTATATGGGGTCTCAGACCCATCCCTCCCCAACGCTAGGAACAATGCATTTGAAGGGATATACTCTGATTTAGGTTGTACCTTTAATACTTCTAATGCACTTGGTTTACCAATGGCCACCCAGGCAATTGATTGGATATCTCTTCTTCTAATAAACCAATAATTGATCCCGGAATTACCCTTTTGGTTAGCAACCTCATCACCAAATACAATGACTTTTGCATGACTGAAATCAATCTCTTTATCCACTTTTGTTTTAATAATTCGTACTGCTTCAGACATGGTATCTGCTTTTTCCGAAACAATCATGAATTCAGTGGGATTATTCTTTGATGAACTTGGAACAGCAAATTTAAGGCTGACGAGGTATTTCTTAGAGCTGTTTTTGGCAGTATCCACTCCGATACTTACAACAAAAAAACGCTTATCAATGTCTTTAAAGCCGCATCCGTTTAACAACATTACAGAAAGAAGAGCGAGTACAAGCGATTTCCAATTGTTAATGGATTTCAAGCTGTCCACCTCCTAGTCCAAATGAAAAATATGACAACCAAAAGGATTTCAAACCCAAGACGAACAATCATCCAATAAACGGTTATTTTATTTAACAGAATTGTATTTAGAAAAATAACACCTGCAACCGAACAACCCGCATAGAAAATAAGAATCAGCAAATTCTTTTTTTTACTTATTTTTTCCTTAAAGGTTCCCTTAATTAATTCAAACGAAACATGCCAATGGACTGAGATACTAATAAGAGTAATACTCATGTAAAACATTAAAAATAAGAAGATTACTCGTTCTATCGGACTATAAGCTAACCGGAGTGAATCTGCTGTTGAAATCCACGGATACTGAAATTCTTGTGCACCGTCTGACCCGTGAAAACCAATCGGAATGAAGAAGGTGGTGAATAAATTGAATATTCCCAAAAGGAAAACAGCGAAAAAATTCCAAATCTTCAATCTCCCCTTAATCAGCCGGTTAAAAATAATCAGGTTGGTGTAACCAGAAAAACAATACGTAGCCGCAGCGATTGATTTTAAGCTTGGCCTTTCAAATATATGGGTACCAACTTCGAGCATTGAATCCCAGCTAAGGTAATCATTTGTAAATGCCTTAAAAATAATAAAAGCGATTAATGGCGTATTGAGGAATAGAACAATTTCCAGAAAATACATAACCCTATCGGTAGGGAGCTGGATAATTAGAAAAATCGCTGCTAAATATATAACAAGCAAGGCCATCTTTGGCATTTCCGGGTTAATAAATCGATCTAATATATCGATAAATCCAACCAAGGTTATCAGACCAGCCGTGAACCATATCCATTGAATACCGCAAAAATGAATGATTTTTAACCAGCGGTGCTTTGAATTGGCGATTATTTCTGGCATTCCTTGTTCGGGAAACTTATTGATAGTAGTGCTTAATAAATAATTCAGTGCAACTCCAATCGGAATGGCGATTAACACCCCCATTACGGCACCTTCAAAACGGTATTGGATTAAAATATTAGGCACAAAGATGATAACGTTAACAAGCATATTTAATAACACTAAGTATAAAAAATATCGGTTCAAAGCCCTCCCCTCCTCAATTTCCTACTATTCTTTACTTGGTTTGCTTTGAATTATAGTTAGAAACGGCTCACCGAAGCTATCAAGTTTAACCATATAGGCGAGGAGCATAAAGAAGCCTATTACGACGCCAACCAATCCGAATATTGTTGCTAATAATAAAATAAAGTATTTCAACACTCTAATAGTGAAACTAAAAGCGTTAATCGGCACGACAAAGTTAGAAATAGCCACAAACGATACAATCACGATCATAATATTACTAACAAGTCCAGCTTCTGCAGCAGACTGTCCTAATATCAAACCACCTACGGTTGTGGCTGTAGGACCAATGGCTTTTGGCAGACGGATACTCGCCTCAGTTAAAAGCTCCATCATAAATAACATTAACAGCACTTCAACAAAGGATGGATAAGGGATACCCGTTCGACTTCCAGCAATTGACATAGCTAGATGAACCCTAAATAGCTCAGGATTATAGCTGGATACTGCCACATATAAACCTGGAAGAATAATGCTTATGTTAAAGGCTGTATATCGAAGGATTTGTAAAAATTTAGCAATCCAATAAGTTTGATAAATATCCTCCATTGAGGACATCAAATCCTTCATGACTGTCGGTAGAATTACAGCATAGGAAGAGCCGTGAACTAAAAGGATGACTTTACCAGAAGCTAAATTTATCGCTACTCGATCTGGTCTTTCAGTAACTAGCATCAAAGGAAATAGTGCCCTGTTAGATTTTTTAATAATATCGAACAGTTGCTCCCCTGTTTGGAACATATCGATATCGATAGCATCTAAAAATTTTTTGACTCTTTTTAGTGTATCTGGATCAACAAACTTTGTATCATGTAGAATCATCACCTTTGTTTTGGAAAGATTACCTACTGTTGTTGATTCCACTTTCAATGAAACATTTGGATAACGTTGGCGGATAAGCCCAAGATTAACGGGTAAACTCTCACTAAATCCCGCTTGTGGACCTTGAATAGTTGTCTCAACGGTTGTATCCATAACTGCATTATTTCGGTCCATTTTACAATCAAATAAAAAAACGAAATCCTGATAAAAAAGAATTGCTACCCCTCTCATTACCATATCAATCGTTTTTTGTTCACATTCATATTCGCTTGCTTTAGGGTGTGATTGCAGGAAATCTAAAAATTCCTTTGAACTAGTTATTTCAAAAAAAGGCTTAAGAACGTTTTCGAGCAAGACATCTTCATCACTAATTGACTTAATATAAAGTACTTCCATATATTTTTCTTTTGTATGATTCTCTTTAAAAACCAGGTCTTCCGGCTGTTGTAACTTATGTATGAGACTTTCTTTTATTGATTGAACATTATTAGTTGGCATTTTTATACCTCACAGGCATGCTTCTTTCATCTTAGTTTCCTCGATGGTTGGAATTTTATTCTAGGAAATTAGATTCCATTGGAGTTACTGTTAAGGGAGCATTTTTCTTCTGATTATGTTTAAATTATTGTAATGTCTTTTTATCTATCTTAAATAATTAAAGATTGTAGGGAGTTATATGTTAAGAACGATTGCTATCAAAAAAAATAATCAACTTGTGAAGGACATTGACATTTCGCAATTGGTATCAGGTGACTTCAAGTGGTACTGGATAGATTTTAATCAACCAACCGACAAGGAAATCGAATATCTTAGGGATCCGCTTTCCTTCCATCCGTTAGCGATTGAGGATTGCATCCATCATTTGCAACGTCCAAAGCTTGATTATTATGACGAATATGCCTTTTTTGTGACCCAGGCATTGAACCAAAAATCAATTAAAAGAGAAGAGATTAATTTCTTCCTCAGCCGAAATTATATTGTCACGTTTCATCATAAACCTTCGACTGAAATTGACGACATTTGGAATCGTTTTAGTCAATCTGCAAATGCCAATCAATGGGACCCATCCCATGTCTTATATCATGTTCTCGATAAAATGGTGGATAATTATTTTCCATTAGTCAATCAAATTGATGATACGTTAAATGAAATTGATGAGAATTCAAAGGGAAGATCGATGGATGCTTTGCTAAGGGATTTATTCGACACAAGGCATGACCTTTTATCTTTAAGGCATACGATTTCACCAATGAGAGATCTTTTGTACAGAATTCTTAATTCACAAAAATTAACTAGTATTCAAGGGAAAATAGTCTATTTCTCTGATATTTATGATCATTTGCTAAAATTATCGGAAATGATTGAAGCAAGTCGGGAACTTACCACCGATATACGCGATAGTTATATTTCCATTAATTCTAATGAAACGAACCATGTTATGAAAGTCTTGACGGTCATCACGACAATCTTTATGCCACTAACCTTCATTGTAGGTGTTTATGGTATGAATTTTACTCATATGCCCGAACTAACTTGGAAATACGGATATTTCGGAGCTTTGATCTTCATGTTTTTAATTGGAGTCGGAATGACAGTTTGGTTTACTAAGAAAGGTTGGTTTAAATAGTGAAAAGACTAGCCATGCGAAATGGCTAGTCTTTTTTGAAAGTCCTATTCCCAATCTTGATAGTCAACTGTTCCTCCGGTTAAATCGATCGTGTTCCGCTCACCCTTATAATAGGTCTTCCCATCTTTTTCAAAAATCAAATTTTCATACGTAAACACCTTTTGTCCGTTTGGAAGATGAATAACAACCTTTTGTCCCAATTTCTCAGTTGGTGCTTCAATTTTTATGGTGGTCTGATAATAATAACGAAAAACGAAAAAGCCCATTGCAAGAATCATGCACGCTATAATGAAAAAAAATAGACCCTTCCATGGGGATTGCCTCGGCTTATTTTGATATAGTTCTACTCTGGTCAATTTTTCTCCTCTCCCTTGTCATTTTTGGGCAAAATTTTTAGCACTCCTTATTTTTTAAATAGTTTGAATAATAACATTTATGTCCAATGAAAGAAGGATTTAACCATTGCTACATCAAATTTCATCATTAGATAACCTATGCATTCAAACTTAAAATGTTGACCAAAACAACAAAAACGATTATTGACATGAACTTTTCAATTAGCTGTATAATAGGAAAGAATGAAAATTCAGAAAGGGGTACACAAAGTGGCTTATATAAATACAGAAGAAACCATGAAATTATTAACGAACTTAGTTTCCATTCCAAGCCCTTCTGGCAACACAAATGAGGTTATTACCTTTGTCGAAAAATTCCTTGCAGAACTGCAAATTAAAACAATAAGGAACCGAAAAGGTGGTTTAATAGCTACAATTGAAGGAAAAGATTCGAGCAGACATCGGATGCTGACAGCCCATGTCGATACACTTGGCGCGATGGTAAAGGAAATAAAATCTAGCGGCAGATTAAAAATCGATTTGATTGGTGGTTTCAAATACAATTCAATTGAGGGTGAATACTGTCAAATTGAAACAAGCGCAGGCAAAAAATATACAGGAACCATCCTAATGCATCAAACTTCGGTCCATGTATATAAGGATGCTGGAAAAGCCGAAAGAAATCAGGATAATATCGAGATCCGGATTGATGAAAAAGTACATACAGCCGACGAAGTCCGAAAACTTGGTATCGAAGTCGGTGATTTTGTTGCGTTTGATCCCCGGGTAGCAGTAACTCCAAGCGGATACATTAAGTCGCGACATTTAGATGACAAAGCGAGTGTGGCCATTCTCCTGCAATTAATCAAACAGCTTAAAGCGGAGAATATTATCTTACCTTATACAACTCACTTCCTCATTTCGAACAATGAAGAAATTGGCTACGGTGGCAACTCCAATATTACCCCAGAAACAGTTGAATACTTAGCTGTAGATATGGGGGCAATGGGCGATGGACAATCCACAGATGAATATACGGTTTCCATCTGTGTAAAGGATGCGAGCGGTCCTTATCACTATGGATTACGAAAAAATTTAGTGCGCCTGGCTGAAGAAAATAATATTGAATATAAACTAGATATTTACCCTTTTTATGGTTCAGATGCATCTGCAGCCATCCGTTCAGGGCATGATATTGTTCACGGTCTCATCGGTCCAGGAATTGATTCATCACATGCCTTTGAAAGGACACACAAGTCATCAATCGAAAATACAGCCAAACTTTTATATCATTACCTTCAATCTGATTTAATTTTATAAAAAAAGTGACCTGGTCAACCACCTCACTTTTTGTTCAATAATTAGATAAAAAAAAACTCAATGAATGCTCTATAGGGCCCGGATAAGATGAATATTATTCAAGACCGATTGGACATCCGTCGGTCTTTTTTTAATTTGATTTTAAGGGTGAAAGTGAAATTTTAATTATTTTTAATCATATTTTAATTGCAACAAACTAAAAAGCACATTATGATAGTTAAGGCAGTTAAAAGGGAAAGAAATGGCAAAATTAGAGTTCTTCTGACTCAAAATTCCTTTATTTTTTCTTATTTGTTAAGAAATTGGACTATTTACAACAATACTTCGGGGGTTAAACCGCCATGATTAAAAGATTACTAGTTTTTTTTACTAATCAAAAGCTAAAGTGGATGGGCCGATTTGTTTACTATTTGCTTATTCTTCTTTTATTATTTTTTATGTACGGATTTAACGATGCAAGCGCAGGATCCTATATTTACAACGATTTTTAAGGGGAGGAAGCCAATATGAAACTGTTAGAAACAATAAGAAACACAGCAGTTACACTTCCGGAAACATTAGCATATATTTCTCCTTCAGAAGAAATCACTTATGGTGAACTTTGGAGAAAATCAGAACAAATTGCTGCTTATCTATTAAAACAAAATAATGAAAGACATCTGCCAGTCCTAGTTTATGGTCATATGGATGCATCCATGATTACCTCCTTCCTAGGCTGTGTAAAGGCAGGACTACCCTATATTCCTGTAGATACCTCGATTCCAATCGAAAGAGTAATAAAAATTATCAATAGTTCACAAGCTGGAATGGTTATCAATGCTTCACGGCAAGAAATGGTGATGGACAATCCCACAGTTTCTGTTGTGAATTATGATAAAATCATGGAGAATCAAGTAACGGAAGTGCCGATTGACCCGTCTAATTGGGTATACGGTGAAGAAAATTTTTATATTATTTATACATCTGGAAGCACAGGAAATCCAAAAGGTGTGCAAATTTCTGCTAAAAATTTGCAGAGCTTTGTCGATTGGATGGTTAAAGATTTTCCAATAACGGGCAATCTTCGCTTTTTAAATCAGGCTCCTTACTCGTTTGATCTTTCTGTCATGGACCTTTACCCTGCGCTTGCTACAGGTGGGACCATTTTTGCGATTACAAAGGAAATGATTGAAAGGCCTAAACTCTTATTTGAAGCATTAGAAAAATCGAAGACCCAAGTATGGACTTCGACTCCCTCTTTTGTCCAGATGTGTTTAATGGATCCAACGTTTACACAAGAACTATTGCCTGAACTTAGCGTGTTTTTATTTTGCGGGGAAATCCTGCCAGTTGCGATTTGCTTACAATTAATAGATCGGTTCCCTAAGGCAAAAATATTTAACACCTATGGACCAACAGAAGCAACGGTAGCTGTCACTTCAATTGAAGTAACAGCTGAAATATTAGCAACGTATCAGAATCTCCCAATTGGTAAACCAAAGGGAGATACACGAATACTATTTGTTGATGAAAATGGCTTAGCGGTCCAGCCTGGAGAGAAAGGTGAAATGATTATTGTTGGTCCAAGTGTAAGTAAAGGTTACTTAGGACAACAATCGCTAACCGAAAAGACCTTTTTTCACTATGAAGGTGAACAGGCATATCGAACTGGTGATGCCGCATATATCAATCAGGAGGGGTTAATTTTTTACAAAGGCCGGATTGATTTTCAAATAAAACTTCATGGCTACCGGATGGAATTAGAAGAGATTGAATACCATATTTCCAATTCAAAGTATGTGAAATCAGCTGCAGTCGTTCCTGTCTATCAAAATGACAAAATTGACTATTTACTGGCGGCGATAATCCCTTGTAACCATGAGTTTGAAAAGGAATATCAATTAACGAGCGCAATAAAGAAAGAACTTTCTGAAGTAATTCCCTCTTATATGATTCCGAGAAAGTTCTCCTATTATGAAGAACTTCCGATGACACCAAACGGAAAAATGGACCGAAAAAAATTCAGGGAAATGGTATTACAATGACACCATATGGTTCTTTTACATTCTTTTTCATCCTTGCGGTTCTTTTAGCACCAACGGTTATTCTTGGTTTAAAGGGAAAAAGATTTCATACCTATAATATGTTTGTATCGATTATTGCTTTAGGGATCATTTTCTCGTCATCCATTAATCAAGCTGTCGCCTTAATCGTATTTACAATTTGGCAAGTTGTTCTAATAAAGGTATATATCGCCTATCGAAAAAAAAACAATGGGAACACGATCTTTTATTTTGCAGTTATCCTTTCGATCCTGCCATTGGTCCTTTCGAAGATGCTGCCTTATTTTTCAGTAGTAAATTTTGTTGGCTTTCTTGGTATTTCATATTTAACTTTTAAGGGTACGCAATTAATTATGGAAACAAGGGATGGACTGATAAAAAAGGATCTACCCCTATCCCGCTTACTCTATTACATTTTATTTTTCCCGACTATCTCATCGGGTCCAATCGACCGTTATCGCCGTTTTGACAAAGATTTGGAAGTTGGCATATCGGGGGAACAATACCAATTATTGCTTTATGAAGGACTCAACAAAATTTTTCTCGGGTTTTTATATAAGTTCATTATCGGCTATTCTATTAATCACTTTTTTATCACCAATCTAAGATTTATTGCACACAGCCATTTTGAGCATCAGCTTTATTATATGTACGCTTATAGTCTTTACCTCTTTTTCGATTTTGCGGGGTACAGTGCTTTTGCGATTGGTGTTAGTTATATTATGGGCATTAAATCACCAGAAAACTTTAATAAGCCGTTCCTTAGCCGGAATATTAAGGACTTCTGGAATCGCTGGCACATGAGCCTATCCTTTTGGTTCAGAGACTATGTCTATATGCGATTCGTCTTTTGGATGACCAAGAAGAAATGGATTAAAAACCGTAACCTCCTCTCCAACCTTGGCTATATTTTACTGTTTTTATTAATGGGAATATGGCACGGCTTAGAGGTACAATATATAATTTATGGGGTGTACCACGCATTATTAATGGTAGCTTACAATTCATTTGAACGGTTTAATAAAAAGCACAAATGGTGGCCACAAAATAAGGTTACACATATTATTGCTATTATTATTACCTTCCATGTTATTTGCTTTGGATTTTATATTTTCTCAGGACAATTATTTCATAAAGGAGTTTGATCACTATGGATTTCAAAAATGAGGTTATATCTTTACTAGCTGAAATTTGCCAGGATGATATTGTAAAGGAAAATCCAGATATTGATTTATTTGACGCTGGTTTATTAGATTCATTCGGGACTGTTGAATTACTCGTTCAAGTCGAAGAACGTTTTGGCATACTTGTTCCGATCACGGAGTTCGATCGTGACGTCTGGAACACCCCTAACAACATCGCCATTCAATTGGCTGATATGCAATGAAAAAAGCTGTATTCTCACCCATTATCCTAGCCTTTCTTGTTATGGTTATTTTGGTAGTGATACCAAATAAATGGATTGAGAGTATGATTCCAAAATCCAGAGTCACTCAGGCTGCAACAGAATTAAATCCATTTATGTTTCAAGGTAAATATGTTCAGCAAAAAATGCTGGAAGATAAACATTTTTTGCCAATATATGGATCATCTGAACTAGCAAGACTTGATCGTTTCCATCCGGCAAATTATTTTAAAGAAACAAGAGAAGATTTTACCCCTTTTCTTATTGGCCGAGGAGGAACGGAATCATTAATTCATTTATTAAATTTTTCTGAACATACTGGTGAGCTTAAGGGAAAGAAAATTGTTTTCGTCTTGTCGCCACAATGGTTCCAGCCGAATGGGACTGACGAATCCCATTTTGTTCCTAATTACTCATCCCTACAAGGATACGATTTTGCTTTTAATAAAAGGATTGATCCAACAATCAAGAGAAAGGCAATACATCGACTGTTGAAATTTTCACCCATTCAAAACGACCCACTTCTATCAATCATGTATAAAGCAGAGATAACGGATAATCCATGGACCAAAAGAAAGGCTACGCTAGTTCGGCCTATTGCCTTTGCCTATCGTGAATTGATGGTGAAAAAGGATCTTTATTATACTTTGGTAGGCGGCATTCCTCGTAAGAGGGAAATCAGCCCTAAGGTAAAAAACAAACATTGGCACGAATTAGTCGATCAAGCCAATCATTTTGGTGAAAGAAGATCAACGAATAATCAATTTTATGTAAGTAATTACCAATATAATAAAATTAAAAAATTGGTACCATCATTAAAGAATAAGAAAGCAGGAGCATCCTATGGAGAATCTCCTGAATACGATGATTTCCAATTGGTGCTTGACCTTCTTAAACAGTCAGGGGCAGATCCATTGTTTATTTCTGTTCCAGTGAACGGAAAATGGTATGACTATACTGGTTTTCCTAAAGAAGGCCGTACCGCGTATTATGATCGTATTAAGAATCAAATCGAGTCCGAAGGTTTTCAAATTGCTGATTTTTCCAAACATGAATATGATCCATACTTCATGAAGGATACTATTCATATTGGCTGGAAAGGCTGGGTTTATACGGATAAAGTAATAAAGGATTTTTATGAGGGTAAAAAAATAGATGTTGAAGTTGTTAGGGCAAGATAGCCCTAACAACTTTATTTTTTCATTTAGAATGTTTTAATAGCCTTTTTATAAAAATTTAATATTTATTGGTTATACTACCATTAAATTGATTATGAAAGGTGTGTGATTTAAATCATTCAATCTTCACCAGCAACTAAAAAATCTGGTTTTTTATCCAATATTATTCCTAATCCAAAAGAACGAAAAATCATTATTCTATTTTCTCTGGTAACGATAATTTTGATTATTACTGGGATAATAGTAATCTTTCTTAATCACCAGCAATTGTTTACTCAAGATTTTCGACATTACAAAGGGATATTTAAACAATTAGGTTCCATTTCAAGAATTGGTTATTTTTCCGTTTTGTCCATTTATCCGATTTATCTATTATTAAAATCAAAAAAGATAAAGAATCTTCATTTAGGAGATTTTCAGGTTAAAACTCCTCTTCAATTCCTTGCTAAACTGGCTAGAAAATGGCATGTTCCTGTCGCTCTCATATCAACTGGTATCGTTGCACTGCACGGACTTTTAGCCATTATCAGAGGATTTAAATTTAACTTTACCTATTTATCTGGTATTGCTTCAACGGTTATTTTGTTATTTCTCATCTTAATGGGTTTAAAGCGCTTTAAGAGAGCAGATCATCAATGGCATTTTAAACTAGCCATCGGCTTTTTAATTCTATTTATGATTCATGCAACATTCGCTTAATCAAAGTAGAATAATGTTGTACAAAAAGTTATAATAAACTTGATGATATTATTCGTTTTGGGAGATGAAAAAATGTTTTCAAATATTGGTGTCCCTGGATTAATTTTGATCCTTACTGTTGCCTTAGTCATTTTTGGACCGAATAAACTCCCTGAAATTGGACGTGCTTTTGGTAAATCACTCCGTGAATTTAAAAAAGCAACCGAAGGAATTGCTGAGGATATTAAAGAAGAATTAAAAGAAGATATAAAAGAAGTAAAGCAAGATAAAATAGAGTTGAAGAAATAATAATTTATTAATAATTCCTAAGAAAGAGCCAATTCCAGAATTAGAATTGGCTCTTTCTTCTACCGTTATTCCTTTTTCAACATTTCTTTTATCCGTTGATTATGCTGTTTGGTTTGAACCAATAGTTGGTTTAAAAGAACCTTTGCTTGTTTTTCGTCTTTTTTCCCAACTGCAATTCTTAAATCATGGAACGTTTTCCAATGCCCTATTTCTTTTCCACCGTGTGCCTTTTTAATAAATTCCTCTTTCGTTAACTTACCTTCATCAAATTGCTTTTTTAGCTCTTCCATTTTGGCCAACTTCGCTTTTTTCCACTGTTCCCGTTTTCCGGCATTTTCCGGACTCATCCATTCTTTGCTGAGAGTTTTCTTTTCAGCAAGAACCTTAGTCCATTCGGCCTTTTTATCAGGAGAAAATTGGTCAACCCATAAAAGAAGTTTTTGCTCTTTTTCAGCCATATGAGATTGCCAATCTCTATGCATATTATGATGGTGCTTGCCTTCCTGACAATCACAAGGTGCATTTTCCGAATTTCCCCCCTTGGTGTTAGGCAGTTTACCGTTTGCTTCAGAAAAGCCTGGAACTGATACTAAAAACCCCAGGGTCAATAATAACATTTTAAGCTTCATAAATTCACCTTCCATATTTCATGTTTAGAATATCAATTCAATTTTTTTCGGCACGAAATTATTATTCCCCTTTTTCAAAAAAAAATTTACCAATTTGACAAAATTTTAGTGATAAAATACTTGAGATTTTATTCTAATTATCGTATCCTATGAATATAGAAGATATGTGAAATATTTCACAAGAAAAACAAGAGCGTATGCTCTAATTTTTAAGAACACAATTGTGAAATGCTTCACAATATAAATCGTAGAATAAACCTATTATTAGGTGTTAGGAGTGGGGAATATGTCAAAACCAAAAATTGTGATCCTTGGCGCAGGTTACGGGGGATTAATCACAAGTAAAAGCCTAGAAAAATTATTAAAATCTGGTGAAGCAGATGTTACCTTAATAAATAAACATGACTATCATTACCTTACAACACAGCTTCACAAAACAGGAGTTGGCACAGCTGCGGATCGTCAGATTGCGCTCTCAATACCTGAACTAATCAATTCTAACAAAACACAGTTTCTTAAAGCATCCGTATCTTCGGTAGATATCAAAAGCCAAGTTGTGCACCTTGAAGGCGGGGATACGGTTAACTATGATTATTTATTAATTGCACTTGGATTTGAGGTTGAAACGTTTGGTATTCCGGGTATAAAGGAAAATGCGTTAGAAATCCGAAGCTTTAGAAGTTCAAAAGCTATTTATCATCATATCATTAAACAATTTAACCTTTATAAAGAAGATCAAGATCCTTCACGACTAACCTTTGTCGTTGCTGGCGGCGGTTTTACTGGAATTGAGATGCTCGGAGAATTGGCTGATGGCTTACCTAAATTATGTAAAGAGCACGATATTCCATTTGAAAAAATAAGAATTGTTGCCATAGAGGCTGCCCCATCTGTGATTCCGTTTTTCCCTAAACAGTCCATTCAATATACTATGAACGTTTTGGAAAAGCGAAATATTGAATTAATCACAGGAACGAAAATTCTTGAATGTACTCCTGAAAAAGTTGTACTTGAAAATAATATTGAAGTTCCTACAAGGTCATTAATTTGGTCATGTGGTGTAAAAGGAAACACGATAGTTCATAAATGGGGGTTACCAATTGTCAAGGGCAAAATCGCAGTAGATTCTTATCTTCGCGTTAAGAACATGAACAATGTTTTTAGTATTGGCGATTGTTCTTTATTTTTGAAGGATGAAAAGAATGCCTTAGCACCGACTGCACAAGTGGCACTGCAACAAGCACCTTTGTGTGCGAAGAACATTGTTTCTTCCATTCGAGGTGAATCGTTAAAAGCATTTGAATATCACCATAAGGGTTCAGTTGCATCGATTGGTCTTATGGCTGCTGTTGGGAAAGTAGGTAATTTCCGCTTATCCGGCTTATTTGGAGCATTTATGAAGCAAGTTATTGAGGCACGCTACCTGTTTAATCTTGGCGGCCCATCTCTTATAATTAAGCAACACGTTGGTGTTAGCCGTGAACCAGTAAAAGTTACGGTAAAACAATAACGAAGATTGTGATAAAAATGCTTTTTCCCTGTCGGCAGGATTCCCCTCCCCTGCCCACTCATTGATTAGAATTATCCCTAATAGCACACGCCTTACATCCCCTACCTATAAGGCGAACAGCCCTATTCCGATTATATGGAATTGGGCTGTTTTTTTAACTGCATTTGATTATTGCCACTCTAAAAATTCAAGGCGATTACCAAATGGGTCGAATAGATGAATTCTGCTTGCTCCTGGGAGATTGTCGTCGCTAGTAAAAGCAACCTGCTTCTCGCTAAGATAAGTTTTTAATTCTTCAATATTTTCAACCACAAATGCAGGATGAGCTTTTTTGGCTGGTAAAAATGGTTCTTCTACCCCAATATGAAGTTGAAAAGTTCCAAATTCAAACCAAACCCCACCCCGTTTCTTTAATTCCTCTGGCTTTTCGACCTCTACTAGCCCGAGGACTCCGGCAAAAAATTCTCTGGCAGCTTCCTCACATTCCTTTGGCGCGGCAAGTTGGACATGATCAATTTTTTTCAATGTAAATGCCATTTTTCACCCTCCTTTTTTTCTTTCTACTCAACTATTTTATAAGATTTATAATTTTCTATCAAATACAAGTGCCGATTTACCGTATCTTTTTGACATAAAAGAAAAGAAATTCCGAAGGAATAGCTTTTCTTTAATAAACGTCTTTCTTAGTAAAGACAAAAAATGAAACGAATAAAGCGACTGCCCACCAAACGAACAATACCATCATTGAAAATGAGAGATTCATTCCCTCTATTGGAGGAGCGGTTCCTTTCATATAATCAGTTAACCGTAAATTAACCATAAAAAAATATTTGGCAGATTCCCATGAGGATACCATATTACTCAATATAGCCCCAGAGATTAAGGCAGCGAGCATTACTCCCATTCCTGCAGCAGTACTACGTATTAATACGGATAGCATGAAGGATAATGTCCCCACTACAATAGCCACAAACCACACAAGCCCAAAATCCATTAACAAAAACTTCCACAGGCTCAAAAGTTTAACTTCTGAGGTGTTTAACCCTGTGTCCGTTACATTAAAACCGGTTAAGATTGGTGCGCCCCAGCCTTTATATCCAAACACCACTCCTGAAATTATATAGGACAGTATACCTGTTATCGCAATGACCAATGAAATCGCCAAGCAAAGGGTGAGATATTTACTTAACAATACCTTCCACCTTTTCACCGGCCTCGTCAACAACAGCTTAATCGAACCAAGACTGTGTTCCGACGAAACCAAATCGCTGGCGATGACCATAACCATTAATGGGATGAATAAATCGATGGAGCTTTCCAAGAAAATTCTCATAAACGTTGGTGCACCCGGCTCAGTGGGATTGATATCATGGTCAAGATAGTATTTTTGTTGTTGTAGGGATATTTGCAGCTGTTTCTTCCATTCGTCAGTCATTCTGCTACTACTTAATCGATTAGTGGTATCAACAATCTGTTGTTGTAAAATGGTTCTCCAATCACTCGTTCCGAGTTTTTCACGTTGTGTTTGGACTTGCTTGTATTGTGCATATGTAAATAACATTACGAGAACGCCTATGATAATCGCTATCACAATTAGTCGTTTTTTGGCGATTAACTTCATCATTTCATTTTGAATCAGCTTATTCAATGGTATCACCCCCCGTTAATTCGAGGAACAAGTCTTCGAGCACTGGCATTTTTCGATTGATTTCAATAACCGAAACACCAGCTTCAACCAGTTGTTTATTCCATTCTGGTGTTTTCTTCTCATCGAACGCTGTCAAGATGGTACCATCCTCTTTTTCTTCAATTGTTGTCAATAAGCTTAAAACCTGTTTTCCTTTTTCAAAAGGAGAAAGGCGCCAAACCACTCGTTCCCGATTTTCAAGCAGATGCTGGACGGTGTCAACACGAATAATCGTCCCTTTTGAAATAATGGCTACCCTGTCACATAGTAATTGTATTTCACTTAATAAATGACTTGAAACAAGGACGCTTAGCCCTTCCTTTTCTGCCAGAAAACGAATAAATTGTCTCATCTCTCGAATTCCTGCCGGGTCCAGTCCATTAGTCGGTTCATCGAGAATGAGCACCTTGGGTTCACCTAAAAGTGCTTGGGCAATTCCGAGTCGCTGCCGCATTCCAAGTGAATAGGTTTTTACTTTATCATGAATTCTTTCTGTTAAACCCACGAGTTCAGTTACTTCGCTAATTCGTTCTTCCCTTACCCCTTCAATCATCCGAGCAAAATGGAGAAGATTATTATAGCCAGATAAATATGGATATAATTCTGGATTTTCAACGATACAACCAAGGTTGCTCATTGCTTCCTGAAAATTCTCTTCAATATTGAATCCACAGATGTGGATATCACCTGATGTTGGTTTGATAAGACCGACAATCATACGAATCGTGGTTGTTTTACCGGCACCATTTGGACCTAAGAAACCAAATACTTCACCTTCTTGTAAATCAAAAGTTAACCCTTTAATGATTTCTCTTTTGCCAATTTCTTTTTTAATATTTTTAACAGATAATGTAATTTTTTTCTCCATCGATTTCCTCTCCTTACCAGGTGAGCAATGAGGCCACTCTTTCGGCAATTAAACGATATCCTTTTGAATTTGGATGAAACTTGTCGGAATATAAATAATCATTCACTCTTAATTCAAATAAGTCAAATGTTGGTACAAACACGATTTTAGGATAGATGGCACTTACTTCTGCACTATCATAATTCCATTGACGAACGACCTTTGACATTTCTTTTCCCTGATCTAATTCAATAAATGGGTTATACAATCCAATGAAAAACACATTAGCATTGCTATTGTATTTGCGAATTTGGTCAAAAATAAATTTCAAGTTATCAAGATACTTTTTTTCAATCGTTGCAATTTCATCTGTTTTAAAATCTGATAATCCTTGACCCCCGCGGAACAAATCGTTGCCACCAATCGTCACCAATACGATATCTGCCTTTTGAATCTGACGACCAACTTCAGTTTCCTGCACTTGACTTCGAAGTTGTTCAGATCTTTGACCAATAATTCCAAGGTTGGTAAGCTGCACTGGACGCTTTGTTTTATCCTTAATTTCATCAATTAAGTCACCGACATAGCCTTTTCCCGTTTCATCACCAGTTCCTCTAGTTAATGAATCACCTAATGCCACAATGGTTAATCCTTTTTTATTTTCGACCTTCTTGCTAACGGTCTTTGCCTCGGGAACTTTCTCCGGTTTTCCAGCATAATATTCACCGACTGCCCAGCCAAGCCCGATAAGCCAGAGGAGGCAAAATAATACGGCTATGGCAGTTATCGAACGTATGACATTTTTATTCATGAATGACATCCTTTCTGGCCTTTTCTTTAATTTAATCATAGTTAAGATATGAAACAAACTTTCAACTCCTACATATTACTACAAATACTTTAAGGTTCGAAATTTCTTAACATTTCCAGGGATGATAAAAGGAATCCACAAGTGGATTCCAGATTATGCTCGTACCCGATGATTCTTTCCTATTTGGATTGGACAACAGATCGGCATACCCTTTTTTCCTGATTTAAATGTCAAATTGGTATTTTATCCTACCTTAGCTAGTCATAGTAATTTATTTATGATAATTCATGATGAAAATCACAAAAAAAGCCAGCTTTCTGTTGGAAGCTGGCTTACTGTTTCTTATTCTTCTAAATTCCCCTTAGGTCCAAAGAATTCAAAGTGAATTCTTTCTTCCCTAACTCCTAATTCTAATAATGAGCGATTAACAGCTTTCATAAAAGGAACCGGTCCACAGAAATAAAAATCTGCATCCGTGATAGATAGTTTCTCTTTCAACCATTCGCGTGTTACATAGCCTTCAACATCAAAGCGATTGTTCCGTCGGTCCTCTTCAGTAGGCGAATCATAGAAGAAATAGGAAGTTACGTTTTCAAGCTTAGACAAATCCTCTACTTCTCCTCTTAGTGCATGAACATTCCCATTTGCAGCTGCATGGACGAATGTAACACTACGTTCTGACTGAATTTCAACAATAGTTTTTAACATGCTCATCATTGGTGTTAAACCTACTCCACCACTAAGTAACACAACAGGAGTATTTTTCTCCGTATCTAAAACAAAATCACCTGCAGGGGCACTTACTTTTAAAACATCTCCAACGTTCACACCATCATGTAAATAATTGGATACCATTCCATCAGGATTTGCGGTTCCTGCCTCTCTCTTAACACTGACCCGATAATAATCCTTACCAGGAGCATCAGAGAGGCTATATTGGCGAATATGTGTGTACTTTTCACCTGCAATTTCTAGTTTAATACTAATATATTGACCCGGGATAAAATCAGCAATTCCCCTATTATCCTTAGGCATTAAGTAGAAAGAGGTAATAACATCGCTTTCGACCACTTTTCGGTCCACAACGAAGTTGCGGAATCCGTCCCAGCCTCCCTGCCTATTCGCCGCTTCATCATACATTTCTGCCTCAACACTGATAAAGGCATCAGCGATTACAGCATATGCTTGTCCCCAGGCATCAATGATTTCATCTGTTGCTGCTTCTCCTAACACATCCTTAATCGCTAATAAAAGGTGTTTACCAACAATTGGATAATGTTCAGGCTTAATTCCAAGACTTCTATGTTTATGAGCAATTTGTTTTACCACTGGAAGAATCGCTTCAAGATTATCAATATACATGGCAGCGGCATATACCGTTCCTGCAAGTGCTTTTTGCTGTTTGCCTTGTTTTTGATTGGCATGATTAAATATATTTAATAATTCTGGATGGTTACCGAACATCAATTGGTAAAATCGAGTGGTAATTGTTTCTCCGTGTTTTTCTAGTACTGGTACCGTTGATTTAATGATTTCAATTGTTTTTTGATTTAACAAACTAAACACTCCTTGTGTGTTTTTACTATGTGCATAGTGATTATATGAAATTTAACGCAATGGATAAGTGATTTAAATCACTTTATGTTATATTTGAATAATTCGAGCTAGACCAATTATCCTGTTTTTTTATGAAACCGAAACATATTACTGCTTTTTACCAAAGAGAAGCCACATTTCGAAAAATGACTATCATTCAGTTTCTTCCTCTTGCTTTTAACGTCTTTACTGACCTCAAAACTTCACAAAGTTTTCATTTTTCAACATGACAAATATAACTAGTAGGATAGTTTTCATTCTTGTATTGTTGAATCTAGTTCTAGACAATATGCCCTAGGTCATTATTTATGAATAAACTTACATATTTAGTTGGCACTTTTAAGAGAATGCTACTGGAGGAAGAGGATAATTATGAACAAAGCCAAAATTGCTTGGATTACCGACACAACGGCTTCGCTCAGCAAAGAATTTATTGAGCATCATCAAATACATGTTATTCCCTTGCACGTTGTCATTAACAATGAATTCTACAAAGAAACGGTTGATATTACTGAACAGGAATTTTATCAACGAATGAAAGATGAAGAAGGGAAATTCCAAACCTCCCAGACGTCAATTTCGGACTTTGTGGATCTTTATAAGGAATTAAAGGAAAACTACGATTTTGGCATTGCCATTCATGCTTCTAGTTTGTTAACTGGTACCTATCAATCATCGGTCATGGCAGCTGAGATGGAAGGCTTCAAACTGTTTGCGATTGATTCACAAACAGGTTCTTTCCCACTGTCATTTTTAATAAAAAAAGGCATTGACCTAGTAGAACAAGGGCTTGATGTTAAAGAAGTGGTTACACAATTAAAGGGATTACGCGAACACACTCGATTGTATTTAGTTCCATCAAATCTAGATCAGCTTCAGAAAAGCGGTCGAGTATCCGGAGGTCAAAAAATATTAGCTTCTCTTTTTAATATCAAGCCGATTTTATCGATTGAAGAGGGAGCAGCAAGGATTAAAGATAAAGTTCGTACCGAAAAAAAGGCCATAGCCTGGCTGGTAAATAAATTAAAAGAAGACCTTGAAACGAAAACGGTCAGCAAAGTAGCCATCGTCCATGCTAATGATCTTAAAAAAGCAACCGAGCTTGAAAAATATATTAACGAAACACTTCCAAATTTAGAAACAGAAATCTTGATGCTAATAACCGTTGCCGGAGTCCATACAGGTGTTGGAACACTTGGACTTTCCTGGGTTTGTGAATAAAAAACTAATATCGATGGCTTAAAGGCGCATGAAAGTTTATGTGCCTTTTTCATTTTTTTAAAAAAATATTAAAAAAATGTTATTTTATGGTACTATCAAAATATGATTGTACTCTTAATGCGATTGCTACTAATAATGTAGAAATGGATTGGTAAAGATGAAGAAAAAGAAAAGAATGATATCAATACTTGGTTTTCTAGTGGCTTTAGGAGTGATCTATGTTGGCCTGCTGCAATTTAAAATAAGTCAGTATAGCCATGTGGAAGCACCAAAGAACGCAGATTATTTAATCGTGCTTGGGGCAAGGGTGAAAGGTACTGTCCCTTCACTGGCATTTGCTAGCAGAATTAATGCAGCAGCTGCGTATTTAAAGAAAAACAAAGAAACACTCGTCATTGCATCAGGAGGAAAAGGTCCTGGAGAAGAAATTTCTGAGGCGGAATCAATCAAAAGAGAACTAGTAAAGCAAGGGATTGGAGAGTCGAGGATTATTTTAGAGGATCGTTCCACTGATACCTATGAAAATATTAGTTTTTCAAAAAAGCTGATCCCACAAGATGCTAAGCTCGGACTTATCGTTACGAATAATTTCCATCTTTATCGAGCGATTTCAATTGCCCGTGATCAGGATTTAGTTGTGAATGGACTCCCGGCAAAGACACCATTGAAGGCTGTTTTTAAATCCTATACCCGTGAATATTTGGCGATTACAAAATTCTATTTGAAAAGATATCTCCTTGATTGAATGAAAGCTCGACCTCCAGTTCGAGCTCTTCATTCATTTATCACTTTATTTTTGCATATATACATGTATCACGAATTTCTTTGCCATCTGCAGAAATACCATCATTTTTTAAAATTCCTTCTAATACAAAACCTAATCGTTCAGGAATAGCTTTACTTCTAATATTTCTTGGATCACAGCGAATCTCAACCCTTCTTGCTTTCAACTCACTGAAAGCAAAGTTCATGATTCCCTCTACTGCCTCAGTCATGTAGCCTTTTCCGGTATATCTCGTATCAATCCAATAACCAATTTCAAACTTTGGCACATCCCAGTTGATTCTATGTAAACCAGAAGAACCGATAAATTCTCCAGTTTCCCGATTGAATATGTGCAGTCTTAAATCCTCTCTGATTAAAAACTTGGCGTGTGCGTCCCGAATATTTGCCTCTACATCCTGTTGTATTTGTTCTTTGTGTGCAAACGGCAGCCAAGGCTTCAGTTCATTTAATGATGCCTGTATTGCCTTATATACCGCTTTCCCATCTCCAGGCATTGGCTTTTGTATGAACAATCTCTTAGTATAAAACTCTTCTGGAAAATCTAATAAAATGGGTTTCATATGTATGCTTCCCCCTTCTAAATAGTAAAAATTCGCTAAAATTCTTTGAATTCCTTTTTTTCTAGAAAATGAATAATGATCTAATCGCTGATAAACTTGCAGAAATCACTGTTAAAGTGGAATCGTCACTCTCTGAGTCCCATCTAAGTCTTTTTTTCTCACCCTCGTACACTCTTTTAGAGTAGAGTCAAAAAAAGACTCTTCCAGTATGGAAGAGCCCTGTCAAAAAGTTATTTTAGTATGCTTTTGCCCAATAAACCATTTGTTTCGCGTCTTTTCCGCAGCAAACACATTTATCTGAGACCTGTTCTTGCTCAAATGGGATA
This sequence comes from Neobacillus rhizosphaerae, assembly GCF_937468385.1. GTDB lineage: Bacteria > Bacillota > Bacilli > Bacillales > Cytobacillaceae > Neobacillus > Neobacillus rhizosphaerae. The sequence goes on from NZ_CALBWS010000001.1 coordinate 163,982, forward strand.
CATCTTGATGTTGCTCCTGTATCTTCCTTGATTTTTTCCTCACAGGCTAATTCGCCGCACCACATCGCTTTGATAAAACCAGGTTTTGCTTCTAGGGTTTCTTTTAATTCCACAAGGTTTTCAGCAATTGATGTTCTCTCTTCACGATGCATTAATGCTTTGTTATATAAATTTGATTGAATGTCATCCAATAATTCCACAAGCTTTGTATCTAATTGATCTAAAGGAACGATTACTTTCTCAAGGGTATCTCTTCTTACCAGCACAACCTGTTTATTTTCGATGTCTTTTGGTCCCACTTCAAGTCGGACTGGGATTCCCTTCATTTCGTACTCGTTGAATTTCCAGCCTGGCTTTTTATCACTTGCATCAATATTGACACGTGCAACCTGTCCAAGCGACTTCTTCAAATCATAGGCAAAATCAAGGACCCCTTCTTTATGCTGGGCAATTGGCACAATCATAACTTGTGTTGGTGCTGCTTTAGGTGGAATGACTAGGCCTCGATCGTCGCCGTGAACCATAATTAAGGCACCGATAATCCTTGTTGTAAAACCCCATGATGTTTGATGCACATATTGCAGCTTTCCTTCTTTGTCGGTGTATTGAATTCCAAACGCCTCGGCAAATCCAGTACCAAAATGGTGAGAAGTACCTGATTGCAATGCTTTACCATCATGCATTAAGCTTTCAATCGTGAAAGTTGCTTTTGCACCTGCAAATTTTTCCTTCTCCGTCTTTTGCCCTTTTACAACTGGAATAGCAAGAATCGTTTCACAAAGTTCGGCATAAACATTCAGCATCTTAATGGTTTCTTCCATGGCATCTTCATCGGTTGCATGCGCAGTGTGGCCTTCCTGCCATAAAAACTCTAATGTGCGAAGGAATGGACGAGTTGTTTTTTCCCAGCGGACAACGTTTGCCCATTGGTTATATAGTTTTGGTAAATCACGATATGAATGAATGATATTGCTATAATGTTCGCAAAATAGAACCTCTGACGTTGGGCGGACAACCAATCTTTCTGCTAACGGTTCAGACCCTCCATGAGTTACCCATGCTACTTCAGGTGCAAAGCCCTCAACATGATCTTTTTCCTTTTGAAGCAAGCTTTCTGGAATAAATAATGGCATATAAACATTTTCATGCCCAGTTTCTTTGATACGGTGATCAAGTTCATTTTTAATATTATCCCATAAAGCATATCCGTATGGACGGATGATCATCGAACCGCGAACACTTGAATAATCAATTAAATCTGCTTTCGTAACTACATCTGTATACCACTGGGCGAAATCCTCGTCCATGCTAGTAACATCTTTAACAAATTCCTTAGCCATTTTTGACACCTCATTATTTTTTTTATAAAAAAGCAAAAAATTTTCGACTTTGAGAATTGGCCAGCTTCAACGCCCAACGGCTAGTGTACTTCGTTCTACTCCCTGCGATAAGTCAACATCGGATCGCTATTGCTCTCCGTGTTTCCAATACTCATTCGAAGCGCTCCCGTCGATACGCCACTAAACGGGCGCTTGTGCTTTTCTCAATACAAAAAGGCCTTGATCCTAAAAAGGGACCAAGGCCTGGCGGTACCACCCTAAATTCATAAAGCCATTGCTTTATACTCTTTCCATGATAACGGACTTTATCCGCATGTATCTTCAATTTAATCCGATACAGAACTCGGAGGCAGGTTCAAATGACCGTCTTAAGAAACCTCGCACCAGTGGTTTCCTCTCTTGGTAAGACATTTTCAATTTACTAATCCCCGTCATTGTTTCAATAGTATTTTTGAAAATTATATAGTTCCCAAGTTCAAAAGTCAATTCTATCGTAGAAAATTTTTATCAATTGCCTCAAATACTCACCTTTCTCCTCTTTAAACTAAACAATAAGTAGGTTAAAATGCAAGTATTAGAAAAAACGGGGTGATGTGCATGAAGAAAGATGAAAAGGATGAATTCGAGCAAGAGGAAGAAGAAAAAGAATTTTTACTTGATTACATCAAAATGCAAAATGAAGCCCTAAAGAGAATTTATAAAAATACACTTGATAAAGAAAAAGATAAATAACCTTTTCCCAATATTCTTCCTGAACAATTATCTTCAGTAAGATTCATAAAAAATTCATATTAATCACGTAATATACAAATTTGAATTAGCTATTTGCATTTATAATACTCTTATGTTGTTTATTTTATTTAATCTATTAAATTCACATAAGAGGAGCTATAAAATGACAGTTTTTTCGATTATTTCAGCAGCGATCGTTGCTATTGGCACCGGCTATTCTATTTATCTTGTATACCAAAATAAAGATAAACTGACGAACCTATCAGGAATTATGATCAGCATGGTTATTGCGGTCATAACAGGGCTACTTTCCGGTAGTATCACTGGAATTCTCTCTGGTGAGATGTTTCTTGTCGTTGGTGTTAGTATGATTATTGGTTTTGTGATTGGATTCTTAGCTGGACATCCCGTCGGAATTTTGGCCATCCTCATGGGATCTATTTCTGGGTTGATGGGCGGAATCATTGGCGCAATACTTGGTGTCTTTATCCAATTTATCAATCCGACAATTTTGTTGGGTATTTTATTAGGTTTTTATGTGGTCATTATTGGATTCGTGATAGCGTTTATTTTCGTGGAAACGAACAATAAATTTACCCTTGATACAGAAGAGCTTTCGCCTTTTGCCATTATTGCAGGAGGAGTGGTGATTGTATCTTTGTTTTTATTTATGTATAGCAGTGATATGGTCAAAATTCCTGGTAAAAATGATTCAGCTCAAGCACAAACACAAGTTAACCAAGATGCAAGCGGTTCAACCGCTGATAAAACGGAAGTGGATGTTACGAAAGAAAGCACTCCAAAAATCAAGATGCAAGTCACTAATAAAGGGTACACTCCTAACGTACTCCGCGTAAAAAAAGGTGTACCAGTGGAACTTGAAATTGAAAATCCCGGTAATAATAGCTGCTTTTCAACCTTTATGATGCCAGATTTTAATTTAAACAACATCAACCTTAAAACCGGTACAACGAAATTAACCTTTACTCCTGATAAAACAGGCGAATACACCTTTAGCTGTGGTATGAAAATGTATAAAGGAACAGTTATTGTTGAATAGATAAATAAGGCAATCATCATTTGGATAGAAATATTCCACATGCATATTGAAGCCAAAATAATAGCTGCCGATGATTCTCGGCAGCCTATTCTTTAGTTTGATATTCCCTCTAGGTCATCGTTCTGACGCTTCTTTCTCTTCCTCTCCGTACGGAGAACCTTTATCGATAAATAAATACCTGAACCAGTTAGGAACATCATCGCAATTGCAGCTAGGTCAATTAACCACTTAATGTTTGTATTGCCAATTCTTCCTTCGTGTAGGCTGCGAATAGTGCCTAGTATTCCTTGAGACTCCCGTGCTCGAAATCCTCCGTTAAAGTTTCCGTTGCCGCCAAATCCTCGCTGGCCCTGAAATTGTCCACCTCCATTAAAACCATTCTGTCCTTGCCACTGACCATTAGTTTGGCCGTTAGCTTGGCCTGAATCTTGTGTCGTTCCTGGGGTAGCCTGTCCTTGATTATATTGTCCCGATTGGAATGTACCCCTTCCCACTTCAATTTGTGATTGACCGATTAACCAAGGCTCATTCATCAACAATCCAGTGATGGACTCCATAAAAATTAAAACGGAGGCAATTAAGCCGATCCATAAATGTGCCTTTCTCATTTTTTTCATTAATTAATTTCTCCCTTCAGATTTTCTTGTTGCACACCATTTGCTTGTGCCATTGATAAACTCATTATGAAAGGAGTTCCTTAAGATTTTCTTAAAAAAACTATCATGAGCCTCAACTCCCAACCCAACCATGGAAATAAATTTAGAGAACATGCCTTAGTCACCTAATAAAGGCGGTGAGAGCAGAGCTAGACTTCACATCTTTCGTCTAGTGAAATGGGCATTTCACTTTAACTGGTTAAAGTGATTCATTTTTGCGGCGCTCCGCCCCTTTTCCATACAAAAATAATGAACCAAACAATTAATTGACACTATTACTTAATCCGTTATATAGTTTAACAAGTGAATAGTTAAATGGTTTAACTAATTTTTCGAAGAGGTGAAAATCACTATGGACAACAAGATTATTCAAGAATTAATTGACCGCTATGTAACCGTTTCCTTTCAAGTACATAAAAAAGCCGAGTCGTTAATTAAAGGACAGCTTAGCAATGAATTGACAAACGATCAGCACTTCACATTAAGGTATATCCATCAGTCCGGGGAATGTACTTCGACGGAATTAGCGGATGCTTTTCAGGTGAATAAAAGTGCGATTACAGCGATTATCAATCGGATGGCCGACAGAGGACTGATTCAAAGGACGCGTGATGAAAACGATCGAAGAGTTGTTTATTTAACTTTAACCGATGAAGGGATTAATCTTTACCAAAATTGCCAAGAAAAAGTTACACTATTAGTCGAGTCGATTATTACGCAATTTAACGAAACTGAAATTACCACTTTTATCAATACGTATGAAAAATTGGCCCTGATATTGGACAACATGAAACAGGAAGAATTGGGGGGAATTGAAAGTGAGAGCGATAATTAAAGGAAAATGGATTATCTTAGTCGCATGGATTTTCGTTATCACTACTCTTTTTATCGTAGCGCCGAATATGGAAACTCTCGTGCGTGAGAAAGGACAAATATCCGTTCCGCAAGGGTACTCCTCTACGATTGCGCAAAAAATTCTTAAAGATGTACAGTCAAGTGAAAACAAAGGCAACTATTTGCAAACAGCACTCGTATTCCATAGTGATAAAAAGCTAACGAAAGGAGATTTTTCGAAGGCCGAAAAAGCTGTTAAACAGCTTGAAAAGAACAAAAATGAACTCGGCATTACTGAAATTCTTACCCATTTCAATCAGGAACAATTGAAGGGTCAGCTTGTGTCAAAGGATGGAAAAACGATCCTCGTATCACTGAAAGTGACAGCAACTGGGCGAGAGGCAAAAGATATTTCAAAAGATTTATATCAAGCGATTGACCATGTCAAACTTAATCATTATTATACTGGCAGTTGGGTGATTAATGAGGATCTTGTTACTAATTCACAAGAAGGCTTGAAAAAAACCGAAGGCATCACAGTTGGATTCATTTTGGTTGTTTTACTCTTAGTATTTAGATCTGCTGTTGCACCAATTATACCGCTAGTGACAGTAGGATTCAGTTATCTTACCGCCCAATCCATTGTTAGTTTATTAGTTGATAACGTTAATTTCCCCATATCCACCTTTACGCAAATTTTCTTAGTCGCAGTACTTTTCGGGATAGGGACGGATTATTGTATTTTGCTTCTTAGCCGTTTTAAGGAGGAACTTGCTAAAGGTGAACATGTTATTGAAGCCATTATTACCACGTATCGAACTGCAGGAAAAACCGTTTTATTTAGTGGTATTGCGGTTTTAATTGGATTTGCATCTATTGGTTTTTCAACCTTTCAGCTTTACAAATCGGCAGCAGCCGTCGCTGTCGGGGTTGCGATTCTGTTAATTGCCCTCGTTACAGTGGTTCCATTTTTTATGGCAGTACTTGGAAAAAAACTATTTTGGCCATCAAAAGGCAAACTTGAGCATGGTGATAGTAAATTCTGGGGATTTGCCGGAAAATTTGCACTAGCACGACCGTTGATTGCTTTAATCATTGTCGCCATTATTTCAGTTCCATTCTTATTCACCTATAAAGATCAATTATCATTTAACTCGCTTGAAGAAATCAGCGATGATTATCCTTCGATAAAAGGCTTCAATATCATTTCTGACTCCTTTGGCCCCGGTGAATCGATGCCGACGCAAATTGTCATTAAAAACGATGATAAAATGAACACATCCGACTATATTGCCCTTACTGAAACAATTAGCCAGGAGCTGAGTAAAGTAACTGCCGTTAAAACGATTCGTTCTATCACCCGACCGACTGGCACTCCGATTGATGATTTTTATCTTTCAAAACAAGTGGGAAGTCTTGGGGACGGACTGGGCAAAGGAAATGATGGGATTAAAAAAATCAGAGACGGTCTTTCTGAAGCTGGCGGACAGATGGCTGCAAATCAGCCTAAAATCCAGGAAGCAACAAATGGTATTAGTCAGTTAATTACAGGAACCAACGATTTAAAAACAGGGATGGGAGATATTCAAGGAGGTCTTTCAGAAATAGAGAAGGGACTTAAAGGCGGCTCCCTTGCGTCTACCCAGATAAAAGAAGGGCTGGCACAGATCAAGGATAAATCAAAAGAAGTTTTAGCTGGAAGCAAACAATTACTAGATGGCTATAAACAGGCTGGGACAGGATTATCAACTCTTGCCGAAAATTACGACCAAATCGCTGGGGGTCTTGATTCTTTACATCAATCTCTTAAAGCAACAGATCAATATTTTACAAATCTTAAAAATGATTATCCCGACATCGAGCAAAATCAAAACTATCAAGCAATTAAAATGACCGTAGCAGGTGCAAAAGCTGCAACTGATTCGACAATAAAAGATCCAAAACTTTCATTAGCTACCAGTCTAAACACCTTAAATGCCGGCCTAAAAGATGCCACAAACGGACTTAATTTTGCTAACAGTAATTTTGCCAAGTTAACTGTTGGTCAACAACAGTTGGTAAACGGAATGGAACATCTTTTGTCAGGCATTGAACAGCTAGAAGCCGGACTATATAAGATGGATGACGGCCAAGGAAAAATCATAAATGGCCTTCCTAAATTTACGGTTGGTTTAAGCGGTTTAAATGAAGGGCAGCAGCAACTCCTCACAGGCTTTGAAGACATGGGTAGCCAAATCTCACAGCTTTCAGACGGCTTAACCCAAAGTGCTGATGGGTTATATCAAGTATCTGATGGTCTTAATTCTGCCCAAGATTATCTGACGGATGTATCAAAGCAGAAACAAAACGGGTTTTATATTCCGCAGAACGTGCTGGATAGCAAGGATTTTGAGCAAGCACTCAACGCCTATTTGTCCAAGGATCGCAAAGTAATGACGATTGATGTCGTCTTTAATAAAAATCCCTATTCCAATGAAGCAATTGATCGAATCCCAGGAATTAAACACGCGGTCAAACGAGCAATTAAGGATACTAAACTTGAAAATGCAAAAGTGGCCATTGGTGGTGTGTCTAGTATGCACAATGATCTTGAGATGATTTCCAAGGCAGATTATACACGGACCGTTGTGCTTATGCTTATAGGGATTAGTATCATTTTAATTATTTTACTTCGTTCTATCATTATGCCACTTTACCTAATTGGTTCATTAATATTAACCTACTATACTTCGATGGCTATAACAGAATCGATTTTTGTCCATTTATTGGGTTATTCAGGAATTAGCTGGGCCGTACCATTCTTTGCCTTTGTCATATTAGTTGCGCTTGGTATTGATTACAGTATTTTCTTAATGGACCGGTTCAATGAATACCGGCATTTACCGGTTGAACAAGCGATCCTGCAATCGATGAAAAAGATGGGCACCGTCATTATTTCAGCTGCCATCATCTTAGGTGGGACATTCGCCGCAATGATGCCATCCGGCGTTTTATCATTGCTCGAAATTGCTACAATTCTATTAATCGGTCTTGCCTTGTACGCATTAATTGTCCTTCCCTTGTTTGTACCTGTCATGGTGAAAACATTTGGTGAAGCCAATTGGTGGCCATTTAGAAAAAAGAATAATAACGTAAATCATTCGAATGAATAAAAAAGAAGGAAGGGACTGACTTCAATCATGAGTCAGTCCCTTTTTAAGCCTAATCAACTAAATAATCATAAATATGTTTTCCAATTATATTCAGTGTTTGCTTTCCAGCATGTAAATTTTCAAGCTGGTCCATCAAGACTGACACAAAAGCGGTTTTCGCTCCATATTGAATCACAGCACAATCATGTTCCACTTTTGGAAGTTCACCCGTTTTATTGGCCACGAACACCTGATTATGATCGATTTGTGCTGGAAGCTTATCTTTAAACTGCTGGTTTCGCATGATTTCTAGCGCAATCAACTGACTATCCTTAGAAAGAACAGTCCCTTCCTTCATCCACTTCAGACATTGAACAATGTCTAGCGGGCTCGTATAATTGTCTCTTCCCTGCTCTATTGCCTGAAAGTCCAGCATTTTTCGATTAAGTTCAGTCCGTGTTAGTCCAAACTGCCTCAAAAAACGATTAATCGTATTCATTCCCAATAGATCTATTAATAAATTTGTTGCCGTATTATCTGAGACTATAATCATTAATGTCATTAAGTCCTTTACTGTTAACAATGCATTAGGTGACAGGGCCTGCAAGACACCTGACCCACCCACGATTGCTTCCTTTACTATTGGGACAGGATCACTCTCACTCATCTTCCCATCCTCACATTGCCTTAGTGCTTCTATTAAAATAGGAATTTTGATCAGGCTTGCGGACTGAAACACATCAAGACCATTCACTTGAATTTGTTCCTCTCCAATCTCAATAACCAAACCTATCCGACCTTTTAATCCTTTAATTTCCTCTGTTATTTTTGCTTCTAGAATTTTCATCGGCTAAATTGTCACGGCAACCTGAGAATAATCGTGCCCACCAGTTTTGTTATTATTATAAAGGTGACATGATACAAAATGACCAGCATCAATTTCCTGCCAATTTGGTTTTTCTGTTGCACAAATTTCCATTGCCATTGAGCAGCGCGTTCTAAAAACACAACCGCTTGGTGGATTGATGGGGCTTGGTAACTCTCCAGTTAATATAATTCGCTCCCGTTTATCCTCGATGTCAGGATCAGGAATCGGGATTGCTGACAGCAAGGCTTGTGTGTAGGGATGGAGAGGATTCTTATACAATTCCTTACTAGCTGTTAGTTCGACTAAATTCCCTAAATACATAACACCGATGCGGTCACTAAATTGCTTTACCATTGAAAGGTCATGAGCAATGAACAGATAGGTTAATCCTTTTTCCTGTTGCAGCCGCTTCAACAAGTTCACTACCTGAGCCTGGATGGATACGTCTAGGGCAGAGATCGGTTCATCGGCAATAATAAATTGGGGTTCTAGTGCGAGAGCACGGGCTATTCCAATCCTCTGACGCTGGCCGCCGCTAAATTCATGAGGATAGCGATTAGCATGATCTTTATTCAAGCCAACATCCTCAAGTAATTGATAGACTCGCTTCAAACGATCCTTTTTATTAGGATACAGACCATGGACCTCCATCGGTTCAGAAATGATTTCACTGACGGTTGATCTTGGATTTAGCGATGCATACGGATCTTGAAAAATCATCTGCATTTGCTTGTGAAAAGCAAACCGGTCTTTCGAATTTAAGCTGTGGATGTTTTTTCCGTTATACAAAACTTCCCCTTCGGTCCGATCATATAGACCGATGATTGTCCTTCCAGCAGTAGATTTTCCACATCCGGATTCACCCACAATTCCGAAGGTTTCTCCCTTATTGATATGAAAGGATACCCCGTCAACTGCTTTCAAGACCTCACCATGTCCCAAATGGAAATGCTTTTTCAAATTATTAACCTGTAATAATTTTTCCATCATTATGCCTCCGTCTCATACCAGTAGCGCCTTGCTGCACAAAGCTCACGTTCATAAATCGTTCCTGCCAACAAAATAATCTCTACCGCTTTGCCAGTGTTTGGAGAGTGAAGTAGCTTCCCATTTCCGTAATATATGCCTACGTGATGAATACTTCCTTTCCCCTCTTCATGGGCAAAAAACAATAAATCACCTGGTTTTATTTCTGATAATGGAACTGTTTTTCCTGCATTTGCTTGATCATGGGCATCGCGGGGAATAATATAGCCATTTGCCTTACACATCGAGTAGCTGAAACCAGAGCAATCATATCCATAACTGCTCATGCCGCCCCAAAGATAGGGTAGGCCAAGAAATTGTTCTCCTGCTGAAACAATATCGCTTCCCATCCCTTTATAACGTGCAGCCATTGTTTCAAATACAACAATATTTTCCCAACTTAACTCACCAATTCCTTTCGGAGTTTGGACGAATACCTTTGAATCCTCTTCATTAATGAGTGGCAGGGTCGTTTGAAATGATAGTTCCAAAATGTTTTCTCCAGATAAAATCGCTTTGGGACTTGTTACAACTACCACTGGTCCATCATGTAAATTCCACTCAGCTTCACTTCTAACCAATTGTGACTTTGGCACCCATCCAGGATAGCCGCTTTCATTTTTTGAAGACGGCTGGCTGGGAATAATGATATGTGCCCAATTCTCCTTTTCTTCCATCAGCAAAACCTCTTGACCGAATAAAACTTGCGTTTGGACAAGGTTGTCCTCACATAAACCTAGCCTTGTTTCATATGTTAAACCATGTAACCAAGCATCCATATTAACGGGATTAGTTACGGCATCCCAATCTATTTCCCTGGCCGAATCGAAAGATGTCCAAACTGTTGCAACCGGTACATTAACGAGCCATTTATCCAACAGAAACTCCCCCTTCAATAATTACCTCTTTAATCCCCAGACCAGACTCTGTTGGCATCGTGATAAATCTATTATTATATTGAATTCCCCCATCAATAATTTCCTTTGCAAGCATAAGCGGCGCATCAAAATCATAACGGGTAATATTTTGCTTACTTGCAGCAAAATGGGCTGCGGCTGTAATGCCAAGACGGGTTTCAATCATGCTGCCCACCATGCACTCGACACCACAAGTCTCGGCGAGCTGATTAATAATCTGAGCTTGATAGATTCCGCCCGCTTTCATCAGCTTAATATTAATTAAATCAGCACTTCTTGTTTTCAATACTTGAAAAGCTTGCTTTGGTGAAAAAACACTTTCGTCTGCCATAATAAGCGTAGAGACATTGTCAGTCACTTGTTTTAGTCCTTCAATATCGTCCGCTTTTACAGGCTGTTCCACCAATTCAATTCGTAAGCCGCTATCCTCCATTTTGCGGATAGCTCGAATGGCATCCTTTGCGGTCCATCCCTGATTCGCATCCAGCCGAATTTTGATTTCGTTACCAACCCGGTTCCTAACTTCGCGGATTCGTTCGAGATCGGTGCTAATATCATCTTTACCGACCTTTACTTTTAATACATTAAATCCTTGCTGGATGTAAGAAACAGCATCGTCACCCATTTCCTCCGGTCCATTCACACTTACGGTATAATCGGTCTCCAATTCTTTTTTGTGGCCCCCAAGGAATTGATAAAGCGGCAACTTGCAATATTGGGCAAGACAGTCATAAAGAGCCATATCGACTGCTGCTTTTGCACTTGGATTTCCTACTAAAATCGTTTTCAGGCCCTGAAAAATCATTTCATAGTTTAAAAGACTTTTCTTTTCTAAAAAAGGTTTTATTACATGGTGGATGGCGGATTCAATACTTAATAAACTGTCACCCGTGATAACGCCGGTTGGGGGAGCCTCTCCCCAGCCTACGATTCCGTTATCACAGTATATTTTTACTAAAATAGCCTCGGCAGTTGTAACGGTCCTTAGTGCTGTTTTGAAAGGCTTAATAAGGGGGACAGCAACTTTAAATGTTTTAATTGTTTCAATCTTCATTATTTATCAGTCCTTTACATGATGCTGCTTTCGATAAATAGTCTTTTTTCTGCTGTGTTTAACATAGCATTAACACCCAAAGGAATGGTAATATGCGGGTTGCAGTGACCAATTTGAAATCCTCTTAGTGCAGGTTTGTTTGCTAGTTTTATATAATGACTGATGACTTCATCCAGTGTTAACGATAGACTTCTTTTTGGTGTACAGTCACAAAAGTCTCCAAGGAGAATTCCGCTAGCATCTTCAAGCTTTCCAGCCATATAAAGCTGATTCAGCATCCTGTCCACTGAACGTGGTTCTTCATTTATATCCTCAATAAACAAAAGCTTTCCTTTTGTGTCTATTTCAAACTTAGTACCAAGCGTACTAACTAAGAGGGACAAGTTCCCACCAGCAAGTTCACCGGTTGCTACACCATCAACTAACACCTCTAATGGTGATAGTTGCTCAGTATAGGACAACTCCGTTGGTTGAAACAATTGCAAAAATCCATTTTTTGATAATCGATGGGTATCTTCCTTTCCGATATCAGACCCCAACATTGGACCATGGAAGGTGACTAGTCCGGTTTCTTGCCTTATAGCTATATGTAAAAAAGTAATATCGCTATAACCCCAAAAAATTTTCGGGTTATTTTTAATTATTTCGTAGTCAATGTTTGCTGCAATTCTTCCTGTTCCGTATCCCCCGCACGCACAAATGACTGCCTTAACCTTTTTGTCTAAAAACATTTCATGTAAATCCTCAAGTCTTTCTTGATCGGAGCCCGCTAAATAGCCATAAATATTGCTGACATTTCTCCCTTTCATGACTTTTAAACCTAACTCCTGTAAAAAACCGATTCCTCTTTCAAGATTATCTAGATTCGGCGGGCTGGCAGGAGCAATGACTCCAACAGTATCTCCTTTTTTTAGGCGAAATGGCTTTACTAGATGCATCCCAAATTCTCCTTTCAGATTTTTAGGAAAAGGGATGTTCAAACGAACATCCCCTTCCCAGTTTTATTTTTTATCTGCCCACTTTAATTCTAAGTAACCAACTGGGTGACGCACGATTCCTGTTACCTTTTTATTTTGTAAGTACACCTGGTTGTAGAAGTGAATTGGAATAATTGGTGCTGCACTAAATAAAATCTTTTCAGCTTTATACATCATCTCATACCGTTTCTTTTCATCTTTTTCATGTTTTGCATCTTTAATCAATTGATCAAATTCAGCATTGCTCCAGCCAGTACGGTTCATTGGAGAACCGGTGATAAAATTCTCGATGAAGTTGATTGGATCAGCATAGTCAGCTAGGAATGAACTGCGTGAAAGCTGGAATTTCAATGCTTTTTGGTCCTGTGCAAATACATTGCTTTCCATATTCGCTAGTTTCACATCAACACCTAAATTTTCCTTGAGCATTTGCTGTAAGGCTTCGGCAATTTTCTTATGCGTATCACTAGTACTATAGGTTAATGTAACCTCAGGAAGTTTCGTATACTTTTCCTCTTCCATCCCTTTTTTCAAAAGCTCTTTTGCTTTCGCAACATCTGTTTTAATTAAGTCTCCATTTTTCTCACGGAAGTCTTTGCCGTCAGGGTCTTTAAATCCGTAGGAAACAAATCCATAGGCAGGCTTTTCCTTATTGTTTGTGACATGCTCAACCATTTGTTTCTGGTCAACAGCCAATGCGAATGCCTTTCGGATATTCTCATTTTGGAAAGGCTCCTTTGTCAAATTAAAACGGTAGAAATATTCACCTGCTTGATCTTCTACCTTTACGTCGCCTTCTTTAAACAATTTATCGGCTAGCTCTGCTGGAACGGGAGACGTATCTAGTTCACCAGTTGTATACATCTGGTATTCAGTATTGGGATCATCAACCATAGCCCAATGCACTTTATCCACTTTCACATTTTTTGCATCCCAATATTTATCATTTTTGACCATTGTAAACTCACTGTCATGTTTCCAATCGGCTAATTTAAATGGACCATTAGCAACAAATGTGCTTGCTTCAGAAAACCATTTTGGATTTTCCTTTGCAACTTTTTCATTAATTGGGAAGAAACATGGATTTGAAATGACACTTAAGAAATAGGCCTGCGGGCTGATTAACGTCACTTCGAAGGTCTTTTTATCTACAGCTTTTATCTTCACATCACCGGCAGAACCCTTTCCGTTGTTATAAGCCTCCCCGCCTTCAATAAAATAAGCTAAAAAGGCTGCTGGAGAACCCGTATTGGGATCTAATAAACGTTTCCATGCAAATACAAAATCTTCCGCCGTGATATCATCACCATTGGACCATTTTGCGTTGTCACGGATATGGAACGTATAGGTTTTTCCATCCTGTGAGACATCCCAGTTTTTTGCTGTGGCAGCTTTGGGCTGATGGGATTCATCTAATCGTGTTAGACCTTCCATTAAATTGTTCAAGGAATTCCACGATACAGCATCAAACCCAATTGGTGGGTCAAATGAAGTGGGTTCTTGCCCATTATTCAAATAGAGAACCTTTTCTGTCTTTTCGTTAGTCTTTCCTTTTCCATCATCCTTTGGCTCGCTTCCGGCATCCTTATTTGCTGTACAAGCCGACAAAGCAAATAGCATCATAACTGCAATCAGCATGGTAGTAAACTTTTTCATCTTCTTCCCCCTAGTAATTTTATTTATAAAAAACTTATGATGATGCCAATTTTTGCGCCCGTTCATCCTGCAACCAGCAATCTACATGATGCTTGTTGCTCTTTTGTGTTTTAAACGGGTAAACTCGTTTACATACTTCCATCGCAAATGGGCAGCGCGCTGCAAAAGCACATCCCGGCGGCGGTGAAAATAAATCTGGAGGTGTGCCTGGGATTGGAATCAGCTCTTCCATTTCTATATCTAAGCGGGGGACAGATTGTAACAACCCTTTTGTATATGGATGCTGTGGCTGATAAAAGATTTCTCTTCTTGTCCCTAATTCCACAATTCTCCCAGCATACATGACAGCAATTCGGTCAGCAACCTGTGCGACCACTCCTAAATCGTGAGTTATTAATATTATGGAGACTCCTGTTTTCTTTTGAATATCCTTAAACAACTCCAAAATTTGTGCTTGAATCGTTACATCTAGGGCCGTTGTCGGCTCATCTGCTATTAATACATCTGGCCGGCACACGAGCGCCATTGCAATGACAATCCGCTGCCGCATCCCTCCGCTAAACTGGTGCGGATACTGTTTTAGCCGTAATTCGGGATTAGGGATACCAACTAGTTTCAACATTGCTAGGGCAACCCTTTTCGCCTGAGTCCTTGTTAGTTTCTCATGCTGTACAATCCCTTCCATAATTTGCTCACCAATGGTAATGGTAGGATTTAAGGCCGTCATTGGGTCCTGGAAAATCATCGAGATATTAGCACCGCGAATTTTTCGCATTTCTTGTTCTTTTAATTTGATTAAATCATTGTTTTTAAAAATAATTTCTCCGCCGTGTATTTTACCAGGTGGTTCAGGAATCAATCTCATAATACTTTGGGAGGTGACACTTTTTCCACAGCCCGACTCTCCAACTATCGCTAGTGTTTCTCCTTTATGTAAGTCAAAGCTTACCCCTCGAACTGCTTTCACCTCCCCTCCATATGTTGAAAAGGATACGTGAAGATCCTTAATTTGAAGGATTTTTTCCATGCTGCTACCTCCTCAATTTTGGATCTAGGGCATCCTGGAGTCCATCACCTAAAACATTAAATGCAAACATCGTTAACGAAATAAATAAGGTCGGGAAGAACAAACGCCACCAGTATCCTGATAGAATCGTAGATAAGCCATCATTCGCCATAACACCCCAGCTGGCATGCGGTGCTTGAATTCCAAGGCCAATAAAGCTTAAGAATGCTTCGGCAAATATGGCAGATGGAATCGTTAATGTCATTTGAACAATAATCGGTCCCATTGTATTTGGCAGTAGATTCTTCCGGATAATCCGGGCAGTTTTCGTTCCAAACGTTTTTGAAGCTAGTACGAATTCATAATTTTTAATTTGCAAGACCTGTCCTCGGACAATTCGCGCCATCCCAACCCATCCAGTTATCGAAAGGGCAATGATAATCGTGGTTAAACCAGGGCCAAGGACAACCATCACTAAAATGACAACAAGCAAATAAGGCAATCCATATAAAATTTCTACAAATCTCATCATAAAATTATCGGTTCTTCCACCCTTGTAACCTGCAACGCCTCCATAAACAACACCTATAAGAAAATCAATAAGGGCAGCCATTAAACCGACAAATAGAGAGATTCGTGCACCGTAGCAGGTTCTTGTAAACACATCTCTTCCTAAATCATCTGTTCCAAACCAAAACTTACTCGATGGGGGTAAATTCTGCATCGTTAACTTTTGTGTTTCAATCGAATGAGGTGATATCATCGGACCAAAAATGGCTAGAATCGTAAGAAAGACTAAGAAAACCATTCCAGCCATAGCTAATTTATTTTTTAAAAGCCGATACCAGGAATCCTTCCAGTACGATAAGCTAGGTCTCACGACTACATCTGCTTCTGAATTTCTCTTGATTAAAGGAACAAACCATTCATCTGGTACATCTGGCGAAATATTCTGTTTTTCATATTTGCGCAGTTCCATTATTTCGCCTCCTTTTTATGAAGCTTAATTCGAGGATCTAGAACACCATATGCTAAATCCACTAATAAAAGCATAAATATCAAAATGGCGCTATAAAAGATGGTCGTCCCCATAATGACTGGATAATCACGATTATTGATGCTATCAACAAAATATTTCCCCATTCCAGGGATGGCAAATATTTTTTCAATAACAAACGTTCCTGTTAAAATACTTGCGGCTAATGACCCTAATACAGTTACTACTGGTAACAGCGCATTCCTTAATGCATGCTTAAAAACAATTTTGACTGGTGAAAGTCCTTTGGCTTTTGCCGTTTTTATGTAATCCTGGGTTAAAACCTCAAGCATACTTGTTCGAGTTAAGCGAGCGATAATCGCCATCGGTCCAGTTGCCAGTGCCAATATCGGTAATACCATATGTTTTGGACTAGACCACGTAGCTACTGGGAAGATTGGAATATTAACCGCTAACTGTTGAATCAAAAAAGTTGCCAATACAAAATTCGGAATCGATATCCCTAAGACAGCAATGCTCATTGACAGGTAATCAATGATACCATTATGGCGAAGGGCGGCGACCACACCTAAGGTAATCCCGGATATTATCGCAACAATCAACGTATAAAAGCCGAGTTCAAACGAAACTGGAAAGCCTCTTCCAAGCAAATCATTGACCGTTTGGGATGACTTTTTAATAGAAGGTCCCAAATCAAACTTGACCAGAGCCATTAAGTAATTGCCGTATTGAACTAAAAGTGGTTTATCGAGCTGATAGTAGGATTCAAGGTTTTTTTGGATTTGCTCATTTGTGGTCCTCTCTTCATTAAATGGTGAACCAGGTACCGAGTGCATTAAGAAAAATGTCCCGGTAATGATGAGCCATAAGGTGATAATCATAGCAATCAATCGTTTAAAAAAGTAAGTTTTCATGCTCGACCACTTCCTAACAGAATGTTGTTCTCATCGCTAATTCGGTCATTACCAGCATTGCTTGGTACGCTTCTAATATGTTTTGGGCTTGAAAACGGACCGTTGTTGTTCCAGGAATAATCTCTGTTCCTGGCATCAAATTTGCCCACTCTGCTTGTCCATAGTTGGCAAATTCAATCCCTAGTAGTGGTCTATCAGGAGGAGTAAGCGGTTTCATTAAACCTTTATTTTTAATTGCAAGAGCCGTTTTTTCTCGGAGGATCTGTCCGGCTTTGATCGGTGTTAACGATTTTGCTGCAGACCGAGAGATCGTCTCTTTCACAATCGCTGTTGTAATATTAGGAATAAGCTGCTCTGCCTCGATTGCCGCCCGGTCATCACCAGCAACCATTAAAACAGGGACATCATAATAACCTGCAACATAAGCATTAAATCCCATTTCACCAACAGCAACATCATTTATGTACATATTACGAACACCAAAAATCATCGAATGCGACATAACTCCCTGTAGTGATGCCCGTGCATGATAGCCAACAAACATGGCACCAGCAAAAGACCCATCTAATCCTTGAACCATAGAAAATGGCTTAACATCACCAGTAATTAATTGTGTTTCTGGATGGAGTCTCTCAATTAATAGATTATTCATTTTCGAGTGACTATCATTTACAACGACTTCCTTACATTCTTCCTCAAAAGCAGTAGTGATGACATAATTGGCCTCGTCTGTCATGATTTTTCTACTGCGCTCATAATTCGACTTGTCGGAATCAACGTGTGTATGGTCAACAAGTCCGGTTATTCCTTCCATGTCAACTGAAATGTATAATTTCATAGTCTTTCCCCTTTACAATTAATTCAAATTATCTATCTATTATAGAATAATAATTCCCTTTATTCAAATTGTTTATAAAATTGCGTTAATTATAGTATTATAGTCCCATCCCTGGTAATGATCAATTAATGCATATTTTTTGAAACTTTTCATTTCAATACTCGTATTATTTAACAGTAGATAAACTGATAAATATCTAGAAATTCGCCTAGAAGTTTTTCCCTTTTTAAAAAATAGATTTATAATGTACATATATACAATGGAAGAGGAGTGAAAAGTGTGGGTGTTACTCTTAGCAAGGGGCAAAAAGTTGATCTAACAAAAGCTCACCCCGGCCTGCAAAATGTCGTTGTTGGGTTAGGTTGGAATGTAAGTCATTTAGGATCCAATTTTGATCTGGATGCCTCGGCATTTTTATTAGGGCAAACTGGAAAGGTACAAAGTGATCAGGATTTTGTTTTCTATAACAATCCATCAGGTGGAAATGGTTCGATTATTTATAGCGGAGACAACCGAATCGGATCAGGTGTGCGGGATGATGAACAGATAAGAATTGATTTAAACAGAGTTCCAGCCCATATTCACCGGATTGCCTTTACCATTACTATTCACGATGCCCAAGTTAAACGGCAAAATTTTGGACAAATTGCGGATGCGTATGTACGTATTTTTAATGAATTAACCAATGAGGAATTAATAAGATTTAACTTAGGAAAGGATTTTACTGTAGAAACGGCTATAGTAGCAGCAGAACTTTATCGGCATAACGGCGAATGGAAATTTAATGCAATTGCCAGTGGGTTTCAAGGTGGATTAGCTGCTTTATGCCGCAACTTCGGTGTAACGGTTGATGACCCGCCTGTAAGTGCACCATCAGCACCACCGTTAGTGCAGCCGACCTATCAGCAGAGCCAAAGTAACCATGACTCTTTTCAGCAAAGGAATTCGTACCAGCAAAATCAGCACCATCCTAATCAAAATAGTCCTTTTCAGCAGAACCCAAATAGCTATAATCCATCCCAACAAAACCAATCTAGCCTGCCTTCATACTCGCAGCCAGCCTATGGTTATCCGGCACAGTCGACATATCCTTCAACACCAAGTTCACAGAACACATATGGTGGAGATGATATTATTTGCCCGCGTTGCCATTCCTCAAATGTTCGAACAGGAAAAAAAGGATTCGGTCTTGGCAAAGCAGCAATTGGTGGGTTAATCCTTGGTCCTGTAGGCTTACTTGGCGGTTTTGTAGGGAAAAATCAACTTAAGTTAACTTGTAACAACTGTGGAAGCACGTGGTCCCCTTCACAAACGGATTATGCAGAGTGGGCAAATACTCAAAAGAGAAAAGCCCAAGATGTGTTCAATCGTTATAAAAGCCAAGATGTACTTGAGGCAGTGGTGGCAGGCTGTGCCCTAGTAGCAATGGCTGATGGTAACTTAGATGCCTCGGAACGGCAAAAAATGCTTGAATTTGTTCACCAAAGTGAAGAATTACGTGTTTTTGATACCAATAAAGTGATTCAAAAATTTAATTTTTTCGTATCAAAGATGGAAAATGATCGAATGATGGGACGTGCAGAAGCATTCCGTGCACTTGGAAAAATAAGGACAAAACCTGAGATTGCCCGGTTAATTGCCCGCTATTGTATTGCAATCGGCTATGCTGATGGAAATTTTGATAATAATGAAAAGCAAATGGTAGCAGACATTTGCCATGAGCTCGGCTTAAACCCTGCTGAATTCCTGTCGTAATAAAAAATAAACAGCCCCCATTCAGATTGTAAGTAGTTCCGATAACTTGGAGTAAAAGCTAAACCACAATATAAAATGACCAATGATTTTAACGACATAAACAATAGGTTAAATAACATTGTAATTAGCACACAAATAACGCTTGGGGTCACTTTGAAGTATGAAGTGACCCCAAGCGTTTTGAATTAAATTTGGAGTTCTTATTGAACTAAATCATGTTACTTTAAGTACAGTCTTTACCAATATATTCGTATTGAGCAATTAATTCTTTTCGATGACTTTGTAATCAGAAAGATTTTCAAGAAGTGCACCACACTTTTTACATTGGTCTTGATCTGGATTTATCTAAGTGAATTTTTCTCCTCCACAATAACCACAAACAAGAATTTTCATGATCTCACCTCGCAATATGAGTTAATTTCTCGTTTACTTTTTGGCATTATTATTATGATTATCAGAATTGAACCTAACTCTTAATCATATATTAATAAGAGGTGATTAAAATGGATAACCATCTTCAACAAACATTTGATATCAGTACTTTGAAAATTGGTGCGATGGTCAATGGTGGAGCTTTGCAAATTGGTTGTGGGGCTGGTAAAGCTCCACGAGTCTATCCTGTTGGATTTACTACAGTTGGAACTACATTAGTTCCTCTTTCAGCTCCTCTACAATTTGCTGTCCCATTACAAGTATCAGTACGTCAGAAATTATAAGATTTGACCCTACTTTAGTTTAATTACCCGCTTTAAGTAAAAGACCTCTCCTAATGTATGACTTCCTGCTGGAAGTCATTTTTTAATTGTTAAGCTTCCTTTAAAAGGAATACATCCCCTTCAAATAGAAATGCAATTTTTATGGTACTAAAAGCAGAATATTTCTCTCTGTAAGCTGAAAAATTCTTTCATAACTTGTACTTTGAGGTGATAAAAAATTGGTCTTTTTGAACTTAATAGAAACCCCATTGGTTTGCTTCCTGTATTAGTTGAAATACCCTGAAATCGTCCTAGTTGGAATAGTGTCTTATCGTGAATCTAAAAGGATCAAGAAGTGAACAATAGGTGTCAAATATGAATAAAAGAGAAATGAATTCCATCTTTATATGGAACTATCGTGACCGTTAATTGAAGAAGGAAAAAGCGATCCTCCGTTATTGAAGCATCGCCCCCGTTACTTTAAGTGAATTGATTCACAATCTTACTGGGAATTTACCTAAAAAAGCTGAATTAGCTTAATAAAAAAAGGACTCCCTTTTTGGGAATCCAATTCATTTAGTGCCACTTTGGTTAAAGTTTAATCTTCTCGGTTCGCAACACTGTCATTAGCCTCATTGGCACCTTCGCCGACTTTGTTACCCATCGCTCCTCCTGCAACAGCCCCTGCAACGGTACCAAGTGGACCAAGAACAGAACCCAAAGCAGCTCCAGCGACAGCACCGACACCAGTTCCTACCGCTTCGCCAGCATCATTATCGACACGGTTACGTTCGTTTTTATCAGCCACTCATCTCACTCCTTATTTAGAATAGGCAAGTGCTTGCCAGCACAATACCGTTACATATTTTGCCCTATAAGGACAGATTTACGCGAATTTTAAATCTGTCCTTAAAACTTTGCAATTTTCACTATCCTTCACGTTGTACAATAAGAAAAGCTGCCATAATGACAGCTAGATCTTAAACTATTGTACCCGTTATTTGAACAAGGGAATAATCTTTGTTACATATAATAAGAATATTGTTCATTATCCAAAGTTCTGTTTATGTTCATTAACTTTGATGTTCATATCGGACTATCCATTTGCTAAATATAGCCATTACCTTATGAATGAAACCTATATTGATTACCATTATAATAAAGCACAAAATTGAATACAAAGTGATGGTATTTAACGTAGATATCTGTATTATTTGCTTAATAATATATATACAAATAGGCAAACAAATGACGCTCGTAACAATACTAGGGATATATTTCCTTACTACGAGTGCTTGTAAACAGTGTATTAACAAATGCAAAGTAAAGGCAATAAATGAGCCTATCCATAAACTATACCAATTCGTCATATAGGAAACAACTGTAATTATACTAATTAAAATGAATTCCTCCGCTACCCCTAAAGCGAAAGCAGATGTTGTAATATGATCAAAATGATGTAGTAACTTTTTTGATAATGTAGGAAATCTATCACACAAATAACTTTTATTTTTACTTATCCATGCTCGCATAAATATTATTTCTTCAAAATCATGAATAATAAAAAGTATAGGGAAAAGCCATATAATAACTTGAATATTGTTCATTTATCAACACCTCTTTACACCTTGTTTCTACCTTAATAACTCTGTATTACAACGTTAGTACCCGTAACTCATAATAAAGAATCTGTTTTGTGGAAATTAAGGGATTTATTTGTTACAGTAACCCACCTTGCTTCATCTTTTGAATTTCTTCATAAGACTCTCGAATAGTGGTAACCTTATATACTTTGGTAAAAATCTTCCTAAGCCTTGAAAAATAATTCTATTTGCCATTCCAGGTAATAAGGTAGTCTTAGTGCCAAGATAACTAAGAGACGATACTACGTTTTCTGGTTCCATAAGGCCGGAACTAAAATGACTCCACCCCGACCACGTTTAACCATTTCATTAACACAAAAATGTGTAAGTGCCATAGGGGTTTTTAATATGGTTTCAAGCAGTTTGCTCTGGTTCTCCCAATTTTCACGATGAAATTCTCCGGTAATGCTTTAACCAGCATTGTTGATTAATAGCCCTACCTCTAATGTTTGAGTGATTTTTTCAATTTCAGAAATAGAATTTGGAGTTGATAAATCTGTTACGACTGTTTTCACTTGAACATTATATCGATTCCTGATAATTTCTTTGGTTTGTATAAGAGTCCCGTCCTCACGTGCAACTAGTACTTAATGAAATCCCTTGTTCAGCTAATTTGTGAGCAAATTGATATCCCATTCCTGATGTTGCACCAGTTATTACTGCCCATGGACCATATTTTTTAATAAAATCATTCATACATTACGCCTCCTGAGTAAATACTCAATATCGTTCAAAAAAAATATAGTATGCTCAATTAGAAATATCAAGTCCTTTTAATATAAGATTTACTACACTCTCAATATAGTTATCATTTTCAAGAGGGATTTCATCTGATGCTCTTTTCCCAACTAAAAAATGCGTTAATAAGGTTGAAAGAAACATTGAAGTTGCTAATTCAATTGTCTGTTTTTTAACAGGACCAGAAACAGCCCTTGTCAGATGCGTGTTGATTTGTTTAGACATTGAATGAATAAGGTCAACAACCTTTACGTTTACATCTTTGTTTTGTACCATTTCGGGGGACCAAATAAATGACAAAAAACTTTTATTACGAGATAAAAAATCGGAATATAAATGTCCCAATTGAATTAAAGCTGGAACGGGATTCATTTCCGACAGTTCCTTCATCTCCTTGTACATTGACTCAACAAATGAAAACTCACTAATTAAATGATTAAGAAGTTCGTTTTTATCTTTAAAATAATAGAATATAAGGCCTTCTGCTACACCACTCTTTAATGCAATTTCTTTTGTTGTTGTTGCTTTAAATCCATGTTCTGTAAAAAGCTCCAATGCAGTTTGTACAATCTTATCCTTTTTTGATACCAATAAATTCACCCCTGATAGACTTAAGATTTGAGTATTTACTCAATTATAAACCAAATTAAATCACTGTCAACATATACCACCAATCTACTCCGTTAGTGGAAGTACATTTTTTCACAATCTTTATAGTGGTATTAAATATCTGTAGCTTTAGAATAAAGTTTGATCAAAAATAACTCTAAATCCTTGATTTCACTGCATATAAAAAGCCATCGTTTTTAACAAAGATTGATCAAAACGATGGCTCTTTTTTATTTTTCAGAATTACTTTTTATAAAAAAGTTTGATTAATTTAATGCTCCTTATTCCACTAACGCCCCCGAGTTTAAGTACAATTCTTCACAAACTATAAGGATTTTCTAAAAAAAGCTTCAAAATCTATTGTTTATTGTTTATAAGATGGGTTTGAATAAGGACAAAGAAGTGAAACTTTTAAAAAAAATTATCGTCAATTCAAAAAAGGAGGGATATTTTGAGATTAAAACATTTTTTTATAATGATATTAGTGTTCTCTATATTTTTGATAACGGGTTGTTCAAATAATGTAGATAAAGGAACTGAAGACATAGATAGTGAATTTCCTCCATCTTATACTGGAATAATTATTATTAATGGTATGGAATATCAGATGGAAAAAGGCGGTTATAAATGGGAAAGAAAAAAAGGTTTAGGAACTGAAGTTGTGCAAACAGACCACGCATCTCCGAACCAAATGGCAGAGCATATGGAATCAATTAGCACAAATCCAAATCAAAAGGTTGATATTAAGATTGAAGGAAACCCAGATATTAAAGTTTATTTATGGAATGAAAAAGGAATAGAAAAAGAAATCGAACAAGATGCTAATCAAATAATCGTTCCTTCAAGTAAAGGTAAGTTTATCTATGAAGTATTAGCAGAATGGACTAACGGAACAATTTCCTATACATTTGTTGTAGAAGTTCAATAGTCACAAAAAGATTAGTCATAAAAGAAGTGGGAAACCTTATTAATCTGGTTTCCCTTGTTTTTTATTTAAATATCAACATTAAAATTTAACAGAGCCTAATAATAAAAAAGCCACCCAGCAGAGTAGCCTTAACATTAAGTTGTATAAAATATATACCTTTCCTTCTTCAACCTGCCAAGATACTTCAATAAGGAAAAAGCGATCCTCCCTATTCAAAAATCGCACCTTGTTAGTGAAACAACCCAGGCTTATGTACTCAAATCTATTTCATCCCATTCTTCACCAGGAGTAACGACCCATTCGAGTGCTTTTCTTCTTTCCATAATCGTGCCTTCGTCAAGCTTATTATGTTTTTTTCCGTTTAATCGTGCATCGACTAAGTACCAATGAAGCCTATAAAATAAATCTACTTGTTCATATATTTTCTTTTCGCTTCTCATAAATGTTCTGGCTACTAACGTAGAAAAATCCTGCTTCTTTCTTACATCTGGAACCATTTGGATTAAGTTATCGCCTACGGGTTCATTTATGCGAAAATTATTGTTTATGCCTAATACCCAAACTAAAGCCCAAAGGCTTTCAACATACCATTTTAACCTCATTATCTCTGTTGGTGTAACTTCGATCTCACTTTTCTCTAAAATATCCTTTTCAAACTCTGTAACATTTTGAAATAATCCCTGTTCTTCTATCCATCGTTTAATAGCAGAAGGCGGGGCTTGATGTGCAATATAAACCATTCCAGCCATAATGGTTACTCTTTCAATAAAGAAATTTAATTCCATAAACTTCACCTTTTTTCCGAAGTCTTCTCAATAAAAACTGAATCGTTAGAACAATAGTTCTACAGAAGGAGCTTTAATCCTTATTCAAGTAAACTCCCGTTAGCTTAAGAAAGGTGCAGAATTAATACACACTAAATATATCATCAAATACTTCACCTGTTTCATAATCAAAAACCATTCTATATTCGCCTATCACTGAATCATCGTACTCAAAATTGAGTCTTAAAACTACGTGATTAAAGTCCTCATCTGGATAGTTTGTAATTGTAAAAGAAACTGTATTAATATAAATGGAAAGTTTCTCAGATTTAAAGCCTTCCTTAAATGTTTCTTCATATTCTTCAGGGTACTCTTCTCTCCAACTATTAAAATTCTCCCAAAACCCTTCAATAGTTTCTCGCTCTAAATCTTTCTCTAGTATCCATTTTTTAAAGTCCTTTACATTTATAAAATTGGACATTTAAATCCTCCTATAATGGCATAATCCATTGATTTCTTCATTGAATTGTTAAATTCCTTCTTGAAGTAAACTGCCCTTTAGTTCAATAAAAAGAAGGATGCCGCCGCACCCCCTGCTGTTAACTCAAACACCGTTAGTTGAAAATGAATTCACATTTTTTCACATAAGATTCTTTATTATAATCTACCAAGCACTTTTTCATTATTGTTGCATCTCGTGGCAACTTTTTTTGTAACTTTGCCCATCCAATAAACTCCAATTTATCAGGCAACTCAACAAGCCCTGTAATTGCATCCCAAAAAGCATCCCAATTCTCCCCATAAAAGTCTGGGAACTCAAGCTTTTCTTTGAGTAGTAAATGTAACTCTTTTGACTTTTTTATATTTGATACATCAATGGATATAATTGGAGGAACCTCCAATATAGGACTAATAGTTATTTTCACATCTTCAATGTTATCTTCGTTAGATACTTTCCCAAATATCCTACAATTACCGCATTTTTTACATTCAAACATATATCTAACTTCTTTGTTATATTCCCAGCCGTTTTCCTCACTTACAAGTTCTGTTTTAAGTGTGCTTTTAAACCATTGGTTTTCAAAACAGACATCACATTTTAAGTCTTTACCCCATATTCTTACTTCGTAAAGCATTAAAAAGACACCTCACTATTTAACTAATTATTTATAAATTCAGCCTTAGTAGAATTTTTTCCTTCTTTCACTAAACTGAGGGAGTGGAACAAGAAAAAGAGCCGCAGCAGCAACCCTTTGTTTAACTCAAGCCACCGTTAGATGAATAAGAAATACCAGCTCAATTTTAGAGTAAAGACTCGTTAAAATTTATCCATTTAAAACTCAGTATATTTAGTTGATAACATTATCATAATTCCCTGTTTATTAATCCTTTGATAGTTAAAGGGAATATCATCTAACTTTTGGTATTTTTCATTCCATATTACATTATAAAAATATGAAGGAAATGAAGGATGCTGTTTTAGGTTAATGTTTTCAAATTTATAGCATTCATTTGGATAAGTCTCATCATATTCAAATATCTGAAGTATATCCTCCTCTATAGCTATTCCACCAATCTTAAAGTCGAATGTCTCGAAGAGGTCTTCCAAAAAGAAAGTGAAATCAGATAATTCATTTTCTTTTATCCCTACTTGGTTCCATTCAGGAGCATCAAAACTACTCCCAAAAAACCAAAAGTTAACTAAGATAGCATTAGAAGATACCTGTTTTATATGTAAAGTAGCTTTACGTTTCCTTGGCAAGTGTACAATGGTCCTTAAATCCACACTATGAATAATTACTGATTCAGGTGAGTCTGGATCATATGGACAACCTTCATTAAAATTATTTATTATTTCTTCTATATTTTTATCAATTACTTCAATTTTTGTGCGGACATCAGATAGTTTATCTATTATTTCTCTTATTAGATCCTGTTTTATTGCCAAGAAAAAACTTACCTCAAGGAATGGACCTCCCTTTAACCACGCCAACTATAATACCTCCTAATTTGTATCTAACCTCATTTAAACCAACTAACACATTGAAACAAATGCAGATTGCATTATGATTAACCTCATCCAATTCTAGAATAAAAAGGATCGCCAAGTATTCCGGTATTAAATAAAAGCACCCCGTTAGCTTAACAAGACAGTTTGGATATTTATTTTTACTCAATTAAATTCAGTGCGTCAGTTACATACATTTTATCTTTACTAATATCAAGGAATTTATCTTTTGAATTAATAATATTGGGATAATAGCCAAGTGTTAGGATTACATCTTCCTTTTCTTTAAATATGATTAAATGATTTGGCAATGCAATATTACTGTTTTCAGTGCTTTCTTGTTTTGCTCTTTTAGTGGAATTAATAATTCGCTTTATTTCTTCTTCCAATTTAATGACTGAAATAATTTCTCCTTCTTGCTTTCTGTATTCTTCAGGACTTGGTGACTCACTTGCGAATTTCATAATTTCAATACTTGTAATTGTAGTATCATTTTCGAAAATACTGTTCGAACATCCTCCCAAGAGTAAAAGCAATATTGATAGTAGTAGCAGTATATTTTTCATGACATCCTCCCCCTTTTTATATAGACGGTGATTATCTGTTATAAGTTACTTATTCAATTAACCTGCCATTTAGTCGAAGAAGAAAAATCCCGCTGGAACCGCAGCCGGATCTTTAAATAATGCACCCTATTGTTGAAGAAGAATAGTTTCTATGGATTATGAATTTTTATAAATCCATTATACTTCCAGTTAAACCTAAAGCTACCGCTCCGAAAATAAAAGCAACTATATGAATTAAAATCTTGTATCGTAATTTAGTTTTTAATAAATCATATAACTTAAAGACAAAATAAAGTATTACCAAATTAATAGGTGCCTCCACTGAGGCTGAAATAAACTTATTATTTAAGAAAGGCAATTCATTTAAATAATATCTAAACAGAATATCATTTGCTATACCAATAATAGTTAATAAGGCTTGATAAATAAAAAACTTAAAATAATTCATTTTTTCAAGGTCCCCTAGAATCAAATTTTCTTTTAAAAATAATGACAGTATAGTGTTGATTATATCAATATTCTTCCTTCCATATATGTGTCAATCTCCATAACATTTTTCTTCAACTCCTGCCATTTAGTTCAATAACAAAAAAAGCCACCAAAAATGGCAGCTGGATCTTTAACTCTTGCACCCGTTTGTTTAAGTACAATTCTTCACAATCTTTTTATTTTTGTAACTGAACATCATCCTCATCGAATGAGCATCGCCCAGTTAAGAATTTTTATCAAGCGAATTTCAAAACGAGCGGGCATTAACAAGAAAATTCATCCGTATCAGCTAAGGCATAGCACGCCACCCATTGTTACAAGGTTAGTTAAAGGGAAGAAATGGAGTACAGGGGTGGTAAAAGCAACCAATGAAAAAGTAGCCTAATATTTAGAAATATCATACAATATAATCAGGCATCTATTGTGGACAAACCGTCAAAAAATATTCGTTTTAATGAGGAGGTAATCTGAAATGGAAACATCTAAAAAAATAACAGTAGCAACAACAGTTCAAGCACCAGTAGAAAAGGTATGGAAATATTGGACAGAGCCAACTCATATAAGGGAATGGAGCGCAGCTTCGGATGACTGGCACACACCATTTGCTGAGAATGATTTAAGAGCAGGTGGGAAATTCCTTTCCAGAATGGAAGCCAAAGATGGCAGTTTTGGTTTCGATTTTGGTGGCATTTATGATGAAGTAAAGTTACATGAGGTTATCGCTTATACAATGGGCGATGGAAGAAAAGTTAAAATCACTTTTAAAGGTCGAGAAAACGAAACCGAAGTAATTGAAACTTTTGATGCTGAAACTGAGAATCCAATTGAGGTACAACAACAAGGATGGCAAGCGATTCTAAATAATTTCAAAAAATATGCAGAGCAAGCAACCATTTAAAAAAGCAAATCAGAGATGCTCAAATAATCATTTTTATAAGGCAATAGAATTATTGATATTTTTCTTAACAAAGAGTCAGCCAAAACTGACTCTTTTATTTTTCACTTAAAGACGTTGCAAATTTTTAATATCGATATACAAGTAGGGCTATATATTAGGTGAAATGCGAAATAAATAAGTCATTTTCCTTATTGCACTAAACTCCCTTTAGTGTAACAAGATAAAGAGCTTCCGCTATAACTTTTTAATCTGGACCGTTAGTCGAATAAGAAAAAAGATCTCCGCAGAATCCTATTAAGCTCAAGCACCCGATAGTTGAAAAGTATTGCTGTACAAACTATCACTAAATCATGTAATGCTTTCCTTTAATAATGGTTGTAGCTTTCTTGCCATACAATACTTTCTTTGGATTGATAATGATGATTAAAACTGCTACTACTAAATAAAAAATTGCGTTATACATGATTAAATCGATTAAGTTTCCGTTTATTAAGCCAATAAAAAAATTAAAGAATTGATGGATGATGATTGGGATGATTAAAGTCTGATTTAAATTATAAAATGCTGCCATGACAATCGTAGTAGATACGATTGAAATCATAAAGAATAGAATATATTTGATCAAATCCATGCCCATAAACCCTGTAGTAAACCATATGGGTAGATGCCACATACCCCACCAAAATCCTATGATTATCGAAGTTTTTAATGGCGAATGCTTCTTTTGAAGCTCGACTTGAGCAAAACCTCTCCACCCTAATTCTTCACCTAGTGGCCCTGACAGAAGGTTTTTTAAAAAGTAATAGAACAGCATTCCCCATGAAGATATAGTAAAAATAGAGTCTACTTCACTATTATTCAATACGAGAAACAAAATCAGAATAAATATGAAGGCTTGAATCGTACTTACAGAAAGGATCACAGAAAATTTAAGTTTAGTCTTGAATTTATTTTTAACAAAATGTATAAAACTCTGCCCAGGATAGATTTTTTTAAATAGTATTGCAAAAGCAAAGGTTGAAGACCAAGCTGATATACAGCGCGCGACATCAAAAAACCATGTAGGAAATCCCAATATCTTTATGGCCCCTACAAGACAAAAAAGTGGCAAAAAAATGATATTGGTTAGTAGAATAAAACTTGCTACTGGCTTTTTTAGCTTCTTTTCTCTACTCATACAGATCCCCCGCTTCAAACTAAGTATTTCGTCAATATCATAACGCTCATATTTACGAATACCTTCAGCATAAACCTAGGGGTTACTCACAGGTCAATACATGTCTGCATTATTTTCCCCGCATGAATGAGCAATAATTCTCCACCAGTTATAACAGTATGTGCAGGTTTTAGTTGTGTTCCTATATCCAGTGGAAGATAAAGCCCCCCACTGATTAAATTTTCACTTTATAGGTACATAAATTTCTAAAAAAATACGTTCAAGTCCATCTTCATAAGTGGTAAGTAATAGATTTATATAAACAAGCCCCAAAAGTTCATACCCTTTTTCTTTTGCTACTTTTCTTAAACTAGCTTCCACTTTATGGTCAGTATTTTTTCCACCCGTTGACCATCTTCCATCTTCAACAACTGTATAAATACATTTTGGATGAGATAGAATTTCACCTTCTATTGCTTTATCACAATCTTCTACTCTTCTTACAATGATAAATTTATCTTCAAGAATACCTTCTTCGTTGAAACGTATGACTCTTCTTAAAGATGTGAGAATCACTGCTTTTTTTAAACTGTCTGTGCTTTCTTTTAGAGTGTCATATTCATCATATGCAGTATAATGCTCTATTTCTCCTTTTATTTCTAAAGGCTTCATTTCTTTTACTGCGTATACACCTAGAAATTGTTTAATTTTTTCGCAATCTTCTTTTACGACCTGAAGCTTTTTTAACAGTAGTTTTTTATATTCTATTTTCTCTAAAACCTCTTGTTCTTTCTCTTCTAATAATGATTGTATTCCCTCTAAACTCTTACCTTTTCTTAATTCTTGTATTTTTTTTATTTCAATATCTATTTCTCTATAGAAATTTACTGTTGTTATATCATATATATCAAAATGATTATATTTTCTATACCCATTCTCACTATTTTGCTTAGGCTTTACTAATTCCTTTTCCTCATAAAATTTTAAGGTATCTCTAGAAACATTTAAAAATTTAGCTACTTGTCCAACTGTGTACATTATACCCTCCTTTATCATTACTACATATTCTTTATGATATTTCATATTTTCAGTACGTCGAAAAAAATAAAATAGGTTTTATTATAATAACTAAGTTAGGTATCACATCTTTTACATTCATACCTGCAGTCCTCCATCCTGTCCATTCTTTAAATTATCGAATACTGAAATATTCTTACAATTATTATTCCAAGAAATAGTAGAAGGTAATACGAATTTCCAAATTCATATCATCTTCTTGAATGTTTTAATCAAACTTTATTGCAAATTATCAATCTTTATATTAAAACTTTGTTTTAAACAATCAATCTTTTTTATAAAGCTACACTCCCCCTTATATTTGACCATTCTAACACTATTTTCCAATTAATTGTTGGGATTTTTGCCCTTTAGCCAACTATGAAGCAGGGATTCCCCACAGAAAATGAAAGGGAATTTCGTTCTTACATGGTGATTTTTAAGGTGGTTTTTTATAATTTATTCTCCATTGTTTTTCAAAAAACCTGCCCGTTGGTTTAAGTTCAAATATTCACAATCTATTTTAACATTTTAACATAAAATGCCATTTACCCTTCCTTTTTTTCACAACGAACTTAGAATTAATATAGCAAATACCGATAAAATTAACACCCTAATTCACACGATGACAATAGATATTGTCACGTTGTTATTTGGTAGGTTATTTGCTATGCGATTTTATACTAATTTTCTTTATAAATGTTGCTAAATCAACAAAAAAGCATACCAATAACTATGTTAATTGATATGCTAATTTATAAGCTATTTAAAATGTTTCTCCACGAAAACGGAACTACTTATTCCGATTGATGGAGGCTGTTTATTTTTATATTTTCCAAGCTCGTTTATTCTCTACTCTTTTCGTCAATCCCTTGGCATCCAATCTCTCTAAAAATGGAATCATGTATTTTCGAGATAATTCAAGTACATCTTTCGCATCTCCGACTTCAAACTCTAAACCTGTTTGGCTGCGAAGTTTATCTACAGCCTCACTAAACACTTCTCCGTGATAGGCAAACTGCTCATCTAGCTGAACAAGCAATGCTTGGTCTTCCAGAAATCTTTTTAAATCGAATTCTAGAATTTCCGGAATTCCTGCCTTTGAAAAATAGTCCTTTAGGTAACGTACCTTTAATCCATCCTTCTTCAATTCCTCGAGCATATTTTCTGTTCGCTTCTCCCAGCTTTTCGGAACATGGGGAACAAAGTCAGCAAGAGAGACAAATTGCTCTTTGCGTTTAAAAACACCCTTTTCCATTCCGTTTTCAACCACAAAATCAAGCAAAGACTTAGGGAATCTCTTTTGCATAGATTGTAAAAGTTCTGCCTTATTTACACCAGGCTTCATTGAATGAGTAAGGTGGTAATCCTGTAACTGATCAAAAATATCTTCTTCAATAGAATTGATTAACAGCTGAAGAGTATATTCTTTTCCATTGTAAAATAAAAATTCCGCATCATTTAGTTGCTCAATTAATGTTGCTTCATCAAGAGCTGTCCGCTTAATCAACTCGTTTAACGGCAAGGTTTTCGCTTCTATCAAACTAGCTGTAATTCGTTCCTTAGGTGACCCCACTTTTTTCTTCTCTAGCTCTTCAATCGTTTGATTTCCAAATCGATACTTATTTCCACGCGGATCAATCACCCAGCCGCCACCAATAGTCTCTTGGGGGCTGGGCCTGCGTAAAATAAAGCGGTCGCCTCGCTTCGTAAGAATTTCTTCCTCGAGCCGTAGCTGACAAAGAATTTCACCATTTTCTTCTTCAATTTCGTTACGATCAAAGAACACAATTCGCCCCATTACCTCTGCCGTCCCAATATGAAGCTTAATCGGCATCCGCTGCTTGACCATATGTTCAAGATCCTCGACTACACAAATAGCAACATCTAATGTTTTCGTTACAATAAAATGCTCAGACGAGACAAGTACATCCCCACGTTCTAAATCTTCCTTGGAAACATTCGAAAGGTTAATCGCGGTCCGCTGTCCAGCATAGGCCTTGCCAGCTTGTTTATGATGGACCTGAATCTGTCTGGCTCTTACCTCAAGCCCTTTTGGCATAATTTTTAGTGCTTGCCCTTCCTCGACAGAACCTTCATATACGGTTCCACGAACTACCGTGCCTTGACCCTTAACCGTAAACACTTGGTCAATTGGAAGCCGGAATGCCCCCTTTGCATCCCGCATTTCTTGCTCTTTTAATGTTTTAATAATTAATTCTTTTATTTCCTCGATACCTTTGTTTGAAAGGCTATCGACGAGTACAAATGGAACATCCTCAAAGACTGTGCCGGTTAGCTCTTCTAAAATATCATCTTTAACAAGCTCAATAAATTCTTCGTCAACCCTGTCAATTTTCGAAATCGCGACTAAACCATTTTTCACACCTAAGAATTTTAAGATATCCAGATGTTCCTTCGTCTGCGGCATCACGCCTTCATCCGCAGCGACAACTAATACAACCAGGTCGATTCCGGCAACTCCGGCAATCATTTGCCGGATAAAGCGTTCATGTCCTGGAACATCAATAACAGATATTTGAATTTCAGTATCTTCATATAACGGAGCAAAACCGAGTTCAATCGAGATTTGCCGCTCTTTTTCCTCTTTTAACCGGTCGGTATCGACATTTGTTAACGCTTTAGTTAACGACGTTTTCCCATGGTCAATATGTCCCGCCATGCCAATCGTAAAATATCGTTTTTCCAAGATTGCCACCTTCTTAATCGTTCTACCATTCTACTGTAGCCTTTATGACTCATTTGTTCAAGAGAACATTTTTAGACAATGCTTTCTTTTCACGATTCCTCCACATTCATCACGTCCATAGTTTTCATTAGTGTGCTATGTTTATTAAAAGAACATTTTTACAACAAAGGAAGATTGCATATGCAAAAGATGGTTTGGTCAATGATAGCAAGTTTAATTCTCTTAGCAGCTTGTCAGAACAGCGAGCCAAAGAAAAACGAAGTAAAGCAAACACCTGAAAAACTAAAACAAACCGTTGAACAGAAAACAGACTCCACTTTTCCATACCCGAATTTGTTAGCTGAGAATGCCCAGTCCTATTCTCTTCTGGTTATTGGTGAAGAGGATGACAAAACACCCATTGAGAAAGACCAAAAAATCATCAAAAATGTCAAGAACATTTTGAGCTTACCTACAAAAGAAATGGCTCAAAAAGTTTATCCCAAGCTTTCCGTTAAGAGTAAATCAGCCTACATTCTCTTTGATAATAATGGCGTTGTTTATCAATCTAAGAACCTAAATGAACTAACTAGGTTCCTACAAGAAAACCCAGCAAAATAACAAAAACCAGAACTTTGCTTCTGGTTTTTTATTTTTCCATTCATTCACTTCACACAAAAGAAGGAATTAGCGGATGTACTCACAAACAAACCATTGACTACTGTCCTTACAACAGGATTTACAGTCCTCATATTAGACTTAAATGTTTGGTGGGTTATTCAAACCTTTTTGGCTTAACATGAATGAAGTTTAAAAAAACACCATCCTCAACCGAAGATGATGTTTTTTCAAATTTTGGTCATTTCTTAAGGAGACTAGATGACTCCCACTGTACCTTCACCACTTACTATGAGTTGTTCTGTATGCCCATTATATAAATTGCAAGCCCAGTTTCGAATCAATGCAGAATCCACAGACTTCCAATTTTCAAGGGTCTGAATCTCTTCTATTCCAAAAGCCAGTTTAGACAATCTTGTCATTAGGATATAGGAAGAATAGGGATGGGGAAAATTCGGGTCATGTTTAGCTTCATAAAAAAATTTCTTCAGTAATCTAATCGGTTTCGATTCATAAATTAGTTCAACCAGCTTGGCACGGTATTCCAAATCTTTTGGCTGCAAATTTGGGAAGCGAGAATAATCACTAATATGCTGGGCCTCATGCTTTAAATAACTGACTTGAAACTCACTGCTATCAAGTTTTGTTCTCTTTTTCTTAGGACTTTCATTAACATAATAAAGTCCATCTTCTTTAGCCCAGCCACCGGCAAATTTTTCACCAAAGGTAGCAAAATGGATCCAGCTTTGCATAATGAAATTACTTAAGAAGTAAACCGTAACCTCCACTGTTTGGTGTGGTAGCTCAACCATAAAGTTCTTTTTATCTGTTATCTTCCAAATATAGGGACCTCTGAACGGAGACGTCACACCACCTAAGAAGCGATAGCCCTTTTCTTGAAAAATTCTCTCTAATTTCTCTTCGATTAAATCGAGGTTGTCGATAAAATCTTTATCCGAAATTAATCCCACTAACGACTGTACAAGTCGGGTTTCCACTTCTTCGACATTCTTTCCGGTTAATACGGAAGTGAAGTATTGAAAATAAGCCAATAAAACTTTTCTAATCCAGGGGTCGTCCGTTTTAAACCGATAAATTGGCTTTCCGCCAAAAAAACGGTGATAATACTTGGATTCTAACTGCTGATATTTTTTACTTTTATTCGGTATCGAGCGAAGGTACTCATAGGCAGCGGTTACATCCCCCTGTAGACAATAAGCATAGAATTTGGACTCGTCCATCCTTTTCTCCTCTCATACTTTATAGGAAATCTATCATTTGCAAATCCTTTATCAGCATTTCTTTTGATTTTTTATCTTTAACTTTGTGTGCAAATTCATTTGCTTGTTCAACTTGCCCTTTAGATAAATCATGACGACCTAATAAAGCATTGGCTCGGCTTAATGCCTCATATGCATAAATAAAATAAAACGGCTCAATCTGGTTGTCTATACTAACTGACAGACAACGTTTGGCATAATAATATGCGAGAATGTTGTTGGCTCTTGTACTATCATCTAGGTTCATTCTTTCTATTTTCAAAGTTACTAATATATAAACCTGGTACCACCTCAAGGTCACCTACTAATATAAAGCCATTTTTCAAATAAAAACTTTTGGCAGGAGCATTATCCTTTCCGGTTGAAACTTTCATCATTGTTAAATCCGGATGTTCTTTTTCGATAAACTTCAATAAAGCTTGTGCAATTCCCTTGCGAAAATGATTGGGATCGACAACCATCCGGCAAATTGTCAGTTCATTATTGTCGTTTGTAAAGGAGATGGCACCAGCCAACTCCTCCCCTATAAAATATCCGAAAAAGGTTTCGCGACTTTCTATAAGCTCCTCCATAGACTCCTTTAGCGGGGGGATTTCGAAAAAATTGATTAATTTTGCTTCAACGAGATAGGATGCTCTTTGCAGATTAAACAGAGCCCTAACTAGATTCATATTTTGAAAATCAAACTTTTTTATCATGCTAATATTCCCTTCTATTAGTAACCTTCTCCCAGCATCCCTCAGTTCTTTTTTTAAGGAACACCCTAATTTTTTATAAAATGTATATTTTTGTTATTTGATTTATCTGTTACTATTAAATTAAAGTGAAAATATAATTATTGAAGATTTAAATAATAATCTTCATAAGTTCGATAAAGTTTAGGAGTTGTAAGTTTGAGAACATTACTATCTGTTATTTTGAAAATACTTTCATTTATTGCTCTTTTAATTGTAACAATAGGTATTTTAATATCCATTTCATTTATTCAAGTTTCACTTTTTACGACTAGTGACTATATTATGTGGGTTACTAAATACCCTGCTTCAAGATTGGAATTTATTTATGAGTTATATATAATCTTTGTTTTTTTCTACTTTTTTAATAATGATATAAGAAAATCAGTTTCAGTCTTCCTTAAAAAATACAGGAAACTTTTTCTTCCTATATTTGGGGTATTTAATATCATTTTACTATATTCAATACTCACAAATGTTACAGTTGTTTCCAATAATAAAATCGTAGACCATTCTTTTCTTTCACCACAGGGCAAGGAATACAGCTTTAAAGATATTATTAAAATTACAGCAGGTGTTTATGGTGAAAAACAATTTTTCGGTCACTCAAAAGGTGATTTTTTTTACATTATTGAATTAAACGACGGCACTAAAATTGATTTAGCTGCAGCAGAATCCAGTGGAGCAAAAAATGATGAGGACACCCGTTTTATTCTTGAAAAGCTTGATAATCAGTTAGTTAATATGGGTATTCCTAAAAAGGCAAGTATGGAAAATTTCAAATATTCCACAAAAAATTTAGCTAAAATTCATACGGATAAAATTCGCATCATCTTAGAAAATACCCCTTGATCCCCCCCTGACAATAATGTGTCTAATAACCTTTCAATCGATCTAACACTACTTGGGTGAATTTCTCCAGTTCTTCATAGTTAGGTGAATGGGCTGAATTTTCAAAGGAAATCCATTCTTTACTCGGTGCTACCAATTGGTCAAAGAATGCTTGTGTTGGGGCGTGAGGCACCGTTAAGTCATGTTTACCCATAATCATGGTAATCGGCACTTCAACTTTTTGAATAATATTTTTCAAATCAAGTTCTCTTAATTCATTAATCATCGTTTTCATACTAAATAGCTGTCCTTTTACATGGTTAATTGCATCGAA
Source organism: Neobacillus rhizosphaerae (assembly GCF_937468385.1). Classification (GTDB taxonomy): domain Bacteria; phylum Bacillota; class Bacilli; order Bacillales; family Cytobacillaceae; genus Neobacillus; species Neobacillus rhizosphaerae. The sequence goes on from NZ_CALBWS010000001.1 coordinate 201,779, forward strand.
AAAGGTGTATTCTTTACTCTTAAGTAGTTTTCTAATGAATTCCTTTACTAACTTTCCGTCATGGGAGATACCGCCTCCAAATAACTCTAGATATTTCTGATGTACCTTGTCATGTTTTAGACTGTTCCATGGTGGTTTTCCTATTTGTGTTAACTCTTTTATCGCCTTTTGGTCGTTTAATTCCGTTGCCTTTTTCAATATTAATTCGTATGACAATTCTTCAGTCGCTTTCATGCTAGCAACCTGAGCAACACCAAAATAGTGTGTAAAATGTTCAGGGTGTACGTGAATTGCTAACAAACCCAGCATACTTCCCCAAGAATGACCTATTAAGAAAATGCTCTCTTTTTGATATGCTTTTTTCAAATAAGTTGTTACCTCAATCGTATCGGATAAAAATTGATCAACCGTCATCGTTTCCTTTGGAAGATTTTTGGAATATGATAATCCCGCTCCCCTTTGGTCCCAATTCACAACAATGAAATGTTTTTCAAGCTCTTGTTGATAATCTCTATTAAAACCAATTTGTGCTGCACCAGGTCCACCGTGTATCATTAACAATAACGGATTGTTTTTATTTTCCCCTCTTATTAACAGCCATTGGTCCACACCACCAATAGTAAGCTTTTTTAATTCTGCTACTGAGTTACTACCTTCTATCTTTGGTGTATATCTTTTAAACATATAGGTTCCCCTTTTCCGAATTAGTTCTATTTTCTCATGCTCCGGCATTAAATTGAAGCGAAATGATTGATTTTCGGTAGGAGGTTAATAAATATATGGATGGAAATTATGTAAATATTATTTACGTTTAAAACAGTCATCCTTATAAAAGGGACGAGTGTAATAGTGTGGGAAATCAAGTTTCTTTTGTTGCTTTTCCTAATGGGACAATTAAAGCGAGCAACTGCCATCCAGTTGTTCTGGTAAAGCAATTTAAGAAACGCTAGCAAATGTACTAATACTTCATTTTTTTCCTTTTATTAAATCGTGCATTTGTTAAGGTTGAATATGATGGATTTTGATTCTGTTCCAAATTGATTTCCAGTTTTTCTTTTTTATTCGATTTTCATAAATGGCTGCTTGATCTATGTTTTCTGTGAAAAAGGGGGTAGGTTTAACTTCCAAGTTTATTAAATCCATAATTCCGTGAGGAGCAGTTAGAATCAACTTGTCGTTTATGTCTAGTTTCACCCCTAGGGCAGTTGCTGTTTCAGGAAATTTCGCAATCGCATCCACTGAGGAAGAATACGGCAACATGTTATTTCGAATATGCATCCGTGCCTCATTTTTTACTGACCAAGGTACATCTGGAAGGATCATCCTTAGTTTCTCCTCATGTTTCTTCTCGTTTAATTCATCAAGATTGGTAGGATCAAAATAAATGACATCAACATCTGGAATAGAGGACCTTTCGTTTCTTTCGTGTAAAACATCCCAAATTTTCGACCGGACAAAGCCTGCACAGACCCAGCAATCAGGCAAATTCATTGACCGTACGGCTTTTAAAATATCCATCATCCATTTATCACTTTTTATCAGTTTACGTATTTCATTTTCAGTTTTAATCAAAATAAAATTCTCCTTAAAGTCTTAAATTTCAAAAAATATTAAAAATCCTTGTTTACTACTTTGTTAATAAAAAAATTCTCTTTTCCAATTCACAATTCCTTCTTCTTCATAGAAAAATAAAAAGGCCACTCCTTTATTAGAGGAGAATGCCTTGTCATAATAATTAGTCATTGTTGTTATATTCCCTCTTTTCCTTCAAGTATTCCTTTTCACATTTTAACAGCTTATATTTAACAGCGTTACCTCCTTTCTTATTCTTCTCAATAACTTCCCATTTAAGATTGTTGAGCTTTAAATGTACCGCGACATTCGTATTATCCGGCTGTTTATAAAGCAAATAGGCTTCTGAAGGTTTGACAAACAATGTAGGCTTACCGCGGGAGGCGACAATAAATTGTTTATGTAATGACTGGTAATACTCGTCTATATCTTTTCCACCATAGATAAGATTTGCTGCATCCAAATCTCTATCCGTTACCTCATGGTATGTATGATCATCAATATCCAAATTAAAACTTGAAATTATATCTTTCATTAACTCTTTATTGTATTGCACATCTCGATTTTTCATATTTTCAATACATTCAGGTGATAGTCTGGGTAGTTCATCAGCCTGGGCTTTAAAGGAATTAAAACAAAGCGATACGTAAAGGCCTGCAATAATGAATGTTGTTTTTTTCATCAAAAAAAATCACCCCTAACAATGTATGAACATATTATTCTACATCACGGGATGATCTATACTATTTGAAAGTCTTTCATGAACTATAATTCAATATTTTTTATTATTCTTGCCGGATTTCCCCCAACCACAACATTATCGGGTACATCCTTTGTAACCACTGCACCTGAAGCAATAACGACATTATTACCTATTTTAACTCCGGGGTTAATAATGGCTCTCCCGCCAATCCACACATTATCACCAATTTGTACTGGATCCCCAAACTCAACGCCAGAAATTCTCTCAACCGGGTTCAATGGATGCGTTGCTGTATAAATGTGAACACCCGGTGCTACCATACAATTCTTACCTATCCGAATCTCACAAACGTCTAAAAAAACACAATCGAAGTTTGCATAAAAATTCTCGCCAACATGAATGTTGAAACCGTAATCACAACGAAAGGTTGGCTCTATATATATATTTTCTCCTGTTGAACCAAACAATTCTTTTAAGAGTTCTGTCCGTTTGGCCCCCTCTGTTTCTAATGTAAGATTGTATAATCTTGTTAGTCTCCTTGCATTCTCACGTTCTTTTACAAGTTCTGAATCAGCAGCATTATAAAGTTCACCGTTGATCATCTTTTCTTTTTCTGTTTTCATGACACGGTCTCCTAAAGTTAAATTTTTCCTTTCAATTTATCAAACTTATCATAATTCCATTAAATGTACTTTAGTTACGATTTAAGGAGCAAAAGGGACAAAATATCTAAACATAAAACTTATGAACGCAAGTACTGAAATCGTACAAATAGAAGCAAGATGTAAAAATATAAATAGGATTTTCATTTTTCCTTTGACAAAAAACGAGTAAATGAAACCAAATACTGGATTCAAGATTAAAAACGGTAAGGCAATAGCAATAAAAACCTTTCCAATCATATGGATGATTTTTGAATCAAAACCTGCCAAATTTAGCAAACCCAATAATAAAATGGTCACAATAATCGTTGCAATCAGAGATGTAAATGAAACCTTTAAGGCATTTTTGAAAAAAACTTTCATAAAATACTCCTTTCCTACAGTGCACTATTTATTTATTCTCCAATGAGGAAAGGATTACCTCTTTATCCCATTAATTTCACGTACCATAAAGAGTAAAAAGAATGGAATCTCCACTCTGGTCTTTGCCCTTTATTTTCAACCAACCTGCTTTGTTAATCGCCTGTAATACATCCATGTCCTGATTGAATAGCTCCCAAAAGACAGAATGGCTATTAACATAATAACCATGCTAAAAATTTGCAATTTATCTAGTTTGTGATGACTAATCATTTCTAAACCCAAACATAAATTAAACAGATAGGCAATAATTAAAGGAAGGAACAAACATGTATAGGCGATAGCAATCTTTCTGGCATGTTTTAATTGATTAGTTTTATCGCTATAAATTTGTGGCCGTTCTTCGTCCTCTGAATATTCACGGCTCCAGATCGACCATTTTTGTAATGATCCAAGTGAGCTGAAAACACTTTTCCAGCCCGCATCTCTGTGGATATCAAAGTAGCTTTCATCGGCAATGTTTTGATAATCTGCACAATAACTTACCTTTCGCGGGTGCCCAATTAGAAAATGAAAGGTCGTTCCTGCTTTACTGACTCGGTAGAGATTATATCCTTCTTCCTCCATTTTTTCGAGCCACTTCTCTAGTTTATCCGGAGCATACATCCATCCAAGCTTTCTTTTTTTAACCAGTTGTCCGGAACGCTTTAACTGCCTTTCTTCCACTTTGCTTAGTTTTTTTTCACCTTGGGTCTTACCGAAAAATTCATCTCTATTTATTTTTTCATTCATTAATTTTTTATTTGTCCGATGAATTTTAATAACAGAATAAAGTGAAAGTGCGAATGTGGCTATAACGGCACCAAAATATAAATAAGTGAAAATCCAATATGGACTTTCTTCAACCTCAACTTGGGAATCTGCAGAAAATAGAATTAGTCCAAATATACTTAGAAAAAATACTGCCATAATTGAAAAATATAATACTATGCCACCGAAAATATACATAATGATTCGATTATGTTTAATAATTCCTTCCCGGACAGGGGAGGTTTTAATTTGCTCCAGTGGCTTTTCATTAACCGTTACAAACCAGTTGCCAGTCCGTAAAACCTTTGTCCATCCCTCTGCTATTAGCCCTTTCGAAAGTGACTCCCCTTGCATTTTATCGTACCCGATTCGGTACATTAGCTTCTTAGGCTCGCCTTGTTGAAAGAAAAAGCAACGTGTTAAGCGATTGACCTTTACTAAAAAATAACCGTCTTCTGCCATTGACGAGAGCCATTTTTCTGTTTTTTGTACATCATAACTCCAGTATGGCCTCAATACTTTTTTGATCATAAAAAATCCCCCTCAAATTTCAATGCATTCTGGTGAAGTTCCTTGAGTCTACTAATCTCGGCAGTGATTAATTTTTTCCCTGTATCTGTTACTTCATAAACTGTTTTCCTTTCCTCGTCAGCAAATACCGTAATGATTCCATCTTTTTGCATTTTCGTTAACGTTCCGTATACGGTCCCAGATCCTAATAAGATTCTTGAGTTTGTAATGTCTTCTACATGTTTAACAATTCCGTAACCGTGGCGCGGTTCCGTTAGCGATAAAAGAATATAGAACGCCGTTTCTGTCATCGGTACATATTTTTTTAAAACTTTATCAATATCCAAAATCCTCACCTCCCAATTCTAGGTTCTATGTATGGTGAAATGGTTGAAACTATGTCATAAATAGATATGTCTCGTCATGACTATATCACGTTGTGACATATTAATCAATACCATAACTTCCAAAATATTCATAGGAAATGTTACTTAACAATGAGGTAATCGAATATTTTTAAAAAGTCATGGTATAATTAAAAATATTGATTTTTCAGAAAATAAACATAACAACTTTTGGAAAAATCGTTATGAAATGGGGGATGAAGTTTGAATTTTGACGTGATTGTGATTGGGGCCGGACTTGCTGGTTTAGTGGCAACTGCTGAACTCGCAGATGCAGGTAAGAAAGTGCTCCTTTTAGATCAGGAACCGGAAGCATCTTTTGGGGGACAGGCATGGTGGTCGTTTGGTGGATTATTCCTCGTCGATTCACCCGAACAGCGAAGGATGGGCATCAAGGATTCCCTTGAACTTGCCTGGCAAGACTGGTTAGGAGCCGCTGGCTTTGACCGAGAAGAAGACGAGGATTACTGGGGGAAAAAGTGGGCTGCGGCCTATGTTGATTTTGCTGCGGGTGAAAAACGCAAATGGCTATATGAAATGGGGGTCCGATTTTTTCCAGTGGTGGGCTGGGCAGAGCGTGGAGGATACCTTGCTGAGGGGCATGGCAACTCCGTACCAAGATTTCACATTGTTTGGGGAACAGGCCCTGGAATAATAAAACCCTTCGAGGATCGAGTTCGTAAAGCGATGGAAAAGGGTCTTGTCGATTACCGTCCACGTCATCGTGTGAATGAATTATTAACGGAAAATGGTACCGTTATTGGAGCCAGTGGAGATATACTCGTTCACAGCTCCGCTGCTCGTGGGGAAGCAAGTTCCCGTGAGACGATAGGAGATTTTGAGTTTCATGCCCAAGCTGTGATGGTAACTAGCGGCGGTATTGGTGGAAATCACGAACTGATTAGAAAAAATTGGCCGGCACGACTTGGCGATGCACCCAAAAAAATGATTTCCGGTGTTCCTGAACATGTAGACGGCCGAATGCTGGCCATCACTGAAAAGGCAGGTGGCCGAATCGTCAATCGAGACCGAATGTGGCATTATACAGAAGGCATTAAAAACTGGAATTCAGTTTGGCCAATGCATGGTATTCGGATTCTTCCAGGTCCCTCTTCCCTATGGCTTGATGCAACAGGAAAGCGGTTTCCGGCACCGAACTTTCCAGGCTTCGACACATTAGGAACTCTTGATGCCATTATGCAGACTGGTTTTGATTATTCGTGGTTCATTTTAACAAAGAAAATTATTGAAAAAGAGTTTGCCTTATCAGGGTCCGAGCAAAATCCTGACTTAACGGGAAAGAGTATTAAAAAAGTGTTAGGTCGCGTCCTTCCTGGCCCGACCGCTCCTGTAAAAGCATTCATGGATAAAGGTGAGGACTTTGTTATTGCCAATACTTTGCCGGAACTCATTGCCGGAATGAACAAGCTCACCGGTGAAAACTTACTCAATCTTGCTGACATTGAGCGGCAAATTCATGCTAGAGACAGAGAGATAGAAAACAAATTTACAAAAGATTTGCAAATAACCGCCATGCGCGGTGCGCGGAATTATTTGGGCGACAAACTGATTAGAGTAGCATCTCCACATAAGATTCTTGATCCAAAAATGGGTCCATTAATTGCTGTCCGCCTAAACATCGTCAGTCGAAAAACGCTTGGCGGACTACAAACTGACTTATCCGGTAGAGTCCTAGATACATCTGGAAACCCAGTTCCAGGTCTCTATTCTGCTGGGGAAGTTTCCGGGTTTGGCGGGGGCGGCATTCATGGTTATCGCTCCCTAGAAGGAACATTCGTCGGTGGCTGCCTGTTTACAGGGAGGCAGGCTGGACGTGCTCTTGCGAAGGAATTAGGGTAACATCCTTAAACAAGCGAAAAGGCTGTCTTAAAATGTCATTAATTTATGATGATTTCGAGGTAGCCTTAAATTTGCTTGATAGTAGTAAGAAGGTTGGAATTTTTGTTTTGCTGATATAATCTATTTTTTTCTGATAAATCGTGTTGATCCTCTTAAAATATAAAAAAGAGTATTCCCAAAGACTCACCTTTAGGGATATACTCTTTTTTTTCTGAGGATTTAATTTGTAAACATAAATTCTGTCTTACTACCAGCCTGATCTGCAATAACTTCGAGTCTGACATCCATTCTTTCTTTTAATTCCGGAACGTGTGAAATAATTCCGACCAAACGTCCGCTGCTCTGGATATCCATTAATGCTTCAATAGCTTGATCAAGTGATTCGGGATCCAGCGTACCAAACCCTTCATCGATAAACATCGTCTCCAGAGATACCCCCCCTGCATAATTTTGTACAACATCAGCTAGACCCAATGCTAACGATAAAGATGCCTTAAAGCTTTCACCACCCGATAGGGTTTTAACATGGCGTTCTTGGCCAGTATATTGGTCAAACACAAGTAATTCTAAACCACTTTGTGCATTTCCTTTAGACCGATCTGTTTTTCTTAATAACTGAAAACGTCCAGATGTCATTTTTCTTAAACGAACATTCGCTTCTCGTAAAATATCATCTAAAAAGGCAGCTAGTACATATCGTTCAAAGGTGATTCGGAAATTATTTTGACCCTTTGTTATCTCATATAAATGGCCAATAAGTTTGTAACGCTCCTCAAGCACCTTCATATTTTCATTCAATTGTTTCACCCGGCCATAAATTTCTTCGTTGTCCCGCTTTTTAACAAATAGATCATTATGCTTTTGATTAAGTTCTTCAATTTCATGTCCTAGCTTTGAAAGCTCAACCTTTAATCCCTCAACATCCGGTGTTTTTACATCTGTCAAAAATTCCATTAATTCATTCAATCGGTCAGAAACCGAGCGCAATTCTTCACGATAGCTGCGGATTTCAGTCTCAAGACTTCGGATTTCTCCTTCACTAAGTTTAGAAGAAGCATACATACCATATTTTTCAAAGCCTTCCTCTGACAATTTATGAATAAAGCTTTCACGTTCTGTAGCAAGCTCCTGCATTTTGTCGGTTAAGTGCTTTTCTGCATCTTGTAATCTTGCAGATTCATTGGAAAGCTTTTCTCTGACTTCCTGCAATTGCTTCTGTGCAACTTCAAGCTGTTTCACCAGTCTTTCATGCTGGTTTGTGGCAGCTAATAGTGCTTTTTCATATTCCGCTTCCGAACGCAGATTCTCAGGAATGACCTTCATCATTCTTGTTAAATTCGTTTTCTTCTCTGTGAATTGCACCGTTAAATCTGTTACTTCAGCCGTAAATTGTTGAATCGATTTTTGTAAAGTTCCCCTTTCGGATTCCCTTTTATCTAGGTCAATTTTCACTTGGTCCAGTAGCTTCATCTGTTTAGCAAGGTCCTTCTGAATTTGAAGAAGCGAGTTTTTGGCTGTAGCAACCTCTGTTTTTGCATATAGTAAATCCGTTTCGGTAAAATCGGCCCGGTAGGTACGAATTTCCTGCAGTATCTCTAATGCAGCTTCCTTTTGCGTTTTTTCATCTGATTGGCTCTGGTAAAGCTTTGCTTCATCTGCAGACTTTTCCTTTTCCCATTTAGCAACCTGATCTTTCGCGGCCTTCATATCCTTTTCATTTGGAATCCTTTCATCCTGCTGTAATACAGGGGACGGATGGTGCTCGGACCCACATACTGGGCATGCTTCTCCCTCTTGAAGTCTTGAAGCTAGGAGTGTGGCCTGACCATGGAACCATTTTCTCTCTAAATCCTCAACAAGTGCTTTCGCATCCTGTAATCTCGCTATAGTATTTTCATAATGTCCGGTTATCACCTTTAGATTTTGCTCTGTCGATTGATGACGATCAAATAAGGTTTCATATTTTTCAAAGCGATCAAGTTCAGCTTGCAGCTTTTCAACCTGTCTCTCATTTTCTAAGTAGGTTAACTGTCCCTTTTCAATCTCGGACTTTTGTTGTAAAAGGGATTTCATCATTTCTTCATTTTGTTCAAAATTTCTTTCTATGGTGTGCAGCTTTTCCTTAGTCGTTTTTAAGAAGGCCCCCTTCATTGCCGTTTCTTTAACCAAGGCAGCATAAGAATAAACATCCTCTTTGATCGTAACTAGATGATTCACTTCAGCAAGGGCTGCTTGCCGCTCATTTTCCCTTTCCATTTCTTTTTGCTGCTGCGCCTCGTGCTGTTTAACAAGCCCGTTCAAGTTTTCTATTTTCACTTTTAATGTATGGATATCTTCTGTCAGCTTATCAGAATCCCGCTTTAAGCGATGGCAAAGCTCCTCTTGCTGCACCAATATTGCTGCTTTTTGCGCTCTCTGCACCTGCTGTTCTTTTTCAACAATGAGATTCTTTTGAGATTCAAGATGTGCTTTTTGTTCTTTCAATTTTTCTTTTGCTTGTAGCTGTTTCAAAATCGCTTCAGCTTCAAAGAGCTGTTCCTTTAACCGGTCTTGCAGCTGAAGTTTATCTTTAAATAGGTTGTTTAATTGTTCAAGCATGTCACCCATCGTGGCAATTTCTAATTGTAACAGCGGCATAATAATCGTGTCATTCACACTGTCAGCGTCAATATTGTCGCGGAGCTCACCATTTGTCACTGTATGAATGCGGCGAATGGCCTCATTTCTGGATTGAACCTGATCCTCAACTGACCGTTTCAGCTCAGTCGCTTCTTCCTTCAGCCTGTCTTCGACCATTTTATACAACTGAGTATGGAACAATCGCTGCAGAATTACTTCTTTATCCTTACTATCAGAGGTCAACAGCTTGCGGAATTCCCCCTGTGGAATCATCAAGATTTGCCGGAATTGGTTTGCATCGATTAACATGATTTCCTTAATTTTTTCCTCAACATCATTGATTTTAGAGGCCAGTAGTTTTTTCTCGCCATGTTCATCCCACATATACAACTCTGCTTTTGCTCCCAGCTGCGTATAGCCTTCACCTTTGTCTTTTTTCTTCGGTTGCTGAGGTGATCTTGTAATCGAATACACCTTATTTCGTAGGGTAAAGTCAAGTGAAACCTCTGTTAATAGGTCATCGGCTGCAAATTGGCTTCGGAGTTCAGGGCCATTACGATCCTCGCCACTTGCTTTTCCATATATCGCATAGGTTATCGCGTCGAATATCGTGGTTTTCCCAGAACCAGTTTTGCCAGAAATCACAAACATCGTGCGGTTCCCTAGTTGGGTAAAGTCTATCGATTCACAGCCTGCATAAGGACCAAACGCCTGCATCGTAAGTCTTAATGGTTTCATTTCAACCCCTCCTCTCTAAGAACCTTTTCAATTACCGTAGCCATTGCTTCTTTTTTATCCTGTGTAAATTCGGCGGTTGTCATTTCCGTGTAAAATTGTTCAAATAACTCAATCTCCGACTTTTTCTCACTTCGGATAGAGTTGAAGGATTGTTTTTTCTTCAAATCGGTAATATCCATTTTCCGTTCAAGATGGAGGACGTTTGGATATACTTGACGCAATTTATTAATTGGATCGATTAAGGCACCCTCATCGAGTAAGGTAATTTTTAAATAGTCATCGATTCGTTCTTTTTCATAAAAATGAGGATCAAGTAACTCCTCTAAATGTCCTTCTAATTCACGCATATCATGCTTCGGTGTGAGCGATCGATATCGATGAGTAAATTCCCCTTTTTCGTCCATTTCAATAATCGAGATGGATTTTCTTTGTTTTGCTTCGGAAAATGAATATTTTAAGAGAGAACCTGAATATTTCACTTTACTATGGTATATCGCATCGGGACTGTGAAGATGCCCGAGTGCTGTATAGGAAAATGGTTCGAACAATTCAGCACCAACACATCCAGAGCCACCTACAGATAAAACACGTTCAGAATCCGAAGTTTGACCGCCTAATACAAAGGCATGTCCAACTAAGACGTTCGGTTCATGTGGATTTAAAGATTCTTCCATTTTGCCAATTAGAGTCTTCATCGCATCTTGATGGGAGTGAATAGAATCATCCTCGAGTAATTGGCGAACGACACCAGGCTCTGCGTAAGGTACAAGATAGAAATTCACTCCATTAATTTGAACAGGGTTAAAGCTGTTTGTAAGTTTCCCTGATAGATAAAATTGGCTATGTTTATACCACGAGCTGCCAAACGAGAGTCGCTCTGCACTATCATGATTTCCAGCGATTGCAACAACAGGCGTTTTTAACTCTACATTGATTTTAAAAAGCATTTCATCAAGTAACTCTACTGCATCTGTTGGTGGCACTGATCGGTCATAAAGATCACCGGCAATGACCACTGCATCCGGTTTTTCCTCCGCGACGACCGTAACGAATTGCTCAAGTACTTCCCGTTGATTTTCCGTCATGTAGACGCCATGGACCAGCTTGCCTAAATGCCAATCGGCTGTATGGATAAATTTCATCTGCTTCACCCCAATTTTTTTTGCTGTGTTCTTCAATACTATCATTATAGCAAAAATACGATTTGCCACGAGCTGGAAAATCCTTAATGATGGGCAATTAAAAGTGAAAAGTTACTGTTAGAAAACAACAAAAAACAGCCCGGAGCATAGTCCGGACTGTTATAATTAGTTTTTTTAAAATTACTTTTTAGTTACGTTAGCAGCTTGTGGTCCACGAGCTCCTTCAACTACTTCGAAAGAAACTTCTTGACCTTCTTCTAAAGTTTTGAAACCTTCTGTTTGGATTGCGGAATAATGAACGAATACGTCGTTTCCGTCTTCTGCTTCGATGAATCCGAAACCTTTTTCTGAATTAAACCATTTAACTTTACCGTTTTTCATGTGAAAAAATCCTCCTATTGGCTTACATATAAGCCATGTGTAAATTCACCAAATTACAACGTGATAGCTTTACCTTCATTTCCTTATCCAAACATCGGTTAAAACTTTGAACAAGCTTATTATATAAATCTAATCTCGTGCAACGGCTGAGTAAAATTTATCATTTTTTAGCCTAAAAGTCAATGAATGAACGGTTGACAAAGACCTACATAAATCTACATTTTTCAATTAAAACTAGTAGGAATTTTGGGAGTATTAAGGCCTCACAAGGACAGTTTCCCAGTCCCTTTTGTCACATTTTGTAGGAAAGTATTATCCAATAAAAAAGGCAGTATTTGTAGCTGCCTTTTTAGTCATTATTTTTCAACTTTTCCACTTTGCGGATTTGGCTTAACAACGATATGTCTGTCAATTTTTCCAAAACGGCATTTTAGCCCTTTAATGATGTCCTTCACAAGTAATTCCATACCGATATACGTTAACGATGGGAAATCAGCAAATAGCTTTTTAACCTCCCATTTAAGTTCATTCTTCCCGCAAATGCTGTGCCGATTGATTTGCTCTACCTCTTCCTTAATAGTTGCCATTTCTATCTTTTGTTCCTCTTGCGGTAAAAGTGACAGCTCATCCAACCGTTGCAAGAATTCGACTGATTTTTTAATTTTAGCAGCTACTTCATCATGAACTTCCTTATTAACGATGTTATGTTTGTATTTAAACTCATTTAATTGTAGTGCAGAATCGTAAGTGGCTCTAACAATATCCTCCCTAGTCATTTTATTTGTTTCATAGCTCAGCATATTTTTCCAAGATGGCTGTTTCATTGCCGCACGGAAATCTTCAAGCTTATGGCAGAATTTTTTATAGCCATATTTTTCTGGATTTTCAAAGGCTGGACTTCCAGGATCAAGAAATGGCGAAAGTGGTGCAACAAAATACGAAATACGCATATCTTCACCACAATCTTTGTGAATTATTTCACAAAAATCAACATTCCTCATCGCACTGTTATAATCTTGATTAGGTATTCCCGTCATAAAGAATAAATCAATCTTAGCGCAGTTATGTTTTAGAGCATATTGGAGCATTTCAATTACCTTAGCATTTGTACATGGAAGTTTTCCATTATATTTACGAATATCTTCGTCGGCCGATTCGAGCGTAAGCTCAATACTATATTTAGGTATAGCCTTGTTGAGCCGCTTAAAAAATTCCTCATCTGCGTAATTAAACAATTCGAAAACGATTTCGTTCTTCAAGTCCATTTTTTCTAATCCACTAAAGAATTCATTAACGTACTCTTGTCCGCCCTGCCTGATATCATTTAAAAGAAATATCGGAGCTCTGGTAAATCGTTGAATTAACGCGATATCCTCAAGCATTTTCTTTGGCGACCTCATTACCAACTTTTTTCGATTACAGTTTAGCTCATAGGCATCCTTAGATCCTCCACAAATCAAACAATTATACGTACAACCTTTAGATGTCAAGATGGCGGTGTTCGGGTAGTGTAGCCACCCTTTGTAAGGCAAAGGATCTAATAGATTAAAATACTTAAAGACGGATCGAATGATATAACGATAGCCAGGTAAATTAAATTCATCCAGACTGTCAGGTATATAGGTCATCTCATTAAAATGGTAGGTATCTCCACGTTTCCAAGTTAGATTTGGAATATCAAAAAAACCGTCATTAGATTTATTTTCTAGCTTATTCAGAAGCATTAAGATGAGCTTTTCTGTTGTATCACCACGGATAACGAAATCGATACAAGGATATTCAATCAATTCCTTATGAAAGTAAGTACTGGATAGTCCGCCGAACATTACTGGTGTATCTGGGTGATATTTCTTAATAATTTTTGCAAGTTCCACGCTACCATGTGCATGTGGGAGCCAATGGAGATCAATTCCAAACGCCTTTGTTTTAATTCTTCTGATTTTCTTTTCTACGTCAAAATTAGGATTTAACAGCATACGATTGGCAATATTAATAATCTTCACTTTTAATCCAAATCGTTCTAGATAATCGCCGATGCTTGTTAATCCAATCGGGTACATTTCAAACACAGGTGAAGAAGGAACCACATCGCTAATGGGACCAGTAAACAACATCTCTTTCCGAAAATCATAAACCGTTGGGGGGTGCAACAATACCAAATCATACATATTCATTCACCATCCTAAAATACAATATCAAGTACTTCTACTATAATATTAACCTATGTTTTAAGTAATAACTGGTTGAAATATTACAAAAAACCGATAATTTCCAAAATGTTACAATAACCTCCTTTTCAACATAGAAATAGAAAAAACCGAAGAATTTATTTCTTCGGCATGGCTGGTTCCTCTTCATCCTCTTTAAACATATCTAATATGGTTATTGTATCAACGAGATGATTGTTAAAAATTTGCTTTGCTACTGCTAGTAATTCAATAATCATCGGGTCCTTTAGTGTGTAAATGACCTTATTTCCTTCTTTCGTGCCTGAGACAATATTCTTCGCTCTTAGAATGGTTAATTGCTGTGAAACAGCGGAACCTTCACTTCCAACAAGGGTTTGAATTTCGTTTACATTCTTGTCCCCTTCTGCAAGTAGTTCTAAAATACGGATTCTTAATGGATGTGCTAATGCTTTAAAAAACTCCGCTTTAAATCGTTGCATTTCCAAATTCAATTCATCATCACCTTTCTACTCTTAGAAAGTAGCTGTAAGCTTTTTCCTGCTACCTTCCACACTTTCCACAACTGATAGGTTTTTGCATTCCCTAAAGGCAAAATGTTTACACCCGAGGCATTTATTTTTATTAATTTGAGTTAGAGCATATTGAATGGCCTCTCCTGTGTGATCAAAAAAATGTTCCTCACCAATGATTTCAAGTAGGCCTGTCTTTTTCAAAACATTTTCCGGCTGAGAATTTAGACCCGATATTATCACTATACCATTTTTCGAAAAATGGTGAACAATCCTCGATAAATTCGCTTCACCTGTTGTATCAATAAAAGGAACTCTTCCCATTCTTAACAAGAGAATTTTTGGACGATAATTAATGGTCTTCATGATTGTTTCTTCAAATGTAAGGGCCGCTCCAAAAAACAATGGGCCTTCCACATTAAAAATACTGATTTGCGGGCAGTCGTGTGTATCTGTAACCATCTCTGTTTCAAGCTTTTCGTGTTTAGTTTGCGGATTTGGCAGCGCTTTTTTAGTAACCATTACATCACTCATTCTCTTTGCAAACAGAATCGTAGACATGATAAGGCCTACTTCGACTGCAATAGTCAAATTGACAAAAACGGTTAATAAAAACGTGACCACAAGTACAAGCGAATCGGTTGATTTTGTTTTTAAAATATGGGTGAATACCTTTCTTTCACTCATGTTCCATGCAACAACCATTAAGATAGGTGCCATACTTGCTAATGGAATATACGAAGCATAAGGAGCAAAAAACACCAGAATGAGTAATACAACTACCCCGTGAATGACTCCGGAAACAGGCGAAATAGCTCCATTTTTAATATTGGTTGCCGTACGGGCTATTGCACCGGTTGCAGGGATTCCACCAAATAATGGGGTAATCATATTTGCAATTCCCTGACCGACTAACTCTTTGTTGCTGTTATGTTTACTATTTGTCATCCCATCTGCTACGACCGCCGAAAGAAGTGATTCTATACCACCAAGCATGGCAATAACAAATGCAGGCTTTATTAGTTTAATAAGTATCTCCATATTTATGGTCGGGATATGAATTTTCGGCAATGTACTTGGGATATCTCCATAGGCAGTTCCGATTGTTGCTACTTGACTAGGGAAAAAGACAGTTGCAATCAAGGTAGAAACAATTAACCCTATCAGGGGGCCCGGAATCTTCGGAGCTATCTTTGGGGTGATAATAACGGTTCCCAAGCAAATAGCTGCCGTTAAAACACTAAAAATACTGGTTGAGTTAAGGTGAATACAGATTTCTTGAATGTTTCTAATAAATTCCTCATGCCTCTTTATTCCCTCTAAACCTAAGAAACTAGCTAATTGCCCTGTAAAAATCGTGACGGCGATTCCAGTGGTAAACCCAATTGTTACAGGTCTTGGTATATATTTAATCAATGATCCAAGTTTAAATATCCCCATCAATAGGAGAATAACCCCAGCCATAAATCCTGCAATGAGAAGATTTTCATAACCGTACGTCATCACAATACCAAACAAAATCGGAATAAAAGCTCCGGTTGGACCGCCAATCTGGTACTTTGATCCCCCGCATAGGGAGATGAGAATCCCGGCAACAATAGTCGTATAGATTCCATACTCAGGCTTCACCCCTGAAGCAATTGCGAACGCCATACCAAGCGGAATCGCGATGACCCCGACAATCAACCCTGCAAGGAGATCCTTTGGCAAGCTTCTTAAGGAATAATGATGGAATCTTTTGTCAGTAAACATATTCATCCTTCTTATCTTTTTATTTTTGGCCGATAGGAAAGTAGAACTTTCCTATCAGGCATAAGTGCAACTACGCCTCTGTCTTCGCCTAACGGCTTGCCAATCGACGAGTTTTCTTTATATATCTGATTATTTGAATATAGAATAATAGCATTAAATAATCAAGACTTTTGTAAAAAAAAAAAAATCGCTTGTTCTTCCACGAAAAAAATGTTATAATAATTGAGCGATGAGCTGAGTTGTGTAAGCCGAGGAACATTCCTTATGGAGCACACTATGTGGAGTGTGGTTCTTCGCCTCAATACGCAAAGGACGTTTGTTTTTACAGACGTCCTTTTTTATATTAAATTAGCACTATTTTCATAAATTTTTTATAATGAATATAGGAATAAAATTTTTAACAAACGGAGGTATGGCTATGAATAACCATGAAATCGATTATCATATTTACGGCGATGACATGCAGTTCGTTGAAGTAGAGCTTGACCCGCAGGAATCGGTTGTAGCTGAGGCAGGAAGCTTTATGATGATGGAAGATGAAATACATATGGAGACTATTTTTGGAGATGGCAGCGGCACAGGAAGCGGGATAATGGGCAAATTGTTTAATGCTGGCAAACGTGTTCTTACCGGTGAAAGCTTGTTCATGACTACCTTTACAAATACAGGAATGGTGAAAAAACACGTTTCGTTTGCATCCCCCTACCCTGGAAAAATTATTCCAATGGATTTAAGACAGTATGGAGGTAAAATTATTTGTCAAAAGGACGCTTTCCTTGCGGCAGCAAAAGGAGTCTCAATAGGAATTGAGTTCCAGCGTAAACTGGGTGTGGGCTTCTTTGGTGGTGAAGGATTTATTATGCAGAAGCTTGAAGGCGACGGAATGTGCTTTATTCATGCTGGAGGCACCATTATTAGAAAAGAACTCCTGCCTGGCCAATCCTTGCGGGTGGATACTGGATGCTTAGTAGCGATGACCAGCAATGTTCAATATGATATCGAATTTGTAAAAGGAGTAAAAACAGCGTTATTCGGTGGCGAAGGAATGTTCTTTGCAACGCTGCGCGGACCAGGGTCGGTTTGGGTTCAATCTCTACCATTCAGTAGGCTTGCCAGCCGGGTATTTGCAGCTGCGCCTTCTCGTGGAGGATCAAAAGATGAAGGCAGCATGGCAAAAGGAATTTTTGATATGTTTAGCGGTGACTGATAATGAGTCCTTCATCAATACAAAAAAACAGGATCATCAAATCCTGTTTTTTTGTTTTTCAACAAAGGAAACGATAATAACCAAATTGAAGTAGCCCCTTCCCTGAAAAAATATGGAGTTCATTATATTTTAATTTATTAAATCAAATTTTCCCTTGGATGGTATTTTCACAGAAAGGGGTACTTCTTTTTTATTCCGTTTCATTTTCATCGTCTGAATCCCTAAGATATTGTCTTCTAATTCTTTTTTTATCATATTGACAATCACAATAACCAAGAAGAAACCAAAAACAGGAACGAAGACAATCCAAGGTGACAGGACAAACTCTGTAAAATTTTGGCCAATCAATCCGGCCCATTCATTAGATAAGGATGCCGGCTTTGGTCGATCTTCTGCATCATCATATCCAAAAATCCCAGCCCTATTGATTCCACCAAGAAAAAGTCCAAAAATACTTAATTGCATGGTGATCTGCAAGGTACTTATAATCTGCTGAACGGTAAATAAAATACCATAAGAACGCATGTACGGTAGTAATTGTCTTCTTACAATATGTAATTTCCCCGCTCCCAATAAGTATGAACTTTGGACAAACGAGGTTTTTAATAACTCATCCGTTATATCTGATGCAAAAAGGGTTACCGAAGGAAAACCGATAAATACTAAAATAATCAGTTGGTAAGTAACTATAGAGGTGATGGCAACATCGTTAGGAGCCCCGACAATTGATTTCATCAAAATATATGCAATTAAAATGGACGGTATATACCGCATAGATAAAAAAAAGTCATTAAAATAACTTTTTAAAAATGGCGCCCAAAGTGATAAGAACATTCCAAAAATTCCACCCAAAAGAACCCTTAGGACGGCAACACTAAATGCAGTTATTAACGTAAATTTCGCACCATATAGTAAAAGCCAGTGCAAGTCCTCACCATTGCGGGTTGTTCCTAGCCAATGTTTTTCAGATGGTGGAAAGGGAGCTCTGTCAATTATTTTACCATGTTCATCTTTAACTAGAACCTGGTGATTAAAATCAATAGGTCCGTAATATGGATATAAACAACTCATTAATAAAAGGATTAGAAGCAAAGTAGAACCAATGAGTGTCTTTTTATAAGTTCTCATAAACCGATGACCTCCTTTCCTTTAATCTGCTTTGAAATCAACCATCCTGCTGCTTCAATCACCAACAGTGGAATAGATAGCATCAATAAACTGGCTATTAGAGAAGCAAAATCTCCTCCGCGAAAAATAACATTTCCAAATTGCCGGTTAAACCCGTTAATGTTAAACATAAATTCTACAAGATAAATATTTGATAATAATACCCATATGATGGTTCTTAACTGTAAAACTAAAAGTGGAAAAATATTGCGGATTATATGTACAAGTAATGTTCTTAATCGACCCATTCCTTTTGCTTTTACGTAGAGAACATATGGCTGATTTTGTTCCTCAATAATGACCCTAATGAGAAACTGTAATAATAAAAATAGCGGCAGGAAGGAGACTGTTACAATTGGAACAAAATAAGGTTTTACATCCATAAAACCGTAAAGCTGTAAAAACTTTAAACCCGTTGATTTATAAAGCGTAATGACAAAAAACTGAAAAAGAAAAATTATCAGTAAATCCGGGACTGCTTCGAATAAATTGACGCCGCTTTTTAATCGATTTCTAACCTTTTTCGGAGCAATCAAAATTAAAATAGCCATAACCATGGCAACAAGAATAATAACTGCTAGGCTGCCAAGGAGTATCGTCATAGTGTATTTATAACTTCCTGATATATCCAGTTCCTTAAAAAAGCTCAAGTACATAGCGTCCTTTATCTGTAGTAAATATTGAAAATCTGCCTTTACATTCTCCCAAAACATGTTGAAATTTACTTCCACTGAATCTTTTCCAATTCCTAATAATAAAGGAAGATTAAAAATAAAGAGAAAACCGGTTAAGATTAAAACAAGTCTAATAATTGCACGTAACAATCGCTTCATTTTTCCACCTCAAAAACTTTAATATCTATAGCTTAAGACCTTGCCCTTATTTTCATTGTAACAGATGTTTTTGCAACATTCTCAATTCTATTAGACGAATTGGGATAAATAATGTTTCAAAAGAACTTAAAAAGCATGCATTTTTTTATGCATGCCAGGTTCTTCCTATTCTAAATCTAGCTTTTTAAGTTCTGTTAATACTTGCTCTCGTTTTAGATTATACGATTGCCACGGAGAGCTCTTTTTCATGGCCTCATTTTTTTGCTCTTGTAAAATGGTTCGTAAATCCGGTATATTTTGATCTATTTTATAAAGTTCAATTAATCCAAGCACTCCCGTAGAAGATAAGCTATTGAGATAATGAACATCTACTTTTCCACTCGTTTGAAAGCGGTTCATATTTTCTTTCACAACGATTTTATTCAAATCAATCACTGTAATCGTTGTGTAATATATTAGAGAAGTAATAAAATAGAAGTGAAATAAAGATAGCTTCTCCACCCAAATTTTCACCAATGTATAGGTGAAAATGACGGCCAGGAATATCATAAACGAATGGACAAGCACCCTGATGAATGAAAACCCATAAACCTCCTCATAAAGGTGTAACCTTAAAAAGGAAGAGCTTAACATTACCGAACTGGCTAATACTAGGATGGTTAACATGGTCTGAGTCATTCGCTTCATAACACTTGTGGTATGATTAACAAAGGTTAGGATAACAACGGTTATCGACAAATTAATAAGTGTGACAAACAATAGCTCAAAAAAACCTTTTCTTGCGTATTCTGCATAGGTATAGTCACCCTGTAATGTACCGCCAAAGAAATATTTAAATTGAACGAGTGTAAATAAAACATAAACCGTATTGATCACAATTAAGACTGTTAGTGAGATAATCGAATCGAGATGGACCACTTGAGTATCCGCTTGTTGCTTCCTCACTTTTATTTGTTTTTTGACTAGCACCTGCATGAATCCGAAGAAGGCACCGGTGTAGATGAGAATAATGATTAATCGGATAAGCACTTCTGCATCCAAAATGCGGAACCAATCTGGAATGCCGCCAATCATTCGTTCAAACTGAGTATCTGCCGAAATTAGCAATTTTAATACAATCAACAAAACTGGAACGGAAATTAACATCCCAATCATTATTTTTTTCCAGATTAATAATTTGTCCTCATCCACGTCTTGCTTCAAACCTTTTCCAAATAGTGCTACAAAAGCTGCATTATACTTAATCGCTTCTAAAAGCCTTGAAAATAAATAGATAACAAAGACTGGTTTCGCCCATTGGAAGTTTTTCGGACTGGTAACTAATACAAGATGAAAAATAATTAATCCTGGAATCACCATGATATTAAGAGCATAAAAAAGTATGTTATCGTTTAACAAATAACTGGTTGCTAGAAGCCATATACAACAAATCACAAGGTAGCCAAAGCGTTGATGTGAAAATGGGAAACGACGGTAACGCCACAAAAACACCGTATAAAATGCCATGACAAACACAATATAGGAAATCCCGATTTGTCCACGGAAAAACGCTTCTTCTGCTAGAATCCCAAGCAGCAGACAGAAGAATAAAAAGAGCCAATCCGCTTTACTAATTTTCATTTCCATTATTTCATCCCTCATTTGTGTAGATTTTCTATATATATAGTTTTACTAGGTATATAAGCAAAAAAAACTGCTCATATCGAGGCCTTCCTCCCCCAACGGTAGCCAATCCAGCTTACTGGGTAAAGGATGACGGTAAAAATGATACAAGCTATAATAAACGTTTTTGTTAATAATGGGGCGAACCAAGAATGCGGTATGATTTGAAAAACCGTTAGGAACATTAACATTAAATTTGGTATGAGTGAGAGTAAAAACGTCTTTCTAAGAAGCGTTCGTCCACCATGCCCGAAGCCTTTGCCAATTTCATAACCGAGTAATGCCCAAAAGAACAGATACAAAAAGGCAATTAAGGTAGGGATTGCCGTTAAGTGATTCCAAATGACTGTCAACCATTCCCATTGAAAAAGATTGTGAGCGAGTGTTAATAGACTGCCTCCCCCGAAAAAGAGGATATTTAACAGAATAAACATCCATTTCATATTACTCGGTGTAACAGTTAGCTCTGCTCTCCACAATTCAGCAATTTCTTCGGGTCTGCCAAGCCGTAAGACAATCCTTTCGCCAACCTCTTCCTCGTTCGTACTATTAAAAGATTCCAACAGAATTTCTTCAATATGTGACTCATACTCGAGAAGGATATTTTCTTTATCTGGATGGTTTCCTAGCCCGTTTGCAAGCTCGCTAAGAAACCTATTCTTCGGCCGTTCCATGCTTTGATCTCCCTATAACTTTGTTCATTACTTTAACAAAGTCCTGCCATTCACGCGTTTTTTCACCTAAAAGTTCTTTCCCTGCTTTTGTAATTTGGTAATATTTTCGCGCTGGACCTTTTTCCTGCTCCTGCCAATAGCACTCAATGTACTCTTGCTTTTCAAGCTTGTGAAGTGCTGGATACAAAGTTCCTTCCTTTACACTCAAGCCATTATCACTCCGTTGCTCTAATTCTTTGACTAATTCATAGCCATACATATCTCGCTCGTGTAATAATTGAAGCAAAATTAAGGACGTACTGCCTTTTACCAATTCACGGTTAAACATGATTATCACCTACCTAGAAATATTAGGTACATAGAAATTCTACATTTTTTATTTGACTTTGTAAAGAGGTTAAGGATTTTTTTTTACAAATTAAAAGTAGTGACGATTTTGCAATCGCCACTCCTAATTTAATTGCCTATTTCATATTTTTTCGATTATTTTTATGTTCAAGTTCAATATATTGATCCCTTTCCCCACCATCAGATAATTCTTCGGAAAACTCTTGTTTTGCCTCATCCCCTACTAACTCTCCTGCCTTGATTGTTTTTGGCGCTAAATTATTATTTGGCGCGGCCTGCTCATTCCATTTTCCCATCAAAATCACCTCTTCCATAATAGTTTTCCCTAACAATAAAATATTCTCCATTTCATAACAAAAAAACTCATCCAATTTAAATGGAAAGAGTGTAGTAACTGTATTAAGCACTCACAAACATGAGCAATTTTTCATATAATTTATTATCACTAAATAACTTCAGTAGATAAAAAGTGGAATTGTCCATTCCGATAGTTTCCCTAAATTCAAGAAAAACATAAGTATAATAATTCCATTTTTTCTTCATACTAAGGAAAAAAGATGAGGTGAAGAAAATGGGACTACTCAACTCATTTAATCAATGGAAAGAGACGCGCTATCAAAATCATGTCTCCAATATGAAAGACCAAGGCAAATGTCCTGATTGTCAGGGTCGAGGTTATACCGTTTACCCCTATAATGAATTTGCCTACTTTAATTCCTTTGAATGTTCAGGATGTCAGGGCAGCGGTCATTATACAGATTGGGAAGAAATGAGATAATCTCGAGAGGATACAAACATAATTTCAAAAAATAAAAAACCCTTCAATAAACCATCTAATCAGTGGTTCATGAAGGGATATTTTGATTTTATTAGTGAAACCTTCTTCAACTCAGTTATTAACTACGCTTCTTTATAAGACCCTGGTAGGCCTTGGCTGTCCTTACCTCTACAGTAAGTGACCCTTTTCTGACAATTGCTTTTAATAAAATTGGTACACCTGAAGTATTTTTGAATCTAAAGTCAAAACCTCCATAGGAAACCGTTGCATCTCTTCCTGTTGGAACATAGCCAACATGCAAAGAATGGTGATGCTTTTCTATATAACTTACAGCTAATTTATCAACCGCATTAAACAATGTTGAAGATGTCTGGCAAATGCCCCCGCCAATGCCCTCAACCAATTTTCCTTCAACCACTTCCTGTGCCTTTTGATACCCGTGCGCGGCATCACTCGGTCCTACTGTCGTATTAAACGAGAAGGCATCTTGGTTTCCAATAATAATATTATTGATTGCTTGTGCTGATAACTCAATATTTTTAGATCTTCCAACGACACTGCTATTAAAATGGGTAGTATAGGAAGCGATTACGACTTCGCCCAAATTTGCTGCCTCCTCAAGTTTATAACCACTTGCAGTGACATAAAGCGGTATTTCTACACTTCCGCCCTTTTCTGAAGCCTTAAGAATTTTTTCAACTAACTCTGATTCATTAAGGATTGTTTGCGGTGTTCCTTTAATAACTTGACCATTTGCATCCAGCTTATCAAGAATCATCCTCTTGTCATAACCAAGGGTTTCATTAGTCCCTCTGGCTAGTTCCTTTGCCCATATTCCTATTTCCGCTTTATACTTTTCATTATCAATCCCAAATCCAATCTCCTTTGGAGTAAAGGTTTTAATCATGTTTTTCGTATTTGGATCGATGATATTTACTATTACCGGCTTTTCTTCTTCTTTCTTCTTGGCTTCCTCCTTTTCCCTTTTCTTTTGTAGTTCCGAGGCCTTGACAGGATTTTCTTTCGTCGTTTGCTCGGCGCATCCAGTTAATCCTAGTAAACTTCCTACTAATAAAAGTGAAATTACCCATGTAAACTTAACCATTTTCCCCCAACTTTTCCTTTTTATCGTGAATCTTATAACATCCTTATATTTTTTAGACGCGTTCCGCAAGACATTAGTTTTAATGTTTTACCTTTTCTATTCCATTTTAATTTCCATTCTCCTGCTAAAAATCAAAAACTAGTTCTTTTGCTTTATTTTATCTCAATAGAAAATTAAAAATTTGGGTATCGGATAAAATAAACTGGAAAATCTTAAATCTCCCTTCACAAGAGAAGAATAAATACTCTGATTACGTAAATAGTATAGTTAAGTTTGTTAAAATTTTTGGGGGTGTCCAAAATGTCTGTATATGTATATCAGACGTTTGTGATTAAGCAAAATAAATTCAAAGAGGGAATTGAAAATTTAAAAGAGATTAAAAAATTTCGAAATGAAAATTATGATCACAAGGTAGAATTATTAGCACCAGTTTCTGGGGGAGATTATACGTATGCACTTCTTTCTACTTATGAAGGATTAGCAGAAATGGAATTACAAAATAAAAAGATGTTCGATGATGAAGAATACTTAAAACTCATTGGTGAGTTTTTTCTCGAAAACATTGCTGAAGGAAGTATGTATACCCAAATTTACCGCAGCATTTAAGTTTGGTAACTCCCATGGAAAAACCTCTGAAAGTTTTATCATTTGTGAAGATAGTTTTTTGGTTCATTGTTGAAAGGGATCTTTAATGACTTATCCTCAGCATTTTGATAAACTAAAATTCGATATTCTTATCATAATAGTTACACCTTTACTTTACCTTACTTTCTTGATTGGACGGGGAAAGATTAATGAAGAAGACAGTTATATACAAGCAAGATGATCGTTTTACAATTAAGGCTGATTTTTATGAAACTAACCATACACACGCACCCGTTGTCGTTTATATTCATGGTGGTGGGCTCGTTTGGGGAACAAGAGAAGATATTAGTGATGAAATGATAAAACTTTACACTGATAATGGTTTTGCCTTGTTTTCTATTGATTATAGGCTAGCACCTGAGACAAAACTACCAGACATCATTGAAGACATTCAAGACGCACTTCACTGGATAGAGTCAGAAGGACCAAAGCATTTTAGCTTTGACCCCAAAAGAATAGCTGTGGTGGGTAGTTCAGCAGGTGGTTTTTTGGCTCTTAGTACAGGAACCTTTACTCATAAACCACGCGCAATCGTCTCCTTTTATGGATATGGAGATATTGTTGGTAATTGGGCTACGAGTCCTAGCAAATTCTATTGCCAAAAAGACCTAGTTCCTAATGAACTTGCGAAAAGGCTGATTTCAGACCATATCTTAACAGAGGCATCGATAGAACAGCGATTTCTCCTTTATGTATATGCCAGACAGCACGGAGAGTGGATTCAAGAAATTACAGGTGTTAATCCAACAATTAATAAGGAAGTACTCCAAAAGTTTTGTCCGAAACAAAATATTACCAAGGATTACCCACCTACCCTATTATTACACGGGACAAAGGATACAGATGTTCCCTACGAACAATCTGTATTTATGAGAGCCGCCCTTATAAAGGAACAGATAGAAACCAAGTTAATTACTATTCCAAATGGAGAGCATGTATTTGATAAAGATTTTCATCATCCTGTTGTTCAAGATGCACTTAATCAGATGATTGAATTTCTGCAAATTCACTTATCAGAATAAGCTATTTATTGATATTACTAAATCCCAAGCTAAAGAGAAAAACAGACAATCTGATAGATTGTCTGCTTTTCTTCTGCTCAAAAGTAGTAGAGAAATCCTACTTCTGATTTAGTTTGTGAAAATGCTCAAATAGATTGTCACAATCATCTCTTTGCTCTACCTTTACCATGTTAAGTACGCTTTTATCTTCCCCAGTTAGATAGTTACGAAGATGCATGTCTGAAAAACCATGATCATGAGCATCATCTCTTGTGTTACAATAATGAACTTCTTTAACGCCTGACCAAATGATAGCTGACAAACACATTGGACATGGTTCACAAGTTGCGTATATTACACAATCAGATAAATCCATTGTGCCTAGTTTCTTACAAGCCTCTCTAATAGCTACCATTTCTGCATGTGCAGATGGGTCTGTATCTCTCATCATTGTGTTGCTTACAACAGCGATAATTTCATCGCCTCTAACGATTGTTGCACCAAATGGTCCCCCAACTTTTTTATCCATCCCTTTAATCGTTGCTTCTGCTGCCAATTTCATGTAATCCATAATCAAATTCCTCCTATTATTTATTGCAGATAGTTTTATAAAAATATATCTTATAAACTTTGATTATGTTTGCTATTCAAGAGTAGGATCAAAATGTTCTTATTCCTGAGTGGTTTTTATTTTTACTCTGTAACAGGACCAATATTATCTTTCTTATTTACATAGAGTTTATACGCTAAAAATGCTGCAATTAGTAGATATCCCCAAACGAAAGGCATAGCAGTTGCTTGTGCAAGTCCGAGAGTGCTTGTATGAATTGCACCAACAAAAGTTAAAGCGGCTCCTAGCACTGCAGCTATTATGCCTCCAATAGGCGTGTTGCGGATAGTAAATATAGCTATACAACCCCAAATAACACTAGTAATAGGAGCACCATTACCTAGAGCAACCAAGCCATCGTAGAAAAGTCCAGCATTGTGCAGGGCATGTGAAGAAACTTGATTGGCAGCTGTCCCTACCGACATACCAGCAGCTGAAAGTGCATTATTAACAGCAACAAGTGCCCAGTTAGCAACCCATGGGAAGAAACATACAAAGATTGCCGGAGCTTCAAATTTCGGACTTTCTTTGACAACTTGATGCCCTGTTACAATCGCAATAAACACGAGCATCGGAACAATAGCGGCAATTGGGACAACAGCTAGCAACAGACCCATAAGACTGAAAACCGATAATAGGAATATTGCAACAGAGCTAGCAATAGAATAGCCTAAACCTGCACCAACTTCTTTCCAACCAGCATGACCTACATATACTGTTACTGGGAATGGGTTACCACAAAGGCCACCTATTGCAGTACAAAAACCGTTTGTAAGCATAACGTCTCTAGTTTTGTATTCATCCCCACAAACAGCAGCAGCTTCAACGTTTTCCAGATTAAAAATGTAGTTTGATAATCCTAGAGGTACAGCAGTTAATAAATATGGCAAAGCAGCGTTAAAACTGTCGGCAAACCCATTTAAATGCAACATAGGAGGATTAAAGCCGAATGATTTTAGAGCTTCAGTAACATCAGCAGGATTTTGATATCCAGCTATCCAAGCAATTGCAGTTCCAACTACTATCAATAATAAACCCGTAGGTATTTTCTTCAATATTGGATGTTTACTTAACCAGTTCATGAAGATGATTATTAATGCAACAAATGCCACTACAGGCATTTCAAAAGATTGTAGCATTGGGTTCATACCCAAGAATACAAATGCCAAACCAGCCAAGGCTGCTAGCAATACAGTTCTTGGGACGATCTTTCTAATAGCTTCACCCAGGAATGCACCTATTATTAAAATGGCAGCCTCAACAAAGCCCCAAAGCACAGCGACTGTTGTTGTGAAAGCAGCATCTTTTGTTTGATGATATAGAGGAAGCATAATCACAAATACGATAAGAAAAATACCAGGTGAACTAGAACCTGATGGTAGTGCGGTAATATTATTTCTACCTGTTTTCTTAGCTAATTTATAAGCAAAATAAGCAAACATAATGCCAGATAGCAATACAGCAAATCCAAAGCCAGGAACAATTTGTTTAAAAACAAACTCTTTTGGCATACCAACTACACCAATTAATAATGAGATCATAACTAAAAAGTCTGTCAAAACATTAACGAACAAACCGAAGGAAGCAGCAAAGTCTCCCTTTTTCCAAAAAGATACGTTCCCCATGTAAAATTCTCCTTAAAAATCTATTATTTTTTATTACAACTAAATTGTAATAAGCATTAAGTAATGAATTTAATCGCCATGGTTGTATAAATTATACAGTCAATAGGCTCCTTAATCCCCAATTTCTTTCCTGCTCTCAAAGAATAATATAAGCAATTAGTTTTGCAATTGATAATCCAAAAAAGTTCGCATCTCCACGAATAGATGAGAAGTTCGGCCAAAATCTATCAAATACCCTTACTATTGTTTCTTATTAAGTAACTCAATAGACTGTTCCTTATGCATATGATATAAAGGATTCGTCGGGTCATGTTCGATGGCATTCTCTATAGCCTCTATTGCTTCCTGATGTTTACCTAATGATCTCAGACTATTTGCCTTATGAAATGAAAAATCATATCGATGCGGCTGTAGTGAGAGTAGCTGATTCATTTCATGCACTGCTTCCTCGTGCCTTCCCAATTCTCTTAAATAATTGGATTTGTGATAGCGATAAAACGTCTCATTAGGATTAAGCTCACTAGCTTTATCATATTCTGCTAGGGCTTCTTCAGGTTTTTTCATTAACCTTAAACAATTGGCTGTGTAGAAATAGAAATCCAAATCATTTGAATTTAATGCCAATGCCTTGTTGTACTCATCAAGTGCCTCTTCAAACCACTTTAATTCTTGTAAGAAATAGCCTTTATAGTATCTTAAATCAAGGTTTTGACTATCATTTTCAAGGCCTTTTTCAACCTCTACGATCGCCTCTTCATACTTATCGATTCTAGCAAGCATTTTTGCTTTGTTAATCGATTCATTCGATTCTACATAATCCTTGTTCAAAATGCTAACAACCTTATGTTGCTCCATTTCTTTGGCATGCTGAAGTGAAGACTTCCCGTCTCTATCTAGTACATTCACATCTGCACCAGCATCCACAAGTTCTTGAATGATATTAGAATAAAGCCTGCCGCCATTACCTAAAATGACAGACTCGAGTAGGGCGGACCAACCTAAATTGTTCACATGGTTTACGGGAACTCCAGCATCCAAGCAAACTTGGACCGTCTTCAAGTAGCCTTTCTCACTTGAAGGTAACAGTGCTGTTCCACCAAACCGATTAACACTGTTTAAATCTGCCCCATACCGGAGCATTAAACTTAATATTTCATGAAATCCATTTGCTCCCGAACAGATAAATGGGGTTAGTTGCGTAATATCTCTGGAATTCACATTGCTGCCAGCTTCTAATAACAATTTTACTACCGCAATTTGATTTTTTTGTGTTGCTGCCATTAAGGCTGTTCTGCCGCCAGCATCTTTATAATCAACGCTAGTCCCCTCATTTAAAAGCCGTTCTACAACTGCTAGATCTCCCTGTTCACTAGCATGAATAAGTTTTGTGTTCAAGGAATGATTTTCCAAGATTATTCTCTCCTTTAGCTATATTCCTAACAGGAAGTCATTTTGATAATATAATTTAACGCTAGTAATCAATCATATCTGTTCTGGCCCTAAACGAGTTAGGACCAGAAACTTTTACTTAATATTTTCACTTAAAGCAAGTAACGCCTTTTCATAAGCTTCAACCGGAGGATGGGTAATACCCGCTCCAATCATTCCAATTCCCGCTTCCTTATGGGCTATTGCCGTATTGATGATTGGCAAAATTCCTGTTTGAACGACCTTGCGAACATCAATTCCAGTTGGAATACCCATGAAATTAAGCAATGGAATGGTAACGTTTGGATTTTCTGATGTTGTAATTTCTTTCATATTTGTAGAATAGCCGATTGCGTCTTCGATTGTCCCACCTACAAGGGCGACAATTGCCGGAGCTGTAGCCATCGCAAATCCACCGATACCATACGTTTCTGTAATTGCACTATCCCCGATATCTAGTCCTGAGTCTTCGGGTTTGTAACCGGCAAACATTGGACCAATTACTTTTTGTGCTGGCCCCGTAAACCATGTGTTACCAGCCATTCCACTTACACGGATACCAAATTCAGTACCATTGCGTGCCATTGTTGTGACGATGGTACTGTTTTCAATACCGTGTGCTGCATCAAGAGCACATTTGGCAAGTGCCATCCATGTTGGACCAGAGAAATAATCACTGCTTGCTACAAACTCAAAAACATCGATCTTTTGGTCCATAGAGAAATCTGTTTTTAAAATATTAGGCGTTAATGCTTGGATTAATAGTGTTGTCCCCGCAACGTTACGATTATGACACTCATCACCCATATGAAGGGCTTGGGCGAGCATTAACCGCAGGTCAATACCATCTGGATTTAACTTCATCGCTTCACTTAAGATAGGACCAAACACATCACGCATCCAAATTAATCGATCAATTACACTTTGATCATTTGCGCCCATTCGAAGGATTTTTGATAATTGCTCACTTAGGTTTGTATAGGCAAGGTTTCCATAGGTTTTGTTTTCCACAATGTGCATATACATCGAAGCGGATGTTACTCCAGCCATGGAGCCGACACAGTTGTGCTCATGACAAGGGGAGAAGGTAATTTCACCGGACGCGGCAAGATGTGCGGCTTCCTCTAAATCCTTTGCTAGTCCTTCAAATACGATTGCTCCAGTTACAGCACCTCTCATAGGACCATTCATCTTATCCCATGTAATTGGTGGGCCTGCATGTAGAATTGTCGTTTTCGTCATACCTGGTACACAGTCAATTGCTTTTTCAAAACCAATTAATACTGGTTGTGAATTAATAATTCTTTCGACAGCCAACTTATTTGCAGCTTCAATTTTTTCAATAATTGCTGGATCATCAAGCAAATCCAGAGCTGCAATTAGGTCAGGGTTTCCTCTGCCAGGTGGTGTCCATTCTAGATGAGTTACTTCTGTATTTTGCATCAATAAATCATCTTTAAAGGATTCAATACCCACGTTAATTACATTAAGTTTTTGATTAAAAAGCTCGTTAATTTTACTCATGGCTTATTCTCCCTTCACAACAAATTCTCTAGCCAAAAGACCTGCATTCTGGTTGCTGCTAGCACGTGTTACACCTGCAGCGAGGAGTTTCTCTACTTGTTCTTCAAGGTTTTGCGGATCTAATTCTGTTCCAAGAACATAGCCGATAATTTCTAGGTGTCTTCCCTCTTGTTCTGCCAATTGCTTTACTTCCATGATCGCTGGGAGCATTGCTCCGACAGGATCCTCGTGGGCACCATAGCCTAATACAAAATCCATGACGATTACACCAACGGATGGATCCTTCGCTTCTTGAATAAACCTTGAAATTCTAGTAGATGGATCAATCATTGGATGTGGTTTACCTTGTGTGAACTCATCATCACCAAAATCAATAAATGTATGGTCTTGGCTGATATTTTTATCTTTCAAACGATAATTAGGATCTCTTTGAATATTACTATAGACATTATCGAACTTCTCCATCGCGGTATGCATCGCTTCATCACAAAGAGTTCCTCCACTGAAGAGTCCGCGAATATATTTTTGTTCTGGTGTTAACTTTGCACGAACCTCTTCAATTAGTGGAATATTTAAGGCACGTTTGTTTAGCTTGTTTTCTTCAGCACCAGCCAATAGGACCGCTTTAAGCGCAGCTTCTTTTGACATTTTTGCAAAATGACCGCCTGCTTGTTTGACTTTCTCTTCATTTCCACCAACAAACCATACAACAACTGGCTTTTTACATTGTTTTATTTGCGCTAGTACTTTCTCTTCGACACTTGGTGCCGGTGGCTTGGAAATAAGGACAATGACTTTAGTTGCTTCATCCTCTTCAAGTGCCTTTATACCATCAAGCATCATGATTCCGCCAATTTCCTCTCTAAGATCTCTACCACCGGTTCCAATCATCTGTGTGATTCCGCAACCGAATTCATGTATCCGGACACTAACTTCTTGACTGCCAGTTCCTGATGCACCAACAATACCGATGCTGCCTTTTCTTACAGCATTGGCAAAGCATAAAGCCACATTGCCAATAATTGCTGTTCCGCAATCTGGACCCATCATTAGTAAACCTTTTTCATGTGCCAATTTCTTTAATTCGATTTCGTCTTCAATGCTGACATTGTCGCTAAATAACATGACATGGAGATTATTTTCCAGAGCTTTTCTAGCTTCTCTAGGTGCATAAGCTCCGTTTACCGCAATCACTGCTAAATTTGCTTCTGGAATTCCTTGGGCTGCTGAAGCAATGGTTGAATATTTGATTTCGCTTTTACCCTTGGATGTATCCTTTTTTGTAAATAATTCATCGATACTCATGAATGCGCTTTCACAAAGATCATCCGTCTCAGCTTTTACAACAATAATCAAATCACTTGATTTTGCCACTTCCACTTCTGGTGTCATCAAACCAACGTTTTTCATTACTTCTTTATTCATTTCAGTACCCATTGCGATAATCGCTTGTTCAACGCCATCAATCTGGTTTGCTTTTGTTGACAGAGACATTAAAGAAACAGAATCGAAATAGGTGTTTGGCTTTACAATAGCTTGTACAGTCATAATTGACCTCCTACTCTAAGATTGGCTTCCAACCCACAGATCAGTCCTAAGGCAATATCTGTTCCAGATGAAGAGCCGATGTTTAATACTTTATTTAAAGAGAGATATAAGTCAGATTCTTTTCCATAAAGTATGGAATGAACTAAATGAATAATTGACTCTCTCACTTTACCAATAGATGCTTTTTTTAACGCCATATAGCTTATTTCATTCGTTAAGGGTTTTGCTCTCTGCACCACTTCTTCACAAAATGATTGTTGCGAATAGAGAGGACTATTCCTCAAATTAATGGTCGTAAATAATCCAACTAAAAAGTCATCCCCCGATGGAGTTAGCCCGGGGCCAAGACCTATTAACGAAACTGCATGCTGCAATGCATGGGCTAATCGATTGTTTAACAATTCCTTTTCTAGTAAAATAGTTCGTTCTTCTAGCAATCTAGACAATTCCGTTTCATAAGGACTTTGGGAAGATAATTTTTTTTTCATTCCTCCAGCTTTACCGTGGTTATCGATGTATTCCTTCATTTTTTTTATATTTCGAATTACGTTCTGAGTATTAGATGGGTATTCCGGTAATATACTTTCCCACTTATCAGCCTTATCAATAACGATGGCAAGTTTATTTGAAATGAATAGCATTTTATTTTTTACAAATACTGCCTCATTTACATCGATATTGAATTCATCGAGACTAGCAGCATTAATCACCAGTGAGTTAGGCCCATTATCAACTTGGCTACTTGCGATTGTAAATAATTCGCCATTTTCCTTACATTGAATATTAATTGTCCTTCTAAATGTGCTATGAACAAAACCGGTTAGGCTCGAAATATTAATCCTCTCAATAAATCCTAGATCACCAGACATTGCATTTCTCAGCTTTGACTCCTCATTGACCTGGAACGTCTGTTCATGCAGCTCCTTTCAGATTTATGTTTTTGTAAGGCATAATGATATTCAAACGGCTTTGATTCTTTTTTGTGGAAAGAATCATATCGATAACGTTTAATATAATTAACAAGATATGCTCTTACATGGATTATTTTAGATGGATTACAAAAAAACATCATCGTTTATTAAAACCAAAAAGCTTCGATTTCATTTGTGCATGTTGTACAATGCATTGTGATGAAATTATGACAAAGGAGTG
The DNA here is from genome assembly GCF_937468385.1 of Neobacillus rhizosphaerae. Lineage (GTDB taxonomy): Bacteria > Bacillota > Bacilli > Bacillales > Cytobacillaceae > Neobacillus > Neobacillus rhizosphaerae. The sequence continues at coordinate 235,297 of NZ_CALBWS010000001.1, forward strand.
AGTGTGATTGATGAAGGTTAAAGAACTTTTTGATATTAAAGCCATTGATGGGCTAAAGATTGTTGCCGGAGAAAAGGGAATTAATAATGAAATATCGATTGTAAATATTATTGAAAATCCCGATGCCTTTGACTGGCTATCACCAAATGAACTTCTTTTATCGACAGGTTATATTTTTAAGGATAACGAAGATTTGCAAAATAGAATCATCAAGGAGCTTTCAGAAATTAACTGTGCTGGACTTGTGGTGAAAATGAAACGATACTATGATAAACTCCCGCAGAATATGATTGCCCAAGCGAATAAATATCATTTTCCACTAATTGAGTTGCCTTTTGAATATACTTTGTCTAAGGTTATTTCAATTATTAATGAGAAGGCTTCAGGAAGATACGATCTATTGAATAGAAAAACCCTAGACATGCATAATTTATTTTTTAGAATTACGCTTGAAGGAGGTGGCATCGAAAGAATTTCATCGATGTTATCTGGAACAATAAATAATCCGATTATTTTTGTAGATAAGGATTGGAAGTTATTGCATTACACAGAGCACATGGACAATAAAATTCCGCTCGAGTACTGCCTTGAATTAAAAACTAGACCTGTATTCAATCATGAGTTCATTAATTCCATCCCGCAAAATATAAGTGAGATGAAAAAGTCTATAAAAAGAATTTATTATTTGGAAGGTATGGAAATTAAATGCCGCATCTTACCCATCGCTGTTGCAAATGATCTTTATGGATATATAGTTGTTTGGCAAACAGTACGGGAACTGACAGAGTTTGACTATATTATCCTAGAACAAGCTTCAACGATCATGGCACTTGAGAGGATAAAGGCAAGGGAAATTGAAGAAGTAAAGTTAAAAATTAGGCAAGATTTTTTTGATGATTTACTAACTGGAAAAATAACATCTAGTGAAACAATCCAAACACTTAGTGAATTGCATGGCTTAAATTCAAAATATAAGTATTATTGTATGGTAATTAATTTTGAAGCGGAAGAGCTTGAATATTATGAGGATATAGTGGCTAGGAAGGTTCAATTGGAGAATATATCTAGGAAATGTGTCGATTTAGTTTATAATCATACGAATTTAGCAAATGGAGAGGTTACCTGCTTCCATCGAAGCAATCGAATCATCATTATGATTGGTCAAAGTGAAAATAAGCCGTCTTTAACAATAAGTGAGATAAAACAATATGCAAATAAAATTTACGATATTCTGGTAAAACAAATAAAAAACACTACCTATTTAATTGGAATTGGCAGGCAGTACGAAACCATTAATTCCCTTCACAAGAGTTTTTCTGAGGCAAATGAATCGATCCGACTCATGCAAAAGTTTAATGATCGCGGTGGAGTATCTCATTTTGAGGATCATTCCATTTATCACTTTTTGGATAGTAATATTAAGGACATGGAATTAGAAGACTTTTTCATGAAACGTCTTGGAAAAATTTATGAGCATGATCAATTACATGGGACGGGTTATATCATTACGTTAGAGAACTATTTTCTAAACAACCTTAATATTAGTGAAACAGCAAAGGCAATGTTTTTACATAGAAATACACTCATTTACAGGATCGAGAAGATCAAGGAGATCTTAAACAGCGATTTAAAAAACTCTGAGGAATTGTTACAAATACAATTAGCCTTAAAAATTTTTAGATTATTAAATAAAAATCTTCGAATAAAGTAAAACTTCAATCAGCGGGGTTTTTCTCATCCCCCACTGATTGTTAGTTTTAATGAGCCGCCTACTAGCGGCCCTTTTCCTATTGAGATATTCTTTTTTTAAAAGTTGCGTTTAATCTCTATCCAAGAGAGCCGCACCGGCAATACCTGGTTTAGTCATTTCATAAATATTCAAAATAAGATCTAACTCATCCTCACTTAGTACATCATACTTCAAGCATAATTCACGAACGGACTTTCCAGTTAAAGTTGCCTCTCTTGCAATGCGTGCCGCCACTTCATAGCCTAAATGAGGATTGACGGCAGTAATAATGCCAACACTTTTTTCTACATATTCTTTTAGTCGATCTTCATTTGCTTCAATACCAGAAAGACAGTAATCAGTAAAAGAACGGAATCCATTGTTCATAATGCTAATGGACTGCAGCAAGTTAAAAACTAACACGGGCTCCATGACGTTTAATTCCAATTGTCCTGCTTCAGAAGCAAGGCAAATGGTATGATCGTTCCCAATTACCTGGAAGGCAATTTGATTAATAAGTTCCGGCATGACTGGGTTTACTTTCCCCGGCATAATGGACGAACCAGGCTGACGAGCCGGAAGAGTAATCTCAGCAAGCCCAGCACGAGGGCCCGATGCCATCAACCGTAGGTCATTTGCTATTTTCGACATGTTCATCATACAAACTTTTAAAGCAGCGGAAACCTCGGTATAAGCATCGGTGTTTTGAGTTGCATCCACAAGATGTTCAGCATTCACCAATGGAAGCCTACTAATTTCCGCCAAGTGTTTAACGACATCTTTAATATATTTGGGATCCGCATTTAATCCGGTTCCAACCGCAGTTGCGCCCATATTTACTTCGAATAAATGACCTTTAGAATGCTGAATTCTCATCATATCCCGTTCAACAACACGGCTATATGCCTCAAATTCTTGGCCAAGGCGAATCGGGACAGCATCCTGCAGATGGGTACGCCCCATTTTAATGACATTCTCAAACTGCTTTGCCTTCCCTTTAAAAACCTTATGCATTGATTCCATGGTCTCAAGCAATTTTTCAAGGAGCCTAAGTGTGGCAATATGTATCGCTGTAGGAAATACATCATTTGTCGATTGTGACATATTCACATGACTATTAGGACTTAAATGCATATATGCTCCTTTGTCATGTCCAAGCAATTCAAGGGCACGATTAGCAATGACTTCATTTGCATTCATATTCATTGATGTCCCTGCCCCGCCTTGGATGGGATCAACGATGAATTGATCATGCCACTTACCTTCGATAATTTCATCTGCTGCTTGACTCACAACATTTCCAAGACCGCTATACAAACTCTTCGTATTCATATTGGCGATAGCAGCGGCTTTTTTAACCATTGCCAGTGCTTTAATTAACTCTTCATGAATGCGATAACCTGTAATCGGGAAATTTTCAACTGCCCTTAAGGTTTGTATTCCATAATAGGCTTCAGCTGGAATCTCTTTTTTACCTAAAAAATCTTGTTCAACTCTTTTTGCTTCCATTACCATCTGTCTCCCATCCTTAGTAGCAAAGATTATTTCAATCTTCTATTAATAATGATTTTCTTCCCCACAAAAATAATAACAGCTTATTTATATCCTGTCTCCCATTTACACTGTTATTTCATTAAAAATAAAAAATTATTCCAAACCAGTGATGACCATTTTGATAAATAGAAATTATTTTCAATAAACCCAGGATTTACACTTAATCAAATATAAAAAAGTAATGCAAACTAGGATAAAAACATAGGTGTCAGACACCGTCAATTGTCTTTTCTTCCCATTGAGTAAATGATATGATATTGTCCGAGATTACTATTGTACAAGGATGGATAAAATGAAAAAGCTCATTAATTTAGTTCTCATTTCTACTTTTTTACTTTCTGGTTGTAGTTTATTGGAAGCAAACGCCAAGACGAACAAGGACGTAACGACAATCAAACATGTAGTAGTCGCTAAGGAACCTGATCAAGGTGAATCGCCGGAAGTTAACGATAACACTATATTCGATCCCAAAGGAACCATTTCATTTAGCCCACTCACTTATCAATCCACGAAGATAACCATTACTACCATCGATAGAACGGAAAATGTGTCAGCAATAAATTACCATATATGGCGCACAGCTGATGGACAAGAAAGTATGAAGATTTTCATGTCAAATCAAAAAGAAAATAATTATTCATTTATGTTCGATACGAAGGAGTTTTTGGACAAGTGTGGAGAATTTCAGGTGGAGGCATATGGAAAACTTGAAGATGGCAGAGAAGAACTGCTGGCTAAATCTGCTGTAACATTCCAACAGCATGTACCAATCCTTATGTATCATGCCATTGATGAATATAAAGGTGAGGGCTTAAAGGACCTATTTGTTACGCCTGCCAATTTCGAGGTACAAATGAGGTATTTAAAGGATAAGGGTTATACACTTCTTACATTTGAACGTTGGGATGAAGTGAATAAAGTGAATAAACCTATACTTGTCACTTTCGATGATGGTATGAAAAACAACCTAAATGCATTTCGAATTCTTCAGGAATTGAAAGATGAACGGTTTCAACCAGCTGCAACAGAATATGTCATTGCTGGCTATATTGACAGTGGTTCCTACCGGCTGTCAACTGAGGATATAAAAGAAATGGTCAATTCCGGGATTTTTTCTATACAATCCCATACAATGTCGCATGCAGATTTGCCCAAAATAACGAATTATGAAGAAGAACTAAATGCTTCAAAGGAAAAAATTGAGCAAATTACCGGTAAGCCAGTTATTGCCATTGCCTATCCTTTTGGTCATTTCAATGACAAGGTCGTCGAGGAAACGAAAAAATACTATAAATTTGCAACCACCACCAAGCCAGGGCAGTTTATCGAAAAAGGCGAGTCAGATGAATTGCTACTTATGCACCGTGTGCGGATATCTAACTCCACTACAATTAATCAATTTGCTGCATTAGTCGAGTCAAGATAAGAACTATAGGATAACTTCATAATAGAAATAAAAGGTGTCGCAATAAAATCGTTAAAACGATTAATTGTGACACCTTTTTTCGAAAACTAGATTTTCACTCTTTTATTGCTATAAAACGCAAGTCCCAAAGCTGTTAAATTACATTATACAACAACAATAAAATAATAAAAAAAGACTGTATAGATTAACTGCACAATATAAAGCCATATTATTAATGGCGGAATTAGACTAAATGAGAAAATAAGGTCAAATGAAGGTTTGATTGAATTTTTTCAAAAGTTGTCCAAATACTTTCCGTTCTTCATCGGGCCAATCCTTAAGCATTTCTTTTATTTTTACCAATCGTGCCTGTTTAAACTCGTTTAATTCCATTGTTCCAAGTTCAGTTATTTGTAAGGTGTAGGCCCTTCCATCCAGCGGATCGGGAATTCTGTACAAATAACCCTTTTGCTCCAAAGCAGCTGCTTGCCTACTGATGGTGGAAACATCCAACTTGAATTCCCCTGCTAAAACTTTTACACCCGCAGCACCTTTAGAGGCAATGCGACGTAGTAAAAGATAAGCAGCGCGATCAAGATTACCAATTTTTCGATTTGATGAAATCGAGGTTGAGCGGCGAATGAGAATGGATAATTCGAGTTCAATCATTTCCAGAGACTCTTCAAACATGTCTTAACTACCTCACAGTAATATCTATTTTCTAGTGCCTATGATATCACAATTACCAACTTTTACAAACACTTGAAATGATAAGCCTATTGACTAAGAAAAAAATAGTTGTATAATACAATCATATACTTTCATTATACAACCATTTTTATTAAAACACAAAAGGAGACGAATGATGCAAGCACATGAGATTATGATAAGCCACGTTCACAAAGTAATGGAGAGTGATAACGTAAGATCCGTTATTGAAAAATTTATTGAATATCGAATCAGCGGTCTTCCCGTAGTTAACGACAGAAACGAAATTGTTGCTTTTGTAAGTGATGGAGATATCATGCGCTATATTGGCAAGCATGAAGATCGAATCGTAGATAGTTTCTACTATACCTTCGTCATTAAAGGGGATCAGGAAGAGTTTGAGGAACGAGAACAGCGTTTGTTGAATTTAAATGTTATGGAGATTGCTAAAAAGAAGATCTTCAAAATTTCCTGGGATGAAGAAATAGAGAACATTGCGGCTATTTTAGGAAAAAAACAAATCAAAAAAGTTCCGGTTGAACGGTATGGTGTATTGGTTGGAATCATTAGCCGTGGTGATGTAATTAGGAATTCCTTTAAAGCGTTATTGTAAAAACCAGTTTTTAAAGGGACACGGAACTAAAGGAGAAATAAAACAAAAGGGGAAATGGGAATGCCATCAACATCTAACTCTGTTACGTCCACGCTGCAAAATTCGGGTGGATTGACTGAAAGGGCTAGCCTTTTTAGTCAATCCAAGGCAGTGTGGGCCGTTTTTTTTGCAAGTATTATCGCTTTTATGGGAATCGGTCTTGTAGATCCAATTCTGCCTGCAATCGCCAAAAATCTAAATGCCTCTCATAGTGAAGTAACATTGCTTTTCACTAGCTATAATGCCGTTATGGCTGTTGCTATGCTTGTTACCAGTGCGATTTCTTCAAGGCTCGGAGTTAAATGGACATTGCTCACTGGTATCATCATTATCGCAATCTTTTCAGCTTTAGGAGGATTATCAAATGGTATCTGGACACTTGTGGGACTGCGAGGTGGCTGGGGTTTAGGTAATGCATTGTTTGTTGCTACAGCTTTAGCTGCAATTGTGTCTCTTTCTAACAGTGGAATCGGGAAAGCAATCATTTTATATGAAGCAGCTGTCGGACTTGGAATATCTGTTGGCCCACTACTTGGTGGCTGGTTAGGAGCTATGTCTTGGAGAGGCCCTTTTCTTGGTGTGGCAACATTGATGGTTATTGCATTTATTGGACTCCTTTTTTTAATGCCAAAATCCAATATTCAAAGCACTCTCCAACCAAAAATCTCTTTATTGGATCCGTTTCGCGCTTTAAAGCACCGGTCCCTATTGGTTTTAGGTATATCGGCTGCACTTTATAACTTTGGGTTCTTTACCTTACTGGCTTATGCACCTTTCGTTATGGGTTTAGATGAGCATGGATTAGGCTTTGTATTCCTTGGCTGGGGATTATTGCTAGCAATCACCTCTGTCTTTATGGCTCCCAAACTCCAGCAACGGTTTGGAACCGTAAAATCAATGTGTTCCATGTTAATCTTGTTTGCTTTGCTTCTACTTGCAATGGGAATCTGGACATCAACGCAATGGGTAATCATCGCTGCCGTTATTTTGGCCGGTGCCTTATTGGGAAATAATAATACCCTAATTACCACAGCCGTGATGAATGCCACCACGGTTGAACGATCAACGGCATCTGCCGCCTACAGCTTTCTGCGTTTTATTGGTGGTGCAATTGCACCATTTATGGCCGGAAAGCTCGCAGAAATTTTCAACCCCTCTGTTCCTTTCATTGTTGGAGCGGGTTTTGTTCTAGTATCAGTGCTATTTATTTGGTTCAATTACGAGCATATCAATCATGTTGATGAAGCGGAGTCAGCTCATTAAGTTTACCTTAAGGGATTTGTCAGAAGGCAGATCCTTTTGTTTTTTTAACTTAGGAGTCGATGCGAATGCTCAATGAATATCTCTTTTCTTAAAACGGCCTCCCCGGACTTCAGTAATATCGGCAATAGCCAAAAATGCGGATGGATCGATTTCCTCGACGATGGTTGTCAATTTCGATTCTTCAAGTCTTGTAATAATACTGAATATCACCTTTTTATTGTCTCCGGTATAGGCACCTTCACCTTGAAGATAGGTAACACCTCTGCCTAACCTGGCGTTTACAGCGTCTCCTATTTCCTCTGCCTCGTCACTGATAATCCAAACAGATTTTGAATCTTCTAATCCTGCGACTACCACATCAATCGCTTTAGCTGCAATCACATAGGCCAATAATGAATACATTGCCCTGTCCCAGCTAAATACAAATCCGGCAGCACCTAATATAAAAATGTTCATAAACATAATGATTTGGCCAACAGAAAAAGGAACTTTTTTATTTATTACTAAAGCAAGTATTTCTGTCCCATCTAAAGCTCCACCATTGCGAATAACGATCCCTACACCTATTCCGAGAATCATACCTCCAAATAAGGTGGCAAGAAGAATATCATCTGTAAATGGAGGAATGGGATGAAAAAATGAGGTGAAAACAGATAAGACAATGATTCCATAAACAGTCGATATGGCAAACGTTTTTCCCAACTGTTTAAAGCCCAAATAGACAAATGGTAAATTTAATATAAATAGGAAAATCCCCAGCTTCAGTCCAGTTAAATGGGAGAGCATAATGGATATTCCTGTTATCCCACCATCAATTACATGGTTTGGAACTAAAAATATTTCTAGCCCAGTGGCCATTAGAATTGCACCAATGGTTATGGCGATCGCCCGAATAATGACCTTTCCAAGGGGGAGTTTTCTATGTTGGGTTCTTTCTTTTTTGAGTTCAGTCAAATAATCACGCCTTTATATAAGATTGTATTTATTATTTCTAAGTTTTCTTCTTTTATGGAAGTTATACAAGATTTTCTTTTAACTAATTATATCAAAATTTCACTATATGAACTAGAGTTCATGTTCACTTTTTATGCTCCGAACGAACTGTTCTTCTTACTGTTCGCTTCAAAACTATTATTTTCTCCTAACTAGTAAAATTTTGAACTATTTTATTGTCATTTATTTTTTAGCAGCAAGTAGTTCCTATTAGTCTTTTTTGTAGCGGAACCAATATAAAAGACGTGACACCTTTTGACTCAAACCTATCCATATCCAACTATAAAGTAAAGTCAATATCAAAATGAAAAAAGCTGTCCCGATATTAAATGTAGGTGGGACGGTGGGACCCAAAATAGGAAATCGAAGGACATATAATAAGAATAGAATACCCATCGTTAAGGCAAGGCCACCAAATAAGGTGATTAACATCCAATTTCTCCACCATTGAAAAGCAGTCCCTAAGCTTACACCTAATAATCCGGTTGTAAAAGGAAATATCAGCAGCTCACTAGGTTGCAAAATGGATAAAAGCAAAATAGTTAAGAAATAGGACATTACCCCAATTCTAAGCGACATCCTAGTTGAAAGAAGAATCGGTAAGGTAGCAAAGATGCTAAGCGCATAACCAAAACCGACTAAAACTCCTGCCGACTGCAGAATGGCTGCAATCGCGGCAAAAATGGATCCCAGCACTAATTTGGTTGTATTTGAATATTTTTTGGTCATCGATTGGTTTTTTAGGCAGTAATGACTATTATCTCCACGCCCTTTCATTATAAACACCCCCTGATTAAGGTAATGCTCATGAAAAATAAAATATGCAGATTTTTTTTTATTTAAACAAAGGATATTTGAATAGTTGTTCATGGATAGTTTTTCAGATAGAGTTGATTATTTTCACAGAAAAAGGATTCCTATATGCTCAAGGAATCCTTCCATTCTTGCTATGCATTTTTTCAACTAGTTATTTCCCCACCAATAACCCCAAAAACAAACAATTATATTTGATGCATACATGGATGTCCCATAAGCCCAAAACTGAATGGCTTTGTTTTCATCCTTTAGCTGAAGTAATTCATAATTAAATGTTGAAAAAGTGGTAAAGGCTCCGAGGAAACCAATGGTTATGAAAATCATTTGATTCTCTGAAAAAAAGTTTGCCCCATAAATGAATCCTATGGCAAAAGACCCCAACACATTTATGATATATGTGCCAGTTGGAATGGACAAGATCGTCCATTTAGAGAATAAAGTACTAAGAAAATATCGAAAAATGGCACCAATAAACCCTCCTGCTCCGATTATCAGAAGTTCTTTAACCATATTAGAGACTACTCTTCTCTATTTTCATGGCAATGGATTGTCCTAATTGGACAGAACAAAAACCACCTATTATCGTAATTGAGATATATATAGCGCTTGTTCTAAGGCCCCATTCCATAAAAAGATCTAGCGCCTTCATACTGAATGAGGAAAAAGTAGTGAATGAACCTAAGAATCCTGTAGAAAATGCAATCTTAAATAATGAGGAGAATCGTTTCGAATTTAAGGATAAAAATAATCCAATGGTAAAACACCCCAGTAGATTAACTATTAATATCCCTGAGGAAAGAGGAAGAAAGGTTCGAGAAAACAATTGATCAAAAAGAAAACGCAAAATCGAACCAAGCACTCCCCCGCATCCAACTGCGAAATATACCATTTTCATCACTTCTTTTTAAACTAATATATTCTCGACATTCAAAGAAATGCTTAATGGTAGTAAAAAAATGTTTTCGAATCATAGGTTAATCATTGTCACTATTAAACCACTCTTCTTCCCATTCATCCTCTTCAAATTCGCTGCACCATTTATAATTTCTTTTCTGAAAAGTAAGCACATAATTTTTCAACATTTTGTACCGAATTAGTTTTTGATCTTGAGTTAATGCCCCGGACCAGGCGTACGTTTCTATCAAGTCAATATAATCCATGTAAATACGATGATAAATTTGATCTAGCCGTTTTTTTTGCGCTACAGTAAATGGAATATCCTTTGTACAAGTTAAATCCGAATCAATGTTTCCGTTATGCATTTTTAAAGGATCTGATTCCTCATCAATATCATTTTTTTCCACCTGTTTTTCTCGAGGATTAGATTTTTTATTTTCATCTATCCTTTCCTCTTCATTATTCTTTTCTAAATAATGAGTTTCTGCAAAAGAAGGTAATTCCATTGTCAAATAGCTGATTAAAAAAAATAGGATTAGCACATATTTTTTTACCATCTAATTTCTCCTTCCTATAATCGTTAATGGCGTTCCACGCCACCATCTATTTATGGAACTACAATTCTTTCAAAGACCCAGCAACTTAATAAAGGTGGTGTGAGCAAAGCACGCATTAACCATTCAAAGTAAAAAATGTATATTTTACGCATAGGTTGGATATCCTAATCCGTTTTTGCAGAGCTCCACCCCTTTTCCATATAGGTAAAGTTGCATATCAACAACGACATGCAACTTTAATGTATTTCCTTAATCGTCTAAGTGGTCATCGTCCCCATCATGGTCATCATCGTCCCCATCACGACCATCGTCGTCCCCACCATGGTGAGAACCTTCTTTTTCGACTTCTAAAACTTGGCCAGACTTTGCATCAATTTCTACTTCGTAAATGGTCCCAGAGCTTTTTATTTTCACTTCATAGTGTTCTCTACCATCGTCCATTTCTAATTTGATACCCAAGACTTTACCTTTGACCTTTTTCAATGCAATTACTTCTGCATCTTTTTCTGAGATGCGATTTTTTGCTGCTTCTAATAACTGAACAGCGTTTGCATGACCTACCTGATAATTAGCACCATAGCTGATAGGTATTAAAAAGGCAAATAACAAAATTATCTTTTTCAATCTCTCACACTCCTTCATTTTTTATTATCTTGCGCAGGAGATAATAACTTATTCATTTCAATTATTTTTTATAGGGAAAGACAATTTGTCCAAAAAAAGCTGACAAACTGGGATAATGCCGTTCCCATTCTTTTATACTTAGCAAATAATACAGTAACTTAATGATTAGTGAGGGTGAGAGTGCATTGGGATAAAAGGATTGTTCGGTTTTATGAACCAATATTTCCAAAAGATTTTTAAAAATGGCCAGCCATGGAGATTTAAAAAGTCCCATTCAAAGGAAGATAGATATATAACTTGGGGACTTGGGATTGATAGGCCATTTTATTTTAGTTCAAAATTTGCAATCAAAAATAAATCAATTACTATAACTGGAACACAAATCACGCACGATCATTCATGGCCAATTGAGTATTCAATTGTTAAAAAGAGCAAACTTGGGACTTCTATTAAATACTGTGATAGCGTTATTTTTTATGGAAATTATTCAAAGGGAGAATTCATTCACACTTTTAATATCCCAAGCGGTACAGATTATCAGTTAGAGGTTTTTAATCATTTCAAATATCATTCAACTGGGAAGATTCAGATTACTCAAGATAGAAATCAATCTCCTTCCTAGTCATGTATCATAAATTGCCCTATTTAACGATAATAATTAAATTGCCCATGTCTGTAGGACAACTTCCGCATACCTTAAAAAGAGAATCACAAATAAAGGAGGAATTATCGCAATGTTTAGTTTAACAGGTGATGAAATTAGCCATTTTCTGTTAGCTATGGGATGTTTATTAGCAATGGCCCATTTATTAGGGTTCCTTGCGGAGCGTATATTCATTCCACGCGTAATAGGGGAAGTTGCGGCAGGCTTAGTGCTCGGTCCAACAATATTAGGACATTTTTTCCCAGATGCATTTAGGTGGATGTTTTTGGGGTTTCCTTATGAAGGGAAGTTATTTGGGCTCCTTTACCAATTAGGTTTACTATTGCTGATGTTTTGTTCAGGACTAAAATTCCAGACACGGTTTAATAAAGAGGATGCCAAAATCACCACCGCTTTAGTAATTGGTTCAACCATACCTGCTTTTATCGTTGGCTGGTTTGCCGCAGATATTTTCAACATCACACCATATCTAGGAACGGCTAACAATCCATTGGCCATCAAAATTGTTATTGCGATATCAATTGCCATTACCTCTATACCTGTCATATCCAAAATTTTCAATGACCTTGGAATTATGCATACTCGCTTTTCGAAAATTGTTATTGCCTGTGCTGGAATCCATGATATCCTCCTTTGGGTAGCTTTAGGATTTGCCACGGCCATTGCCAGCCAGGGAGCTGTCTTTACTGCTGGTACCGCAGTAAAGAGTGTAGGTATATCCTTTGCTTTTATTATTGGTACTTTTACGTTGGGCTACCTTCTCTTCAAACGCTTGACAATTATTAAACAGAACCTATTGTTTAGGTCGTCCAACCTAGGATACTTTTTATTTATCATGTTCATGCTTGCCTCACTTGCAGGCAACCTTCACGTGGAAGCGATATTTGGTGCATTGCTTGCGGGGATTGTCGCAAAAATGGCCTTACCTAAAATGGTTTCTGAACGACTAGAGCAAAATGTTTCGAATATTTCCTTTTCCTGGTTTATCCCAATCTATTTTGCAACTGTGGGCTTACAATTAGACCTCGTAAAACACTTTAATCCCCTTTTCTTCCTTTCTTATTTCTTATTTGCCACACTAACTCAGACCATAGCCGTTTATATCACTTCTCGTTTCATCAAGCAAGACCCATTTACAAGCTTTAACTTAGGGGTAGCCATAAATGACCGTGGAGGTCCCGGTATTGTGCTTTCTTCAGTAGCCTATTCCACGGGAATTATTAACCAAGAGTTATTCGCTATCCTTGTTATGCTCGCACTTGTTACCTCTTGGATTCCTGGAACCTGGCTCCGGATTGTTGTAAGCAAAGGATGGCGGCTAATGCCTGGGGATGAGGATTTGGTTCCACAGCAGAGAAATGACGACAAAATCAAATCAATCAATCATCATAGATGAAGCTGGTGGAATCACGGCTTCTTTTTCTTTTAATGAAAAAATAAATAAGGATTGCTTTATGCAATCCCCATTCGGTTGACATTTACATCTTAGTGAAAACCGTAACCACCGATAAAACTTGCACCGATGATTATAAGCAGGATGAATAAAACTACAACTAAGGCAAAGCCGCCGCCGCCACCGTAGCCTGCTGCACCATCCATTTAATCCACCTCCTAGTTGTTTCTGAATATCTTATGTAAAAGAATCATCTTGGTGTGGGTGACACGTTAGTTTTTTGGATTTGAAAAAATACGAAAAAGGCTGCACATAAAAAATCCCCACAGGCAGCCTTCAAATTATTCATTATTTATTATTAATTGAAACCTTTTTAGAAGCTCCATTATTCTTTTTTGAACGGTAAGTATCATCTGTATTCACTCTAATATCTATGGTATTAATAGGACTTTCATTGCTTTTGGGTTGTGAATTGCTGTTTGAAAAGCTTGTTGTACCTGATCCAGTGGGAACGTATGCGAAATCAAGTAATCCGTTCTTATTAATTTCTTTTCTAAATATTCAATTCCTTTTGGAAGGACAGAACCTAATATTCCTATAAGTCGTATATCTTTATATACTAGTAAACTCGAATCTATTTGGGATGTTTTTTCTGGAATTGCTACTACTCCTACTGTCCCTTTACTCTTTACAAATTGTAAGGCCTGATGCAGGGTGTGTGGAGTACCAGCAGCATCAATGACGATATCAGCGTTGCCTCCCTTGCCAAGAATCAAAATCTTGCTTTCCGATGATCTGTCTAATGGTTGGAAGAGCAATCAACATATAAGATACCGAGCCAATAATCTGGAATAAAAATAAAGTAGGGTCAATGAACTGCATTTTATTTTTTTCATTTAATCGTTCTAACGGCTTCTTCATCATTTCGATTACTTCGGATAAGTACATAGGTCGTTCTCCGCTCATTCGTTCCGAATTCTCCATTATCTCTCTAATAAGTATTTGATTATATTCAGGGTTCCCGTGTGTCCAGTCAATTAATCGTTCAACCATGATTTCTACTTGTTTTTCATCGTTTCCGAGATCTTCTGTTATGTCTTCTGTAATGGTTTGAATACTTTTAGCAATACGCTTCAGCACTTCCTTGTATAAGGCTTCTTTAGAGGGAAAGTAATAAAGAATAGTTGAGTTTGCAACCCCGACAGCACTACCAATTTCTCTAACAGAAGTCCCTGAGAGTCCTTTTTTTGCAAATAATTCTTCAGCCACCATCAACAAACGCTCTTTAGTTGAATCTGTTTGATCTGTTGCTTTTTGAACCTTGCTATCATGTTTTGACATAGTCCTCTCGCTTTCTTTTTTCTAAATAATAACATACATAACGCGTAAAATGATTCTTCTTAAAATTTTATCTTCAAAAGCACACAGAAAAATACTCTGGAACCTATCCAGAGTATTCGATTATGACCATATATATGAATTTCTTAATACTTTCATATGAACCTCACCTTCTAAACGCTCACGCTTTTTGAAAGGTGTATCCCTTATCTTAAATACGGTCTAAACCTAGCTATAAGACAACATGGCAACACTATTTAGTAAAGCACCCAGATAGTAACCTTATTTTTTATTTAGTTTTGTAGAAATAAGGTCGGCAAAATTCTTCATAAGTATCTGTCAAAAAATCAAGAAATTCATTCATTTTTCCAACGGGTAACGGTTTCTGCTACGAAAGCTTCAAATGATTTGGGCTCACGAAGCAGCAATTCCTTCTGGAGTATGAAGTCTTGGTCTGTTCCCAGACAACCAAAACTTTGGAAAGATTTATACATGACACAAAAATCTTGAGCAAGCCATTGTGGCATCATTGTGATAGCCAATTGATACCATGCATCCAGATCATCTCCAATATACCGAACAGGAGTGCCAGTATGACGACTATAGGTTTCAGCGATTCCATCCCCTGTTAATACTTCGGATCCATAGATAGGATATTCCTTTTCTTCATAGCCGTTAAGAAGGAGTGCGTTTGCAGCTGCATATGCGATATCGACTACATCAATTCGATTCAATCCAACTGAACCAAGCGGTTGAGGATATATCCCATCCTTAAGTATGGCATCACGAAATACGTAATCATTTTGGAAGAAATTATTCGGTCGTAAAATCGTATAATCCATGCCAGATCTCTTAATCTCCTCTTCGATTCCGATTTTACTTTTTATATGAGGAATGTGTAACATACTTTCATTCATTGGAGCAGATAAATATACGATTTTGGGAACACCCGCTTTTCTAGCAGCCTTAACAGCTGTAACTCCTTGGATCGTTTCCGTCTGAGACATACCTGTTAAGAGAAATACTGCATCCAATTGATCAAAATTCCCCTCTAGGCTTTCAGGTACCTCCAAATCACCTTTGATCCATTCTGAATTCATATACTTATGCTGATTTTTACTTGGATTTCGTGTAAGAATACGGACGGATGCTTTACGACTTAATAGTTCTAAAACAACCTGACTGCCTACAGTACCTGTACCTCCGATAACAAGAATATTCATACCTAATCACTTAGCTCCTTCAGGTTTGATTTCATCTAGTGCTGTTTGCAGCTGAACCCAGCTTTTTTGGTCTAACCGAGACTCCGCTAAACTTAACATCCCTGCATACGCTTCTTTAGGTGCGAATCTTTTCATATCACCAAACATCTCTACTCGCTCCAGATGGCTGATTGTTGGAATCATATAGTGCATAAAAATCGCCATCGTTTGTGGTGGAATAGAGGAACGGATATTAATTGATATCACTTTTAATTCGTCATCCGTCAGATTCTCCCATAATACCTTCATGCCAGGTCCTTCTTCACTTTGAAGGTGGTTAAGGTAATCAGCTGTAAAACGGTTCAAATCTTTACCAATTTGGTACCAGATCTTCTGATGTTCGATTGGATTTTTTTTATTTAATTCTAACTGATTCACAAGTTCAATAAGGTGCTCAAATCCTTGTTCCAATGCACCGTGTTCGTCTTCCAATTGAGCCAATATCTCAGGAGCAAATTTTTCATATGATTCATTAATATTCGCATCCTCATCTCTCGAATGGGCTTCAAGAATAATTGCTACCTGCCTAAATTCCTCGACAAATGATTTCACTCTTTCGTCATCAGAACTATCAACCGAACCTGCCTGATAGCATAAACCACTTAATGCCAAGCGAATCCCCTTGTGGACTGGAGCATACAGATCAAAACGATTAAACATGTTCAACTCTCCTTTGGTTTTGTCTAATTTAAGAAGCTTTCGTTCACATCTAAATATTGTCCTTGCTAAGCCAAGCGAAATTCAAAGGAATCTGCAATTAATGATGAGAGTTTTCTCCACCTAACCCGATCTGTTCTTGTTCTTCCGGAGTGATGAAGTAATGGTGGATGTCGTAATGCGGCATTGTATAACCTTCATGACCAGTTGGGACAAATTCGATGTTCGTATGGTCGATTGCTGGTGATGGGAGCCCCTTCATGCCTGCAAAATTGACAAAACTCTTTCCTTCTACAAAATATTTTTGTGAGATCATTTGTTCAATGAAAACCAACTTTCCTTCATAAACCCCGTAAATTGTTTTATAAACCGGATCGTCATTTTCCATAATTAAGATATCCTCTTGCGGATTCGTCCAATGTTCTCCCATTTGCGGAATCACTGGTGTAATCTTAACGGTTCCTTCTGGCAGAACTAAAAAATATATCGAGCCATTTTTATCCTTTGTCATCTGTGTAGCATCTATTACTTCCGCTAAATCCTTCACCTCAGCAACGATTCCATTTTCGTGATTTTTAACAGGAATCGTTTCATTTTTAAAAATTAAGTTTTTGCCTTGCTTATCGAGTTCATAGGACTCTTTTAACACGTGAAAAAAAGCATCAACGTCCACCCAAGTTTTTACTTTCTCTGCATATGAGATAGAAGAATAGACCCCTACGCCATTGATTTCAACTTTTGGGGCCTCCTGCTTGGCATAGGTAGCGGAAAATGTGAATAGTAATACAAAAATCAAAAAAATACCGACTAGGAACCTGTTCGCGATTTTACCCCCTTTAGTCCTGTTACTATTAATCACACTCTGATTTTGCATCTTACTTCACTCCTTTTTCTTGGTATGGTTTCATTATAGAGACGATAAAGGAAATCAGTAATTATACAAAGGTATATTCAAGCGTATATTTAGGTATCAAAATGGTATACAAAACAAAAACACTGAAAACCTTTTGTTTTCAGTGTCAATAATGGATTAATTAGCTCATTAATTTTTTGACCAGTTCTGTTTTACCTTTTACTTCAAGTTTCTCATAAATACGACTAAGATTCTTTTTTACAGTGATTTCTGATAAGTAAATCTTCTGGGCTATTTCTAGATTGGATGAACAAGTTCTTGTTAAAAGAGCTATTTCGCGTTCACGGGGAGTTAGTCCTGATAAAATAGCATCAAGAGATGAAGTTTCATTATTATCTTCCGTTGACTGATAAAGATTCTCTACAAACTTCTTCATCTCTTTATCCTCTCTAAAATCGAGCACAAATACCGGTGCAGGAAATTGAAGACCAAAACCAAAATGGGTAGTTCCAGGTATTTCAACATAACCTACCCCTTTGACTGCTTCCTGGTTATATTTCATCGGAGCAGTGTACACCATAATTCCGCCTTTCAAATAGTAGGAAAGATATGTTTGAAAGAACATGAATCGGGCTGCTGAACTGCCATCCTTTGAAAAATCGATCATATATTGAAACCACCCTGCCGGTGACTCTGGTGGTACATTCAACTTATCCCTCTCCTGTTTAGAAAGGGTGCGGAAATAAGACTGGGTAATCGGGTTTTGTTGCAGAAATTGAAGAGAACCTCTATGAATAGGAATGTATACAAAAATACCCACCGCTTCGTGCTTTTCATTTTTAAGTAACCTGACTACTTCACTTCCCAGTCGAATTACTTCCGAAAGCTTAACCGAAGTAAACCATTTTTCATTTACAGCTTTCGGAATATTATATATATGTCTTTCATTTGTTACTGGATCGTACATCTCTTGGATATAATCTTGATGATTTGAAAGGATATCCTTAAAATATTGTTCTGCTTCATGTAAATTTTCCTGGTTAACCGTTTCAATATAATAGGTTTGATCAATCGCATCATCATAAAACATGGCCCGAAAACCAGGATCCCCTACAATATAAATAAAATCTAATAGAAAAAGATTTCTCTCTTCTATAGAATGATGTCGAGAGGAAAAAAGACCGTAGTGGTATTTAACGCTTCGATGCCAGAGCTGATTATAAATATGAGGCTTTTTAAGTCTGAAATCCTGATAGAGAGCTTTTCGGAGAACCTGATGTAAATACCACCCACGCTCACTTTTTCGAACAAAGGAGAGATGGATGAGATTTTCAAACTCCTCGTTGCTTATCTCTTTTCCAAGTATATTCTCGAGGATTTCATGGTTAAATACACGGACCATTGTTACAGCTTCCAACAACTCCATTAATGTGGAATCAGGGATTTCACGCAGCCACTGTCCAGCAATTTCTTTAAAGGTTTCACTCCACATTAGAAATTCAGGTTCTTGTTCCCCCTTCAATCCTTCCAATTCATTCAAGCCCATGAAAAGAGATAACGTAAGAGGATGCCCCTTGGTAATAAAATATGACTTTCTTACAAAGCTATCATTATAGTCCCCAAATATAGATGTATACTGCTTGCATGTTTCATAGTCAAATGGTGACAATGGCATAAATTTAATGAATCTTCTCCAAGCCGGTGACAACACCCAGCCCCCTTTTAAGGGAAAGCGGCCAGATAAAACAATCATAATATCAATGGATAATTCAACTAAAAAGGAATGTCGTAACCAATCATCAAGCTCGTTCATCTCTTCATAGGTATCTATAACAAAAACTAAACGACCAGTTTGAGCTCGATTATTAAGTTGTCTCGTCGCTTCCTCTAATAACTTGCCCTCACTCCATTCCTCTAGGACTTCTGTATTCAACATAGCGAGCAATCGTAAGGCAAATCCTTGCGGAGTCTTGGTAAAATCTAAGCAATCCAAGAGAAAAAAAGGAATTCCTTCTTGGTCACAAATTCGCCGAAACTGGTCGAGCAAAGAGCTTTTACCAATTCCTCCTGTACCACTGATATTTAGGATACGTTCATTATTTTCTTTGTTGCATACGAAATTACGGAAGATGATCAATTCCATTTTTCGCCCGACAAAAAAACTTTCTTCTAATCTTCGAATCTCTTCACCAAAGCTACTCATCATAACCTCCAGCAAGTAATGAATTGATAATATATACTTCAAGTATACTTAAGGACCTACCCATATCCTATTTTTTCCTATATAGTGATATCATTCATTTCCAAAAAGGAGTTGAGACTTATGACAACCTACAATCCCTCTTTTATTCTTGATCATACTTTAAATCAATTTTATTCCGAACAAGATGATGTCTTAACCTTTATACAATTTTGTCAGGGATTAAACCTTCTGCGAAAAAGAACCTCCCACAACGATTGGGTTCAATTTATTAAAGATATGTATCTCAATCATCCCCTACGAGATTTTATTATTCAAGAACCTTTTACACAACACGCTCTTTACAAATCGAAATACAACGGTGACTCCGTTCTAATGGATTTTATTTATGCAGTTGATGGATTGGTTCAAGCTCCGTTCACAGGATATGAGACCGCACGTGGTAAGAGTCTATTTTATAGCCTCATGTCCCTCTCTAGCTGCACAGGAATCCGTAATGCTCGTAATATGATCGAGAGAAAAATAGATTACGTATTATGCCATAAGAAGAATTCCCATTTCTTATCTATTCCCTCCGGCAATCTACGTGAATTTCCGAATACAAAGTCTGACTCTCAGTTATTTTTAAGTTCTTTACATGCTTTGGATTCGGATGAAGAGGCCCTGTTTCGTATCAATAAAGAATTAGGACATAGTGGCATAAAAACACATCACTTCACTTTTCTGAATTTTACTAAAATTCTAAAAATAATTCAACCATTCGACTTTATTTGGTCAAACGGTCTACTTAACAATGTAAAGGATACTACAGCCGAGGAGCTTATCCAAAATCTTTTCGATTATTTAAAACCAGGCGGAGAGTTTATTCTAACAGGTTTTCACCCCACTCATCTTTTATGTGGATACTTGGAGGTATGCTGCGATTGGTGGCCACTTTATAGAGATGAAAGACAACTTCTTCGCTTAGTTGAACAGTTACCAAAGGAAAAGATAGACAACGTGAAGACTTACAAGGACCCTACAGGTACAATTGTGTTTTTAGAAATAGTAAAAGCTTAATTATGATTATGTAATTGGTATTATTATAATATATTGTTGATTTACCTTTTGAATTCACCTGATTTTGAAAAATACTTTATAAAGGTGCAATTTTGATTATTCTTAAACAAAAACCCATTCAATCAGCTTCATTAAAATTACTCAGAAACTCTTATATATCAAGGTTAGCGGGACTGCGTTGAAATCGAACCCACCAGACCTGGCACGCAGGTATCAAGCAGTTTTGAAGTTTGCCGGCACCTGTTTTTCTAGTATCTTCAAGTATCTTCAAATACTGATAAATCAAGTTCTTTTGTATCCAAGTGTGTACTTGTGATTTGTAATTTTTAAAATTTGGGCACCAAGAATAGCACCAATATCCAACAAAAATTTAATCTTGTTTGTCAGAAAAGGCTCTTGTTTTCCAAGCCTTTTCTTTTCTCTATTCAACACTAGCATTAATTGCTTCTACACTTTTAACATATTCTCTATTTTCTTTAACTCTGTTTCGATATAAGATCTACTATGGTCAAACCCAATAATGGCCAAAACTTTTCCGTTATTATCCATTAAGGGAGCAAAACTCGTTTTCCATTCTCCGTAAATATCTTTATATAAAGGGGTTACTCCTGCTTTTCCATTCATAGCCTCAAATGCTACTTCCATCATTTCAGGCGGACCTTCATATAAATGTCCAGGTGGAATCACGAAATCTTCATCGGCTACAATAGTCAGCATTTTGTTATTATCTAAAGCTTTAAAAATGTAGACCCACTCAATGATTCCTTCTTGTTCTCGTATTTTCGTTAATTTTTTCTCAACCATTTTAAAAGTTGGGTTGGATGGTAAAACAGGATGATTCACTAATTCAGAGATTTCTTCTGGAAGAATGACAGAGGATGTAACAATAGCCATTGATCGTAATTGTTTATTTAGATGTTGCTCCAGTATGTTTCTTTTATTTGAAGGAGAGAGAGTTTCGTGTTGAATTTTCTCACGAATTTTTTTATATTTTCTACTCATTGTAGGTTGACTAATATCAAGTACTTTTGCTGCAAGTTTAACCGATTTATATTTATCCATGGCCATTTTAATTAGCTGTTCTTCAATCATATCAACAGCTTCTTGCAGTGGCATAATGTGATCAATAATAGGAGGTTCCTTGATAACAGCCTTTTTCCACGGAATGTAATTGTAAACTAAGCTTGAGTCTACGTTCAATTCTCTACTAGTCACAACTATTCTTTCAATCGTATTCTCTAATTGCCGAACATTTCCCGGCCAATCGTAAATACACAATAAATCAATAGCATCTGGTAAAATATTGATGTTTCTATTATATAAAGTATTATACTTTGCTATGAAGTGATAGATTAAGTACGGGATTTCTTCTACTCTTTCTCGTAACGAAGGGATTTCAATTGGTACTACATTTAAACGATAATATAAGTCTTCTCTGAATCGTCCATCTATGACCATTTTTTCTAATGATTGATTCGTTGCAGCTATAATTTGGACGTCAATTTGAATCCGTTTTGAACTACCTAAAGGGGTGACTTCTTTTTCCTGTAAAAATCGAAGTAACTTTACCTGCAAGTTCAGTGGCAATTCTGCAATTTCATCGAGGAAAATAATCCCTTCATTTGCTAGTTCAAATTTTCCGGGAGCACCATTTTTGTTTGCACCACTAAATGCTCCACCGACATAACCAAATAATTCACTTTCTAATAAATTTACCGGAATTGCACCACAGTTAACTGCAATAAAAGGTTTAGACCTTCTATTTCCTAATTGATTAATCGTTTTAGCAATCATTTCTTTTCCTACACCAGATTCCCCTAATAAAAGAACTGTTGTTGAAACTTTTGAAACCATTTCTATTGTGTTAAGTACATCTTTCATTTTTTGACTATGGACGACCATTGAAGGAGAGTGTTTTGTATCCGACTCATCGGTTATTTCAATTGAATCCATTAAATTATCGGAAATACTTTTTAATCCCCATAACATTAAATCTTCACTATTACCATTTGATATGAACACGGTTATTAGAATAGTACTGCCATTCCAAGCCTTTAATTGAAGAGAGTGTAACTCTCTATTTAATAATTGTAAAATGGGATCGCCAAAGAATGAAATTTCCTCTAATTCAGTAAATGTTCTTCCTTTAAGTGAGGCAGAGTTTGTTGACCAAAAATTTTTCAGTTTTCCACTTCGAAATAAAATATTTCCCTTTAAATTCGTTACAATAATTTCATCGTAAATAGATAGAAAACTAGATTGATAAGCTTGAAGTAGTTGATCATTAGCCAAAATCATGGACACCACACATATAACCCTTCCTTCAACAGAATTAAAATTTTTAGATTATTCAAAATAAATTATTTCATATTTGAATAGAGATTTCAAATTTGAAATTAACGAATATTAACAAATATTGAATTGTGGCTATTTTGTGAACTTTTTCAATTTGGCATAAAAATTGCTACTGTTTATAACAAAGGCTAAGAAAGAAGGAGGTCGATAGAACTGGCACACTTTATTGCATGAATATAAAGTAAAATAATATCATTTTCCAAATATTCAATCCGAAAATGATATTATTGTTCAAAAATTAAAGGAGGAATTTATCATGTACAAATCTACAAATCTCGATTTATTTCCATATCCATTTCATAATATTAAAGAAGGTTCCAACTACCGGTATTCAAACGATTTAAGAAAACTTGAAAAGGATCAAACGAGTTGTATTCATATAACACCAGAATATGAAAAACAAATTAAAAGAAAAAGAGAATTACTTAATGAACAACCTGAAGTAAGGTTCCAATCCTATCCACATACAATGGAAATGCAATGGGAAGTAGCAGAAATGCTAATAAATATGGCGGTTGAATCCTACCCGGAGCACTTCCAAGTAGAAAAGAACGGTAATCATTGGACTTTCCATAATTTAACCTTAAATGAAACTGAATCTTTCATATTTGGTGATACATCTAGCATCGAGTTTGAGCCACTTGATTTAATTGGCCGCCATTTCACCACTGACTTTGTATTAATGGTTCATAGAGATGACAATCTTTATTTGGAAGTTGCTCAAGAATCTTATGCAGCTTTATTCTCACCTCACTGGAATAAAGGGATGTCATTTGACGAAATTCACGCACCTGTACCTTTTGTATCACGCACAGATGTACCTCTAGCAGAAAGAGTTCGTAACTTCTTATTAAGCAATGTTTTACCAGGTGAGCCTTGGACTAGAATTAACTGGAATTTAATGGCAAATCGTTGGGATGTTAACTATGAAACATTTGATACATGGGGTCCAACACGCTTTTTAGTCACTCCAGAAAATGCTGGTAAACTAGTAAGACTTCGTGTAGAAGAACAATTTTTCTATCGTATGCCAAGGAGTAATGCGATTTTGTTCGTTTTAAATACGCAATTCCTGCCAATGGAAGATTTGGAATTAAGACCAGTATGGCTTGAACAAACATACTCTATTCTATCAGGTATTCCTAAGCCAATGGCTGATTATAAAGGATTTACCCCATTTATTGAACCTACAGTAGAATATTTGAAAAACTTAGTTGAAAAAGTAAAATTACAAACTAACTAGGGTTGAACGATTGGAGGTATGTAAAATGGTATACAACAGCCCAGTTTTATTCGATAAATCTGAAACAATTGTAGAAAAATTCACAGTAAGACGGGATCGAAGAAAATTAATGATTATTTCTGCTGAACCAAAAGAAGCAGACATAATCGAGCAATTTATAAATCATATAAATGGTCTAAAAGAATATGAACTTATTGAAATGAAAGATGAATTACAATTAAAGAATATTAGCGAAGTATTAGATCGTCAAAAAATGGGAACACAGCTTTATATTTCAGCTAAATGGGATGATGCAGTAACGATTTTCATGGCGGCAATTGAGGCTGGTTTTTCGGAAGATGAGATTCAAACGCTTATTTCTGGCGAGAAGAGACGGTATGTTTATTGTATCAAATGCTATCATCTACAGGAAGTTGAGGCTGAAGAAACGGATACGATTTGTTATCATTGTCAAATCAGCTTGGAAATAGGACCCTTCTTCTCAAGAGAGCGAAAAGGTTATATTGGATATCCTTATAATCCTGCTTTCGTAACATCAACTTAAATGTTATGTGAGAAAGAATAAATAAAATTGCAGACATGACGATGGGAGTGATTTTTATGAGGTCATTCGGAAAGATTAAAGTATATGTAGGAAAAATAGTACAGGAGACAAAATGGGTAAAGCGCTTCTACTTGTATCCGGTTGATCTAGAATTACTGCCTGCATTTACTGGTGGTTCACATATCGCAACTTATGTAAAAAATGGCGACGAGATGATTGAAAGAAATTACTCACTAGTTAGTCATCCAACCGACCGTACTCAATATGCTATTGCCATTCGTAAGGATGACCATTCAAGAGGAGGATCTGTTTATTGGCATGAAAAGATCAAAGTGGGAGATCGTTTAGAAATCAGTTGGCCTAAAAATCATTTTCCACTGGCTTTCAAAGCTCCGAAACATCATGTATTTTATGCAGCAGGAATCGGTATTACTCCATTTATGACAATGATGGAAGATTTAACAGCTGAAGGTAAATCATTTGAATTACATTATGCTGCAAAAACAAAAGAAGATTGTGCTTTTTATGATTTTTTGAATGCAAAATATCCTGGAAAATGTCACTTCTATTTCTCCAGAACGGAAAATCCTAATAAAATGATACCTGTAACAATGGCGGAACATCGGATTGGCTCACATGTGTATTTCTGTGGACCAGTTTCAATGGTGAAAGAATTTAGGGAAGCAGCTGACTCATACGGTTACCCAAGCCATTCCATTCATTTTGAATTATTTGCTGCGGCCGATGAAGGTCCAAAAAATCCTTTTATTGTAAAATTAGCGAACAGCGGTAAGAAGGTGGAAGTTTCTGAAGAAGAAACGTTATTAGAGGCACTATTAAAAGCTGGGGTAGAAGCTCCATATTCTTGTAAAGTAGGCGGATGTGGAAGCTGCGAAGTACAGGTGGTTGAAGGAGAAGTAGATCACCGGGATCACTACTACAAAGATGAAGAAAAACGTACAAAGAAAGTGATTTTAACTTGTTCCTCAAGAGCAAAAGAACATGAAAAAGAGCTCGTTTTATACCTATAATTGAGCCATTATTCTGTAATAGATTCATAAATTAGTGCTCTTTGTTCTGTAACTACGCTTCAAGCGCGCAATATTAAAAACCATTAAAATAGGAGGCAATGCTTATGGCAACAACCACTCAAGTATTAGAATTAAAGATGTATATTAAAGCTACAATAGAAACCTTTAAATGTGCTGTCTGATCTAGAAGTTAAACAAATTAACATTAATCTTCCTGTAGGACCAACAGGCTGGTTTTCAAACAATAAGTAAGTAATGTTTAATTGGGAAAAATATTTCTATCTAAGTGAAATTGACTGAATATTGCCAATAATTTATATTGGCTCAGTGATTGCACATAAGAATATAACTACTATTTTAAGGAGGCTCAAAAACATGCAAGAAAATCCGAACAAAATAATTGGTGGATCTGCGTCAGAACATCATGATAGTGATGCTGCACACCTGGCATCGCTTGGATATGAATCTGAATTTCGCCGCGACATGAGTCCGTGGGCAAACTTTTCGCTTGGGTTCACTTATCTTTCTCCTGTAGTAGGTGTGTACTCACTATTTGCATACGCACTTGCCCAAGCTGGCCCGCCAATGATTTGGAGTTTTGTCATCGTTGGACTCGGACAATTACTAGTCGCACTTGTCTTCAGTGAAATTGTTGCGCAATACCCTGTTGCAGGTGGAGTTTATCCTTGGGCACGAAGATTATGGGGACGCAAGTATGCGTGGATGACTGGCTGGGTTTACTTAATAGCTTTGCTTGTGACGATTGCCAGTGTTGTGTACGGAGCTGGACCTTATCTAGCACAAGTTTTGGGTTTTGAAGTGTCGGTTAACTCCACGATTATTTTTTCAGTAGTCATTCTTGCACTTTCGACTATCATCAATTTTCTTGGCACAAAGGTTCTCGCAACTGCAGCAGTTATTGGCTTTGCTGCTGAGATTATCGGTGCGCTTGTAGTTGGTTTTTGGTTGCTTATCACACACAGGTATCACGGTCTTGGTGTGCTCTTTGATTCTTTTGGTGCTCAGGGTAGTCATAGCTACTTGTATGCATTTGCAGCAGCTGGATTAATTGGAATTTATCAATATTATGGGTTTGAAGCTTGTGGTGATGTTGCTGAAGAAGTACCGAATCCAGGTGTTCTTATCCCAAAGGCAATGCGTCGGACGATTTACATTGGCGGTGCTGCAGCAACTTTTGTTTGCCTTGCTTTAGTACTTTCAGTTGCTGATATTCCAGCAGTTATCGCTGGTAAGGACATAACTCCTGTTGATACATTACTAAACGATGCATTTGGTACTGTTGGCGCGAAGATTGTACTGGGTATTGTGTTGATATCTTTCCTTTCATGTGCAATGAGTTTACAGGCGGCAGCAAGCAGACTTGCCTATGCGTATGGACGTGATGACATGATTGTAGGAAGCCGATTGTTAAAGAAGTTTTCGGCTGCTCGTCACATTCCACCTTATGCGTTGCTTCTTGCAGCTATTGCTCCAGCCATCATTGTGCTTGGTTCAAAAGTGTCTACAGATGCACTCACAAAGGTAATCAGTTTTGCGGCATTTGGCATTTATCTTGCATTCCAAATGGTTGTCCTTGCTGCACTTCGAGCTAGACTAAAAGGATGGAAGCCAAGTGGTAAGTATCAATTGGGCAAGTGGGGACTGCCTGTCAATATTTGTGCGCTTGTTTACGGAATAATCGCAATGATCAACATGTGTTGGCCAAGAACGCCAGATGCAGCTTGGTATGATAACTATATCGTGCTTGTTTCAGGTGTCATAGTTGTTGTTACTGGCTTACTGTATATGATGATTCATCGTAGCTACGGACATAGTGATATGCCGTATAATGATGCGATACCGGAAAAATATAGGAGTGTACATGCCTTGAATAATCTTGATTTACAGGCTGATTCAACGAAACAGTAACTTAATAGACTATACTAAACAAAGCCAAGGGATCGTCCCTTGGTTTTTTTGTATCAATTAACTTTAAGTCTCGACATTTTTTATACGTACTTCTAAGAAATACTCCGTTTTTAATCAAAACCAGCTAATAGGTTGTCAACATTTTTCAATAAAAGCTTAAAATATTTCATGGTTGCAGCTATTCCTGAGATATTGTTTTAAACTTTCCAAATTTTTGAGCTAAGTCATCAAAGACATTGATAAGCAGTTTTGCAAAGAAATACATAAGGATGAATAAACAGAGTATCACAACATAAGGTACTTCATGGTTTTGGAGACTGTGGAGGACACCAGAGGTCAAATCTGCTTCAATTTTCCCAGTAATATCAAGGGGTCTCGGCAGTCTCTTGATAGTTTTTTAGACCGTTTTCCTTAACCTCAACAGTCTCCATTCTAGAATAAATATTTACTTCTTACAATTAAAAATATTATCCAATCCCATTTTTAAGATTTATTCTACAAAAGCCCCCTTTACTTTAAGTGTAATTACTCCTTCCCATCGGATATACTTTATTGCTTCTCTTTTGCTTTCCAGATCAATTCTGGAATTAAGGGAAGATTATGAAGCGAAACACCAGCTGCTATGGACAATGCATTCCCGAGTGCCCCAGGCATTCCCATTAAACCTAGCTCTCCTATTCCACGAGCTCCGTATGGTCCATCAATCTGTGGATTTTCAACAAAATCAACCAAGTAATTAGGATTCTCTCCATAGCGAAGTGGACGATACGTCCGAAGCTGCGGATTCAAAACCCTCCCTAAATCATCAAAATAAAAAGTTTCTCTCCCAGCGAATGCTAGCCCCATGCTCATTGCCCCCATAACCTGACCTAATGCTGTTTTTTCATTCATCACCCTGCCAGCATCCACCACCGCAGCAGCATTAACCAGTCGATAAGTATAATCTTTACGATCGAATTCTATCTCTACTCCATAAGCTGCAACAGACCACTCCGGACCAGGCTTCCCGGCTCCAGTTTCGGGATCCAACTTCGTTATATGGCGTAAAATATATTTCCCTCTGCCAATGATTTGACCACCAATTGCGTTACCATTTGGATACTTATACCCATAACCAATATCTTTAAAATGGAGACCAATGGATGGATCATCCCTCAAAAACACCCGACTATTTGCCACTTCCAAATCTTCTTTCGGTGCTCTTAGCACACATGAGGCCACTTCTTTTAATTGGTTAATCACATCTTCTGCGGCATTTAAGGTGGCCCTACCTGCCATAAATGTTCCCCTGCTTGCAACGGTCTTCCAATGTTCTGGCATGGTCTGGGTATCAACTTCCATTCTGACATGAATTTTATCGACATCCATTTTTAGTCTCTCGGCGAGAATTTGAGCAAGCACAGTCTTAGTTCCAGTTCCAATTTCGATAAGGCCTGACATTAAATTGATACTACCATCTCGATTAAAAGTTAAAGTAACACCGGAGGGAGCGTTGGCATCAATCGTTGACGTTTTCCAACTGCAGCTTACGCCCTTTACTCTAACAAAACGTTCATTTATCTCTTTAATCGGCCCTTCTTCCCATTTAATTAAATGTTTAACTTTCTCAATACAATGTGGTAAGTCTCCTAAATTGCTTTTATTTAAAGGAACCCTTGTCGGTGTTGTATTTCCTGGCCTAATGGCATTTATATAACGAAGTTCTAGCGGATCCATCTGCAGTTTTTGTGAG
Organism: Neobacillus rhizosphaerae; assembly: GCF_937468385.1. Classification (GTDB taxonomy): domain Bacteria; phylum Bacillota; class Bacilli; order Bacillales; family Cytobacillaceae; genus Neobacillus; species Neobacillus rhizosphaerae. The sequence continues at coordinate 264,755 of NZ_CALBWS010000001.1, forward strand.
AGTAAGTCCAGTGTTCTTTCAATCACAAAGGAAAGTTCGGAATGAGAAAATCCTCTGTATGGGGAGGCATACGGATGATTGGTATACATACAGTATGAATCACACCATAAATTCTCCACATTATAGGGTCCTGTGCAATCGACTGCCCCAGATCTCGTTACATCAATTGCTTTATCCGAATAAGCACCCCCATCCCACAAATAAAGGATTTCCATAACTTTAATTTTCCCGTTACGGTCAGCCCCAATTTTAACTGTTCCATCCAAACCAATGTGACATGGAGATGTAATGATATCCTCTTCACGCGTATTAAAAACCTTTACGGGTCGGCCACCAACAGCCTTCGATGCTAAGTAGGCAAGTATTTCAAGCTGTACGGGTGCTTTTCCACCGTAGCCTCCTCCAACAAACGGAGTGTGAACAACAATTTTCCCTATATCTTCACCAAAGTATTCAGATATCAGTGTTTTGACCATATAAGGTGCCTGAGATGAGGTCATAATATTGATTGTTCCATCTCGTGAAATCTCACAAGTTGAACATCTTGTTTCCATTGCGGCATGATCTGAAGGGGAAAAGGAATAGCTTGCTTCTACTGTTACCTCACTCTCAGACCATCCTTTTTCCATATTGCCTTTGCGAATTTTAGTAAGTGATGCAATGTTTGTTCCCGGAATCGAGTGTGAATCTTCCTCCTTTTTATATTCGCCTAACTCCTCATGGACGAGGGGAGCATTCTTTTGGAACGCCTGTGTAGGTGAATTTACTACAGGTAATAATTCATAATAGACCTTTACCAAGTTAGCTGCTTTCTTAGCTTGTGAAGGAGTATCAGCAACAACTAATGCAACTGGTTCTCCATGGTAACGGACCTTATCAATAGCAATTGGCGGGCGGTCGCGAATGGCCTCACCTGTAAGTGGAAAATGTTCTCCTGCGATAATCGCCCTAACTCCTGGTATTTTTAGTGCTTCTGTCTTGTCAATCGCAGTGATCCTAGCGTGTCCATATGGACTTATGACCTTTGTACAAGAAAGCATCCCGACTGATTGGTAATCATCTGTGTATTTCGCGTCTCCTGTCACTTTATCCCAAGCGTCTTTACGAATGACACCTTTTCCAATTACATCCAAGTAAATCCCTCCTAACCGTCAGTTTTCATGAAACCTCTCCCAGTAAATTAATATTCGTGTAAATAAAGATAAATACAGCTACGTAGAAATAAACCATATGATTAATGATACCCGTAACGAAAAAAATGTGCTTATTCATTCAGATAGGTAAGGGTTTGAAGTTATCTCTCCCTTTTCCTCCGTTCACACCATACATGCGACTTTTACCGCATAAGCTTCGGCTTAATTTTCTTTTTCTTGATAAATTCCGTTTGCATAAAAATAACCTCCAATAAATAATTATTTGGAGGTTGAAGGAAACGTTCTCTACAGTCTCGGCTACATCCCTCTATAGTCTTGTTAGTAGATAGGAGTGAGACAGTAAAGGAATATGTAAAAACATTATTCAAAAGAAATCTGCGATAACCCTTGATACGATTGATTTTTTGGCGGGACTGCGTGGGAATCGATCCCACCAGACCACACACGGTGGTCTCAAGCAGTTTTGAAGTTTGCTGGCATCTGTTTTTCTAGTATCTTGATGAACTCTTAAGTCTTGATAAGTAAAAATGGAACCTGGTCTATGACTCAAGTTCCTTCTACTATATTTTCTGCCGCTTTTCTAGCTCTCAAAAATCGGACTAAGTTCAGTACAATTACTTTTGAAACAGCATAGGTCGGAACTGCCAAGACCATTCCAAGTACGCCTGCCAGGTTTCCTGCAGCCAATAGAATAATGATGATGGTTGCTGGGTGCGTATCCAATGTTTTACCTAATATCATCGGTGACAGGAAGTTCCCTTCAATTTGCTGGGCAACCAGAATGACGACTATTACCAGTAAAGCTTTCGTTGGTGAATCAAAGAAAGCGACAATCACAGCGGGTGTACCGCCTATGATTGGTCCAACATAAGGGATAATGTTGGTGAAGGCTACAATGAGCGCCAAAATTAACGCATAGGGTAGATCAACAATTAAATATCCAATAAAAGACAGGGTTCCGACTGCCAGTGCGACCATAACCTGCCCCTGAATGTAGGCAGATAATGTCTCCCCTGTTTCTTTCAAAATTTTTAGACCCTCATCTCTGTAACCGGTCGGAATAAAATTTGAAACGGATTTTGGAAATTTATGACCATCCTTAAGCATGTAAAATAATAAAAATGGTACAGTGACAAGAATAACTGCTATATTAGTGACCATTCCAAAAAAAACCATAAATCCATTCGTCAGTTTGTTTGGCAGTGTATTTGCAAACTCCATTAACCGTTGTTGCACCGTACCAATAATTTCACTCTGCTCATTTATAAAGCTTTTAAACTCTGATGACTTAACCAGATTATTTAAATAATCAGTAGTCTCATGGGCAAAGATCGGCAAATTATTGGCAAGATCAATTGCCTGTTTTGACACAGCTGGAACGATGCTGCTCATTGCCAACACAAGAAGACCAGCAAACCCAATATATATGACAAGTATGGCTGCTATCCTAGGAAGCTTTTTTCGTTCGAGAAAATTCACTAACGGATTTAAAAGGAAATAGAGGAACCCTGTTATCAGGATTGGAAAGAAAAGCGTTGAGAAAAAGACTCCTATTGGCCTAAACATAAATGAAATTTTTGTTGAAACGAAAATAATCGTAAAAATAAGCAAAATTTGAATCAGCCAGAATTGTATTTTAGATTTCGACACGATCTGTACCTCTTAACTCAGATATTTTGATAAAAGTATATCAAAGTCTTGGAATAATATACAGTATTATCAAGGAATTTTAATAAATATTAATTTTGATTCTCTTAAAATGATTGTTACATATTGAATTTTTTTACTTAACCTCTTAATAAATCCTTCTTATGCCAATTAAAATAAGTTCATATGGCAGATAGAGTGCATTTTCTGTCCCATGTGGTATTTTAAACATCGCTCCACACTTGTTAAAGGAAATGGTTTATAGTTTACCGACTGTCTATTTCATCGGTTTTCTTCAGTCTGCAGGAATATGTCGAAAGAAATATTGATTTTTCGGGTCACTTCATCAAAATTTCCGAATATTATGTTATTATACTCAAAAAATTTTATTTAATATAGAAAGGAAAATTTTATGAATAAACACTCTGCTTTGTGGATTGCATTTCAGACAGTGTTATCCCTATTAGCACAAACTTTATTCCCTGTTTTAGCGAATGAAGAGCGGATGAGTACAATATGGTGAATCTTAAGGTAAACCGGTATTTATTTTCCCTTAGTGAAGCAAGAACAGTTGAAGTTCAAGCTGATATGGGAGAGAACGTTGATTTAAGTCAACTACTATTTCAATTTGGAGGGAAGAGTCTTTCTGAATGGAAAAAATGGACAAGTGGAACAAATTTTAACGGAGATCCCTTTATTACGTTAATAGAGGAACCTCAATTTGTTGAAGGAACAACGATTGTAAAGGCTACATTAGAGTTTGGTCTTCTTTTTAATAGATCAAGTCTGGCGACGAGAACAATTCGAACTCAATATCAAAAGTTTATCGGATATTATGAATTGGCTATGATCGATCCGCAAAAAAAGATTAAGGCTGTAACAACTGTCAAACTAAATGTATATGACGAATTCCTATTTTATCATCAACTAAAGACAGAAATCGACCAAATATTTGAACAAGCAAACAAAAAAAATGATCGTTACCTAAAATACCAAAGTCTTGGCAAGTCCGTACAAGGGAGAGACCTTCACTTTGTTATTTTAGCAAGAGATAAAGAGACTGTTGACAAATATTTAAACGAAACGCTGCCGACAGCGTTAGAAAATCCGGAGAGATTATTAGAGAAACTGAAGAACGGCACGATGGGTAATTATCAAGTTCCAATTTGGTTTAACAATATCCATCCTGATGAAGTTGAAGGTACAGATGCTCAAGTTGAATTATTGAAGACATTTGCACTTGGGGATGAGATAACATTTAATACGGTTAAAAATGATAATGAACGAACCGTATCTCTGAATGTGGATGAGGTTCTTGATGAGGTCATCTTCCTATTCATGTTTACAAATAATCCTGATGGAAGAGTTGCAAATACTAGAAGAAATACAAATGGCTTTGACTTAAATCGTGACAACCATTTTCAAACACAAGTTGAAACACGTCTTGTGACCCAGGAAATTGCAAAATGGACACCTCTCTCTTTCCTAGATATGCATGGTTATGTTGGTGGATTTTTAATCGAACCGACCACTCCTCCTCACAATCCAAACTATGAATATGATTTACTTTACAACAATATGATTGAACAGGCCCATTCAATGGGACAAGCAGGATTAGGCAACTCTTCTTTTCATTCTTACTTAATTCCAGCACTAGATTACAAGGCTGGTTGGGACGATATGTCTCCTGGCTATACACCCATGTATGCAATGCTGCACGGTTCGTTAGGTCATACAATAGAAATTCCAGCATTAAGTCAAAAAGGTTTTCGTGCGATGGTGGGCACTGGGTTGGGGGCTGTCCTTTTTGTAACAGAAAATAAGGATGAATTATATAAAAATCAACTTGAAATCTTTAAACGCAGCGTGAACGGCGAAGATAACCGTGCAGTTGACGAGTATTTTGTAAATGCTTCAGGAGAATCGATTGGACGGATAAGAGGAGAAAATAAAAATTTCTTTCCCGACTACTATTTAATACCATTTCATAAAAACCAACAAAAAAATAATCTAGAAGCACATAGAATGATACAATATTTACTTCGTAATGGAGTGAAGGTCAAACAAACAACGAAATATATGAAAATAAACGGGAGAATGTATCCTAAAGGAACTTTTGTTATTCCTATGAATCAGGCAAAACGCGGTGTAGCCAATGCAATGCTCTATATGGGTGACAATGTTTCTGAATGGGGAGCTATGTACGACCCAATTGTAGTAAATTTCCCTGATCTGAGAGGATTTACTATACATGAAATTCGTAATGCAGGTGTTTTTGATCAATACCTTAATGAAATAAATAGTGTAACGACTCCAACAGGAAAAATAATCGCAAATGCACCTAAACAAGTGTTGTCTAATACCAATAATGACACAATCAAACTAGTAAATATGCTTCTTAGGAATGGAGCAATTGTAGAGAAAGCGATGGAAACAAGAGGTGGAGTAACTAAAGGCGACTTTATTGTAAGAACAAACGAATTACAAGCTTTTGGTAAGAACTATTATTTCGAAGCTAGATCTTTAGATACTTCTAATCCGATAAAAACCGAGCAATTACAGCTGCCGAAAGTTGCTGTAACTGGGTCATCTCAATTGAAATATACGGTAAAAGAGCTTGGATTTGACCTTGTCAATCAAGAGAATGCCGATGTGATTGTTAGCGATAGCAGTAGCTTGATTGTAAGTAATTTGTCTGGAAAATCATATGTGGGAATTGGATTATCCGCATTAACTGCTGTGAAAAATAGAGGATTGCTCTCAGGGTATAATTTTGTTTACACAAGAAATGGCCATGAGGGCTTAGTGAAGGCAAAAATCAAGGACCATGTGCTAACTTCTGGTTATAAGACCGATGAGCTTCTTTATACAACTTCAGGGGCATGGATTACTTCTGTACCTGAAGGCGCTGAAGTATTAGCTTCCTTCAGTAATCGTGATGATTTCTTTGTAGCTGGATGGTGGCCTAGACATGAAAATGCGAAGGGACAAATTCTTGCCTTTACCCATACATTTAAGGATACTACAATTACCCTTTTTGCCAATGACCTTGCCTTTAGAGCACACACACACTACAGCTATCGCTTCTTAGCAAATAGCATCTTTGATTCGGAAGGCTCTTAGGTTGAAAAAGAAAAGGAAATCTAAAGTGAAAAAATCCTTTTTTGAAATTGGTGAGACCTAGTTTAACGAAATACGTGATTAATGGACATCCCGTAAAAGAAGCACAATTCACGGGCTTTGTTTACCACTTCAACCTAATTATACAGAGTATAATGTAGTTATACGAAAACATTAAGGATCAATAAGAGGTCCTCACCCTTTTGGACGAGAACCTCTTGTATGTTTGAATATTAATCATTTAATTAACTTTAAAGAACAGTACAAATTTTGGCGGGACTGCGTGGGAATCGAACCCACCAGACCACACACGCAGGTCTCAAGGAGTTTTGAAGTTAGATGGAAAGTTTTATTTCTTGATATTTTAAATTATCTTTTGTTTTTTTATGTCCTGAATTTTCATATAAGATTCAACTTTTTAATTTCTTTTGTGGCTTCTAATTTTCATTAATTATCTATAGTATGTTCCCAAAATGTGACCAATTCATTTATTTAATTTAGCCACCCCATTGTTATGTTACCGACAACGCCTGCAGTCCTTCCTTAAAAGCGGGACCAGGAAGAGCTGATATAAACAGTCGAAGAATATATTTATTTTTGTAATTCTTAATCGTCAAAAATTAATTAGACGAAAGTGTCATTGCTTCCTTCTAAATCGTTTTTCGATAAAGTATCTTCTTTGTAAAACGGTTCCAGATTTGATTTAGGAATAAATAATTGAAGAAATTAATATGATGCTTGCTTGTAAAGAGATCGGTCTCCTTATTCCTATAGTTAGGGAGCTTTATAACAATGTGCTTTCCCAATACTGTTTTTACTGATTTAAAATGATTTCTTCTCCCTTTTAAGGGATTGGCAACACCTTTTGCGCCTAAATCAGTAGAAGGAAGTCACATAAGGACTCGACACCCTCAGCTTATTTGTATTTCTGTACCCAATCTTTCACTTGGGATGCATTACGAATGTTGTATTCCTCCGCAATCTTTTGATAACTACCTTCTCTAGCTAAGTATACTTGGACAGCTTTTAATTTCAAATCATTTGGGTATTGTTTATTCGCTCTAGACATAGAAAAAACACCTCCATGTTGTAATTATGGGTTTCATACCCATTTTTCAACATAAGGTGTTTTTATTTGTCTCATTTTTTTAGGTCAGTGCGTATCTGTATTTCATCATGAATTGATGGGTTTTTATACTATCTACTTAAAGAGGATAATACTACTCTAGGGTTTTTGTTTAAAATAAACTAACCAAAAAACTAATAAAAATACATACAAAGACACTGCCTAACAACAAATTTGACGTTTTTATTTTCTTACCAATCAACCAATACATTATTCCAAATACAGCTAAAGGGACGAGTCCCGGCATAATCATATCCAAGTATTTCGTCAATGGTTCCGCAAATTTCCCACTACCTATCTTAATTCCGGATAAATCTAATTGAACATAACTTGCAATCATACCTCCTATTGCTGTCAAACCAACAACACTCGCCGCATATGTGACTTTATCCATAATGCCTGTTTTTTCGGCATTTGTAATAAAATAAGCCCCATATTTATAACCAAAATTTAAACCATAATAACGAAGTAAAAAACCTGGCACGTTGTATAATAACAAGAATAAAATCGGACCGATTATATTTCCTTTTGATGCAAACCCAATAGCTACTCCAGTTGCAATAATCCGTAACGTTCCGACAATTAATGAATCGCCAATTCCTGCTAGTGGTCCCATTAGCGATGTTTTCACTGCTGTAATGGCGGAATCATCAAATTCTGGATTATTTGCGTTTTCTTCTTCCATCGCTGCATTAATCCCCATTAATAATGATGATAATTGCGGAGTAATCGCCATAAAATCAAGACTTCTTTTTAATGCAGCTTTTGCTTTTCTCGAATCATTCTTAAACAAACGTTTAATAACTGGCACCATTGCATAAGAATATCCTAAATTCTGTTGGCGTTCAAAATTCCAAGAAGAATCTAATTGACAAGAACGCCAAAAGACTTGACGTATTTCTTTTTTCGTTAACTTTTCTGAATTAGAATTCATTATCATCAATAACCTCCTGAACTTGATTATTTGAAGATGAATGTCCTGTATTGAACAGCAAAATAGCGGTTAATACACAAGCAAATGCTGTAATGCCAAGGACACTTAATTTTAAATATGCTACTAATAAAAATCCTAAAAATAAGAAACAAGCCGTCTTTTTGTTCACAATCATCCTAACTAATAATGCAAACCCAATCGCCGGAATAATCCCCATTGCATAATTTAGACCCGAATTAACAAAACTAGGTATTATATTTACAAAAGATTGAATAGCTTTTGAACCTAAAAAGAATCCGGCAGAAGTCAAACCAGCTAACAATATTGCCTGACTAAAAACAGCTATGTAATGCATGCGATCAATTCCTCTATAATTCGCTTCATTGGCATATTTGTCTGCTTTTGCAGCCAATAACGGAACCCAAACAATCATTAATAAATTCCATAACATTTGCATTAACATAGAAATTGGAACAGCTAATGCCACTGCTGTTGCTATACTAGAGTGTGTTACAATCACATACGATGTTCCGATAATAGATCCCGAAACCATATCTGGTGGGTTACTTGCTCCTATAGCCATCGCTCCTAACCAAACCAACTCTAATGAAGCCCCTACTTTAATACCTGTTGTCAAATCTCCTAAAACAAGTCCCACTAACATTCCCATTACAATTGGTCGAGAAATCATACTACTACCGAAAAAACTATTTAAATAACCTAAAATTGCCAATAGAAAGATAAGCAATGATTGTGTTAACATGCCACTCGTCTCCTTTTTATATTAAATCCATCACATCTTTAGCTGGCTCATCAGGCACCATTTGAATTTCCAATCGGATTCCTTTACCATTCATTTTACGTAGTAACTCACAGTCCTTATCAGAAACTGAAAAAGCTTTAGAAATTTGTCGTCTATTTTCTATTAATTTTGCCCCTCCTAAATTAATCATTTTTATTACATCTACTTTTTCAGATAATCGATACGCATCTTCTACAGATTCTACAACAATCAATAATTTATATTTGTCTGTTACCCCACTATTTAAAGATGTTATAGAATCCTCTATACTCTTCATTACCAATCTTAATCCCTCGGGTTTTGCCATGCGTAAAGCTGCCATGCGTAAAGAATCTTTCGCAACTGCGTCATTGGCAATCAAAATACAATCTGTTCCTAATACTTTTGTCCATGAAAATGCGACTTGTCCATGTAATAATCGATGATCTACTCTCACTAACTTAATCATTAAAACCCCTCCGTATATTGCTTACTGTTTCTACTACTGCTTTGACATTTTCAATTGATACCTCTTCTTCTGCTACATGTTTTTCTTTAAAATAACTGCCGATAATTGCGCCGTCTGCATATTTAAACTGCTCTTTCATGTTTTCAGGAGTAACACCTGCACCAATAATGAGTGGAAAGCTCCCCAAAGTATTTCTGAATTGAATAATTTTCTCCGTTGAAGTTTCTTGTCCAGTTGCTTCTCCTGTAACACAAATCGCATCACAACGGTCTTGTGCAATGATTAAATCTTGTTCTACCGTATTTTTCGATAGTACCGGTTGATATTTAAAACGTACTCCTCCTAAAATATATCCTGGATAATCTTGATACCATTTAGTAAAGAAAGCGTCTAAAGTTTCTTCATCTCTAGGTTGTACATGCCCTACAACAGAGTCTAACTGTACAAAATTTGCTTCATATCCTTTGGCTAATTCAAATCCCATTTGATCGACATTTAAACAATTTACACCATAAGGAATAGGTAATTTGCATTTTTCAATATATTGCAATCCTTGTTCTAAATTTTTATAAGTACCAAAATAGTTTTCAATAATGACAGCATCTAATCCATTATTTACATAAACGTCTAGTTCCCTCTTCAATCTTTCCATTACATCTTTCTCTGAGGTTCCTTTCAAATGTAGCATTCCAAAGATAACCTTTTTCTGTTGGAACATATCTAAAAAATTTCGATCTCTCATAATTGCCTCCAGTTAGTTAAAACTCTTCTTCGATCATAGGACTTAATTGAACATATCGTATACCTTCTCGTGCCTTTTCAACAATTTCATGTGCTTCGTTCTCTCCAATTTTTTGTGTATACTCGATACAAACCATCAACAATAAATTTAAATTCGTACCAGCGAAAACCTTTACATTTTCATATTTCAATAATTGGCACATCGCACTACAAACACTCGCACCAAACAAATCCGTTAAAATAACATATTCTTTTTCTGCACTCACATCTGATAATATTTCTTTTTCAAGTTTCTCCACAAAATCATCCGCAGACATTCCCGGAAGTAAAGTATACGCTTCCAATTCATAAGGAAGATCTCCACATATCATATTGCCTGCATGTGCTAAACCCTGCGAATAATTTCCATGTGAAGCAATCACTATTTTGCGCTCCATCTTTAACACCTTCCCTAAACTTGTATTATGTTGTATTATACAGATATAGGTTAATACAACATTGGCAGTGCTGTCAATGCTTTAATATCAACTTTTTCATCTATAATGAAATGCACTTCTGAATAACAATGATATCAAGGTGGGAATTGGAATGGAAAACTTAAATCAATTGAATGCTATCACTTTACAAGAGCAACTTTATGCAATTCTTCAAAAAAAAATTCAAGAGGGTGAATATAAACCTGGAGAAAAGATTCCTTCTGAAGCACAACTAGAAAAAACATATAATGTTAGTCGTGTAACTGTAAGGAGCGTGCTACAAAGACTTGTGGATCAAGATACTTTGATTAAAAAACGAGGAAAAGGGACATTCGTAAATAATGTTGTTCACACAGAAAATGTCCTAACCGGTGGAAGTTTTACTGAAACATGTAAAAAAATGGGTAGAATTCCTTCGACAGAAATCATTGCTTTTCACAATGAAGCGGTGCATAATGAACTTTTTGCTGAATTAAAAGATAGAAAGAACGAAATAATTTTAATAAAAAGAGTGCGAAAAGTAGATGAAACACCTTGCATTTTAGAAATTGATTATTTACCAACCAACTATACTTTTTTAACAAATTTACAAGATTCTCTTTTAGATCAATTAGAAAGAGAACTACACACTAAATTACAAATTTTCGAAGATTATTTTCAAATTATCTTTTCAACGAAAGAAATTGCTGAGTTGTTAAATTGTTCAGTAGGGATGCCTATATTAGAAGTAACGCAACATGTTTACAATTCAAAACATGAATTAGTCTATATCAATAAACAATATATTTTAACATCTAAATATGTTTATGCCGTTCAATATAAAAAGTAGTGAAAAAAGAAACTCATTCTGAATAAGGAAGCTATTCATTTTATCGAGATTAGCATCGGCCACTTAATTGAAGAAGACGAGTTAATACAACAGTTAAGTAGAAAAGAAAAATGTTTATGAAGCAAAAAACACATTAAATGACTCTTTTCTACTTTACAATGTATTTTCTCAAACACTTCAAATAAACATGATGCAGTAGCAAGAAAAATGGAATGTTTATTATATGAAAGTCAAAAACAATAGCACATCATCACCAAATGAAAAGGTGATGATGTCTTGTTCTTTTATATCTATTTAACTGGACTCGCCATTGTTCTTTTGTGTCACGCGCTCACGTATCTGTTTGTATAAGAAACGACCAATGTTTCCCCTGTTAAGCCAGACATATTTACTTAATAGCCAGAAAAGAAGCCAAATATATGTCTATTACAAGGTACAATAGCAATATTCCTAAATTCAGCGAACCTAAAATAAGGGAATGTAGACAATCTACTTCCCCTCACTCGCGACATTTTAGAATGATGTTCTACATATCGGAAAACTTCTCATTATCGAAAACATCTACATGAAAACGCATCGTTATTCGTTGTGCCAAAGGTCTATTTTGGTTCAAACTCAATCGTGCCTGCAAATGTGGAAGGCCAGCGATGAGTGCAGGGCCTTAAACCTTTATTCCACTCAGACCCTTTTTATTTAAAAGGGGGTGGGGCATAAAACCCTGTAATAACAAGACCCATCTAATACCTCCTAGCCCCCGGAATTTTTTTAAAAAAAATTTACCCATATAGCTATTTTTGAGGAATTCAAAGAAAATAAGAGCAATTGTTAAAAGAAACTTAGCTTTGTTGTAGATAATACTGGTATCCATTCAAAATACAATTACATTTCAAGGATATGAATCGATTGGTAGAATACATTTATTTATTAATAAAAGCTAAAATTGGATATAGGAAATCATCATTGAAAACAAAAAAACATAATTGGATGTTAAAAACAAAATTTAAAGGACCATCCCACACTTGAGTTTCATAAAGAGTTGAAAGGACATTTAATTTCTAAAAGTTGCATTTTGTTTGTGGAGAGTGCTTTAAGTAAATAAATATTAGTTTTTTTCATTAAACCTAATTCAATCAAGTTATGTTACAGGCACAAGATCATGGTATGATTTAACAGTCGGTAACTATAACTTTTACAAAAAAATTTTTGAAGGTGAGAGTTTAGTTATGAGAGGAACAATTAAGAAAGATGGATCTTCGTGGTTTATTTTATTTGATGTTGGAATAGATCCTATAACCGGTAAAAGAAAGCAGAAGAAAAAAGGGGTTTTTAGACAAAAAAAGAGGCCGAGAAATATCTAAATGAACAATTAATTTCAATTAACAATGGAACCTATTTTGAGCCAAAAGATATTACCATGAGTGGATATCTTGATTACTGGATTGAAAATTATGCACAATAAGCGTTGCACCTAGAACTTTAGAGCATTTAAATAACTTATGAAAAATGATTTAATATCTAATGTTACCAAAATGTGACCAAAGATAATTATTATAGTTGTTGGCCAACAACTTTTACTCTAATCTAACTTCTCAAAAAACCCCATAAACCCTTATATATCAAGATTGGCGGGACTGCGTGGGAATCGAACCCACCAGACCACACACGGTGGTCTCAAGCAGTTTTGAAGTTTGCTAGCATCTTTTTTTCTAGTATCTTTATGTACTCGGAAATATTGATATATCAAGCTTTCTTACTTCCTAGTGTTTGCTAGTGATTTGTAGTTTTAAAAATTTGGGCACCAAGCATGGCACCTATAGCCATCTGTTAGGTAATGATTAAAATCACACCATTACTTAACCTATTTCCTACCTCAACCCTGTCAATCTTATGTAGCAAAATCAAGCTAGTTCAACTGAATTAAATAAGTTAAATAAATATTGATTTATCAAGGTTTTATTGGGGTCAAAATCAACCAAGTTAAATCAATTCATTTAAGAAAAATAAGTATGTTAGCAAATGTGTTAGCAAGAAGGTGAGCAGGTGATCTACTTTCATTTAAATCCTCGCTAGTACGTTTAAAGGTAAATAAGCTAAATATTTATTTCTTAATTAGTGGTTCGTGAATATTTTGCTGTAAAAGTAGACATATAGGAAAAATTTAAAGATCCTGTTTAAGGATGCCATTCATAAGTCTTTTTAGGATGAATTCGATGATCATCTCGGCAATTCAAAACATGATAATGTGGGTGACCATACTGGAAATAGTCGAAATGAATATAGTCAATAAACAGTTAAGACAAAGTTTGGCAATACAATGAAACACAAATTATTAAAAAATATGAAAAAACCACCAATGGATTGAAAGATCAAATTATTGGCCTTTATTCCAAAGGAATGTCTACTAAAGACATTGAAGATCAAAAGAAAGATCTATATTGAATTGATTTAAATGTATCAAACATATAATTTTAGTTCTTGCCTTGCGAAGATTGTCAGATTTTACTTACACAAGATTTTCCACACACCCTTTATTTGTGTCATTTTTCTTCTCATCACATACCTAGACGTTCTCTCCCCCTTTGTAATTTCGTACAGTTACTCATTTTCTCTTTTAGGAATGCATTCTCCTCCTCAAGTTCAAGTATCCGTTTTTGGAAGAATCTAAATCGTTGGTTTTCTGTCATTTTAGGTAATGCTTTATGAAAACACTCTAACCCATATTTTTTTTCCAACTATAAAGTGTGTTAATGTTTATATCCATCTCTTACTTTTCATTTAATCACACTCTTTTATGTCAATTTTATTGAATACTTCAATATCATTCATCTCCGTTTTTCTTATCTTCAATTAGTGAAATCATTTTTCATGAAATTATCCATATCTTTGTTCAATCTCAAATGTTTCTAAATTGAGAATTATATTGCATTGTCACTTTGGAAAATAATTATCATGATTTTTTTGATATACATTGCAAATGTATTTCTAGTAAATAAAGAAGAGGGTGTCCCAAGTAACTTTTTAGGGGGCACCCTTTTTGTAATGAGCATGTTAAATTTGTGTGTTGATTTCCGCTCCAGGCGCTCGCTTTCCGCGGGAGGTTCGGGGAGCCTCCTCGGCGCTACCTGCGCCTGAGGGGTCTCCCCGGACCCGTACTCCCGCAGGACACTGAATTACATCCTTGAATCCGCCCACGCACGAAGGAAATGCGATAGCATTTTCGAGGAGTCGAGCGCCTTCCGCTCCAATCAACATAGCTGAAAAATTATCATGTACTTTGACTTATAGTAGTGGTGCCTGTCACCTTTTGGAACAGCCTCTTTTTGATTACTTAAGCTGTGCGATATGCTGACTCTTTCCAAGCAAGGGTTAACCCAATTCCGACTGATAATAAGACTGTTGCAAAATAAATAGGATAGTTTAAATTGATATCGAATAAAATCCCGCCAATAATTGGTCCAATTACATTACCGATACTTGTAAACATCGAATTCATACCGCCAACAAAACCTTGCTCATTTCCGGCAATTTTTGATAAATACGATGTCACAGCAGGTCGCATTAAATCAAATCCGAGAAATACAGTTACTGTAACAAGTAAAATCGTAAAGTATGTGTTCACGAATGTGATTAAAAGTACAAGGATCGTCGAGAGAATAAGGCTATAACGAATTAAACGAATTTCACCCATCCATTTAGTCAGGCGATCGAATAATGCAACTTGAACAATCGCCCCTACAATACCTCCGCCTGATATAATGATGGCAATGTCCTTCGATGTAAAGCCAAATTTATGATCGACAAATAAAGGAAATAACGATTCAAAGGCTGCTAAACCAAACTGTGAAAGTAAAATAATCATAAAGGATATAAAATACATCGGTGCAAAAATACGTTTAATTCCTGTTTTTTGCCCTTTTACTTCTTCATTTTCAGGATTTCGTTCTGGCTCACGAAGTGCGATAACAGATATAATGGCTGCGAATAATGCAATGACTGTTGCAATGAAGAACGGTAAGCGAGAACCAAACTCTGCTAAGAAACCTCCAACACCAGGCCCAACAATAAAACCTGTTGAAATGGCTGCCGACATATATCCAAGTGCTTTTGCCCGTGTATCAACCGTTGTAACATCTGCAATCACTGCTGTTACAGCTGGCATCATGAATGCTGCACTGACACCACCAAGCATACGAGAAATAAAAAGAACTTCAACTGTTTTTCCGATTCCGAATAAAAACTCTGAAATACTAAAAATGATCATACCAGTAACGATCATCCTTTTTCGCCCAAATCGGTCTACCCAACTGCCTGCAATTGGAGACACAATTAACTGTGTGACAGCGAAAGCAGCAACCATATAGCCGACAATTGATCCAGATAAATTTAACTCATCCATGATTGTAGGTGTAACTGGAATAACAAGGCTAATTCCTAAAAAGGTAATGAATAGATTCGTCAATACGATAGCTAAGGTTAAGTTTTGTTTTTGCATATTGCTTTACTCCTTTAGAAAAAACTCTATAGAACATAATGTATAGCATCCCCGAAGGGGAGAGTCAACGAATTTATTATCATAATGAATCGGTTTTGTCCTAAATCCACGCTTTTTTAGAGGATAACTGAAATAATATGTATTATCATATATTTTTATTACCATATTCTATCACTAACTTGCCCCTACAGTGTAAAAAAAACATGGGGAAATAGTTGATTCTGAGATTAATTTTTAATTAAACTAGAATTTATCTTTTATAGTGTTTAACTAACGATGCGGCACCTATTACTCCAGCATCATTTCCTAACTGAGCCAGTTTAATTTTCGTACTTGTTCTTACTTGTGAATATGCAAACTTATGAAAGTAATTTTCTACAACTTTCAACAGCATATCTCCTGCAGCTGACACTCCCCCACCAATTACAATTCCTTCAAGATTTTAAAAATTAGCAATATTTTCACAAGCTAATCCTAAATAGAAATAAAATTTATCCACTATAATGATAGCCAATCTATCTCCTCGTTTTGCTTGATCAAACACGGTCTTTGAAGTCACTTCTTGCCCATCATCAATTAACCACTTCAGTTCTGATTCACCTGCAAATTCTTCAGATAAATCGCGGGCTAATCAGACAACACCTGTTGCACTTGCTGCTGTTCCTATTTTGCCATGTATTAAGTTTCCTTCTGCAATCACGCCACCGCCAACACCTGTCCCAAGTGTGACAAAGACAACATTGTCACCACCTTCACCCGCACCCTTCCAGCTCTCTCCTAATGCCTCTACATTTGCATCATTATCGATATAAAATGGTATACTTGTTCCTCCTTTAATTGGTTCCTTTACTAGTTGCAATGTACTCCAATTTAAATTATAGGCCCTGATGACAGTCCCATTTTTACGAATAACATTTTTTTTAAAAAATTAAGTTCATTACCCACTTTATGACAATAATAAGATAGAAAGATACATAAATATCATAAAAATTAAAAGTGAGAATAAAGTAGAAATAAATATAATAGAGTGGTTAGACGGAATAAAAACGCCCTCTTGAATTTCTCTTCTTTTCCTTGTGTATAGAATAGTAGACAATAGACCAGTTATAAATCCAACAATACACGCAAAGATTCCGAGAAATATAGCTAAGGTATTTAAATATGAAAAGGAGCTTATTTTAATAGTAAAATGTAATGAGGTAGTTAAAAAACCAACCCCTGTAATAGATATAGCAGTCCGGATCCATGCTAGATAGGTTCTTTCATTTGCTAAATGCTGCTGTGCAAATTTAACACTTTCTTCTGGTTGTTCTTTAATTTTTTTTAAAGAGTCCATAGTTAGCTAAATCTCCTTTAAAAGAACCAAAATAAAAATCACGTTTATCTTTGATGCGTGCAAATGCTTTTTATTTAATTTGTTTTCATTACATAATGGAAAAATGTAGCTACTAGCATAGTTAATAACCCTATACTAGTTGCCACATCTCGTTACAAAGCAATTACTTAACTAAAGTTGTATTAAAAGTTTCCAACATTTCATTTAGCATATCATCAGTTATCTTAGTAGGATTAAAAGCAACTAATGCACGTAAAGGCAAATACTTCATCATCGCTTCCATTATTTCATTGCCATCTTCACCTTCGGAAATACTCGTTAGTGAATCGTCTTGATTGTACTGAGCAAGAAATTGCTGAGCTAGTGGAGCAATTTCTGGGTTAGCTAATAGATCACCTACGGTTGTATTTCTTGTGATTATCTTTTTAATTGCAACAGTTGATTCCACATATATAGTATCCGTAAGAACAACTTCTTTTATGATTTTCCAATTAGGATTTCAAATTCTCCCGTTTCTACATGCCAATCTTTCAACTCAACGTCATAGTAAGCAAATGCCCGCTTATCTAAGGTAAATGTTACCGTTTTTTCTTCGTCGGGTTGTAATTGGACTTTTTCAAAGCCCTTTAGCTCTTTTTCCGGTCTGATCACAGAGCTTTCAAGATCTTTAATATAGAGTTGAACAGTCTCTTTCCCTGCAACACCACCGGTATTTTTCACATTCACACTTACGGTAACGGTTTCCACATCCTGAATTTCTTTCTTGCTAATAGAAAGATTACTATATTCAAAGTTTGTATAGCTTAATCCGTACCCGAATGGGAATAACGGTTTAATGTTTTTCTTATCATAATAACGATAGCCAACAAATCTGTCTTTCTTCAGCATACAATTCAACATTGCTATCTATAGCCAGTCCAAGTTGCGTTGTTATTTCCCATTCCATGTAATAAGTACAATACAGGATACTTTTCTTTTGGTGTATGCGAAGGCTTAACTCCTCCAAAGCCAAGTGAGTCAGGTATAGTTGGTGATGGAAAAATAACAGTTATATCAACTGCTCTCTTTAATGTATACGAAATAACATTACAGTTAAATTTCGCCATAACTATTTCTCCATTTTATTTATATTTCTAGGTATAGTATTATAGTCTCGTATCCCACATTCCACAGAATGGATCTACAGGACTTATGCCCTGAAATTCTGACCTACCCATTAGCTTATCAATTAATGCTTCCAATACAAAGTCATTTGAACTGTAAGTATTAATATATGTTTTAATTCTTGGCACATCTAAAAGATGGTAAGGATTTTCTACAGATATAAATACTGTTGGAATTGCATTTGTAAAAACCGGCACATTAGCTCCCATTGGCTGAGCCCATTCAATACGCACAGTAGTCTGATTACTCTTTGTTGCCATATTGGCAAGATAGATAATAAGATCATATTTTTCAGTAATTTCTCCATAGCGATCAGCCAAACCTTCATAGTCTGGATTAGGTTTAAATACATCTATATCAAAGCCTTCTTTTTCAAGTAGATTCTTAACCTTTTCTGCAACCCCGGTTCTTACTGAATAGGCAAAACCCTGTTGGCTTTCTATGTCATAGTACAAAACCTTTTTATATTTCTTTGGAGATAAAGGCAAAACTCCTGTTTCCTCTTTCACTATGGTAATAGCTTTATCAGCACATTCAGCTGCCCAAGCTTTATGTTCTTCAGTTCCAATATTCTTTAATGCTTCATCAGGAGTAGGTACTAATTTCCCCTCTTTCTGTTTCTTAGGAAGCTTCAGTGCAGCCTTAAGTGCAAGTATCTTTGTTATTGCATCATTTAAACGTTCCTGAGTAACAATCCCGTTTTTAATGCCTTTTCTCATATATTCGTAGTCTTCATCTATATTCTCAGTAAACAGGAACATGTCACAGCCGGCAGCGATAGCTTGTGGCACTGCCTTTTCTCTATGCATTGGAATTTGCATTCCAGCCATTGTTGAAGCATCTGTAACAACAAGACCGTTAAAACCTAATTGTTCTTTTAATAACTTTGTTACTAATTCATATGAAAGTGTAGCAGGTAGAATATCCTCGTCTTTTATCTGCGGATTGAATTTCTTAGTATATGCAGGCTGCATTATATGACCAACCATAACAGTCATAGCGCCTGCTTCAATACAAGCTCTATAGTTGGCTCCATAGGTTTTATCCCAATCTTCACAAGACATGGAGTTTATAGATGTAACCAAATGCTGATCTCTCTCATCCATACCATCACCTGGAAAATGTTTTATAGAAGCAGCAACACCATATTCTTGTACACCTTTTACATACTGAGCCCCCATTCTGCGAACCCTATCAGGATCAGAACCAAATGTTCGAGTGTTCGTTATAGGGTTTCTAAAATTATAATCAATGTCTATTATTGGTGCAAAAGCCCAGTTAGCTCCTACAGCAGAACCCTCACGTCCACAGACAACACCGAGTTTATATGCCATTTCATCATCATCTGTAGCAGCAACCTGCATCTGAGATCCAATAAAAGTTCCTTCTTCAACAATACCGTTAGCACCCTTTTCCAAGTTTGCTGAAATCAGCATTGGAATTTTCGAATTTTCTTGAAGAATACGTACAGTATTAAAAACCTGTTTTGCAGGCATAGGTCTGCACATTAATCCTCCCGGATTGTATTTAACCGGAATTTTCTTTAAATATTCCTCATCATCCGAATATGCTATTAGGCAAAAGAGTTGTCCAAGTTTTTCCTCATCACTCATACCTGCAAGAGTATCTTCTACCCACTGTATATCCTCATCATTTAAACAAAATGGTTTTCCTTTTAAATTAATCATTTTGTACCTCCGTAAAAATTATTATAATTACATCAACAATTCATCAATAGAAATAAACTCCATACTACTTGCTTTATAGTCTGCCTTTGAACAATTAGTGGCGGAACCAACACCTACAGCTTTCATACCGCCAGATAGAGCAGCTTCAACTCCAGCTTCTGCATCTTCTACCACAACACAGTCTTCAGGCTTTGTTCCTAGCATTTTTGCTGCCAGAAGAAATACTTCTGGATCAGGTTTGCTATTTTTTATACTGTTTCCGTCTGCCACAGCATCAAAGAACCTTTCTAAGCCTATTCTTTCAAGAATAATGGGTGTGTTCTTACTTGAAGAACCAACGGCAATTTTAATACCTTTTTCTTTAAGTCCATGCAATATTTTTAACACTCCTGGCAGGATATCCTTTGGTGTTACACATTGTAAAAATTCTTTATAATAATTGTTCTTACGCTCTGCAAGTTCCACTTTTTCTAAATTACTATATTTCTTCTCAGACTTCTCAAGGATAATCTCTAAGCTTTCCATCCTGCTTACTCCTCTAAGCCGTTCATTAATTGTTTTATCAAAATTTATTTTTTTTTCATCAGCCATTTTTTTCCATGCCTTATAATGATATTGATCTGTTGTAACAATTACTCCATCAAGATCAAATATTATCGCTTTCTTTGACATATCTTACCTCCGAAATACATGCTTTAAAAAAATTTATTAATTGATGAAACTTTATAACATTCTCTAACATCCATACTGGACTAACTACCATAAGTGGTGCTATCGCAGACTAAAGATAATGGAATGTATCATAAATATTAATCAACATTATGACAGCTATTAGCATAATAAAAAGCAATCTCTTTCCCTGCAACAACACCAGTATTTTTCACATTCACACTTACGGTAACAGTTTCCACATCCTGAATTTCTTTCTTGCTAATAGAAAGAATACTATATTCAAAAAGTTTGTATAGCTTAATCCGTACCCGAATGGGGAATAACGGTTTAATGTTTTTCTTATCATAATAACGATAGCCAACAAAAATGCCTTCTTTATATTCCACTTTGTCTCCCTCACCGGGGAAGTTTAAGAAGGAAGGATTGTCGCTTAATTGGTTTGGAAATGTTTCGGCTAATTTTCCGCTCGGATCTGCTTCGCCAAAAATCCAATCAAGCTGTTCATCATCAGCTAGCACGTGAAGTTGCAAGAGAGAGCATGGTTCTTTTGAAAAATGAGAATGGTATATTCCCTTTGAAAACGGAAGGCACAATCGCAGTTACTTGCCATTCCTCTTTCAAAATGTCATTAAGCAAATATTTATTTTCGGTATGCATATTCTCCATTCACCTTGTTGTAAGAACACATCACTGTCCATGGTTGAGATTTCTTGACAGCACCCTCAAAGCTAGCGAGATAAATTTCACGCAATATTCTTTCATCTACAATCGCATCCGTAGACATTCGGCGATGCTCATGGTTGTTAGCTGCAAAATGTTTAAGAGAAGTACCAACACCTTGGCTTTGTACCCCCTTAATATGACTCGCTGCCATTTCCGATGAAAGATAAGGATCCTCAGAGAAATATTCAAAGTTTCTCCCACAAAGTGGTGAACGCTTGATATTGGCACCTGGGCCAAGCAGAACTGCCACGTCTTCAGCCTGACATTCTTCACCTAAAGCGATACCTACTTTTTGAATCAGATCCCGATTCCAAGTGCTGGCTAACCCAACAGCAGACGGAAAACAAGTAGCAGGTAACTGTCAAACACCCCTAAATGATCCGCACACTTCCCCGCTGCTTTCGAAGACCATGGGGACACCATCCGTTACCATAATTGATGGAATCCCTAATCGTTCGATCCCTTTTAAATACCAGAAATCTAATCCAGAACATAACCTTGCTTTTTCCTATAAAGTCATTTGTGTAATCAACTTTTTTATATCTCTAGTCATCATTAGCCTCCAAATAAGCAGTTATAGTAACTTCTTAATCTTCCACTATACAGCAGCTTCATTCTTTTTTTCTCTGTTATTTATCTCCTCTACCATTTTTGCACTGAATTCATTTGTAATTGGATAAAACTTCATAACTATCACAATAACTATATATCCGAGAATTGGTACAAGGAAATTCATATAACCAATCGTTTTTAATACTTCAGGGGTTTGGTGTTGCCCTGCAACATAACCTACAGCTCCTAATACAGCTCCAGAAATAAGACCTCCAATGGCTCCCCCTACTTTATTTGTGAAAATCGCCATTGAATGTACTGTACCGGAACCGTTAATACCTGTTTTCCATTTTCCGTAATCCACACAATCAGGTAACATGGTCCATGGAAGAACTGAAGTAAGTGGACCAATAAGGCTGATAATAATAGATAGAACAAAGATTGGCATTACATTCTTATAAGGAATTAATAATATTACAACAAATGGAATGATAGAGAATAAAGATGCATACATATATACGTGTTTCTTACCGAATTTTTTAACCAAGGGTGGAATTAACATAAATACAGGAATTGAAATCAAAGTGCCCCATAAATTTAATTTTGAAAACAAATCCAGTCTGCCAATATTATATTGCCAATAGTAAATTGATGTAGAAATACTTGTGACAAATGCAACCATATTAGCTAAAAAAGCAATCAATAATAATAATAAAGGTTTATTTTTTGTAATTATATTAATTTGTGCTTTCAATGTAGGATGACCATCAATTGAAGATGAATCATTTTTGCTATTTACCTTTTTGATATCATGTCGTTTTGCACCATGGGCACAAAGCCAAAATGATGCAATGGATAAGATTGAAAACAAGAGCGTTGTAAAAAACCATCCTTTTTGCCCACTTCCAAATAAAGCAATTAAAGGAAGTACAGCTGCGGAAGCTACTAAGGCTCCAAAGGTACCCATAAATTGTTTTGCTGTAGCAATTACCGTCCTCTGACTAGAATCTTGACTTAAAATTGCAGTTAAAGAGTGATATGGTATGTTCACGATTGAAGATACAAAAGAATAACCGACATAGGTTGCTATTGCATAATATATTTTCGCTGACGGACTTAAATGAGGCGCAGTAAATAGTAAAAGGGTAACCATAGCTAAAAGGGGTGAGCCAAAAATTAGCCAAGGTCTATATGTTCCCCATTTACTATTTGTTCTATCAGCAAGCATTCCTATCATAGGATCCAAGATTGCATCAATTAACCTAACAATTAAAAATACACTACCAACAGCGATAGGAGAAATCTTAAAAACATCAGTATAAAAATACAATAAGAAAGATGTTGTAAGAACATATAACAGGTTTGACCCAAATCCGCCAAAAGAATATAACGTTATTTCGCTCTTTTTTGCATTAGCATTTATTGAACTCATGCCTATTCCCCCATATTTTTTTTGGTTATTTAGTAGCCACAATGAATTGAAATTTGCAAATCTGCCGCAGGTAAGCTTCTACTCGATTAATTTGTACGACCAGCTAGTCTAATGAAATACTGTGCTTTTTCTTTTTCCTCCTTTGGAATACTCACATCGATAAATTTCTCAACTACCTCTGTAGTGATTTCATTGAACCTTGAACTAACCACAAATTCTTCAAACTTATTTAAAATATCTTGACGGACATTCTCGGGAATAATATTTAGTAAAGCTCTTATTTGATTTTGCGCTCCCTTATCCCATAGATTATCCAACAAAATATTTAATTGTTCTGCTTTCCGGACCGCTTCTTTCTGCTGCCTTAATTCCTCTACTGTCATGATGCCGTTCTCCGGAATACCCAATCTTTCAAATTGCTCCTTTGGCGCATCATTTTCTCTCATTTTCTCAGCTATCTTTTCAATAAATTTCAATTCAATTTCTAGATCTTCAATTTCCTCTTTTTGTTCAGGGTCTGTTGTTAAATCGAACAATTTTGATCCATATTGAAATGGGTTAGTAAATTCCTCTCCCGCACGGATTTTCATGGTTTGACACCCTTTTGTGAAAGAAAATGGTTCTTGAATTTGAATATTTTGTAACTCACTGGGAGAAAATAGCTTTCTCATATGTGTTGGTATTAGCGTATACTCATATAATGGTTCGTTCTTTGGAGAGACAGGAGCTTTCATATAAACATACTTGCCATCTGTTATATTGACATGGCCTCCATGGAAACCGAATAGAGCGCTTTCACGTATTGGCTGATCTGATTGAATGGTTTCCCGCAATGGCCGCCCATCCATATTTTCCGGTAATGGAACTCCGAAAAATTCAAGTAAAGTGGGGGCCAAGTCGACTGTTTGGACAATTGACTGTCTTCTTTCTCCTTTTTTACCTACCCTAGGATCCCATACGAATAACGGAGTATGTGCTATTTCTTCATAAACCGGCATGATACTCTTTGACCACCATCCATGCTCTCCCAACAAGTATCCATGGTCAGTATTCACAATCAACATGGTATCCTTCCACATATCATGCTTGTCCATTAATTCGATAACACGCCCTAAATAGTGGTCACACATACTTAAAAGTGCAGCATATTCATATTTTCCATGTTCTACTACTTCTTCACCCTCTTGAACAAAGTAATACGGCGGCCAGTCAAAATGTTTTCCTTTGTATTCATGAGGATACAAATCTTTGTAATGTTGATAAGCAAAAAACGGTTCATGAGGATCGAACGCTTCAAGCTGTAAAAACCAATTATCTTCATCCTTATTCTTTTTGATAAATTCCATCCCTAAAGAGAAGGTAACTGCCTGTGGATGTTTATCTTCACACTCGAAATAGCTCCGATTAATGACGTCTTGTCTGAACATATTACTTTTCACAAAAAAATCTGGTGATTCCGTTTCAGGATAGTCTGGGTTTTTCAAGTGGCCTTTCCACGGGTCTCCTTCTTGTCCTCTAACAAGTTCAAAGGAACTATATCTTGGATGGTAAGTCGCACCTCCATCTTCCCAATAATGTTGATGGTCAGTTACCAAATGAGTATATACACCATTTTGTTTTAGAACTTCTGGCATTGAATTATCAAACGGTTCAATAGGACCCCAGCTTCGGTGTAAGAAGTTATAACGTCCGGTATGAAGTTCACGTCTTGCTGGCATACACGGTAAACTCCCTGCATAACACTGATCAAAAACAACCGTTTTTTCTCCTAACTTTTTAAAATTAGGTGCATGAGTCCAATCACATCCATAGTTTGGGAGCATATGCCTATTAAGTGAATCAAACATAACCATGATTGCTCGCATGATAATTTGTCTCCTTTTTTATTGTTTATTCCCACAATAAGTGATATTTTTTACATCCTTTAAAGGTTTCCTATCTCTTTATAAAAGCGCTTTTATAAATTCAATTTATCAATAAATATCTTATTAAACAACAACAATTAATTTATAGGGTATAACGAATTGTTATATTCAAAATACTGGTTATTTCGTAAGTTCGATCTACAGTGACACCTGATTGACCCGTAGTAATTTTTATGATAAATTAATATTAAGGAATTATAAAAGCGCTTCCACATCGAAAATATAGAAACGCTTACAAATAATTTTCTATAAAAGCGATTCCCAGAAATGTGAGGTAGTACAAATAAAACGATTTTAATGTGGTGATCTATTATGAAAGTATCTATCTATGACGTAGCTAATTTAGCAGGAGTTTCTATTTCTACTGTTTCTAGAGTATTAAATAAAAGCGGATATGTAAGCAGCAAAACAGAAAAAAAAGTATACGATGCTGTTGAAAAGTTAAATTTTATACCAAACGTGATTGCACAAAACTTGGCAAATAATGAAACAAAATTAATTGGATTATACTTTACTTCACTACCCAATATAAATGTAACCTCATCAAACACATATATCTTGGAGTTTATCAAAGGAGTCAATGAAGTTTTAATCCGATGGGGCTATCACCTACTCTTAATTAACGAAATTAATGATATTAAAAAAATCATGTCCAATCAGTGCAAGCCTCAGTATTATTCTTTTATTAAGCAAAAAAGAATAGACGGTCTTATCATTGGAACTACTCCTATTCTATGTTCATCCTTCTTTGAGTTACTAGATCATAAAATGCCGATGGTTTTCATTGGCGAAAAAATATTAAATCATACCGGGTTAAATGTTTACGCCCAATATAAACAATATAGCAGGGATATATTGGACTATTTTTATGATCAAAATCATCGATATATTAATGTGCTGAGTATGGAAAAGGAAATAATGGGTTCGGTTATTCGTGAATTTGAAATAGAAAAAAAGGATGAAGAGCTGAAGCTTGAGCATTTTCTATCACCTTTAAATTTAGATTCCTATCTAGATTTATTGGGTACTATCTTTACTCAAAAAAATAAACCGACTGGTTTATTGGTAGAAGATACATCTAAAGTCCAGCAAACAATTAACTTTCTAAACAATCTAAATTTAGATGCACCGAACGATGTTTCAATTATAACCATTGAACACAAATTTCAGGATGGAGAACAATGTTTGCCCGCTGTTACCAGTGTTTATGTACCAGCCTATCAAATGGCGTTTGAAGCTACAACCATGTTATTTGAATATTTACAAGGAAACCAAGATTTTAATAAAGAGGTTATCGTTGATTCAAAAATAATTGAGCGTGATTCTGTGAAATCAATTGATAGAAATTAAATCTTTCCCCAAATTCAAATCGAGACGAAGAGTAAGCGGAAAACCTTTCAAATTAGCCGTTATTTAAGCGCTTCACTATGGAAGCCAGCAAATATCTGGCTTCGAAAAATTGAAGGAAAAGCGGTTCCTTGATAGGAAAATTGTCGTTGTAACACAGATCTAATTGTAAAAAATCCCCAAACGATTGGAGCCACCTTTAATTGGGTAATTACTTTTTTTGCTCTAAATTGGAAAGTTAACTAAACTGAAAATTATGACAGTATTTATACAACACTAGTGAAATGTTTCGTAAAAAATTATGAAACTGTTTTCTTCTGTATCATAAGCTATTCTAAATCATTTATGGATAACCTCAATTTGATTATCTATTTGGGTGGTAGATTAAAAATGAACATAGAAAGTTTAAAAATGTTTTGCCTGGTAGTTGATGAGGGAAGTATTAGTAAAGCTGCACGCCTGAGTTTCGTATCGCAGCCTGCTGTTACTAAACAAATTCGACATTTAGAAGAGTTGTATTGTGCTAATCTATTTGAGAGAAAAAATGGTAGGTTAACTATTTCAGAAGAAGGTAAAAAACTCTATCCTTATGCAAAAGAAATAGTTGAATACTCCAAAAGATCCTTTGAAGCGGTAACAGCTAACCAAGAAACCGTACTTAATATAGGTGCTAGCTTAACAATAGGAGAATATTTGTTACCGGATTTACTTGGAAATTTTATCAAAAGTTATCTAGATTTAAAATTCAGCTTATCAATTGGTAATACGCCTAATATTTTATCTAAGTTAGAAAATAATGAGATTGATATTGCTTTTGTTGAAAGTGCTGTACAGAATGATAGTTTTATTAGAGAGAAATTTGCTGATGATGAGTTAATCTTAGTAACATCAGCAACTCACAAATGGATGGACAAAAGTCAAATACAAATACATGAACTTCCGGAGAAAAAAATGATTTGGAGAGAGGCTGATTCGGGAACACGTAAAATTGTAGAGGACGCATTAAATGCACATGGAGTTCTTGATAATATCAAAAGTACAATGGAGCTAGGAAGTTATCAATCGATTAAAAGCGCCGTGGAAGCGGATTTAGGTGTTAGTATCCTACCAAAGGTAACGGTCGCAAGAGAGTTAAAATACGGCACATTGCATGAATTAAAGGTTTCTGGTCTTCATATATCACGAGATTTATGGATGGTACAAAAAACTCATCGGTTTAAAAAAACAGGTTTGAAATATTTTATTGATTTTATCCGCAATTCTTATTAATAATTAGCTATTTTAAAAGAGTAATGACGTAAGGAAGAGGCAGGTTGTATGCCTCTTTTTTTTATTTTTGTTTGCTGCCTACAAATAAAAACGACCCTATTTGTTTAGACCAATAGAAAAATTTAAGAAAGCCTTTTAAAACAAAGGTTGGTGCATATTTTTATAGAGTCAACAAACTCACAAACTAAATTGACCTTAGTAATGGATCACAGCATTTCTTGAATTTTTTCCCACTTCCACATAAGCAATTCTCATTCCGTCCAGGTAATTGATTACCAGCCTCTTTTACTTCAGTAACTTTACATCTTTTGATAGTAGTAGCGAGTTCAAGCATCCTTTCATGAGCATAACGATATACACGTTTGAAGCTCTCACAAAAATATTCAACACCAATCTCGTTATTTTCACTTATACGATTTCTTGGGCACCCTCCATGACATAAATGAAGAAATTCACAGGACTCACATTGTGTCGGGAGGGAGGGCTTTCTAGCCAAAAACTGATCCATTCGTTCGTTGTTGATGATACTTTCTAAGGAGTCGTGTTTTATATTTCCTAATTTATATTGTTCATCAATAAAAAAATCACACGGATAGGCGTCACCGTTTTGTTCAAAGACAATATTTTTTGGACAAGTTTTTTGATGGATACAAGCTTCCGCCTGTTGATGAAGGTATATAGCCAGCATATTATCAAAGAAACGAACAGAGATTTCAGGTACTCCATTGTTATACCAAATATCAAACGCTTCACATAGAAAATCGCCATATTGTTGGGGCGTAATTAAATATTTTCCAGGTTGACTTGGATCCTGTGACTGAAAATCCATACATGGGATAAATTGAACATAGCTGAAGGATTCATCTTTATAAAAGTTCATTAATTCTTTCGCTTTTAAAATATTACCTTCGTGTAAAACTGTTAATATATTAAAATCTACATTTGCATCTCTTAAATATTGGATCCCCTTCATAATAGACTTGAAGCTGCCTTTACCAGACCCAGTTATCCTTTTAGCATCATTTATTTCTTCAGGACCATCCAAACTGACACCAACTAAAAAGTTATATTTTTTAAAAAAAGTTGCCCATTCCTTATCAATTAAAGTTCCATTTGTTTGAATGGAGTTACTAATAACTGTATTATTAGGTGCGTATGTTGCTTGTAATTGTACCACTTTCTTAAAAAAATCGATCCCCGCTAATAATGGTTCTCCGCCTTGCCATGCAAAGGGCACGACTCTTTTTTTTAATGCCATATACTCACGGATAAATTTTTCTAGGACATCATCTTCTATTCTTTTTATGTTATCTGGTCTTCCATTACATCTACTATAATAACAATAGTCACATGCAAGATTACATGCCTCTGAGACTGTTTTCCACATAACACCCGAAATCATGTGTTTTACATTAGTCCTAACGATTTCCATATATGTTCACTCCCTTAAGATGCTTAGTTCAATGGTAGAAGACACTCAAACATAGGTATACGAGATACATCACTTTTCAGTTCATTATGACTTTAGGAATAAAAAAATGAAAAATAGATTATTAAACTTTTTATCTCTTAATTAAAATACATACGGAAACCAATGACCATTAATAGGACAGAAAGCATTTGGATAATTACTTTTCCAGGTATTCTTTGGGCCAGTAATACACCAATCTGGGATCCAATTATCACACCAATCCCTCCCCATAGGACTGTCATCCAATCTATGCTGCTATAAAATATTTGGGCTATAACTCCCACTGAGGTATAAAGGGTAAGGGCAAAAATAGATGTTGCTGTTGCATAATGGGGTGATACTTTAAAAATATAAATTAAAATGGGAACAAGCAGCCATCCCCCTCCAATGCCAAGATAACTCGATAATACTCCCAATAGAAATCCAATTGGTACCAACCAAGTAATCGAGATCCTAGGTCTTTCAATTGTGGCAGACACTTCCATAGTTGAATTTTCTACAACAATCCTTCCTTCTCGACTTACTTCAGAAGACCTTTTCCTTTTCAAAATAGCTAAAGGTGAGTTACTAGCAAACAAAAAAACTCCCAGAACAACCAGTAAGGTCGCCAAAACCACATAGAAGTATTTTGATGAATAAATTTGAAGCAGCCTAACCCCAAGCAAAGAACCTGGAAGTGCACCGATACCTAAGGTAATTCCTGTCCGATAACTAATCCTTTTTTGTTTTGCATATCCAATTACTCCTGATAGTGAATTAATTAATACAATAACTAATCCAGTTCCAGCTGCAACTGCAGGATTCATATGAAAAATAAGTAGAAGAGCTGGTACAAATATAAACCCTCCACCTGCACCGACAATGGTTCCGTATCCTCCAGCTATTATACCAATGAAAAGAAGCAGCAATCCGGTTGAAAATTCCATTTTAATCACCCTAAATCTGTAACTTTAATATTAATCTATCAAAAGACTTAGGGGGAGTAAATTAGAAAAGTTTTATAGACTATAAACAAAAGGAATAAGCAACAATTCCGATGTTAATACTTAAAATTCTCATCAAATATGCCAAAAATGGCTAATCGGTAGACATACTGAACCTAAGAAGTTGTGAATGATCAAGTTGTGAGTTCGATTTATGTTACTGCCATTTTCACAGGAGTACGTCGAGGTGAGAACTTAGGATTAAGGTTGAATATTTCACTCAAATTATACCAATATCACGGACAAATTGAACAATTGTCATGGAGTTTTTAAACAAGTTTCACGGAATGAGAACTACTCCCCCCTATAATGAGGATGACACTGATTAGTCAGATACTGTCTATTCAGTGATTCTATCATTATAGAGGTTGTTTTTTTGATAAATCTTCATTGGACAAATCACCATCAAAAAAATCAGTTAGGTAACGAAAATTTTCATAATATATAAGAATGGTTGGTTCAGCCAAGCCTTCAGTAAGCTTGTAATTCATATACTGTTCAAACATTTCATTTAAAGTAAATTTCTGTTCGACTGATTTTGTACATTTTAAATTGCTGATACTTCTTGAACCCTTTCTGTTTGTTATCCGATTAATAGGCATAAAAAAATCCACCTTTCATAATTGAAAAAGTGGATTTAATGCACCAGTTCACATTAAAAAATGTACCGTATATTATGTAATTTTCAGTATAAATACAGGTGTATGTTTAGAAGAAAATCACGGTTCAAATCACGATTTTAGTTACTGCTTAAAAACCGTCTAAACCCTTGATAATACTGTATTTCATTGGCGGGACTGCGTGGGAATCGAACCCACCAGACCACACACGGTGGTCTCAAGCAGTTTTGAAGACTGTGGAGGACACCAGTACCCCAGTCAGCCCCATGGTTGTTATTTTATTCAAGGTGTTTGGACGAAAGTTAACAGCTATTTTATGAAAAAAAGTTTCGTTAACCTTTCATTTGTAACCATATTACAATGGAATATAGTAATAATCAATAGAATTGGCCAATTTGTCACTTTTTCGACAACCATTTCCGCACCGCTCATGATTACATATTTTAGACCCAAATAATATATCACCATCTACCTCTCTGGAGTCCCTAATTAAATGATGACCTTTTCTTGTCATTTCCCCTGAATTCAGACTATAATAGGTAGATAAATTGTTTTTTTGTAGGTGAAAAATATGCTCAATGGTTGGTTTTTATGGTTTATCCTCTTTTGGGTTGTTTTTTTAGTTGGTTCAATGGCCATAGGCGGATTTTTTATGTTCCGAAAGTTTTTGAAAAAGATGCCTAAAGAAGATGGCAAGTCGGTAATGGATTGGGAAGAGCACTTTGTAAATGAGTCTCGTCATCTGTGGAAGGATGATGAAAAAAATCTTCTTGAGGATTTAGTCAGCCCTGTTCCAGAGCTATTTCGCGATGTAGCTAGACATAAGATTGCCGGGAAAATCGGCGAGCTTGCTCTGAATGAAAATGCTCCTAAAATTACTGAAGACCTGGTGATTCGCGGCTACATCCAAGCAACACCAAAAAGAGATCATAAATTTTTGCGCAAAAAGCTTTTTGAAAATCGAATTGATGTTGCACCATACGAACATTTATTCTAAACCGTCATTCAAGACGGTTTTTTTTATTTTTCCCAAAATAAAAACACTGACTCCAAAGAATCAGTGTCCGTAAATTTATATCATTTTTATTTTATGAAGCTCATGGTAGAGTTTTTTGTAAGATTGGTACATCGCCAAACGCCATGGAACAATCATGCTGAAGGCAAGCAGGAAGAACATTCCACTTAACTGTCCAATATCAATCGTACTACTTAAAATAGTTTTTAACACAACGCGAACCAATAACAAACCGACTAAAATAAAAATAAACGCCTTTGACCGCTTTAAATAAATATCATTATCACGTATTTCAAATTTAGAGGTTTTGATCAGCAGGATAGAAAAAAGCATACCGACCACGACAGCCTCAAGAATTTCCATCGAGGTCAATCTAAATTCCGGTACCACATACATGAGTGCCCCGCTTGACATAAAAACAGGCGGTAAAATAATCTTTTTTATACTTGTAGGTTGCTTTGCGGCTTTCATGCGAACAAACAAAACAAATAAGCCCATAAAAACCGCTCCGATTGAAGAAACAACAACGTAGTTCATTGGATTCATTCTTCCCTTATCTAATTATTTACTAACTCATTATATCTCAAATAATCAATGGTGTTAAAAATTTTCAACTGCATTTCTGATTCTATTATTAATGTGCATAAATAACCTATACAAAAAAAGGAAAAACCATATTAGGATATTCCTAAATGGTTATGATTTCAAGGCTCTATTAATTGCTTCTATAACTTGACAATCATCAAAAGGCTTGAGAATAAAGTCTTTTGCCCCAGCTTCAATCGCTTCAACAATAATTTTATGCTGTCCCATTGCTGAACACATAATAATCCGCGCATCAGGAAACTCCCCACGAATAACCTTGGTTGCTTCAAGTCCACTCATTTCAGGCATCGTAATATCCATGGTAACAAGATCTGGTTTTAATTCGCGGTAAAGTTGAATAGCCTTATTGCCATTATCTGCTTCCCCTGCGACCTCATGGTTATTTTTATTAATAATTTGATTTAATTTCTCTCTCATTAATTTGGTATCATCAACAATTAATATTTTTGCCAACAACCTTCCCCCTAGAACAACCATCCACGTCAACAAAACTACCATCTAGCATCCTTTGAAAAACATAAAAAAGACGATTAAAATAATTACATTTTATTTTTTCAGGAATATCTTATTATTCAATGGAAATTAAAATCCGATAAAGTCCCCAAATAATATTGAGAAAAATCCTATAATTTTTGTCATCCAGTCAAAAAAGAGGATAACCCCCATAACAAGCATAATATAGCCGCCAATTTTCATAATCTTCAAACTGTGAGTCTTAATCCACTTCATTTGGCCTACAAAGAAGGATAAAATGAAAAATGGAATCGCGAAGCCAAGGGAGTAAGCAATCATGTATAACATACCAGAACTAGGATTCTGTCCAGCAAGAGTGATAACGAACCCAAGAATTGGACCAGTACATGGTGTCCAGCCAGCAGCAAAAGCCATTCCGATTAAAATAGATCCAATATATCCCGATGGTCGATTTTTGAATTCAAATCGTCGATCCCTCATTAAAAACTCGGGTTTAAAGATACCAACAATCATCAAACCAAAGAAAATAATAAAAATCGCTCCAAGCTGGCGAATTAAATCTTTGTATTCACTGAAAAAATTCCCAAGAAATGAGGTTCCAAATCCGAGCGCTACAAAAATGAGGGAAAAACCAATTAAGAAAAATAACGTATGTAACAAACTCCGTTTTTTCAGCATGGCATTTTCACTTTTTAATTCCCCAACAGACATTCCTGTGATATACGAAAGGAATGCAGGATAAAGAGGTAAACAACAAGGTGAAATAAAGCTTAAAAACCCTGCACCAAACGCCATAAAAATATTTACATCAGACATATTAACACTCCTACTATAGTCGATACCTTTTCATTCTAACAAAACTTTTATCCAAAAGATAATGATTAACATGAATATTTTGTGTCTCCACTCATTCCACTTCAAAAAAATTTCATTTTTTCCAATTCACACCCTTTATTATTGGGTATTATTTTACAAATCTCTTTGAAGTAATTTACATTATAGGTTATACTAGTAAAACAAATGCCATTTTGGTAGTCTTTTATTTTAGTATTCACCTTAAATTAGGAGTTACTCCGGAAAGGACATCGGCCGTGATCAAACAGGATTTAGTTACATTAATAGAAAATAAGCGAGCTGAATTAATCCACGTCGCCATAACCAACGGCTTGACTTCCTCCGTTGCAATTCGCTACAGCCAGGAACTTGATAACCTTTTAAATGAATATAATAGAAAATATATTAAAAAAGTTCCATCGTCAGTCTGTTAGTACTTTTAGAATTTTCACAAAACACAAAAAGATAAAACATCCTAAAAAGCCTGGCTTACTGCTCCAGGCCTTTTTCTATTAATTAACAATATCTTCAAGATGTTCAACAGCCCCGTTTTGCAGCAAGAACATTTTATGGTATAAACCGCCATAGGACAACAGTTCCTGATGGGTTCCGCGTTCGACAATTTCCCCTTGATGCAGGACAAGAATTAAATCAGCATCCTGAATAGTTGATAGACGATGGGCAATCGCAATCGTAGTCCGACCTTTGCGCATTTTCGCTAGTGCCGTTTGAATTGCTTCTTCTGTTTCCGTATCAATATTGGCCGTTGCTTCATCTAGCACCAATATTTTGGGATTCGCTGCAATCGTCCTTGCAAAGGCAATCAATTGCCGCTGTCCACTAGAGAATGTTGCTCCTCGCTCGACTACTCGATGGTCAAAGCCACCTTCAAGCCTTTCAATAAACAAATGGGCCTGAACAAATCTCGCCGCCTCTTCCACTTGGTCATCAGTCATTCCTTGATTGTGAAGGCGAATATTATCCTTTACCGTCCCATAAAACAAAAACGGATCCTGCAAAACGAGGCCCATTTTCTCTCTAAGCTCATCCTTAGTAAAGTTACGAATCGAGTCACCATCAATCAAAATTTCCCCGCGTTCAAATTCATAAAACCGCAACATTAGATTAATGATCGAGCTCTTTCCACTGCCGGTATGCCCGACAAGTGCAACCGTTTCCCCTGGATTAGCCGTAAAGGAAATATTTTTTAAAACGTCTCGTTTTCCATCATAGGAAAAACTTAAGTTTTTAAACTCTATTTTCCCCTGTTGAATGGCAATACCAACCTCTTCTTTTTGTGCAGGAGCTAATTCTTCCTCATCCAACAATTTAAATACGCGTGAACCGGCGACAATGGCTTGCTGGAATAATGATAGTCTCATCATCATTTGGTTAACTGGTTCAAAGAAACGATCCAAATAATTGATAAACGCATAGATAACCCCAATTTCAATACTGTGTTGGAAGGACGATATTCCAAAATAGCTAAGGACAATAATAAGAGCAAAAATATAAATTAGGTCAATTGCTGGCCTTAACAACAAGCCATCAATTTTAATATTTTTCATCCCAGCCCGGTAGTGCTTCTCATTAATTGTGCCGAACTCGTTACGAAGGCGTTTTTCCTGACGAAAAACTTGAATAATCGCCATTCCCTGGAGTGACTCGGCAAGCTTCGCGTTCAATTGGCTCAACCTTTCGCGCATATCAAGATAATAGCGCGAGCTTAATTTTCTGTAAAGATTCATCACATATAATAAAATTGGAATTATGATGACGCAAATCAAGGCAAGCTTTACATTCAAAATAAACATGGCAATGAAAATACCTGTCAACAAAAATCCACTTTGAATAAACGTGGCAATGACGGTAACAAACATATCCTTAATTGCTTCCGTATCATTCGTCACTCGGGACACGATACTTCCCGCCGGTGTTTTATCGAAATATTTTAAACCTAGCGACTGCACCTTTGAAAAAACATCTATCCGTAGTTGCTGGATAATGTAGAGGGCAATCTCTTGAAATTTAACAAATTGGAAAAACATCAGGACAGCTTTAACGAATTGAATTCCCATATAAACCGAGCCAAGAATCAATAATGGCTGAAACGCAAGCTTCCCGGGTGTCAAATAATCATCGATAAATATTTTGACTAAAAACGGCAGGAAGATGTCTCCTATGGTTGTTAATAGCAGCAGGACGAATGCGATACTGATCTTTTTCTTATGTGGCTTTGTATAGGAAAGAAGACGGTATAAGATCTTTCTTTGCTCACGTTCTGATAGCTGTATTTTCTCTTCCATATTAATGTCCTCCATGCTCCACCAGTTCCTCTAGCTGCTGGTGTAAATACATTTCCTTGTACCATCCGTCCAATTCCATAAGGTCCTCATGGGCACCTCGTTCAATGACCTTTCCATCTTCAAGTACAAGAACTAGATTGGCATGTTGAATCGCACTTAACCGGTGTGAGGTAATAATGGTGGTTTTTCCTTCACGATTCTGTCTTAATGACGAAAGGATTGCTTCCTCTGTTTTGGCATCCACGGCTGATAAGGAATCATCAAGGACTAATACCTCAGGACTCATTAACAGTGCACGGGCAATCGAAATTCGTTGTTTCTGGCCGCCTGATAGTGAGACTCCTCGCTCACCAACAACCGTTTGATAGCCATCAGTAAATTGGAGAATATCGTTATGGATGTTGGCTAATTTGGCTGCTTTTTCGATATCCTCCATCGATGCTGACGGGTCTGTAAAGGCAATATTTTCAGCTACTGAAGCCGAAAATAAGAAATGATCCTGTGGGACATAGCCAATCGCTTCCCGTAATCTATTCAGCTTATAGTCCTTAAGTGTCCGACCACCAAAAAGAATTTCCCCTTGGTAACCCTCGAACTCGCGAATTAGCAGCTTTAACAGTGTTGTTTTTCCTGATCCAGTCTTACCAACAATCCCGAGTGTCTCACCTGCGTTTATTGTAAACGACACATCGTTTAAGATTGGCCGTAAATCACCTGGATAGGTAAATTCAGCAATCGTAAATTGGATATCCCCATAAGGCATCACGTCCAAAGAATTGTCGGTATCAGTGATTTCTACCTTTTCCATAAGAAGTGCGGCAACCCGGTCGTAGGAGGCACGACCGCGTTCGACGATGTTAAACAGCCAGCCAAACGCCAGCATTGGCCAAATCAATAAACCTAAGTAGGCTGTAAACGAGATTAATTCGCCAATCGATAATTCACCATTAAGTACATATTTCGCTCCAAATGCAATTGATAAGAAAAAGGAAATCCCGACAATTATCGAAATAGTTGGGTCATAGAGGGAATCTATTTTTGCGACCACAATATTTTTTTGCACAACATCTTCCGATTGTTTCCGGAAATCCTCAATATCTTCTTTTTCCTGGCCAAATGTTTTGATTACCTTTATTCCGGTCATACTTTCCTGTGTTTTATCATTTAATGAGGAGAAAGCTTCTTGAGCTTTATAAAAACTCCGATGTAACATCGTCCCAAACCAGCTTGTCAACATAGCCATAAAGGGCATCGGAATTAAACAAATTAACGTCAACTTCCAGCTGATTGTAAATGCCATCGCGATGATAACAAACCCACCGGTTGAAAGTGAGTCAACGAGGGTCAAGACCCCTGCCCCCGCCGTTTGCTGGATAGCTGACAGGTCGTTGGTTGCATGGGCCATTAAATCGCCGACCCGACTTTTCTGATAAAATGATGGGGACATATTGGTAAAATGCTGATACAATCGATTTCTTAAAATTTTGCTAAGTTTAACTGATGAGCCAAAAATCATAATTCTCCAATAATATCTTAGACCATACATTGCAAGCCCAACTGCGATAAGTACGATCATCCACTGAGCAAGCATGCCTTTAGATATCGTTCTGTCATTAATATGATCGGCTAAAATTCCTATCACCTTAGGCGGTACCAACTGCAGCATTGCCACTAACAATAAAATGAAAATCCCCGATATGTACGCTTTTTTCTCCTGTTTAAAAAACCAGCCTAACTCTAAAAAAACTTTCATTAAAACACCCCCAAAACCAGAAAAAATTATTCCTTGTTTCATTTGATCCATGATCAAAATTAATTCTCCACACTGAGATTCCTATTTTATCAAATATTCATAAAATAATAAAGATTTAGATACGTTTCTTTTAAAGCACAAAAAAAAGCACCCATATCTATATATGAGTGCTTGTCTGTTATTTTGACTGCTGCTTGTTCATGGCTGCCATCATTTGGTTGATCTTCTTTTGCGATGGTTTTTGCCCCATTTGCATCATCATCATTTTCAGCATTTGTTCATTAATTGGCGGATTTTTCTTTAAATAGCTCATCATATATTTACGAGCAATGAAAAATCCTAGCGCTACACCAGCTGCTAATGCTAGTATACCAACTAGAATGTAATAACCCATTCAACTTCCTCCTTCATGTTGTCTACCATACAGTGTACTAAATAAAATAGAATTAGACAATATCTGCTTTCAATTAGATAAATTTTCTTTCCTTAATTGGCTTTAACCAACCATAGCGCTGGTGTTCGAGGTCTAACGCTAAAAATGAGGTTTCACATTTTCGAAGAACTTCAAAAAATGCTGTCTCTGCCTCATAGCTACCCCCAGCTTCTACTGTAATTAATTCCTGAAACACTTCCAATTTTGCCGTACTTAGCTTCCCACTTAATTCAATAGAGTATGCACCATGAACCGCCTTAAATCCCTTTATTCTTCCAAGCTGCTTTTGAATAAGCTGGTGAATTTTTAAAGCTTCTACCCTTTTGGTTATATATGAAATTTGTTTTTTAGTAATAAATTTAAGATCACCGTCAGCCTTTTGATGTTCCTGAAAAAGCTGATAAAACAAGCGCTCTCTTCCGAAGTAATGGGCAGCAAATTCATCTTCTATTAAATAAAGCTGATATTTTCTCACCATTGTTCTCTCCTTCATTGAAACCCTTTTATCTATTATAAAAAATCACAATCGAAACATTTGTCTCTTGATGGCAAAAACTTTCACTATTTTTGTCGATTAACAGGTTTCTAAACAAATCTTCAATGAATTAGGTAGATTATCGAGCAATCCTTATAAAAAAGCATTCCGTTCTTTTAATGTCAAAAATGAAACTAATTTAACCAATAATATCGATAGTCTTCAACAGCAATCTCGTGAATGTGTTCCTTCATTGCATCAAGCTCAGCTACCATCATTTTCGCTTTCTCTGGATGGATGGTAAAACTGCCCGAGAGATTTTGCTTTTCAATGAATTGAATGCGAAAAGCAGTCGGCGGGTGTGTTGCATCTAATTGGAATCCCTCCCGCTCACACCTTAATTTATACCTTTTTTTCTCCCGTTCAGGCATGTCTTCAAGTCGTGATCTAAATTCATCTATTACATTTGCCGCGCCATCATTTAAAGAAACATTTGAAAGGGAATGATAAAAAATATCATCATAATGCAGTTTTTCTAAGGCTGTCACTGTATCTTGACTTCCGCACGTTTGAGCAGCTCGATAATCTGCTAAATATTCTTCCTTTTGCGAGTTGTTCCAAACGAGATGGAGTAAAAACCAAAAGAATAAAAATGGAATTTGCGCAAGAATTTTCATAAAAAAATTTGTCACCATATCAAGCAGACTATACTCAAAGGTTTGATTTGATGGGACTGGGTCCAAAAGAGAATACCAATCAAATAATGTGCTTAAGGCAGTTCCAATATAAAAGCCATAGGTTAAATCTTTATTAAGATAATGTCCTAATTCGTGAGCGATAATTGAGCATTGTTCTTCAGGAGTGAATGCAGCGAAAAGAGGTACACCGATCTTAACAATTGTTCTTCTCCTCCAGCCTATTTTCAAAATAGAGGCATTATATTTTTCATTTATGATGATTCCATCAACCTTTTTCAGCCCCATCTTGTCAGCTAACTCATCCATTACTGCATAGGTTGCAGGTATTTCTTCACGAGGGATAATCCTTTCCCCTTTTTCCAATTTACCAACCCTAGGTCTAGTAAACCAAGCAATTCCAACTAATAAAAGCCCCAAAAATAATGACATAAATGAGAAGTAATGTATAAATAATAAATACATTCCAAATAAAAATGAAGCTAAACTCAAAGTATGAACAAAAGTTGCTATTAATAATGCCAGTCCATTGACTAATGAAATTCCTGGCATCAAATTTTCGATATTGATCATTTTATTAAAAATAATTTGACCACTTTTTTCTCCTAATTGCTCATAAAGTTGTTCAATTCGCGTTTTCTTTTTTTCTTCTTTTTTGTGATGCAAATTATACCCACATTCACACCAAGAAATATACCCCATATGTAGTGGAATATTCGCATGGCAATCTGGACACTCTTGAAATAATTCTCTTTGATCTTTAGTCATACTATTCACCCATGGTCACCCCGAAATAGTAAAAATTTGCTTCTATTATAAATGTTAATGCTTCCATTTTATATACTTTTTAGTAATTTTCTGAAATTATATTGATTCTTATGGGGAGCCATTTGCTAATTGGCTCATTTTAGAGAGGCATTGGCTCAAAAATTTTGATTTTTGGCTCATTTTTATTAAGTTTTGGCTAAAATTTTTAACTTTTTGGCTCAATTTCTTGGATTATTGGATATTCTTCCACATTTTAACAATAGAACACAAAAAAAGAGAACGGATATTCCGTTCTCTCTCATTTTTTTTTATTTTTGTAAAAGCTCTTTTACTCGGGTAACGACGTTATTTACTGTAAAGCCGTATTCTTCCATAATTTTCTCACCTGGTGCAGATGCTCCAAATTTGTCGATTGCTAATACATCACCTTCGTCACCGGTATATTTGTGCCAGCCGAAGGAAGCACCCACTTCAATTCCAAGGCGTTTTTTCACACTCTTTGGAAGAACTGATTCTTTATAATCTTGTGATTGTCGCTCGAAGCGATCCCATGAAGGCATACTTACTACAGAAACATGAACCCCTTCTCCAGCAAGTGCTTTTTGTGCCTCAACAGCAAGGCTTACTTCTGAACCAGTTGCCAGCAGTAAGGCATCTGGAGTTCCATTTTCAGCAGGAGAGATAACATATGCTCCTTTTGAAACTCCGTCATATGCATTTGTGTCAGTACCTTTTAATGTCGGTAAATCTTGACGAGTCAAGATAAGCGCTGTTGGCTTGTTTGTGGATTCAACCGCTAGCTTCCAAGCTGCTGCTGTTTCATTACCATCCGCTGGACGAATGATTGATAATCCAGACATCGCGCGTAATGCTGCCAGCTGTTCGACAGGCTCGTGTGTTGGTCCATCCTCTCCAACGGCAATGCTATCATGAGTAAATACATAAGTAACAGGTAACCCCATTAATGCAGCTAGTCGAATCGCTGGACGCAAGTAATCAGAGAATACAAAGAATGTTCCACCAAATACTTTTACACCACCATGAAGCGCAATTCCATTCATTGCAGCACCCATTGCAAATTCTCGGACACCAAACCAGAAATTGCGTCCTTCATAAGAACCAGGCATATAGTCTTTTGAACCTTTAATCATTGTTTTATTGGAACCGGCAAGGTCTGCTGATCCGCCAATAAAAATAGGAAGATTTTTAGCAATACCATTTAAGACTTCACCAGAAGATGCACGGCTTGCAAGGCTCTTACCTTCACTGTAAACTGGGATATCTTTGTCCCATCCTGCAGGAAGTTCATTGTTTAATGCTTGTTGCAACTGAGTTGCTAGTTCAGGATATTCCTTTTTGTACTGTGCAAAAAGGTCATTCCATTCTCTTTCCTTTTTCTCACCATTTTCAACAATGAGTTTTTGGAAATGGTCATATACTTCTTGGGGTACATGAAAGTCTTCTTCGAAAGTCCATTTATAGGCTTCTTTTGTAAGCTTAAGCTCTTCTGCTCCAAGTGGTGAACCGTGAACTCCTGAAGTTCCGGCACGGTTTGGTGAACCATAACCAATTGTCGTTCTCACTTCAATCATAGTTGGTCTGTCCAGATCATTTCGAGCTTCTTCAAGAGCTTTCGCAATTTCTTCAAGATTATTGCCATCTTCAACCCGGAGATATTGCCATCCATATGCTTGGAAACGGCCCTTAACACTCTCAGAGAAAGACATATTTAAGTCGCCATCAAGAGAAATATCATTGGAATCGTATAGAACAACTAAACGTCCTAATTTTAAATGTCCTGCAAGCGAAGCAGCCTCCGCAGATACACCTTCCATTAAGTCACCATCGCCACAAACGCTGTATGTAAAATGGTTCACAAGTTCATAATTATCTTTATTATAAACACTTGCGACATGGCGTTCTGCCATTGCCATTCCAACTGCCATTGCAATTCCCTGGCCAAGCGGACCAGTTGTTGCTTCTACGCCTTCTGTGTGACCATACTCAGGGTGTCCAGGTGTTTTACTTCCCCATTGACGGAATTGTTTTAAATCATCCATCGAAAGATTATAACCAGATAAATGAAGCATGCTGTATAACAACGCAGAACCATGACCTGCTGATAATACAAAACGATCACGGTTAAACCAATGAGGGTTCTTTGGGTTCTGATTCATGAAGCGGGTCCACAATGTATAAGTCATGGGTGCAGCACCCATAGGCATCCCAGGATGTCCTGAGTTTGCTTTCTCGATTGCATCAA
Organism: Neobacillus rhizosphaerae; assembly: GCF_937468385.1. Taxonomy (GTDB): domain Bacteria; phylum Bacillota; class Bacilli; order Bacillales; family Cytobacillaceae; genus Neobacillus; species Neobacillus rhizosphaerae. The sequence goes on from NZ_CALBWS010000001.1 coordinate 307,328, forward strand.
TGGAAAGCGTACGGATAGAAGTAACGGATAAATCGTCAATAGTATTAAACATGAAATACATCCTTTCTTTGTTACGTGAATACTAAATACAACATTAATATTATATTGCTACTGTTGATAATTCAACAAATAGCAATAAAATAAGGAACAAAAGTCACTTTGTTTTTTATTTTGACACATAACTGGCTGGTATATGTAAAAAAAGGAATACAAATTGTATTCCTATTTGATTAATGAAGTGTATTTTTTTTCCGGGCTTTTATTTTTTCCGGTGTTACGTCATTACCTTCTGGATCAATGAACTTTGTATTTGTTAATGTATCAAGCATTTGAGAACGAAAAGTTGCCAAATACTCACTTCTTAATTGAGATTGCTCTCTCGCTTCTGTTTCCGTTAATCCGGTTGCCTTTGCTTTTCTTGCAAGCTCATTGATTCTAGCCATTTTTTCTTTCGATAGCATTGTCAAGAACCTTCCTTTCGGTAAAGAATCAGTACAGAGAAATGATTTTACTAAAAAAAAAGCCTTTTGACAAGGCAAAAGGTCTATTCATCTTGTGATTCCATATATTCTTGATACCTTCTATGTACGGTTGCTTTAGATATATTATATTTAAAACCTCTTAGAATTGCGGCAATTTCTGCAAAGGTCAATCCATTTTTTCTTAACCTTACAATTTCTTCAACTGGGACATCGATTTTGTCCCTTCCAGATGCATCACCTAGATTTTTTAGATTTTTTTCAGGATGATAACCTTGTTGAACTGCACGTTTCATTCCTCGTTTGATTTTAACATTATGAAGTTTTCGCTGATACTCCTCTACCATACTAACGATTTTCAAAACCATAGAATCCGATTCTGAAAGTTGCAATTCGCCATTATGAGAAATGCTATAAAGTTTCGTACCTTCTTTCATTATGCAATGTAAAAGAGCTATCTTGGTGTTCCCTCTTCCAAGACGTGTTTCATCCTGGATTAACAACGCTTGTACCTTTTTATCTTTTATTCGTTCTAATACTTGAAGTATACCGTCTCTTTCAAAATCATAGCCACTTGCCTTTTCTTTTATAATTAAATCTATTTCAAATTGTTGCTGATTCGCGAGCTGGACTAATTCCTCTTCCTGGCGTTTTAAGGAAGACTCTTGTGTTTCCTTATTTGTACTTACACGGCAGTAAATGATTGCTTTCATATAAAATTCCTTCCTAATCGCCAATGGCACTAGCTAATTCAGTGGTTGAAGATGAAGATTTTTTATTGACTGGAATGATGATTTCTTCACCTGGAAAAATTTGATCACTAACATTTTTATTGTGATTTTTTACCCAGCTAACGAATTCCTCATTCGTAAGTGAGTGCAGATCGGAATATTGATTCGAAATTTCCCAAAGTGAGTCTCCTTCAGAAATCTTTACCTTTAAGTATTTATTTTGATTAATGGATTGTTTTTGAACTGATAAAATGAAAGCTAAGGAACAGCTTAAAAGGATTAGAGTAATTGCATACGAATATTTGCTCCATAAATTTTTCATTATGACACCTCTTTTAGGAATATATGTTCTCTTTATTTGATTTTATTATAAAACGAACATTTGTTTGTTGTCAACAACCTTTTCGAACTTATGTTTGTATATAAAATGCGAACATGCTATAATAGAGACAACATTAACCAGGCGAGGTGCATTTTATCATGGTAAAAATATCAAAGCGACAGCAGGATATCCTGGACTTCATTAAAGACGAAGTTAAGAGTAAAGGATATCCGCCTTCTGTAAGAGAAATTGGCGAAGCAGTTGGATTAGCATCTAGTTCTACTGTTCACGGTCATTTAGCAAGGCTGGAAAGTAAAGGCCTTATTAGACGGGACCCTACGAAACCAAGAGCAATCGAAATCTTAGAAGTCGATGAAGCAGCGCATATTCCTAGAAACAAAGTAGTCAATGTTCCCGTAGTTGGGAAAGTTACAGCAGGTTTGCCAATTACAGCAATCGAAAATGTTGAAGAGTACTTCCCGCTACCAGAAAGTCTAGCACCAGCAGATGAGCAGGTATTTATGCTAGAAATCATGGGTGAAAGTATGATAGAGGCGGGGATCCTTGACGGTGATTATGTTATTGTTAAACAGCAACAAACCGCTAATAACGGCGATATTGTTGTTGCAATGACCGAGGAAGACGAAGCTACATGTAAGCGATTTTTTAAGGAAAAGGACTACATTCGCCTGCAGCCTGAGAATTCTACTATGGATCCTATTATTCTAAGGAATGTTTCGATACTAGGAAAAGTCATTGGGGTTTATCGACATATCCATTAAAACCAATAAGAGCAGGCATCCGCCAGCTCTTTTTTTATTGGGAAAAATCTTTGAAAATACCATTTCTCCGTTAAATATATTGAAAATTCAATATATTTACTCATGCTGATATTGTAAATCTTTCATATAATAGAACTACACCATGATTTACCTTAGGTCCCAAAATTATAGGCTTAAGGAGTGTGGGAAACAGTGTTAAAGGACATTATTTTCTCTTTAGTGATTGGTGGGTCGGTTGGAATTATTGGACATGTTCGAAAGTATGGGAAAATTATTATGCCTCGAAAAACCAAAAAATTCATTTATCTTGGTTTTCTAGAAGAATTGCTTCTAGGTGCAGTTGCTTCACTTCTACTTGTTCTTTACACAGCTCCAAATTCATTTGTTGAGATTATTATTTTTTCAATCATTGCAGGAATTGGTGGTGATGCGGTCCTTAATCGATTTAAACTATTAAATTCAGACAATGAGAAATAAGAAGGCAAGAAAAATACCAAGTGGGGATTAACTCCACTCGGTATTTTTTATCCAGCTATAAAAATGGTATTAACCCGAAGCACCATTCCGGTACCAAGGGTTAATTCGTTATTAATACATGCTCATATATTGGTCGCGTTCCCATTGGTGAACGACTGTACGGAACATATCCCATTCAATTTCTTTCGCTTCCACAAAATGCTCGAAAATGTGTTCTCCAAGCCCGGAAACAATCACTTCATCCGCTTTTAATTGTTCTAATGCCTGAGCTAGTGTTGCTGGAAGATCTATGATTCCTTCCTCAACTCTTTCTTCTTTGCTCATTACATATATATTACGATCAACTGGTGCAGGAGGTGTTAATTTAGTTTTAATTCCCTCTAAACCAGCTTTTAAAAGTACGGCCATTGCAAGATATGGGTTAGCTGCAGGGTCCACACTTCGCACTTCAACACGTGTACTTAAACCACGGGATGCTGGAATACGGATTAATGGTGAACGGTTTTGAGCAGACCATGCGACATAACATGGAGCCTCATAGCCAGGAACCAAACGTTTATAAGAATTTACAGTTGGATTAGTTACTGCTGTAAAGCTTGGTGCGTGTTTTAGGATTCCTGCAATGAACTGGCGGGCTGTATCACTCATCTGAAGATCACCCGTTGGCTCGTAAAAAGTATTTTCGCCATTTTTAAATAAAGAAAGGTTCATATGCATTCCTGATCCATTTACACCGAATAATGGTTTTGGCATGAACGTTGCGTGCAAACCGTGTTTACGAGCAATCGTTTTTACTACTAACTTGAATGTTTGAATTTGGTCACAAGCAGTTAAAGCATCTGCATATTTAAAGTCAATTTCGTGCTGTCCTGGTGCTACCTCATGGTGTGATGCTTCGATTTCAAAGCCCATTTCTTCCAATTCGAGGACAATATCACGACGGCAGTTTTCTCCAAGATCTGTTGGAGCTAAATCAAAATATCCACCACGATCATTTAACTCTAAGGTTGGTTCCCCATTTTCATCTAGTTTAAATAGGAAGAATTCTGGCTCTGGTCCAAGGTTGAAATCCGTAAAGCCCATCTCACGCATTTCATTTAGTACGCGCTTTAAGTTGTTACGTGGATCTCCGCCGAAAGGAGTGCCATCAGAATTGTGGATATCACAAACAAGGCGGGCTACTTTTCCTTTTTCTGCTGTCCATGGGAAGATTACCCATGTGTCGAGATCTGGGAACAAATACATGTCAGATTCTTCAATTCGGACAAAACCCTCAATCGAAGATCCATCGAACATCATTTTATTATCAAGTGCTTTTTCTAATTGGCTGATGGGAATTTCGACGTTTTTGATAGTTCCAAGAATATCTGTAAATTGCAGGCGGATAAATTTCACATTTTCCTCTGATGCCAACCGCTTAATGTCTTCTCTTGAATACTTTGCCATTTTAAAACCTCCAATGTTTAAATAACCTCATCTTTAGTGAAAAAAGCGTGATATATCGCCCTGGCGCAATGAGGAACGATTTAATCTTCCTGAATGCATTAATTCGTTACGAAGAAGTTTTCTTAGCTGCTCATTTGTTAAATCAGGCTTTGCTTTTTCCGTTTGCTGCTCCATCATGTTTGATTGCTGTTCTTTGACCAAGAATAACTGTTTTATGCCAGCCATATTTATTCCTTGATCAATTAAATCCTTAATTTCTAAAAGCCTATCAATATCGTTTAAACTAAATAGACGTCTGTTCCCCTCGGTTCTTGCTGGAGAAATCAATTGGTGTTCTTCGTAATAGCGGATTTGTCTTGCTGTTAATTCTGTTAGCTGCATGACAGTTCCGATGGGAAACAGCGGCATGGAACGGCGAATTTCCTTTCCACTCACCAAATTTCTCCTCCCTTTTATTAAATCATATTGTTATTATATTTGGTGTTAGAAAAGATGTCAATCTTATGTTAGATTTTCTAACATGGTTTTTGAATTAAAAAGGACAGCTTGTTAAAAGCTATCCCTTAACCTTTTTTAATTCAGTTCAACCAATCCTTTTTCAACTAGATGATCAAGAGCAAGACACACAGCCATTTTTACATGGGCATAAGTTAAGCCGCCTTGAACATAGGCTACATATGGTGGCCTAATTGGCCCATCTGCAGTAAGTTCAATGCTCGCCCCCTGAATAAAGGTTCCCGCTGCCATAATGACATCATCCTCGTACCCGGGCATATAGCTAGGGTGTGGGGTGACGTAGGAATTAATCGGTGAGGCAAATTGAATGGCCTGGCAAAAAGCAATCATTTTCTCACGATCATCGAACTGTACGGATTGAATTAAGTCCGTCCGCTTGGCATCCCACTTAGGTGAAGAATTCATTCCTAACTTCTCCAAAAAGGCTGCCGTAAATACAGCACCTTTTAACGCCTGGCCCACCACATGCGGTGCTAGAAAGAAACCTTGATACATTTCTTGCAGACTATAGAGTGAAGCACCAGCTTCTGCCCCGATACCGGGAGATGTCATGCGGTAGGAACATGCCTCGACCCATTGTTTTTTACCAACGATATATCCGCCAGTCTTGGCAATGCCGCCGCCAGGATTTTTAATCAGTGATCCAGCCATTAAATCAGCACCTACATGGCACGGCTCCAGTTCCTCGACAAATTCACCATAGCAGTTATCGACAAATACGACTACATCCTGTTTAATTTCTTTAACAAACTTAATCATTTTACCAATTTCCGCTATCGTAAAGGATGGTCTTGTAGCATAACCCTTTGAGCGCTGAATTCCAATCATTTTTGTATTTGGTTGGATTCTCTTGGCTAAAGTCTTCCAGTCGATTCCTCCTTCTTGTGTCAGCGACACACTATCATAGGAAATTCCGAATTCCTTTAATGAACCAACCCCATTACCACGAATTCCGACAATTTCTTCAAGTGTATCATATGGTTTGCCAGTTATATAAAGGAGCTCATCCCCAGGGCGGAGGACACCGAATAAGGCAATTGAAATGGCATGTGTGCCGGAAATGATTTGCGGGCGTACTAAACCTGCTTCACCGCCAAAGACATCTGCATATATTAATTCCAGCGTATCTCTGCCAATATCATCGTATCCATATCCGGTTGATGGAATAAAATGCGAATCACTCACTCTTTTGTTTTGAAAGCTTCTCAAAACCCGAAATTGGTTTGTTTCAATTCTTTCGTCGATTTCTTTATGAACTCCAGCGATTTGTTGTTCGACTTCAATTACAATTGGCTGAAGTTTTTCCCCGTTTTTTAACTGTTGAAACATGCTGTGACTCCTATCTACATTTTAAATTTCTGTAATTGTCCTGTTATTTGATGATCTTGGAGTGTATAACCCTTGCAGCGATAAAACTGCTCCTCCTCAACAAAGGACAACTCTCTTAAGATTGTCTCATTTTTTAATTGAGAAAGAAGCTTTCCTTCAGTAGAAGGAACCTGCACGTCATACGGAACCATCATTTCCATGACAACCTTTTCGATTTTTTCCTTTAAGGCATGACGGTCTTCTTTATCAAAGGCACTAATAAAGGCAGTTGGTGTTTTAGCAGTTGGAACGAAATCAGGATGCTGTATATCCTTTTTATTATAAACCGTTAATTGTGGGATATCTTTAACACCTAAATCCTCAAGCAATTTATGAACCGTTTTTTCGTGATGGAAATAATCCGCATTTGACATATCGACAACATGGAGAAGCATATCGGCTTCTTTAACTTCTTCCAAAGTCGAACGGAATGCCGCAATAAGGGCTGTCGGCAGGTCCTGAATAAATCCAACTGTGTCGGTAATCAAGGCTAAAAACCCACTGGGCAAAATCAGTTTCCGTGTCATCGGATCGAGCGTGGCAAACAGTTGATTCTCCTCAAACGACTCCGCTTCCGACAAACGATTAAAAAGGGTTGATTTTCCAGCATTCGTATAACCAACAATAGCCACCTGAAAGGCTTTATTTTTCTTTCGTCTCTCCCGGTATCTCTCGCGGTGCTGAACAATTATGGATAATTGACCTTTAATATCATCGATTCTGCGTCGAATGTGACGGCGATCTGATTCTAGCTTCGTTTCCCCAGGTCCTCTCGTTCCAATCCCAGCACCGAGACGAGATAAGGCGACACCTTGACCAGCTAAGCGGGGAAGTATGTATTGCAACTGTGCAAGTTCAACCTGCAGCTTGCCCTCTTTAGAGCGAGCCCTTTGCGCAAAAATATCTAATATTAATTGAGTCCGATCAATGATACGCGCATCCAATTCCGAAGAAAGATTCCGTTTTTGACTTGGCGACAGCTCGTCATTAAAAATGACTAAATCTGCTTCGACTTCATCAACTAGCGCTTTTAATTCTTCGACTTTTCCTTTCCCGATATAGAAAGCCGAGTGGATCCGGTCACGTTTTTGAACGACCGACATTACCACTAAACCCTTTGCCGTCTCAGTTAATGAACTTAGTTCTTCCATTGAATATTGAAATCGAATATCATCAACCCGTGGCGTTTGACAGCCAACCAAGATTGCTTTTTCGAAGGTTACTTCTTGTTCCAAGCTAGCACCCTGCTTTCCTCATTTTTCTTTTCTCATCATACCAAAAAAGGATTCAATACTCTAATTTATCAGAAGAATATTTGTTGAAAAATTATGTTTCCATGTTACAATCATATTGTTTGCATTGAAGATTTTTGATTTTTTTTAATAAATTTTAATCATAGATTGTTAGTATTCATCAAGGAGAAATCAGACATTATGACATGGGAAGTTTTAAGTATGATTGGCACGATTGCCTTTGCTGTCAGTGGAGCCATTGTTGCTATGGAAGAAGAATATGATATTTTAGGGGTTTATTTATTAGGAATAGTCACCGCCTTTGGCGGAGGAGCGATTCGGAACCTATTGATTGGAGTCCCAATATCCGCATTATGGGAACAAGGTCTTTTTTTTCAAATTGCCTTATTAGCCATTACAGCGGTATTCTTATTTCCAGCAAATCTTCTACGGCACTGGCAACGATGGGGTAACCTATTTGATGCGATTGGGTTATCGGCATTTGCGATTCAAGGCGCTATCTATGCTGTAAAAATGAACCATCCAATCAGTGCCGTTATCGTTGCGGCTGTTTTAACCGGAATTGGCGGCGGAATTATTCGTGATTTATTAGCAGGAAGAAAACCTATCGTATTGCGGTCAGAGATATACGCGGTTTGGGCGATTCTTGCAGGTCTAATAATTGGACTGAAGATTGCTGCGAATTCTTGGGAATTGTATACCTTGTTTAGTCTTATTACTGTCCTTCGCGTCCTTTCCTATACATTCGATTGGAAGCTTCCAATTCGAAGAATTAGAGCTCTCTAAAAAAATCGACGGATTCCCGTCGATTTTTTTATTGGAACTGTTAATCTTCTTCGAACACCAAATCATTGCTTCTGAGGGTCATTAATTCATGCCTATCGTAACTATTTAGCATTAACAGCCTCATTGCTTGGGCCCGGACTGATTTCTCAATGACATTACGGACATATCTTCCGTTTGAAAAACTATTAGGATTTAACACCGCCTTAACCCAAATTAGATGATCTTTTAATTTCTTTTCGGCTTCGTGGCTCAAAGTGTACTCTCTCTCAATTAACATTCTTCCGGCAATATCCATCAACTGGTCAATATTGTAATCTGGAAAATCAATGACTAACGGAAAGCGGGAATGAAGTCCGGGATTTAAGGTTAAAAAGTATTCCATTTCACGGGAATATCCAGCAAGTATAAGAATAAATTCATGCTGCTTATCCTCCATATGCTTTACAAGTGTATCGATGGCTTCCTTGCCAAAATCCTTCTCCCCGCCTCGACCCAGTGAATAGGCTTCATCAATGAACAGAATACCGCCATTTGCCTTCTTAATTAAATCTCTCGTTTTTTGGGCTGTATGGCCGATATATTCACCAACCAGGTCAGCACGCTCAGCCTCGATTAAATGACCTTTTGTTAGCACATTCATTTTTTGAAACAGCTTACCAATTAGCCTCGCAACAGTTGTCTTTCCCGTGCCTGGATTCCCTTTAAACATCATATGAAGGGCTTGCTTTCTTGCTTTTAGACCCATATCCTCACGCTTTTTGTTCACATAAATCCAAGCATATATTTCTTTTATCATTCGTTTCATTTCTTCCATGCCAACCAATGCCCCGAGCTCCTCTTCGATTTCCTTTAAAGCTGCATGCTCAGGGGGAATGACCTTTGGAACAACTTGAAAATCGGGTAATTCTTTCGTTACTGTTTTTCTTTTTTGTGAATCGAGAACAACTCTTATTTGACCATTACTTTTCATTCGAAATGGTTGATCCAAAGCTTTCACCTCTCAATCTGCAAACAGTGTACGTAAGGTAGCTTGATTAGGCTACTCAGAAATTCCGATTGCATTTAGTGCACAAAGGAAAGCACAATCCTTCATTCTATATGTATTCACGAACCATAAATTTCATTAAAAAAGATTTCCGCAAACAAAAACAAGGATTGAAAAATAAAAAAGAGCCCATCACTTTCTGGGCTCACTTGATTAAAATATTTATTGATTATCCAATTCTAGTTGAACATTCCTTTGTGGAGCAAAGGTTGAAATGGCATGCTTATATACCAGCTGCTGCTTTCCCTCTGATTCAAAAAGTACGGTGAAATTATCAAAACCTTTAATTTGGCCTCTTAATTGAAATCCGTTTAGAAGGAAGACCGTAACGTGAATATTGTCTTTACGGCATTGATTTAAAAATTGGTCTTGAATATTAATCGTCGTTTTCATTTGTATATCCTCCTCTTTTATCTCTACTAATATGTATTCGATTTTACTTGAAGCTTTCCTTCAACATAATGTGAAATTTCCATTATTTTTTTTGCAAAATTGTTCACATCCGTTATATCAAACCATTCTACCACCATCTTGTTCCGAAACCAAGTCAACTGCCTTTTGGCATAGCGTCGGGAATTTTGTTTTAAATTCTCTACCGCCTCTTCTAATGTAACATATCCATCTAAATATTGATAAATTTCTTTGTAGCCAATCGCTTGTATCGATTGATACTCGCGTAAATCCTGGTCATATAAGCTTTTCACTTCCGCAATAAGTCCTTCCTTGACCATGTTATCAACCCGGAGGTTAATGCGCTCATAAAGGCGCTCCCGTTCCATCGATAAACCAATTAGTGCCGTATTGTACAGGAGCTCTGGCTGTTGTCTGCTTTGAAATTCTTGCATCGTTTTACCAGTCAGATGAAAAATCTCAAGAGCGCGAATCACCCTTCTCACATTGTTTGGATGGATATGCGATGCACTATCTGGATCAATCTTCACTAATTCCTGATACAACGCATTACTTCCAATTTCTCTTTCTCTTTCCTCAAGCTTAAGTCGAAAGGTTTCATCACCCGGAACATCAGAAAATTGATAATCATAAATGATGGACTGAATATACAACCCTGTCCCACCGACAATGATGGGAAGCTTTCCTTTTTCAGCTATCTCCGTTATTTTAGCCCGTACAAGGTGTTGAAATTCAGCAACAGAAAAATTTTCAGAAGGCTCTTTAATGTTAATCAAATGGTGGGGAATTTCTTCCATTTCATCCTTCGTTATTTTTGCAGTCCCAATATCCATTCCACGATAAATTTGCATCGAATCCCCGCTGATAATTTCACCGTTATAGCGTTTGGCCATTTCGATACTTAATTTTGTTTTTCCTACTGCTGTTGGTCCAATGATAACTAATAATTTTTGTTTTAAATCCAAAATTTTCACACTGCCTTATTTACATTATCAGTGGAAGTAATCGTTTTTGTTCGCTTCCACGCTTACATCGTATCATATATTTGAAAAGCAGTTGAACATCAAATCAGTATATACAATATAAATCTTTTCTATGCTTATGTAAAAGACTTTTTTTATCCATGTTGCTTCCAAAGAAGGGAAGTTTTTCATGTAAATTTACAAAAGGATAACGGTTCATTTACAAACTGCTTTCTACCCCCACTTTCATGATAGGCTTGAACGTAGCTTATTTTGAAAAAATATTTAGGAATTAGGTGAAGAAATGCTTTCAACTTTTGATATGGGAATTGATTTAGGAACAGCAAATATATTGGTTTATAATAAAAATAAAGGGATTACCCTTAATGAGCCCTCTGTGGTTGCCATTGATACAAGAACAAATAATGTGGTTGCAGTCGGACTGGATGCAAAAGAAATGATTGGAAAAACTCCTGAAAAAATCGTTGCCATCCGCCCTTTAAAGGATGGAGTCATTGCTGATTTTGATGTCACTACAGAAATGCTGAAACACGTTATGCGAAAGGCCACAAAAAAAATAGGCTTTGCCGTTCGTAAACCCAATGTGATTGTTTGTATTCCATCCGGATCCACAAGTGTTGAACGAAGAGCGATTCATGACGCAGTGAAAAATGCTGGTGCCAAAAAAATTTCGTTGATTGAAGAACCAGTTGCAGCAGCAATTGGGGCAGGATTACCTGTAGATGAACCTGTTGCCAACGTGGTTGTCGACATTGGTGGCGGCAATACAGAAGTTGCGATTATCTCCTTCGGTGGGGTAGTTGCTTGCCATTCGATAAAAATTGGCGGAGATCGCCTGGATGATGATATTATTCAGTTTGTTCGTAAAGAATACAATTTATTGATTGGCGAAAGAACAGCAGAAAAAATAAAAATGGAAATTGGTTATGCACTTATTGATCATGAGGAACTTTTCCTCGACGTACGTGGTCGGGATCTTGTGTCTGGCTTGCCGAAAACAATTAATCTTTCATCCTATGAAATTCGTAATGCGCTGAAAGAAGCACTTCAGCATATTTTAGAAGCAATCCGGGCCACACTAGAAGATTGCCCTGCCGAACTCAGTGGTGACATCGTCGACCGTGGTGTCATCCTCACTGGCGGCGGATCACTAATGAATGGGATGGAGGAGTGGCTTAGCAAAGAAATCTTTGTTCCTGTTCAGCTAGCTCCAAATCCGCTCGAATCGGTGGCAATCGGAGCTGGAAAATCGCTTGCATATGTGAGTAAAATTCTAGCAGAAGTGAAATAAGACAACTCTATTATTTGTGACAACATTCAACAAAAAGGCTGAAGGACTAACCCCCTTCAGCCTTTATATATTTTCTTGGTTTTTGCCTTGTAATAAAATCTAGGTCACAATTAACTAGTTGGTCACCGTTCGACAACATTTTTTCGAATCTCTGTCACTGCAAATTACATTACTCATCCAGAGTAAACGTTCTATATACTTGTTTTCATAATTTAGAAAGTGGCTAATTAATAATGAACGTGACTATTATTCATAGTGACAAACTTAATATGAGTGTTCGATTCTTTAGCCAACTTTATTTACTCTTAAAAATTACGTTCTTTTGGCATACTATATGTAGTATTTAGAAAAAAAGGAGGAGTAATATGAGCAGAAATAAAAATGCACCAAATGAGAACTCTCTATCTCCTAGTGACTTGTTCGCAATGGAAAGTACACTACTAGCAATGGAAAGAACAAAATTGGCCATTGATAGAACACTATTAGCCTATATACGTACGTCCTTGACATTCTTTGCGGCTGCTGCAGCCCTTATAGAGCTTTTTGATAAAAGTATAAAGTTCAAAATCACAGCGTACATAACCATCTTTTTAGGAGCAATTCTCCTTTTGATTGGGTTTTATAATTATTACCGTTCAAAGAAATCAATCAAAACAATACAATTGTTTAAATAATTTAAATTGCAAATTGGCATTTCAAATATTTCTTTGACTTATAAATGCGACAAAATATTACTTTTTGCGACAAAATGTGCTAAAATTTGAAAAAGGCAAATTTTACGAAAGTAAAAGACGCAAAGCCACGGACCTAAAGCAAAATTTTTGTTATGGTAGCCGAGCTGCAAATAAGCTCTCTGCAAAGTACCCCTTTCCTAATTTGCCTTATTATTAATGGAAAGGTGTTTTAAATGAGTAAAACCATATTAATTGCTGACGACTCAAGGTTTAGTAGAAATTTAATAATGAATATCTTACATAGAGAAGGCTTCCAAGTTTTTTTTGAAGCTTCAGATGGTGCAATTGCCGTCGCTTTGTATAAAAAAAAGTCTCCAGACATTGTATTACTTGACTTAACTATGCCTACTTTAAATGGTCTAGATGCCTTAAGAAGAATAATTGAATTTGATCCAAGTGCAAAAGTAATTATTTGTTCCGCAATGGGGCAAAAAGGGTTAATAGTTGATGCAATAAAATCTGGAGCAAAAGACTTTATTGTAAAGCCATATTTTAATGATCTCGGTCCAGCAATTAGAAAACTATTTAGTTAATTAGCATTTCATATTGAAGTGCTATTTTTATGCCCCATAATAAGAGAACATTTCATAGATTTTTTTCATCCTACCTGGCTTCACCTTTTTCGCAAACTTTTAAATCACATAAATAAATATTGTCACGTTACACCTTATGTACAAGATTCATCGGCAGAGAATTTTTCAAAAGTGTTCCAAAAAACGAGCTCTGAGCGAAAAATGTGGTCGAAGCTTTAAAAAAGCACAGGAGAATCCTTATATATCAAGGATTCTCCTGTGCTTGAAATTACATCACCCGTTTAAACATTTTTTCCATTTCATAAATCGAATAGTGGACGATTATCGGTCTTCCATGGGGACAGGTAAACGGATCAGATGCTTTTCGTAAATCATCAAGCAGTGCTTGGATTTCATCATTTCGTAAATGTCGATTCGCTTTAATTGATGCTTTACAGCTCATCATGATGGCTGCTTCCTCACGTAGTCTTTTAATATCGACCTTTTTCATCGCTAAAAGTTGTTCGATCATGTCTTCGATGATTTGTTTTTCTTCTCCTTTTGGAAGCCATTGCGGATGGGAACGGACAATAAAACTATTCATTCCGAATTCCTCGAGAAAAATACCAACCTTTTCTAGCTCGTTTTGGTGTTCAGTAATTTTTATATAATCGTCAGTAGAATACTCAAATGTTAACGGAACAAGCATTTCCTGCAGTTCAGACTGAACCTGTCCCACTTTTTCACGGAAGTACTCATACTTTAACCGTTCCTGTGCCGCATGCTGATCGATAATATATAAGCCGTTTTCATTTTGGGCAAAAATATAGGTACCATGCATTTGGCCGATCGGGTATAGACGCGGTACTCTGCTCTCAGTTCGGTCATTTACACTACTAGCCGCTAAAAACTGCTCATCATTTTCACGGTCATCCTCAATGGATTCATTCCTTTTTTCCTTGACAATTTCACCACTAGGAAAAAATGGGTTTGCAGACTCCCAACCTTCTGTTTCATCAACATTTACCGCTCGGGTAGGAATATTTGAATATGGTGAAGCAGGAATTGGCCTGGTTTCCTTTATCGCTTGCGCATGTATTGGCCAATCTCTGTTATTTTCTTTAGTAGTCTTTGTGGTTACAGTTCCTTCATCAAGAATTAACGTCGTTTGTTCCGATTTTGTTTCTTCTTTTTTCACCTGAGAATAGGCTGTCGGAATCAGGATTTTCGATTTAAAAGCATCCTTTATGATCGTTGTAACCAGTTCATTCAACTCTGCTTCCTTACTTATACGAACTTCCATTTTCGATGGGTGAACATTGACATCAACTAGCAACGGATCCATTTCGATATTCAGAAGAACAATTGGAAATCTGCCAATTGGCAACAGGGTATGGTAGCCTTCCTGAATCGCTTTGGCTAATGGATAGTTTTTTATAAATCTACCATTTATCATCGTTGAGATATAGTTTCTTGATGCTCTTGTTACCTCTGGCATGGATGCATATCCGCTAATGGTATAATCAAGCGATTTACCGGTGATCGGAATAAGCTGCTTCGTGATTGTCATACCGTAGATAGCAGCGAGAACTTGGCGCATATCACCGTTTCCAGTCGTTTGCAGCAACTTCCGCTCATTATGAATTAAGCGAAAAGCCACCTCTGGATGTGAAAGGGCGAGCCTGTTGACAACATCTGTGATATTCCCAAGTTCTGTGTGAATTGTTTTCATATACTTCAATCGTGCAGGCGTATTATAAAATAAATCTGTTATAATAATATCGGTGCCGCGTCGACTCGAAGCTTTTTCAAACGTTTCGATTTTCCCACCCTCGATGACAACCCGGTTTCCGGCTCCTTCTCCGGTTGACGTTTTCATCTCAAGTCTGGAAACAGAAGCGATACTAGGAAGTGCTTCTCCACGGAACCCAAGGGTTCTGATGCGGAACAAATCATTTTCATCTTTGATTTTACTGGTGGCATGGCGTTGAAAGGCGATTAACACGTCCTCTTCGTCAATACCATATCCATTATCCGTAATTCGAATTTTCGCAAGACCGGCTTCCTCTACCTCAATTTCAATCACGGTACTGCCCGCATCAATCGCATTTTCAACCAGTTCTTTGACTACAGAGGCGGGGCGTTCAACAACCTCTCCCGCCGCTATTTTGTTGGATAGGGCATCATCTAATTGGATAATCTTCCCCATTCGCCTTCACCCCTTACTTTAACTTTTTCTGGAGTTCGTACAACATATTAATCGCTTGAAGCGGTGTTACATCTAATAAATCTAATTCTTTTATTTTTTCTAACACGCGTTTTTCTTTAGAAGTAGTTTCGTGTTTTTTCGTTTCTTTTGGCTCATCAAAAAAGGACAACTGTGCCGGCTGTTGTTCAGGATGTTTTTCCACTTCGATAACGGCTTTCGTTCTCTTTGGTTCCGGCTGGACATCCGTCTGCTCAAGTGCTGTTAAGATTTCATTGGCACGGTTAATTAATTCTTGAGGTAGTTCTGCTAGCTGTGCGACATGTATGCCGTAGCTCTTATCAGCTGGTCCTTCTTTAATTTTATGAAGGAAAACCACCTTACCATTATGTTCAATTGCACTGACATGAATGTTTTTTAATTTTGAAAGTCCTTCATCTAAAACGGTCAGTTCATGATAATGGGTGGAAAATAATGTTTTCGCACCAATCCGCATATGAATATATTCAATCATCGCCTGGGCAAGGGCCATTCCGTCGTAGGTTGAGGTTCCACGGCCGATTTCATCGAACAAGATTAAGCTATTTTGTGTTGCATTGGTAATCGCATTCTTTGCTTCTAGCATTTCGACCATGAAGGTACTTTGACCTGAGATCAAATCATCGGCAGCTCCAATCCGTGTAAACACCTGGTCAAAAATTGGCAGCGTTGCCTCAGATGCCGGTACATAGCAGCCGATCTGTGCCAAAATGGCGGTCAAGGCAATTTGGCGCATGTACGTACTCTTACCAGACATATTCGGACCAGTTATCAATAAGACTTCACGGTCGCTGTCCATATAACAGTCGTTCGGCACATATTCCTGAGCATTTAACACTTTTTCCACAACTGGGTGCCGACTATCTTTTACTGCTACCCGACGATCTGTAGAAAATTGCGGCTTTACATAGCGCCTATCTTCACTGACCTGGGCAAAACATTGCAGAACATCAAGCTCACTGACCGTTTTCGCTAATGCTTGTAAGCGTGGAATCTGTTCCTTCACTGTCTCGCGGATTTCGGTAAATAACTCATATTCAAGTTCACCACATTTTTCTTCCGCTTGTAAAATTAACGCTTCTTTTTCTTTTAATGCTGGGGTAATAAAGCGTTCCGCATTCGTTAACGTTTGCTTACGCTCATATTGCCCTTCTTCTAATAGATGCAAATTCGCTCTTGTCACTTCAATATAGTAGCCAAAAACGCGGTTATAGCCAACCTTCAACGACTTAATCCCGGTTTTATCCCGCTCTTCCCGTTCAAGTTGGGCAATCCAGGTTTTTCCGTTTCGACTTGCATCTCGATATTGATCCAACTGTGCATGATAACCGTCGCGAATCATATTTCCTTCTTTTAAGGAAAGCGGTGGATTTTCAACAATCGCCTGCTCTAATAAATCCGTGACCTCTTCACATGGATCAAGCTGCTCAGCTATTTGATTCACCTGTTCATCCTGCATATTTTGCAGGATTTGTTTTACTAATGGTACCTGCATTAAGGATCGTTTTAATTGCACCAAATCACGGGCATTAACATTGCCAAAGGCAACACGCCCTGCTAAACGCTCTAAATCATAAACTTCCTTTAATTTTTCCCGAAGCTCTTGGCGTTCAAAATATTGATTCAACAGGACTTCAACAATGGTTTGGCGGTGCTCTATTTTTGCCTGATTAATCAACGGCCGGTCAATCCATTGTTTTAACATCCTACCGCCCATTGCGGTCATCGTCTCATCTAGTAGCCATAATAAGGACCCTTTCTTTCCTTTCGAGCGAATCGTCTCGGTTAATTCTAGATTTCGTTTAGAATAGTAATCCATTTTCATGTATTGGTGAATTTGATAAGTTGCAACAGGCTGAAGATGGTCAAGGCTTCTTTTTTGCGAACGGAATAAATAGTTAAAAAGCCTTGCTACTGTTTGCTTCAATTTAGCTTGATTAAGGTTCTCAAGCAGATGAGAGAAGTTCATATCTATTGAACTATTATCCTCAAACGAGATCGCTAGCACATCTCGTTCGCGCATTTTCTTTTGCAACTCTCCATCAAAATTGCTGGGCAAAACGACCTCTTTGGCACTCAAAACCGCCAGTTCATTCAAAACGTCATCAAAATTATTCGAGAGCAAGGTAACCCTGCTTTCACCTGTTGAAATATCGTTGTAGGCAATACCATAGGTTTGATCATCAAAGGCGGTAATCGAGGCAATATAGTTGTTCTCTTTGTCCGTTAATCCTTTTCCATCCATCACCGTACCTGGCGTGATTAACTGGACTACCTCCCGTTTAACCATTCCTTTTGTTTGTTTCGCGTCTTCCATTTGCTCACAAATCGCAACTTTATAGCCTTTCGAAATTAGCTGTTCAATATAGTTTGCGGCTGCATGGTATGGTACACCACACATCGGAATTCGTTCCTCACTGCCACCTTCTCGGCTTGTTAATGTTATCTCCAATTCCTGTGATGCCTTAATCGCATCGTCAAAAAACATTTCATAAAAATCACCTAGGCGAAAAAATAAAAAGGCATCTTGATAATCTGCCTTAACGGTTAAATATTGCTGTATCATCGGCGTATAAGCAGCCATAATGACCTCCACGGTTATATTCATTTCGAGTATCTTCGACAAACTATTATAACACAAAATGAGCGTGTCAGGCACTCGTCGATTATTCGCCAAATTAAAGGGATATCCCAGTGTAAATAAAGAATTGGAAATCTACAGTTTGAGCAATGAAAAAAATAAAGGTGCAGAAGAATTCTTCTCCTGCACCTTTACAATCAACATCTTATCATTTATTAAAAATTACATTTAATGTAACAGTACCATTCGATTCTTCAACAATATTAGTTATTTGAATGCCTGTTTCAGTGCCCATTTTCGACCATTTGTATAATGAGGTTGTGTTTGGACCCACATTACCTTTAGGACTTATAGAGGTTACTTTGTATTTACCAGGGAATACATCGCCTGAATCTCCATCATTCAAATAGCGCTCCATATCAAAGGAACCATCTGCTTGAACAACACTTACCGCATAATGCCGCTCTCCATTGGCAGGATTTACTGGCACCTGTGTTAAACCAAGATGGTTTAAATCCCAGTTTTGCGCTTCATTTGGCCTCCAGAAATTACGTGAGAGAATATCCTCCACCACATGATAGACGACTAATCCATGTAATTTGTTACCATCTAAGTTGTATTCTAATCCAGCATCAAAACCAGTTTGCTGGCGATTCTCTAATAAGAAGTATTCACGACCGTCCGAGCCAGGAACATTAATCTTATAAATATCGGGCTGCTGTTCTACTGGATGAATAGTTAGTTGTTGATTTTTATTCACTTCAATCGCTTTAGCAAAGCCAAGATATGTTTTTGACCATGCATCCGGATGGACTGGTGAATTTCCTGAGTAATAACGGTTATTCATGTCACGACCGTATGAACCACCAGCCATTAAACTATACATTCCCACTCCTTCCGAATCATAACCATAATCATATAAATCTGGCAGCCCTAGAACATGACCAAATTCATGTGCAAAAACCCCAACGCTAGGTGGAGATGGTTCTCTTCCATTATAATCCGGTCCCACAATATCAGGATTTGATATTTTTAAATATCCTGTAATATCCTGCCCCACCTCTGGAACGATATTATACGTATCCACCGCTACACCGTCAACCACTGTGTGCTCTAATGTTGACTCATCTGGTTCTTCCCCAGTTTGATAATATTGTCCGAAATAGCTTGCACTTGTAATATCCCATTTATGTGACCATATTAGGCTTGGGTCCAAGCTAAATTCTGCACCCGTTCCACGATGGATGATTAGTAGATTAGGTACAATTTTGTCAATGGTTTGCCCGTCCTTAATAAATGATGTGGCATCATCACCATGCAGCCAGAAATCACCTGGTTGTGCTGGAACGGCATATTGGGAGAAGTCTACATCCTTTGATGCTAGATTAATAGCATCTTTTACCAACTCCCCAATATGTGCATCTCCATTTTCATTATGGTACCCTTTGTTCTGACCTAAATAATAGTCATAGGAATGCGGCAAGGTATACCATCCTGCAACATCAATATCCATACTGAATTTTCCATAGCTAACTTCTTTATAGAAATTCTTCATTGTGCGATTGGTAGAAGCCTCCTTTCCATTGAAAGTTGCTAAATGTTTAAACATATCCAATCTATAAGGATTAAACGTATCTCCATTTATAAGATCATCAAATTGATTAATTGGGATTGGGTCATATTTAACACCTGGAACAGCACTTTTTCCATCTGCAGCTAAAGGAAAATCCACCACAATGGCAATCCCTTTTGTCTTCAAATCCTCCACTCTTTTGGGCTGTAACCTCTCAGTTTCTTGTGGCTTACTATACGATTTACCATTATAGCCGTGTAGTTCTTTTCCTTTAATCGTGCCGCCTTTCTTTGAAACATCTTTTGAGAGATTAGGATCAACTTTTTGATAGTCTGGAAGCTTGGGTGTAAATTCCTCTTTCGTGAGTGGAGTTGATTTAGCAAATGCTGGAACAATAGAGAAAAATACCATTGCTAATACAAGTCCAAGTGAAAAAATTTTTTTCATTACATTTCCCCCTTTAACAGTTTGGATAAATAGTAATAGTGCTAATACACTACCAATTATTATTATAATTTCATTTGCCGGAATATTATGTCGATTATCCTTGTTAGTAAATTTCTTTTTTTGCCATACTTTGTTGAAAGGAAGTGTCTAATGATAGACAATTCGTTTTATTTCTTAACAGAATAAAATTTTTCTTATTAAAAATTACTTCATATTGTACTAACAATAAATTTCATTAAAGGAGTAAAAGCTATTTCATCGAATATACTTTACTAAAAGTTTGAATAAAAGAATTAATAACGTAAATGGGGTGGTTAAATGGTAGAGTGGTTTGGACACAGTTACAAAAACTATGATTTTCAGATGTTTTCCCTAAGTCACTTTGTTATTATTTCCATCCTCATTTTTGTTTCAATCTTGATATTTTTGTTTAGAGGTAAGCTGAAAGCAGAAGAATGGAGATATGCAGAAATCGGGGTAGCAATTTCGTTGATTATAATGGAAACAACTTATCATTTATGGATGTTACAAAATGGCAGTTGGCATGTTAGTCATGCCATACCTTTGGAATTGTGCAGCATCAGCTTGATTTTAACAGTGATATTATTACTGACAAGGAAAAAATTAATTTATGAGATTCTATTATTTACTGCATTACTAGGCGCATCTCAGGCGTTATTCACCCCATTATTACGTTATGACTTCCCTCATTTTCGGTTCTTTCATTTCTTTTATACTCATTTAATGATCATTTGGGTGCCGCTCTATTTTACTTGGGCAAAGGGATACAGGCCATCCATCTGGTCCGTATTAAAATTGTTTATCTTTTTGAATGTTCTAATGCCGGTTATTATGTTTATTAATAAGCTGGTGGGCGGAAATTATATGTTCTTAAGTCACAAGCCAAGGAGCGCAAGTTTATTGGATGTTCTCGGCCCCTACCCCTGGTATATTTTATCGTTAGAAGGTTTATTAATTTCATTAAGTTTAATCGTTTGGTTGATTTTCCGCGAAAAAGCTGTGAAAAAAGCAGAAATAACCAGAAATCTGCCGATTCAATAAAATCAACTTTTTATTGACCTTTTCCGATTAACTCATTATAATAAGTAACGTTCCTATTTTAGTGTCTCAGTAGCTCAGTAGGATAGAGCAACAGTTTCCTAAACTGTAGGTCGGAGGTTCGAATCCTCTCTGGGACGTACAAAAACCCTTGCCATAGCAAGGGTTTTTCTGTTTTATCTGTTATAGTTATTTAAAGTAAACAGCTGATTTGCCGCCATTTTGCCACCAAACGTAGCCTATTAATTGGTGTTATCATTGGTGTTCTATCCGGTGTTTTGCTCATGCTAATACAAAGATGGCTTAATAGCTGGTTCTAATACAAATTCATAGGTTGAGGGTTGCCAGCTTTTTAACTCGTACTTTGGGTTAAAAAGCTGGCAATGAAAATTAATTAAATAAAGCAAATTAAAGAACTTAAAATGCTGATTCCTACCTATTTTTCATAATTGGATCAGCATTTTTTGTTTATCTTACAAATGAAAGCCTGATATATCAATGGACTTCTAAGTTAAAAAGAATTTATCAAATATTAATAAGCACATTATGCCTTTTGTCTTGCTACGTACTCATCCAAATTACACTTAAATCTATAAAAGAATTGTCATTTTATCTAAATATTCAAAAGACAGGGATCAGAAACTTTTCCCCTGTCTCTTTGTATTACTTTTAAATAGAAAGTCCAATTTTTCAGCAGCATCCTGATCCGCACTTTTTAAAGAATGTCCATAGATATCCATTGTCGTTTGAATATTTGAATGGCCCAGACGGCTACTAATTGTTTTCATGTGTACGTTTTGATTAATAAGTAACGTAGCCGAGGTATGGCGAAGAGCATGAAAACGAAAAAGGAACATCATTAAAAGACATTCGAAATATGATCGACGAAAAATATAAAGGAACAGGAACACCATCCACTCCTACACCAATGCCAGAAACATAAAAAAACGCTGATATTCAGCGTTTTTTGTTGCTCTTTTTCCTTCAATTATACTTATTTATTTTTTCAAACAAAGTCTTAGCACAAGAATAAGGGATTGGAGGAATAATGCATGCTGCAAAATTTAGGGCAAAGAATTCGACAATTCCGGAAAAGAAAGGGATAACAATAAATATTTTTACTAAACAGCTAGGTGTATCTTTAGGATATTAAGTCAATTGGAAACTGGAAAAACAGAGACAATTGCCTTTTCTTATTAAAACTATCCTGCCTACTTTAAGTAGAACTCTTACAGTAGTTTTAGTACATTTCTTCAGAATCTTTTCTGTTAAACACCAAAATTAGCCGAGCAAATTTTTTCAGTGCACCTATTAGTCAAGTCTAAGCACTCTTCCATTAATTTTGTAATCCAAGTAGAGTTTTTATTAAACGTTATACCTTTATCCTTAACGCTATCAAAGTTCAATCCATAATGCATTCACATTCAAAAAGCTCTTTGAATAAACCATACTAGCCCAAAAGCTAATATCGCAGCTGATGTACTAGGGATGACCCATTTGATTGGTTTATATCTTAATTTTCTTATCCACAAAATTAATGGAAAAGCTAAGGATACGATCAATAGCTGACCAATTTCTATTCCTATATTAAAGGATAGTAGAGACACAGCCATATGATTGGTATCTAATCTCATTTCCGATAAGATTCCTGCAAAACCGAATCCATGAATGAGTCCAAAACCAAAGGCAAGCCACGGTTGGTGTTTCGAGTCCTTATTAAATATGTTTATAAGTGCAACGTAAATTATGCTTAATGCAATTGCTGACTCTACAAATCTACTTGGCAGCTGAACAATATTGAAAGTCGCCAAAGCCAATGTGATACTATGTGCAATCGTAAAGGCTGTCACTAAAGAAAGAATGTGACGAATCGTCCTAGCTCCAAAAAGCAAACTAATTACAAACAAGATATGATCATAACCAGTAAAAATATGCTCTAATCCTAGAACTACAAACTGTTTTACGTTTTGTAGAAAACTTATTTCTCCAATTTCTAATTCCCTTGATTCGAATGTTAAAATCTTTTCTTGTTGTTTCCCATTCAATTTAACCGTTGCATAATTCGCATGGCTTGGGTCAGAATCATCCATAAACATATTATACTCGACCACTAATTTTTCTGGTTTATGATCTATATTATAGGCTAAGTTAATAACCGCAAATGGTCTTTCCTTAATCATCTCTATTTCGCTTTTTTCTACTCGGCCTTCAATAAGTTGGCTGTCCGCATAAAGTTTTATATGGGAATTGATATATCCTTGTACAACTTTGTTTTCAATTAACTGTTTTTGATTTGTTTCCTTATTAAGAGCATGGCCCAGTTCCTCTAAATCTAGCTTTAATTCATAATCTAATGTTTTCTCATTGACTTCAATGTTAGAAAAACCTTCACTGTTATTGGTATGAGCAGAGGCTGGGGATGAAAGGAAAGAGCCAAATGGAAGTAAGATGAGCACGATACAGTACCATAATTTTTTCATTAAAATCCACGTCCATTTCTTTTGTTTACTTTCAAAGATGTGTCGACAAAAGATAACGGAAAGACGAGGAGTTTTTAATGCCCCTCGTCAAGACTTCCGTTTTCCCTCAATTATTTATCTGATTTCATGAAAATTGGGTTTGAATAGAACCAAAGATCATTCCACGGGTTCTCACCTTTAGGATCTGCTACTGGTTCTAATTGGTCTGTGTTAGTACCACGGAAACGAATGTAGCTATCTTTATCCACATCTTTTAAAGTATAAGTAATAGTGATGTATTCACCGTCTTGTTTCCAATCGTTTTCAGTGAAACGCTTCACAACTTTTGTTGTAGGATTAGAAGCAGAAGAGCGGTCTTCCACTTTTCCTTTAACATCCCCCATGATTAAGTCAACACGTTTTACATTTGGCTTATCTCCATGAGAGTTCGCAGCGTTAGGATCTTTGATGCGCATCGTTACCGTTACATCAGATTTTTTACTTGAAAGTGTTAGTGTTTCACCGATTGTTGCTGTATTTCCTTTTGCCTTAGCATGCAATGGTGATTTGCCTCCTGCTTGCAGTTTAACATCAAGTTCTGAGATAAGGGCACCCGTGGTAACAAATACATTACCTTTACGTAGGTTTTCCATTACATCTTTATAATTTTTCTCTGCTTTTACATATGTTTTAGAATATTCACCAGGCCAGAAGTCACTTCCTCCATCACGCCAGTTAACATGAGAGTCAGAGGTAGCAGTAACCCACCAGTGTCTTCCTTCACCTAACATCGAATCCCATAAACCACCAACGATAGCCGTCATTTGGTCAAATCCACCCATTGTTGGAGCGTTTGCGTTTCCATACGAGCCACGAGATCCTTTAGGATCAAGAGAGCCATCTGGGTTAATAGAAGCCGCCTGGTGTCCTGGAGCACCTTCCATACCGATAGAAATGTTAGGTGCGGTATCGTTCCAATTACGGAACTCTTGCGGAGTATCTAGTCCCCATACACCAACACCAGTAGCTGAGCGGGATGGATGATGTGCGATAGAAATTGGAAGCTCATCCATTTGTTTCATATAGTTAAGAGCTTCAATCATTTTTGATTCAGTGTTACGGCTTGGGTCACTTGGATAAGCATCACGAGAATTAAACTTGCTTTCAAGATCGTAAAGTACCTGTGATTCATTTTCACCTTTTGGGATCATTAGAGTGCTGTGGTCAGCTGCTGGTGTGTCTAGCTCCATTCCGTAGAATTGAAGAACTTCAGGAACAGCTGCACGGGATTTTAATAACTCAGGATATGCTTGTTCTAAGTTAACCTTTGAATGGTTAGGACCTCCATGATCTGTTGTCATCATCCAATCAAGTCCATACTTTTTAGCATTTTCGGCATTTTTGGAGATTGGATAGATAGCATCTCCACCCCTAATTGGAGTTGGAGGATTTGTAGAATTGTCCCAACCAACACTCCATTCACTATGTACGTGATGATCACCTGCAAGCCAAGATGCACTATTCTTTTTCACTTCTTCTTTTGATAATAATTGTGCTTCTGCTTTTTGATTCTCTCCCTCATTAAATAATGATTGGGTGGTAAGAGCAGTTGTTGCAAGAACAGTCGTTGCGATTAAAGGTATTGCCTTCTTAAAACGAGTTTTCATTTTTCCTTCTCCCCCTAATAAACTTGTTCTAACAGTTAAAATATTAATCTAGTTTTATTAGGGTTTTATGGATATTCCGTAAATTTTATGTAAATTTAGAAAAATCAAACAAAAGGCCTATTTTTATTAACTTATAGTATAAATAATAGAAAATATTTCGTGGTTTTACTGATTTCGAAAATGGAACAAACTTTAAACCACAGGATCCTCATTTTAATAATGTTAATGCAATGCTTGATTGCTAAGCGGTTATTTTTGGCTCTGGCTTCGATTCTATAAACCGGGAAGGCTTCACTGACATTATAAAAGCTCTAATTATATCTCCATTTTTAGACTTTATAGTAGGATTTATTTTAATGAAAGTATTAGCGGTTATTTTCAAGACCGCCAATCCTTATCGTGCAACTCGTGGTTTTCGAGGGTTTCAAATCATAGCTTCAGGTTTAGCTGCTTTTTTTCATGGAGGAATTGACGGACAAAAAACATGGGGATCATTGAAAATAATTCCCCGTAAGGAGCCTTTCTATCTTTTCTTCAAAAAAGAACCCGTTCGTAATATAAGGTTAGCCAGATTTCTGGTTGACCTTTTTTTATATGGTCTTATCATATCGGTAGTCGGGGGAAAACGTCGCACGCGCGGGATAGATCCCGTTAGCCAAACTGTTCACCCCCTACTTGTATAAACATGTTTCAGACTGTTTGGGACTATGATCCCTTTTATTAAGCTTTCATCTTTAAACATATCACTCGTTATGAATATTTTATGGCATTTATTCACAAAACAACATAAGAAGTCTAATTACGTGAAGGAGTTGATTGTGTATGCCACAATGGCAACCGCGCCGCGCACAGATCACACAAAGGATGTTGCCTCCCGAATTTTCTGTAAATCCTCTATTCTCCCGCAAAGGAGAAGAGGCCGTTCCACGTTTTCGGATGCGTGAACAAGGCATGTTGCCAGAAACTGCGTATCAAATTGTCCACGATGAAATTGCTCTGGATGGCAATGCACGTCTAAACCTTGCAACATTCGTTACCACTTGGATGGAACCCAGTGCAGATCTCTTATATGCCAAATCAGTCGAAAAGAACATGATTGATAAGGACGAATACCCGCAGACAGCGGCAATAGAGGAACGGTGTGTTCGAATTTTAGCCGATCTATGGCATTCGCCCTCCCCGCAAAATACGATAGGTGTTTCGACAACGGGATCGTCGGAAGCGTGTATGCTCGGTGGTCTTGCGTTAAAGCGGCGCTGGCAAAACGCGCGTAAGAGACAAGGGAAGCCGATTGACCGGCCAAATATCGTATTTAGTTCCGCTGTTCAGGTCGTTTGGGAAAAATTCGCGAACTATTGGGACGTTGAGCCGCGTTATGTGAATATTACCCCGGATCATCCTTATCTGGATCCAGAGGGTGTACTCGCTGTCGTAGATGAAAATACAATCGGTGTGGTGCCGGTTCTTGGGGTAACCTACACAGGCCTTTACGAACCGGTCGCCGCTATTGCGAGAGCCTTGGACGAGTTTCAGTCCAGAACGGATCTTGATATTCCGATACATGTAGATGCTGCTTCAGGAGGATTTATAGCACCGTTCCTTCAGCCGGACTTAGTCTGGGATTTTCAGTTGACCAGGGTGAAATCCATCAATGTTTCCGGACATAAATATGGATTAGTTTACCCTGGTCTGGGATGGGTCATTTGGCGTGAGGCTGAGGATCTCCCAGAGGATCTCATCTTTCGGGTTTCCTATTTAGGCGGCAACATGCCGACGTTTGCCCTGAATTTCTCCCGGCCTGGTGCACAAGTACTCCTGCAATATTATAACTTTCTGCGTTTAGGCAAAGACGGGTACTATGAGGTGCAAAAGGCATCTCAGACAGTGGCGCAATTCCTCAGCAAAGCGATTCATGACATGGGACCTTTTGAACTATTTACTGACGGCTCGGATATTCCAGTATTATCATGGCGACTGAAAGAAGGTTACACATCAAACTGGAATCTTTATGACTTGTCCCGCCAATTGCGTACATTTGGCTGGCAAGTGCCGGCTTATCCTTTACCCCCGGACATGGAGGATGTCACGATTATGCGCGTTGTGGTTCGAAATGGATTCTCCATGGACTTGGCTCACTTGTTCTTGATGAACTTCAAACAAGCCGTTTCATTTCTGGATTCCCTGGATGGACCAATACCACATGACACGAAATACGACAATGGTTATCACCATTGATGTCGAAACAATCAAGAGAGCAGCGGTATTATGTCAAGACCTAAGCAAAAAATAGTTTTTCTTGCATCAAGTTCTATTGAATAAATACACAAATACCAGTTTCCAAAGTATCGTTGTAATATAACTAGGACTCGACTTACTTAGAAGTGTTGCCACCAATTTACCACCAAACATCCTCTCTGGGACGTACAAAAACCCTTGCCTAGCAAGGGTTTCTGTTTTTACTATTTTTAGTTAAAGCTATTAAACAGCCAGTTTACCAAACGTAACATATTGCCACTATTTAACACTAAATTTTTCCGTCAAAGATAGTATTTCAATTTAAAGAAAATGCTCGGATAATCGCCTTTATTAATCATTTAAAAATCTAAATCCCTACCATTACTAGTAATAACCTTCTTAACCATTCAAAAGATTTTTTCTTAGTGCGTTTTAAAGTCACACAACCTTCATTGTCCCTATCCACATATATAAAGCCATACCGTTTATTCATTTCTCCTGTGCTAGCACTTACAATGTCAATCGATCCCCAGACTGTATAGCCTAATAAATCCACACCATCGTAGTCTACTGCATCTCGCATCGCACTAATATGCTCACTTAGATATTTTATACGATAATCATCTTTTACATAACCATTTTCATCAGGCGTATCGACTGCACCCAGGCCACTACGAATACTTCCTAGCTGAGGCAGATCAGTCGGCTGCGAGTCATTAAAATCCATATTGAGAATTGAGCAATTAATTTAATTCGCTACTACTTTGGGAGCGAAATGGCAGAATAAAAATTACCGGCTAGTTCAAATTTCAATTCTGCCTCGTTTAGACTTTATTATATTGTTTTCATTCATTTTTCGATCCCTCTGTCGAAGTTTGATTCAGAAGAACACAATGAATATTTAGATACGAAAAATCTTTAAACTCTGAACTATTGGTAATAATTAGGTATTTAACTAGTCCACAAACCCTTTGATTACATAGACTAATGTTGAAATACACCAAATTCATAAGGAGGTCTTTATATATGCATAGAAATTGGGGTTATCCATATGGTGGTGGAAGTGGTGGTTGTTTGCCACATTATGGTGCATGTCCACCTCAATACTGTCCACCTCAAATGTTGCCTACTCAATACGATCCACCGCAATTTTCACCACCGCAACAATTTGTAAAAACGAATTTGTCCAACACAGTCGTGGCTCATATTCACCCTTCTCACACCACTACAGTCAATAAGCATATGATTAATCATCAACACTATTTCCCGCACACAGAATCCTGTGTAAATGAATGTTGTGAGCATCATACAATGTGCGGAGTACCTCATAACCCTTGTTGTCCTTCAGGCCCATTCGGATATTAATTTCAAGAAGCCCCCATTCGGGGGTTTTTCATTTAATCTAAATAGTTAATCATATATACCGTAGGTACACATTTCGCAATCCATACTGCTTAATGTGTATTAGAAATTCATCCATAGACAACCACATACTTGTGCGTATAAACAGAAAGAACATGCTTTTTTTCTCATTAAAACATATAATGATAAAAAATTAGTTGGTGATAGCATGTACACCATTATTACTGGGACAGATGGACCAATATACTTAGGTTTCCCTTCACCCACGTTTGGAGCTTGGAGTCAGATCATACACTATAATCCTTATAGTTATCATATTGGACATAGCATCATTCACATGACACCGATCCTCTTTGGACATCCAGGTGCTTTTCCATATTTAGGACCTTACGTGCCTTTTCGAAATAAATGATTTTCCAGTCTTTATTCTGGCAACGCTTTACCCTAAATTGTATCTTAGGCATTATATGTACTGATTTGTAAGAATCCGAGTTTATCTAGATAAGTTTCCATACAAATGTAAGTAATTTGGGTTTTCCTGGAATTCACATAAAAGCACATAAGTACCCTATCCATTTTTAGTTAAGATAACACCAAGGCTACAGGAACGGGATGGATGGGCTCCGTTCGGTAACACTATTTTTGGGTTTATTTTAGTAAATGATTTGGGATTGTTCCTACTATATAAACAAAGGACAGATTAACTCAACCTGCCCTTTGTTCCTTTCATTTTAGTAGCCCATGAAAGAAGTTCCTACAATGATCAGTAAAATGAACAAGACAACGATTAATGCAAAACCACTTCCCATTCCATCACCCATGAATAACACCTCCAGAAATTATTTAATACTTTTCTCAATGGAAAAATGCATACCGTTAGGTTTCACAAAAAACTAACAGAAACTCGAAAGTACGATAATTAACAAAATGAACAAGACAACAATTAATACAAAACTACTGCCTCCGCCATAGCCTCCACCGTAGCCATAACCTCCGCCGCAACCATATGATCCCCAACACATATCTTTTCACCACCCATTGAAATATTAGAGGGAAAACACTTTACTATGTATATATATTTCATAAGACAAGGGTTGATTGGACAATCATCATAGTGTAAAAATAAAATCAGCAAACTTTTGAAAAAAATTCTAAAATTGAAAAGAAGCATTTGCAATACATGCAAACGCTTCCTAAGAGGTAAATATATGAGCTGGTTCGGTGGTAGTAATATCATATGCAATCGAAAAAAAAGGGAATGGACAAGTGCTGAAATTTTAAAAATAAACAGATGGACATTTTAGATGACATCAGGTCTTAGAATATTCGCTAACGATATGTATATCCACATCCCAATTAAATTAATAAGATTACATCCATAGCTAATTTTACCCGTTGACACGAATTTATTGAACTAATTATGCCTATCTTTTCAATCCGGGGAGATGTTATTTTATTTATTTTTTCACACATTTGAATGGATGGACTTGTTTAGATAATTCTGAGACTTATCAAGGGGTATTCCTAATCGCTAGGACTAGTTTTGCCACTATATTTATGAGAATGAGGATGGGAGCCATTAACTGTCGTTACGCCTTGAAAATTATGATAGTGTCCACCATTGGGCATTGGAACTGCAGGACCAGTTACGCCTCGAATTTCATGTTTATGCCCATCATTAAGGTAAGTAACCGTAAAGTATTGATGGTTATGGGGCACTCCAGTGGGAGCAGGTTCAGTTGTACCTGCATATCGATGATCATGCCCAGCATTAAAAGTGGTAACTCCTGAAAAATGATGTCTATGAATTGGTCTACCGTCCCACGAAGTTAGAAATAAAGTATGAGAATGCTCAGAATCCAAATTTGAATCTGCTGAATGAACAACAAACCCGGTAACCTGTATTTTCATACGATTTACCACCTTTCCTATTCTTTTTACACCTTATGATAGTGGTACAAAATTAATACCTGCGGCTTTTTATATCGAATGAAACGTTATGATTACTTTATTTATTTTTGTCAAAAAAAAAGCAACCGCTTAGGATGCTTTCTAATAAAAACTCTTGTTGCTAGTTGTAAATGGTTTTACCTATTAGTGGAAAAGTTATTATGGAATGCCATATAATGCTACCTCAGAGAGGACTGTTTAAAGAATTATTAAGCATAAAAATGACAAAAGGCACCCAAATAAGCTTATTCGGAATGCCTTTTGTCAACACTCTGAAATCCCCTTTGATAATGGAATTCTTATAGTTTTTTTATTCCTTTCCAGTCACAACTTGAAATAATTCTTCCTGGTCAATGTAACTGCCTGTGAATTCATGTGTTAAATTTCCTGACGAATCAAAAATAAAGGTTTTGTTATCATGCAAAACTTCTTCACCTTTTTTCTCAAAATGCACACCGAGGGTATTAGTCAATTTTTTAATCTCACTCATATCCCCTGTCAGCATTTTAAGGTAGGACCTTTCAAAATTCATTTTCTGTGCATGTTCCTTCATCACTTCAGGAGTATCATTTTCAGGATCAAGCGAAACAGAGACGAGTAAAAGATGATCAGAATTAATCCCTTTCGTTTTTATTTTCTGCTGTAAGCTGTTGAAATTCCCCAATAATATTGGGCATGCATTCGGATCCATGCAGTTCAAATATGTGAATGTCATGACTGTTGTTTTCCCCAAAAGCCCCTGTTTTGTCACAGTATTCCCATTTTCATCGATTAACTTAAAATCCGGTAATGCCGTCTGAGTTGTTACTTTATGGGCATTCACAGCCGTTTTTACTTCGACAGTGAACTCCTTTTCCACCTCAAATTTTTCGCCATCGTGCTCCACGTTTATATTTGCTACCCAGTCACCTTGCATCGGCAAATTGACAATTCCAATATACTTGCCATCCCCAATTTCTTCCACAGTAACAGGAATTGTTCCGTGGTCCATATTTTTCATATTCAAATTAACCTTTAACTTAGCAAATTTTACGGGCTTACCCTGCTTGTCTACAATTTTTAATTGCATTGCCATTGTTTTTCCTGGAGTAAATGTTTTGGGTGTAGATAGCTTCACATTATAGTTAGTTGAATGACCACACCCAGCAATTATCACTAGTAAAATACTCATTATAAAGATAGCAATTCTATTCATTTCTCTCAACCTCTCAGTAATATTATCAATAAGTTTTTGAATTAAGATTAAGCTGTCCCATCTATTATAGGCCCCCGCCTTTTTTTAAACTATGAAGTACTTCACTTATCTGTAATTTTCCTTAAATGCTATCAATGAGAAATGTTTTAAATACGCTCTAGAAAATTTCCAGTCTGTCTTCAACGAACAAATCAGCCCTATTATTAATTAGACACTAAAATAAAGAACAAATCGGAACCTTATCCAATAAAATAAAATTAGCTTATCAATATCATTCATTTGGAATGACCCATGTTTTTAAGGAGTGGTCATATGGGAATCATTACTGGAAAAGAGTTTATTGACCGCATTAATCAGCTAAATAAAGATATTTGGTTTGACGGGAAGAAGATTGAAGGAAACCTATCTGAACATCCTGCCTTCAAGGGAATCATGCAGAGCAAAGCATCTCTATATGATTTGCAGGCCGATCAAAACCTAAAGACCAAGTTGACTTACCTTTCAGCAGAAACAGGAGAAACCATCGGACTTTCCTATTTGCAGCCCAAAACCAAACATGATTTAAGGATGCGAAGGAAGATGATTGAACTTTGGGCAAAACACTCGAATGGAATGATGGGAAGAAGTCCCGATTATATGAACACTGCCGTCATGGCTTTTGCCTCTTCGACTGACCTTCTAGTAGCAAAAGAAAATTGCTTCCCAGAAAATATTCAATCCCTTTATGAAAGGGCTAAAAAAGAGGACCTTTCATTTACCCATACATTTATCACGCCACAGGTGAACCGTTCACAACTCCATTTTGAATCTTCTAAGGAGCCGATTTCCGCAAAGGTGATTGGTGAAAATGAAAATGGAATCATCATTAAAGGTGCCCGCCTGTTAGCTACTCAAGGCGGTCTAACGGATGAAGTGCTGGTTTACTCAGCAGGGGGAGTGTTTAATGAGTCTGAAGCGTACGCTTTTTCCATCCCATCTGATACAAAAGGGTTAAAATTTATTTGCCGGGAATCTTTTGCCGGCGGAGACTCATCCTTTAATTATCCTTTAAGTTCACGATATGAAGAAATGGATACAATCCTTGTCTTTGATCAAGTGTTAGTTCCATGGGATCGTGTATTTTTTTACAATAATGTTGAAGTTGCTAACCATTTCCTACTCCAAAGCTCCTTTCATCACTTTGCAACTCATCAGGTAATCACTAGACAGATAATAAAAACTGAATTTCTTTTAGGTGTTGCAGAGCTTCTTGTCGAGACGATTCAAATCAGTGAGTTTCAGCATATCCAGGAAAAACTTGCTGAAATCATCATTGGGCTTGAAACAATGAAGGCACTTTTAGTTAAATCTGAAGTAGAGGCAAATTTAGATGAATGTGGATATATGAGACCTAGCATTATACCTCTTCAGGTCGCCAGCATTATTTATCCTAAAATTTATCCAAGGTTCTGCGAAATAATTCAAATCGTTGGAGCCAGTGGAATGATATCTATTCCGACAGAAAAAGACTTTGATTCTATCATAAGAACTGATTTGGACCAGTATTTAAAAGGTGCTAATACGTCTGCAGAGAACCGTGTAAAAATATTTCGTTTGGCTTGGGATCTAACAATGAGTTCATTTGGTACACGACAAACCCAATATGAAAGATACTTTTTTGGGGATCCCATTCGGCTTTCCAGCCATTTATACAAAACCTATGCAAAAGAAAATCATGTAAAGCACATAGTCGATTTCTTGAATATAAAATAGAATAGAAGAAAGGATTATATACGCTCCTTCTTTGCTACCAAAAAAATCAGTTGCGTCCCCTTCACCCTAAGAACTACCAATTACAATGGGAATTTTATTTTTCAATCTCTTCAATCTTTTATCCATAACGTATTCCTCTCTGTTTCCTTTGAAAAATGAAACTAAAAAAGCTAAAATGACGAAATTCGACTTCATCATTTTAGCTTTATTTTTTTATTTTTATTAAATTTTTTTAACGATTTGACTTTCTATATCCCATTTTGGCGCACTAACTTTAAATGCCCAAATCAAAGCCAAATAGTTAATCCAACCGCACTAAAATAGTAAAAAACTCACTAAACTGACTGAATTCTTCTATTAGCCTTCTGCCAATAATCGATAATTTCCACTATAATAAATGAGCGGCTCGGAATCTTCCAATTGAATATTTGTTACCTTGCCAATAAACAGCGTATGATCACCCTCGACATGGCTTGCTGTTACTTCACAGGTAATTTGTACCACAGCGCCGGGCAATACTGGAACCCCGCCTAGTTGGTCAAATTCTACGTCTTGATGATTTTTCACTTGGCCAGCAAAAATCATCGATAATTCTTGCTGATTGGCAGCAAGGATATTGACAGAAAATTTCCCGCTTTGATATATTTTTTCAAGCATTTGTGCTTTTTCGGCAATTGAGACCACCACTAATTTCGGATTGAGGGACACAGACATAAAGGCATTTGCAGTCATGCCATGAACCTTGCTATCCACTTCTGTTGCAACCACTGTTACACCTGTAGCAAATTTGCCCATAGCGTTTCTAAATTGTCGATCATCCATTTAACTTCCTCCTTTTCCCCCAGCCAAATTATATTTTGGATACTTATAAAGTATTTAAGAATTCTCTTACTTGGTCTGCGGTTTTGGCGTTAGCACTATGCAAATGACCAAGCTTTTTGCCATTTTTGAATACTAATAATGATGGAATCCCCATTACTGTTTGTTCTTCAGCTAGTTCAGGGAACTCATCTTTGTCGATTTTAAACCATTTCTTGTCTTGATTTTCTTCTGTAATTTCATCGATAAACATATTCAAACGTTTACAGTCTGGACACCAAGTAGTTGTAAAAATTCCAACTGAAAGTTGATCCTCTGCTATTTGATCTCGATATTCTTGCTCTGTATTAATTTGTTTCATGATTTATCCTCCTAAAATTGCTTTGTTAACTTATTATACAAGATTATATTGTTTACGAACCACATCAAATACATTTTCTAACCTAAGAGAAAAAAGTATGTTGAACTAATTTGTACCTACCGTTCGGTACAAATTAGTTTAACATACTAACAAAAAGATAAGAAATTAAAACTCCTAGTTATTAGCCCCAATTCCTTGTTGGAGCAATTGGGGCCTTATCAATACTGATTTTTACATGAATGTAGGATAAGAATAAATATCTTAAAATTACGGACTCTTACTTTTTTAATAGCCGGATAATTCTTCCTTCCCTTCGAATAATGAAACAGCTCGACTGGAACCAATTCTTGATGCCCCTGCCTCTACCATTGCTCTCAAGCCATCATAATCCTTTACCCCTCCTGAAGCTTTTACTCCTATATTTGACCCTACTGTTTTCCTCATTAATGCTACATCTTCAACTGTTGCCCCGTACATGGAAAAACCAGTTGATGTTTTGACGTAGTCAGCTCCAGCTTTTACAGATAATTCACAAGCGCGGACTTTTTCTTCTTCTGTTAATAAACAGGCCTCTATAATTACTTTAACCAAGGCTTTTCCTTTTGCCACATCCACTACGACACGAATATCTCGTTCTACAAGTTCATCATTTTTATCTTTCAATGCTCCAATATTAATAACCGTGTCAACCTCCGTTGCACCATTTTCGATAGCATTACTTGCTTCAAACTCTTTAGATTCAGGAGTATTGGCTCCTAATGGAAAACCAATAACGGTACAAACATTTACATTAGAACCTTTTAAGTTCTCTGCTGAGGTGTAAACCCAAGTTGGGTTTACACATACGGAAGCAAACCCATATTGTTTTGCTTCTTCACATAACTTAATAATTTCTTCTTTATTCGTTTCGGGATTGAGTAACGTGTGATCAATTAAATTGGCATAGTTCATCTGAGGTGTCCCCTTTCATAGATAAAACACATAAATATTTTTTTCTTAAAGTTTTTATTCAATTGCCGGATGTTCTTTTATTACACGTAATGATTTCATTTCGCAATCTTCTGCACCCTGTACAGGAAGACCTGCTTCCATATTTTTTTGTGTGTATACTAGATTTTCTTCTGTCACAATTTCTCCTGGAATAAAAATTGGAATACCAGGCGGGTAGACCATAACAAATTCCGCAATAATTCTTCCGGCAGCTTGTTCAAACGGAACCACTTCACTTTCCGCATAAAATGCATCACGGGGAGTTAGTGCTAATACAGGTATTTCTGGCAATAATACAGAAATTTCCACATTTTGATCTGACTGATGCTTAAAGTCCGCTGAAATTTCTTGTAAGGCTTGAACAAGTTTCAGCAATTCTTCTTCAGAATCTCCAGTAGTAACAATACAAAGAATGTTATACAAATCCGACAGTTCAACCTCGATATTAAATTTCTCACGGAGTAAATTCTCTACATCATATCCGGTAATACCCAACTGTTTTACGGAAATCAGCAGTTTAGTTGGATCGATAGCGACAGCAGCGTTTGTCCCCAATACTTCACGACCAACACAATATATGTGATCAATTTCATTAATTTTGGCGCGCGTTAGCTCTGCCAATCGAATCGTATCTTCTAATAAAGCCTGTCCTTCAGTCGCTAACGATTTTCTTGCAACATCTAATGAAGCCAGTAACAAGTAAGAAGTTGATGTTGTAGTCAGCATACTTAATACAGCTTGAACTCGATTAGGTGAGATTAGATTCCCACGTAAATTTAAAATAGAACTTTGAGTAAGCGAACCACCTAGTTTATGAACACTGGTGGCAGCCATGTCAGCACCTGCCTGCATGGCAGAAAGCGGCAGTTCATCATGAAATGGAATATGTGCACCATGTGCTTCGTCTACTAGTACGGGGATTTCATGAGAATGAGCAATATCTACAATTTTTTTCAAATCACCCGAAATTCCAAAATAAGTCGGATTAATGACAAGTACAGCTTTGGAATCTGGATGCTGTTCTAATGATCTTTCAACTGATTCCGGGGTAATTCCGTGTGATATACCTAGATTAGGATCCACTTCTGGATGGATAAAAATAGGCGTTGCGCCTGATAAAACGATTCCGCTCATAATTGATTTGTGTACATTACGTGGTACGAGGATTTTATCTCCAGGTCCACAAACAGACATAACCATAGCCATAATTGCACCGCTTGTACCTTGTACTGAAAAAAAAGTGTAATCAGCTCCAAATGCTTCTGCAGCTAAATCCTGTGCGCGTTTAATAATTCCTTTAGGCAAATGTAAATCATCTAGAGGACCTATGTTAATTAAATCGATAGAAAGAGCATTATCGCCAATAAATTCTCTAAATTCAGGATCCATTCCTTTTCCTTTTTTATGGCCTGGGATATGGAATTGAATCGGATCTTTTTTTGCATGTTCAACAAGTGCCGTAAATAAAGGAGTTTCTAATTGATTACGCTCCATTGCAATCCAACTCCTTTTCTATGTTAGTGTAAAATCTATTTGAAAGTAAGGTTTCCCATTTATCTTTTCCTACCAGCTGATGATAAGGATTGGGATTGGCACTAGTTCCTCTCTTCTTCTGAAAAATCCTTCACGCCCTGATATATAAGTTCAAATAGTAAAATGAAATCTTTCACTTCATATAATAAAGAAATAGAAAAAGATTGAGACCGTCCAATCCGATATTTTTTTCACCATCCACTTAATTGATAGGGTGAATAAAGGGTGTTCATAAGTTTTTAGAATTACCCTTCTTTCAAAAAACACCAAGTACTTGACAATGGTTAGGCATAACGATTTAATTTTCATTGAATGACTAATTTATAAATATCAGTTTTAAATTCAACATCATAAAATAGTAGTCAAAATTAATGGGAGTGAAATTGGTGGAATGGAAGCCAGATAAACAAAGCGATATTCCTATTTATCAGCAAATCGCTAATTATATACAAAAGAGAATTGCTTACGGGGAATATCCTCCAGGCACAATTCTTCCCTCTGAAAGAAGCCTAGCAAAAGAATTGGAAGTAAATAGGGGAACCGTAATTTCAGCTTACGATGTGTTATATTCAAATGGAATGGTGGAGCGAATCAAGGGGAGTGGTACGAAAGTCAATACAAACGTGTGGGGGTTATCACGTACAAGAATTCCTAACTGGGATCTTTATGTCGAACGAGGATCTTTTTTACCTAACCTTCCGCTATTTCAACATTTACGTGGTGAAGTTCATGAAAAGAATATAATCAATTTTGCAAGCGGTGAGCTTGCTCATGATTTGATGCCCTATGATGCTTTTCGAGAAATCCTTTCTAAACATGAATTCCAACAATCTCTTGGTTATGAGCACCCTCAAGGCAATCTAAGCCTTCGTGATGAAATCGTTAACCATTTAAAGGAATATAGAAACATCGAATGCTCCAGCCAGTCTGTCTTAATTACATCCGGAGCCCAACAGGCACTCCACCTAATTATTCAATGTTTGTTAAACCATGGTGATGCTATTGCCTATGAAGATCCATCGTATGCACACTCACTTCCGACTTTTCGGTCAGCCGGCTTAAAAACATACAAGTTGCCAATCGGAAAGAATGGCTTAAACCCAGAAGATATTTTGTATTTGTATAGAAAACATAAAATAAAAATGGTCTTTCTTAACCCAATTTTTCAGAATCCAACAGGAACGATTCTATCTTTGGAGAATAGGAAAAGGGTGTTAGATATTAGCCAAGAACTAGGAATCCCTGTTGTGGAGGATGACCCCTATAGCTTAATTTCATTTTCTGAAAGCACAAATACTTCCACACTAAAATCTCTGGACAAAAGTGGAACAGTCCTATACATTAGTTCCCTTTCAAAATTGGCCGCTTCAGGGCTACGGATTGGATGGATCATTGGCCCAGATAACGTGATTCAACGACTTGCCGACGCTAAACAACAAATTGATTATGGGCATAGTATTTTTCCTCAGTGGGTTGCTGCTGAATTTCTTGCTTCGGATAGTTTTGGAAAGAACATCATAGATTTAAAACTTAAGCTTATAGAAAAGAGAGATGTATTAATCACTTCGTTACAAGAAGAACTTTCACACCAGCTTGAATTTCATATTCCTGAAGGTGGAATCCATCTTTGGTGCCGACTGTTAAATGAAGATCTCAATGAATATAAATTACTTGAAGAATCGTTACGAAATGGTGTCGCCTTTGTTCCAGGAAGCTTACTTGGTTCCAAAAAAGGGTATATTCGCCTAACATTTGGGAGAGTCGAGACTCTTTTGATTAACGAAGGAGTTTTAAGGCTAAAGAAAGGATTTGAAAATCAAACGAATGCCTTCTCTTAATTTTTTTGGTTTTAGACCGAAGTTTATCTTCGGTCTTTTTTAACTTGAATAAAATCTCAACTATTCATTTTGGTTTATTTCGTTATCGTGAAGGAATTGAAAAAAAGTGGATGGTTCCATTTCTTTAAAATTGGATGATTATTTTTTTCTAAAATCACTTACTATTAAATTGATGAATAAATCCGTCAACTACAATTCTTAGAGAATCATTTCAATTTACCATGAGATAATGGCCGTTTACATTGAGTAGCTAAAGGAGGGACCATAATGAATTTTTCTATATTACTAATAATCGTAATTTTAATTTTAGCAGTTGTAAGTACACTGTCGCTGACAGGAAAAAATGATGATAACTATTCAACTTCAACAAAACAAAATACATTTAGATTAACTGCTATTTATATTATCGTAATCTTGCTAGCACTAGTGGGGTTGGGTTGGTATATAACCCATATTTAATAAGTCTAATGAATAAAAATAGAAGATATTTTGATGTTAGGAGAAGGAAAAAATGAAATTAATCCTTATGTTTGTACTTGTAGCTGCAATGGTGGTTTTATTCTTTAGTGGTTTTTTTGTC
The DNA here is from genome assembly GCF_937468385.1 of Neobacillus rhizosphaerae. Lineage (GTDB taxonomy): Bacteria > Bacillota > Bacilli > Bacillales > Cytobacillaceae > Neobacillus > Neobacillus rhizosphaerae. The sequence continues at coordinate 347,110 of NZ_CALBWS010000001.1, forward strand.
GGAATGTTAAAAGAAAGATATGGAAAAAATTTACTTATTTTAGTACCAGTTTGTATAGCATTGGTTATGTTTAACATTATTTGGGCATTAACTGAGCTAGCCAAATCAGCAAGATGGCAATAAATTAATGATCAAAAATAGAAGCGCAAGACATTTCTAACAGAGCTTTTTAATAAATAATTAGGAGCATTCATGGTTGTTTTATTGGGGACCTTAGAAAAACAATGGCTCGTTATATGCTTGAAATCATGCGAATAGATGAGGAGCTTACGGGGATAATGAATCGATCAAACTATGTAAAAATAGGGAAAAAAATTGAATTGGTATATTTCCCTATCTCTTTTTCATTCTCCGATACATCCGATATCCTTTTCGCACCCCATCGACAATAAAAAACGGAATGGGTAGATGGTGTTTATAAAGATAGGGCCTATAAATCTTGTAATAGGCTTTTTTCAGATCGTCCCACTTACGGCAATAGCCCTGTTTATAAAAATCAGATACATCTACTATATAGCCCCTTCCTTCAAACATGACAACATTTTTGCCGTGAACATCGAAGGGGTTTAAACCAACAGTCCGAGCATAATCTAGCCCTTTATCGATATCCTCTATCACATGTTTAGGTATTTGGACACCATTTACAACCGCATCAAACAATGTGATTCCTTCGATCTTTTTTAATACTAAATAAGTGTCCCCATATGCATAAAGAGTTGAATAAGATTCATGCTCTCCTAATCTTTTATAGACCTCAATTTCCTTTTTAAGGTCCTTTGGATTTCGACCGTATACCTTTACAACCTTCTTTGGATCAGCTTGATGGAAAAAGACACCTGCATAATTGCCGCTCCCGATTGTTTTCCACGAATTTGACCGATTGTTTACGATGATAGGGTCAAATGGGCTGTCAGTGGATAAATGTATTTGCGTTAATAACTCCTGTTCTATTAAATCTATATACTTAGAAATCAGCATCTTGACACCATATTCCCTTCCCTTAATAAAAATCAGGCACATATCCCAAGCATTTATGAGAGAAAAACGGGCAAAATCCTGTAAGGTAGCCTCTTTTCCCTCTTGGAACATTATACTCTCGGATAAAAATAATTTATTACATAAATCTTAATTTGCTCTTGACTTAGATTCAATTCTAAGAGGAAAATTAAGTTATTAAACTACATTATGTGTAAAAGAGAGCTGATAAGATGAATTTTCCAATTTTAGAAACGAAAAGATTAAAATTAATTGAAATAACTGCTCAACATGTTGATAGTCTCTATGAGATTTTATCTTTAGAAGAAGTGACGAGATTTTATGGGACCAATCGGTTCACTTTACAGGTTGAAGCTTCAAAATTAATTGATATGTTCCAGAAAAACTTTCTTGAAAAACGAGGCGTACGCTGGGGAATCAAGCTAAAGGAAAATCAAAGAATCATTGGTACTGTAGGTCTAAATGGGTTACATCTAAAAAATAAACGTGCCGAAATTGGATATGAACTCCATCCATCTTTTTGGAGAAAGGGATATGCATCAGAGGCAATTAAAGAAGTCCTGCGCTTTAGTTTTAATCAATTGGATCTGTATCGAATTGGGGCCGTGGTTTATCCCGAAAATGAAGCATCAATAAATTTACTTATTCAGCAAGGTTTCACAAAGGAAGGTCTACTTCGCGGCTACCTCAATCAAAACGAACAATTTCATGATACGTATGTGTTATCCCTATTACAGCCAGAATGGGAAAAGAGCCAGGAATAAAGATGTCCTGGCTTCTCTTATTCTTCAAAATACTCCTTCATTGCTTTAGGTTTTTTAGCTTGCCCATTATGATAATATGGGTTATTTTCGGCAGGATCCTTTGGGTCAAGATTCGTTTTGATTACTAACATGGGTGAGGTCCCACTTTCTGCAATTATTCGGTCATTTAATTGAACAAAATCAGGCATCTTTTTATTTCCAGGCTGTTTTATCTCCAATTTTTATTCACCTCCTAAAAGTTAATGTGCTTGTTTTTCGTCATATAAATTCGCCAGAAAAAAGAAAAAAACTAGGAAGTAAAAACCTCCTAGTTATTATTATTCCTCTTCAGAGCCGACTAAGAAATCGGGATTAAGTTCTTCGAATTCTTCGTCATCTACATCCAATCCCCATGCGTCGTCATCGTCCTTGCATCCTTCAGGATTGATACGAACGCAAACCTTTGTTTCGCCAATCACTTCAACAAGGAATTCCCTTTCAACATGGACGATGATTCGGTTGCCATTTGGGGAGATGACTGCTTCACAACAATTGGGCTGTTGCAGTACCCTTGCAACAATTTCATTGTCATCCAAACAGTCATTGTCACGATACTTTAGCTTAATGACATCTGTATATTGAACACGTTCAGTTACTACTTCTGTTTTGGTATTCTCATTAAATGAGTACCAAACGTTGATGTCATATGAGCCATGTATCTCTACAGTCTTGCCGACTTTTTTCGCGTTGTATTTATGGTTGATGATCCAACAGCCAAGAATACTTGTTGGACTATGTGCCGGGCTTATCGTATGATTGGACTGCGTGAATTTCTGTCCTTTCGCTACTACCGCCTTCGTTATTATCTCTCTATATTCTCCCATTTCGCGCGAACCCTCCTCATTCAGTTTCATTTCATCCTATGCTAATTTGTAGACTAGTGTGAAATATATTTTTGTGAATACTGGTTAAAAGTTTAGTCATAGTTCATTTTATGCGGGATTTTTAAGGTGTGTGCCTTTCATGCATGTACTTTAAAATGAAGGGTACTACGCGCAGTTTGTTTTGAGGAATTCTTTGAAGGTAGAAAACTAGAAAAAGAAAACCAGACCTCGTTTAGAAGCCTGGTTCTCATTCTTAATGTTCGTGATCACAATCGCCGTGGTCATCGCAAGCGCCGCCGCCGTTCTTTATGCTTGAACCTGTTTCACCCATTAATACGTCTCCACCAGTTGAAATAATAATTTCATCAGTAACTGTATTAGAAATGGTTGATGCAATTAGTTGTAGAAGTTCATTCACTTCCAATTGAGATTGTTTGAAATCCAGTACGACAGGTATTTCATCCAATTCTTGCTCAATCGAAGTAATTTTATCTTCCACTTTTTTTAATGCCTCTGGTTTACCATAATGCTGCAGGTTAACTGCTTGCTTTTGTAAGCCTTTTATATCTGCTATTAATGTTTTCACTTTTGGGTTGTCGTGAATCTGTGCTTCCGCACGTTTAAAGAAGTCCACTTCCTCAGTTTCTGTAATCATGCGTGCTAAATCTGCTGCACGAGCGACGATATCGTCTTTTGTATACTTCGCCACTTTATTTCACCTCTATTGGTTGTAATTCTTCTACTATTTCTCCGTTTAATGACCATGTTCTTGCTTCTTTAATTTTCACTTTAACAATTTTGCCAATGGCAGTCTTTGGAGCAACAAAGTTTACAAGCTTGCTTCTGGTTGTGTACCCAGCAAGGACATCAGGGTTGTTCTTACTTTCCCCTTCAACAAGGACATCAAGGATTTGACCTTCATGTTTTTTCATTGCTTCTAATGAAAGTTCATTAACAAGTGCGTTAAGTCGCTGCAAGCGCTCTTTCTTTACTTCCATCGGAACATTATCCTCCATTTTCGCCGCAGGAGTCCCTTCACGTGGAGAGTAAATAAATGTATAAGCCAATTCATAACCGACTTCTCGGTAGAGGGACATCGTTTCTTCAAACTGTTCATCCGTTTCATTCGGGTAGCCGACAATAATATCGGTTGTCAAGGCAACATTTGGAATAGCCGCTTTGATTTTTCTAACAAGCTCTAAATATTGTTCTCTTGTATATTTACGAGCCATAATCTTTAATACCTCAGTTGAGCCTGACTGTACTGGTAAATGGATGTGATCCATTAAATTACCACCTTTTGCAAGGACTTCAATCAGACGATCATCAAAATCACGTGGGTGGCTAGTGGTAAAACGAATACGAGGAATATCAATTTTCCTTAATTCGTTCATTAACTCGCCTAAGCCGTAGTTAACACCCTCAAGGTCCTTTCCATAGGCATTAACATTTTGCCCTAGCAATGTTACTTCATGATAGCCTTGTGCTGCCAAATGGCGGACTTCCTGGATAATTTCTTCAGGGCGTCGGCTTCTCTCTTTCCCTCGTGTAAAAGGTACGATACAGTACGTACAGAATTTATCACATCCATACATAATGTTAACCCATGCCTTAATTTTACCGCGACGAACCTTTGGAAGGTTTTCAATGACATCTCCTTCCTTAGACCATACTTCGACAACCATTTCTTTTGACATGTATGCTTCATGTAAAATATTTGGTAAGCGATGGATATTATGGGTCCCGAAAATCATGTCTACCTGTTGGTACGTTTTCAATATCTTGTTAACGACAGACTCTTCCTGAGACATACATCCGCAAACACCAAGTAATAAGTCAGGCTTTTCCAATTTCAACGCTTTCAAATGGCCAAGTTCACCAAATACTTTGTTTTCGGCATTCTCACGAATAGCACAAGTATTTAAAAGAATTACATTAGCGTCATCAGTGTTATCTGTCGGCTCGTATCCTAATGCTAAAAAGATCCCAGCCATTACCTCTGTATCATGCTCGTTCATTTGACATCCATAAGTACGAATATAAAATTTACGGCCCTCACCCATTCCACGAAATTCTTCAGGAATGGCAAAGTCATTATGATACTTCACTTCTTCTTTACCACGTTTTTTAGCATCTTTAAGGGAAGGCGCAGTAATGACTTGCTCAAAGTACTTGCTATAATCCTTGGCGGATTTTTTGTCCGAAGAATTAGCAGTTTCAACTTGCTGGCCTTCTAATCGTTGCTTTTCATTCATGTAAAAAAAATCTCCTTTCAATTAAAATCACTTGATACGTCTATGAATATAAATATTGTTATTTTTCACCTTTACTATAGTAGAAAAGGAGAATGTGCCTTATCTGCACATTATAATAGTATAAAGGTTTAAGCCTTTGAAAACAATAGAAATCCCGTGGATTTGACTCCACGGGACCTTCACGATTATATGTTTACATAAATTCTGCTACTAATTTATCAAAGTGTGCTTGATCAAGATTAAGATCTGCCTCTGATAAAGGAGCTTCCGAGAATCCAGTAATTAAGTCTTGATAAGATTGACGCTCAGTATTTTGGTAAATAAGACCTGTAACAAGGCCGTTATGCTTCATTAAAGTCTGCATTGCCATTTCACGGTTAGATGCATCATAACCTTCAATATCGCTAAGCTTTGTTAAATTCTCTTTAAACCAATCATAGGTGTTGACCTTATTATAGGTAACACAAGGGCTGAATACATTAATTAAAGCGAACCCATTATGATTGATACCTGCTTCGATTAAGGCAGTTAGGTCTTTTAAATCTGTTGAAAAGCTTTGAGCAACAAATGTTGCTCCTACTGTCAAAGCCATTTCCATCGGAGAAATCGACTGTTCAATGGACCCCATTGGAGTGGATTTTGTTTTAAAACCTACTGCAGAACGTGGAGATGTTTGTCCTTTTGTTAAACCATAAATTTGGTTATCCATAACAACATAGGTAACATTAATATTACGGCGAATTGCATGAATGGTATGCCCCATCCCAATCGCGTATCCATCACCGTCACCACCAGAAGCGATAACCGTTAAATCACGATTGGCCATTTTAACACCTTGAGCAATCGGAAGTGAACGGCCATGAATTCCATGGAAACCGTAAGCATTTATATAACCAGAAATACGGCCAGAACAGCCAATCCCAGAAATTACTGCTAAATTTTCTGGTTGTAAACCAACGTTTGCTGCTGCACGCTGCATTGCCGCTTGTACGGAGAAGTCGCCACAGCCAGGGCACCAGTTCGGTTTAACATCATTTCGAAAGTCTTTGAAAGTGGCCATTTAGAACAACTCCTTACATTTTGTATGAACTTCGTGTGGAAGGAATGGATTCCCATCATATTTAACATATTTAGTGATTTTTTCAGCATAGCCAACATTCATCTTCATAATATTAGCTAACTGACCAGTTGCATTATTTTCCACAACAATTACTTTTTTAGCTGAACGAACAAGTGGAAGAACCTCGTCTGTTGGGAATGGATGAATTAAGCGAATTTGAGCATGATTCACTTTCAAACCATCATTTTTTAAGCGTCCCATTGCTTCTTCAATTACACCACGAGTTGAATTAAAGCCAACGATTAAAATGTCAGCATCTTCATGTGGAGCATTTTTATAAACAGGTGTATCAAAACGGATATTCTCTACCTTACGGAAACGTTTATCCATTTGTGCAATCCGATTGGTTGCTGATTCAGAAGGTTTACCTGTTTCAGCATGTTCAACACCGGTGACATGATGAATACCATTTTTCATACCAGGAATTGTCCGAGGTGAAACCCCATCTTCTGTTACTTCATAACGCTTGAAATAACCTTTATTTTCAATTTCAGGAAGTTCTTCAGTTACAAGCTTACCACGTCTTATTTCTACCTTAGAAAAATCAAGCGGTTCAACTGTTTGTTTCCCTAAAGATAACTGAAGGTCAGATAAAACAATTACCGGACATTGATATTCTTCTGCAAGGTTAAATGCTTCAGCAGTATCATAGAAAGCTTCTTGTACAGTACTTGGAGCAATAACGATTTTTGGAATTTCACCGTGTGTTCCGTAAATCATTGCCATAAGGTCGGATTGTTCTTGCTTTGTTGGTAATCCTGTTGATGGACCGCCACGCTGTGTGTCAACAATTACAAGTGGAGTTTCAGTAATACCAGCAAGGCCAATTGCTTCCATCTTTAATGATAATCCAGGACCTGATGAAGCGGTAATCGCACGAACACCACCATAGCTTGCACCAATTGTCATAGTACACGCAGCGATTTCATCTTCTGTTTGGATAACAGTTCCGCCAAGTGCAGGTAATTTCTTAATCAAATACTCCATAATATCAGAAGCAGGGGTAATTGGGTATGCTGCCATAAAGCGGCAACCTGCTGCAAGTGCACCTAATGCAATCGCATCGTTACCAATCATAAACATCCGCTTTTTACCATCGGCTTTTTCAAGCTGCATTGTTTGAAGACCCACTTCAAGTTTTTCTTTCATATAATCAAAGCCAGCTTTGATAGCATCCATGTTTTTGGCAACAACTTGATCGCCTTTTTTGCCGAAAATCTCACGAACAACTTCCTCAAATACATGAATATCCAAATCTAGAACAGCAGAAGTTGCACCAATTGCTACCATGTTTTTCATTAATGAAGTTCCAAGTCCAGTGGCAATTTCTGTGAATGGCACCGCAAACATCGATGCTTCAGTATCTTCTGGTTTCTTTGGAGTAAATTTGGAATCAGCAAGGATGACACCTGTGCTAGGAAGTTCCTTGTAATTTACATCAATGGTTTCTTGGTCAAAAGCAACAAGAATATCAAGATCATCTGAAATAGAACGAACTTCTGTTGTACTAACTCTGATTTTGTTGTTTGTATGACCGCCTTTAATGCGTGATGAAAAGTGACGATAGCCATACAAGTAATACCCTAGGCGATTCAGTGCGATTGCAAAGATTTCCCCAGTACTTTCAATACCTTCCCCTTGTTGTCCGCCAACTTTCCACGAAAGTTGATTGATCATGTCTTACACCCCTTTGGATATGTAAAAAATAAGTAGATAGAATCATTTATTAGTGTAGCACTAATCCAAGCAAATCACTAGAATTTAGCCTATTTTACTGCTTAATAGACCAAAAAAAAGAGAATCAAGGATATGTACTAAACGCTTACAATTCTAGACCTAAGCACTAAAAATTGCAAGCCTTTACAGAGAAATATTGTCTAAAATATGAATATTTTTTTATTATTAAAAACTTGCCTTCTTCCTTTAATGAGGACTCGCATAAAATATATGCTTAAACACGTGTGGTAACGCAGTTTTACCCTGATTAATTGGACATGGAATTGATAGTTATAAAACTCCAAGCTATATATCAGAATAATATATTAATATCGAAATAATCGACATATTTTTTATTATTATCCATTTTGCGGATATTTATTAAAACCTAAACACACAAAAAACCTGCTTGTATAGACAAACAGGTAGGTAAAGTTAAAGAATTACATGTGTTTTGCCCTTATGAATAGTCTATCTCTTTCAACGTGGTTCGACGATGAGCTTAATAGCTGTGCGTTCTTCGCCGTCAATTAAGATATCGGTAAACGCTGGGATGCAGATTAAATCTACTCCGCTAGGTGCTACAAATCCTCGTGCAATTGCAACTGCCTTAACGGCTTGATTTAATGCACCCGCACCAATTGCCTGTATTTCTGCTGCACCTCTTTCACGCAGAACTCCGGCGAGTGCACCAGCTACAGAATTAGGATTAGATTTTGCTGAAACTTTTAATATTTCCATTCCTAGCTCCTCCTTAGAAAATCCCGATCCCGCATGAGCAGTTTCATGAACAAATCAGGTATATATCATTCCACTGCTACTATATTCATTTGTCAAAAGACATATTCCGGCTTGGACAAAATAATTAGAAAAGCGGAGGCCTCCGTTTAACGAAGTACACTATTCGCTATACGCTCCTCAGAGATGCTAACGCTTTTCTTTCCTGCGAAGCATCACTTCCGAACATAACTCTTATGGAGTTAGACAGTTATCAAAGTTAAAGGTTTTCTTACAACAAAAAAAGAGCAAATCGCAATTTGCTCAGGCTGTCTAAAAACCTTCGACAGCCTTTATTTTTTTATATTACTTTAATATTTCACCGCGTTTATTCGTTATAATATTATTCATGCAACATGTCTGTTGATTTGCGCTCCAGGCGCTTCGCTTTCCGCGGGCGTGCCGGGGAGCCTCCTCGGCGCTAATGCGCCTGTGGTGTCTCCCCTGCCCCGTACTCCCGCAGGAGTCTTCGCGCCTTCCGCTCCAATCAACAAGTGCAAATTCAATAATGTCCTCACACAACCAAAACAACCAAAAAAATAAGTGGTGAAATCTATGTTTAAACCAAGAGAATCTTCCCAAAGTGAATATGAATTTGTGTCTATTGATGAATTAGTTCATTATCCCATTTAAAGGCAAATGCAAATAAGCATAAATACACGAGTGAAGAAGTTGAAGTAGAAACTCGTGAATACTTTGCTGAATTAAATAAGGCTATTGAAGAGGATAGAATAAAACATGGAAAAAAGCCATTAAAGGAAAAGGTAAGGTTAAATCGCTTATCTAAATCGGGAAAATTGCTTTATAAATTTTGAAAGGAAAAAATGGAGCGAAGCTTCGCAGACTCAAAAGAGCTGCATGGGCTTCGCAACTGCCGGTTACGGGGATTAAAGAATGCAAGTGAACAGGCTCTCCTTACAGCAGCCTGCCAAAATATAAAAAAGATTGCAACACACTTAGCCAGGTTAGAAAAAGTGTGTGACAATTCTTTAGGTTGATTTGCCACCCTGTTGATTGGAGCGGAGGGCACTCGACTCCTGCGGGATAGAGAGGTCACGGGAGACCCCGCAGGCTCCAAAAGAGCCGAGGAGGCTCCCGGAGCTCCCCGCGGAAAGCGAGTGCCCGGAGCGGAAATCAACAGGCCAGATAGCAGGGCTAATCCATTATTAAAAATCGCCGAGAAATATACCCTTTCTCGACAATCTGAGCAAATAGTAATTTGCTCTTAAGTATAAAACGGATGGTCATCATTTATTAAGATGGGAATCATCTTTTTGGTTAAGCCTGTTTTACGGTCTAGTTCAATGAAAACCGCGCTTAACTGGTTTCTTCCCCCTGTTGCTACATCAAAGCGAACTGGCATACTAGTTAGAAACCTTTTAAGGACAGCTTCTCTTTCTACCCCTAAAATGCCGTCATAAGGTCCCGTCATGCCTACATCTGATAAATAACCTGTTCCACCAGGTAAAACCCGACTATCTGCCGTTTGAACATGTGTATGAGTTCCAACAACTGCTGATACTCTTCCGTCCAAATACCACCCCATGGCCTGTTTTTCACTCGTGACTTCCGCATGAAAATCCACAAAAATAAATGGTGTCCTTTCCTTGGCTATACCAACCAATTCATCAGCCTTTCTAAAGGGGCAATCCAATGGAGCCATAAAGGTTCGACCTTGTAGATTAATTACCGCAACTTCTAATTCATTCACTTTAAAAAAAGCCAAACCTTTACCAGGTGTGCCTTCAGGGAAATTTGCTGGTCTTACCATATTTTTCGCTGTATCGATAAATTCAAAAATCTCTCGATTATCCCATGCATGATTTCCGAGTGTTACAGCCTGTGCACCATATCCCAAAAATTCTCGATAGATTTTTTCAGTAATTCCCTTTCCACCTGCTGCATTTTCACCATTAATAATGGTAAAGTGTGGACGAAATTTTTCTTTTAATTTTGGTAAATATTCCTTCACCATGTCACGGCCCGGCGAGCCGACGACATCGCCAATAAATAAAAGATTCATTTTTCTCCCTTTCATCAATAAGAATTGTTATCGTTTAAATTGTATCACATTCAGACTATTTTTAATCGCATAAGGATTACCAATAAATAAAGCGGTGCTTTCGCACCGCTTTATTTTGCGTATTCTACAGCCCGCGTCTCACGAATGACTGTCACTTTAATATGTCCAGGATAATCAAGCTCTTCTTCGATTCGCTTGCGAATATCGCGTGCTAATCGATGTGCTGCCAAGTCATCAACCGCATCTGGTCTTACAATGATACGAACCTCACGACCAGCTTGAATGGCAAAGGATTTCTCAACACCTTCATAGGACTCAGAAATCTCTTCCAGCTTCTCAAGACGGCGGATATAGTTTTCAAGAGTCTCACTACGTGCACCTGGTCTTGCTGCTGATAAGGCGTCTGCCGCAGCTACCAGAACGGCAATAATAGATGTTGGTTCAGTGTCACCATGGTGAGATGCAATACTATTGATTACTACTGGGTGTTCCTTGTATTTTGTTGCAAGTTCTACCCCAATTTCCACATGGCTTCCTTCCACTTCATGGTCAATTGCTTTCCCTATGTCATGGAGTAAACCTGCACGACGTGCTAACGTTTCATCTTGACCAAGTTCAGCGGCAAGCAAGCCCGAAAGCTGTGCAACTTCCATTGAATGCTTTAAGACGTTTTGTCCATAGCTCGTACGGAACTTTAAGCGACCAAGAATTTTGATAAGATCTGGATGAAGTCCATGTACACCCACTTCAAAAGTGGTTTGCTCTCCCACTTCGCGAATATATTCATCCACTTCACGGCGAGATTTTTCAACCATTTCCTCAATTCGAGCAGGATGGATACGCCCATCTTGAACTAACTTTTCAAGTGCTAAGCGAGCCGTTTCCCGACGAATAGGGTCAAAGCCTGATAGAATAACAGCTTCTGGTGTGTCATCAATAATCAAATCAATTCCCGTTAATGTTTCAAGTGTACGGATGTTTCTTCCTTCACGGCCAATGATACGGCCCTTCATTTCGTCATTAGGCAGGTTGACGACAGAAACAGTCGTTTCCGCAACATGGTCAGCAGCGCAACGCTGAATTGCTAATGAAAGGATTTCCTTTGCTTTCTTGTCGGCTTCCTCTTTTGCACGATTTTCACTTTCCTTGATCATTATGGCAGTATCATGGGTAAGTTCCTGCTCCATCCTGTCAATAATGATTGTTTTAGCTTCCTCGCGCGTTAAGCTCGAAACTCGTTCGAGTTCAGTTTGTTGTTTTCGTACCAACTCGTCCACTTTGCTTTCCATCTCTTCAATATGCTGTTGTCTTTGATTTAGAGAATCATCCTTCTTTTCTAAAAGATTTTCACGCTTATTTAACGTTTCCTCTTTTCGATCTAAATTCTCTTCTCTTTGCAGTAAACGGTTTTCTTGTTTTTGCATTTCATTTCTTCGTTCACGAACCTCACGTTCTGCTTCTGTCCGAAGCTTGTGAATTTCATCCTTTGCTTCCAACAAAGCTTCTTTTTTCAATGAATCAGCATCACGTTTGGCATCTTCAAGAATCTGCTCAGCAGCATTCTTTGCACCAGCTACTTTTGCTTCAGCAATGGATTTATGAACAAAATAGCCAACAACGGCACCGACGATAAGGCCAAGCAAAATGAAGGCGATTGTAATTAGTTCCATCGTTACACCTCCTCTTGCTATGAACTTTTGTTACAATTTTTTAAGTGTCGGCATGTACATTGTTTAGACTCAACATACAGCAAGCACCAAGGCTTTTTCGCAATGTAATATTACCAAAAATGTAAAATATACATGTTAATTGTAAAGGTGGGAATATTCATTGTCAAGGCTTAGTCCAATTGGCTTTTTCAAATATTTAGAATTTGTCTTCATTCATTCCCTTAACAGGCTAAATCACAATTGAATATTTATAACTTCAATTAAATTAATATACATTATTAAAAAGGAGCAAAACCAAAATTTGGCTTTGCTCATCAACATTAATCTATTAATTCAAATTGTTCATCGTCATCAGTTTCTGTGACCGTCTTTTCACCATCTAAACCATAGTGCTCACGAATTTTTTGTTGAATTTCAAGGCGAACCTCAGGGTTTTCTTTCAAGAATAACTTCGCGTTTTCACGTCCCTGGCCAAGTCTTTCATCATTATAGGAATACCATGATCCACTCTTTTGAACGATATCTAATTCTGAGCCTAGATCGATGATCTCGCCTTCCTTAGAAATACCCTCACCATACATAATATCTACTTCAGCTGTACGGAATGGTGGAGCAACCTTGTTCTTCACTACTTTAATTTTGGTTTTGTTCCCTACCATGTCAGTTCCTTGCTTCAACGCTTCAGCACGGCGCACTTCAAGACGGACTGTTGAATAAAACTTTAGTGCACGACCACCAGGTGTGGTTTCGGGGTTCCCAAACATAACGCCAATTTTTTCACGGATTTGGTTAATAAAGATAGCGATTGTCTTAGACTTGTTGATAGCACCAGAAAGTTTACGAAGTGCTTGCGACATCAAGCGCGCTTGTAAACCAACATGAGAATCTCCCATTTCGCCTTCAATTTCTGCTTTTGGAACTAATGCTGCTACTGAATCGACTACAATAATATCAATTGCACCACTTCGTACTAATGCTTCTGCGATTTCAAGCGCTTGTTCACCCGTATCAGGCTGTGATAGCAATAACTCATCAATGTTAACACCCAATTTTTGGGCATACGCTGGGTCAAGGGCATGTTCAGCATCAATAAATGCTGCTTGTCCACCATTTGCTTGGACTTCAGCAATCGCATGCAAGGCAACCGTTGTTTTACCAGAGCTCTCAGGACCATAAACTTCGATAATACGGCCTCTAGGATATCCACCCACTCCAAGTGCTGCATCAAGTGCTAAAGAGCCACTCGGACTCGTTAAAATCTTCGTATCCGTTTTCTCTCCCATCTTCATGACGGAACCTTTACCGAATTGTTTTTCAATTTGTTTTAACGCCATTTCTAATGCCGCTTTACGATCGCTCACGAATCATTTCCTCCCTTATATATAAACACTAGCTTCTTGCTACAGTCTATCAAATTATTACCTATAAATAATATAACTTTTTTTCGGTAATTTGTCGAGCAAAAAATCGAACATTCATTCGATTTTTTTCAAGACCATTCTTGATGCAAAAACGAGATTTCTCGCTACTTTTTGTATTTTTTCGTAAATTTTGTAGTCAGATATCGCGATTATCGATATTTATCAGAAAATTGTTTTTATTAATAAATTATTTAAAAAAACAGAACGCTACTTAGCATTCTGTGAATCTTTTATATATTTAAGAATAAAATAGCAGCCAAATTTCACCGCTCGATTCCGATTTGCTTCTCTCGTTCCGCCAAGATTAAGTTTTTCGACATGCGTTGGTCTTCCTTTAATTGAAATGCCAATATAAACCGTACCAACAGGCTTACCTTCAAGATCGTCAGGTCCAGCTACACCCGTGAAACTAATTCCAATATCAGTCGCAAAAATTCTAGCTGCATTTTCAGCAAGCTCTTGAGCACATTGTTCACTCACAGCCCCGTGTTTTTCAAGCGTTTCTTGTTTCACTTGTAACACCTGTTGCTTTACATCATTTGAATAGCAGACTACCCCGCCTTTAAACACTGAGCTTGCACCTGGAATCGAAGTTATTTCCTGCTGGAACAGCCCCCCAGTTAAACTCTCAGCTGCCGTAATCGTTAGATTTCTTTCTTTTAAACTTTTCGTCAGTTCTGCAAACAGAGTTGTGTTGTCATAGCCATAAAAAAAGTCGCCGACACGTTGATTAATCGTATGTTCTACTTCATCAAGCATGGATTGTGCCTTAATCTCATCCACATGTTTGGCAGTTAGTCTTAAGGTAACCTCTCCGTCCCCTGCCAGTGGAGCAATCGTAGGATTATTTTGCGCATCAATTAAATCAATAATTTCAGTTTCAAGCGCCGCTTCCCCAATTCCAAAATATCGTAACACTCTTGAGACAATCTTTTCATTAGAGCAGGCAAAGGAAGAAAGCGCATGACCACCGTAACGAAGGAACATAGGTTCCATTTCTTTTGGTGGTCCTGGCAGCAGCATATAAAGATGGTCGCCGCTTTCTAGCACCATCCCTGGAGCCATTCCATGATCATTAGGGAGAACAAGAGAACCTTCTAATACAAGAGCTTGTTTTCGATTGTTTTCAGTCATGATCCGGTTGGTCCGCTTAAAAAAAAGTTCAATTGAAGCTAATGCTGATTCGTCCATGACTAGTTCTTTTCCAAGGTGACGAGAAATGGTTTCTTTTGTCAAATCATCCTTAGTGGGTCCAAGTCCACCAGTAAAAATGATGATTTCGGAACGCCTTTCTGCCTGTTCAATCGAGGCCTTCAACCTTGCAGGATTATCACCAACGACAGTATGAAAAAAGACATCAATTCCTAGCCCAGCTATTTGCTGAGACAAAAATCGGGCGTTCGTATTAACAATTTGACCGAGTAACAATTCCGAGCCGACTGCAATAATCTCAGCATTCACATTTATCTCCCCTTCCATCAAAGATTACTTTGAGTTCTTTAGCACATGACTATTTTTAGCAAAATAATCCCAGCCAGACCAGATGGTAAAAATTAATGCAACCCACAATGACACTACATCAAATCGAAACGGAATCATGACAAAAATAATATTATGTAACAAGATAGAAGATATCGCGATAATCTGGGTCCATGTTTTAATTTTCCCAAGCATATTAGCAGCTACAACTTCTCCTTCACCGGCAAGCAACAAGCGCAAACCCGTTACTGCAAATTCCCTGCTGATGATAACGATAACTATCCATGAAGGTGCATATACGTGATTAAGCTCCACTAAAACAATAAGAGCAGCTGATACTAGCAATTTATCGGCAAGCGGATCGAGAAATTTGCCCATATTGGTCACGAGATTATACTTACGGGCATAATGGCCATCAATCCAATCCGTTGATGCAGCTAAAATAAAAATTAACGCTCCGACAAAGTGGGTAACTGGCATGTTTGCACCAAGAAGATACATATTCCCCCAGTCAAAAGGTGCAAGCATAATGATCATGAAGATTGGAATTAATAAGATTCTTGATACGGTTATTCTGTTTGGAATATTCATAATTTTCCTCCGCGTGTTTATTGAAAGCGAAAAATAGCCATCCACAGATGACTATTCGCTTTTCGGAACATATTGAATCGTAATGTTCTGAACATCTTTAGTCGGTGCAACTGCATACTCAAGCTTTTGGTCATTTACATAGATTTCAGTATCCGCCGCGTTTCCAACCCTAATGACAGCACTGCTTTCTGCCGTTAAATCTACGGTTTGGCTCTCTGGCCCACCATTTTCAAGTGATTTGAGAGTTCCTTGAAAAAAGGAATTCCCTTTCCCATTTTTAATACTAACCCATGTTTGACCTTTTGAGACCAATTTGACAACAAATTTATCAGCGTTTTTTAAATCATATGTAGAATTCTTTCCACTACTTTGTACAACAGTAATTTCTTGTTTAGGTGCTTCGTCTATAGGTGGATTTTTTTCTTCCTGCTTGGTTGTTTCTTTGTCTTTTCCATTGTTTTTTTTCTTATCCTTCTCTTTTTCATTTCCTTTTGCTTTGTCTAGATTTTCAGACTTAATAAGTTTAACCGGGTCATTTTTTTTATTAATCGATTCATTCGAACCTTTCCCTGCATAATTAGTAATTAAAATATATAAAAGACTAACTATGCCAATGATAAAAACAGTAATGAGGATTTTGGGAAGAATATTATAGATTTTCGAATTTCCTCCAGTAATGTTTTTTTGAGTGTTCACTCTTGATAATTGCTGCGGTAATTCCTCATTGTAAGAAGCTGGAATTTCACTTTGATAAGTTTCAAAAATTTCATCAGGATTAAGGCTTAATGCCTCCGCATACTGTTTAATAAAGGCACGCACATAAAAATTTCCGGGCATACTCGAATAGTTTCCCTCTTCAATCCCAATTAAATATCTCTTTTGAATTTTTGTCATGGATTGTAAATCATCCAAGCTTAATCCTTTGGCTAATCGAGCTTCTTTTAGTCGATTTCCTAATTCAGTCACCTGTTAACACCTTCCAATTAATTAAAAATCAAAATCTCCAAATTCAGATCCGGAGAACATATTATGCTGATCGACAATATCGTATGTAATCTCCTCTTCTGCGTCATTCCTAAGTTCAATAATATAATCAAAATCCTCAAGCGTGTACTCTGAGTTTTGTACGAAGATATCTGGATGTTCCACTACCTTAACAGATGGTAATCGCATGATTTCGCGGACGAGCTGCCAGTGACGTTCGTTGGCTCGTCTTGTCGAAACAATTCCATCCAGAATAAACAAATTATTTTCGTTGTACTCATCTTCAATTAGTTGATTACGGATGGTTTGTTTTAATAGAGTAGATGAGACAAATAACCAGCGTTTATTGGCACAAACACTTGCGGCAACAAGTGATTCTGTTTTGCCAACCCTTGGCATTCCGCGAATACCAATTAGCTTATGCCCATCCTGCTTAAATAATTCTGCCATAAAATCCACTAATAATCCAAGCTCATCCCTCACAAAGCGAAATGTTTTTTTATCATCTGCGTCTCTTTGAATATATCGCCCGTGTCTAACTGCAAGTCTGTCACGTAGTTTCGGTTCTCTTAGTTTGATTAATTTTATTGTATCCATTGTATGTAAAATTGACTCAAGCCGTTTAATTTGATCATCATCTTTTGCTAAAATAAGCAAACCTCGTCTGCCTTCATCCACACCATTGATGGTTACAATGTTAATAGCTAGCATTCCTAATAAGGATGAAATGTCCCCCAATAGTCCGGGACGGTTTTTTTGAATCTCATATTCTAAGTACCATTCCTTTTTCACTAATAAAAACCTCCTAAAAAGAAGTTTCGACAAATTTTTCGCAAATCCTTTTCTAACCCTTATAATAAATGATTTTGAATGAAGATGAAAGGAAAAACAAAGAGAATAACACTTTTTAACAGCAAATTAGCATGAAGGGATTAAAACTGTTATTGAAAAAATAAAAAAGAGAGGAGAATCCTCCTCTCTTTTCATTATTCCTTTACAAGTTTAACCATAATATTCGCAATTGCCTGTTGTTCTTGCTTATCAGCAACAGACCACATGTCAGAAAGAATTCGCTCTTGCTCATTTTTTGGATCTACTTGGTTTGCTAAATAATCCCCAATTTGAAATGCAAGATTGTTTATTGCCCCTTCACTCATACCTTCATTTTCTGCGTGTTGAAGACGATCACCAAGGAATTCTTGCCACTGCTTCCAATTATCTAAAACAGACATCACATTACCTCCTTTAGAGTAGTACAAGGTTATTTTGCGAACAAGAGGCGTAAACTATTCATGATAAACTTGTGAACTTTATATGTACCAGCCACCATTAACGGCAAGAACCTGCCCGGTAATATAGGAAGAATCATCAGAGAGCAAGAAAGCGACACATCTTGCAATTTCATCAGTCTGTCCAAGTCTGCCCATTGGAATTTCAAAAGAAACTCGGTCTAGCTCCTCCTCCGTAAAACCATCCATCATCTTTGTTTCAACAGCACCAGGGGCAATCGCATTAACACGAATACCATTAAGAGCTACTTCTTTACTGAGTGCCTTTACAAACGCAATCTGAGCCCCTTTAGCTGCAGAATAAGCCACTTCACAGGCGGCACCTGTTTGGCCCCAAATGGAACTAATCACAACGATATTACCTGAACCTTTACTAAATAATTTCGGTAGCAACTCTTTTGTTAACATTAACGGACTTAATACGTGAACATTCAGTAAAGATTCTACATCTTGTTGGTTCAAATCCATCAGTAAACCATATTTACTGTTCCCAGCACAATGGATAATTGCATCTAAGGAAAAAATTTGTGAACATATTGATTTGTAGCCCTCAGTTTCGGTCAAGTCAGCATGAATCGGAAGATACTCTCCGCCAAATGGCTCAAGGCTATCGATTAAAGATTTAATTGATTGTTCATTTTTATTGTAATGTAAGTATAAATGGTATCCTTTTGCTGCAAGGTTACAGGCAACTGCTTGACCGATTCCTCCACTAGCTCCCGTTAATAGTACATATTTCTTCATTTATATCACTCTCTCTATAAAATAAACGAAGGAAAAAAGCGCCTTGAAAACGACGCTCCATCCTTGTCTGCCCAGCTTTACACTACTCCTCCACTAGGACATAATTCACTTCGTTAAGAAGGAAAAGTACAATCTTCTAGCCAGCTCCACTTGTACTTTTCGGGGCTGATCGTTTCGCTTTCCAATTTTTACTTTTTGGGTATGATCTGGCATACAGAAAAGCGTTCTTCAGATATAACTTCCTCTGCCAAAGATTGGACATCATGTAAAGAAATATTTTCTAGTGTTGGCACAACATCAAATAAATTCATTTCATTAAATGCATAGCGTGTAAATTGATTGGCGATATATTCAGGTGAATTAATTGAACGCAGAAATGCGCCAATTTTCTTCTTTTTCGCCCTTTCTAATTGATCTTGTGTAAAGGCATTTCCTGACTTGGTAGCGATAAGCATTTTTTCTAGCCTTTCAGCAAGTAGATCTGGATCTTTGGTGTCACCGCCAATCATCGCAAACCCAAAGCCAAATTCCTGTGAATAGTCATATGAGAAGGTTTCATCAACCAAACCTTCATTATAGAGCTGATTATAATTTTCTGAACTTTTCCCGAACAATAGATCTAGAAGCACATTCATCGTTAATTCATTTTTTAACATTTCATTTCCAGATTGATCCACATGAAGTGCTTTTATACCAACTAAGCATTTTGAGGTTTGGACATTCATTTGCAGCACTTGTTTTTTCTCTGCCGCTTTTGCAGGCTCTTGTTTGAATTGACGCCTGATTTCCGGCATATCCTTGTAATCTTTTTTTGCTTGATTTTCCCTAACTTGATTCATAAAGGATTCAGGGTCAACAGGACCAACAATAAATAAAAGCATGTTGCTTGGATGATAGAAGGAATTGTAACACTCATATAACCAATCCTTGGTAATATGCGAAATAGACTCAATTGTTCCAGCAATGTCGATTTTTACAGGATGATTTTGATATAGGTTTTGGATTAAACCAAAATATAAGCGCCAATCAGGGTTATCATCATACATCGTGATTTCTTGACCGATAATTCCTTTTTCTTTTTCCACCGTTTTTTCAGAAAAATATGGTTCTTGAACAAAATCAATCAGTGTTTCTAAGTTTTTTTCTATATCGGAAGTACTTGAAAATAAATAGGCCGTCCGGGTGAAGGAGGTAAATGCATTAGCAGATGCACCCTGCCTGCTAAATTGCTGAAAAACATCTCCTTCTTCCTTTTCAAATAACTTGTGTTCTAGAAAATGGGCGATCCCATCAGGTACTTTTACATATTCATTTTTTCCTAACGGAACAAAAGTATTATCTACCGACCCATACTTAGTGGTAAAGGTCGCAAACGTTTTATTGAAGCCTTTCTTTGGCAAAATATAGACATTTAGTCCATTTGACATTTTTTCGTGATATAGCTCCTCCTGAAGCTGGTCAAAAGTAATTTTCTCCATTACTTTGCTGCCTCCGTTCCTGTTAAGAAATAGATGGTATCAAGATGAATCTTCTTTGCGACAGCCACAATTTCATCCTTCGTTATTTTTTGCATTTCAGTAAGCCAAGTGTTTAGTTTGATTTCGGTATGTGCCACAACATTATGATAAAGAATTTCTGTTAAACCTCTAGCTGTGTCGATGGTTTCCAAAATTTGATTTTGGATTACAGCCTTTGTCTGTGCTAACTCCTGGTCTGTGAAATCACCATTTTTCATTGCCTCCATTTGCTCGTGGATGATTCCAACAGCCTGGTTATAATTTTTCAAATCTATCCCAGACATAACCATCATTAAGCCTTTATGGCTTTCTAATCGGCTGGCTGCATAGTAAGCAAGACTTGCTTTTTCACGGACATTGATAAATAACTTGGAGTGTGAAAATCCACCAAATATCCCATTAAAAACTTGAAGGGCAAAATAATCCTCGTCACCGTAAACAATATTTGTTCGATAACCCATGTTTAATTTCCCTTGCTTCACATCTTGCTGTTCTTTCACTTCATTAACTTCCTCTTTTTTCCTCATTTCCTGATTTACAACGGTCTTAGGGGAGCGATTTTCAAATGGAAGAAGTTCTAATACAAATTTTTTTACTTCCTCCTCTTTTACATCACCAATCACATAAAGATCCATTTCATCCTCTAAAAAGGCCTTTTGGTAATAGTCATATAAATTCTCTGGTGTAATTACATCAACATCTGCTGCTTCCCCATTCACTTGGATAGCATATGCTTCACCCTTACACATTTCTTCTAGAAGACGGACATTGGAGTAGCGCATCTTATCATCAAAAACGGATTGAATTCTAGATTTAAGCGTTCGTTTTTCATTTTCAATTGTTTCTTTGTCAAAGGCATTTCCCCTGACGTTAGGTTTGGTTAATATTTCTGTCAATAATTCAAATCCTTTTTTCAATAAGGGGCTTGGATTGCTTAAAAACTTTTCATTTGCAATTTCTATGGTAAAACTCATAATATGATATTCGCCTTTTTTAGCTAAATCAACAAACAGCATCGCACCATATAGTTCATCCAGGTATGATCGGAGTGTTGTTGTCTGTGGATATTTTGCAGAGCTGCTTTGTAAAACATAGGGAAGAAGGGCCCTTTTCGTTACATCCTCTTTTGTTAACGGAGCTTTCATTCTCCAAACAATGGTATTGGTTTTGAATTTATTTGTTTCAATGACATGGAGGTTGAACCCATTCATGTCTGTTGTTTTTTCTGTGACAGCGTCCATTTAAATTCCTCCTTTGTTATTTAAAGCGCTAATTTAAAAATATGTAAACATTTTCTTTTTATCTTTTCCAATGTAATATATGCCTATTCTTACTATAATTTGACAATATTAAATCTGGCAAGTAATAACACCTTGATTATATTAAAAAGAACCCTCGATCCCGAGGGTTCTAGAATATATCTTATCTGCTTCCTTTGATGTAATGAACCCCATCTGCTTTTGGAGCTTCTGCACGACCGATAAAACCAGTTAAGGCTAAAATAGTCAATACATATGGAGCAATTAACAAATATACATCTGGGATTTCTTTTAAATAAGGTAAGCTTGAACCAATGATACTAATACTTTGGGCAAAACCAAAGAACAATGCCGCCCCCATAGCACCTAGTGGATGCCATTTACCGAAAATCATTGCTGCTAGCGCCATAAAACCTTGTCCGCTGATAGTTGCGTGACTAAAGTTTGAAGAAATAGATTGAGCATAAACGCCGCCGCCAATTCCACCAAGCGCTCCAGAAATAATAACACCTAGGTATCGCATTTTGGTAACGTTAATCCCCATTGTGTCAGCAGCCATTGGGTGTTCACCCACCGAACGAAGACGTAATCCAAAGGGAGTTTTATAAATAACATACCAAGCAATAACGGCAACAATAATCGCTACAAAGGATGTCCAATAAGTGTTCTGAAAAAGTATTTTTCCAATTACAGGGATATCCTTTAGAATTGGGATATCTACCTTGCTAAAGCCGTGTTTAATAATATCTGTTTCACCTTTATTATAAATCAACTTGACAAGGAACAATGTAAGTCCTGTTGCTAACAAGTTGATGGCAACCCCAGAAACAGTATGGTCAGCACGGAATGTAATCGATGCGACAGCATGAAGGATAGAGAAAATCGCACCTGCAAGCATTGCAACCAATAATGCAATCCAGGGTGTGGCACTACCGAATGTACCAACAAATGTTAAGTTAAACACGATTGAAGAGAATGCGCCAATGACCATTAGTCCTTCCAATCCGATATTTACTACACCGGAACGTTCGGAGAAAACACCGCCCAATGCAGTGAAGATAAGTGGCGCTGCCCATAATAATGTGGATGGAATTACAATCATTAAAATTTGCATTAAGGTCACTTACTTCACCCCCTTTTTACTGAATCGATCAAGAACTACTCGAATAATATAACTAGACGCAACAAAGAAAACAATTAACGCAATAATGATATCAACAAGTTCCTTTGGCACTCCTGCCTCAAGCGGCATTGATAATGCTCCAATTTTTAAAGAACCGAATAATAAAGCAGAGAAAAATACTCCAAGCGCCGTATTTCCTCCTAATAATGCAACGGCAATCCCGTTAAAACCAACACCTGTGAACCCGCCTTGAACTGCCATATAGCCGAATGTACCTAACCCTTCCATAGCACCGGCAATACCAGCAAAGGCTCCGGAAATTACCATTGAAAGAATGATGTTCTTATTAACACTCATACCTGCATAATGTGCAGCATCTTGATTAAATCCAACCGCACGTAATTCAAAGCCTCGAGTTGTTTTCTCAAGTAGGAACCACATTATGAAGCAACAAGCAATTGCGATCATAATACCCCAGTGCATGGTGGAGTGGGTCGTGAGTTCCTGAAGCCAAGGAGAACGCAGTGACGCTGATTCATGGATCATACCAGTTTTTGCAGAACCCTGGTTTAATTTAGTACGGATAATGTAGTTAACAGTGTGTAATGCTGTATAGTTCATCATAATGGTAACAATAACTTCGTGTACGCGAAAGCGTGCTTTAAGTAATCCAGGGATAAATGCCCAAAGACCACCGGCAACCATTGCAGCTATAATAGCTAAAGGCAAATGAATCACTTTAGGAAGATCAAAGGCAACCCCTACCCAAACTGCTGCAAGCCACCCAACAATAAATTGTCCTTCTACACCGATATTGAACAAACCAACTCTAAAAGCAAAGGCAACAGCAAGACCAGCTAAAATATATGGTGTAACCTGTCTTATTACCTCTCCTGTGTAATAAACATCACCAAATGCCCCGTTCCATAATGCGGTATACGCATCAACGGGATTGTAACCACTTACTAACATGATAATGGTCCCAACAATAATTCCTAAAAGCACAGCAATAATTGGTGTTAAAATACTGCGTAAGCGTTTAGACATGTGTTTCTTCCCCCGCTTCCTTTCTATTCGAGCCAGCCATTAGCAATCCTAGTTCTTGTTCAGTCGTTTCTTTTGGATTGACAACAGCAACAATTTTCCCCTCATAAATAACAGCGATCCGATCACTGACATTTATAATTTCATCAAGCTCGAATGACACTAGTAAAACAGCTTTTCCATGATCACGCTGTTCAATTAAACGTTTATGAATAAACTCAATTGCCCCAACATCAAGTCCTCGAGTTGGCTGTGCTGCAATAAGCAAGTCTGGATTACGGTCAACTTCGCGGCCGATAATTGCTTTTTGCTGGTTCCCCCCGGAAAGAGCACGTGCCAATGTATATTCACTTGGTGTCCGAACATCAAACTCTTTAATTAATGTTCTTGCTTTATTGTAGATCTCTTTAAAATTTAGAATACCGTTTTTGGAAAAAGGCTTCTTATAGTAGGTTTGTAAAACCATATTTTCAGCAATCGGATAATTCAGGACCAATCCATGTTTATGTCGGTCTTGCGGAATATGACCAACTCCTGATTCGGTAATTTTCCGTGAAGAAAATCCCATCAATTCCTTGCCATTAACCTTAATGCTGCCGCTTTCCGACTTTCTTAAACCAGTAATAGCTTCAATAAATTCGGATTGACCATTTCCATCTATACCTGCAATACCGACAATTTCACCGGCACGTACGTGTAGATCGAGTCCGTTTACCACAGTAACACCACGTGTATCTTTTACCACTAAGTCTTTTATTTCCAAAACATCCTGTTTTGGTGTAGATGGAGTCTTTTCTGTTTTAAAAACAACTTCTCGACCGACCATTAAACTAGCAAGTTCATTCGGATTTGTTTCACTAACAGTAACTGTTCCAATTCCTTTTCCTTTACGGATAACGGTACAGCGATCGGCAACTTCCATAATCTCTTTTAATTTATGGGTAATAAGGATTATGGATTTACCCTCTTTAATAAGCGTTTTCATTATTTGTATAAGTTCTTTTATTTCTTGCGGAGTTAATACAGCTGTTGGTTCATCAAAAATTAAAATTTCAGCACCACGGTATAGAGTT
The DNA here is from genome assembly GCF_937468385.1 of Neobacillus rhizosphaerae. Taxonomy (GTDB): domain Bacteria; phylum Bacillota; class Bacilli; order Bacillales; family Cytobacillaceae; genus Neobacillus; species Neobacillus rhizosphaerae. The sequence continues at coordinate 371,818 of NZ_CALBWS010000001.1, forward strand.
TTTAAGATTTCTACCCGTTGCTGCATTCCAACCGTGATATCTGAAATTCTCGCTTGTGGGTCAACGGCCAATCCATAACGTTCCGAAATCTCCCGAACTTCTTTTTCTGCTTTTTTAATGTTTATTTGTCCTCCGCTTGTAATCTCTTTACCTAAGATGATATTCTCGGTAACGGTAAACTTGTCAACTAGCATAAAATGCTGGTGAACCATTCCAATTCCAAGTTCGTTAGCAATATTAGGGTTAGAAATGTGAACTGGTTTCCCCTTTACACGTATTTCACCTTGTTCTGGCTGGTATAATCCGAAAAGAACGTTCATTAACGTTGATTTTCCGGCACCGTTTTCACCGAGCAAAGCATGAATTTCACCCTTCTTTAATTGTAGGGTAATGTTATCATTCGCAACGAAGCCACCAAACTCCTTTCGAATGTTGAGCATCTCAATTACATAATCCATCTTATCTCACTCCCTGTAATAAAGGTAAAAGGAAAAAATGACCAATAGTAGTAAGAGGTCAGACCTTACTTAGGTTTAAAAAAACGGGGAATTCCTCCCCAGTTAAAATCTTAAGTGAAAAGTAGAATAAGTATTCTACGCTTCAATTAGGATTTTCAATTAAGAAGGAATAAGCAGGCAGATTCTAAAACCCGCTTATTCCTCAATTAGTATTATTTTGCACTAAAAGTCTTTAATTCTTCAAGCGTACCAGGAACTTTAATAGCACCTGATTTAATTTTTTCAACCCATTCTTTAACAGCTTTATCGATAGCATCTTTATTTGATGCTTTGCTGTTAATTGGTGCTAAGCCAACACCATCTTCTTGTAAGCCATAAGTAGTGGTTTGTCCACCAGGGAATTTGCCATCTTTTGCTTTAGTGGAAAGGTCTTTAACTGCTACGTCAACACGTTTCATAGCAGAAGTTAGAACAACATCAGGACCCATGTCGTTTTGGTCACGGTCTACACCGATTGCCCAAATTTCACGCGATGGATCTTTTTTCTTTAAGTCACCAGCTTCTTTGAATAAACCATTTCCTGTAGCACCGGCAGCATGGAATATTACATCTGCACCTGTAGAGTACATTTTAGAAGCGATTGTTCCGCCAAGTTCAGCTTTATCAAATGCTCCAGAATATTGAACGTCAACTTTTGCTTCTGGCTTAGCAGCTTTAACACCAGCTAAGAAACCAGATTCAAAACGTTCGATTACAGGAATTTTCATACCACCAATGAAACCGATATGATTAGTTTTTGTTTGTAGGGCAGCTGCAACACCAGCAAGGAATGCTGCTTCTTGCTCTTTAAACATAATGCTCGCAACGTTTGGCTGTTTCACTTCATCATCGACGATTGCAAATTTTGATTTTGCTTGTTGTTGAGAAATTTCATCAACAGCAGCATGCATTAAGAAGCCGATACCGTATACTAAATCAAAACCTTGGCGGGCAAGCGTATTTAAGTTTGTAGAGTAATCAGCATCTGATGTGGATTGAGCGTAATCAAATCCACCTTTACCTTTTTTCAAGCCGTTGTCTTTACCAAAATCTTTAAGACCTTCCCAAGCAGATTGGTTAAATGATTTGTCGTCAACACCGCCGACATCCGTAACCATTGCAACAGAGAATGCTTTTTCTTTGTCTCCACCTTTAGATGTATCTGCGGGTTTGTTAGTATCACTTTTTCCACAAGCACCTAAAAGTGTTCCAGCAGCAAGAACTAGTGATAGCGCCATTCCAATTTTACGCTTTTTCAAGGTATTGTACCCCCTAAGAATTATGTTTGATGTAGTAGAAATGCTCTAAAGCATGACTGGTTGCGTTTTCAAAAAGGATTATAAAAATTATGGTCTTTTCCTTAATACATGAAAACTAAATTTATCAGCTTTAAAATAGTTTACCGAGAATAGGACAGGTTCATCCATTTCATCGAAATGCATTTGTTTTAATACCAACAATGCTGTTTCTGGGTCACATTCTAGAATTGGGGAAATTTTCTCATGATAGCCAATCGGCTCGATCTGGGCAACCGCGTATGTAATTCTCCGGTTTGATTCCTCATCTAAAATGCTGAAGATTGATTCTTCTCCATGAGAAAAGGTTTCCGGCAAAATGCGTTCAGGGACCTTGTCGACACAGTAGACGACCGGCTCTCCATTTGCAGTTCTGACCCTCTCCATCACGACAATATCCTCACTAGTAGAACATGAGAAACGACGAATATCCTCTTCGGTTGGACTTAGTGTTGATGAACTTAAAAAAATGGTTCCGGGTTTCATTCCAGCCTGTTTAATCATGTCAGTAACACTATTAAGTTGTTCAATCCCTGAAGTAAACAATGGCTTTGCATTAACAAAGGTACCAACTCCATGGCGCCTTACGATAACGTTTTCCTCCTCAAGAATGCGTAAAGCTTCCCTAAGGGTTGCCCTGCTTACACCAAGCTGTTTGGCAAGATCGAATTCTGAAGGTAATTTTTCTTTTTCTTTGTATACTCCATCTTCCATATCCTGCTTTAACCGATCGATTACTTGTAAGTATAAATGTCGGTTATCTGACTTTATTGACATGCTGTTTCCTCCAGCCTTTTTCCTAAGACATCAGACATCTGATATCATTCCTACTAATCGGATTTATATTAACATTTTTTTTGTGATAAATAAATAGGAATTCAAAATTTTGTCGAAAAAAGGTCAGAAGATAATAATTGTCATAAAGTTACCGAATTATTCAGAAGAAAATCTGCTATAATTAAATATTAAAATATAAACCGAGAGACTTTGTAGTAAAAGATAGGTATTTTTCCTTTGATAAGGCATTCACCTCCTATTACTATAGTATCAAATTTTCAGAAAATTAGTATAAAAAAAAGAGCCAAAAGCTCTTTTTTTTATACTAATTATGAACTTTGTTCTTCCTTAGGCTTAGATTGTAAAACAGCACGAGGTTTACTTCCTTCATATGGGCCTACTACTCCACGAACCTCCATTTCGTCTATTAAACGAGCGGCTCTTGTATAGCCTATCCGGAAGCGGCGCTGTAGCATGGAAACGGATGCTGTTTGCATATCAATGATAAGCTCAACCGCTTCGTCATATAGGTCATCTTCGACCGCACCTGTTACTTCAGGAATATCATCAGGAATCATTTCTTCTTGATATTGTGCCTTTTGCTGAGAAATTACAAATTCTACGGTTTCCTCAACCTCTTGATCTGAAAGGAATGCACCTTGAACCCTGACTGGTTTTGATGCCCCCACTGGTAAGAATAACATGTCACCGCGACCAAGTAGCTTCTCTGCTCCCCCCATATCCAGGATGGTTCTTGAATCGGTTGCACTTGATACCGCAAAGGCAATACGGGATGGAATATTTGCTTTAATTACTCCCGTAATGACATCAACGGATGGCCTTTGTGTGGCGATAATTAAATGAATGCCTGCAGCGCGGGCCATTTGCGCAAGTCTAGTAATCGAATCCTCTACATCCGAAGAGGCTACCATCATTAAGTCGGCTAGCTCATCAACAATGACGACAATATATGGTAATAACGGTTGCTTATCATTTTCCTCTAAATTATGCCTTCTGATATGATCATTATAGCCTTCAATATTTCGTGTCCCGGTATAAGAAAACAGTTCATAACGCCTTTCCATTTCATTAACTACCTTTTTCAAGGCCTGTGACGCTTTTTTTGCATCTGTTACAACAGGTGCCAGCAAATGGGGGATTCCGTTATAAACATTTAACTCGACCATTTTCGGGTCAATCATCATTAACTTTACTTCATGTGGCTTTGCCCGCATTAAAATACTCGTGATAATCCCATTTATACAGACACTTTTCCCACTTCCTGTTGCTCCGGCTACTAGCAGATGAGGCATTTTATTTAATTCTGCTAGAACGGCTTCACCAGTAATATCCCTGCCAAGTCCAATGAGAAGTTTGGCATCCGGCTTATCATTTTGGGTAGCGTCTAGTACTTCACGAAGGGAAACCATCGCTACCTCAGAATTTGGAACCTCAATACCAATCGCAGATTTTCCAGGGATAGGAGCTTCTATCCGAATATCTTTAGCAGCAAGTGCTAAGGCTAAATCATCACTTAAGCTGACAATTTTACTAACTTTCACTCCAACATCAGGATGCACCTCATATTTTGTTACAGCTGGTCCTAAATGTACTTGTGTGACACGCGCTTTTACGCCAAAGCTTTGGAAGGTCCTTTCAAGCTTGGCCGCATTTGCATGAATTAATTCATATTCTCCACTTTGGTCGGTTTTTTTTGGAAGCTTTAGGAGTTTTAGTGGCGGTAATTCGTAAGCCACGTTTTCCACTTCTGTAAATGTAATTGGAGGGGTTTGATCTTCCACATCTTCATCATGGTTACTCTTTGTACTTTTTGATTGTACTTTTTGATTTTCTTTTAGGCCCTCTTCAACATATGCTCGGTCTGAAAAACTAGATATTATCGGTTCAGGTATTCTGGTCTCATCTTGTTCCGGTAGCTTCTGACTATTTATAATCGGTCTGTTTTCATTTGAAGGATTTTGTTTTTCTGGCTTCTTTTGTGATTTTCTTTCATTACTGCGTTCTTGTTTTTTATGTTTCCATTCAGACATATCCATTTTAAAGGCTTCCCATTGATTTTTTAAAAAATCAATACCGGTAATGAGAATTTTACCAATGATATCTCCAAACGATTTTCCGGTAATAAGTATAATTCCAATAATAATGAAAATAAAAGCGATAATTTTCGTACCAGTTTCAGCGAATAAGTAATGAAATAATGCAAACAAGATTGCTCCAATTATTCCGCCCCCAAGGTCGGTGGTGCTGGTATCTCCTTTAAGTTCCATCATAAATAACTCCCAAGTGTTTCCGATCACACTAGGGTCTTTAAATCTCCCGTCATTCGTAAGCAAATTAAATAAAGTTACATGACTTAACAATAGGATAGCAGAAACAATAAAATAGCTGCCAACTAATTTTATATGGAAGAAAAAGGGCATTTCTCTTTTCCACATCAAATAAACACTTAATATTACCAATCCAAGTAAACATAACATGTACCATTCACCCATCCAAAACCGGAAGAAGAGGACAGTCGCCTTACCGACAGCCCCAAGCTTAGCAATCGAAATTATCGCCAATGCTAATAGTACGAGTGCCGATAATTCATATTGAATGGTTCGTTTTAAATGGTTATCTCGCTTTTTAGGTTGTCTTCTCTTTTTTTTGGCCATCTAATCACCTTGTAGTTTTATTGTGGTATATTATTTCAAGTATTGCTACTTACTATTATTAATAGCTGATAAAAATAAGGTAAAAAGGAAAGCAGCCGATTGGCTGCTCTTGTCTTCATAGCCTAATTATACCATAATCTACTACTACAATACCGTCAATCCTTCGAGATTAGTAAAAGATATTTTTGCACCTGGGCATATTTTCTCATCCATAAAATGCTGGGGATCACTGCTAAGTATGCGGATAACTTGAAAATTCTGTTGATCAGTAGCCTCTACCAATAATGGTATTCCTTGAAAGTTGACCATTTGTTGTTTACTGACCGATTCACCATCATAAGGAAACACAAGTTCATTTGGCATCATCGTATAAAGAATCATTGAATCAGTCCCTCATTCTTTTCTTTTTGAAGATCAATCATCTGATTTAACTTTTTCATTGCCTGCCCTAGTCCGCCCACTTCGTCTATTAATCCACATTTTACCGCATCCACACCAATTACATTTGTCCCAATATCTCTTGTTAAATTCCCCTTTGCAAACATTAAGTCTTTAAAAGTCTCTTCTGTAATTTTCGAATGCTTCGTAACAAAGTTGACTACCCGCTCCTGCATTTTATCCAAATATTCAAAGGTTGCTGGAACTCCAATAACAAGACCTGTTAAACGGATTGGATGAATGGTCATCGTAGCGGTTTCAGCAATAAAAGAATAGTCGCAAGATACAGCGATTGGCACGCCAATTGAGTGTCCTCCACCGAGCACTATCGAGACAGTAGGTTTTGATAGGGTTGCTAGCATTTCTGAAATGGCCAAGCCCGCCTCTACATCGCCGCCAACGGTATTTAAAATAATCAGAACTCCCTCTATTTTGGGATTTTGTTCAATAGCAACGAGCTGCGGAATTATATGTTCGTATTTTGTTGTTTTGTTTTGCGGCGGCAGGGCTAAATGGCCCTCAATTTGACCGATTATGGTCAAACAATGAATTTTAGAATCCTGAGAAAACTGTGGCACATTGGTTTGTCCTAGCTGCTGAATTTTTTCTATTAATGTAGAAGGAGACTTTTCCTCTTTTTGAGGCTCTCCTTCTTCCTGGTTATCAGTGTCATTTTTTGGAAAGTTGGTATTCATTCTAATACTCCCTTCATACATGATAAAGTTAGTATTATCCTTTCATACAATTTCATCCATGAATATTGACCATACAAACAGGCACTGATAGCATCAGTGCCTGTTGAAATTCAAATTAGACTTCCATAATAATCGGAAGAATCATTGGTCTTCTTTTTGTTTTTTCAAATAAGTATCGATTTAATTCATCTCTTATTTCCTGCTTGAGGCTTGCCCATTCAAAAGAACCTTTTGCCGTATTTCTTTCTACAATATCCCGTACTAATTTTGTAGAATCATCCATTAGTTTTTCTGATTCACGAACATAGACAAATCCTCTTGAGATAATTTCAGGACCTGCAGCAATTTTCTTTTCTTGTTTCGTTAACGTGACAACCACGATTAGAATGCCATCTTGAGATAAAAGCTTTCGATCCCTTAATACGATGTTACCAACATCACCTACACCAATACCATCGACGAGAACATTACCAGAGGGAACTTTTCCAGTAATGGATAATGATCCTTCCTTCCATTCCACCACATCACCACGATCTAGAATGAATATTTGTCCATCGGTAAGACCACATTCCAGCCCTAATTTTCGATGTGCTTTTAGCATCCGATATTCGCCATGAACAGGTATTAAAAACTTAGGATTCATTAAATTTATCATAAATTTTAATTCTTCTTGACTTCCATGGCTTGAAACATGGATCGTCCGTTTACCAGAAATGACATTAGCTCCTGCCCTGAATAGCATATCGATTGTCTTGAATAAAAATACTTCACTCCCCTTAAGCGGTGAGGCAGCGATCAAAACAGTATCCCCTGGTTGGATATTTAATAGTTTATGTGTTTGTTTTGCCATTTTTTGCAGGGCCTCAATAGGTTCCCCTTGACTACCAGTCATTAATACAGCAATTTCCCTGTCTTGATAATCCTTAATCTCGCTAATCGGGATAATTAAATCTTCATCCACTTCCAGGTAACCTAAATCGAGCGCTATATGATATATTCGTTCCAGGCTCTTCCCAACTACTGCGACTTTACGGCCATTCTCCCTTGCAGCGTTAAAAATATGCTGGATTCGGTTTATGTCTGATGCAAAACAAGCTGCAATGATTCTGCCAGGTGCATTATAAAAAGCGTTGGACATTTCACGTTCAACGATGGCTTCAGATGTTGTATAGCCTGGTTTTTCAGCATCGGTACTATCAGACAATAAACATAAGACTCCATTGTCACCAATGGCTGCCATTTTTCCTATTTCAGGTTTGTATAGTTTAGTTGCGGCTTGATCAAATTTAAAGTCACCAGTATAAACAATACTACCTTCAGATGTATGAATGCAAACTCCAACAGAATCAGGGATGCTATGATTGGTTTTAAAAAAGCTGACATTTACGGAATCTAAGTCTACTATCGTATCCGAATTCACTTCAATAAATCGAGCTTTCCCATTGAAGTCCTGCTCTTTAAACTTTGCACTTGCAAGGGCAAGGGTCAGTTTCGTTCCATAAACGGGGACATCTACTTCCTTGAGCACATAGGATAGTGCGCCAATATGATCTTCATGACCATGTGTTAGAAAAATGGCTTTAACCCGTTCCTTGTTGTCTTTTAAATAGGTAATATCAGGAATAACCGTATCGATGCCCAGCATTTCTTCCTCGGGGAACATTAAGCCGGCATCAATAATGAAGATGTCCTTGTCCACTTCTACAAGATACATATTCTTACCGTTTTCTCCATTACCACCAAGTGCAATAACCTTAATGGAATTATTTTTTTCCTTTATCAATTTCCGTTTCCTCCTACATATGTTTAGGCCGATCGAAATCAGTTACAATTATTATACTTGAAATAAGAAAACCTTTACAACTTAAATGAGATTTCTATGCACACACAAAATAGCCGAGATAAAGAAATAAGCCAACCGATATTGTTTCGGTTGGCTCTTAGTTATTTTTTTTTATTTAAGAGTGAAATTAACTTGGTCCGTTCTTGTTCAGTTAATCCTACAAGAGGCAGCCTTACTGAGCCTACATCCAATCCATAAACCTGCAATGCCGTTTTAACTGGAGCAGGACTTGGAGCAGCAAATAACCCCTGCATAATTGGCAGTAACTGCTGATGTAATTTCGCAGCCTTTCCATTCTCTCCATCAATAAACACATTAATCATTTCTTGCATTTCATTTCCAATCACATGAGATGCAACTGAGACTACACCTACCCCGCCAACGGAAAGAATAGGTATTGTTAAACTGTCATCTCCGCTGTACAAAACAAAATCATCATCCGTATTGGCTATAATTTGGGTCATGGCATTTAAGTCCCCACTAGCTTCCTTTATTGCCACTATATTTGGTATCTTGGAAAGACGAATCACAGTTTCTGGAAGGATGTTTACTACTGACCTTCCAGGAATATTATAAAGCATTACTGGTAGTGTAGTAGCTTCGGCTACTGCCTTAAAATGCTGGTATAAGCCTTCTTGATTTGGCTTGTTATAATACGGTGCAACCACTAAAATAGCATCTACGCCAAGCTGCTCTGCTTTTTTTGTCAATTCAATTGAGGCATATGTGTTATTGCTTCCTGTTCCAGCAATCACTGGAATTCTTTTGTTTACAACTTTTACAACATGATTGAATAATGCCAGCTTTTCTTCCTTGGATAATGTAGGTGATTCACCTGTGGTACCTGCAATTACAAGGGAATCTGTTCCATTTTCAATTAAATAATTTACTAATTGAGTGGTCTTAGCAAAGTCAATATGCCCTTTTTTATCAAAAGGGGTTACCATTGCAGTAGAAACTCGCCCGAAATGAACCATTTTCCTACTCCTTCCCATCCATACGGGGTGCCGTATGTGCAAATGTATCCTTGAATTTCTTCAAATGACACATTATATCCTGTTGATAATATTTATAAATCTGTATAATTAAATTCCATTAATTCTTCTTCTAATTGAAAAGCATCATGCAGGGCATTGACGGATTTAACCAAATCATCCTGCTTAACTAGTACCCAAATGGTGGTATGGCTGTCTGCCGATTGTAAAATACGAATTCCCTTGTCTGATAAGGCAGTAACGATTTTCGAGGTTACCCCTGGGACGCCAGCAATACCTGCACCTACTACAGAAACCTTTGCACAATGTCGTTCAATAATAGGCTCATGATCTAATGCGTTTAAGACTTGAATAGCCCTATCCGTCATCTCTTCATTAACCGTATAAACAACACCGTTTGGCGAAATATTGATAAAATCAACACTGATTTTTTCATTGGCCATTGCCTTAAAAACTTCTGATTGCAAGTAGTACTGATCTTTTTTCGCAAACACTTTTATTTGAGTGACATTTGAAACATGTGCAATCCCTGTTACGACTCGTTCCTTTATGTCACTTCCACGATTATTTTTATTTAATGTAGTAACCAATGTTCCAAGGGTGTCGGAATAGGTGGAGCGGATTCGAATGGGCACCTTTGCCTGCATGGCAATTTCTACTGCTCTTGGATGAATCACCTTTGCACCTTGATAGGCCATATTACAAACTTCTGTATAGGTAACTACAGAAAGCGGCCGGGCATTTTCTGCAATCCGTGGGTCTGCAGTCATAATTCCCTCCACATCCGTGAATATATCAATCCATTCAGCATTAAGGGCAGCACCAAGTGCTGCTGCTGATGTATCACTTCCGCCGCGTCCAATAGTGGTAACATCTCCATTTTTCGCAGCCCCTTGAAATCCGGCAACTACGACAACATCAGATTTTTCAAGTTCTCTTAGGAGCCTGTCACATTTCATTTCGTTGATTTTTGCATTTGTATGGTCATTGTTCGTCCTAAATCCAGCTTGAGCTCCTGTTAATGCTACCGCATTGACTCCGTTCTCCAGCAACATGTGTGTAAATACGATGCTAGAAATAACCTCACCGCATGATAATAATAAATCATGTTCCCGTTTCGAGATTTTACTTAAGTTGCCCCCGATTAAAGATAATAGTGTATCAGTTGCATAGGGGTCTCCCTTTCTCCCCATTGCCGAAACAACAACTACTACTTTGTAACCGTCAGCTAATGCTTTTTCAATATGGCCTTGAGCAAATTTCCTGCTCTTCTCATCTTTGACAGATGTCCCGCCAAATTTTTGAACAATAATTTTCATAATAACACCAAAACCTGCCTTTTGGATGTAACTTTATAATAAAATCAGATTTCTATCATTGGACTTTGAGAATTGTCTAGCTCCAGCGCCCAACGGCTAGTGGACTTCGCTCTTCTTATACTAACCCCAATTTAACTAAACTTTCTGCGATTTGGACGGAATTCCATGCAGCGCCTTTAAGCAGGTTGTCTGAAACTACCCACATATGGAACCCGCGGCCTTCATCGATGTCTTTTCTAATACGTCCTACAAAGACATCATTTTTTCCAACACAATTTGCCGGCATTGGATATATTTGATTTTCAAGATCATCCTGTAAGATAACTCCCGGTGCATCTTTTAATAATGCTTTAATGTCGTTTGCACTTACGTCATCTGATTCAATTTCAAAATAAACTGATTCCGAATGACCGACTGCAATTGGGAGTCGGACACAGGTTGCTGAAACCTGTAATTCTGGCAAATGCATGATTTTCTTTGTCTCATTAATCATTTTCATTTCTTCAAACGTATAGCCGTTTTCTTGAAATTTATCAATTTGCGGAATGGCGTTAAAGGCAATTTGATAATGACTTTTGTCTGATTTTACTGGTAAAATACCAGGTTCAAATGGTTCATCATTTAAAATTGACTTTGTTTGTTCCATTAATTCTTCGACTGCAGCAGCACCTGCACCGGAAACCGCTTGATAGGTTGATACGATAACCTTTTTTAAACCATATTTCTGACGAATTGGCTCTAAGGCTACTACCATTTGAATCGTTGAGCAGTTTGGATTAGCAATAATGCCATTATGGTGATGCAAGTCCGCTTCATTCACTTCAGGAACAACCAATGGTTTATCCGTATCCATTCTAAATGCGCTAGTGTTGTCCACGACGATGGCACCACGTTTTACTGCTTCAGGGGCAAGTTCCTTAGAAACACTGCCGCCAGCACTGAATAAGGCAATTTCGACTCCTTCAAAGCTCTCAGGCTTTGCTTCCTGAATTATATATTCCTGACCATTTACATTCACTTTTTTCCCTGCAGACCGGGCTGAGGATAGGAGGGTAAGTTCTCCAATTGGAAAATTCTCTTTGATTAGTGTTTGAATCATTTGTTGTCCTACTGCTCCTGTTGCCCCAACAACAGCAACATGAAATCCATTGTCGCTTCTCATTACCTGTTCTCCCTTCAATCTTTCAACTGTATATTTTTTGGTCATTTCAAGTTTGAAAAATATCATCAGCGGGAGAAACCTCCCGACTGATGAATAGTTAATCTATTTTAACATATTCCTATTAAGAAATAACCTTTTTTAAAGAAAGAAGGGGAGAATTAGTCTATGTCATTATATCTTTCAACAAGTACGGGCTGAATTTGTATTCCTTCCATTGCTGCTTCAACTGTTTCAGAAAGTAACGTCATTCTTGCAACCATCGAATTAGGCTTTTTCACAGGATCATCCTGGCCATAAGGAATAAAATATATATTTTTTGTTGCCATTAATCTCATTAAATTTACGCCATTTAAGCCAAGTGCATCATTGGTTGAAATACCTAGTACGACTGGCCTTAAATTTCTAAGAGTTGCTTTTGCAGCCATTAAAACCGGACTGTCATTCATGGCATTAGCAAATTTACTCATTGATACTCCGGTTAATGGCGCAATAACCATACAATCTAGTGGGATTTTTGGTCCTAAGGGCTCTGCTTTGACAATTGAATCAATAACCTTGTGTCCTGTTAAATCTTCAATTCGCTCAATCCAGTCTTCCCCTTTTCCAAAACGGGTTTCTGTATTTTTTACTGTAAAACTTACAACTGGCATTACCTCTGCACCGGCGAGAACTAGTTTTTCTATTTCTGGAAATACAGCATCATACGTACAATGAGAACCGGTTAGGCCAAAGCCAATCCTTTTACCCCTTAAACTCATTTTACCTTCCCCTTTCGCCTTCTTAAATCGTCCTGAAGCAGTTGGGCGAGAACATTGGCCAGAATTTGACCAGCTGTTTTGGGTGCAACAATCCCTGGAAGCCCTGGAGCAAGTAATGCTTTTATTCCTCTTTTTTCAGCATATCTAAAATCAGTTCCACCTGGTTTTGAGGCAAGATCAATAATGAGCGAATGTGAGGGTAATTTAGAAATAACCATGGCCGTAACAATTAAATGTGGTGCCGTGTTAATAAGAATATCTGTATCCTTCACTTCATTCACTAAATTATTTAGATGGAATGGCGTTAAGCCCATTTCGGTAATTCTTGCTAAATGTTCACTTTTTCTGGCTCCAACCTTTACCTTTGCTCCTAGTGCTGCAAAAGTTCTTGCTACACTCATCCCTACTCTTCCTAAGCCCAAAACTGTAATATTTGAGCCGTGAATCGTGAAATCAGTATGCTGTATGGCCATCATAATTGTTCCTTCTACAGTTGGGATGGAATTATAGATGGCAACATCATCCCGTTCAAATAACTGGACAAGAGTTCGTTTGCTCTGTTTTGTAATTCCATTTAAATAGGAATTACTAATCCCAGAATAAATCGTACAATTTTCAAGTGTTTTATCCAGCATTGCTCCTGTTAAAATAACCTTCTCATTCGAAAAGATTGTTTCCACCTGGCCTTCTAGGTCTGTACCTGGAACAGGTAGAATAAGGGCATCCATATTTGAAAAATTAACTTCATCCAACTTTTCCTTGACTGCACCAGTGAAGGCATGGTCAAGCTGTTCGAAACCAATTAGCGATAATCTCGCATCTAACTCGGTTAACTTGCGGATGATTTCCAGCTGTCTGGCATCCCCGCCAATCACGGCAATTTGCATCCCTGTCAGCATGAAAACATTCACCTTCTTTTTTAAAAAATCCAACTGGGAATTCCTTTTCTTGTTATCACTCCACCATCTTATGAAAGAAAGCTTCATTCGGTGAGTTTTCCACCTATAGTAAAACGAAAAAGCCCAAGCAAAATTTATTTTGCTTGAGCTTTTTGAAGTTTTCCTAATCTTCTTCTGGAACATCAATAATAATCATATCCGAGCCAATTTTTTTTATATGCTGCCAAGGCACTCTTATTTCCACTCCCTGTTTCCGAAAACCAAACCATTTTAATGAAGGAATAAGCAGTGCCTGTATTTGGCCTGTGCCTTCATTAATTTCTAAATCTGTTTGGCCAAGTACGCCAAGACGCTCAGCCTTTTTAACATCAACTATTTCTTTACCACTTAATTCACTCAGCCTCATGGAATAGAACTCCCCTCATTGCTCTTTTCTATTAGTTTATAAAAGGAAGTCCTAATTTAGACTAACTAAAAAAACAGTTCAAAACGAACTGTCAGGCTGTCGAAAAACCTTTGACAGCCTTTATTTTTTTATGTCACTTTAATATTTCACTGCGTTAATTTGTTATATTATCATTCATGCAACATGTCTGTTGATTTGCGCTCCAGGCGCTTCGCTTTCCGCGGGCGTGCCGCGGGGAGCCTCCTCGGCGCTAATGCGCGCCTGTGGGGTCTCCCCTGCCCCGTACTCCCGCAGGAGTCTTCGCGCCTTCCGCTCCAATCAACAGGTGCAAATTCAATAATGTCCTCACACAACCAAAAAAATAAAAAAATAAGTGGTGAAATCTATGTTTGAAACAAGAGAATCTTCCCAAAGTGAATATGAATTTGTGTCTATTGATGAATTAGTTCCTGATCCCATTTAAAGGCAAATGCAAATAAGCATATATAAACGAGAGAAGAAGTTGAAGTAGAAACTCGTGAATACTTTGATGAATTAAACAAGGCTATTGAAGAGGATAGAATAAATCATGGAAAAAAGCCAGTAAAGGAAAAGGTAAGGTTAAATCGCTTATCTAAATCGGGAAAATTGCTTTATAAATTTAGAGAGGAAAAAATTGAGCGAAGCTTCGCAGACTCAAAAGATCTGCATGGGCTTCGCTACTGCCGGTTACGGAGATTAGAGAATGCAAGTGAACAGGCTCTCCTTATAGCAGCCTGCCAAAATATAAAAAAGATTGCGACACACTTAGCCAGGCTAGAAAAAGTGTGTTGCAATTCTTTCGGTTGATTTGCCACCCTGTTGATTGGAGCGGAGGGCACTCGACTCCTGCGGGATAGAGAGGTCACGGGAGACCCCGCAGGGCTCCAAAGAGCCGAGGAGGCTCCCGGACCTCCCCGCGGAAAGCGAGTGCCCGGAGCGGAAATCAACAGGCCAGTTAGCAGGGCCAATCCATTATTAAAAAATTGCCGAGAATTAAACACTTTCTCGACAATCTGAAAGTTCAAAACGAACTGTTTTTTTATCTACGACAACTTATTCGGAAATTCACCATCAGGGCTAATCAAAGTGACGGAATATTTGTCAGTAAAAACGGACCTTGCCATTTCATCAACACTTCTTTTAGACACTAAATCAATCTGCTCAATAATCTCGTCTAGTGAGCGATGGCGTTTTAATAGCAGTTCATTTTTTCCATTCCGGCTCATCCGGCTATTTGTACTTTCCAGACTTAGCATGAGGCTGCCTTTAAGTTGTTCTTTACTATTTGTTAATTCCCTTTCGGAAATCCCGTCTTGCTTTAATTTATCTAGTGTTTCTTGAATTGTTTCAAATAATACATCCAGCTGCTTTGCACCCGTTCCTCCATAAACAGTCACGATCCCACTATCCTGATAAGCAGAATGATAAGAGAATACCGAGTAAGCTAAGCCCCTTTGTTCACGAACCTCTTGAAATAATCTTGAACTCATGCTTCCACCCAAAATATTATTTAAGGTAATTAGACTGTAGATGTCCTCGTGACCAACCTTTAAGCCTTCAAAACCAATACATAAATGGGCCTGCTCTGTCTCCTTTTTCCGAGAGATACGATTGGAATGGAAAACAGGAACATTTTCAGGAGTTTCATTATTTCCACCATGATAGGATCCAAAATACTTTTCCACTTCCTGAATAAATGATTCTGATACATTACCTGCTATCGAAATGACGACATTTTCAGGGGTGTATCTTTCATGGATATAATCTTTCAGTGATTCACTCGTAAACGTATTTAGGGTTTCTTCCGTCCCAAGAATCGGATATCCAAGCGGATGGGATTCAAAAACGGCCCTGCTTAATAAATCATGGACGATATCGTCTGGAGTATCTTCATACATTTTAATTTCTTCTAAAACAACATTTTTTTCTTTCTTTAATTCCTCTTCAACAAAAGTGGAATTAAAAAACATATCAGCTAACACATCCAAGGCAAATTGAGAATGTGTATCAAGAACTTTTGCATAATAGCATGTGTATTCCTTAGAGGTAAAAGCATTTACCTGTCCACCAATGCTATCGAAGGATTCAGCAATTTCCTTAGCCGAACGCGAGGCAGTTCCTTTAAAAAACATATGTTCTAGAAAATGAGAAATCCCATTAGTTTGTGGATTTTCATTTCTGGAACCAGTTCCTATCCAAACCCCGATGGCAACAGATCGAACGGTGGGAATATTTTCTAATACGATTCTTACTCCATTTTGGCAAGTGTATTTATTAATCATTGACTTCCTCCTGTCTATACAGTGAAACTTCAATCAGTGGGGGGATTTTCCACCCCCCACTGATTGTTAGTTGAACCAATCGGGCTTTTATGGGCAGTTGAGCCCCACTTTATACTTATCCTTATTTTTCCCTCTAAGTCTTTAAGTGGGGGTCTTACTGCCCGTTAATGCGGGATAAACAGCAGCTGCTACTATTCCAATTATTTATTATACTTTCTTAGATATACTTTCTCCAACTTTCAGATATATCTTGCTTAAATTTATTTTAGGATTCGTTCCTCGCTCAATAAATCGGAAACGGTACCAATTTTTAAATTTTTTTGCTCAATTAAGGTGATTAAGCGATCAAGCGATTTTGCCGTTGATTCGGTTGGATGCATAAGGACTATTGAACCTTTATCGATTTTTGTTACCACTCGATTAATAAGTACTTCAGTTGAAGGTTTTTGCCAGTCAACTGTATCTACAGTCCACAAAACCGTCTTCATCTTTAATTCGTCTGCAACTTTTATTGTTTCATCCCGGTAGCTGCCACTGGGTGGTGCAAACCACACACATTTCTCTCCTGTAGCTGCTTCAATGATTTCATTGGTTTTTATCATTTGTTCTCTTGCCTGTGCAGCAGTTAGCCGTTTCATATCTGGATGGTTATACGAGTGATTTCCTATCTCATGCCCTGCACTGACAATCATTTTAGCAAGCTCTGGATTCTTTTTGACCCAATTTCCTTCAAGAAAAAAACTAGTAGAAATATTATGATTTTTTAAGGTTGCAAGCATTTCTGATAAATATTCATTCCCCCAGGCAACATTAATAAGGAAGGTTACCATCGGTTTTTCAGGATGGCCTTTATAAATGGGAGATGGTGGCAAATCTCGCAATTGAACCTTTGGCTTTGCTTGGACGAATACTAATTTCTTAGGATCAAAAACGCCTTTATGTTTCATATTTTTATATGAAGCTGCAATATCAACTCTAAGTCCATTATATCCAGGAATGGCCTTCCAGACTCTGTCAACTTTAGCATCGGAAGGTGGAATTTCATATGTAGGCGCATTTTTTATGATACTTTGATACAGCGAATCTAGCTGTTTCGCTGCAGGAAGAGCAGGCTCTTTTAATGCAGTGACATATTTATTTACTATCGGATTGTTTACAGATATCCAAGCAGCTAAACATAAACTAATAAAAATACTTACCTTTTTCATCTACTTTTCCCCCTTCTATACAGATTATGTATAAACAGGACAAGGTAGAACGGGGGAAAAAGCCACGTACATGGAAAAAGTCAGGGTTCCCCCTGACTTACTATCACAGCTTCCATAAACCTGAGTTTTATTACTGTTTTTCTTCAGCCTTTTCACGTTGTTCCTTTAATATCACTTTGCGTGAAAGGTTAACACGGCCTTGTTTATCAATTTCAGTTACTTTTACTAAAATTTCGTCGCCAATCTTAACAACATCTTCCACTTTTCCTACCCGCTCTTCAGCTAGTTCAGAAATATGGACAAGTCCGTCTTTCCCAGCAAAGATTTCCACGAAGGCACCAAATTTTTCAATCCGTTTAACCTTACCAAGGTATATTTCACCAACTACTACCTCACGAACAATATCTTCAATGATTTTCTTCGCTTTTTGGTTCATTTCTTGGTTGGTTGACGCAATAAACACGGTACCATCCTGTTCAATATCAATCTTAACGCCCGTTTCCTCAATAATCTTATTGATTTGTTTACCGCTCGGTCCAATGACATCACGGATCTTATCAGGGTTAATTGTCATCGTTAAAATTTTCGGTGCAAACTGAGATAGCTCTGGTCTTGGCTCCGTAATCGTAGCTAGCATAGAGTCTAAGATATGCATTCTACCAACTTTCGCCTGCTGCAAAGCCTCTTCTAAAATTTCGCGAGAAAGGCCCTCAATTTTAATATCCATTTGAAGCGCCGTAACTCCTTTTGCAGTTCCAGCCACTTTAAAATCCATGTCTCCTAAGTGGTCTTCCATTCCTTGGATATCAGATAAAACGGTATAATGCTCCCCTGATTTTACAAGTCCCATGGCAATACCTGCTACAGGGGCTTTAATTGGCACACCTGCATCCATCATCGCCAATGTACTTGCACAAATGCTAGCCTGAGATGTTGAACCATTGGATTCAAGAACCTCAGAAACAAGGCGAATGGTATATGGAAAATCCTTTTCAGATGGAACAATCGGCTCAAGTGCCCGTTCACCCAAAGCACCATGTCCAATTTCACGACGGCCAGGTCCTCGGATTGGACCTGTCTCCCCAACACTAAAGGAAGGGAAGTTATAATGATGCATGAATCGCTTCTCCTCTTCAATACCTAAGCCATCAAGGATCTGTACATCCCCCATTGCACCAAGAGTACAAATACTTAAGGCTTGTGTTTGTCCACGTGTAAATAATCCTGAACCGTGGGTACGTGGTAAAATACTTACTTGTGAAGATAATGGACGAATCTCATCAATTTTACGACCATCTGGACGCACTTTTTCTACTGTAATTAAGCGGCGAACCTCACCTTTTACAATCTTGTCCAAAATTTGCTTGACTTGTTTCAAATCATCAGCAGTTGCTTCTTGTTCTTCAAACTTAGCCAAAACTTGATTTTTAACTTCTTTAATAGCATCTTCACGAGCATGCTTTTCTTGAACCTGTATCGCACTTATCATTTCTGCTTCGCACATTTCTCTAACTTCAGCTTCAAGCTCTTTATCTAGCTCAAACAAATTAATTTGTCTTTTTTCTTTGCCAACCTCTGCAACAATTTTTTCTTGGAATTCAATTAATCGTATAATCTCATTATGGCCAAACATGATTGCTTCAAGCATGATTTCCTCAGGAACCTCTAAAGCGCCTGCTTCTACCATGTTAATGGCATCTTTAGTACCTGCAACAGTTAAGTGAATGTCGCTCTGTTCTGCTTGTTCAACTGTTGGATTGACGACAAATTCACCGTTAACTCGGCCTACTACGACACCTGCAATTGGTCCCTCAAAGGGAATGTCAGATGTACTTAGTGCCAATGAAGATCCAAACATTGCAGCCATTTCTGTAGAACAATCTTGGTCCACACTCATAACAATACTAATCACTTGAACATCATTACGGAAGCCATCCGCAAAAAGCGGTCGAATTGGCCGGTCAATAAGGCGGCTGGCCAAAATAGCTTTTTCACTTGGGCGACCTTCCCGTTTGATAAAACCTCCAGGAATCTTACCAACTGCATACAAACGCTCTTCATAGTTAACTGTTAATGGAAAAAAGTCCAAGTTTTTAGGTTCTTTTGAAGCAGTTGCAGTACTTAATACGGCAGTATCACCATAGCGAACCATTACCGCACCGTTTGCTTGTTTTGCCAATTGGCCGATTTCGACGGTTAACTTACGCCCAGCCCAATTCATCGAATATTCATGTTTCGTTTGTTCCATAATATTACCCCTCTCTATCTCAATCAATTAGGAGGATGATGCGAAAGAATACTCAATCGCTAAAATCATCTTTCTAAATCTACCTTATATAAAAAAAGCCTTGAAAGCTTATTGTATAATTCAAATTCACTTATAGTATGCACATAAAAGTTCTGACTTAAAAATATGTATAAAAAATTCTTTATTTTGTCTAGTTCTAAAGCTTGGCTGATCAAGACACTTACACATTTTATCTTTTTAGGCTAATAAAAAAGCGGGAAAAATCCCGCTTCTGTTGACTAACGACGTAGACCAAGCTTATTAATTAACACACGGTACCGTTGAACATCTTTATTACGTAGGAAAGTCAAAAGATTACGACGTTTACCAACCATTTTCAAAAGACCGCGACGTGAGTGGTGATCTTTCTTGTGTGTACGTAAGTGATCGTTCAAATTGTTAATTGATTCCGTAAGGACAGCGATTTGAACTTCAGCAGATCCAGTGTCGCCTTCATGAGTTTTGTACTCATTGATAAGTTCATTTTTACGTTCTTGAGTGATTGCCATCCAGATTCACCTCCTAAATTTTCATATCCCCTGTTACCGAGCAAGCGTCGGTGACTCGACTTGCCAAGCAAAGGTTGTTTTTAATACGTAGTTAAGAATACATCTTTTCACTGCAAAAAGCAAGTTAAAACCTTATTATATTGTAAGAAATACTTCTATACAGCAGCAAATTCAGGAAGATTGTCGATTCTTTTTAAAGTAGAGTATGGCATTTTGCTTATCATTTTCTATTTGAATAACAAGTTCTTCTATACCTGGAAATTTTTGTTCTCTCCGTAAATATAGGTGCCATTCGATAACAACTTCATTTCCATAAATCTCTCTGTCAAAGTCAAACAAATGAACCTCAACTGATTGCTTTAAGGCTTCCTTATTAAAGGTTGGCTTGAAACCAACATTACAAACACCATAATGCCAATCATTATTTACCTTCATTCTTACCGCATAAACACCGAGTGGTGGAATAATATATTCATCATTTATGTCCACATTCGCAGTTGGAAAACCAATTGTCCTACCTCGTTTATCTCCATGAATGACTACTCCTGACGTTGTATACCTTCGACCTAGAAGAGTTGAAAGCTCATCAGTTCTGCCATTCCTAAGCAAGTTACGAATTCTTGTAGAACTAACCTTTTCATCATCTTGGGTAAACTTTGGGACGACAGAATAAGTAAATTTATCTCTTGAGTGGAATGGTAGTGTTTCCATTGTTCCTTTACCCATCCGTCCATATGTAAAATCAAATCCAGCCACAGCATGCTTTACATTAAGGCTAATGACAAATTGATCAATAAATTCCTGTGGCAGCAAATTAGCAAATTCTTCAGTAAAATGAATAATAAATAGAAAATCTACACCTAGCTCTTCAATAATATTAATTTTTTCTTCCAAAGGGGTAATATACTGTACATGCATTTGATTCTTTCCTAATACTACTGATGGATGTGGATCAAACGTCATGACTGCACTAGATAAACCTCTAGTTTCTGCTTGTCTTTTTGCCTCAATTATAACCTGTTGGTGTCCGCGATGTACTCCATCGAAATAGCCAAGGGCCATTGATAACGGAGGAAATTCTTTGTTTTCTGTATTATATGGAAAATTAATCCTTATTACTTCCAACTGAAACTCACCTTTTCTATATCGTAACCTTTTATTCTATCTCATTTCTTAACACCTTAACTGGTTTAAGCAGGTCTGGCTTGTTAGGATGTTTTGCATAAATCGCTATCGCCAGTCCGTCATTCGTTTCCGCAATAATAGGTCCGTTCGTTGTCTTTAAATGTTCTGGTAATTGTAATAGTGCACCATTTTTCACTTTCTCTGCTACTTTATCATTAATCAGTAATTTCGGCAAATGAGAAAGTGCTGTTTCTAATGGTTTTAATACAGTGGCAATAGCTCCCGCTTCCATTATCTTCTCAACCTCAGCAAATGTTAGGCAATCGGCAAGCATATAGGATGCTGATTGAATTCTAGTCAGATTTGACATATGGGCAGGATACCCTAGGCATTCTCCAATCATGACCGCCAATGTCCGAATATAGGTCCCCTTGCTACAGCTGACTCTAAATCGAAATTGAATGGTCTCTCCGGTAAATTCTGTTCGATCATCAAGGAGCTGAATAGAATAAATCGTCACCTTTCTAGTAGGACGTTCCACTTCAATCCCTTTCCGGGCATATTCATAGAGGCGGACGCCTCCAACTTTTACAGCTGAAAACATTGGTGGAGTTTGCTCAATTTCCCCCGTTAATGAATCAAGTACCTTCTGAATTTCTTCACGCTGTATTGTCCGATTTACGAATTTCTTTTCAACTAAGTCACCCGAGGCATCTTCAGTTGTTGTAGAAAAGCCAATGGTCACTTCACCCTCGTATGCCTTCCCTGCATCGGTTATATATTCTGCAACCTTTGTTGCTTTTCCAATACAAATGGGAAGAACACCTGTCACATCAGGATCAAGAGTACCTGTATGGCCAACCTTTTTTGTTTTTAATATTTTCCTTAACTTAAAGACACAGTCATGCGAAGTTAGCCCAGCAGGCTTAAGAAATGGTAAAATACCTTCCACATTATTCGCTCCAATCCTAATAATATCTAAAAAAATGGATAGACAATTGTCTATCCATCCATTTACCTTAAAATTTTTGTGAGTAATTTATGAAAATGAACTTACTCTTCTTCATTCTTTTCCAAAGGTTTGTCATCTGTATGGAGTTCATGAAGAAGTGTCTCAATTCGATTTCCATAATCGACTGATTCATCCCATTCAAAAATGATTTCAGGTGTTTTACGCAAACGAATACGTTGACCAATTTCAGTTCGAATAAAACCTTTTGCTTTGGCCAGTCCTTTTAAGGTGTTATCTCTTTGCTCTTCATCACCTAATACAGAAATATATACTTTGGCTTGTTGTAAATCTCCCGTTACTTCAACGTCGGTAACAGTCACAAATCCGATCCGCGGATCTTTGATTTTACGACTTATGATATCACCTAGTTCTTTTTTCATTTGTTCTCCAACACGATTTGCTCTGTGGCTCATCACATTCACCTCTTAACTTAAAGCCATTCAATCTCGGTGATCGTTCTTTCTATTTCTGGAAATGAGTCGATTAGTTTTAATGCGTTTTGCAATTCCAACTCTGATGAAATCCGTGAGGAGGTGACGACAACAATGGCAATTTTTGTCCTCTGCCATACATCCTGGTAGCCGACTTCTGCCACGGATACATTAAATTTCTGTTTTAATCGTGTAAGGATCCGTTGTAAAACAGCACGTTTCTCTTTTAAAGAATGTGCGGCATAGATCATACATTCACAAACAGCTGAGCCTATCATCATTTCCGTTCAATTTCTTCCATTACGTAGGCTTCAATAATGTCTCCTTCTTTAACATCATTGAAGTTTTTAATTGTTATACCACATTCATAACCTTGCGCCACTTCTTTTACGTCGTCTTTAAATCGTTTTAACGCATCGATATTACCCTCAAAGGTGACAACACCGTTCCGGATTAAACGAATGCCGCTGTCGCGGGTAATTTTACCATCTGTCACATACGAGCCGGCAATCGTACCAACCTTCGAAACCTTGAAAGTCTGGCGAATTTCAGCTTGACCAATAACTTTTTCTCGGAATTCAGGATCGAGCATACCTTTCATGGCCGCTTCAATCTCTTCGATAACCTTATAAATAATACTGTGGAGACGGACGTCTACTTTTTCTGCCTCTGCTGCACGTTTCGCATTGACATCCGGACGAACGTTAAAACCGATAACAATGGCATTAGATGCTGCGGCAAGTGTGATGTCAGATTCATTAATGGCACCTGCGCCACTATGAATTATTTTGATATTAACACCTTGAACATCTATTTTTTGTAATGAAGCAGCAACGGCCTCAGCAGAGCCTTGAACATCTGCTTTGAGGATAATGTTTAAATCCTTCATTTCTCCCAGCTTCAATTGATCAAATAGTGTTTCAAGACTGACAATCGATTTTTCACCACGCTGGGCTACCAATGCTGTTTGGGCACGAGCTTCCCCAACATGACGAGCTGTTTTTTCATCCTCAAAGACTACAAAGCGGTCTCCTGCCTGAGGCACATCACTTAGTCCTGTGATTTCAACAGGAGTCGATGGACCCGCCTCTTTTACACGGCGTCCTTTATCATTCACCATTGCACGGACACGACCAAACGTGTTTCCGACAACGATTGGATCACCAATTTTTAATGTACCGTTTTGTACCAGCAAGGTTGCAACTGAACCGCGGCCCTTGTCTAATTGTGCTTCGATGACGGTACCCACGGCTTTTCGGTTTGGATTAGCCTTATATTCTTCTACCTCACCAACGAGAAGAATCATTTCCAACAGATTATCGATTCCTTCACCTGTTTTTGCAGAAAGTGGTACAAAGATGGTTTCCCCACCCCAGGCCTCTGCTACTAATCCATGCTCGGTCAATTCCTGCATGACACGGTCGGCATTAGCTGCTTCTTTATCCATTTTATTAACTGCAACAATAATTGGAACTTCAGCTGCTTTAGCATGGTTAATCGCTTCAACCGTTTGCGGCATGACACCGTCATCTGCTGCAACTACAAGAATCGTAATATCGGTAATTTTTGCCCCGCGCGCACGCATTGTCGTGAAGGCTGCATGTCCCGGAGTATCAAGGAATGTTATTTTCTTACCGTTTTCAACGACTTGATAGGCCCCGATATGCTGAGTGATTCCTCCAGCTTCGCCTTCGGTTACCTTTGTGTTTCTAATTGAGTCCAAGAGGGTGGTTTTACCATGGTCAACGTGTCCCATAATCGTAACGACAGAAGGTCGTTCCACTTGGGATTCCGCCGCATCTTCCGTAAAATAAACCTCAAGATCTGTTGTATCTACCTTGATTTCCTCTTCAACCTCTACCCCATACTCACCGGCAATCAATTCAATCGCATCTTTATCTAAAACTTGATTTATGGTTGCCATCACTCCTAGTAAAAAGAGCTTTTTAATAATTTCTGAAGGCTCGCGATAAATCTTTTTAGCTAGTTCCCCAACTGTTAGGGATTCACTATAGGTAATTTTTGCTGGAAGCTCTCTTTCCTTCCTCTTTTGCGGTTGTGCCTGTTGAACTGGCGTATGAGCCTTCTTCTTTTTATTAAAATTATTATTACGATTTTGATTATTATTATAAGGCTTGGCCTTAGCTTTATCGGCACTGCTGAAAACTTTATTTTCTTTTGATTGACTTTGCTGGTTTTGCTTTTTACCTTCACCTGTTTTTGGTGGAGAGACTACTTTTACCTTGCTTGGAGCGGCCGTCTTGTCAGCAGCTTCCTCAAAAGCTTTAGGAGTTGCTTTCGTTTGTGTTTGCGGCTTTTGCCCAGACTTAGCAGGATTTTGATTTTGATTTTGACGTTGCTGTTGCTGCTTTGCTGGCTGCGCGTTCGAGCGATTTTGCTGCTGCCCATTTCCTTGTTTTTGCTGTGAAGTGGTGTTCTCTTTTTTGTTGAAGGTTGCGTCAAGTTTTTTAACTTCTGAATCTTCTATTGTTGCCATATGGTTAGAAACCTCTATATTCATTTCTTTTAATTTTGTGATGATTTCTTTACTTGAAATATTGTGTTTTTTTGCGTATTCATAAACACGGATTTTACTCATATTTTCACCCCCGCTAGATTTAATCGAGCAACGTTATCAATTTTTTTGCAAATCCATCATCCATAATAGCTACAACAACGCGGGCTTCCTTGCCAATTGCTTGACCAAGAAGATGACGGTCTTCCACCATTTTAAATGGAACCTCATAAGAATTACATTTATCCGTAATTTTTTTAGTCGTATTTACAGATGCATCTGCGGATAATAAAACGAGTTTTGCTTTGCCGTTTCGGATTTCCTTGACGGTTAGTTCCTCACCGGTTGTGATTTTACGCGCTCGATTGGCCAAGCCAAGCAATGACATCCATTGATTTTGTTTCATGTGGATGGTCAGTTCTCCTTCTCTATTAATTCAAGTAGTTCTTCATATATAGAATCATTTATAGAAACCTCTAAATGATTAGACAAGGTGTTTTTTTTCTTGGCTAGTATGACAGCTTCTTTGTTCTTTGAAAGGTATGCGCCTCTGCCGGATTTTTTTCCAGTCAAATCGATGGAAACGTCTCCTTCTTTGGTGCGAACGATGCGAACAAGTTCTTTTTTCGGTTTCATTTCACCGGTTGCCACACACTTACGCATAGGAACTTTTTTTCTAGGGTTCACACGTCTCACCTCTACTTTAATCTAATTCTTCTTCAAAATCGAAATCAGTATCAACCTGGTCATCAAAAAGCCTAATTGTTTCTTCTCGTGGATATATACCTAGCTCACGTGCTTCAGTTTCCGATTTGATATCAATTTTCCAGCCTGTTAATTTAGCAGCTAAGCGGGCATTTTGACCGCGCTTGCCAATTGCAAGGGACAACTGATAATCCGGGACAATCACCGTTGTGGCTTTTTCATTTTCATTTACGATAACATCTAGTACTTTAGAAGGGCTGAGCGAATTTGCAACAAAGACAACCGGATCATCAGACCATTTCACAATATCGATTTTTTCACCCTTTAATTCATTGACGACTGCCTGAACCCTTGTTCCCTTTGGTCCGACACAAGATCCGACTGGATCGACTTCAAGATTATCTGAATGGACGGAAATCTTCGAGCGATCACCCGCTTCACGGGCAACAGATTTAATTTCTACTGTACCGTCATAAATTTCAGGTACTTCAATTTCAAATAATCGTTTTAATAATCCCGGGTGGGTCCGCGATACAAAGATTTGTGGACCTTTTGTGGTTTTTTCGACTTTGGTAATAAATACCTTGATCCGATCATGCGGCTTATATCGTTCATTTGGCATTTGTTCATTTACTGGTAATAATGCTTCTATTTTTCCAAGGCTGACATAGATAAATTTTGAATCTAGCCTCTGAACAATACCTGTCATAATATCTTCTTCACGGTCAATGAATTCAGAGTAAATAATTCCTCGTTCTGCTTCTCTAACTCGCTGTGTAACTACTTGTTTTGCCGTTTGGGCGGCTATTCTTCCGAAATCCTTTGGAGTGACCTCCATTTCAACTACATCTTCTACCTGGTAGTTTGGATTAACTCGTCTAGCATCCTCGATAGATATTTCCAGACGTGGATCAAATACCTGGTCAACAACCTCTTTACGTGCAAAAACACGCATTGAACCTACTTGTAAATTTAAGTCGATGCGAACATTCTGGGCCTGATTGAAATTTCGACGATAGGCCGATACTAGTGCTGCCTCAATCGCTTCAATTAAAATATCTCTGGAAATACCTTTTTCTCTTTCCAGTATAGTAAGAGCATCTAATAATTCGCTGCTCATTTGCTTGTATCCCCCTAATCTTTTTTCAATTTTTCTTTCGTTATGAAAAAATAACAGCTAATCGTGCATTCGCCACTTTTTCAAAAGGTATTTCTATGGTTTTCTTACGAGTTTTGATTTTGACTTCAATTTTAAGATGCTGCCCATCAAATTCAAGCAATGTCCCCTCGAAGTTTTTTTCGCCATCAATTGGCTCATAAGTTTTGATAAAGACATTTTTGCCGATTGCCTTTTGAAAATCTTTTTCTTTTTTTAATGGACGCTCTGCTCCAGGAGAGGACACTTCTAGAAAATAATTATGGGGAATTGGATCGATTTCATCGAGTTTTTCGCTTAGTCGTTCACTGACAAGTCCGCAATCCTCAATATCAACACCCTTATCTGAATCTATATATACGCGAAGAAACCAGCTTTTTCCTTCTTTCACATACTCGATTTCTACCAATTCCAATCCTAATTCAAGCATAATCGGTGCGGCAAGCTCTTCCACTACTTCCGTTACTTTGCTCATACTTACCCTCCTTTTTTCGATATTATTCACCCATATTGTATGTAGTTCACGGAAAGTTTTATTAAGTTACATAAAAAACGTAAATAGAGTTCCACGCTACCACCTATTCCTGAAAATACAATGGATTCAATGCGATAGCATAACCTAATAAAGGCGGTGTGAGCAGAGCTGCATTTCACTTTATTCGTCGCGTGAAATGTAAATTTTTCACTCAGATAGAATATCCTAGTTCGTTTTAGCGGCACTCCGCCCCTTTTCCATACAAAAATAATCTACACAAAACGAAAGAGCGGGTTTCCCCACTCTTGAACACGAGAGTATTTCTTAGTATTTCCAATAAAACTATACCATAACCAACAATTATATGCAAATGAATCCCAAAGCTGAAGCACCTTAATCATGGGCCGGTAACCTTGACGCTAGTGGTGTCGTATCTAGGTTTTACTTAATTAGAACAACGAAAGTTGATTTTGCTCTGGAAGGGATTTTAGACAGCCTTGTTTGTCTAAATATTCAAGAATGGTCTTAGATACCTTCCCCCGCTGCTGCAAGTCTTCTTTCGATAAAAATTCTCTACCTTCTCTAGCCTTAACGATATTAAACGCAGCGTTTGTTCCTAGACCAGGTATCGAATTAAAAGGTGGAATTAATGAATTTCCATCAATAATAAATTCTGATGCATCGGATTTATATAAATCATAATTTTGGAAAGAAAAGCCTCTTTCAGTCATTTCAAGTGCTAGCTCCAAAACGGTTAGCAGGTTTTTCTCTTTATTTGAAGCCTCTAAACCCTTTGCATTTATTTCTTCAATTTTTGCCCGAATAGCCTCTGAACCACGCGACATCGCTTCAATGTCAAAATCCTCTGCTCTGACAGTAAAGTAGGCAGCATAATATAGCAGTGGCAGATGGACCTTAAAATAGGCAATTCGAACCGCCATTAATACATACGCTGCAGCGTGTGCCTTAGGAAACATGTATTTAATCTTTTTGCAGGAATCGATGTACCATTCCGGTACTTCGTTTTTTCGCATTTCCGCTTCCATTTCTTCGCTTAAGCCTTTTCCTTTACGGACGGATTCCATAATTTTGAAAGCAAACGATGGATCCAGCCCCTGATAGATCAGGTAAACCATGATATCATCACGGCAGCCAATTACTTCACTTAAGTTACATGTTTGATTATGAATTAACTCTTGCGCATTTCCAAGCCAAACGTCGGTGCCATGTGACAGCCCAGAAATCTGAACGAGCTCTGAGAAGGTAGTTGGTTTCGTATCTTCAAGCATCTGCCTTACGAATCTGGTTCCAAACTCTGGTATCCCTAGAGTCCCGGTTTTACACATGATTTGTTCTTCTGTTACCCCTAATGATTCGGTGTTGCTAAAGATTTTCATCACTTCTGGGTCATCGGTTGGGATGGTTTTCGGGTCCATACCACTCAGATCCTGAAGCATTCTGATAACTGTCGGATCATCGTGACCAAGGATATCTAGTTTTAATACGTTATCATGGATGGAATGGAAATCAAAATGTGTTGTCTTCCATTCAGAATTTCTATCATCAGCCGGGAATTGAATGGGTGAAAAATCATAAACATCCATGTAATCAGGGATAACAATAATTCCACCAGGGTGCTGTCCCGTCGTTCTTTTTACCCCGGTACAGCCGGAAGCAAGTCGTTCCACTTCTGCATTACGCATCTGTAAATTGTTTTCTTGTTGATAGGCTTTTACATAACCAAACGCTGTTTTATCTGCAACCGTACCAATTGTCCCTGCACGGAATACATTATCTTCACCAAACAGGACCTTCGTATAGTTATGAGCACGCGGTTGATACTCACCCGAAAAGTTTAAATCGATATCGGGAACTTTATCTCCCTTAAAGCCGAGGAACGTTTCGAATGGGATATCATGTCCGTCCTTGCGGTATTTATCTCCGCAATGTGGGCAATCTTTATCAGGTAAATCAAAACCAGAACCAACAGATCCATCATTAAAAAACTCTGAATGCTTACAGCTTGGGCACACATAATGTGGTGGCAGTGGATTTACTTCTGTTATCTCGGTCATTGTTGCAACAAGGGATGAACCGACAGATCCACGTGAGCCTACAAGGTAACCATCATCAAGTGACTTTTTAACAAGCTTATGAGAGATTAAATATATGACGGCAAATCCATGTCCGATAATACTTTTTAATTCCTTTTCAAGCCTTGCTTCAACAATTTCAGGGAGTGGGTCACCGTAGATTTTGCGTGCCATCTCATAGCTCATTTCACGCATTTCTTCATCCGCGCCTTCAATTCTTGGAGTATATAAATCATCTTTTATCGGTTTTATGACCTCAATCATATCGGCAATTTTATTCGAGTTTGTGACGACAATTTCCTTTGCCTTTTCTTTACCTAAAAACGAGAAGGAATCAAGCATTTCGTTGGTTGTTCGAAAATGGACATCAGGAAGCTCGTGCCGATTCAGCGGGTTAGCGCCGCCTTGTGAGCTGATTAATATTTTGCGATAAATTTTGTCGTTTTCATTTAAATAATGAACATTTCCCGTTGCCACTACTGGAAGTCCTAATTTATCGCCTAGTGCAACTATTTTCGTAATAATATCTTCCATAGCCTTTTCATCACGGACCAATTCCATTTCAATCAACGGTGCATTTATTTCCTTAGGCATTACCTCAAGATAATCATAAAAATGGGCATGGGCTTCTACTTCCTCAGGAGACTTTTGCATCATCCCTTCGAATACTTCACCTTTATTACAGCCAGATCCCACTAAGATTCCTTCACGATATTTTTGTAAGACCGACCTAGGAATTCTTGGAACTCTGTAAAAATACTCAATGTGAGAAATCGAAACGAGTTTAAATAAGTTCTTTAACCCAGCTTCAGTTTGTGCTAAAAGTGTGCAATGATATGGACGAGCACGTTGATAGGCATTTCCTTTTCCCATGTTGTTATTAAATTCGTCATGGTACTCTATCCCCTTTTCAAGGGCATCTTTTAACATCTTTAACAATAAATATCCGGTTGCTTCTGCATCATATATTGCCCGATGGTGTTGGGTTAGTTCAATGTCAAATTTCTTTGTTAAAGTATTTAAGCGGTGGTTTTTCAGCTCTGGATAAAGAAATCGGCCGAGTTCAAGTGTATCAATGACTGGGTTTTTCGCTTTTTCCAATCCGATTTTTTTATAACCGACATTGAGGAATCCCATATCGAAGGAAGCATTATGGGCGACTAAAACCGCATCCTCCGCCCAGTCATAAAACCTTCTGAGGACTTCTTCCACTTCAGGTGCATTTTGCACCATATCATCAGTAATACCTGTCAAATTTATGGTTGTTGCAGATAAACGATGATGTGGGTTAGCAAAGGATTCAAACCGGTCAATGATCTCCCCTTCCTTCACCTTCACAGCAGCTAGCTCGATAATCGTATTATAAACAGCTGAAAGACCTGTGGTTTCAACGTCAAAAACGACATAGGTATCTTCTACTAATAACCGGTGAGCGTCATTGTAGGCAATGGGTACACCATCATCGACTAAATTAACTTCAACTCCATATAGAATCTTAACATCATTTTTCTTTCCTGCTCCATATGCCTCGGGAAAAGATTGGGCAATAGCATGGTCGGTTACGGCAATAGCTTTATGACCCCATTTTTTCGCTTGAGCAATTAGGGCACTTACTGGTGTTACAGCATCCATCTGACTCATAGGAGTATGAAGGTGAAGTTCAACACGTTTTTCATCTTCTGCTGCGGTATCCTTGCGGCCAATTGGCTTGAATTCATTAATATCATTGCCAATCATGACAAGGTCACGAACAAAGGTATCGTTTTGAATGCTTCCACGGACCCTTACCCACATTCCTTTTTTCACATGCTGGAACAGGGCAGCATCCTCTTTATCACGAGAAAACATTTTTACCATGATAGAGCTTGTGTAATCAGTAATCTTAAAAGTTAAAAGGGAACGCCCGCTTCTTAACTCCCGTATATCTGCATCGAAAATGTAACCTTCAACTACTACTCTTCTCTCTTCATCGACGATATCAATTAGACTGCGCAGGTCACTATCATCTTTAATGGTTAATCCAATCGATAACGGACCAACAGGACCATCTCCTGCAGCTTGTTCCTTTTCAGCTTCCTTCTTTTGCATCTCAACCATTGCCAACAGGGCACGTTCCTGATCTTCCTTTTGCTTAGCAAGTAAAAATTGTTGATATTCCTCATTTTTTTCATCAGTCTTTATGTCTGTCTCGATTGCCAATAGCGGAAAACCTATGGATTGAAATACCTCACCAATTACTGGGCCGTATTTACGTTTTAGCGCCAGCCCTTCTGCCTCATTTCTTACGGAAATCGTTAACTTATTCCCGCTAACTTCTGGTAATTGCTCATTTAATAGCTTCAAAAGCGGCGGAGATATTCCATCAATTTGCTGAATGGAGTAACTCCAATATTCTTGGATTAATTCCGGTGTAAATAATTGATTGGATACTTGGATACTGTAAGAAATTGCTGCGATATTCGAAAATGTTCTCTCTAACTGAGTTGTAAATCGGAGATAAACATTGTAAGGAAGGATTTTTTCAAATAAGAATTGAAAATTCCACTTTCTAGCTTTCTTTTCAACTAATAATCGTTCAATTTGCGCATTGTTGAAATGCACTACTACAGCATCCTCTACCAATTGCAGCTGCTGGAGCAAGAGTTGGAATCGCTCTTTATTGCCTAGGGCAGGTTCGCTCATCGTCTCTCTCCCATCTATATAAAATCAAAAATTTTTTATCTATGTCAAAAAATAATTATACCATATGACCCGAGATGATTCGGCTTTATTCGACAGAAATCTTTATCCATTTTTGAAACTAATTCAGTAAAAACAAAAAGAGACCGCAATCACGGTCTCTCTCCTCATTTCAAGAAGAATCTCTGAATATCATTCCAGGTTACAACGAGCATCAGTAACATCAGAAGGGCGAATCCAATAAAATGGACCATTCCTTCCTTCTGGCG
This sequence comes from Neobacillus rhizosphaerae, assembly GCF_937468385.1. Taxonomy (GTDB): domain Bacteria; phylum Bacillota; class Bacilli; order Bacillales; family Cytobacillaceae; genus Neobacillus; species Neobacillus rhizosphaerae. The sequence goes on from NZ_CALBWS010000001.1 coordinate 404,344, forward strand.
ATCAATTGGCTTTCCTCTTACTGCTTCAACTGCAAAAAACATTAATCGACCACCATCAAGCGCTGGAATTGGTAATAAATTCATGATCCCTAAGTTAATACTTAAAATCCCTGCCCATTTCATTAAGTAATAAATTCCTGATTTGGCAACTTCAGCAGTTGAATTGTAAATTCCAACAGGACCGGATAACGCATCAATTGAAAACTGTCCGGTAACAAGCTTGCCAACCATTACAAATATTTGCTTTGTCCAGAAATAGGTTTCTGTGAAACCAGATTTAACTGCTTGGACTGGTGATTTTTCAACAGGACTGTAAACACCGATGATTCCCATTTTCTTACCATCAACTGTTTTTTCAAGCGGTGTTACTGGGATTTCCTTTTCTTTGTTATCACGAACCACCGAAAAATTAAGTTTTTCATTTGGGTTTTTTCGAATGATTTCAACAACATCAGACCAGTTCGAAATTTCCGAACCATTAATACTCTGAACGATATCACCCTTTTTTAAACCAGCGACTTTTGCAGCACCATCAGGAGTAATTTCACCCAGTTTCGGTTCATTTGAAGGCACACCCTGTAAAAGGGCAATGATTAGAAATAAAACAAAAGCAAGCACAAAGTTCATCATTGGTCCGGCAAAAATGGCCATGAATCTTTGTGGTAATGTCTTGGAGCCAAATTGACGGTCAATTGGGGCAATTTGTGATTCAACCCCATTTTCAATGATGACTGCCTTTGGATTTATAGAAAATGTTCGTAAGTTTTCATTTTCATCTTCTGGAAATCCCTTAATGACTAATTCCTGTTCAATATCAGCATACTCCACTTCAACAATTCGACAGTTTGGATATTTTTCTTTATTATTTAGGATTATTTTGTCTACTTTATCTTCCTTATCAAGTAAAAGTCCAATTCGATATCCTGGCTTAATTTCAACCATCTCTGGATCTTCGCCTGCCATTCGGACAAATCCACCAATTGGTAATAAGCGAATGGTATAGGTAGTTTCTCCTTTTTTATGAGTAAACACTTTAGGACCCATACCGATAGCAAACTCGCGGCAGAGGATTCCTGCCCTTTTTGCGAAGATGAAATGTCCTAATTCATGGAAGAAGACGAGTGCGCCAAAAATGACAATAAAGGCTATAACTGTACTCAAAAATAAAACCACCTTTTTTTAAGATAGGAAAAATCTCCTTAACTTCGATACTTGTCTTGCGAACGGGCCAAAATCGAACGCTTCTGCTTATTTATAGAAGTGAATGTACATACTGTCTCGTTTCTTTATCTACCTCTTGAATTGTTGCTAAGCTAGGGTGCTCCATTGTTTGATGGGTATTTAGTGCCTTCTCAATCAAATCTTCAATTTGAAGGAAACGAATTTTCCCCGCCAAAAATGCCGCTACTGCAGCCTCGTTGGCAGCATTCAATACAGTTGGCATTGTCCCGCCTTTTTCCCCCGCCCAGTAAGCAAAGTGCAGACACCGAAACCTTTCAACATCCATTTCCTGAAAATTTAATTTTCCAATACTCGCCAAATCCAAACGATTTGCAGCTAAACGCGGCAGGCGATCAGGATAGGTAAGGGCATATTGGATTGGGACTCTCATATCCGGTGATCCAAGTTGAGCAATGATACTGCTGTCATGAAATTCAACCATCGAATGAATGATACTTTCCTTATGGAGCAGTACATCAATTTTTTTATAAGGCATGTTAAACAACCAATGGGCCTCAATCACTTCCAACCCTTTATTCATCATTGTAGCTGAATCAACCGTGATTTTAGCTCCCATTGACCAATTAGGGTGGTTTAGCGCCTCTTCGACAGTAACATTTTCTAACTCCTTACGAGAGCGTTCACGAAAGCTTCCGCCAGATGCTGTTAGAATTAAGCGTTCAATATTTTTTTCCTTTTCCCCTTGCAGCGCCTGAAAAATGGCAGAATGCTCACTATCTACTGGCAGCAGAGAAACATGATTCCTTTTGGCTGCCTCCATGACTAAATGGCCTGCGGTAACGAGTGTCTCTTTATTGGCAATGGCAATTATCTTCCCACATTCAATCGCTTGTAATGTAGAATTTAGCCCAACACTTCCCAAAACTGCATTGACAAGAATGTCCGTTTTTTCATAAACCGCTATTTCAACTAATCCATCCTCACCATAAGTGAACTTAGTAGTCGGAAATTCGGCTTTTAATGTATTACAATCACTTTTCGTTTGTACAGATACAAACTCCGGCTGAAATTCAACAATCAATTTCCGAGCCAAATCGATATTTTTACCAACTGAAAATGCAGCTACTTTAAATTCTGTAGGATGTTCGCGAATAATATCTAACGTTTGCGTGCCAATTGAACCCGTGGCACCTAATAAACTAATGACTTTCAATAATTTCAACTCCTAAAAAGAAAAGCGCAAGCGCTTTTTACCAAAGGTGGAAAAGATGTAATATGGGCCAAACAAATATTAGGCTATCAAAGCGGTCAAGGATTCCTCCGTGACCTGGTAAAATTTTACCCGAGTCTTTTACATTAAAATGACGCTTAAATGCAGATTCAACAAGATCACCAATTTGTCCAAAAACAGACAATACAACAGTAATTCCGATGATTGAGCCTTTTATATCCGTGAATAATACAAATAAAATGGCAACAATTACGGCACAAACAACACCGCCTAATGATCCTTCAATGGTTTTATTGGGACTGATTTCAGGCCAAAGCTTTCTCTTCCCCAGTGCTTTTCCAATAAAGTATGCACCTGAATCTGTCGCCCAAATCATAAATAAGGAATATAAAATATAGACAAGTCCTCCATCCACTCTAGTTTCAAATAAAAAGTAAAAGCCTATACCAACATAGACAGCAGACAAGAGGGAAAATGATGCATCTTCAAATGTAAAACGATTCTTAGTTATAACTGTATACGTAAATAATAAAAGGATAAATACTATACACAGTTCTATTTTTGAATAATAAAAGGAATCCAACACGTGGTTATATTCCGCTGGGAAAAGAAGAGCCCAAAGAAACAAAACCGTTAGCAGTCCGTACCCAGAAAAGATGTTAAGATTCTTCATTTTAAATAACTCATATAGCCCAATGGTCGCTAAAAAATACGTTAATAGTACAAGTGGAAATCCACCAAAGTAAACAATTGGCAAAAACAACGCCGCAGCAACTACTCCTGTTATGACTCTTTGCTTCATCAGATATTTCAACACCTTCTATGTTCTATTAAAGGTTCATACAGCTAACCCTTATTAAAAAAAGAACCATTTCTCAACCAGCCTTTATATGATAAATGCAGAACACTACATTATATTCCACCATATCGACGCTGGCGTTTTTGGAATGCTTCAATCGCTTCTAACAAATGATCCTCACTAAAATCTGGCCATAATACATCAGAAAACCAAAACTCTGAGTAAGCCAATTGCCAAAGCATAAAATTGCTTAAACGCATTTCACCGCTAGTTCGGATTAAAAGATCCGGGTCAGTAAAATTTGCCGTCATTAGGTAGGAGGAAAAAGCTTTTTCGTCTAGCTCTGTCTCCTTTATTATACCTTTATTGCAATCGTTTAAGACTTGTTTAACAGCATCGAGAATTTCTGATCTGCTCCCATAATTCAAGGCAAAATTTAAAACCAAGCCATTATTATTTTTGGTTTCTTCTATAGCTTTTTCTATTGCGCGAAGTGTATGTATTGGGAGCTGATCTTTGTATCCCATCATTTTCACTTGCACATTTTCCTTAATCAATTCAGGAAGGAAGGTACCTAAAAATTCATCAGGCAGCTTCATAATATATTCCACTTCATTTTTTGGTCTTTTCCAATTCTCCGTCGAAAAAGCATATAAGGTCAACGTTTTAATTCCCAGCTCATTTGCCAACTTCGTTGTTTTACGAACAACTTTCATTCCCTCATGATGGCCTGCAATACGTGGTAATGCCCGTTTTTTAGCCCACCGCCCGTTGCCATCCATAATAATCGCCACATGCTCAGGAACAGCTGCTTTTTTTACTTGCTCTATTTTATCTCGGAGTGTGGAAGAAGTATTTTGTTTCTTCCTAAGTCTAAATTTATTTAACATAACATTGCTCCTCAATTAGTTAATCATTTCCTCCGATAATAAATCTGCATTTCAATCGAACCCGGTGTGTTGTTATTTGAAGGATATTTCAGGGTAGCATGCTTTTATCATACCAAAAAAGCAAAAAGATATCTCTAATAAATAACTTATGTAAAATAAACGGAATTAAGAATAATATTCAGATAACTCCAAAAACATACTCCACTGTTAATAAATCCTGAAAATAGTGAAAAAAACCCCCTAAAAAGAGGGTTCTTAATAGAAATAGGGGAATATTTACACTTCTAAAATTTCTTTTTCTTTATCTTTCGTGATTTGATCAATTTTTTGAATAAATTCATCCGTCAGCTTTTGAATATCATCAGAATAACCGCGAAGTGCGTCTTCAGTAATTTCACCATTTTTTTCTAGCTTTTTCAAATCATCATTGGCATCACGGCGAATATTACGGACCGCTACTTTAGCTTCCTCTGATTCTTTTTTGACTAATTTCACAAGGTCCCGACGGCGTTCTTCAGTCAGTTGTGGAATAGCAATTCTAATTATCGTCCCATCATTACTCGGATTCAACCCTAAATCAGACTTCAAGATAGCTTTTTCAATATCTCCAAGAATCGATTTATCGTACGGTTGAATAACAAGAAGTCTAGCTTCAGGTGTGGTGATACCTGCCATTTGATTTACAGGAGTAGGTGAACCATAATAATCAACGGTAATTCTGTCTAAAAGTGAAGCACTTGCTCTTCCGGCACGAATGCTGGCAAGCTCACGTGAATATGACTGAATCGCTTTTGTCATCCGATCTTTTGTAGTTGAAAGGACTTGTTTTGGCATTAATTTTTCCCCCTAACAATTGTTCCTATTTTTTCACCCATTACCGCCTTTTTAATATTGCCCTGGTCCATAATCGAGAAAACAATAAGTGGAATATCATTATCCATACATAAGGAAGAGGCCGTAGAGTCCATGACTGCCAATCCTTCCTTTAGTACATCTAGGAACGATAAGTCTTCGTATTTAGTGGCATTTGCATCAATACGCGGATCTGCAGAATATACACCATCCACATTATTTTTTGCCATTAAAATGACTTCCGCATCAATTTCTGCTGCTCTTAAAGCAGCCGTTGTATCTGTAGAAAAATAAGGATTACCTGTACCAGCCGCAAAAATTACAACCCGTTTCTTCTCTAGATGCCTTATAGCACGACGTCTAATGTATGGTTCAGCAACCTGACGCATTTCAATCGAGGTTTGCACCCGTGATTCAATTCCTAAGTGCTCCAAACTATCTTGAAGTGCTAATGAATTCATAACTGTAGCAAGCATTCCCATATAATCAGCAGTCGCTCGATCCATACCCATTTCACTGCCGATTTTCCCACGCCAGATATTGCCGCCACCGACAACGACTGCTACCTCTACGCCAAGTTCGGCTATTTCTTTTACCTGAATGGCTATCGATTTTATGACAGAAGGTTTAATACCAAAGCTCGACTCACCAGCAAGTGCTTCCCCGCTTAATTTTAAAACCACGCGTTTGTACTTAGGACCGCTCATATAAACCTCCATTTTTTATGTAGATTATTACCTTCAAAAATAGGGAACACGCCGTGTCCCCTATTCAAAACCTATTTCAGTAACATTCCCTTTTTGCTTGCTTTGTTTAAAAGCACGAGAATATTTGACTATTGTTTATTAACTTGATTCATAACTTCTTCTGCGAAGTTATCTTCACGTTTTTCGATTCCTTCCCCTACTTCATAGCGGACGAATTCGCGAACTGTTGCACCTTTAGATTCAACAAACTGACGTACCTTTTGATCAGGGTTTTTAACAAAAGTCTGGTCAAGGACACAAACATCTTCAAAATATTTTCCAAGACGGCCTTCTACCATTTTAGCAACGATGTTTTCAGGCTTTCCTTCGTTAAGAGCTTGTTGTGTTAATACTTGACGCTCGCGCTCAACTTCTTCTTGTGATACTTGATCACGAGAAACATATTTCGGTTTTAACGCAGCAATGTGCATAGACACATCTTTAGCCGCATCTGCTTCAGTAGTACCTTCAAGAACTGTTAACACGCTAATACGTCCACCCATATGAAGGTAGGCACCAAATGCATCATTATCAGTTTTAGACACTACTTCAAAACGACGTAATGTAAGTTTTTCTCCAATTTTAGCAATTGCAGTATTGATATAATCTGCAACAGTTGCTCCGTTTTCAAGCGTTTGCGCTAAGGCTTCTTCAACAGTTGCTGGTTTGTTACTGAGAAGATGTGCTGCTAGTTCCTTAACAAGAGTTTGGAAACCTTCGTTTTTCGCAACGAAGTCAGTTTCTGAGTTTACTTCAAGAATAACAGCTTCGTTGCCTTCTGTTAAAATAGAAGTCAATCCTTCTGCCGCAATGCGGTCTGCTTTATTTGCTGCTTTTGCGATCCCTTTTTCACGTAAGAAATCAATGGCCTTTTCCATGTCACCATTCGTTTCTGTTAGAGCCTTTTTACAATCCATCATCCCTGCGCCAGTTTTTTCACGAAGTTCTTTAACCATTTGAGCAGTTACTGCCATAATATATATTCCTCCTTTTATTTAACTATGTACACCTATCTTAGCCAAGTACAGCTAAGATAAAACTCATATTTCTCCAAAAAAAGGTGATAAAGGGTCTCCCTCTTATCACCTTTTTGTTTAATCCGAACATTGAATTAAGCTTGAACCTCTTCGCCTTGTTTAGCTTCAAGGATGGCATCTGCCATTTTACCAGTTAAAAGCTTAACCGCACGAATCGCGTCATCATTCGCAGGAATAACTACGTCGATTTCGTCTGGATCACAGTTTGTATCAACAATTCCTACGATAGGAATGTTTAATTTCTTAGCTTCTGCAACTGCGATACGCTCTTTACGAGGGTCGATAATGAATAATGCATCTGGAAGCTGCTTCATATCTTTGATGCCGCCTAAGAATTTTTCAAGACGTTCTTGTTGTTTCTTTAATTGAACAACTTCTTTTTTCGGTAAAACTTCGAATGTACCGTCTTCAGACATTCTTTCAATATCTTTTAAGCGACCAATACGCTTTTGAATTGTTTCAAAGTTAGTTAAAGTACCACCTAACCAACGTTGGTTAACATAGTACATACCAGAACGGCCCGCTTCTTCTTTAACAGAATCTTGAGCTTGTTTCTTTGTACCAACAAAAAGAACTGTTCCACCATTACCGGCAAGTTCCTTAACCCAGTTATAAGCTTCTTCAACTTTTTTAACTGTTTTTTGAAGGTCGATAATATAGATACCGTTACGCTCTGTGAAGATATACTTCTTCATCTTAGGGTTCCAGCGGCGAGTTTGGTGTCCGAAATGTACACCAGCTTCAAGCAATTGCTTCATAGAAATGACTGACATGTTTTTTTCCTCCTAATGGTTTGTTTTCCTCCGCTCAAGTCATTTTTAAACAGAACTGTTGATAACAGCACCGTCTGTTTAAATCGATGAGCGTGTGTATTAACACCATGAAATAATATAGCACAAGTGCTTTAAACAATCAAGGTGAACTTATACAAAAAATTAAAAATCCCCAGGGAAGCCTGAGGATTGGTAGTCATTATTTAGATCTTAATTTATCAAGTTCAATAAGAAACTTATTGTTTAAGACTTTGATATACGTACCTTTCATCCCAAGGGAACGAGATTCGATTACCCCTGCACTTTCAAGTTTTCTCAATGCATTAACAATAACTGAACGAGTAATACCAACGCGATCTGCAATTTTTGAAGCAACTAATAAACCTTCATGACCATTAAGCTCTTCAAAAATATGCTCAATAGCTTCAAGCTCACTATAAGATAATGAACTAATGGCCATTTGAACAACTGCTTTGCTTCTTGCTTCCTCTTCAATTTCTTCTGCTTTTTCACGTAAAATTTCCATACCTACTACAGTTGCACCATACTCTGCAAGGATGAGTTCATCATCATGAAACTTTTCTTGCAGTCTTGCAAGAATTAAAGTACCAAGACGTTCTCCACCGCCGATAATAGGAACAATTGTTGTTAAACCTTCACTAAATAAATCTCTGTTTTCCACTGGAAAAGCAGTATATTTGCTTTCTATATCAAGATTGGACGAAGTTTCTTGAATACTAAATAAACCTTTTGTATACTCTTCAGGGAATTGGCGATCTTCAAACATCTTTTTCATTCTTTCATTTTCAATTTGTTGATAAATTGAAAATCCTAAAAGTTTACCGCGACGGCTAACAATATAAACGTTCGCTTCAATGGTTTCACTCAACGTCTCAGACATTTCCTTAAAATTAACTGGCTTTCCTGCTGCTTTTTGCAATAAAACATTAATTCTTCTAGTTTTTGTAAGTAAATCCATCTGTTTCTTCCTCCTAATTAACTACAACCATTATTAAATTTATTTGGTAATACATCCATTATAACGTATTAGGTATCCTACGAATGAATGAAATAAAAAATAACACCCATTCCTAAAGAATAAATTGACTCAAATCTTTATTTTTAGAAATAGCACCAAGTTTATCATCAACATACTTCGGTGTAATCGTGATTTTCTCCATCGAAATATCTGGAGCTTCAAAAGATAAGTCTTCCAAAAGCTTTTCTAAAATCGTATGAAGACGTCTCGCGCCAATATTATCGGTATTTTGATTCACTTCAAATGCTACTTCAGCAATTCTACGAATAGCATCGTCAGAAAATTCAATTTGTATACCTTCTGTTTCTAATAATGCCTGATATTGTTTAATTAAGGCATTATCTGGTTCAATCAAGATTCTAAAGAAATCGTCAATTGTCAGCTTTGTTAGTTCAACCCGGATTGGGAAACGTCCTTGAAGTTCCGGAATTAAATCTGATGGTTTAGCCATATGGAACGCCCCTGCTGCAATAAATAAAATATGATCAGTTTTAATGGAACCATATTTCGTTACCACTGTTGAACCTTCTACAACTGGTAGGATATCTCTTTGAACACCTTCACGGGATACATCTGCAGAGGAACCGCCAGAATTTTTGCTGGCAATCTTATCGATTTCATCGATAAAAATTATTCCGGTTTGTTCAGCACGATAGACGGCTTCAGACGTAACTTCATCCATATCGATGAGTTTAGCAGCTTCTTCGCTTGTTAAAACCTTTCTTGCCTCTCGAACAGTTAATTTTCTCTTTTTTTGTTTTTTCGGCATAAAGCTGCTAAGAGCGTCCTGCATATTCATTCCCATTTGTTCAATTCCTGAGCCCTGCAGCATGTCAAACATCGAAGGAGCCTGCTCCTCTACCTCTACGGTAACGATTTCTTCCTCTAATTGACCAAGTGCTAATTTTTCTTTGACAATCTTCCGTTTTTCATGGATAGAGTAATCTTCTTGTTGTGTTTCTTGCTCAGATGAGGAATTCCCACCACCACCAAACAACATTTCCAAAGGGTTTTTATAGTTAGTCGATTTTTTAGCAGATGGTACAAGTAAATCAACGAGCCTGCTATTTGCATTCTCTTCAGCCCGTTCCTTCACACTTTGCATGCGATCCTCTTTCACTAAACGGACAGATGTCTCTGCAAGATCTCGAACCATTGATTCCACATCTCGGCCAACATAACCAACTTCTGTGAATTTAGTAGCTTCAACCTTTATAAATGGGGCACCGACAAGCTTTGCAATCCTTCTAGCAATTTCTGTTTTACCAACGCCAGTAGGTCCAATCATCAAAATATTTTTCGGAATAATTTCTTCCCGAAGCTTGTCATTTAATAAGCCCCTTCGATATCGGTTCCTGAGAGCCACAGCTACCGCTTTCTTCGCGTCCTTCTGACCAATTATATATTGATCAAGTCTTTCTACAATTTGGCGGGGGGTTAAATTAGTTGTTCTTTCCATGGTAATTAATATCTCCTTCCCGTTATAGCTCTTCAACAATAATGTTGTGGTTCGTATAAACACATATTTCCGCAGCTATTTCTAAAGAAGCTTTTGCAATTTCTTTCGCAGATAAGTGTTCCCCTGCATATTTCTTCAACGAACGCCCCGCAGCTAATGCGTAGCTTCCCCCTGAACCAATCGCGAGAATACCGTCATCAGGTTCGATTACTTCACCTGTTCCAGATATGAGTAGCAAATAGTCATGATTCATAACAATTAACATAGCCTCAAGTTTTCTGAGTACCTTATCACTTCTCCACTCTTTCGCAAGTTCAACTGCTGCTCTTTGAAGGTTACCGTTAAATTCCTCCAGTTTTCCTTCGAAAAGTTCAAAAAGAGTAAATGCATCAGCAACCGAACCAGCAAATCCAGCTATCACTTTTCCATTAAATATCTTTCTAACTTTTTTTGCTGTGTGCTTCATCACTACCGCATTGCCAAATGTTACTTGACCATCACCTGACATTGAGCACTCACCGTTATGATGGATGGCAAATATTGTTGTTGCATGAAATTGGCCCATTTAGATGATCCTCCTTTTGGAGTATTTTCCCTTTATAGCACGGATATGATATGTAACAAAATAAAAATATCCCGTACATAATATTATGAAAACTGTATTCATATATGCCCTTAGATGATTGGCAATATACTCTTTTCTTAAGTGTTTTTTCTCTAGTACAGCCATAAATAAAAAGAAATCTACTGATAGCATGTTGATTATGTTCAATTGTATATTTTGCGTAATTCCTTTTCATTTGTAAATACTCGATAAATAACTTTAATAAAAAATTCACATTTATCATAATATTCACCTACAAGGGCTACTAAATAGTATCATACTTCTATAACCCATGCAATAAACTTTACAAAACTTTCACAAAGTTCTGAATTGTTTCCAATGCTCGATTTGCATGCTGCAAATTTCTTTCCTGCTTTCCTTTAATTCTAACAGGTAATTCAGGAAACAGACCAAAATTCGCATTCATCGGCTGGAAATTATCAGGGCTTGCGGTTGTGATATAACGTGCCATACCTCCGATTGCTGTCTCAATTGGAAACTCCAATGCTTCCATCCCCTGAACTAACCGGGCTGCATTGATGCCAGCCATTAAACCACTGGCAGCCGATTCTACATATCCCTCAACACCGGTCATTTGACCAGCGAAAAATAAGTCCTCACGGTTCCGAAACTGGTAGGTGGCATTTAGAACCTTTGGTGAATTAATAAAGGTATTACGGTGCATCACTCCATATCGAATAATTTCCGCATTTTCAAGACCAGGTATTAACTGAATAACGTCTTTTTGCGCTCCCCATTTTAAATGTGTCTGAAAACCGACAATATTAAATAAGGTTCCAGCCGCATCATCTTGACGTAGCTGGACAACCGCATATGGCCTTTTCCCCGTTTTCGGGTCCTCTAGTCCAACTGGTTTTAACGGACCGAAAAGCATTGTTTTCTTTCCCCTTGCCGCCATGACTTCGATTGGCATACAGCCTTCGAAAAAGACTTCTTTTTCAAATTCTTTCAACGGAACTATTTCTGCAGTAATAAGTGCATCATAAAATCGATCAAACTCTTCCTCCGTCATCGGACAATTTAAATAGGCAGCCTCACCTTTATCATAGCGGGACTTCAAATATACTTTATCCATGTTGATGCTTTCTTTCTCTAGAATCGGTGCTGCTGCATCATAAAAATAAAGATAATCTTCACCCGTTAAGGTTTTAAGTTGTGCCGAGAGATCTGGGCTTGTGAGTGGGCCTGTAGCAATAATGGTTGGCCCTTCAGGGATACTAGTTACCTCCTCATTTACTACAGTAACATTTTCATGGTTTTTAACCATGGACGTTACTTTAGCGGCAAATTCATGACGATCGACTGCTAAGGCTCCGCCAGCAGGAACGGAACAAGCATCAGCTGCCGCGATAATCACAGAATCAAGCATTCTCATTTCTTCCTTTAACACTCCAACAGCATTTGTTAACGTATTAGCCCTGAGTGAATTACTACAAACTAATTCCGCAAATTTATCTGTATGGTGGGCAGGTGTTTGCTTTACCGGCCGCATTTCATATAGACGTACCTTAATCCCGCGTTTAGCAATCTGCCAGGCTGCTTCACTTCCTGCCAAGCCAGCACCGACAACGTTTATTGTTACTTCCTTCATTTATTTACCTCCTGAATATCTTCTTGAAACATGCGTTTATTTACATTTTGCATAAAAAAGCACTATAAATATACCTTTCCCTCTTTCAAGTCCATCTTGCATTGTACTATACGAATGAAAAACAAAAAAGTTTTTTATTTCACAAAATTAAAAAGAGTGGAGTTCACCACTCTTTTAACTCTGTTGCTCTTCTTTGTAATCACATGCCGTACATTGAACCTGGACACCTTTTTTTAATTTCTTTTCTACAAGCAGGCCTTCACATTTAGGGCAGAATCTCGGTAATGGTTTATCCCAAGAGATAAATTCACATGCCGGATATCTGGTGCATCCATAAAATAGCCTTTTTTTCTTACTCTTCCGCTCGATTATTTGTCCTTCCTTACATGTAGGACAGGTAACTCCGATTTCTTTCACAATTGGTTTTGTATTTCGGCAATCCGGGAAGTTGCTGCATGCCATGAATTTTCCGTATCTGCCCATTTTAAACACCATTGGGTTACCGCAGAGTTCACAATCTTCACCGGCAGGCTCATCTTTAATTTCTACTGACTCCATCTCTTTTTCAGCTATTTTTAAATGTGTTTCGAAATCTCGGTAAAATCCATCGATAATTTGAACCCAGCGAACTTTTCCGTCTTCGATATTATCCAATCCCTGTTCCATTTTTGCTGTAAACTCCACATCAAGTATGTCAGGGAAAAATTCAAGAATTAACTCATGGATAATTTCACCCAGCTCAGTAGGTACAAACCGTTTATTATCAAGTGCAACATACCCCCGCTTTTGAATGGTATCCAAAGTTGGGGCATAGGTGGAAGGGCGACCAATTCTAAGTTCTTCCAGTGTTTTTACAAGTCGTGCTTCTGTATATCTTGGCGGCGGCTGTGTGAAGTGCTGCTTAGGTTCAATATCCTTCTTGAACACTTCATCTCCTTCTTTAAGATCTGGAAGCATTTTATCCGGTCCATCTATCTGGTCATCTGATCCCTCAACATAAAGCTTCATAAAGCCTGGAAACTTAATTTTTGAACCTGTAGCACGGTACATAACTTTTCCATTTTGCAAATCTACACTCATCGTATCCATGATGGCCTGCGCCATTTGACTTGCAAGGAAACGCTCCCAAATGAGTTTGTATAAACGAAATTGATCCCGAGAAAGAAAAGCCTTTAAGCTGTTCGGATCTCTTAACGTACTGGTTGGGCGAATCGCTTCATGTGCATCCTGAGCGTTCGCTTGTTTTTTTTCTTTTCTTTGCTCTTCTTTTAAATAATTTTCACCATATTCTGCTTTTATATAATTCGCTGCCTCATTTTGAGCAACTTCAGAAATACGAGTGGAATCTGTTCTCATATAAGTAATGAGACCAACTGTTCCTTCTTTCCCCAGCTCAATTCCTTCATAAAGCTGCTGAGCGATCATCATTGTTTTTTTCGCACGGAAATTTAGCTTTCTAGCTGCTTCCTGCTGTAAGGAAGAAGTGATAAAAGGAGGCGCCGGGTTTCGTCTCCGTTCTTTTTTTGTTACCGAGATGACTTTGAACTTATTGTCATCCATTAGCTTTAGAATCGATTGAACGTCTTGCTCAGTCGTCAGCACTGTTTTTTCTTGACCAACAATAGAATGAAAAACGCCACTAAAATGATCTTTTCCTTTTAAAAATTCCCCATCAATCGTCCAATACTCTTCGGGGATAAATGCTTTAATCTCTTTTTCCCGATCAATGATTAAACGGACTGCAACGGATTGGACCCGCCCTGCACTTAACCCTTTTTTCACCTTTTTCCATAGTAGCGGGCTGATATTATAGCCGACAAGACGGTCTAGAATCCTTCTCGCCTGCTGCGCATCAACAAGATCCATATTAATCGGGCGAGGATGCTTAAACGATTCTTTTATCGCATCTTTCGTGATTTCATTAAAAACAACGCGGCAATCTGACGTAATATCAACATCTAGACTGTGCGCTAAATGCCAAGCAATTGCTTCACCTTCACGATCAGGGTCAGCTGCGAGATAAACTTTTTTAGCTTTTTTGGCGGCTGTTTTTAATTCCTTTAATACAGGTCCTTTACCACGAATCGTAATATATTTTGGTTCGAAGTTATCCTCAACGTTGACGCCCATTTGACTCCGCGGAAGGTCTCGCACATGCCCCATCGATGCTTTTACTTTATATTTATTCCCTAAATACCGTTCAATCGTTTTCGCTTTTGCTGGCGATTCGACGATTACAAGAAAATCTGCCATTTAAATCCTCCTTAAGAGGGAAAGTGTGAAAGCGTCCCGAATCCGGCAAAAGCCTGTTTCTAAGTTGCTTACCATTTGAGAAGTTTTCCTAAATCCTAGTTTCTACAACTTGGAGAAGAGAAAATACTTTACAAAACTGCCTATCCCAAAATTTCCAAAAATATATGTTATTTACAATATTATTTTTTCTTAATAGATATATTCTTTTTTTCGAACTTCTGTTGGAAAATGTATAACATATTAGAAATTATTGCAACCTTTTTTAGCTAATTTCTCCACTTAATCGAAAAAAACCTGCAAAAAAACCTGATTTATTCTAAAGATTCTTATTTAAACTAGATTTTTATCTAATTTCTTCTAAAATATCCTTAGCATTTGTTACAAGCTTTGCACCTTGTTGAATTAGTTCATTTGCACCAATGGAATAGGGATTAAATATGCTTCCCGGCAGCGAAAACACTTCACGCCCTTCGTTAACCGCATAATTGGCTGTAATGAGCGAACCGCTTTTTCGTTTTGCTTCTATAATAAAGGTCCCATTGGATAGACCACTTATGATTCGATTCCGTGCAGGAAAATGCCATCTAAGCGGCTTTGAATCAGGAGGATATTCGGATAAGATAAGTTGTGTTTGCATCATTTCTATTGCGAGCCCCATATTTTCTTTCGGGTAGATATGATATAAACCACCTGCAATA
Organism: Neobacillus rhizosphaerae; assembly: GCF_937468385.1. Taxonomy (GTDB): domain Bacteria; phylum Bacillota; class Bacilli; order Bacillales; family Cytobacillaceae; genus Neobacillus; species Neobacillus rhizosphaerae. The sequence continues at coordinate 419,519 of NZ_CALBWS010000001.1, forward strand.
ACAGCGATTGTTTTCCCGCCATTTTTCATCGCGTATTCATGTGCAAGCGTATCAATCCCATTGGCCAAACCACTGACAATGAGCACACCATTGTCAATTAATTCAGGAAAGATTAACCGAATCGCATTTCTTCCGTATTGTGTAGCCTGACGTGAGCCAACGACAGCGAGCTTTGGTTCTTTTTCAAGAAGAGATATATCACCCTTCGCAAATAATGCCCATGGTGGCTGGTAGATTTCTTTTAAGTACCTTGGGTATTCTTTATCCAAAATAGTAATGACGGTAATATCATTGGTTTCGTATTGACGGATTCGTTCGTGAATAATATCAGGATGAAGTGAGAGGATCGAAGAACTGGTAAAGGAGTTGTCGTGGCTAATTGGTGGAAATAAGGAAATCTGGTGGGGTGTTTGCGTTTGGAGCCTATATAAAGACTGCAGTGTCGGGTCCTTTTTTAACAGTTGAAAAACAGTATTCCATGAGATATTTGGGTAATGAAGCAAATGAATCAGTTTTTCTTTAAAGTCATCCATTTTTATTTCTCCTTTTTATTTTTTTATTATACGAGAAATAGCCCCTCAAATTATGAGGGACTATCTGTTCAGAATCTAGAAGTTCAATTTATTTATTAATGTGTTTTACACTTTTCGTATAGACCTTGCTCTTTTAATACTTCTATCAATGTTTCTCCCATTACAGATGGTGTATCCGCAACTTTAATACCACATTCGTTCATGACACGGATCTTTTCATCTGCTGTACCTTTTCCGCCGGAAATGATGGCACCAGCGTGTCCCATACGCTTCCCTGGAGGCGCTGTACGTCCGCCGATGAAGCCGACTACTGGTTTAGTCATATTTGCTTTCACCCATTCTGCAGCTTCTTCTTCAGCGGTACCGCCGATTTCACCAATCATAATGACCGCATATGTTTCAGGGTCTTCGTTAAATGCCATTAAAACATCGATGAAGTTTGTCCCGTTTACAGGGTCCCCACCAATACCAACTGCAGTTGTTTGACCAAGACCTGCTTGTGTTAGTTGATGGACCGCTTCATATGTTAATGTTCCAGACCGGGAAACAACGCCAACATGTCCTTTAGTATGAATATACCCAGGCATGATCCCAATCTTACATTCATCGGCAGTAATAACACCTGGACAGTTAGGACCAACTAGGCGAGTCTTCTTGCCTTCCATGTAACGTTTTACTTTTACCATATCCAATACTGGAATATGCTCTGTGATACAAATGGCAATATCTAATTCTGCATCTACAGCTTCGATAATCGCATCTGCTGCAAAGGGTGCAGGAACATAAATAACAGACGCGGTTGCACCTGTTGTTTCAACAGCATCTTTCACTGTGTTAAAAACAGGAACACCTTCTACTTCCATGCCGCCTTTACCTGGAGTCGTACCGCCAACAATTTGTGTACCATATTCTAGCATTTGTTTTGTATGAAAAAGGGCAGTTGAACCCGTAATCCCTTGGACAATAACCTTTGTATCTTTATTAATAAAAACGCTCACGTTAATTCCCCTTTCTTTCGATCCTATTTCACTAATGAAACGATTTTTTGTGCACCATCGGCCATGGATTCAGCAGCAATAATGTCTACGCTTGACTCTGCTAGGATTTTCTTACCTAAGTCAACATTTGTTCCTTCTAAGCGAACAACAAGTGGAACACTAAGTCCAACTTGCTTAGCTGCTTCTACAACACCCTCAGCAATGACATCACACTTCATGATTCCACCAAAGATATTGACAAAAATACCTTTTACATTTGGATCAGAAAGGATAATTTTAAATGCTTCTGTTACCTTTTCAGCTGTCGCACCGCCCCCAACATCAAGGAAGTTAGCGGGATCGCCACCGTAATGTTTAATGATATCCATCGTTGACATAGCAAGTCCGGCACCATTCACCATACAGCCGATATTTCCATCTAATGCAACATAACTTAAATCATATTTAGATGCTTCGATTTCCTTAGCATCTTCTTCTTCAAGATCACGATACGCTAATACGTCTTTTTGACGATATAATGCATTAGAGTCGAAGTTTAATTTTGCATCAAGTGCCATAACCTTACCATCTCCCGTAACAACGAGTGGGTTAATTTCAGCAATTGAGCAATCCTTTTCGATATAAGCATTATATAAGCCCATCATAAACTTAACAGCTTGATTAACAAGCTCTTTTGGAATGTTGATATTGAAGGCAATACGGCGTGCTTGGAATGGCTGCAAGCCAATTGCTGGATCAATTTCTTCTTTGAAAATTTTCTCTGGAGTTTTTGCAGCTACTTCTTCAATTTCAGTACCGCCTTCTTCAGAAGCCATCAGGACAACCCGAGAAGTGGCACGATCTAACACCAAGCCAACATAATATTCTTTTTTAATGTCGCAGCCTTCTTCAATTAGGAGGCGCTTTACTTCTTTACCTTCAGGGCCTGTTTGGTGTGTGACCAATGTTTTCCCTAAGATTTCGTTAGCATATGTACGAACCTCTTCAAGGTTTTTTGCAACTTTAACACCACCGGCTTTCCCCCGTCCGCCTGCATGGATTTGTGCTTTTACTACACAAACCTGTGTACCTAATTCTTTCGCTGCTTCCACTGCCTCTTCAACCGTGAATGCGACTGTTCCGTTTGGAACCGCTACCCCGTATTTTCTGAGGATCTCTTTCCCTTGATACTCATGGATATTCATTTCCCATCCTCCTAACAAACTCTTCAAAAAATTGACTCCGTTTTCATTTTATATAATGACACATACCTTGTCCACCAATAAGCAAAAAATTATATTCATCTTTAAAAAATTCTGACTAATAAACCCTTATTTTCAGCATTACAATAGGATTTTTCTATTCTTTTTATTTTTTACTATAATAAAAAACTGACCGAATCGTAAATCTCGTCTAGTCTAAAAAAATTATTGGTTGAAATAATCTTTGACGGGCGCGAAGCTTTTCCGATGATAGGGTGTAATTCCGTGTTGTTCGATAGCTTGTAGATGCTCCTTTGTACCGTAGCCCATATTTTGCTGAAAACCATAGCCAGGAAACGTTAGCGATATCTCCTTCATCAGCCTATCTCTAGCTACCTTTGCGACTATCGAAGCTGCAGCAATCGAAATACTTTTTGCATCCCCTTTAATAATCGATTCTGATGGATATGGGGTTTCAAGTTTCATCGCATCAATCAGTAAAAAATCCGGCTTTATATTTAACGAAACTATTGCAGACTTCATTGCCTTTTTTGTTGCTTCATAAATATTAACGACATCAATTTCCTTGGCATCAACCATCGAAATACTCACAGCGAGCGCTTCCTGTCTAATGAGTTCATCATACTCCTGCCGTTTTTTTTCGGAAAGCTTTTTGGAATCATCGATACCGGCTAAGAAAAAATCCTTCGGTAAAATGACAGCCGCCGCAACAACCGGACCTGCAAGCGGACCTCTCCCCACTTCGTCGACACCAGCAATCAATTCAAATCCTTGAGTACGCCATTTATTTTCATATGCGCTCATTTCAAGGAATTTTTCTTCTAACCGACGTTCCTCCGCCATTTTCTTACGCCATTTGTGTATCAATTGTTGAACACCCTTACGTTCATCTTGAAGAATATTTAACAAATACGGATCATTCTCTGCTTTAATTTTTTCTAATTGTCTATTAATTTCTGTGATTGTTTGCATCTTCATTTTTTTCACCCGCTGTTATATATAAATTCTTATATTACAAGAAAAGCACACAAAATTCGTGTGCTTCTCCATCATTGAAAATTCCTTTAGGAAATAACTAGGTCTTTGAGTTTAACAGTGTTACCACTGCCGAAAATTTCCTGTTCTAATCTTCTACCTGTAGGAGTCGCAGCAAGTCCACCCTCAGCGGTTTCCCTTAACGTTGACGGCATCGATTGACCTATTAAGAACATAGCGTGAATGACCTCATCACATGGGATTCTGCTTGTTACTCCGGCAAGTGCCATATCCGCTGCAGTGATGGCATTGGATGCGCCCATTGCATTCCGTTTCACACAAGGAACTTCAACTAATCCCGCTACAGGATCACATACTAGTCCAAGCATATTCTTTAACGTTATGGCCATCGCCTCTGCAGCCTGCTTTGGTGAGCCGCCAGCCAATTCAACAATGGAAGCTGCCGCCATCCCGCTAGCAGAGCCTACTTCTGCTTGACAACCTCCTGCTGCACCAGAAATGGAAGCGTTATTAGCGACCACAAAACCAAAAGCTGCTGCTGTAAACAAAAATTCAATCATTTCCTCGCGGGTCGGATTCAATTTTTCTTTGACCGCAAATAATGTTCCTGGAACAACACCTGCTGAACCTGCAGTTGGAGTTGCACAAATCACTCCCATTGCGGCATTCACTTCGTTGGTGGCCACTGCTTTACTAACCGCATCTAATAATATGGTTCCGCCAAGTGCTTTACCACTTTTAATATAGTTTTGGAGCAGCACAGCGTCTCCACCAGTTAGGCCTGTATGTGAATGAACACCATTAAGACCTCTTTCGACAGCTTGTTCCATAATCATTAAATTCATATCCATTTTCGCGATTACTTCTTCTCTAGAAAGACCAGATACTTCTATTTCTTGACGGATCATGATCTCCGCAATTTTTACTTGATTGCCCTCTGCAAGTTCAATCAGCTCCGCAACATTCCGAAACATGATTTTACCTCCTGATCTCTGTCAATTTTTCTATTCAACCATGCGAATGATTTGCGTTACATTTGCAAGATTTTTCAATTCCTCGATTACCATATCCTCGATTTTCTGGTCGACTTCAATGACCATTAAGGCCATTTCCCCTTTTTCCAACCTTGAAACCTCCATATGGCCAATGTTAATTTCACATCTTGATAAGATACTTGTCACCGCGGAAATAATTCCAAATCGATCTTGATGAATAACCAAGACAGCAGGATGTTCGCCAGATAATTTTAACGGAAAAGAGTTTAATTCCGTAATTTCAATGGTACCTCCACCAATGGAAATCCCAACCATTTCTAGTTTATCTTGTCCATCAAATAAATTAATTTTAACAGTATTTGGATGATTCGTTATTGCTTCTTCTGTACGAAAAATCACCTCAATACCCTTTTCCTGTGCAATTTCCAAAGATTTTGGCATTCGTTCATCAAAGGTATCAAAATCTAACAGGCCTGCAATAATGGCAAAATCTGTTCCATGTCCTTTATATGTTTTGGCAAATGACCCGTATAGTGAAATAATTGCTTTCTTTGGAAGTTTTCCGAACAAGGTCCTTGCAACCCTACCAATACGAGCTGCACCCGCTGTATGAGAGCTTGACGGCCCAATCATAACGGGACCGATAATATCAAAAGCCGATCGATATTTCATTTAGAACGCTCCTTTAAATCTTGTGAGTCATCTTCCGTTACCAAACAAGAACTTTCTTTTCAATTCATTTTACGAGAAATACTACGAAGTAACTAGAGATAAATCCTGGTAAAAGAGAGTGGACTGACATGACAACAAATAAGCTCTCCCATTAGGAGAGCTCGATTCATTCAGACACTATTCTTTTTCAATCATGAAATCAGCTGGTCGCTCAAATGTAAGTCGGCCAAATTTTTCCGACCTAATTTCTCTTATCACCAATTCCGAAACTTTATCATAATCGACGATACCACCAGCCATTAAACACCCACGAAGTACTCCTATATGATCAAACATTTCTACCACATTTTCAGGTAGTCCCTCAAGGTTATATCGTTCCTTTAAACGATCAGGATAGGCACGTTCCAAAAATCTTAGCGAGTAAACGGTTAGGTCTTGGAGATTTAATAATGTATCCTTAATCGCGCCGGTAATGGCCAGTTTCATCCCAACCTCTTGATCCTCAAATTTCGGCCATAGAATCCCTGGGGTATCCAATAATTCCATTTCCTTGCCAACCTTTATCCATTGTTGTGATTTTGTAACCCCTGGGGTATTACCAGTCTTTGCAATGTTTTTTTTGGCAAGACGATTAATAAGCGTTGATTTTCCAGCGTTCGGAATACCAACAATCATAGCACGAATCGCTCTTGGCTTCACACCTTTTGCCCTTACGCGATCAAATTTCTCTTTGAGAATTTCATTTGAGGCTTGGACAATATTTTTCATTCCTTCTCCAGCATGAGAATTAATCGCAAGGGCTTTTATCCCCTTGACTGCAAAGTAGGCAATCCACTCACGAGTCACGACTTTGTCAGCCATATCTGCTTTATTGAGTAGGACTAACCTTGGTTTATGCTGAATAATTTCATCAATCATTGGATTTCTTGAGGAATACGGTATACGGCAATCGACCAATTCAAAAATAATATCAACCAGTTTTAATTTTTCCGTGACCTCTCTACGAGCCTTGGCCATATGGCCAGGAAACCATTGGATCGTCAAAGCTGCCACCTCCTATAAAAGCGTAAGCGCCTTGACCTCGAGGGGCTAGGCGCTGAGCTGGATAGTAAACTCTATTTCACTGTAACAATATGTGCATCCTTAATCGGCCAGTAAACCATATTTGTTTTGCCGATTACTTTACTCATCGGGACTGTCCCGATATGCCTTGAGTCCTTACTGAAGCGCCGGTTATCACCCATGACAAACAACTCCCCTTTTGGAACTGTTTTCCGACCTATTTTTTCTTCCAAGGTAAATGGTTCCGTTAATGGTCCATCCTCAGCTTTTTTCTTATATTCATCCAAATAGGGCTCTTTATATGCTTTTCCATTCACATATAAGATATCATCTTTATACTCGATAGTGTCGCCTGGAAGTCCAATCACACGTTTTATGTAATCCTTTTTCTCAGGGGCATGAAAGACAATGATATCAAATCGCTTCGGTGTGCCAATATCATAGCTGAATTTATTGACAATCATTCGATCTTGGTCTTTCAATGTCGGCATCATAGATAAGCCATCCACTACAATTGGAGCAAAAAGAAAGTACCGAATAACTGCTGCTAGGGCTACCGCAATCACCAGGGCCTTCGTCCATTCCCATAGTTCATTTTTCTTTTTTGTCATACAATCCCCACCAATCACTAATAAAAAAATGTTTTATAAAGACTATTTTACATAACTTAAACATATTTAACACGATGGGATAATGTTTTTTAATAAAACTTTAATAATTTGTTTAAAAAACAGCAACAATTTATTCAAGCCCATATCATTATTCTTTCAATCGTTTGAGAAGATATGTATAAAAAAAGAGCCTGCTCCTAAAGCAAGCTCTTTCCTTTTCATATTAGCGGATCTCTTTAATTCTTGCTTTTTTACCGCGAAGGTTACGCAAGTAGTAAAGTTTAGCACGGCGAACTTTACCGCGACGAATTACTTCTAGCTTCGCAATTTTTGGTGTGTTAACAGGGAAAGTACGCTCAACGCCTACTCCGTAAGAAATTTTACGAACTGTGAAAGTTTCGCTAATTCCACCACCACGACGCTTAATCACTACACCTTCAAATAACTGAATACGCTCGCGAGTACCCTCGACAATTTTAACGTGTACACGTACAGTATCACCAGGACGGAACGCAGGCAGATCAGAACGAAGTTGTTCTTTTGTGATTTCTTCGATAATTTTATGCATCGTTTTCAACTCCTTCCAACAGACGCTCATGCACATCTACTAACTGTTTCATTGCAGCGGAACATCATTATAAGACCATAATCTGATTAATATCAGTTCAAGTCACAAGAAGTATCATATCATAATTGTTGCGTACTCGCAACACTACTCGTAATCTTTTTTTACTTCTTGTAGCCATTTTTCTTGCTCGGGTGTTAGCTCCATTTTATCGAATAGATCAGGTCTTCTTAATAGCGTACGACGTAACGCTTCTTTATTACGCCATTCTTCAATTAACTTATGGTTCCCCGAAAGTAGCACATGGGGCACCTTCATCCCCCGGAATTCGGCGGGTCTAGTGTAGTGTGGATGTTCTAAGAGACCTGTGCTAAAAGAATCTTTCATATGGGATTCTTGATTGCCTAACACCTCTGGTAAAAGACGGACAACACTGTCGACCACAACCATCGCTCCAAGCTCGCCACCAGTCAGGACATAATCTCCGATTGATATTTCATCTGTTACCACATGTTCACGGATTCGCTCATCATAGCCCTCATAATGGCCGCAGATAAAAATAAGGTGCTCTTCCTTTGCCAGTTCCTCTGCTTTACGCTGATCATATCGTTCGCCCTGGGGGCATAAAAGAATCACTCTAGGTTGATTACTTTTTGCTTTTTCTTTAAGGGTTTCAACAGCATCAAAAATTGGCTGCGGCATTAATACCATGCCAGCACCACCGCCATATGGGTAGTCATCAACGGTTGCATGTTTGTTATCAGCATACTCGCGGAAATTAACGACGTTATAGGTAACGGCTGACTTCTCTGCCGCTTTTTGCAAAATGGATTGTCCCAGCACCCCAGAAAACATTTCCGGAAATAATGTGAGAATATCAATCTGCATCATGAAAGTAACCCTTCCATCGGGTCGATAATGATAGTTTTTTCTTTTACATCAACCTTCTTGACCACATCATGAATATAAGGAATCAACACTTCTTTTCCATCTTTACCCTTAACAACCCAAACGTCATTAGCACCAGGTGAGAGAATTTCAGTAACTTTTCCGATTTCCTCCTCTTCTGTTGTTGATACGAGACATCCGATAATTTCATGATAATAAAATTCGTCATCTTCTAAGACACCCAACTGTGATTCAGGTACCTTTATAATTCCGTCCCTAAACTTTTCAACTTCATTGATGTTATGAAAGCCTTCAAATGAAAGTATTTCAAAATTTTTATGGGTTCGGTGGCTTTTGACTGTTAGTTCAATCGGAGTATTTGAATTGGGCATAAATAAATATAATACATTCCCGACCTTATATCGTTTCTCAGGGAAATCTGTTTTTGAAATAACTCGCACTTCACCTTTTATCCCTTGAGTATTGACGATTTTCCCAACGTTGAACCATTTTTCCATTTGCATACACCTCTAACGTATATCTTCTATTATTCCGTCTTTGATGATAATTACAGGTTGTCCCAGCCGTTCGTCCCATTTATCTCCAATATTTATTTCGACAAGGGCCTGAACTTCCTTTTCTTTTAATTCACTGCCTAATGGTAGGATATGTAATTGATCGATTTGAAACTCAAGAAGCTTTGTTTTTTCCTTGCGCATTTGAATTTCTTTTTCAAAATGTGTTTTCAACGCCCCAGATGAAAAGGTTTTTGTCTTTTCGACCCGTTTCAGTTCGAACTGGAGTTGATCACATTCCTTCTGAAGCTGCAGATTTCGCTCATGGTAGTTATCAAAAAGCTGTTGTCTGCTCTTTTCTGTTAAAATTTGCTTCACTACAACTGTTTGAATTATTTGCATAAGATAGCCTCCTTCACACTTCCGCTTTTCTTATAGCAAAAAAGGGAGGAAATTATCCCTCCCTTTCATCTAGATGCAAAAAGCTATTCACCAATTTCTAGAAAAATTTTCTTTTGTTGTGATGATCCTGCTGCATAAACAACAGTTCTAATGGCCTTTGCAACACGCCCCTGCTTACCAATCACTTTCCCCATGTCTGTTTTGTTAACAGATAACTGATAGGTTATACGTGAATTGTCTTCCGCGACATCCACACGAACGTCTTCTGGAAAATCAACTAAGGGCTTCACAATCGTTTCGATTAATTGTTTCATAGTGATTACGATTACTTGCCTAATTTTGCATTATGGAATTTTTCCATGATGCCTTGGTTTGAGAAAAGGTTACGAACGGTATCAGATGGTTTCGCACCATCTTTTAACCATTTAAGAACTAATTCTTCGTTGATTTCTACTTTTGCTGGTTGTGTAACTGGATTGTAAGTTCCAACAATCTCAATGTAACGTCCGTCACGTGGAGAACGAGAATCTGCTACTACGATACGATAGAAAGGAGTTTTTTTAGCTCCCATACGTTTTAAACGAATTTTAACTGCCATTTTAAATAAGCACCTCCGAATAGTTTCACACAAGATAGTATAATATCAATTATTATTTCATTTGTAAAGTGTTTTTTCTTTACAGTAAGTATTGCCAATTTTAGGGAATTTAAAACGGTTTGAAAGGAAGTTTAAAACCGCCTTTTTTCTTGCCTTTTTGTTGCATTCCTGTCATTTGCTTCATCATTTTTTTCATATCTTCAAATTGCTTTAGCAAACGGTTGACCTCAGTAACAGTCCGACCACTACCTTTGGCAATCCGTGTTTTACGTTTTGAGTTCAAAATTTCAGGATTATTTTTTTCTGCCTTAGTCATCGACCTGATGATTGCTTCAACATGGGCTATTTGTTTTTCATCAATTTGAAGATTATTCAAACCTTTGATTTTGTTTGCACCAGGCATCATCTTTAATAATTCATCAAGCGGACCAAGATTGCGAACCTGGCCGAGCTGTTCCAAAAAATCCTCCAGCGTAAACGTTGCGGTCCGCATTTTCTGTTCTAACTCTTTTGCCTTTTGTTCATCTACATTTGCCTGTGCTTTTTCAATCAGCGTCAGCACGTCACCCATACCTAAAATTCTTGATGCCATTCGTTCAGGGTGAAATGGTTCCAACGCATCCATTTTCTCGCCCAGTCCGACAAATTTTATCGGCGTTTGTGTGACAGCACGGATTGAAAGTGCAGCCCCACCCCTTGTATCACCATCGAGCTTTGTTAAGACAACCCCAGTGAGTCCAAGTTGTTCATTAAAACTTTGGGCAACATTGACAGCGTCCTGACCAGTCATTGCATCAACAACAAGAAAAATTTCATCCGGTTTAGTTAATTCTTTAATGTCCTTCAACTCGTCCATTAACGCTTCATCAACGTGAAGTCGACCAGCAGTATCAATCAAGACATAATCATGATGCTCTTCTTTAGCCTTTTCAATTGCTTGTTTGGCAATTTCTACCGGACTGACTTGATCTCCGAGCGAGAAAACTGGCATGTCTAATTGTTTGCCAAGAGTTTGAAGCTGCTTTATCGCCGCTGGACGGTAAATATCGGCGGCAACAAGCAAGGGTTTGCGATTATACTTTTTCCGAAGCAAGAGCGAAAGCTTCCCGGTTGTCGTTGTTTTACCAGCACCCTGCAACCCAACCATCATAATGACAGTCGGAGGACGATTGGATGCAGCAATCTTGCTTTGCTCGCCCCCCATTAATGCAGTCAATTCCTCATTAACGATTTTAACGATTTGCTGACCTGGAGTTAAGCTTTTTAGTACTTCTTGCCCTACTGCACGTTCGCTAACTTTTTTTACAAAATCTTTAACGACTTTGAAATTTACGTCTGCTTCCAGTAGTGCAAGGCGGACTTCACGCATCATTTCTTTGACATCCGCTTCAGAGACCTTGCCTTTTCCACGGATCTTTTGGATTGTATTTTGCAGTCGGTCGGCTAATCCTTCAAATGCCATTCATGCCGCCTCCTAATCTAATTTCTCAAGCTCGGCAACGGTTTCTAACATCGCCTGCTTTGAAGGGTTCTCCTCAATAAGCAATTCTTTTACGTGCCTGATTAGTTTCGCGCGTTCTTGAAATTTCAGAAATAATTGTAGTTTTTCTTCATACTCCTCAAGCATTGCTTCCGTCCGTTTAATATTATCATATACGGCCTGACGACTTACATCATACTCTTCGGCAATTTCTCCAAGGGAGTAATCATCTAAATAATAGAGAGACATATAGCTTTGCTGCTTTGGTGTTAACAACGAATAGTAAAAATCATAAAGATAATTCATTCGTGTTGTCTTTTCAAGCATCATGCAAGGGTTCCCTCCAATACCATTGTTAAGTGAAAAGCCTTTACAAAAGTAGTTTACACAGTCTAACTATTTCTGTCAAGAAAATATCTTTACATATATGTGTTTAGCAACCCATAACCCCTGCTTTTCATTCTCCCCTTCCTATATTACTTCTTTCTTTTCTTAGCTTCAAGCAAACGTTTCATTCGTTCTTCTTTTTCTTCAGGGGACACAACCGCAACGGTTTGCTTCCTTTTAACAGGAGTGGTCTGCTCCTGATCCTGCCGATTTTCCTTCTTTATTTCTTGCTTAGATTCTGCTTTTGTAAATTCCCTCTTGTTTTCAACATTAGCTTTTATTTTTGCTTTCGCCCTTGAAAGCTGCTGCAGGACTTCTGTGCCTCCTTGCTCACCTTTTTTTGAAGTTTTCTTTAGCAGGTGCAGCAATGAACCGAAGGGCTGGAAACCTAATCTCCTGAGCAGAATCTCGAACACTAGTAGAAGAAAGGCCGCCAGTAAGAGCCATTCACTAATTGATTCTTTCTTTTTAGGTTTTTGCTTTAGAGGTCTGAACGCTTCTTTTGCCGTTTTAAGTTCTTTTCCGCCAGTAAGGACCGCCAACTCACTTAATAACTCACGATTTGTCCCTTTTAACAAATACTCATCAGAATAGGGTACCGAAAATCCTGTTTGGAATAATTTATCTTGTCCACCCTCGGTCGTTTGTTTCACCCGCAAAAAATACATCCCCGGTTTATTAGGAAATATCACTTCAAATTCTCCTGGAGCTGTAGGTTTAGAATTAGTATCCATAACGATCCCATTTTGCGAAACAACTGATACATCAAGCGGAAGAAATTGCCCATCCTCCGCTTTTAAATGGACCACCGTGTTACCATTTTCTTTTTCAATTGTAAAACGGAACGGCTCACTATCATAATGTGGCAGTGACTTTGCAACAATATGATTCAAAAAATTCGGCCAGTTTGCCCAGTTTGCCCAGTCACCAGACCATTTTCCCGTCATATCAGAAGTAAAGGCAAGGCTCGTTCCTAAACCATAATGCCACTGGGCAAGAATCGGATCCTTTTTTTCACTAATGAGTGGCACCTCAGCTCTAGTTTTCGCAGTTACAGCGATATAAGCATTCATTTTAGGAATGCCGTTTTGAAAAATAGTTTTCCATTCCGGGTAGGGCTGTACAGCTGGATAAAAAGGATGATCTTCAATATACGTTCTCGTTGTCATCACGGTTTCCCTTGAAAGAATGCTCGGAATAACCGAAGCATCTGTCACATCGTAAAATCTTCCCTTTCCCTGCCCGGCAAGGTCTTCCAAAAGGTTTCGATCGGCGTCAGAGCCTAAAGCAACGGTTGATAAGGTAATATTATTTTTCTTACCCTCCTCAATCAGTGAATGATAATCGCCACCAGCCGCAGACTGTCCATCCGTCAATAAAATAATGTGCTTTCGTTGTAGCTTTAAATCCTTTAACTCTTGATAGGCCTTTTCAAGGGAAGGATAAATATTCGTTCCACCCCCAACAGAAACAGAACGGATTTTTTCAATCACTTTCTTCTTGTTCTCGAGCGGCGCGGTTTCAACAATCACCCATGGCCGGTCATCAAAGGCAATAAAGCCAAGCGTATCTTTTTCTCGCAATAACTCCACCGACCTGGCTGCTGCTTCCTTTGCTAATGTCAGTTTATTACCGCTCATACTACCGGATCGATCAATGACAATCACCAATCCAAGAGAGGGCATCTCTTTCTTCCCTTTAATGTCCATATCAACCGGCAAAAGTTTTTCAATTGGTGTTTTAAAATAGCCGCCGAGGCCAAAGCTGTCCTCACCACCGAGCATCACAAAGCCTGTCCCAAATTCTTTGACTGCTTTTTCAATCAAGTTCATTTGCTGTTCAGTGACCTTCGTTCCAGGGACATTATTAAAAATAATCGATTGGTATTGTAAAAATCCCGCCAAGGTCGTTGGAAGCTTCTCAGGAATAAGCCTGTCAACGATTAGTCCTGAGGATTGTAATATCTTCACTAAGGGGTCCTCCTGATTACCTTGAACAACGAGCACTCTTGGTGTTCCCTTGACATTCGTTACAGCATACAGGGAATTATTCTCAATAAAAGTATCCCCTTCTGCGGCTAATTCCGCCTTAAAAATGGACATTCCCGGTTCGGATGCTATATGTGAAAAAGAAAACTCATTTTGACCTTCTTTTACTAATACTTGTTTATGGAGAATATCTTGGTTGTTTACTGAAATCCGTAATTCAGCACTTTTTTCAACGTTACTTGCAATCGATACAGTTAGATTTGCTTTTTCTCCCTCGTAAAGGGCAGGAGCGACATCTAGCTTCGTGATGGACATATCCTCACGGAATTTTTGCTTGAATTGAACATAATCTAACTCAAGGTTCTGATTTTTTAATAATTTTGCGGCCTCTTTGCTATTGCCCACGGTCTCATTTCCGTCAGATAACAGGACAATCCGTCCGCTTTGCTCAGGTTTCAATATAGAAGCAGCAAAACTAATTCCCTCTTCGAGATTGGTTTCATCAGTTTTCAATTTTCCGTTAAATTGATCTAAAACTGTTTTTTTATTTGAAAGAGATTGTTCGACAATCGCGCCATCGGCAAACGACGCTACCGCAAATGTTTGATTACCTTTCTTAGATTGGATGCTCTCGTCAAGCCAATCCAATACTCCATTTTCCGCATCTTCAAAACTTGCTGATCGGTCTGTAAGAAAAATGATCATTTCCTCTTTGATTGGCAACAGAATTTGCGGCATAGTTAGCGCAAATATAATCAATAAAAATAGAACAGCTCTAAGGCAGCCAATCACCACTTTTTCTGGACTTCTTGATGTGGTTATTTGTTTAAAATATAGATAGATTAGGAAAAAAGCGGGTATTAATAGAACAAGAAAGATGGGAAACTTAAGCTCTAAATCCACCTTCTATACACCTCCCATTCCATCATAAGCAGTAATAGCACGCAGAGGGTCAGCCAAAACCATAGTGATTCATTTGGCTTCAACGTCTGCTCAGAATCATATGTCTTTGAACTATTCAATATAAAGGATGGGGCAGTCTCCGGTTTTTTTTCACGATCATCAAGAAGAACAGAGAAATAATAGACTTGACCATCAGCTACTGCTTGATAAATGCCCGGTTTGTAAGGGGCTTTAAAATTTTCCTTATTTAACTGAAGTGACGATAAGCTTTTTCCAGCGGTATTATAAATTTCCAACACAGATTTTTTAGTTTCAAGCTGAAGCCATTTTTCCTCTCCAGGCTGAAAGTAGCCAAGAAAGCCTGTTTGCTTTGATAACCACTGATAGCTGTTATAGAGAAAGATTGGAAAACCCGGATGAAGCGGCCAATCCGTGTTTTCAAGTGAAAAATTTACGAGGATAACCGGCTGTCCATTTAGTGTTCCGGATTGAATCAATGGATGATTGCCACTGGTTACAACGTTTTCCCAGTTCCCCTTTATCGGGCTCGTTGCATACTTTATGTAGGTTTTGTCGAAATCAACAAATTCTGTTAACGGTGAATCCGTGCTCGTTATCGGTTCCTTTAGTTCAAAGAGTTCACTCTCAGGTTGCTTATTATTGATATAAATGGTCGGCATTTTCGGTAAGTCATCAAGCGGCAGCCCTTCTACCAGAATGATTCCACTGTCCTTTAACCCTAAAGATCGGTTTTGATCAAGCTGTACCGTTTTGAATCCCAGGGTTTCTAGTCCCTTAATAAAAAAGGGATTCACCCCACCAAGTGCATGAATGGTTGGATTAAAGACTGTGTAAACGGCCGTTAATTCATTATCAGCCGCATACTGATCTCCTGCTTTTATTGTAGCTTGATAAAAGCGGCGCTGTGGCAAGTCAGGAACATTTATCACCACTTGTTTTCCAGGTGGAATCGTTACTTCCTGTTGATAATCGATCGAATCCTCACTTGTAATAACAAAGGGAAATGTCTTCGATTTCTTTCCTTGATTTTCCAAAACCGCCAGCCCAGAAATTCGTTTTTCTTTACCAGCAACCCCAAAGGACAAAATGGCAGCATTATCTTGGATGCCATCAGCATTATGAATTTCATAGGGAATATTATCAAGGTCTGCCTGGATGTCTTCCTTTTTCACGGAATCAGAAAATAAATGAATCACCGTTTCGCTGTTTTGCACAAGAGATTCTGCGAGCTTTACGGCCTTTTCGATATTTTCATGGTCGTAAGTTACAGTAAGCCCCGCAATCGTCCTTCGAATCAAGCTTGAATTGGTTTCCCGATTCAAAAGTATTTTTGGCTTCTCTCCGGCGATAATCACGGTTACTTCCTGACCATTTAAGCGATCAACCATTTGCTTCATCTGTTGTTTTGACTGTTCAATGAGCGATTTTTCAGCCTTCACCGCTGACATGGTTGCGGATGTATCAACAATCCAAATGACCTGTTCTCCCTTTACTCCCTCCGAGAGCCAAACTGGTTTTGCCAAAGCAAGCATTAATAAAGTGAGAGCAGCAATTTGCAGCCAAAATAAGAGATTATGCTGTAATTTTTGAATCCAGGGCGAGGCATTCCATTCATTCATTGCCTGCTGCCAAAGAAGGTTAGATGGATTAATGACAGCTGTGTATTGTTTACGGAAAAAGTATAACAACACAACCAAGGCGATCAAAATGACGAGGATAAAAAACAGTGTGTTTGTAAAGTACATCTTAATCACCTCTGGTTAATAAAGCATTCTTTTCGCGGAACACTCAAGAAATAAAAAATTCTTTAAATCAGCATCATCTGTCGTTAATAAATAACTAAAGCCAAAACGGCGGCATAAAGCTTCAAGCATGAAATTATGCTCTTGAACTTGCTTTTGATATTTTACGAGAGTTGATTCATTCATCGTAACATTCACACTTTCATTCGATTCACTATCAATTAATTTTAAATCACCCGAATAAATTGGTTCGAGTTCTTCCCTGCTCAATAGTTGGATTAGTTTAACCTCCTGTTTAGCAGCAGCAATTAATCGAAAAAGCGCTTCAAACGATTCAAGCGGTTCAAGCCCGTCGGTGATGAGAATGACCAGCTGATTATTTTTTAAGGTGTTTTTTTGAAAGTTGTCTGTAAATGTCCCGGCTGCCTCCTGCTTCGGTAACTGGAGGATTTCAAAAAATACATGTTTACTATATACGGACCCTTTTCTGCTTACCTTTGCGTATGAAGCCGAAGAAACCGGGATGAACGACAAGCGGTCTTCGCCAGTAAGTGTAATATAACTAAAGGCGGCTGTGAGCTCTTTTGCTCGATTCCACTTTGAATCAATCGCCTGCATGGAACTAGAAGCGTCCAGAAAGATTGTAACCGCTAATTCCTGTTCATCTAAAAACCTTTTAATATAATGCTTTTGCGTCCGGCCATAAATATTCCAGTCTATCTGGCGAACATCATCTCCAGGCTGATACAGGCGAAAATCAGAAAATTCAAGGGAAGTCCCAAACTTATTCGCCGTCCTTCCCCCTTTATGAGCCCCACGCCTTCTGGTTTTCGCCATTAATCTCATTTTTTGCAGCTTTGAAAGCATGGAATGCATATGGGCTGTCATCGCTAACTAACATCCTTTCCAGCTTGCTCCAATACATCATGGATCAGGTCATCCGGTGTAATACCGTTTGCCTCTCCTTCAAAATTTAATAACAAACGGTGTCTCAAGACTGGGATGGCTGTCCTCTTTAGATCACCCATTGAAACATGGTATCTACCGGAAAATAATGCTCTCGTTTTGGCCATTTGGATGAGACTTTGTAATCCCCGCGGCCCGCTTCCGAATTGGACGTATTGTTTAATCCTATCTGGGGCATCCGCTGAAGCCGGATGGGTAGCATCAATCATAGACACGGCAGCATTTAATAAATCATCTGAAACTAAGATTTCCTTTGAAAGCTGCTGCAAGGCAATAACGTCTGCAGTTCCTAAAATTTTATTTAGTTTTGGTACCACTAGTCCTGTCGTTCGTAGGGCAATCTCTTTCAATTCAGCTTTCGTAGGATAGTCCACATGGATTTTACAAATAAATCGGTCCATTTGTGCCTCAGGGAGCGGATAGGTTCCTTCCATATCTATCGGATTCTGTGTTGCCAGTACAAAAAAGGGCTGGGAAAGTTGTTTAGTACTGCCCATAACCGTTACTGTTTGCTCCGCCATTGCCTCTAAAAGTGAACTTTGTGTTTTTGGCGTTGCCCGATTTATTTCATCAGCTAAAATGATATTGCCAAACAACGGACCCTCATGAAAAGCAAACTCCTGCCTGCCGTCTATTCCAGGTTGAAGAATCATCGTCCCGGTAATATCAGAAGGCATTAAATCAGGTGTGAATTGAATACGATTAAAGGATAAATCCAGGCAGGCTGAGATGGACCGGACCAGCATCGTTTTCCCAAGTCCCGGTAACCCCTCCAATAACGCATGACCTCCTGAGAAAATACTCCAAAGTACTTGATCAATCACTTCCTCCTGACCGACAATAAAATTCATTAACTCTTGCTTTACCATCTTAAACTGTTCAGCTGCTGTGATAAATTGGTTTTCTTTCTCTATTAATTGAGACAATTTTGTCACTCCTTATTAGGATCTAGCAATAAAAAATAGTTTTTAACAATTGCTTCTAAATCTGATGGGAGTTTTACCCGGTCGGTACTATTTCGATATGCGGCAGCATAATTCCCATATACTTCTTGATAGGAACGAAGCTGCCCTTTTAAAATTGGTCCATTTCCTACAAATTGTTCTGTCGGACTTCCCTTACCAATGGTCCCGGAATCTGATTCAAGATTGTTTTTACCAGCTAATTTCTCTGGGATCGTTAGAAGTTGGCGAGAACCCGCTCCTAACCCGGCCCCACGGCCATTTCCATTGCCGGAACCAGTCCCTGTTCCACTTCCAGACCCATTTCCATTTCCAATCCCTGCACCATTCCCTGCGCCGTTTCCATTCCCTGCGGCATTCCCTTGTGCACCATTTTTAGATGATTGCTTTCCTTGATCGCTTCCTTTTGGTGTGCTCGTGGGATTCTCATTTTTACTATTTGGGCTGGTCGTCTTACCCCCAGCAGACTGGGTGGGAGGATTTAGGGCTAGTTGATTGGACTGTAATCCGCTTGCAAGCATTTCGTTTTGCAGGTTATCAGATGCCTCTCCTAGTGCTGCCTGCGCATCTGCAAGCTCCTTCATTGCATTATCTGAGTTTAGTGCATCGGAAATCTTTTTAGCCAACACTGCTAATTCTTTTTCCGAAAGTTTTTTATCTGAACCACTCAACTTGCTGAGTGCCTTCTTTTGGCTTTCAGTTAATGAATCATATTTTTGAGTTAACTGTTCCAGTTCCTTTTTGATCTTTTTATTATCCTTCGCTTCCAGTGCGGCTGCCAATTTATTTAAATCAGCGTTTTTCAATTCCTGCTGCCATGCTTTAAGGTTTTCTTGTTTTTCTTGTTCCTTCAGTGCCTTTAATTCCAGTTCCTTTTTTTGCTTTGCAAGGTCTAATAATGCGTCTTCAGTTGTGGGGTTTTTAGTCATTATTTCCTTTGCTTTTTCTAGCATTTTTTTCACTTCAGGGTTTTGTTCTTTTTTTGCCTTTTCTTCCAGCTTCTTTTCGACTTTCTTCATTACCGCTATTTCCGTTTCTTTTTTTGCCGCTAATTGAAGATTATGATTTGGAAAATAATTAAGGAGTATGGAAAGAAAGGCAAAAACAGCAGCTATGAATAGCCACTTTGGCAAAAAATAGCCTTTTTTCCGTGCTAAAACATGCTGCTGTTCCTTCTTCATTAGGGTAATCGCTTCCGCAAGCTGCAATTTCTTCAGCACTCCATCATCATCAATAAAGAAAAGGGCCGTAATAACACGGTCTTCAGGAATATACGTATTAAAAAGCTGAGCCGCTTCCCTCCACCCCGGTCTACTCCTCCAAATTAGGAAGATAAATAGAATGAGGAGGAGGAAACAACCATACCAAACCATTTCATGGTAGAAAGGGATTACGAATAACCTTGCTGCCAAAAGGAGTAGCACCGTGAAGACTGAGGCTGCTAGAAGCCAGTAGTGGAACTGCACGAACGACCTTTTGATTAGGAGCTGTCTGCGAACAGGCTTCAGCAATTGATAAAACTGCCTTTTTTCCTCCATTTACCTCATCCTTATCCTTTAGACTTTACTTTCATATTTGGACGTAGTTTCCGGATACTTATAAACATCATAACAAGAAAAATAATCGTATAAGAAATCAAATAGGCTGCCCATAATGGAAAATCGATTCCCATCCCGGTTTGACTAGATAGTTCTCTAAATGCATCCGGTTCTAGAAAACTGAATAAAATCATCGCCGGATTGAGCATAGCAAAGAAATAGGGAACGGGATTATTAGTGGTAATGCCCATTTGATTGACAGACAACGAAATCGAAAACAAAAAGGCTGTTCCCGCAGTCAGGAAAAGGGTTACTCCGTACGTACTAATCATCGCAATAATGGTTCTCCGGACCAGGGTGGAGAAAAAGATACCAATGCTTCCAAAAGCTAGTATGGTAAAGATATAGTAGCCAAGAATGGTGATTACTTGTCCGGGGGAAATCCCGCCAAACAGGAAGACAATGCTATAAATAGGCATGCTTGCCAATATCATCAGTAATAAAAACGAAACAGACGAAATCAGTTTTCCCAAGATAATACTTGTGGAACTTTGATTCGTTGTTAATAAAATGTTTAATGTTTGCTTTTCCCGTTCCCCGCTGATTACTCCTGCGGTTAACCCTGGAGTAATAAAAAGAATTAATCCCATTTGGATAAAAGACAACAGCATAAACATCGTTTTACTTTGATCTGGTCGAAATAAGCCCAGCGGAGAGCTCCGAGTTACTAAATAAATAAACCCAATAATCAAAATGGAAAGTGCCAGTAAATAACAAGCAAGACCTAGAAAACTTTTAAATGAGCGGAACCTTAGCTTAAATTCCTTATTTAAAACGGGATTAAGAAGAAAATTTCTCAAGATAGCTCCACTCCTTTCGTTATTTCCATAAAGACATCTTCCAGATTCGTTTCAATTTCAGAAAAACTGATTATCGGTATTTCATGCAAAAGAGCATTTTTTAACAATTGTACCTGTTCTTGCACACTACCCTTGAACATGAATTGGAGCGATTCTTCATCATCCCTTTTCGCTAATTGGCTCACAAGCGGTTGGTCTTCGAAAAAAGCTACCGCTCTGTCTAATTCATGGAACAGCTTGACAATTATTAGTTTTTCTCCTTGGAGACGTTGTTGGATTTCGGCAACTGATCCTTGTGCTACTAATCGTCCCTGATCAATAATTCCGATAGAATCACACATTTCCGCAAGTTCAGGAAGAATATGTGAAGAGATTAAAATGGTTTTTCCCATATTCTTTAATTCTTTTAAGATTTCTCTCATTTCCACTCGTGCTCTCGGGTCAAGACCGGATGCAGGTTCATCAAGAATGAGTACCTCTGGATCATGAATCAATGACCTTGCAAGGCAAAGTCGCTGCTTCATTCCCCTTGAAAGCACATCAACATAGGAATCTTGTTTGTGCGTTAAATTCACTAATTCAAGAAGTTGGGGAATCAATTTGCTTCTTTCGCTCTGGCTAATTCCATAGCTTGCCCCATAGAAATCCAAATACTCTACTGCCTTTAACTGGTCATACACGCCAAAGAAATCGGGCATATACCCTAATTGTCTGCGGACTGCTTTAGGTTCCTTAGATATATTATAACCATTAATATATGCTGTTCCCGAGGTTGGAGACAGCAATGTGGCTAAAATGGAAAAAGTGGTAGATTTACCAGCACCATTTTGTCCGACAAAGCCAAAAACGGAGCCTTTTTCAATGGTAAGATTTAATGAATCAAGCGCAGTAAATTTTCCATACCTTTTGGTTAAGTCGACGATTTCAATCATGAGTTGATTTCCCCCTTTATTGAAAGCTCAGGCATCCTTACGAGAGGGTCACCTTGTCCTGCTTTTATTAATTTGATAATGATTGCTCCATCCTCGGAAATATATTGATCAAGATGTTCTTTTATTGTTGTATGTGATTTAGGTAATGGTAAAAACGTGCCCGTTTTATGATTGAGAAGCGAGTAGGTGACATTAGCACCTTGCCAAGTGATTTCTAATTCTTTGAGCTTACGATTCATTTTCGCCAATTGACTAGGGAGTTCTAAGACATAATCATACTCGCCATCATCAAGCTCCATTTCGTTGCGTCTACCTGTCATATCATTGATAATCCCACCACGAATGGTATTAATGTGGTTCTTGAGCATGTCATCCTTTATGGTGAATGAACCGGATAGCTTCGTTTGTATATTTAGTGTTTGGTAGATTAAACTTAGGCCTTTTCTCGCCTCGTTTTTTCCCTTTATATCTGCCTTGATGACAGAATCTTTTGTATAGCCATATAGAATCGGCTGATTTTCTGATTGCGAGTTGTTGTAAAGAAATTCAATGGCAGCATATTCCATTTTTTCTCTTTTTAATTCATCCACCTCCTGCTGGGAAGTGGGCTGTTTGTAGGAATTCCCCTGGCTATAAGGTCCAGCCAAATAATCCTGTTGCATTGTTTCGTTAACAGATACACTTTCCCCACTTTTTACTGGTCCCACCTTGATTTTTTTCCCGCCTGACCAAATATATAATTCTTCAAAATCGTATGGGAAATGATTGACAATTTTTCCGGATAGTTTTTTATTTTCATAGGAGAGATTGATATCAAATTGACCGGCGTTTTGTTTGGAAGCCTGCCCAAAATAGGTTCTAGTTGACCAATATTCCACATTCGGAAAAGTGACACTATTGGTTTTTCTGCCATTTTCTAAAACAGCATATCGTTTTCCATCATTAACTGGCATCATCGATGAACCCGGTACCCCATAGAACTTCCCCTTGGAAAAGTCAAGCTGGTAATCACCGCCAGTATTAGAAAGGAAGGTAACTGCCTCGAAACCATTTAACTGGCCATTTTCTGTCTTATAAATTCCTGTTTGGTTCATTTGCGGTTTAGCAATTCGGTCTTTTGCTCCGATGACAAAGATACCCACAGATGAAATGAATGCCACACCCATAATAATCCACCATGCATGCTCGCGTTTATCCAGCCTTTTTAACAAGAAATATAGAAATGGAACGAGCAGCAAAAGATACACCAAAAGGAACAAACTTATCTGCCCTATTGAAAATTGTGATGACGCAAAGTATTCATTTACTTCTGCAAATTCATTGAACAACATGTCAAAGGGGTTTGGTCCACCCTTTTGAAATTGAAAAGTAGAAGTACCTTTTAGCATAGGGCTGACGGCAAACCAGTGACCATAATCCTTCCACGAGGAGAGTGGTTCATCGCCAAGTGAAAAGGCTGTTTGCCAAATTTCACCTGAACCATAACCTTTATGAACAACCATCGGTAAATCTCCGCTTTTTACGGCAACATTTGCCCCCTTATCCAACTGGCCAACAAAGACAGGAATGTCTTTAAAAGGGGGTAATGTCGGTGTTGCTTGAAAAAACTTTGTATCCGTGAGCACCTCTTTATCTGGTTTCATCGGCAATACCTGGTACAGGCTTCCATAAGAACCAGCTGCATTTGGGGCTGCACCGGCAATTAATTTGCCGCCATTTTGAACCCATTTCAGGATCGCTTGCTGTTTTGTGTTTTTTAGTTTGGAAATACCAAACTCATCAATCATTATGTAATCTAGTGAATCAAGGCCAAGTTCATCATCAGGAATCATCTCTTCAGTTAGAACAATCGTTTCGATTTGATTGCTCGTTGCCATGACTTTCAATTCTTTAAGACGATCGGAATCCTCACTTAACATCCCAAGCGTACGGCTACCCTGGTCTATATATTTTGGCTTTAGTTTTTTATCTCCGATAAAGGCTTGCTCATGATCGTCCTTCCAGCTTCCTTTGTATAAAAAGATTGATTGTTTTACCTGAGTATTATTATTGTAATACTCTTCTGAAAAGGCAGGTAATGAAAGCGAATACGTTTTTTTGCTCCCCTTCGGCACATCTATTGATAAAACTTTTGCTCCGTTTGAATTATAGGATGATGCAAAGTTGAAAAGGATATCGCCGGTAAAATCTGCTCCGCTGTTTTCAACCGTCACTTGAACTGGGAAGCCGCGGCCGCTTTTTACCTTTCCTGCATAGCCTTCTTTAACGGATATTTTAATAAAACTTCCTTCAGCCTTTGTGGGTTGGACTGCTTGGGTTAATATAACCAGACACAATAAAAAAACAAATAATACCTTCTTCTTTAACAAATCAATTCCCCCTATAAATACATGACTATAAAATAGACGAATATTACTCTCTATTGCACTACAATGTTTAAAGTTTTTTATTTTCTATTTTTCAAAACCACATCACTTCCAATAACAGTTCTCTTTAGTGTATTTTTACACCTTTGACAAAAAAATGCAATCAGTTATGGAATATTTTCCTTGTAAGACAAAAAAAAGCAGTTTTAAACTGCTCAGATTGTCGAAAAAGAGTATTTTTCTCGGCAATTTTTTAATAATGGATTGACCCTGCTAACTGGCCTGTTGATTTCCGCTCCGGGCACTCGCTTTCCGCGGGGAGGTCCGGGAGCCTCCTCGGCGCTATTGGCGCCTGCGGGGTCTCCCGTGACCTCTCTATCCCGCAGGAGTCGAGTGCCCTCCACTCCAATCAACAGGGTGACAAATCAACCTAAAGAATTGCCACACACTTTTTCTAACCTGGCTAAGTGTGTCGCAATTTTTTTTTAATTTTGGCAGGCTGCTGTAAGGAGAGCCTGTTCACTTGCATTCTTTAATCCCCCTAACCGGCAGTAGCGAAGACCATGCAGCTCTTTTGAGTCTGCGAAGCTTCGCTCCATTTTTTCCTTTCTAAATTTATAAAGCAATTTCCCCGATTTAGATAAGCGATTTAACCTTACCTATACCGTAAAGATAACCAATAAAGATCATTTTAAACAAAATTAGGGGATCAGATGGGCGGCCGTTATCATCACTATAATAAGGGCGAACTTTTTCAAGAAGAAACGAAAAATCAATCTATTTATCAATCAAACGAAGGAGGTGATCAGCAGGAAATAATTCATCAATAGACACAAATTCAAATTCACTTTGGGAAGATTTTTTTGGTTGTGTGTGGACATTATTGAATTTGCACCTGTTGATTGAAGCGGAAGGCGCGAAGACTCCTGCGGGAGTACGGGGCAGGGGAGACACCACAGGCGCATTAGCGCCGAGGAGGCTCCCCGGCACGCCCGCGGAAAGCGAAGCGCCTGAGCGCAAATCAACAGACATGTTGCATGAATATTATCAAAACGAATTAACGCAGTGAAATGCTAAAGTGGCATAAAAAATAAAGGCTGTCGAAGGTTTTTCGACAGCCTGAAAGCAGCTTTAAACTGCTTTTTTTATCATTACTAATTATTATTCTGTTTTTTCAACTTGATCGGCAAATAAACCATATACATATCTTTCTGCATCAAATTCTTGAAGATCATCCATTTTTTCACCTAGACCAACGAATTTTACCGGAATTTTTAATTCATTCCGTATCGCAAGGACAATACCACCTTTTGCTGTTCCATCTAATTTGGAAAGGACGATTCCACTTACATTAGTCACTTCTTTAAAGGTTTTCGCCTGGATAAGGGCATTTTGTCCAGTTGTGGCGTCAAGGACAAGGATCACTTCATGCGGGGCACCGGGTATTTCTCTTTCAATGACCCGCTTTACTTTTTCAAGCTCCTTCATTAGGTTCACCTTATTTTGCAAACGGCCAGCTGTGTCACACAACAATATATCTGCCTGGCGGGATTTAGCAGCCTGAATGGCATCATACATAACCGCTGCAGGATCAGATCCTTCAGCCTGTTTAATTACCTCAACGCCTACTCTTTCACCCCAAACCTCAAGCTGTTCAATAGCACCGGCACGGAAAGTATCACCGGCAGCCATCAATACTTTCTTGCCTTCGCTCTTAAACTTATGTCCAAGTTTGCCAATCGTCGTTGTTTTCCCAACCCCATTTACCCCAACAAATAGAATGACGGTCAGACTATCCTCTTGGAGGTTTAATTTTGAGGACTGTCCTTCTCCAGCATTATATATCTCGACGAGCTTCTCAGAAATGACACTTTGTACTTCCTGTGGGTCTTGGATGTTTCGACGCTTGACTTCCATCTTCAGCTCTTCAATCAGTTGCATGACTGTGTCAAAACCGACATCGGCCTGAATTAAAATTTCCTCTAACTCTTCAAAAAAATCTTCATCGACTTTTCGATATCGGGCAACAAGGTCATTGACTTTTCCTGAGAAATTATCCCTTGTTTTCGTTAGACCTTCCTTAAACTTTTCCGTCACAGTATCTGTCGATTTCGTAATTTTTTCTTTTAATTTTTTAAAAAAGCTCATGATTTCACTTCCCTTAATTTATAATTCTACAAGCTCCTTTGTTTCCTCTAGTCTGACAGAAACCAGCTTTGAAACGCCTGATTCCTGCATAGTTACCCCGTAGAGGACATCTGCTTCCTCCATCGTCCCTTTACGATGTGTGATGACGATAAATTGAGTTTCGGAGCTGTATCGTTTTAAATATTGGCTGAAGCGGTAGACATTAGCATCATCAAGGGCAGCCTCAACCTCATCCAGAATACAGAACGGTACAGGGCGAACCTTTAGAATGGAAAATAATAAGGCAATAGCTGTTAAGGCACGCTCTCCTCCTGATAATAAGCCTAAATTCTGCAGCTTTTTCCCAGGCGGCTGTGCCACGATTTCAACGCCTGTATTTAATAAATCTTCTGGCACTGTGAGAACAAGATCCGCTCTCCCCCCACCGAAAAGGGCACGGAATGTCGGTTCAAAATGCTCACGAATCCCATTAAAGGTTTGTTCGAAGCGTTTCTTCATTTCGATATCCATCTCTTCAATGACCTGAAAAAGGGTGTCCTTTGCTTCCTGGAGATCTGTCTTTTGTTCATTTAAGAACTCGAATCGCTCAGAGACACGTTCATATTCTTCAATCGAGCCCAGATTAACATTACCAAGTTCATCAATGGCTAGCTTAATCAGCTTGACCTTTTTCCTAGCGTCATCCACAGGAATGGTTAATGGATATTGCTCCTTTGCCCCTTCAAATGATAAAAGGTATTCTTCCCTTAAATGTTCCAATCGATTTTCAAGCTCCACGTCTAAGCGATTGATTTTGACTTCCTCATCCTTTAATACAACAATCATTCCTTTGTGGAGTCTCTTAAGCTCTTTGGCTGCTATTTCTATTTCTTCCAATGCCCCCTGCAACTGTAGGCGTTCTTGTCTTCTTATAGTAATTAATTGTAAGGTTGCTTCTTTATCTTGCTGTTTTCTCTTTGCCGCTGCTTCTAATTGTTCCTCTCCAGATGAACTGTTCGTCATTTCCGCTGTTAACAAGTTAAGATCCTCGCTAAAAATAGCCAGCTTTTGTTCACTTTCCTCTAAATCAGCGTTTAATAGTGCAAAGAGTTCCTTCTTATTTGTAAATTGCTCATTTTTAGATGCGAACTCCACTTTAAGGTCATTTAATTCATTTGCTAAGGCTTCTTTCGATGTCATATCATTTGTCTTTTGTTCCGTAAGTTTCATGATATAACGATCAAGTTCGGCAATTGAGTCCTTGTAATTCTCAATCGCTTCAACTAATTCAGTTTTTCTTTTCAATAAGGTGTTCTTTTCATCAGAAAATTGCCCTTTTTCAAGATCATAAATGGCTAAA
This sequence comes from Neobacillus rhizosphaerae, assembly GCF_937468385.1. GTDB lineage: Bacteria > Bacillota > Bacilli > Bacillales > Cytobacillaceae > Neobacillus > Neobacillus rhizosphaerae. Next base: position 447,188 of record NZ_CALBWS010000001.1, read on the forward strand.
CGGTCATTGATATTTTTTTCTCCTAGCTCCGCTTCGCGCAGATCACCTTTTATCGACTGCTCTTTTAACCGTAACGCTTCACCATTTTTGCGCATTTCTTCAAGATGATCTTCTGACTGTTGAACTTCTTCTTTTAAGAGTTTAACAGCCTGCTCTAATCCAGCTGTTTTTTCCTCCATAATGGCAAGATTTTCTTTTAACTGCTCAAGCTCACCTTTTCGTGTTAATAAAGAAGATGTCTTTTGTTTTACAGCACCGCCAGTCATTGCACCGCCGGGATTAACGATATCACCATCAAGTGTTACCATCCTAACACGGTATTGAAGAATTTTCGCCAATTCATTGGCACCCTGTAGGTCTTTAGTAATTACGACATTCCCTAAAAGGTTATTCATTACCTCGGCATACCTTTGATCAAATTTCACAAGGGTGACAGCAACCCCAATTAATGAAGGATGATTTTGAATCGCTGAAATCTGTGCCGCAGATAATGTCCTTCCTTTGATGACACTTAACGGTAAAAAGGTTCCCCGCCCAAAAGAATTTTGTTTTAAGTATTGTATAGCCGTTCGTGCATTTTGTTCGGTATCGACAACAATATGCTGAAGTGCACCACCAAAGGCAATTTCAAGAGCTGTTTCGTACTCTTTTGGAACGGCTACAAGCTCTGCCACTGCCCCTTCAATTCCCTTAAGCTTACTTCCTCGCGCCTTTAGGACTTCTTTTACACCTTGAAAAAAACCTGAGTAATCCTCTTCCATTTCCTCCAGCATTTCTTTTCTTGATTTAGCCTGCTGAAGAAGCTGATAGGCTTGATACAATGTCTTTTCTTGTTTTTGATAATTATTTTTTACTGTCTCAAGCATCCGCTGCTGATCACGAAACGTAACAACCTGATTCGCTAACTTTTCTTGAATTTCTTCTAGGGCAGATTGAATTTCTCTCTTTTTATTTTGCGCGTTTTCTCGTTCCTGAATGAACTTCTCATTGTCTGCATCAAGGCGGGAGCTTTTTCTCTCCTGTTGCTCCAACTGTTGGTCAATGTATTTTACTTCATTATTGGCACCAGCTTGATTGTTTAAGCGCTCGATATATTCACTTTTTAAACTTTCAATTTTTTGATCAATATTCTCAGTAAATAATTGTAGTTTTTCTTGTCTTTCTTTTAGCTTGGCTTGTAAAATTTTCACCTGTTCACCAAGGTCTGTTACGGCCTCAGCCTGGATATCGCGACTTTTTTTCAACTGGCTGATTCGTTCTGATAGTTCCGAAACATTTGCTTGAAGCTGCTCTTTATTTTGGGAAGCATTTTTCTTCCGTTCCTTGAGAACCTCTTTTCGGCCTTCTAACTTTTCAAGCTCCTCACTTGCATGAAGCAGAACATTCTGTAGGTCCGTAATGGACTCGTCTAAGGCAGAAATTTGATCCCTTGTTTCGACAATCTTCACTTCTTTTACCTGCAAATCTGAAGAAAGCTTCAGCTCTTCCTGCTGATGTTCTTCTAGCTGGAGGGAGAAGTTTTCCCATTTCTGATGCAGGTCTTCGATTTCATAAACCGTTAAGGCAACTTCTATTTTTTCAAGTTCTTCTTTTTTCTCCAGATAGTCCTTAGCCATAGATGCTTGAATTTTAAGCGGCTCTACTTGGCTTTCAAGCTCATGTAATATATCATTCACACGGTTTAAATTGTCCTGTGATTCAAACAATTTAATTTCCGCTTTTTTCTTGCGGTTTTTATATTTTAATACACCTGCAGCCTCTTCGAAAATCGTTCGCCGGTCCTCAGCCTTACTATTTAAAATTTCTTCTACTTTACCTTGACTGATAATTGAAAAGGCTTCCCGGCCAAGCCCTGAATCCATAAATAAATCAATGATATCCTTGAGTCGACATGGCTGTTTATTGATGAAAAATTCACTATCACCGGAACGTGACACCCTTCTTGTTACACTTACTTCATTGTAATCGATTCCTAATCCTTGATCTTCATTGTCCAATGTGAGTATTACTTCGGCAAAGTTAAGCGCTTTTCTGGTATCACTGCCGGCAAAAATGATATCTTCCATTTTACTGCCTCTAAGAGATTTAGCCGACTGTTCCCCCAGTACCCAGCGGATTGCATCAGTGATATTACTTTTGCCGCTGCCATTTGGGCCAACGACGGCCGTTACTCCAGGAACAAAATCAACGCCGATGCGGTCAGCGAAAGATTTAAAACCAATAATGTCCAACCGTTTTAAAAACATTTATTTATCCTCCCTATAATGCCCGGGATTTCTCCTCTTAAAATATTTGGTAAATCTAGGTTGTTTTTGCTTTTAATACGCCCAACGCCATTTGGGCAGCATGCTGTTCCGCTTCTTTCTTTGATTTCCCCGTTCCCACTCCTAGTTCTTTTCCGTTTAAGGAAACTTTGGAAACAAACTCCTTATTATGTGCTGGTCCTTTTTCTTGAAGAACACGATATTCAAGTGGACCTGTTCCATCCCTTTGAATAAGTTCCTGTAATTGGCTTTTGAAATCCATCACATGAGAAAAAGCACCTGCATTTATTTTAGGAAAGACTACTTTTTCAAGGAATTCAATAACTTTTTCAATTCCTTGATCTAAATAAAGAGTCCCAATGAACGCCTCAAATACGTCTGCAAGTAAGGCCGGGCGCTCTCTTCCGCCCGTCATCTCTTCCCCTTTGCCGAGCAAAATCAATTTTCCAAAGTCTAGCTCGTTGGCAAAACAAACAAGGGATGGTTCGCAAACAATCGCTGCTCGCAGCTTCGTCAATTCTCCTTCCGTCATGGTTGGATATTTTTTAAAGAGGAATTGTGAAACAGTCAGCTCTAGTACGGCATCTCCTAAAAATTCAAGTCTTTCATTATCTTCGAAAGGCTTTCTGCGATGCTCATTCACATAGGATGAATGAGTAAAAGCTTGTTTTAATAATTTCTCATTTTCAATCGTAATTCCGATTTGGTTTTGAAAATCCTTGAATTGATTTTCTTTAGCGCGATTGTACAATTCTTTTTCTTTACTATTCTTGCGCATAAAGTCTCCACCTTGCATTTTATTTACACACTTACCTAATAAGAGTTTAAAAAAGTTTCTCAGAAAACGCAAAGAAACTTGGCAGATAGTTTAGTTCTACCAAGTTCTATCATACAGGAAGAAAGCCCCGTTTGAAAACGGAGCTTTTTTTGAATAAATCTAACGAGACTACTTACTGCTATTTATGTAATTAACAGCGTCACCAACAGTGCTAATGTTTTCAGCATCGTCGTCAGAAATTTCCATATCGAACTCATCTTCTAATTCCATTACTAGTTCAACTACGTCAAGGGAATCAGCGCCAAGATCATCCTTAAATGAAGCTTCAAGCTTAACTTGAGACTCATCTACACCTAAACGGTCAACGATGATTTTTGTAACACGTTCTAATACCTCTGCCATGCTTGTTCACCTCCCCTCAAGCTATTATAGAGTATTTCTTTCAATTAATAAATGAAAGAAAAATTAAAATTACATTACCATGCCACCGTCAACATGCAACGTCTGACCTGTAATATACGATGTGTCATCTGATGCCAAAAATGCTGTTATTTTCGCAATATCCTTTGGCTCTCCTAATCTTGCTAAAGGAATTTGTTTTAGCATTTCCGTTTTTACATCTTCAGATAATTTATCTGTCATATCAGTGGTAATAAAGCCTGGCGCAATCGCGTTTACAGTAATATTTCTTGAAGCTAACTCCTTAGCAGTTGTTTTGGTTAAACCGATGACACCAGCTTTTGCGGCGACATAGTTCGCTTGCCCCGGATTCCCACTTACCCCGACAATTGAAGCGATATTAATGATGCGGCCAACCCGTTGCTTCATCATTTGTCTTGTTACTGCTTTTGTGCAAAGGAAAACACCTTTTAGGTTAATGTTGATTACATCATCCCATTCTTCTTCCTTCATTCTCATTAATAAATTATCCTTGGTAATACCAGCGTTGTTAACAAGGATATCAAGCTTGCCAAAGCGATCAATCGCTTCTCTAACCATCTCTGTCACTTCTACGACATTCGATACGTCACATTTGACTGCGAAGGCTTCTCTTCCCAGAGCTTTGATTTCATCGACTACTTCATTAGCCTTTGCTTCACTGCCGGCAAAATTCACGGCCACATCAGCACCTTGTCTTGCCAGCTCCAAGGCAATTTCCCTACCAATACCTCTTGATGCACCCGTAACAAGGGCAGCTTTTCCAGCTAAAATCATCGTTCTTCCTCCTTAAGCGCATCTACTACCGCAAGAGCACTTTCCTCATCCGATACAGAATACGTTTTAACTGTTTTATCGACTTTCTTGATTAAGCCGGAAAGAACTTTTCCCGGACCAATTTCAATAAACGTGTCGACACCCAAAGCAATCATTTTTTGGACAGAATCTTCCCATAAGACAGGGGAATAGAGTTGTTCAATTAATTTATCCTTTATTTCAGAAGCTGAGCTGATTGGCTCTGCCGTTACATTGGCAATAACAGGTATTTTGGCATCCTGCATATCTGTACCATCTAACACTTCTCGCAGCTGGTCGGCGGCAGGTTTCATTAATGGAGAATGGAATGGACCACTTACTTCTAAAGGCAGGACCCTTTTTGCCCCAACTTCTTTTGCTTTTCCTCCAGCAAGTTCAACACCACTTCGCGAACCGGAAATGACTATCTGCCCAGGACAATTTATATTAGCTAAAGACACAGGGAAACCTGAGTCATTTACTTCCTTTGTTACTGCGGAAAGAGGATCACGGTCAAGACCTAAAACAGCAGCCATGGATCCTTCACCATTAGGAACGGCGTTCTCCATGAACTCTCCCCGCTTCCGAACGGCAAATACTCCTTCTTCAAAGGAAAGAGCGCCTGCAGCAACAAGAGCGGTATATTCACCTAAACTGTGGCCCGCTACAAAGTCCGCATTAATTCCAGATTTCCGGAAGAAATCTAAAATAGCAATACTTGTCGTTAACAACGCAGGTTGTGTGTTAAAGGTTAATGTCAACTCTTCCTTTGGCCCTTCAAAAATAAGCTTACTTAACTGAACATCTAGTGTTTTGTCTGCTTTGGTAAAATAATCCATTACATCAGAGTGTTTTTCTGCTAACTCTTTGCCCATTCCAACCGCTTGTGATCCTTGTCCGGGAAACACAAATGCTATTTTACTCATTTCAACACTCCTTTAAAGATCTACTTTAACAATATTTGCATTTTCAACTGTTTGTTTTATTAAACTAACGACATCATTACTTACCATTTCTCTTGTTTGCCGGATGGCGCTGAAAATTGATTGACCATTGGAAGATCCATGGGCCTTGATAACTGGTGCTTTTAAGCCAAAAAGGGCAGCACCGCCATATTCTGAATAATCCAGGGTGTTTTTCAAGGTCATGAGATTTGGTTTCAACACTGCTGCAGCTAATTTACTCTTAAAGTTGCTCATTAAAGCTGACTTTAGCATTTTAAACATGGAAAGAGCGGTACCTTCAATTGTTTTTAAGACCATATTTCCAGTAAATCCATCGGTAACGACAACATCAGCAACTCCTTCAAGTAAATCTCGTGCCTCAACATTACCGACAAAATTTAAATTTGTATTTTTTAATAGGTCAAAGGCGTGCCTAGTTAGTTCATTGCCTTTTTTTTCTTCGGTCCCGATATTTAAAAGTCCGACTCTTGGTTTCTCTATACCTCTTACCTGTTCGCTGTAGATGGAGCCCATTATTGCATTTTGCAGCAAATGCTCAGGCTTGGCATCAGCATTTGCTCCTACATCAAGGAGCAGAAACCCTTCTCCACCAATAGTTGGAAGTGTAGGTGCTAAAGCAGGTCGGTCAATCCCTTCAATTCTACCAACAACGAAAAGACCGGCTGCCATTAATGCTCCTGTATTACCTGCAGAGATACAGGCATCCGCTAATCCATCTGCAACTTGCTGTGCTGCCAGTACCATCGAGGCATTTTTCTTACGACGAACTGCTCTAACAGGTTCATCGGTTCCAAGAATAATCTCAGTTGTATGGACAACCGAAATCCGCTCATGACCTATTAACGTTTCTTTAATTTTATTTTCATCCCCGACTAGGGTGATATGTATATCAGAAAATGCATTTACGGCTTTCATCGCACCTAAGACGATTTCTTTCGGGGCATTGTCGCCGCCCATTGCGTCAATTGCTAGTTTCAATTTGCCTCATCCTTTAACGGTTATTCGAACGGTACATTTCAAATTCTCCGGTAAAAACAAGCTCATTATTCACAAAACTTGTCACTTCGACAAACGTTCTGTCAACAACCTCATCAATTTTGATTACCCGTGCTTTAGCGATAACCCGTTCATGTAATTTTACCGAACGCTTAAATTGAATATTCGCTTTGGCAGTCAGCGCTAATTCATCGTTAATAACGGCCACAGCCAAGGAATTGGCCTGAGCAAAAACATGATGACCACGGGCTATATTATTTCGTTTAAAGACATGCTCTTGTTTTACATCCAAAATTGAAATGGCACTACTATCTAATTCTATATCAATAATTTCACCAATGACTTCTTCTAATGGTAAGGAGCGGACTTCATCCTCGAACCGTTTCTCGGCCACCGTTTTTATCCGTTCACGGAGTTCCGGAATCGATAATTCTAACCGATCCAAACGAATTGTTTGGACACTCACTTGAAATTTTTCTGCCAGGTCTTCATCCGTAATAAAAGGGTTCTCTTTTATGGTTAAGTTTAACAACTGTTGGCGTTCTTTTTTACTTCTTTTCATATTTCACACCGTCCGAGATATTATGACTAGGTACTAAGAGTAGTATAAAATTTAAAAAAGCAGATTGCAAGGATAAATTTCTCTCCTCTTCTCTGCTTTTCCTCATTAATCGAGTTTCTCTCCCTCTAAAACACCCGATTCCTCTAGTTGCTCTCTCAGGTATTTATAGTCGGGAGCTGTCCAAAAAGTTTCCGACTGGATAAGCATAGCCGCATCATTCCTCGCAGTTTCTAATGCTCGATAATCATGGACCATATCGGCTACCTTAAATTCTGGAACTCCACTTTGTTTTTTTCCAAAAAAGTCCCCCGGTCCTCTTAACTCTAAATCTTTTTCACTTAAAATAAATCCATCGTTCGTTTCTGTCATGATCCTCATTCGTTCTTGACCAACTTCCGACTTTGGGCTTGCCAGTAAAATACAATAGGATTGATCACTCCCACGGCCAACACGACCGCGGAGCTGATGTAGCTGTGATAGTCCAAATCGTTCCGCATCATAGATGACCATCATCGTGGCATTAGGCACATTCACACCGACCTCAACAACTGTGGTCGATACAAGCACTTGCACTTCATTTGTACTAAACTCTTTCATGACCGAATCCTTTTCATCGGAACTTAAGCGGCCATGCATGAGACCGACCTTATAGCGATTTTGAAAATAATGCGTTAACGTGGTATGCACATCAATTGCATTTTGCACATCAAGTTTGTCCGATTCTTCAATGAGTGGACAAATGATATAGGCCTGATGCCCTTTGACTAATTCTTTTTCGACAAAGGCGAGCACTCGCTCAAGCATTTCCGGCTTTGCCCAGTAGGTCTCAATCGACTTTCTGCCAGCTGGCATCTCGTCAATAATCGAGACGTCCATTTCACCAAAAACCGTGATTGCCAATGTCCTAGGAATTGGTGTTGCTGTCATAAACAGTACATCAGGGTTTTCTCCCTTTTCCCTCAATACTCGACGCTGCTCAACACCGAATCTGTGCTGCTCGTCAGTTATGACAAAACCGAGTCTTTTAAAAGTAACCTCATCCTGAATCAAGGCATGTGTACCAATTAATATATCAACTTTTCCTTCTGCTAATTCTTGGAGGATTCCGCGTCTCTGTTTCCCTTTGATGGAACTAGTTAAAAGCTCACACTTTACACCAAAAGGTTCAAGTAAGACTTTCAGTGATTCGACATGCTGCTCAGCTAAGATTTCTGTTGGTACCATTAAAGCTCCTTGAAAACCCGCAGTCACGGATGAATATAATCCAATTGCCGCCACCACTGTTTTTCCGGAACCAACATCCCCTTGCAAAAGACGATTCATGCGGAACGGAGATTTAAGTTCTGCTAACACTTCATTGACCACCCGTTCTTGCGCATTTGTTAACGGAAAGGGCAGACGATTGATAAACTCATTCAATTTGGCCAAATCATAGTTTTGTTGGATTCCTGGGGAATGCTCCCGTTCAAATTTCCTCAAGGCTTGCATTTTTAATTGAAACAACAAAAATTCCTCATAAACAAAACGGCGTCTCGCTTGCTTCACATCCTCTTGGTTCCCAGGAAAATGCATCGCTTTCACTGCATCATGTTTGTTTAAGAGCCGGTATTTTTTTAAAAAGATTTCAGGAAGTGTTTCTTCTATGAAATGCCCATATTGTTGAAAGGCAATACTAATGAATTTCCTCATTCCTTTTGTCGTTAATTTGCCTCTTAATGAGTAAACTGGTTCAAAATCATTAGTTTTTGCGTTAGGGCCTGCCTGCATTTCGTTGGCCGTAATGGTTTGCCGATGTGCATCCCATTTTCCTGTTACCGTAATAGTTTCATTTATGATCATTTTATTTTTTAAATAGGGCTGATTAAAAAAGACTACTTTAATAAGGTAAGACCCGACGAAAAGCCTGATAGTCAGCTTAGATTTCTTTTTTCCATAATAGACAAGAGAAGGCTCACTATGAACCTTCCCTTCGATTGTCACTTTCTCATCATGCTGTACGTCCGTCATTTCGCGGATGCGATAATCTTCATATCGATATGGAAAATACTCCAATAAATCATGAATCGTAAAAATTTTCATTTCCGCGAAAGATTCAGCAGTCTCTTCCCCAATTCCCCTGATAGCGGTTAGTGATTGATTAAGATTTGGATTCACTATTTTTTAGCGGTATACCGAAGATCTTGGCTTGGAGTTCACGACCTGTCGGCGTAGCCGCCAACCCTCCTTGCGCTGTTTCTTTTAGAGCTGTTGGCATTGATTGGCCAATTTTAAACATTGCATCAATGACTTCATCACATGGAATGCGGCTCGTAATACCTGCTAACGCCATGTCGGCTGCTACCATGGCATTGGCTGCCCCCATGGCGTTTCGTTTCACACACGGGACCTCAACAAGGCCGGCTACAGGATCACATACTAATCCCAGCATGTTTTTTAATGTAATCGCCATCGCTTCCGCACATTGGTCGGGGGTGCCGCCTGCCATTTCCACAATTGCAGCCGCCGCCATTCCCGCTGCCGAACCAACCTCTGCCTGGCAGCCACCGGCAGCACCAGAGATTGAAGCGTTATTGGCGACAATAAATCCGAATGCCCCGGCCGTAAACAAAAATGAAATCATTTGCTCCCTCGATGGGTTAAGCTTTTTTTGGACTGCAAACAAGGTCCCTGGAACGACACCGGCAGACCCGGCCGTCGGCGTGGCACAGATGGTCCCCATCGCAGCATTTACTTCATTTGTTGCGACTGCTTTACTAACGGCATCGAGAATCGTTTCACCTGTTAAAAAATTGCCCTTTTCGATATACTTTTGCAGAAGGACCGCATCGCCACCCGTTAATCCCGAATGGGATGAAACACCTTTTATTCCTCTTTCAACAGCTTCTTCCATCACAGTAAGATTTCGATTCATAAGAGACAGTATATCTTCCCTGGAACGCCCTGTTACAGTTACTTCCTGCTCAATCATGATTTCAGATATTTTTTTATTTTGACTATTTGCGAGTCCAACTAATTCAGCTACATTACGAAACACAAACCTTCCCCCTCTTTAGTATTGCGAGCTTCAGCGCTCAGGCGCATCCGCTTTTCAAACTAATCAACAATCTTGGTAACTTTTAATATATTAGGAAGTTTTTCTAGTTCTTCTAAAATTAGTTCATCAATGTTTTGATCCACTTCAATCGTCATTAAGGCTAGTTTCCCGATTTCTTTACGAGAAACCTCCATATGCCCTATATTTATTTCGTTTTTCGCCAAGGTGTTAGCAACACTTGCGATGGCTCCAAACCGATCATTATGAACAACGAGGATTGCTGGATGATTTCCAGATAGCTTTAATTCAAAGCCATTAAGCTCAGTAATTTCAATTTTCCCGCCGCCAATGGAAATTCCGACTAATTCAAGCTCGCCTTGATGGTCGCCAACAATAATTCTAGCAGTGTTCGGATGATCTGTTATCGCATCCTCCTCAATAAATCGAAGCTTAATCCCTTTTTCATTGGCAATATCAATCGCATGAATGATTCTTACGTCGTCAGTATCAAAATCCAATAATCCTCCAACAATTGCTACATCCGTCCCATGCCCTTTATAGGTTTTTGCAAACGAACCGTATAAAGAGATATTTGCCCATTTTGGCTCCCTGCCAAATAAGCTTCTGGCCACTCTCCCTATTCTTGCTGCCCCTGCTGTATGTGAACTTGATGGACCAATCATAACCGGTCCAATGATATCAAACACGCTTCTATATTTCACTCAGATACTCCCCTTTGTGCAAATTTATCCATTTATGCATTGTATGTAATTAATTACTATTATTCTTCAGTCAACATAATAAAGAAAGTGTGAGCAGAGCTTTAGCTTCACTTAATTTATTGAAATGTACATTTTTCACACAAAATGGATATTATGATTCGTTTTTGCAGAGCTCCAACCCTTAAGCAGATAAAAAAAGAAGGGTCCCGACCTTAGGGGTCCCCTTCTCATTTTAGCGGTTCCTTATTCAATTGAAAAGATAAAAGAATAAAGTGGCTGTTGCCCATTATGGATTTCTATTTCAACATCAGAAAACTTTTCTTCTACAAAATCAGTTAGATGTTTGACTTCTTCTTCTGTAACGTCATTACCATAAATAATCGTTAAAATTTCGGAATCCTCATCTAACAATTTAGACAGAAGGTCTTCCGCCACTTTTCCTTTATCCTTGTTTTTAACGATTATTTTCCCTTCGGCAATACCCATGAAATCATCTTTTTCGATTTCTAACCCATCAATTTGAGTATCTCTTACAGCAAAAGTAATTTGACCAGTCTTAACATGGTTTAGTGCATCCTTCATCGCCGCTTCATTTGCCAACACATCTGCGATAGGATTAAACGCTAATAGCGCTGAAAGCCCTTGTGGGACTGTTTTGGACGGTATCACGTATATTTCTTCATCTGAAACATCGGCAGCCTGCTCAGCAGCCATAATGATGTTTTTATTATTTGGCAAAATAAATACCTTTTTAGCATTTACTTGTTTTACTGCTTTGACAATATCCTCCGTACTTGGATTCATCGTCTGTCCGCCTTCAATAACGGCATGTGCTCCAATACTTTTAAATAAATCGGCAATCCCTGCCCCCATCGAAACCGTGACAATCCCATATTCCTGAACTTCCTTTAGAGAGTCAGGGCGTTGGGATTCTGAAGCAGTTTGGGTCTCACCAACAATATTAGAATGCTGCTGACGCATGTTTTCGATTTTCATATTAATTAAGTTGCCGTAACGCTGTCCGTAGGTTAATACTTCGCCAGGCTGCTCGGAATGGATATGTACCTTGGCCACATCTTCATCAGCAATAACCAATAATGAATCACCAAATTTGCTTAAGTCATTTCGAAATACTTCTTCATTGAATGTCTGCTTGCCCACTTTATTCTGTTCAAACCTCACCATAAATTCCGTACAATATCCAAATTCAATATCTTCCGTGTTTATATGACCTTGGACACTTTTATGATGTTCAGCACTTACCATTTCAGACATGGAAGGTAGTAAATCAGATGATTCTGGAAGATTTTCACCCTTCAGGACAGCGAGAAAGCCTTCATAAACGATAACAAGACCCTGTCCACCGCTATCCACGACACCAACTTCTTTTAATACCGGTAGTAAATCAGGGGTACGCTTTAAAGAAGCCTTTGCTTCCTTTAATACTTCTTCCATAATCACGATAATATCGTTTGAATTTTGGGCAGCCTGAACGCCTTTCTTTGCAGAATCCTTCGCGACTGTTAAAATCGTTCCTTCTACAGGCTTCATAACAGCTTTATAAGCTGTTTCCACTCCAGCCTCAAAGGCCTGAGCAAAATCTTTACCGGAAATTTTTTCCTTCGATTCAACTGCCTTAGAAAATCCACGGAATAACTGGGAGAGAATGACCCCTGAATTTCCGCGTGCTCCCATCAACAAGCCTTTGGAAAGAGCCACTCCAACTTTTCCAATATGTTCCTGAACATTATTTTTTACTTCCTTTGCCCCGGAGCTCATTGATAAATTCATATTTGTTCCAGTATCACCGTCGGGCACAGGAAAAACGTTGAGCGCATCCACCATTTTTGCATTTGCAGCCAAATGGTTGGCACCTTGGATCACCATCTCGGCAAAACGTTTTCCATCTAATGCTGTTATTGACACAAACCTTCCTCCTCACTACGGGTTCGTCACACGAACTCCCTGAACGTAAATATTGACCGAGTCAACGGCAAGTCCAACTGTCTTATCGAGGGTGTATTTAACTTTTGATTGCACGTTGTGGGCAATTTCGGAAATTTTCGTTCCATAACTAACAATTATGTACATATCAATATGTAATGCCTCATTTTCCTGCCGTACAATTACTCCTCGAGTAAAATTTTCTCTTCGCAGTATTTCCGTAATTCCGTCTTTAATTTGATTCTTAGAGGCCATACCTACGATTCCATAACATTCGATTGCCGCTCCTCCGGCAATGGTAGCGATTACTTCGTTTGATATATCAATTTGTCCGTACTTTGTTTTTAATTCGATGGACATGAATCGTTCCCCCTTTGGATTATTGCTCCTTGACTACAGTCATTTTACTATAGTCACTCAAATATTGAAAGTCATTCCTACCTGAATAAAAAAAGCGTATTTTAATATTGCCTATGTCAAGGTATTTTTCTTGAAAGGTTTTTATTCAACTATTGCATTCAAATAAGTTGTATGATAAATTATTAAGGTATCTCAAGACTAGAAAATTTGGTCAAGCCAATTTTCTATATCCAGATGAAGCATCTTAAAGATTGCTGTATAAAGCTTTTGGTAGTTAAGGAGGGAAATCATTATGCCACGTAAATGTGTAATCACTGGAAGAAAAACAACAACTGGTAACGCACGTTCTCACGCTATGAACGCTAATAAACGTACATGGGGTGCTAACTTACAAAAAGTACGTATTCTTGTTGATGGAAAACCTCAACGTGTTTGGGTTTCTGCAAGAGCGTTAAGATCCGGTAAAGTTGAACGCGTATAATAAGTAAAGCGGTAGCGCCAAATCGCTTGTTCACTTGCAGTTTGGTGGTAGAGCTTGACAATTAAGAACAAAGCATCCTACATAAGGGTGCTTTTTCTTTTACTTTTTATCATTCCCAATCAAAAAAATAAAAAACACCCAAATATATAATGGGTGCCAGCGGATAAACGTTCTATTCGTTTTTCTTAAACACACCAATCATCGCTCGGACAAGTCCACCTAAAAATTTCGGCAGTTTAATTGTATAGAATTTCATACTGTCCCTCCTCACAAATCTCCCACTGCATATTCAAATTAACTTTTTTCGTACACTTTACATTTTATTCCACCGAACGAAATCAGTACCAAAAAAGTCATGCCTATTAATCGTTACTTCTTATCACTATTAATATGCCTTCGGAAAATGAAAAAGTACCATAATCACTAATAAGTTCATTACTAATACATAGTGTAGAGCCGAGTGAAATATGACGATTTTTCAAAGGAAATTTAAAGCCTTCTAGTGTGAGATTGGTAACATTTAACGTTAAAGGAACAAAGGAAATATATTTTTCAGCCAGATTTTTTTTTATGTTATAGGTACCTGGTTCTTTTAAAAAGACAGTATTATGACGGTCTATTAAATAAATGGCGGCTGATTTATTTGCTTTCAGTGGGTTATACAAAAGCTGCACATTGGCAAATAAATGATCGAGTCTGCCTCCAGTTGCTCCAAACAATCGGACTATACTTGGATTCTGCCCTAATGCCCAATTTAAGGCAAGTTCCATATCCGTTTCATTTTTCTCTGGTTTATAACGTTTCAATTCTCCAACATGACCTTCAATCAACGTTAATTCTTCCTGTGAAACAGAATCGAAATCACCAAAAGCAATGAGTGGCTTTATATCCCTTTTTAACAGGTAATAAACACCACGGTCTACACCAATCCATATTGCACTTTCCTCTCTATATTCAGTTAAATCAGGAAGAAGGTCTTCTGGACCACCCGCAAGAATATTGATAATCATCTATCATCACCCCGTATAATAACGAAAAGCCGGGCATAACAAGCCGGCTTTTCACTCTCTAATCTCTTAATAACGAAATGGCTTTTGCGTAATCAGGTTGATTATAAATCGCTGAGCCTGCGACCAGTACATTTGCACCTGCTTCTATACACAGATTTGCGGTTTCCTGATTTACGCCGCCATCAATTTCAATCTCAAGAGCTAACCCTTTTTCTTCAGCCATCTCTTTTACTTTTCTTATTTTTGGAAGGACCTCAGGAATGAACTTTTGACCGCCAAATCCAGGATTGACTGACATTAATAACACCATATCAATATCCCCAACAATATGTTGAATGGATTCTACTGGCGTGGCTGGATTTAATACTACCCCCGCCTTAATACCAAAAGATTTAATGTTTTGAATCGTACGGTGTAGATGACGGCACGCTTCCACATGAACCGTAATATAATCAGCTCCAGCCTTGGCAAATGCTTCAATATATTGATCAGGGTTCTCGATCATCAAATGCACATCCAGCGGCAGCTTTGTAATCGGACGAATAGCTTCCACAATCAACGGGCCAATCGTAATATTGGGTACAAAGTGACCATCCATGACATCAATATGAATGTAGTCAGCTCCCGCTTTTTCAACTGCTAAAATCTCTTCACCCAATTTTGAAAAATCGGCGGAAAGAATCGAAGGTGCTATTTTCACCATTCTTAATACCTCGGCTTTCTATCTTTTATTTCTTGGAGAAAATCTAAATAATGTTTATAGCGGTAAGCTGGGATTCCACCTGATTCAACCGCCAGTTTAACCCCGCATTTTGGCTCAGTCACATGTAAACAGCCCCTAAATTTACAATCCTCACTCGCCTTTTGTAATTCAGGAAAACAGGAAGTTAAATCTTCCGTTTCAATATTATTGAACTCTAACGAACTGAAGCCAGGTGTATCTGCAATAAGGCCATTTCCAATTTTCATAAGCTCTACATGTCTGGTTGTATGTTTTCCACGGCCAAGATGTGAAGAAATATCATTGGTTTTTAATTCAAGGTCCGGTCTTAATACATTCAACAACGAAGACTTCCCCACACCTGATTGACCAGCAAAAACCGAGATTTTATTATCCACATGGGGAAATAATTGTTCAATCCCTGCTTCTGTTTCTGAAGATGTAAGGATTACCTCATAACCAGCTGCTTTATATTGTTCGGCATATTCTGAAATCGTTAACTTATGATCACTTGTTGCCAAGTCTATTTTGGTAATACAGATTAATGGTACAATCTGATTAAATTCCACCAAAACAAGAAACCGATCTAATAGGACAGTGCTGAAGTTCGGTTCTACAGCTGAAAACACAAGAATGGCCTGATCAACATTGGCGATTGGCGGGCGGACTAATTCATTTTTCCGCTCTTTTACTTCGAGAATATAACCTTCCCGTTCGTTTTCAGCTTGAAAAACGACTTCATCACCCACAAGCGGGGTTATTTTGTTTTTCCGGAAAACGCCTCTCCCTCGGCATTGGATCATTTCTTCATTTTGAAGAACATAATAAAAACCACTTAATGCTTTGACAATTTTTCCTTCAGGCATAGTCACACTCCTTGCCCAATAACTTACCACGTGTCTTATTTTTTTCTATAAAATTCTGTTCGAGTGCAATATTTTTTCCATAGGTAGAACTATTCTGTATCTGAATAGTTTTTATTTTCTTCGATTATGACCTTGGTGTCACGAATGACTTTGTACCCAGCTTTCCCACCATATGGTATTAATAATTTAATTTGTTTCTTGGTATTTTCAGTAATATAAAATGGAAGTTCCGAAGGTTCTGTCATACTGTGATTCATATCCTCAATGAAAATGGTAACCAATTGTTTCTGGCCCGGCTCCCCCGGAACAGACGGTTCGTAAGGTATTGTTAGATAAATGATAACCTCTTTTGGCGGCTTTTCTTCTTTTCCTTTTGAAATAATGACCGTAACCTTGTCGCCTTTTTTCATTTCTGTTCCTTTTGGAGGCGACTGAGATATGACCATACCTTCACCAATCTTATCATCATATTTTTCTTGAGAAGCATCCAGGGTCAATCCAACTAATGAAGTATAATCTTGAGCCCCTTGTAAATTGTATTGCGTTAAGTCCTTTAACAATATTTTCTCAGGTCCCTTACTGACCTCAAATTCTAAAATCGTATCCTCCGGCACTACCTTTTCTCCACCTGGAGGGTCTTGGCTAATAATTGTTCCCGGTTCACTATCATCATTTTTTTCATTTTTTCTAATGTCTTTAAAACCTTTATTTTCTAATAAACCGTAGACATCCTCATATTGACGCGTAACATAATCTGATAGTTCATATTTTTCTTTGCCAGAACTAATGTATATGTTGATTTTTGAATTTTCCTTAACCGTGCTGCCAATTTCCGGGATGGTTTTAATTACTTTTCCGTTTTTGACTTCTTCGTCAGTTATCTCGACTTTTTTCCCTGCCACCAATCCTTTAAGTTTAAGCTTAGAAATGGCATCATCTAAATTCATTCCACTTATATCTGGAACTTTAATATCCTTTGAAGTCAATAATCCAGGTAAAACGGTAAAAGATATTCCGAGAATGACAAGTACCAAGAAGGTAGATATTAATACTATCGGCCACTTTTTTCGTTTTCCTTTTTTACTCTTCCCATTTTTTGAAGGAGCTTTCGGGCTTCCCATGGTCTTTTCATTACTATGCACTAATGTTTCATCAAGGTTTTTTAGCGGCCTGTCATCTGTTATTACAGGAATGGCCTTGGTTGCTTCAATATCAATGGGGATTACAAACTTGGGTTCGTTCATCCTTTCAAGGTCGAGTGCTGTCCGTAAATCCTCCTCCATTTCATCGACACTATTATACCGATGGAAGGGATCTTTTGCGGTTGCTTTTAAAACAATATTTTCAACACTTTGTGGTATGTTTGGATTCCATCTTCTTAATGAAGGTGTTTCCGATTGAAGATGTTTTAAGGCAATCGATACAGCCGACTCCCCTGAGAAGGGAAGCCTACCTGTCAATAATTCGAACATGACAATCCCCAACGAATAAACATCAGATTTCCGGTTGGCCATCCCGCCGCGAGCCTGCTCCGGAGATAAATAATGGACTGAACCAAGTACTGAATTTGTTTGCGTTATACTGGTTGCACTTAAAGCCATGGCTATTCCAAAATCAGTGATTTTCACATTACCCTCATTATCAACCAAAATATTATGAGGCTTAATATCCCGATGGATGATATGGTTTTGATGGGCATGTGAAATCGCTGATGTCAGCTGCCTCATGATTCCGATGGCCTCTTCAACTCGTAAAGGTGATTTTTGTTGTATGTATTGTTTTAGAGTCATTCCATCGACGAATTCCATTACGATATAATAAAGGTCATTTTCTTCGCCTACATCATAAATATTAACGATATTTGGATGAGCAAGACTTGTAGCTGACTGTGCTTCCCTACGAAATCTACGTATGAACTCTTCATCATTTGCAAAATCAAGGCGAAGCATTTTAACGGCAACATCGCGGTCGAGAATCATATCATGGGCTAAGTAGACATTTGCCATACCGCCTCCGCCAATCATCTCTAGAATCTTATAGCGGCCGCTAATTCTTTTCCCAATTAACATTTATCTTCACCCTCTTTCAATATTCTCATCAAACTCTAGTATGATAAGGGTGATGTTGTCTTCTCCACCATTTTCATTTGCTAAGTTAATCAGTGTTGTAGCCTTTTGTTCCAGTGAGTCTTCGGAATGAAGAATAGTATGCATTTGCTCTTCATTTACTTTATTCGACAATCCATCAGAGCATAAGAGCAGGATATCTCCATCCTCAAACATAATAGTTTTAGTATCTATTCTGACATCTGGTTCTGTTCCTAAAGCTCGCAAAATAACATTTTTCCTCGGATGATGCTCAGCATCCTCTCTTGTTATTTGGCCTGTTCGAACTAATTCATTTACAAGTGTATGATCTTCAGTCAATTGCTGAAACCCGATATCATTTAATATATAACAGCGACTGTCGCCAACATGTGCAATGGTAGCAAAATGATTGGTGGTAATCACCGCTTCAATAGTAGTACCCATACCATCGCATTCTTGGTTGCTATTTGCATGTTCAAATACCAATGTATTTACTTGAATAATATGAGTATTAAGCCATTTTTCAGCATCGTCTGCTGTTTGAATCCCTTCTGATTGCTCCCACATTTCTTGCAAGTGGGAAACAGTCATTTTACTAGCCACATCACCGGCCTTGTGACCGCCCATACCATCTGCTACAATGGCTAGGCGATGACCATCCCGGTTAACAAAAGTTCCGCCGCAATCCTCATTATTTTGGCGAACTCTACCTTGATCCGTTTTATAAACAGCCTTCACAAAAGTCACCTCGTCTCTTCTTTCCGCTCCTTTGCACGAAGTTGTCCACATGCTGCATCAATATCATGACCGTGCTCTCGGCGAATTGTCACATTAATACCACGTTGTTTCAGCGTTTTTTCAAAAGCAAAAATTTTGTCTCTTGGTGTCCTGACATAATCCCTTTCAGGAACATAGTTAACCGGAATAAGATTCACGTGACATTTTATCCCATTTAACAGCGCAGCTAATTCTTCTGCATGTTCAGTTGAATCATTCACACCGCCAAAAAGACCATATTCAAAGCTAATACGTCTTCCTGTCTTATCGATATAATACCGCACTGCTTTCATTAAGTCATCTAGTTTATATGCTTTGTTAATCGGCATTAATCTTGATCGTATTTCGGTATTTGGTGCGTGAAGTGAAATAGCGAAATTTATTTGTGTATTTTCATCAGCAAATTGATAAATTTTCGGGACAATTCCACTTGTTGAAACGGTTATATGACGCGCTCCGATATTAAGGGCTTTTTCATGATTAATTATTTTTAAAAAGGATAACATGTTATCGTAGTTATCGAACGGCTCCCCAATTCCCATGATAACGACTGAGCTAACACGTTCATCTGTATCATCAAGGGCCTGTTGCACATTGACTACTTGGGCAACAATTTCCCCGGCTTCCAAGTGCCGTTTTAAGCCTCCAAGCGTGGAAGCACAGAAAGTACATCCAATCCGGCAGCCTACCTGTGTCGTGACACAGACGGAATTCCCATAATCGTGGCGCATTAGCACTGTTTCAATTGAATACCCATCATGAAGCTCAAATAAGAATTTGATAGTTCCATCGGAAGAGGTTTGCTGAATGACCGTCTTTAATGTGGTGATTTGATAGTGACTTGAAAGTTTATCCCGCAATTCTTTACCTAAATTACTCATATCATCAAAAGAGGTAATTCTTTTTTGATAAAGCCAATCGAAAATTTGTTCGGCACGAAACGGCTTTTCTCCATTCTCTGAAAGCCAGTCCTTTAATGCTTGTAGTTCTAACGAATAAATCGAGGGAAGCTTTTTGTCTAGGGTTGTGTTCGTATCAGTTGTATTTAATTGTTCCAACTGTTACACCTTCTTTCTTAGGGTCGCTATATAGAATCCATCTGAGCCAAAGTCCTGTGGGAATATTTGCAGGTCATAGCCAGATATTAATGGTTGAATGGCTTCAGGCATCCTGTTTTTGAAAGATAAATCCGGTTCAAAATCAGGATTATTTTCCAAAAACTTCGTTACTGTATTTTCATTTTCCTCTTTATCTACTGTACATGTACTATAGACAAGAATACCACCCTTTTTCAATAAAGGAGCAACTGACGTCAATAAATCTTGCTGAATAGTACTTAAACGTTCTAAGTCCTTTTCTGTTTTTGTATATTTCATATCAGGCTTACGCCTCATTACTCCAAGGCCTGAACACGGTGCGTCAAGGAGAATTCGATCAAATGATTCAATCTTAAACTTTTCCTGTATATGTCTAGAATCAGATACGCTTGTTTTTATATTTCCTAACCCTAAACGTCGGGCATTATCGTTGATTAATCTTACTTTATGCTGATGAAGATCAACCGATATCACTTCACCTGTATTATCCATCTGTTCCGCAATATGTGTGCTCTTACCCCCTGGGGCTGCACAGGCATCAAGAACGAATTCGTTTTGCTCGGCACCTAATGCATAGGCAGCTAGCATCGAACTTTCATCTTGAATCGTAAACATTCCATATTTAAAGGCTATGGTGGAAGCTAAGTTCCCCTTTAAACACCTTATCGCCTCAGGTATGATAGGACTTTTTTCGATTTGAAAACCATCCTCTTCTAAAAGTGCGATACATTCATCTCTCGAAATTTTTGTAAGATTTACTCTAGCTGTTTGCATGGGAGCTGTTAAGTTAATCTCACACATTTTTCTCGTTTTATCAAAGCCAAATTGGTTAACCCACCTTGTAATAAGCCATTCAGGGTGACTTGTTTCCAAAGCTAACCTTTGGTTCGGATCAGAAATGTCATTTAATGAACGAAGCCCTTCGCGCTGAATACTTCTTAACACTCCATTTACTAAACTGGCAATCCCTTTATGCCCGCGTTTTTTAGCAATTTCTACTGCTTCGTAAATGGCGGCTCTGTCTGGAATCCGATCGAGATAAACCATTTGATAGAGTGTTACTCTAAGCAAATGATGGATCCAATCGGCTAATTTTTTATTCTCTTTGACAAAAGGCTCTAAAAAATAGTCTAATGCCATTCTTCTTTGCAATGTTCCATACGTCAATTCTGTTAGTAATCCAACGTCCTTTGAAGACAATTCATTTTTTTCAATCGTCGTGTTAAGAAGCAAATTGCTATATGATTGGTTTTTCTCAATCGTAGTTAATAAGTCCAACGCAATTTCACGTACATTTTTTTTCGTTGATGTCATTTTATTCTCCCAGTCTGCTGCTTAATAAAATTTTCGAACTGGCACCTCGTAAAAATTGTTCACACTTCATTTTTGTTTTCCCGGAAGGCTGAAGCTCGATGATTTTAATGGCAGTTTCATTTCCTGTACTCACTATAAAGCCATCTGATTCTATTTTTAAAATGGTTCCTGGCTCTTGACTCATTAGCCCGGATACTTTTTCAGCACTCCATATTTTTATGACCTGACCATCCATAGTTGTAAAAGCAACCGGCCAGGGGTTTAATCCGCGAATATGGTTATAAATTGCTTCACCGGTTTTCGACCAGTCAATTTTTTCCTGCTCTCGTTTAATGTTTGCTGCAAAGGTCGCTTCGGAATTGTTTTGCGGCTTAGGGGTAAGCTTGCCTTCTAACAGCAACGGCAAGGTTTCAGCTAACAGCTTAGACCCCGCAGCACTTAACTTTTCATGAAGCGTACCAACATTGTCTTCTTCTGTAATTGGCACCTCCACACTGGTTAAAATATCGCCCGCATCTAATTTCTCGACCATATACATGATGGTCACACCTGTCTTTTGTTTGCCTTGAATGATAGCGTAATGAATCGGGGCACCACCGCGAAGTTCTGGAAGCAGGGAGGCATGAACATTAATACAGCCGTACTTTGGAGCTTCTAACAGCTGATTCGGTAAAATTTGTCCAAAAGCTGCCGTAACGATTAAGTCTGGATTTAAGGAAAGAATGTTTGCTAGCTCCTCTTCTTGACGGATTTTTTCTGGTTGAAAGACGGGGATTCCATGTTTCAAGGCCTCCACCTTAACCGGTGGCGGTGTTAACAGTTTTTTTCTTCCTACCGGACGATCTGGCTGAGTGACAACGCCAATAACCTGATAACCGTCCTCAATGATTTGTCTTAAGACCGGAACGGAAAAATCAGGCGTCCCCATAAATACAATTTTCGTCATTCACTTTCTACTCCTTTTAACTCATCTTCTTCGAGGTATCGTGTTACCTTGGTAGTAAATAAAATCCCGTCAAGATGATCGATTTCATGTTGAATAGCCCTGGCAAGGAAACCTTCTGCCTCAAGCGAGTATTTTCTGCCTTTCCGGTCATAAGCTTCAATCATTACAAAATTTGGTCTTGTTACTTCGCCGAAAAGGTCAGGAAAGCTTAAACAACCCTCTGGTCCTGTTTGCTCACCCTCAGTTTTAATAACACGAGGGTTAACCATTTCGATTGTTCCCAATTCATCATCAATATCAACAATGGCGATGCGTGCATCTAGTCCAATTTGCGGAGCAGCAAGTCCGACTCCATCATATTCAATCATAGTGTCATACATATCATCGAGTACTTTCGCAAGTTTTTTATCAAATTTTTCCACCGGTTTACATGTCTGCTCCAGAATCTCGGCAGGATAAATTACAATTTTTCGTATAGCCAATGCTGTTCCTCCGTTAATGCCATTATCGTAAAAGGCGGCCTTTTATTTTTTTTATTATTTTCACCCAGTTTACATTAAGATAAACGGGTTTACATCGATTGAAACCTGCAGTCCACTTTTCGTATCCTTTTGATATTGATCAAGGATCGTTTTTAATGTTTTCGTCAAGTTCGGTTCCCGTTTGTATTTTATCAGACATTGATAACGATATCTATTATTAATCCTAGGTATCGGCGAAGCTGCAGGTCCTAAAATCACTGCAGCGTCCGACAATCGTAAGCGGACATAGTTTACGATTTTCTCTGTGGCTGTTACAACGGCTAATAACTGATCATGACTGACTGTAATAAGTGATAGATAATAGAACGGTGGATAATGATGCGTTTTTCGGATCATCATCTCCTGCTGATAAAAAAGGTCATAGTCTTGTGTTCCTGCAAGTTCCACGCTGTAGTGTTCAGGTGTATAGGTTTGAATAATAACTTCACCAGGTAATTGATGACGGCCTGCCCGTCCGCTTACTTGTGTTAGCAATTGAAAAGTTTTTTCAGACGCACGGAAATCAGGTAAATGCAGCATCGTATCGGCTGAAAGCACGCCAACAAGGGTGATATTAGGAAAATCCAGTCCTTTTGCAATCATTTGCGTCCCTAGAAGAATATCCGCTTTTCCATCTTGAAAATCCCTTAACAGCCGTTCGTGTGAGCCTTTTCGACCGGTTGTATCAACATCCATCCGAATGATCCTTGCTTCGGGAAGAATTTTCCCCAACTCATCCTCTACCTTTTGTGTCCCCGTCCCAAAATAGCGAATATATTCACTCGAACACTCCGGACACACCTTAGGAACAAAGCTTTCATAACCGCAATAATGACATTTCATCTGCTCATTAACGCGGTGATAAGTAAGTGAGATGTCGCAGTTGGGACAATTCATTACATAACCGCAATCACGACACATTACAAACGATGAATGGCCGCGTTTATTTAAAAATAAGACAGATTGCTGCTGCTTCTCTAATCGGTCTTTGAGCATTTCGAAAAGCTTACGTGAAAACATCGACCGATTCCCTTCGCGGAGTTCCTCGCGCATGTCAATGATTTCAACAGCTGGAAGAGGTTGATTATTCATCCGACTTGGCAGTGATAAAAGGTGATACACCTTTTTTTGTGCTCGGGCAAAGGATTCAAGTGAAGGTGTCGCACTACCAAGTATAACGGGGCAACTGTAGGTTTTTGCCCTTTCAATTGCTACATCCCTTGCATGATACCGTGGCATTTCTTCTTGTTTATAACTCGTTTCGTGCTCTTCATCAATAATAATAATACCAAGGTTCTCAAATGGTGCAAAAATAGCTGATCTCGCTCCAACGACGACCTTTACTTCTTTCCGTTGAATCTTGCGCCACTCATCATATTTTTCTCCAGCTGACAAACCGCTGTGTAAAACAGCGACTAAATCTCCGAACCTGCCCTTAAAACGATTCACCATCTGCGGGGTGAGAGAGATTTCCGGTACTAGGACGATCGCTTCCTGCCCTTTTTCAATTACTTCTTGAATGGATTGCAGGTAGATTTCCGTTTTTCCACTGCCCGTTACTCCATAAAGCAAAAATACTTCGTGCAGGTTTTGTTCAAGCGCATTTAAAATCGGCACGATAGCGATTTGTTGGTCCTTTGTTAAGGGCAATGGTTTCGTTCGTTCGAATGTCCGATGCTCATACGGGTCGCGGTAAACTTCCATTTCCTCTTCAGCTAAAAGCTTTTTACCAACTAGAGCTTTAACAGTCGAAGCCGTTGCGTTTACCTCAGCGACTAGTAGCCTCAATTCAACTGCAGTAAAATGTTCGACAAAATAATTTAATACCTGCTTTTGCTTTTCAGCATTTGCTGGTAATCGCTCCATTTCCTCCTTTAATGCAGCAAGGGGAACGTGTGGACGGATATATTTTCGTTGTTTTTTCTTAACTTTTTCCTTAACGATGTAATTGACTTCAAGATGACCTTTTGCAGTTTCCTTTTGTAACAAGGAAACAATTCCATTCTTTAAGGCATCTACCCAATCCAGTTTTCCATCCTTTGAAAAAAAAGCACGAAGAGGGGAGGGTAGTGAATCTAATCCCACACCTGGAGCCAGTTTCACCATCTTTTCATATTTCGCTTTTAAGGCGGCCGGAAGCATCACTTGATAGGCAAATATTTTAAAGCAGAGCGTAGTTTCCATAAGCCAGTTCCCAAGTGCTAGTAATTCCTTATTTAAAACAGGTTCAAGATCCATTGGCTCGATGATTTCTCTTAACTGCTTTAACTCAGATTCTTTTTTTAACTCAACGACAAATCCTTGAATATTTCTTGGACCAAACGGAACAATTACTCTCATTCCAGGTTGGATGGTTTCCCTCCATTGATCTGGAATTAAATAATCGAAAGCCCTATCCGTTTGTTTTGTCGGAACATCAACAATCACACTAGCAATCTCCATTTTTACCCATTTCCTTCAGAAGCGAAGTAATTTCTTCGATTATTTTTTCTGCTACTGCTGTTTTAGTCATAAGCGGTAATTTGGTAATAGACCCATTTGGCTTAAACAGGGTTACTATATTTGTATCGGAGCCAAACCCTGCCCCGTCAGCTTTTACATTATTAGCGACAATCATATCAGCATTTTTCGCGAATAATTTTTTTCTTGCGTACTCTTCCACATTATTTGTTTCAGCTGCAAAGCCAACCAGTAATTGTTTCTTCTTTCGTTGTCCTAGTTCAAACAAGATATCTTTTGTTCTTTCAAGTTCTATTGTCGTGTCTCCGGACTGTTTTTTCACCTTATGATCATGGGCAATTTTGGGGCGGTAATCGGCAACTGCCGCCGTTTTTATCACGATATCTGCTCCATCAAAATAGCTTAAAACTGCACTGTACATTTCTTCTGCGCTCTCGACCTTGACAATATCCACACCGGAAGGGGCCTGTAATTGAACTGGGCCGGAAACTAATACCACATGCGCGCCCTGTCTTTTCGCCTCTTCAGCAAGGGCATATCCCATCTTGCCGCTTGAATGATTGGAAATGAAGCGGACCGGGTCAATTTTTTCCCTTGTCGGTCCTGCCGTAATTAATACTGTTTTCCCCGTTAATTGTTTTCCATCATTATTCCCAAAGAATTTTTGAATCAACTCCACTATTTTCTCTGGCTCCTCTAATCGGCCTTTACCAACATAGCCGCAGGCAAGCCAACCTTCACTCGGTTCGATGAATTGATATCCATATTCAGCTAATATGGAAAGATTCTTTTTTACTGCCGGATGATCGTACATATGTACATTCATCGCAGGGGCAACCCAAACAGGGGCCGTAGCAGCTAACAGCGTGGTTGTAATCATATTATCGGCAATTCCAGCAGCTAATTTTGCGATTGTATTGGCGGTTGCAGGTGCGACAAGAATTAAATCGGCCCAGTCAGCAAGGTCAATATGAGCAATTACTTGTGGATTTTTTTCATCAAAAGTATCTGTATACACTTCATTGCGTGCTAATGCTTGAAAAGTTAGCGGGGTAACGAACTTAGCTGCAGATTCGCTCAACATAACTTTCACATGTGCTCCAGCTTGAGCAAGCTTACTTGTCAAGGCAGCTGCCTTATATACTGCTATTCCTCCGGTAACACATAATAATATTTTCTTATCCTTTACTGTCACCCGAATCCCCCATTTCTAGATCATTCTTTCTTTTCTCCTATTATGATTGAACAGAATCAATATTTCATCTTTTTCCTTACTGAATTCGACAAAATTTTTTAAAAATAGGCTATGTTAAACTTGTCTGTTGATTTCCGCTCCAGGCACTCGCTTTCCGCGGGCGGTCGGGAGCCTCCTCGGCACTAATCGCGCCTGCGGGGTCTCCCTTGACCTGCTTTTCCCGCAGGAGTCTCGCGCCTTCCGCTCTAATCAACATATTGGCAAAATCAACTATGAACATTAACATAGCCTAAAAATAAAAAAGGCTGACACTTAAGGAGTTTTCCTTTGTCGTCAGACCTTCTTTCATGATTTACAAGCTGTTGGTTACTATTTTCGATTATTCAGCAGATCCTTCTGCTTTTTTAGAAATCCGGTATGTCAGCTCACCGCTATAAATTTCCTCTAATGCTTTTCCTACAAATTTATAGGAAACATATTTTGGCAGCCTTTCATCTCTTACCTGAGACATCACACGAGCACGTTTCGCAGCAACAGATACCAGTGAGTATTTAGAATCAATTTTTTCAAGCAATGAATCAATAGATGGATATAACATTCTATTCAACCTCCAACAATTTTTTATAACGATGTTCGACTCGTTCCCTGCGGCAATGTTCAGCTGTAACAATGGCTCTTACGCGTTCACAGGCAAGATCGACTTGGTCATTTTCAACAACATAATCATATAATTCCATCATTTCAATTTCTTCACGGGCAGACAGCATTCGATTGTGGATGATGTCATCTGTTTCGGTACCTCTTGTTACAATTCGATTTTTCAATTCGGTTAAACTTGGCGGCATAAGGAAGATAAATAACCCTTCAGGAAACTTTTCACGAACTTGGCGGGCACCCTTTACTTCAATTTCTAAAAACACATCTTTACCAGCATCCAAGGTTTGCCGCACATAATCAACAGGAGTCCCATAATAGTTTCCGACAAATTCGGCATATTCTAACAGCTTGCCTTGTCTGATTAATTTTTCAAACTCTTCTCTTGACTTAAAGAAATAATCTACTCCATCCTTCTCCCCTTCGCGTGGCAAACGGGTTGTCATGGAAATCGAATATTCAAACGCCGTATCTGGATGAGAAAAAATCTCTTTTCGAACTGTTCCTTTTCCAACCCCGGATGGCCCAGAAAGTACAATCAGCAATCCTTTTTCCTGCATTTTCAAAAATCCTACCCTTCATCAATAGTATCATCGCGGTCTGTTAAGCGATGGGCAACCGTTTCAGGCTGTACAGCTGAGAGGATGACATGATCGCTATCCATGACAATCACAGCACGTGTACGTCTTCCATATGTAGCATCAATCAAAGATCCCCGGTCACGGGCATCTTGAATAATTCTCTTTATTGGGGCAGATTCAGGGCTGACAATTGAAATAATTCGGTTGGCAGAAACGATATTTCCAAATCCAATATTAATCAATTTAATCGACATGGTCTTCATCCAATCATTAATAATATATTTTGACCGTCTAATACAGTTTCTAAACAAGTCCTATTCGATATTTTGTACTTGTTCCTTCAGTTTCTCAAGTAAGCTTTTTATTTCGACTACCTGTTTCGCAATGTTAGAATCATTTGCTTTGGAACCGATGGTGTTTGCCTCTCTATTCATTTCTTGAACAAGAAAATCAAGTTTTCTCCCAATAGGTTCATGATCATTAATAGTGTGCATGAATTGTTGAATGTGGCTTTTTAATCTTGTTATTTCTTCATTAATATCAGCTTTGTCAGCAAAAACAGCCACTTCGGTTAAAATCCTTGTGTCATCTATCTTCCCATTAACAAACTCCTGCATTCTCTTCGTCAAACGGTCTTTAAATGATTGAACAACGAACGGAGCAAACCTCTGAAGTTCAAATAGATTTGCTTCTAATTGCGAAAGAATTGCTTGTAAATCTTTTTTAATTTCTTCTCCTTCAGCCATTCTCATTTGTTTTAGCAACACCACTGCTTCTTCCGTTGCGGTTAGAACTAAATTCTCGAGCTCTTCATTGCCAGCTTCACTTTCTTCTATATGTAAAAGGTCTGTTCGATTAAGCAAATCCTGAAGTGTGATTGTTCCTTCAATCCCAAACTTTTCACGTGCCTGCTTGATGAATTGGTAGTATTCTTCAACCAGCTTCCAATCTACATGGACTTTTCGGGTAACGACACCTTCACCTTCAACACTTACATAAACCTCAGCCCTTCCACGACGGATATGCTGGTTTAATTTCTTTTTCATTTTATCTTCTATTTTTAATAGCTGTCTTGGCATTCGGATATTTATTTCGCAAAAACGGTGGTTAACTGTTTTTACTTCCACATTAACTGAGAAAGAATCCGATTCAGTCTTTCCTCTTCCAAAGCCTGTCATACTAATAACCATTCACTCGCACATCCAATCTTTGAAAAAATGATCGGTTTTCTATACTATATAAAAAAGACAAAAGGCAATAGAATGGATTCTATTACCTTTTGGATTATAACATACTTTATTTTGTTTTTCTTAACAAAAATGATCCTGCTAATAAAAAAGTTGGAATTGATGATAGTCCAACGATTAAGAGCCAGTCTTTGGCCGCAATTGGCAGAGTGTGGAAAACTGGCTGTAGTGGCGGATAGTAAATAACCACAAGCATTAACGCAAGCGAAGAAAGGACTGCCCAAACAAGATATCGATTTCCAAATGGGTTTCTCGACAGCACTGATTTTTCACTTCGACAGTCAAACACATGAATCAGCTGGGCCATTACGAGGGTGGCAAAAGCTACGGTTTGTGCATAAGGCAGCTGAGCTTTATTGTTTTGGTAAACAATCATAAAGGCCAACAAAGTTACGATACCAATTAAGAATCCCCTTGAAATAACCTTCCAGCCAAGTCCGCGTGAAAAAACACCTTCATTAGGACTTCTCGGCCTCCGTTTCATCACATTTTCTTCAGGACGATCAAGACCAAGAGCCATAGCCGGGAGCCCATCTGTTACCAAATTCACCCAAAGAATTTGGATAGGTACAAGCGGCAACGGCAGTCCTAAAAGCATCGCAAACAGCATCACTAATATTTCTCCAACATTTGAAGCCAGTAAATAGCGGACAAATTTACGAATATTTTCATAGATGTTTCTGCCCTCTTTAATCGCCGCCTTAATCGTAGCAAAATTATCGTCCAATAAGATAAGAGCCGATGCTTCTTTGGCAACATCTGTTCCGGTGATTCCCATCGCCACCCCGATATCTGCTGCCTTGATGGCCGGGGCATCATTGACACCATCACCCGTCATCGCTACAATATGTCCCTGGTTTTGTAAAGCTTTTACGATCTTCAGCTTATGCTCTGGTGAAACTCTGGCAAACACCGAAACATCATCGACCACTTCTTCCAGCTCTTCCACTGACATTTGAGATAAGGCTTTTCCATCAAGCACCTTGCTATTTTTCGTTAAAATCCCTAACTGGGATGCAATCGCTTTGGCGGTTATTACATGGTCACCAGTAATCATTATCGTTTTTATACCTGCTTCCTTACATTCCTTTACTGCTTCCTTTACTTCAGGTCTAGGCGGGTCAATCATTCCCTGGACACCAATAAAGGTTAATTTTTTCTCTGCCTCCTGTTCACTTAAGATAATGGTGCTTGCTGGAATTGGCTTAAAAGCAATCGCAATTGTTCGAAGTGCCTGTGAAGCGAGACCATCTATCGCTTCTTGAACTTTGACTTGTGTTTGCTTATTTAAGAATTGCGTTCGTTCATCCCAAAGAATCGATTCACTAATACCTAAAATGACGTCTGGCGCACCTTTAGTAACAATAAAATGCCGGTCTTGCTTATCTTTCACATGAATACTCATCATTTTTCTGCCCGAATCAAATGGAAATTCATTAACAATAATGAATTCATCTAATAATTTAGGGCGATGGAATCCTGCTTTCATCGCACTGACCAACAGCGCCCCCTCTGTTGGGTCACCGTCAAGAATGAAATCATCATCCTTGATAACTAAATCCGAATGGTTACATAACATTCCGAAAAGCAGCATTTGCTGCAAGGTTTTTTCATCCTTTGGGGAAACCATTTGATTGTTTCGATAAAAACTACCCTGCGGCTTGTACCCAACTCCATCGACAGTCCATGTTTTTCCACCGCTCCATAAATGAGTAACCGTCATTTTGTTTTGCGTCATCGTGCCTGTTTTGTCAGAGCAAATAATGGAGGCACAGCCAAGGGTTTCAACAGCCGGGAGCTTCCGGACAATCGCATTTTTCTTGATCATTTTTTGAACACCAAGGGATAAGGCAACGGTCACAATCGCTGGGAGCCCTTCAGGTATCGCTGCTACAGCAAGTGAAACACCTGCTAAAAACATCTCGTAAATTTCATGACCCCGTAAAACACCGACTACTACAACCAGGACGGTTAAAAGTAAGGCGACAGTAATTAATATTTTCCCCAACTGCTCTAAGCGGCGCTGTAGAGGAGTGTCTTGAGTTTCTGCGTTTTGAAGTAAATCAGCAATTTGACCCATTGCTGTTTTCATGCCGGTCGCAATCACGACTCCTAAACCGCTTCCTCTCGTTATCATCGTACCCATAAAGGCGATGTTCTCCATATCACCAATACCCGGGTTAGGATTTGTTAAACAATCTATATGCTTCGAAACGGGAACAGACTCACCTGTTAGTGCAGATTCTTCAATTTCTAAGCTTTTGGATTCAATGACTCGGACATCAGCGCCAATTCGGTCGCCACTGGCAAACTTTAAAATATCACCAATAACAATTTCTTTTGAGGGAACTTTAAACCATTTTCCCTCTCTCAGGACCGAAACTTGGGGAGCAGATAATTCCTTCAAAGCTTGGAGAGATTTCTCCGCACGACGTTCTTGGTAAAAACCAAGACAGCCATTAATGATGACGATTGCGATAATGGCAATCGCATCAATATACTCACCAAGCAATCCGGAAATCAAGGTGGCAGCAAGGAGCACTAAAACCATAAAATCTTTAAATTGACTAAAAAATAAGAGTAAAGCCGATTGCTTTTCTCCCTCGTCCAATTCATTTAGTCCATGCTGGTTGATCCGCTTCTTTACTTCTTCTTGTGCTAACCCAGAAGAAAAGTCGGTTTCTAAGGCCTTTTCTACTTGTTCTATCTTCATTTCATGGAATTTCATCCGACCATCTCACTTCCCCCTTTAATATAAGAGACTTTCTCTAAGGTAAGCTTATTCAGGGTCGTCCCAAAAAATGCTATGATTAACGTTAATGTCAGGGGAAAATAAGACAGATTTTCGCTAAGTAGGATATAATGAATTCATATGTTTGAAGAAAAGGATGTTTTTAATGTCATTTGATGGGTTATTTACAAAAGCAATGGCTGATGAGCTTGTTCGTTCCTTAAAGGGCGGGCGGATTAACAAAGTACATCAGCCCTATAAAAATGAAGTGATTCTTACCATCCGGGCAAACGGAGTCAATCAAAAACTACTTTTATCTGCACACCCAAGTTATGCAAGGGTACAGTTAACGAATGAAGCTTATGATAATCCGAGTGAACCGCCGATGTTTTGTATGCTGCTCAGGAAGCATATTGAGGGTTACATTTTGGAGGATTTATATCAGATTGAAAATGATCGGATGATTATTTTTGAAATTAAAGGTCGGAATGAAATCGGCGATATTAGCTATAAACAATTAATTATTGAAATTATGGGGCGTCATAGTAATATCGTTTTGGTCGATAAAACGCGCAATGTCATTCTTGATAGTATCAAACATATCTCCTTTGCCGTGAACAGCCATAGGGCGATATTGCCAGGACAACCGTATGTTTCTCCTCCTGAACAGCATAAGCATAATCCGTTTACTTCAGGGGAAGATGATATTTTAAGAAAAATTGATTTTAATGCAGGAAAAATAGACCGCCAATTAGTTGAGCAGTTCGCTGGCACCTCACCGCTCTTTGCTAAGGAAGTTATTTTTCAAAGCGGTCTTGCTAATCGCACTACTGTGCCGGAGACGTTTGTCCGTTTAATAAAAAAAATAGCTTCAGGGAATATTTCTCCTTCAATAATGTCTTCAAATGGAAAGGAATCGTTTTATTTATTTCCCCTTGAACATTTAAATGGAGAAATGAAAAACTTTCCGACTCTAAGCGAGATGCTTGATCGGTATTATTTCGGCAAAGCAGAACGTGACAGGGTTAAGCAGCAAGGAAATGATATCGAACGCTTTATTAGTAATGAGAAAGAAAAAAATGAAAAGAAAATTAAAAAGTTAAAGGATACGTTAAAGGAAGCGGAAAAGGCAGAGCAGTATCAGCGTCATGGAGAGCTTTTAACTGCTAATCTTTACGCAGCCAAAAAGGGTATGAAGGAAATTGAGGTTCTCAATTATTATGATGAATTTGGTGGAATGATTGCGATTCCGCTAGACCCAAGAAAGACACCATCAGAAAATGCGCAAAAGTTTTTTTCCAAATACCAAAAAGCGAAGAATGCTTTAGCCGTGGTGGTTGAACAAATTGACAAGGCTCGTGAGGAAGTCGAGTATTTTGATAATTTACAACAACAGGTACAGGCTGCATCCCCGAAGGATATTCAAGAGATTCGGGAGGAACTAGTCGAGGGCGGCTATATCCGCGAAAGGCAGAAAAGAAACGGAAAGAAAGTGCAGAATGCGAAGCCGGTTTTGGATCACTTTATTGCCTCAGACAGTACGGATATCATTGTTGGAAAAAATAATAAGCAAAATGATTATTTAACAAATAAACTGGCAGCTAGAGATGAAATTTGGCTGCATACGAAGGATATCCCTGGATCCCATGTGGTCATTCGCAGTAAAGAACCTTCTGAAGGGACTATTCGGGAAGCTGCAGCTTTAGCGGCATATTACAGCAAGGCAAGAAATTCCAGTTCCGTACCTGTCGATTATACAAAAGTCCGTCATGTAAAAAAACCTAGCGGGGCCAAGCCAGGATTTGTCATTTATGATAATCAGCAGACGGTATATGTGACACCTGATGAGGAATTAGTACTTAAATTAAAGAAAAATTAGGAAAGCCCCAGATTCGGGGCTTTTTGTTTATTCATACCACTTACTCCATTCAGCAGGGTCCTTGCTCCATGAAAGTAAACTTTCCTGGTCGCTTTCACTAATGTAGCCTTTTTCAATAGCTGTCTCTACTAATCTAGGAAAATCGGTTAACGACTGACTCTTAATTCTTTCCTGTGCAAATCTTTCTATCCCTTTTTCAAGTCCATATGTAAAAATGGACACAACCCCAAGCACCTCACAGCCTGACTCCCTTAATGCCTGTACTGCAGTTATCACACTTCCCCCAGTTGAAATCAAATCCTCAACTACCACCACTTTTTGACCTTGCTCAATTTTTCCTTCAATCTGGTTCCCTTTTCCATGTCCCTTCGCTTTGGAACGAACATAGCACATGGGCAAGTCTAGAAGCTCGCTTACCCAGGCAGCATGTGGAATTCCCGCTGTTGCCGTTCCGGCAATAACTTCTACATCTTGAAAGTTTTCAAGAATGAGTGTCTTTAATCCCTCGGCAATCTCTCTTCTAACTGCAGGATAGGAAAGTGTAAGACGATTATCACAATAAATCGGGGAACGAAGTCCAGAAGTCCAAGTAAATGGATCATGCGGTCTTAAAGCAACTGCATTGATTTCTAATAGTTTTTCAGCAATTAAATGTTTCATTGGTGTACTCCCTTCCATGCTTCCATCCATTGTTCATAGCTGTTTGCAGGATCAGCAGACCGTGTAATCGCACGTCCGACAACAATAGCACTTACACCTGCATTTCTTGCAAATTCGGGAGTAGCAACACGTTTTTGGTCACCAACATGATCAGACTCCATTCTGATTCCAGGGCAAACGGTTATAAATGAGTTTCCTGTGTTATCATGAATCGATACGGATTCCCATGCTGAGCATACTACTCCATCTAGACCCGCATCTTTTGCTAACGAAGCATAATGCAGCACTGACTCATTCAAAGTAATGGGAATGAGTTGTTCTTTATTCATCTGTTCTTGCGAGGTGCTTGTCAGTTGGGTTACTGCAATGCAATTTGGACGTTTTCGTCCTGATGCTGTTCCGGCCGACAAGCCTTCTAATGCCGCTTGCATCATCTCTTTTCCTCCAGCAGCGTGGACATTCACCAGATCACATTCCAATTGGGCTAGCCCCTTCATTGCCCCAAAAACCGTATTCGGAATATCATGAAGCTTTAAATCTAGAAAAATTTGATGTCCTTTTTCTTTTAATAGCTGAACGATGGAAGGACCTTCCTGGTAAAACAATTCCATTCCCACCTTTAGAAAAAGCTCCCTGTCCCCAAACGGTTCCAAAAAACGAGCTACTTCGCTTCTGTTAGCAAAATCAAGCGCGATGATAAGCGAATTGTCCATGCTATTTCCAGCTCCTTCCTGTACATTCACTGATATGTTCAAACCCTAATTTTTTTAATAACAAGGGCAGTTCTTCAATAATGGTTGGACAAACAAATGGATCGACGAAATTCGCTGTTCCGACCGCTACGGCACTGGCTCCTGCATAACAGAACTCAATCACATCTTCAGCAGATTGAATACCGCCCATCCCGATAATCGGAATCGAAACGGCTTGGCTTACATCATAAATCATCCGAATCGCCACTGGCTTAATCGCAGGCCCAGATAGCCCTCCGGTCCGATTTGCTAAAATCGGCTTGCCAGTTTTTAAATCAAGCCTCATCCCAACAAGCGTATTAATCATCGTAAGGCCATCAGCACCGCCATCCTCCACTGCCTTTGCCATCTCGACAATATTAGTGACATTCGGGGACAGCTTGACATAGACCGGCACCTCGGAAACTTCTTTCACCTTCCGCGTCAATTGCTTGGCCACCTCAGGAATCGTTCCAAAGGCGATGCCACCTGTTTTCACATTTGGACATGAAATATTTAGCTCGAGTGCATGAACATTTGGTGCTTTAGAAATTTCTTTGGCTACCGCAACATAATCCTCTTCTAATGTCCCAGCAATATTGGCGATGATTGGCACATCATATTGTGCAAGCCATGGCAGCTCTCCACCAAGAACCTTTTCAAGACCAGGGTTTTGCAGTCCGATTGCATTTAACATTCCTGATGAGGTTTCTGCAACTCTAGGTGTAGGATTACCAAACCTTGGTTCTACAGTCGTAGCCTTAATCATAATTGCCCCAAGTTTGCTTAAATCATAAAACTGACTGTACTCGCGGCCAAAACCGAAGCAACCGGAGGCAGGCATAATAGGATTTTTTAATTTTAAGCCAGGTAACTCGATGTTTAAACCCATCATATTAATACCTCCCCTGCACGGAATACTGGTCCATCGCTGCAAACTTTTTTATAAGAAACTCCAAGTGGATCGTCCGCTTTTTTGCAGACACAAGCGAAGCATGCACCTACACCGCAGCCCATTCTTTCCTCTAGTGAGAGAAATACTTTCTTATCTGGATAACCTCGTTCAATTGCACGGAGCATTGGAGTTGGCCCGCATGTATAGATACAATCGAAGTTTAAATTTTTCATCACATCAGTGACAAACCCTTTTGTTCCATACGTACCATCAACCGTGGCAACGTATGTTTCGCCATTTTTCAAAAATTCTTGTTCATAAAATACAGCGGATTCAGTTTGAAACCCGAGAACGTGTATGACTTTCACCCCTCTGGCCACTAGCTGCTTGGATAGTTCATATAGCGGTGGTACACCAATTCCGCCGCCGACAAGCAGCGCTGTCTCTCCACTACTTACTTCCTCAACAGAAAAGCCATTTCCTAATGGGCCAAGAATATCTAGTTCCATTCCTGGACCCATTTCGGCAAGCTTTGAAGTTCCTTTTCCTTCCTTCCGATAAATCATTGTAAATTGCGTGATTCTTTTATCATAAGAAGAAATGCTGATCGGTCTTCGTAAAGTCTGGTCCCAGCTGTTTGAGACCCGAATATGAACGAATTGACCTGGTTCTGTAATTTCACTGACCAATTGAGCTTCGACTGTAAGCTCATAAATGTCGTTAGCGATTTCCTTTTGGCTGATAATTTTGCATAACTCTTTTCTAATCATGCAAACACAGCCTCCTTTTCCTCAACATTCATCGCTTCAGTTGAAAAGTTCATTGATTCAATCACTTTCAGAATTGCATCGGCAGTATCTAGTGATGTTAGACATGGAACCCCATTTTCAACCGCTTCACGACGAATTCTAAATCCGTCGCGTTCCGGCTGTTTTCCTTTTGTTAATGTATTGATGATGAATTGGGCTTCACCACGATGGATGACATCTAATAGTGTCTGGCCTTCCGCGCCGATTTTCCCAACAATCTTTACCCTTAAACCAGCGGACTCAAGAACCTCAGCTGTCCCGCCTGTTGCCATTAAGCGGAAGCCGTTTGCAGCAAATCTTACTGCCAGTTTTAATGCTTCATTTTTATCTTTGTCCGCTACAGTAAACAACACAGTTCCAAACTTTTGAATATTCATGCCTGAGGCGATTAATCCTTTATATAATGCTTTTTCAAGCGTCAAATCCTTCCCCATTACCTCACCAGTTGATTTCATTTCCGGTCCTAATGTGATATCCACACTTTTTAACTTTGCAAATGAAAAGACTGGCACCTTTACAAAAACGCCTTTTTGTTCTGGAACAAGCCCAGACTGGTATCCTTGTTGTTCTATTGAAATTCCTAGAATCGCTTTTGTTGCTATTTTCGCCATCGGAACATTTGTAATTTTACTTAAAAAGGGAACGGTTCGGCTTGAACGCGGATTAACTTCAAGAACATATACTTGATTCCCAGATAATACATATTGAATATTTAACAGCCCGATAATATTTAAGCCCCTAGCCAATTTTTCCGTATATTCAACAAGTGTTTCTTTCACATCCTGCGAAATTGTCTGCGGCGGATATACAGCGATTGAATCTCCAGAGTGGACTCCCGCCCGTTCAATATGCTCCATAATACCCGGAATCAATACATTTTCACCATCACAGATGGCGTCTACTTCGATTTCTTTCCCTGTTAAATAACGGTCAATCAAGACTGGATGTTCCGGATTGATCTTAACAGCATTTTCCATATAATAGAGCAGTTCTTCCTTACGGTAGACAATCTCCATCGCACGGCCGCCGAGAACATATGATGGGCGGACGATGACCGGATAGCCGATTTCTGTAGCAATCGCAACAGCTTCTTCCACCGATAAGGCTGTTTTACCAAGCGGCTGAGGGATATTTAACCTCTCGAGTGCTTGTTCAAATTTATCCCTATCCTCCGCACGATCCAAATCCTCTAAGCTTGTTCCTAAAATTTTCACCCCATGTTCAGCAAGCCCTGCTGCCAGATTGATTGCTGTCTGCCCTCCAAACTGAACGACCACGCCAATCGGATTCTCCAATTCGATGATAGGCATGACGTCCTCAATCGTCAGTGGCTCAAAGTAGAGCTTATCGGAGATACTGAAATCAGTTGAAACGGTTTCCGGATTGTTGTTGATAATAATGGCCTCATAGCCGGCTTCTTTAATGGCATTAACCGAATGGACAGTAGCATAATCAAACTCAACGCCTTGGCCGATGCGGATTGGACCTGAGCCCAGAACAATCACACTGTTTCTGCCGGTAACAACCGATTCGTTTTCCTCTTCATAGGTACCGTAATAATAAGGTGTTTCACTCTCGAATTCAGACGCGCAAGTATCCACCATTTTGTAAACTGGGACAATCCCAATCTCCTTGCGAAAATGGAATATTTCCCTTTCACTCCTATTCCAAAGCACGGCCATTTTTTTATCTGAAAATCCTTTTTGCTTTGCTTCTTTAAGGAGTTCCGTGTCAAATGGGCGAGCAGAAAGCTTGGCCTCGAGTTCAATCAACCCTTCCATTTTCTTTAAGAAAAATAAATCTATTTGGCTCCATTGATGGATGGTTTCAATAGAAGTACCCCGCTTTAAGCTTTCCGCAATATAAAAGAGCCGCTCATCTCCCGCATTAAGAATCCGTTTTTTGAGTAATTCATCATCAATGTCATCCGCCCCATTCAATTCAAAATGGTAGACTCCCGCCTCCAGGGAACGGATGGCTTTTAAAAGCGATTCTTCAAAGGTTCGGCCAATCGCCATTACTTCTCCTGTTGCTTTCATTTGTGTACCTAGTGAACGGTTTCCTGATTCAAATTTATCAAACGGCCATCTAGGGATTTTCGTCACGATGTAGTCAAGTGCAGGTTCGAAACAGGCATATGTTTTTCCCGTTACCGGGTTAAGCATCTCATCGAGTGTTAAACCAACAGCAATTTTTGCAGCAAGCTTGGCAATTGGATAGCCCGTTGCTTTTGATGCGAGGGCGGATGACCGGCTTACCCTAGGATTTACTTCGATAATATAGTAGTTAAAACTTGATGGATCCAAGGCAAGCTGGACGTTACAGCCGCCTTCAATACCGAGTGCTCGAATGATTTTTAGGGAAACATTTCTAAGCAGTTGGTATTCTCGATCGCTTAAGGTCTGGCTTGGAGCAACGACGATGGAATCTCCTGTATGGACGCCAACCGGGTCGATATTTTCCATGTTACATACAACAATCGCGTTATCAGCGGCGTCACGCATAACCTCATATTCAATTTCCTTATAGCCTGCAATGCTTTTTTCAAGTAAGCATTGATGTACAGGGCTATTCTTCAGTCCGCTTGTCACAGTATCCTTTAGCTCTTCAATATTTCGGCAAATGCCACCGCCAGTTCCTCCAAGTGTATAGGCCGGACGAACAATGACCGGGAAGCCAATTTTTTCAGCAAAAGCTGTTGCTTCCTCTAACTCATGGACAATTTCACTATCGGGGATTGGCTCTCCTAACTCGTTCATTAAACTGCGGAATAATTCTCTGTCCTCTGCTTGTTTAATTGCCGTAAGCTTTGTGCCTAATATTTCTACCTCACACTCTTGGAGTACGCCTGAATTTGCTAGCTCCACAGCAAGGTTCAGACCGGTTTGACCGCCAAGCGTAGCTAACAAAGCATCTGGGCGTTCTTTGCGAATAATTCGACTGACAAATTCCACTGTTAATGGTTCAATATAAACGGCATCGGCGATTTCTGTATCTGTCATAATCGTTGCCGGATTCGAGTTTACGAGAATGACACGATATCCTTCCTCCTTCAGTGCAAGACATGCCTGGGTACCGGCATAGTCAAATTCCGCAGCCTGACCGATAACAATTGGTCCTGATCCGATAACTAAAATGGAGTTTATCTCTGTACGTTTTGGCATATTGCTGTAACCTCCTGTTTTTCAGCTTCAATCAAGGCAAGAAACTGTTCAAATAAGCTGTTTGCATCCTCAGGTCCCGGGGAAGCCTCGGGATGATATTGAACCGTAAAGGCAGGATAATCCAAATGTTTTAATCCTTCTATTGTTCCATCATTCAAAGCAGTATGTGTAATCGCTAATCTTGTTTGATGTAATGACTCTGTTTCTACCGTGTATCCGTGGTTTTGCGAAGTGATCGCAATTTTACCTGTAGCTAGTTCCTTGACAGGATGGTTGGAACCGCGATGGCCGAATTTCATTTTCACTGTATTGGCACCGCAGGCAAGGGCAAACAATTGATGCCCAAGGCAAATTCCAAAAATCGGTATGCTTCCTAGTACTTGTTTAATCATATGGATACCTTCTGGGACATCCTTTGGATCTCCAGGCCCATTTGAGAGCATAATTCCGTCCGGTCGCAATTGGAGGATTTCATCTGCGGTTGTATGGTATGGAACGACAATGACATCGCAACCACGGTTATTTAATTCTCGTAAAATACCGTGCTTCATACCAAAATCAACAAGAACAATTCTTTTCCCCCGGCCAGGGCTTGGGTATGAATTTTTCGTGGACACCGTTCTCACTTGGTCAATCGGCAGTCTTGTTTGCCGTAAGCTGCTCAATACTTCATTCGAATCCCTCTCTATGCTGCAGATCGCTCCTTTTAATGTTCCATGTTGACGGATAATCCTTGTTAATTTTCGGGTATCAATCCCGGCAATTCCGGGAATTTTCTTCATCTTAAAATATTCATCGATGGTAAATTCACTGCGCCAATTGGATGGAAATTCGGTGACTTCTTTAACAATAAATCCTTTCACTGCTGGATTAATCGATTCAAAATCATCGCGGTTAATCCCGTAATTTCCAATTAACGGATAGGTAAGCATAACAATTTGACCACAATAAGACGGGTCTGAAAGAATCTCTTGGTAACCTGTCATCCCGGTATTAAAGACAACTTCACCCATTGTATCCATATGACTGCCAAAACCCTCACCGACAAAAATTGTTCCATCCTCTAAAATAAGCTGTGCTTTCATGCTGTCACACATCCTTTTCCCAAACTATCTTCCCGTTTGCTATCGTCATCTCCGGCCAGCCTTTACATTTCCAGCCTTTAAATGGTGTGTTTTTTCCCTTTGATAAAAATTCCTCTGGATCAATTACTTTTTCTTCATTTAAGTTCAAGAGAACTAAATCAGCTGCAGCACCCACCTCAATTTTTCCATATGGCAGGCCAAAGCTGTCCGCTGGTTTCTTCGTCATAAAGCTGATTAATTGTTCGAGTGAAATGATCTCTTCTAATACAAAATGTGTGTAAAGAAGTGGGAATGCTGTCTCCAAACCAACAATTCCAAATGGAGCTAATTCCATTCCTTCACTTTTTTCTTCTTCCGTATGTGGTGCGTGGTCGGTTGCAATAAAATCAATTGTTCCATCTAGAAGACCTTCAATTAAAGCTGTTCTGTCGGAAACGTCTCTTAGTGGCGGATTCATTTTAAAATTCGTATCAAGCTCTGGGATATCATTTTGTGTTAATAATAAATGATGCGGCGTTACCTCCGCAGTAACATGAATACCGGCCTCTTTTGCATCCCTTACCACTCGAACAGATTCCTTTGTGCTAATATGACAGACGTGATAATGGCAACCTGCTGCTTCAGCTAGTAAAACGTCCCTAGCAATTTGAACTGACTCACAAACCGATGGGATTCCGTTTAATCCATTCTTTTCTGAGAAGGAACCTTCATGTACACAACCCTTATTAATAAGTGTATTTTCTTCACAATGAGCAACGATTGCCATATTTGCCTTTGCCGCTTTACGCATAGCTGTCAGCATCATATTCGCCGATTGTACGCCTACACCATCATCCGTAAAGGCGAAAGCACCTGCTTCTTTTAACTCCTCAAAGTCCGTCAATTCCTGGCCAAGCTGTCTAGTCGTAATCGAAGCATATGGTAATACCCGTACATTGCCTGTTTCGTGAATTCGTGCTTGCAGCCAATCCAGTTGTTCCTTAGTGTCAGGCACCGGTCTTGTATTCGGCATCGCAGCAATGGTTGTAAAGCCACCCTTTGCTGCTGAGCGTGTACCTGTAGCAATGGTTTCCTTCTTTTCTCCGCCAGGCTCGCGAAGATGGACATGTAAATCAATAAATCCAGGTGAGACTACCATTCCTGTTGCGTCAACACGGCGATTTACATCCGCTTCAATTTTCTTCTCTATTTTCGTAATAATCCCATTTTCTATTAAAATATCAGTCTGATCCTTTTGTCCGTCAAATGCTATGTAACTTGCGTTCTGAATAAGCAGCTTCATATTGGTTCCCTCCCATTAAACTTTCGATTGACCGTTTTAAGGCAGCCATTCTGACATAAACACCGTTTTCCATTTGCTTAAAGATTCTCGACCGTTTGCATTCTACTAAGCTGTCAGCAATTTCCACATTCCGGTTTACTGGGGCAGGATGCATAATAATGCTGTTAGGCTTCATCTGCTGTTCCCTATCCAACGTGAGACCATATTGGTTATGATATTCAGATGCTGTAAAGCTTCCCTTCTTTTGATGGCGTTCATGCTGAACCCGCAGCAGCATGACGACATCCGCTTCTCTTATGGCTTGGTCAATTGGTTGGAATCTGGTTGAATTTAAACTGTGATAATCAAACCATTCCTCCGGTCCGGAAAAAATCACATCAGCTCCAAGCCTTGTTAAGGCATCAGCATTGGACCGTGCCACTCTGCTGTGACTTATGTCCCCAATAATGGCAATTTTCAAGCCCTCGAATCGACCGAACTCTTGTTGGATGGTTAAAAGATCAAGAAGCGACTGTGTTGGATGATGACCACAGCCATCCCCGCCATTAAGAATCGGGATATTGATTTTTCCTACCAGTTCATCAAAATAACGATCCTGCCCATGGCGAATGACGATAGCATTGACACCAATCGATTCCAATGTTTTGACGGTATCGTAAAGTGTCTCTCCCTTTTGGACACTTGAGGTTTCCACCTCAAATGGAATAACACCTAACCCTAACCTTCTTTCCGCCACTTCGAAACTACATTTTGTTCTTGTACTTGCTTCAAAAAACAGGTTTGCCGTAAACATTTGCCGCTCCGGACTCCAGACCATTCCCTCTGAAAACCTTCTGGCATCCTCGAGAATTTGATAAATTTCTTCTACCTTTAATTCGTTCGTAGTTAGTAAATGGTTTAACATTTTTTCACATCCCTCTCATTTGGATAAAAAATGCACCCTGAATCATCCATCAGGGTGCGTTGAATCCAAACTTAAATCATTCCTTTAAAGAACGGATTTAAGCTTAACACCCTTTTAAGACTCTCTGGACTTAGTTAAAAGGTTTCTTTATTATGCTGTTTTTTCTCTTTCATTTGTTTGCTCTTCAAACATGTCTTCACTCACTGACTGTCTGCCAGGAAGAATGAGGTTTAACACTACCCCCAAAATCGCTGCTAAGGCCATACCCTGAACTTGGATATCTTTAAATGGCAGCTTAAGGATGGCTCCGCCAATTCCGACGATAAGAATGACAGATGCAATAACGAGGTTTCGTTTTTCGTCAAAATCAATTTTACTATCGACTAACATTCTTAATCCTGAGGATGCGATAATACCGAACAAAAGGATAGAAACCCCGCCCATAACTGGTGTTGGTATCGTTTGAATTAAAGCTGTTATCTTTCCATTAAACCCGAAGATTATCGCTAAAACTGCAGCACCTGCCAATACATAGACACTGTAAACCCGTGTAATTGCTAAGACACCGATATTTTCGCCGTAGGTTGTTTTGGGCGGACCGCCAATCAATGCCGAAATAATCGTGGCTGTCCCATCACCGAGAATGGAGCGATGTAGACCTGGTTCTTTAATGTAATCACGACCAACCACCTTACTAAGAATCAACTGGTGACCGATATGTTCAGAAATGGTTACAACTGCAACTGGCACCAT
This sequence comes from Neobacillus rhizosphaerae, assembly GCF_937468385.1. Classification (GTDB taxonomy): domain Bacteria; phylum Bacillota; class Bacilli; order Bacillales; family Cytobacillaceae; genus Neobacillus; species Neobacillus rhizosphaerae. Next base: position 490,896 of record NZ_CALBWS010000001.1, read on the forward strand.
TAACCAGAATATATCCCAAGTGAAGTTCACCTTATAGCTAACAAACGGGATAATAAAATCCGGCATTTCAAACATATGAGCTTTCATTACCGGCCCAAAATCGACGATTCCAACCATTAAGGCGTAAAGATAACCAACGATAATTCCGGCTAATATCGGGATAATGCTTAATATTTTTTTGGCAAAAACCGAGAATATGATAGTTGCTGCAAGTGTGACCAGTGCAACAGAGAAATGAAGCATACTATATTTTCCGGTGGGATTATTCATTGCCATTCCTACGGCTGTCGGGGCAACGGACAAACCAATAATGATGATCACCGGCCCAACTACAACAGGCGGAAGTAAATTCATGATCCAACGATGTCCTGCTTTACTGATGATAAGGGCCACAATTCCATATACAAGCCCTGCAAGGAAGGTTCCCAGCATGGCAGCACCTGGACCACCAAGTTCGTAAGCTTTTTGCATGGGAATAATATAAGCAAACGATGAACCAAGATAAGCTGGAACTTTGAATTTTGTTATTAATAAAAATGCTAAAGTACCAAATCCACTTGAAATTAAAGCCATTGCCGGGCTTAAACCTATCAGGTATGGTACGAGAATTGTTGCCCCAAACATGGAGAACAAATGCTGAATACTTAATGTCAGTAATTGACCTGGTGTTGGAGTTTCTGTTACGTCTAAGATCGGTTTATTGTTCATTCTAATCTCCCCTACATTTTTTTATGTGTTTTTATTTGTTTGAATAAAAAAACCCTCTTTGACCGTAAAGATACAAAGAGGGTTTAGAAAATGCCGCATTTTATAAAACCAACGGCTCTTTCCCCTTTGTCAGCCTCACGGGACTGCATTTAAAAGGGCTGCTATTTATTTTTCAAAGATGCTAACTTGGTCAAATTTATCCACTTCGGCTAACTCGACAACAATCTTTTCGTCACTTGATGTTGGGATGTTTTTTCCCACATAATCGGCTCTTATCGGGAGCTCGCGATGGCCACGGTCCACTAAGACGGCTAGCTGAATGGCTGCTGGGCGTCCAATATCCATGAGAGCGTCAAGACCTGCCCTCACCGTTCTGCCTGTATATAATACATCGTCAACAAGAATGACTTTTTTATTGCTAATATCAACAGGGATATCAGAACCTTTCACAAGTGGTTCTTGATTGTCCGTTTTTTTCGTTAAATCGTCGCGATAGAGGGTAATATCTATTTCACCAACTGGTACCGTCTTTCCCTCAATGTCATTAATTTTAGCAGCTAAGCGTTCTGCCAGATAGATGCCTCTCGTGCGAATTCCGACGAGAATGCAATCATCTATACCTTTGTTTCTTTCAATAATTTGATGGGCAATCCTGGACATTGCCCTTCCGATTGCCTGCCCATCAAGGACAAGTGCTTTTTGGTTCACTTTTACACCTTCTTTTCTAAAAATAAAAAACCTCTCACCGGTTTTGGTGAGAGGTTAACATGTTAATTTTACAGAAAAGGCATAGATGCCTTAATCTTTAACCGTTTCCTTCTCAGCCTCACGGGACCGAATTAAAGGGCTTATTTAACTATAGTCATCTTACTTTAATTCTCTGCTTTCGTCAACGATTATTTTCGAAGGTGCTCAAGCAAACGGATGATATCTTCAGGAAGTGGAGCTTCAAATTCTAAATACTCACTAGTTCTTGGATGAATAAATCCAAGAACACCAGCATGCAAGGCCTGGCCATCAATATCCAGTGTTTTTTTCGGTCCATATTTCGGATCTCCAGCAAGCGGGTAACCGATATATTTCATATGGACACGAATTTGATGCGTTCTTCCCGTTTCTAATTGACATTCTACAAAGGTAAAGTCATTAAAGCGTTCAATGACATGAAAATGAGTCACGGCATGTTTTCCATGATCAACGACTGTCATGCTCTGTCTGTCCTTTGTATCCCTGCCAAGTGGGGCATCTATGGTTCCAAAGTCATGCGGAATCACCCCGTGAACAATTGCCAAATATTTCCGGGTGACGGTTTTCTCGACTAACTGGTTGACGAGGCTTTCATGAGCCATATCGTTTTTCGCAACCATTAATAACCCCGAGGTATCCTTATCTATCCGGTGAACAATCCCTGGTCTCAACACCCCATTAATACCGGATAAGTCTTTACAGTGCGCCATTAATCCGTTAACAAGTGTTCCCGTCATATGTCCTGGTGCCGGATGAACGACCATGCCTCTTGGTTTATTCACAACCAAAACATCTTTGTCCTCATAATAAATTTCCAAATTTAATTCTTCAGGTATCACATCTAACTCTTCCGGGTCAGGAATAGTGATTTCAATTTGATCCTTCAAACTACATTTATAATTTGTCTTAACTTTTTGTCCATTCACAAGAACATTACCATCTTTAATCCATTGCTGCACTTGTGTTCTCGACCATTCTTCATCCAAGCCTGAGATCACTTTATCAATTCGATCTCCTTTTTGGTCTTCAAGAATGGTGTGGTCCATTTTCTCCATAAGTTTTCTCCTTTGAAGCTCTCTCTTCGAGTAACATCTGAATCATCAATAATACTACACCGATTACTAAAGCTGAATCCGCGATATTAAAAACAGGAAAATTATAGCCAAAAATATACGTATGTATAAAATCGACAACTTCTTTTCGATACACGCGGTCAATAAAATTTCCGATTGCTCCGCCAAGCATAAAAGCAAGAGATATACCTAGTAACCTTTTACCTTTTACTGCTTTATGAATATAATACATAATAGCGAATATCACAATGATGGTAACTACGTAGAATAGCCACATTTGCCCCTGCAGGATTCCCCAAGCAGCTCCGCTATTGCGATGTGAAGTAATATACAATACATTATCAATGATCGGAATACTTTCCCCTAAAAACATATTGTTTACAATTAACCATTTGGTAAATTGATCTAACAAGATAACAAAAAGAGCGATTAAGTAATAAAACACTAAGAAATACCTCCACATTCGCCTAGACTTTTGTCTAGCTACAGCATCCAACGACTAGTATACCTCGCTAAACGGACGCTTACGCTTTTCTTTCTCTTAGCATTTTAGCATACATACTAACAAAACGACAATCAAACGTTATAAATAAGAAGTTGATATCGGCTTTTTGTAATATCTTCCTAAATCTCCTGAATCCTTTATCCACTTTATTGTAGGAATTATTTTTAATAAATCTTCTGGTAATAGCTCACCGGAAATTTCACATTCCCCGAAATTTCCATCCTTTAATTTTTGAATAGCTGATTTAACATCTGATAGTTCTGCTTCCAAAATAGATGTTAACCAATCCTGCTTTTGTTTGTTTGTTAATGATTGTTCAATTTCTATTTGTGTTTGACGGAGTTCCAAAAACAGCTCTTCCTGCATGGCATTCATAGTGCTATTACCTCCGTTAGGTCATTTGTCTTATTATATCCGGCAACGTATAGCTGACACGGGAAAACATTTGACATCATCAACAACAATTAACGAAAGAGGATAATTAATGAAAAAACCCTGAGCAATTAGCTCAGGGCCTACTTTTTTATGCGATAAGAAAGAATAATTTTCGACTTCGAGAATTGTCCAGCTCAGCGCCCTAGCGGCTAGTGTCCTTCGCACTCCGCCCTACGATAAGTCAACATCGAATCGCCTTACGGCTCTTCGTGTTTCCTTTATCTCAGTTGGAGTGCTCCAGACCATACGCCGCTGAACAGGGCGCTTGCGCTTTTCTTATGCCAAGTGTGAATAGTTTTCTTTGATTACTTCGGCACAGCGTGGGCAAAGGGTTTTATGCTCTGCATCTTGACCAACTTCTGTTGTAACAATCCAGCAGCGTTCACATGTTTCACCCTCAGCCTTTGTAATAACAATGGCTGCTGTCTCTAATTTAAGCGCATTATCAGGTGCTTCATCGTATGACCCCGCCACTTCAAAGCCTGAGACAATAAATAACTGTTTCATATTTTCTTCAATCGAATCTAAAAGAGCCTTCGATTGATCATTAACATAAAGGGTAACTTTTGCCGTTAATGATTTCCCAATGACTTTTTCATTTCTAGCTTCTTCCAATGCCTTTAAGATATCGTCACGAAGCTTCATGAATGCAGTCCATTTTTCCTCTAGGGCTTTCGCACCCGCAAGCTCTTGATATTCTGGAAGGTCAGTTAATTGGACACTGTCTTCTGCAACAGAAGGAATAAATTTCCACACTTCATCTGCCGTATGAGAAAGAATTGGCGATACCAATTTTGTTAAGACGAGTAATGATTCATACAGAACAGTTTGAATGGCACGGCGCTCATGGTGATCAACCGCTTCAATATATAAAACGTCCTTTGCAAAATCAAGATAAAAAGCACTAAGGTCCAGTGTGCAGAAATTATTAACCGCGTGATAAATACCTGCAAACTCATAGTTCTCATATGCATTACGAACATATTTAATCAACTTATTCAATTTAACGAGCATAAATTGATCAACTTCACGCAGGTTTTCATAAGCAACTTTATTTACTGCCGGATCAAAGTCTGCTAAGTTTCCGAGCAAGAATCGGAAGGTATTACGAATTTTACGATATACCTCGGCGACCTGCTTTAAGATGGCATCAGAAACACGGACATCCGCTTGATAATCAACGGAAGCAACCCACAGGCGTAAAATATCGGCACCAAGTTGATTCATGACCTTCGCTGGTACGACGGTATTTCCTAATGATTTACTCATTTTTCGTCCATCTCCATCTAAAGCAAATCCGTGGCTTAGGACACCTTTGTATGGTGCTTTACCTGTTACCGCAACTGCCGTTGAAAGCGAAGAGTTAAACCAGCCACGATATTGGTCAGAGCCTTCTAGATAAAGGTCAGCTGGACGAACTAAATCCTCTCGTTCAAGTAAAACGGCTTGATGTGAGGAACCAGAATCAAACCAAACATCCATAATATCTGTTTCTTTTGTAAATGTTCCGTTTGGACTTCCTGGATGGGTAAACCCTTCAGGAAGCAAATCCTTTGCTTGTCGTTCAAACCATATATTTGATCCATTGTCACGGAATAAATCAGACACATGATTAATGGTTTCATCGGTAATGATTTCTTCACCATTTTCTGCATAGAAAACAGGAATTGGAACACCCCAGACCCGCTGACGAGAAATACACCAGTCACCACGGTCACGCACCATATTAAATAGACGAGTTTCGCCCCATGCCGGAACCCACTTCGTTTCCTTTACGGCTTCTAACAGTTCGTTACGAAAGTCTTTAATCGAAGCGAACCATTGAGCTGTCGCACGGTAAATAACCGGTTTCTTTGTTCTCCAATCGTGTGGATAGGAGTGTGTGATAAACGAAAGCTTTAACAGCGCACCAGCTTCTTCTAACGCTTGTACAATCGGTTTATTAGCTGTATCGTAAAATAACCCTTCAAATCCCGGTGCTTCACTAGTCATGACACCTTTATCATCAACTGGACAGAGTACTTCTAAACCGTATTTTTGACCAACAAAGAAGTCATCTTCCCCATGTCCTGGAGCTGTATGAACGCAGCCTGTTCCAGCGTCAGTAGTAACGTGTTCACCTAACATTACTAAAGAATCACGATCATATAATGGATGTGCTGCAACAATATTTTCTAATTCCATACCTTTGACCCTTTTAACAACAGAAGCATTTTCCCAACCAATTTCTTTTGTCACTGCTTCTAAAAGTGCTTCTGCAACCAAGAACTTATTACTATTTACTGAAACAACCACATAAGTAAGATCAGGGTGAACAGAAATTCCTAAGTTTGCAGGAATCGTCCACGGGGTTGTTGTCCAGATAACAATTTGAGTATCCGTATCAAGAACATTCTTTCCGTCTTTCACCTTAAAGCCAACATAGATGGATGGAGAGCGTTTATCCTGATATTCAATCTCGGCCTCTGCAAGTGCAGATTCGCTTGATGGGGACCAATAAACAGGCTTTAGACCTTTATAAATATAGCCCTTTTTCGCCATTTCTCCGAATACTATAATTTGCTGTGCTTCGTATTCCGGTTTAAGTGTAATATATGGATTTTCCCAATCCCCGCGAACACCTAGGCGTTTAAATTGCGTACGCTGATTATCAATTTGCTCAAGGGCATACTTGGTACAAAGCTCGCGGAATTCAGCAAGGGTCATTTCTTTCCGTTTGACACCTTTATTTGTTAATGCTTGTTCAATCGGCAGCCCATGTGTATCCCAGCCAGGGACATATGGGGCATGGAAGCCGCTCATGGATTTATAACGGACAATCATGTCTTTTAAAATTTTATTAAGTGCATGTCCCATATGGATATCCCCGTTTGCATATGGAGGCCCATCATGCAAAACAAACATCGGACGTCCGTTAGTACGTTCCTGTACCTTTTGATAAATATTCATTTCTTCCCACTTAGCCTGAATCTCAGGTTCTCTTTGCGGAAGGTTTCCTCGCATTGGAAATTCCGTTTGCGGCATTAGTAACGTATCTTTGTATTCCATTTTTTCTTCCTCCTGTATATCTTGCTATTTGAATAGAATGACCATTTTTCTAAAGAAAACTCGCCTATTGGCGAAGACAGAGGTGTAGTTGGATTTATGCCTGAAGGGAAAGTAATACTTTCCTATCGGCAAATAAAAAAACCCTCTCATCCCTAAATAGGGACGAGAAGGTTTTTTTCCCGCGGTACCACCCTGATAAATAGTACGATGTAACATACTATCCTCTTTACCATTCGTAACGTGAATAACACGCCAGAGCCTACTATCCATTAGTGAAATTCGGTCCGGAACTCAAGGGTGATTTTCCAATTCTTCCGCTTTACCGGGCTCTCACCCTCCCCAGTTCGCTTAAGAAAACAATAGAAAAATTGTACTGTCCCTATCATAGTCATGACTATCTAATTTAACTTATTAAAAAATTATATGCGAAATAATACCAATACGTCAAGCTAAGGAATCTTCTTTTTCGTGAATTTTTAATTCTGTTGCATCCACTTCATACTCCAATAAATGATCCCAATCGTCTGTGTTCAGCATATCAAGCTGTGCTTCAATCAACATTTTGAAACGAGTCCGGAACACTTTTGACTGCTTCTTTAAATCCTCAATTTCAAGTGCAATTTTTCTCGCTTTTGAAAGGGATTCGTTGACAATCCGGTCTGCATTTTTCTCAGCTTCTTTAATTATTAGTTTTGCTTCCTTTTGGGCATTACGTTTTACGTCTTCACCAGCTTCTTGAGCAATGATGATTGACTTGTTGAGTGTCTCTTCAATATTCACAAAATGGCCAAGGCGATCCTTCATTTCATTTAATCGTTCTTCTGTTTCTTTCTTTTCTCTAAGTACTAATTCATAATCCTTGATGACTTGATCGAGAAATTCGTTCACTTCATCTTCATCGTACCCGCGAAAACCTTTATTAAACTCTTTATTATGAATATCTAACGGCGTTAACGGCATTAATGCCACCTCCATACGGTCTGTACTTCTATATGTATAAGGAAATATTCGACATGTTTTTCGAAAACCCTTCAAAAAATTGAATTATTTTTGCTTTCCGACGATAATTCTCCATTTTTCTTTCTTTGTTTTTCCATCAATACCAATAATTTTTGCTCTTCCATAACCTCGAACAGAAATCATGTCACTTATTTCACAATGAAACGCAGGGTTTTCGGATAATGTCCAGTTTACTTTCACTAATCCCTGTTGAATAAAGGTTTGCGATTTTTGCCGCGATATATGATAGATACCAGAAATAACAGTATCAAGACGTAAAGAAGCTACTGTTAAATCATTTTCTTCCCATAATTCTTTTGCAGAAATCGCTTCTCCTAAACTCGTTTCAACTAATTTTACGCCTGCCTTGCCTATTGATTCGACATTGCTTTTAATATACTCAATGACTTCCTTAGCAGCAAAAAATTGTATTCTTCCATCCTTAATAAGAATGTCACCAAATTTCCCCCGCTTTAACCCTAAAGACATGAGCGTCCCTAAAACCTGGCGGTGTTCAATCGTCACAAACTTGGTTGGATAGTTAATTTCAAATAGACTAATTTGAAATTCGTCCTCATTTGTTATTAAATAATCAGGATAAAGCAATGCTCTTTTTCGTTCAACATTAAGGCTCCCGCCAAAAAGCTGAAAGTTTACATCGCCATTTTCTCCAATTAGCATTTTAAGAATATGCTGTTCTCTTGGATCTAGAAAATCAGTCAGTTTAGGTGTATATTGTGCCTCCACATAATTCTTCCATTGCAAGACTTGGTCGATAAATTCCCGTTCTTCTGGCCGGAAATGCTGATAAATGTTCATTAATATATACACAACCTAATTCAATATCTTATGTGAGCCAAAAAGAAACTTTGGATAAACCACTACTTGCTAAGTTTAGAACAAGAAAAGCAACAATAGGAGAAATGTCCATCATCCCAATTGGAGGAATGATTTTTCTAAATGGCTCCAAATATGGTTCACAAATTCTTCCCAAAAGTTGACCAATCGAGGATTCCCTAGCGTTAGGAAACCATGACATTAAAATGTACACAATTAATGCGTATGAATAAATAGTAATTACTTGCTGTAAAATAGCAAAAATTAAATTCATTAAATTCTACCACCTTGTAGTTTGATTTTCATAATCAGGAATAAGATCTGAAATATTCCCTGACACTTCTACATTATCAGGAGTACATAAAAATATACTTAAACCAATTTTTTGAATATCCCCGCCAAGTGCATAAACTACACCGCTTAAAAAGTCGACAATTTGCCTGCCTTGCTCATTATCAATACGCTGCAGATTTACTACTACCGCTCGGCGACTTTTTAAATGATCAGCAATTTCCGTTGACTCTGAATAGGCTCGTGGTTCTACTAATATTACCTTGGAAGCCTTTGAAGGATTTGTAGAATTTGTAGTCTTTTGAACACTTTGCAGACTGACAACATTTTTGCTTTTCACTGGCGGTAGCTTTTGTTTTACTGGTTCATTCGCCACTACATGGTCGTCATTGTTATCATTATATTCATCATCTAAAAAGAAAAATGTTTTTAATTTCGATTTAATCGTCATATTTTCCTCTCCTAACCATCTTCACCAACGAGGGCTGTACCTATTCTTACCATTGTTGCCCCTTCTTCAATAGCAATTGGAAAATCTCCCGACATTCCCATTGACAGTTCCCTGCAGGGTGCAAAATCTAAATTACTGGCTTGTACTTGATCGCGAAGTTCCCTTAATTTGCGAAAACAATCACGAAGCACCTGCTCATTTTTCGTAAGCGGAGCCATTGTCATTAAACCTTCTACGCTAATATTATCAAAAGGGCGAAGCGATTCAATAAATTCAATTGTCTCTTTTGGTGATAATCCATGCTTTGTATCTTCCTGAGAGACATTTACTTGTACAAAACATTTTATCTTGTGGCCCGCACGTTTATTAATTTCTTCAGCAAGTGAAAGCCGGTCCAAAGAATGAATATATTCAACTTTATCAATAATATTTTTCACCTTACGTTTTTGCAGTGTTCCGATAAAATGCCAGTTAGGCTTGTCCCCTAAAACCTCCCACTTTTCCAGGAGGCCTTCATCGCGGTTCTCACCAAGATTTTTTATCCCTGCTTCAAACGCCTCAGATGCTCTTTCAATGCTTACATATTTTGTGACAGCGATTAATTTCACTTCGTCAGGACTTCTATTTACCTTAAGGCATGCCTCATTTATTTGTTGATTAATGTGTTCAAGCTTTACTGCTACCCTCATAAACGATTCGCAGTCTCCTTCCAGCCAATAACGCTTACCATTCTTCCTGTTTTACCTTGATCACGGCGATGCGAAAAAAACTCCTCATGATTGCAGCTGGAGCAAAGTCCTGTAGTAAGGATATTTTGATCCGGCACACCTGATTTCAAGAGTATTTGCCTGTTTAATTCTCGCAAATCTAAAGAATATTGATCATCTTTAATTAAATTATATGGTAATATTTCGTTATCTTCTAGTGTATTTTCAACTAAGTTAATTATACGGTCATCAACGATATAACATTTTTCACAAATGGATGGTCCAATTGCGACAAAAATCTGTTCAGGCTTAATGCCTTCCCTTCCCCATGCTTGTATCATTTCGTAAGCAATTTTCCCCACAGTTCCTTTCCATCCAGCATGGGCCGAACCAATCATCTTTTTTTCGGGAGCAATAAAAAAAAGAGGGACACAGTCGGCAAAGCACAGCGTTAGCAGGATGCCCTCTTCATTCGTATAAAAACCATCGGTGCCTTTAAATGAATGTTCATAGGAATCGGAACCTATCCCTCGGTCGGCTTTTGTAATCTTTTTAAGAACAATGTCATGTGTTTGTTCTGCTCCGACCCAATAATTTAGCGGGAAATCTAGCAACTCAGAAACCTTTTCTCTATTTAAACGAACAGCACTTACTTCATCTCCAACGTGAAAGCCCAAATTCAGGGACTCAAAACTCCCTTTGCTCGTTCCTCCACGTTTGGCTGTAAATCCGGCGATCAATCCCGGAAATGACTTAGTCCAGCTTTCAAGTGTAAAATAAGAATGATTTAATAAAACAAAGGGCTCCATTTCAATACCTCTTATGTTTTTTCTTTAGTTTACCATGAAAAGAAAAAATGGTCACCGTAAATAGCATTTGTCAAACTTCTGCTTCTTCAACTATTTTCTCTACACTACCCTTATACCTAACCAAAATGACATCCTGCCCAATTTTTATTATATTCTTCCAAGGAATTACGATTTCCTCATCCTTTCCAAAAAAACCAAGGACTCTACCGTTGCCGGAGATTACGACCGCTTCAATTTTTCCTGTCGTTAAGTTAATCTCAATATCACCAATATTTCCAAGACGTTTACCATCCGATACATTGACAACATCTTTTATTTGGAATTCGGAAATCTTGACCACACACACCACTCCCAGTCACATTTATTAGAAATATATGATAACATTCGTCAAATTAGTAAAGAAAAAATAATGAGGATATCTCAAGATAGTGTCTGACCCCTTTACCACTAGAGTGAGGGGCCAAACACTTTTGAGATATCCTCTTTAACTTTGAATATTTTTATTCATTTGTCTAATAGCTGCTTTTTCTAAACGTGAAACCTGGGCCTGGGAGATGCCAATTTCATCAGCCACTTCCATCTGCGTTTTTCCTTGAAAAAACCGTTTTCGTAAAATTAATTTTTCCCGTTCATTTAATCTTCGCATTCCTTCTTTTAAAGCAATTTCTTCAATCCAATGGATATCTTTATTTTTCTCATCACTTAATTGGTCCATTACATAAATAGGGTCGCCGCCATCATTATAAATCGGCTCAAATAGGGACACTGGGTCCTGTATAGCATCTAAGGCAAAGACAATTTCCTCATGTGGCACTTCTAAAACCTTGGCAATCTCTTCAGCAGTTGGTTCACGAGAGGTTTCGCTCATTAATCGTTCCCTAACCTGAAGGGCCTTATAGGCGATGTCCCTCAAGGAACGGGAAACGCGAATTGGGTTATTATCACGTAAGTACCTTCGAATTTCTCCAATAATCATTGGTACCGCATAAGTAGAAAACTTTACGTTTTGACCTAAATCAAAGTTATCAATCGATTTCATTAGTCCAATACAGCCAACCTGAAACAGGTCGTCAACAAACTCTCCTCGATTGTTAAACCGTTGAATGACACTTAATACGAGGCGTAAATTACCGTTGACAAGTTTTTCTCTGGCGGTTATATCACCCGCTTGCATTTGCCTGAAGAGTATTCTCATTTCTTCGTTTTTTAATACAGGAAGTTTTGATGTATCCACACCGCAAATTTCAACTTTATTACGAGTCAATCCTTTTCCCTCCTCACAGGAGCTGCTGTACAAAAAACAGTATTTCCTTGAGAAGGAAAAATATGCACTTGTCCCAATCAAGGATAAGTGCATAAATGTCGAAAAATGTAATTAAAACACTAAATTCTTAGGTTTTATGATGGTAAAAATTTTCTTTTCTAGACCATTTTATTAAATTCTTTCCGTAATCTCTTTATGATTCTCTTTTCTAAACGTGAAATATAGGATTGAGAAATACCCAGCATGTCTGCGACATCCTTCTGTGTTTTTTCTTCCCCATTTGTCAGACCGAACCTGAGCTCCATGATTTGCTTTTCACGATCTGTCAACTGATGTAATGCCTTGGTCAGGAGTTTTCTGTCCACATTAGCTTCAAGGTCCTTTGTAATAATATCTTCGTCCGTTCCCAATACATCAGATAATAATAGTTCATTTCCATCCCAATCAATGTTTAAGGGTTCGTCAAATGACACTTCAGATCTTATTTTATTGTTTCGCCGTAAGTACATGAGTATTTCATTTTCGATACATCTTGAGGCGTATGTAGCAAGTTTTATTTTTTTCTCAGGGTTAAAGGTATTGACAGCTTTAATTAATCCAATTGTACCAATGCTGATTAAATCCTCAATATTAATCCCAGTATTCTCAAACTTTCTGGCAATGTAAACAACAAGTCTGAGATTTCGTTCAATTAAAATGGATCTTGCTGCCTTATCACCGCCGGGCAGTTTTTTTAATAATATCTCTTCTTCTTCTTTACTTAAAGGAGGCGGTAAGGCTTCGCTTCCGCCAATATAATAAACTTCATCCGTTTTCAGACCCATTTTTATTAATATTTTATACCAGTAATAGGATAAGCGAAGTCGCCATTTTTTCATGCATGTTCCTCCTTCTAAAATATGTTTTTTCTGAGTATAGTATTACTAACTCACTTTCACAGCCCCCCCTTGCCGCTTAGAACCCGTCAGCATTTTCGGATGAACAATACATTGAAATGCATCCTCCGCCGATAGCTGCTGCATCGTAAAGGAGACTAGACCCTTTTCACATAAATACTGTGTTCCGTTATGTTCGATTAAAATTAGATCGGGTTTAATCGCAGCAATGAGCTGATGCTCTTGTCCAACCACGCGACATGGAACAATTCTTAGCCTATTTTGCCATTCATCAGGGAATACAAAGCTACCCATTAAGAGTGGTTCAGGATCGGAAGCCAGCTTTCTAATTGGTTCAGGGATCGTTTCCATGTCGTTCTTTATTGAGACAAACATCACTGGCAGCCTAGACAACGGATCATATAGTTGATTCCCACTATCCACTAATCCTTTAAAAATTAAGCTTTCACCCTCAATATTCAATCTCACATTGACGATTTGTTCGAATTGAATTTTGGTCATCTCCATTCTTTCTACATTTTTTCTAGAGAAGTGCCAGGCAATCGGAAAGCCAATAAAAACGAATAGCCAACTAATAGGATCGCCAAATCCTTTTAGTACGTTTATCGTCAGCACATAATCATATTGAATAAAAAAATGGGCCCCTATTATTGCTCCTCCAATTAAAAAAGTAGAAACATAAAACGTCATTAAAGCTTTAATAAAGAAAGTCAACCGTTTATATCCGAAGGCTATGAACACCATCATGATTGAACAGATAAGTTTTGAAATTGGATGACTTGTATAGACATTTAATGGTGTAAACGATAATAAAATAATCAATGAACCAATAAATCCCCCTGCAAGTATTCTCCATAGCCTGATTCTTCTTTTTAGAAAAATAGCTGTTAAATAAAGGAGAAGGCTATCAAATAACAAATTAAGAGCCCAGATTACATCCAAATAAACAATCAATCTGCTTCCTCCTTCAATTACTGCTGACCAAAGCGCTTCCGCTTTTCTATTCTGTTTAGGAAAAAGTATAACGTAGATAAGAGGCCGAAGTGTGTCACTTCCTGTATTCAAAAAAACAGAAATTTTCACTATTCACAACGGATTTTGTCACATGTCATCATAACTCAAAACTGAAAAAGGCATGCTCCCGATGGGAGCATGCCTTTTTCAGTAAAGTCTCTTAACCTCTTCTATTACGATTGCGTAGGAAGGTTGGTATATCTAACGTTTCTTCTTGCGATACATTCGTGTTCCGTACTGGTTCTTGCGGAGTTTCTTCACGCTTGTGCTCCCTTTTGACAGTACCAACAGGAGGTTTCGATTGTCCAAATGAAGGACGAGTTACTTTAGGCTGTGCAACCTCTTCATTAAAACCAGTTGCAATTACAGTTACGATGATTTCATCTTTAAGATTTTCATTAATAACCGAGCCAAAAATCATGTTTACTTCTTGGTCAGTAGCAATTGCCACGATATCCGCTGCTTCTTGGACTTCATAAAGACTCAAATTGGTTCCGCCCGTAATATTCATTAACACACCTTGGGCCCCGTCAATAGATGTTTCCAATAAAGGAGAATTAATCGCCTTTTTGGCAGCTTCCGTAGCACGATTTTCGCCAGCAGCCACTCCGATACCCATTAGCGCAGATCCTTTATTAGACATAATTGTTTTTACATCTGCGAAATCAAGGTTAATTAATCCAGGAGTTGCAATTAAATCTGAAATACCTTGAACACCTTGGCGGAGGACATTGTCTGCTTCACGAAATGCTTCTAACATTGGAGTGCTTTTATCAACGATTTCAAGTAGGCGGTCATTTGGAATGACAATCAACGTATCAACGGCTTCTTTCATGGAACCGATACCACCAGATGCTTGGTTTGAACGTTTTTTACCTTCAAACGTAAACGGGCGTGTGACAACACCAACTGTTAATGCCCCTAAATCTCGGGCAATTTGTGCAATAACAGGTGCAGCACCCGTGCCTGTTCCACCACCCATTCCTGCTGTTACGAATACCATATCTGCACCACGAAGTGCTTCTTCAATTTGTTCCTTACTTTCTTCTGCAGCTTTTTTGCCAACCTCTGGATTAGCCCCTGCCCCGAGACCACGAGTCAGTTTCGCACCAATCTGCATTTTCACTTCTGCTTTTGAAAGATTTAAGGCTTGCGCATCTGTATTAACGGCGATAAATTCTACACCTTGAACACCATGTTCAATCATTCGGTTTACCGCGTTATTACCGCCGCCACCTACTCCAATAACTTTTATTGTTGCAAGAGAATCTAAATTTGTATCAAATTCTAACATGACAAATCCTCCTAATTCGTCGATATTCCTTTTCGATGAAGTTTATTCGAAAAAGTAACCAAGGAATTTTTTTACTTTTGATGACATCTTTTCTTCCGGATGTTTTTCGGGCTTTGCTTTTGGTTGATGTTGCTTTGGTATTCTTTTTTCGATTGGCTCTGATACCGCAGAGGATCCGCTCATGGTTCCCCCTGGTAATCTACCATTCTTGTAAGCATATTTAATTAAGCCAACCGCTGTTGTATATTGAGGTTCTCTTACACCAATATAGTCGGGTGACGCAATGCGGACTGGAGTTTGGAAAATATCCTGTGCGAGCTCTAGTACACCTTGCATTTTTGACGTTCCGCCTGTTAAAACAAAACCACCAGGTAAATCAGTTACACCTAACCGTTTCATTTCATGGGCGATTAATTCAAAAATTTCTTCCATTCTAGCTTCAATAATTTCGGAAACATATAGCTGATTAAATTGCTGATGCTGGTCGCTCCCAATAATTGGAACACTGAAGAACTCGTCCTCTGAAGCATTGTCATAGAATGCATGTCCATATTTTATCTTGATATTTTCGGCATCCTCGGTTGAAGTATGTAGAACCTTTGAAAGGTCATTCGTAAGAAGATCGCCACCAACTGGGATGACACTTGTCGATTTCAAAAATCCTTCTTCAAACATTGCTATAGTAGTAGACCCGCCGCCAATATCAATCAGGGCAACACCGAGATTTTTTTCATCCTTCGATAGAGCATAATCACCTGCTGCTAGCGGCTGTAAGATAATGTCTAAAATCTCAAGACCTGCTCGTTCTACACAACGTAATGTATTAATGATAATCGATTTCGATCCGGTAATAAGTGTACCTTCCATTTCTAAACGGACACCAATCATTCCTCTTGGATCATTAATTTCATCCTTACCATCTAAGATAAATTGTTTTCGAATGACTCCAATATTTTCTCTTTCTGGTGGAATGGATCCCACATGGGATGCTTCAATGACACGTATGACGTCCTCATTGGTAATTTCCCGGTTTTGACTGGATACAGCTACAATGCCGTGACATTGCTGAAGGATGACGTTGTTTCCGGAAATTCCGACCACCACTTCTCTGATCTCCATCCCAATCATTCTTTCCGCCTGCTCAATCGCCCGCTTAATAGAATGAACGGTATCGTCCATATCGACAATCGATCCCTTTCGTAAGCCTTCAGATTTCACATTGCCAACACCAATTATATTCAACGAGTCTTTACCAGAGTCATTGACCATTTCACCAATGATTACTTTTACACTGGATGTACCGATGTCAAGACTAACATATATTTCATTGCTGTTCATTCTTTGGCACCTCCTTTTAATTTCCTTAGGTCGAACAACAATTTACTTTTGTCCAATAAAAGTTTTCTAATAGTAATATCTTATAAAATTATTCGTCACAATTACATATTTCCCTTTAAAAAATCTCAATTTTTTTCTACTTTTTCTTTGTTTGTTGACCATTTTGTCAATAATATGCGTCTGATGACGGCAATATTTTGAAACAATCTGACACCAAACGCAAAAACTGCCGCTAAATACAAGTCTACACCAAGATGAACACCGAGAAAAGCTAAACTTGCAGCTAGTATTATATTAAAAAAGAATCCTGAAACAAATACCTTTTCATCATAAATATTTTGCAAGTAAGCCCTAATTCCACCAAAAAGTGTGTCGAGGGCAGCTAAGACAGCAATCGACAAATAATTGGAATATTCTTCAGGAATCCGTATTTCTGTTAATAAACCAAGAATGATTCCAATAACTAGTCCCATAAACGGAAGCCACATCAGGAACCGCCTCCTTCCTTTATTGGCTCCATATACTTAATGCGGATTGGGTTATCATAGGCAGGAATAGAAACATTCGGATTTGCCTCAGAAACGTTCAGTCTCAAGCTTTCAGTAAAAAATTCATCCCTAGATTTTGATACTTTCATCCGATTAGATAACTTTTCAGCAGTATTAATGGAATCGACGCCGACATTAACCTCTATCGGCAAACTCCTGATTGAGTGCCCGTCAATTTTAGTTTCCCGATTAATATCCCTTATTACAGTGGTATTAATAATTCTTTGACCATCAATCGCCACATATTTTGCCTCATACATATTCAATTCGTTTACTAATCTTTTTAGCAACTCTGGTGAAACAACCTTTGTAACAGGATAACCCAGCTTAATGTCCTCAACTATTGGTTCAATCATTAATGTTATCCCCGGACCTGTGACCTCGGTCAATCCTGCTTCCATTTTTAATTCATCTAACGTTTCCCTCAAGGTCTGTTCCTTGCTTTGTTTTCGCTTAGACTCGTAGGCTGAAAGTTTTTCTTCATTTGAACGAATTTCGTTCAATAAATTGGACTGAAGCTCTTTTTCTTTCAGTAACGCTTCACGAAGCTGCCAGACATCGCGTGTATCCCGTTCAACTGGTTTCTTCACTGTTTGGAATTGAATCGCGATCATAAAACCAACGACTGCAGCAATTAAGGTAAAACTAATATTAATTTTTGGCTTGTCCACTTCTTTCACCTAGCCTTCTTCACGTGGACTTTTATATGCTTCCTAAAATTGGATTCAGAATAATTTCATTTTCTTTTTCTAGTGTAAAAACAAGGTTATCGTTAACAAGCTGATCCTTTACTCCCCCCGTCAGGTTTAGGGATGATGAGAGAACATCAGGGTCACCGATTGCAGAAATAACAAATGGAGCAGGATGCTGAACACCATCAACAGTAATGACTGGCCCATTACAAACAATATATGAATGGCTCGTCAGCCTTTGCCCATTTATGGCTACCGCTGCTGCTCCTGAGATATAAAGCTCATTCACCACTTTAAATACATGGTGTTCATGGACAAGATAATTATTAATATTTACTTCTTTCGGGTCATAAGCACCATCAGAAAGAGTAATTTTTACCCCTTTTCCTTTTATCTTTACTTTACCTAGGAACATCCGATATTTTTCAGTATCTTCAGCAAGGTTAAGAAAGACTTGGGCTTCCTTTGCTAGCCCTTTTTCATTTTTAAGAACCTTGTCTTGCTTTTTATTTAATTCCTTTTGAAGCTTACGATTGGTCTCCTCTTGGGCAATCAATTGATTCCTTAAAACAAGAGTCTTTTCATATTGTTTAGCTGATATGTCCCGGTTTTCATTTTGAGTCTCGATTTGGGTCAGATGATAGGAGTAGGCAATCATAAACCCCAGCACAAGACAGACAAGGGACAAGATAAAATGTTTACCCTTGACCTTGATCTTTTTCAACTTCATTTTCCTCCACTTCCGATTCAAAAGCCTTAAAATACGAGCCAACTTCAAAATCAATGATTCCCTTTTTGGTTGGGTCTAATTGGCTTATGATTGAGGGATAATGGACCATTTTTTCCGAAAAACTTCTAATGGTGGCACTAACTTCAAAGCCATCATTCATAAATAAGGAAATATGATACTGATCTGTTTTTTTCGGAGAATAATGAATTTCGGAAATGGAGTTTAAAATTTCACCTGGAAGTTTTTCTAACTCTTTTACCATTTCGTTAAGGGCGTTCCCCTCTTTGAATTCAAAAAGAATCGGAGAATTAACTGGAACTGTTTCCGTTTTCCTATCTTTTAGAATTTTACCGTTCTCCATTACTGGAAAATAGTTATTGTCTTGTTTTAGATAGGCTATTCTTTTGTGTTCTTTTACTTGAATTTGAATGGTGTTTGGCCAATGAATCTTAACATTCGCCTTCTTTATTTCAGATAACTGCTGTAATTTTGCAATAACCTCGCTCTTCCTTACTTTCCAAATATTCGTATTTTTTGAAAGTCCGCTCTTACTGATTATTTCAGTACTAGAATAAACTTCATTTCCTTTTATCGTAATTGTCTTAACATGACTCAATGGCGATTGTGTATAAGCAATTGCTACTATTAATGTAAAAAATAAAATTAATAGGAGCACTAGGCGTCTGTTTGCTTTCCGCCTTCTTTGCTCCTTTAATTTTGGAATACGATCCTCCAGAGCAACGATTTTACCTTTTTCCATCCATATTCCTCCAAATAAAAACGGTCGCCCCTTTTTGCAATCAGATTTAAGATTCAATCTGATTAGCTGAAAAACAACATTAGGCTTGTCCAAAATAATCGTTCGCGGTAGCCTTAAAAGAGAAACAACGGCACGAAAAAATCATGCCGTCACTTATTTTCTTCAGGCTTTCCACCTATAATATTATCAGTTATTATAACACAATATTTGTCATTCGTAAGAGATTTCTTACAAGAAAAGTAAGTTTAATTTCTTGGAACTATGAGAACACGACTGCAGCTATTTTCGCCCGATTATTTCTACTTCAGTCTCCATTTTAATTTCATACAAACTGTAAATGGTATCCTTTACATGCTCAATTAAGGCAAGCACATCTCCCGCAGTGGCATTACCTGCATTCACAATAAAATTCCCATGCATTTCTGAAACCTTTGCACCGCCAATACTGAAGCCTTTTAACCCTGTAATTTCTATTAATTTGCCTGCATAGTTAGGAAGAGGATTTCGAAAAATACTGCCGGCACAAGGGAAATTCCACGGTTGTGTTTCTTTTCGGTAATCCTTGTTTTTTTGCATTTGGGAAACAATGGCTCCTCTATCTCCTAGAGCAAGCTTGAAAACGGCTTCGACAACGATTCCTGGGCGCTTTTTCTGCAAGACAGATGTCCTATAGGAGAACTCCATGTCTTCATTTGAAAGCCATTCTAGCGATCCATCCTCAAATAATATATGAGCCCTTGTTAATATTTTGCTAATATCTGAACCATGGGCACCTGCGTTCATATAAACAGCACCACCAACAGAGCCTGGAATTCCGCTTGCAAACTCAAGACCAGAAAGCCCTTTTTTACTAATTAATGTTGATAAGCTAACGAGTGAATGCCCGCCTCCCACCGTAATTTCAGTATCATTAACCTCGAGATGGTCAAGTCCAGATCCGAGCTTAATAATTGCACCTGCAATTCCTTTGTCAGAGACTAAAAGATTTGATCCTCTGCCAATAGCCCGCCAATTTAAGCGATGCTTTTCAATCACATACATTACCTTTTTTAAATTTTCAACTGATGAAGGTTCAATAAAAAGATCGACAGGACCGCCAATTTTAATTGTGGTGTGATGGGCTAGTGGTTCATTTTCCTTTACTTTCCCGATATTTAAAGTCTGTAATTCTGTTAATATGCTATCCATATTACCACCCTACTTTCCAAGTTCCGATAATTTTAGTTTATGCTAAAAATAATTTTGGGCTACCTTTGATTTTCTTTTACAAGTTGTTTCATTAAGGAAAATAGCCTGCCCGCTGAATCCGGAACACCGATTTTTTTAGCCTTTATTTTCATTTCCTTTAATGCATCAATATTTAACAGAATTTGGTCAATGTGGTTCACAAGACTTTTACTATTTAGATCTTTTTCTAATAATAATTCCGCTGCCCCATGGTCACTTAATGATCTCGCGTTTTTTTCTTGATGATTATTGGTTACATAGGGACTTGGGACTAGAATGCTTGGAATACCTAGTGAGGTTATTTCGGCAAGGGTCGTTGCTCCTGCCCTTGAAACTACTAAATCAATACCAGCAAGTACCTCTGGCATATTATGAACAAATGGTTTTATCACCACATTTTTCGGACTTCCAACTAACTCTACCTCTTTTTTGACATCCTCATAATGAACATCGCCAGTTATATAGAGAATTTGGTAAGGTTTTTCAGCGAATTCCGATAAGGCTTTAACGACAGCTTCATTGATTGGTCTGGCACCACGGCTGCCTCCAAAGATCAAAACAGCTGGTTTGGTTGTACTGAGTCCTGCTGAAAGTCGCCCCTGAATTCCATCCTTACCGATTACCTCAGATGCACGGGGGTTTCCAGTAAAAACTACCTTGTCACCAGGAAAATAATCTTTTGCCTCAGCAAAACAAATAGCAATTTTGTTCACATAACGGCTTAAAAATTTATTTGTAAGGCCTGGGACACTATTTTGTTCGTGAATGATTGTTGGAATACGGAGCTTTGAGGCTGCATATACAACTGGTCCGCATACATATCCGCCCGTTCCAATGACAACGTCAGGCTTAAACTCCTTTAATATCTTTTTACTATCCTTCACGCCTTTTAAGAAACGAAGAACAGTTTTTACATTTTCAAAGGAAAGCTTTCTTTTAAAACCAGTAATATTAATCGCTTTAAAAGCAATCTTTTCCCTAGGGACAATCTTACTCTCCAAGCCATTTATTGTACCTATGTATAGAAACTCTGCATCTTTGTTCTCTTTTTGAATCTCCCTGATTAGTGCGAGAGCAGGATAAATATGTCCACCCGTTCCTCCACCGCTTACTACTATTTTCATTTTTCCACCTCATTAACTATTTAACACATCTTATTGCATTCCTATCTTACTATAAAAACAGATTAAAGAAAGCAAATGAAAAAAGAATGTTATCTAAATGTAAAGATTTGCTTAAAATATTCCTTAAAACAAAAAGAACCCTGCCACTTAACAGGGTATCCTTTTAATATCTTGAATAGCGGCTAATATTAAGGAGAACTCCAATAGCCATTAACATCAAGGTCAACGAGGAGCCCCCGTAGCTTAAAAATGGCAATGTTATGCCTGTTACAGGCATAAGCCCTGTTACTACACCGACATTAATCATTACTTGGATGGCTACCATTGCAATGATTCCGACTGCAAGAAAACTACCATATAAATCAGGAGCACCTAGGGCGATTCGAATCCCCCGCCACAACAGGAGGGCAAATAGTAGTAAAATAAACGAACCACCAATAAACCCTAATTCTTCGGAAAGTATAGCGAAGATAAAATCTGTTTGCGGTTCTGGTAAGTAAAAAAACTTCTGCCTGCTCTCGCCAAGACCAAGCCCAAATAAACCGCCAGGGCCAATCGCATAAAGCGATTGAATAATTTGAAACCCGCTCCCGAGGGGGTCAGACCAGGGATCTAAAAAGGAGGTAATCCTTTTTATTCGATACGGAGCGGAAGCAATCAAGCCGACAAAACCAGCAACTCCGAGCAGCCCTAAAAAGGCAAAATGACTAATGCGGGCACCAGCAATGAAAATCATCACTACACAAGTCCCCATCATGACCGTTCCAGTACCTAAATCTGGCTGTAGCATAATCATTGCAAAAGCAATAAATGCAAGACCTAATGAAGGGACAAGGCCTTTCTTAAAAGAAGTAATCAGCTTTTGCCTTTCTGAAAGGTATTTTGCTAAAAAGGCGATCATAGCCAGCTTCATAAATTCTGAAGGCTGAATGGAAAAGGCTCCTACTCCTATCCAGCTTCTTGAACCATTTCGGACATTGCCAATACCAGGTATTAACACCAAAATCAATAACACAAAACAGACGATTATAATGGTTTTCGACCAAGTTCTCCATGTCCAGTAGTTGATATTCATAATAAAAAACATGGCTGCAATTCCGACCCCGGCAAATAAGGTTTGCCTTTTTGCAAAGAAAAAGGAATCATGAAATTTAAATTCAGCCCAGATAGCACTTGCGCTGTAAACCATAATTAGTCCTATTGCCAGTAGCGTAAAGGTTACAATCATTAAAATAAAATCAGGAGTTGTTCTCTTTGTCGGCACCACTATACACCTCAACTAGGAGTTTTAGGGCTTAGTACTATAGGTGTTTAGCTACAGCGCCTGGGGATCGACGCTCGCGCTTCCGCTTTTAGTATTGTCTAGCTACAGCGCCCAGCGGCTAGTAGACTTCGCTCTTCTCCCTACGATAAGTCAACATCGGTTCGCTCCCGCTCACCGTGTTTCCTTTATCTCAGTCGAAGCGCTCCAGTCTATACGCCGCTAAACGGGCGCTTCCGCTTTTCGTATGGACAAGCCCTTATTAAAGCTTATGCACCGCTTCGATAAAAATGTCACCCCTGACTTCAAAAGTTTTATATTGATCCCAGCTGGCACAAGCTGGAGATAACAGGAGGACATCACCTGATTCGGAATAACGATAAGCTTCAGACACTGCCTTGTCAACATTATCGACACGCTTGATTGTTTTTATTCCCGCCTCGCTTCCAACCCGCTCAATCTTTGGAGCTGTCTGTCCAAATGTAATCATTGCTTTAACATTTTTTAAATAGGGAAGGAGTTCATCAAACTCATTTCCCCGGTCGAGCCCTCCAGCGAGTAAGATTATGGGGGCTTCAAATGCGGCAAGGGCCTTGATTGTTGCTAAAATATTGGTGGCCTTTGAGTCGTTATAAAACTTTCTTCCGTTCAATTCCGTGACAAATTGCAAGCGATGCTTTACACCCGTAAAGGATTTTAACACTTCTTGAATCGCACTATTTTCTACACCGGAAAGTTTGGCTGCTGCCATAGCAGATAAAATATTTTCGAGATTATGTACTCCCGGTAAGGCTATATCGGCAATTTCCATTATCTGCTCATCATTAAAACAGATCCAGCCATTGCTGATGTACGCACCTTCAGATAGCTGCTTCTTAGTAGAAAAAGGAATAATTTTCGCTCTAGTATGACGGGCAATTTCAAATGTTTCTTCCTGATCTGCATTAATGATTAAATATTCCAGCTCAGTTTGATTTTCAGTGATATTCGCTTTCGCTTTTTTATATTCTTCTCTCGTCCCATGATAATCCAGGTGTGCATCATAAAGGTTTGTAATGATGGCAATTTTAGGGTTAAAGGTTTTAATTCCCATTAGCTGAAAAGAGGATAATTCAATGACAATCACATTTTCCTTCTTTGCCTTTTGGGCAACACCAGACGCAACAGTTCCAATATTCCCGGCAATTAAAGGCTTTTTCCCACCCTCATTCAGCATCTCATGAATAAGCGTTGTTGTTGTTGTTTTGCCATTTGTCCCGGTAATAGCAATAAACGGTGCTTCGGAAATTTGATAGGCTAGCTCGACTTCTGTAATTACAGGAATCCCCTTTTTAAATGCCCCTTCAATTATTGGGTTGTTATATGGTATTCCAGGATTTTTTACAATCAGCTCAAAGCCCTCATCCAATAGTTCAATCGGGTGATCTCCACAAATCACTTTTATCCCTTGCTCTAATAACCCCTGAGCCTCGGGATTTTCAGATAATGGCTTTTTATCATTAACTGTGACAAAGGCACCAAGTTTATGTAATAGAGCAGCTGCGGTCACTCCACTCTTTGCCAGGCCAAGAACTAGTATTTTTTTATGACGATAACATTCAATCTGCTTCACTTACAACCACACCTCAATATAGATTCCTAGGATCGCTAGTATAAGTCCAACACTCCAGAAGGTAACAACAACTCTCCATTCGGACCAGCCAACTAATTCATAGTGATGATGTAACGGGCTCATTCGGAAAATTCGCTTCCCAGTAGTCTTAAAAGATGCTACCTGGAGAATAACCGATAAGGTTTCGATGACAAATACCCCGCCAATAATAATTAGCAGTATTTCAAGTTTTGTTAAAATCGCCATAGCAGCAATCGCACCACCTAACGCAAGCGAGCCCGTATCCCCCATGAAAACCTTAGCAGGATGTGCGTTAAAGACCAAGAATCCCAAGACTGCTCCTACAACAGCAACTGAGAAAATGGCTATTTCGAAGTTGTTTTGATTCCACGCAAGAACGGCAAATGCACCAAAAGCGATGGCCGCGGTTCCTGACACCAAGCCGTCGAGTCCATCTGTCAAATTGACCGCATTTGAAAATCCAACCAGCCAGAAAATGACTAAAAAAACATATGACCACCCTAAATCAATCGAATAATCACTAAAGGGCAATTTGATTTCAGTTGATTGTCCAGTATGTTTATAGATAAGATAAAAAATAACGGAAATAATAATTTGACCTAAAAGCTTTTGTTTTGATGTCAATCCTAAATTTCGTTTCAAAACCACTTTAATAAAATCGTCCAAGAACCCTAATAAACCGAACCCAAAAGTAACAAACAGCAATAAAAACACAGTTACAGGTATTTGGTCAGAGTATTTTCCAATCATGACAATTGTCGTAATAATGATAGAGAATAATATCATCACACCGCCCATTGTCGGAGTTCCAGATTTTTTTTGGTGTGATTTAGGACCTTCTTCCCGAATGCTTTGTCCAAATTTCAACCTTCTCAAGAAGGGAATAAAAATCGGTGAAAGTAAAACTGAAACGAGAAAGCCCATAACAATTGTGAAAAAAATAACTTGCTCCTTCATTTTATCCCCTCCTTTCCGAAGTATTAGCCATTTTATTTGTTAGCTTTTCTAATATCACAGCTATATCATATGTTTGTTTATTTTCATTAAGAAGTTTTTTATTTGTAATTTTAAAGTTAGTTATCTCCATATTACTATTCATTTCTCCATCTAATTTTTCATTATATTGTTTTATTATCTCTCTTATTGCTTCCGCATTATCATTAGTAAAAAAAACGGGGAAGTGGTTTGGTGTATATTGTGGCAGCTTTTTTCTATGATCCCAAATGGCTGCGATAGCTCCATTAGCAATGGCGTCCAAAAGTTCTCCTGATTCTTCATTTAAAGGAACAAACAATCCTTTCGGCTGGGAAACATTAGCCTGGTCTGTAACCGTATAAAATGAAAAGTCGTCTTCTATCCCTCGTTTATCAATGATCAAGTCTGCCAGGTCTTTACTAGCTAAATACATTCTTATCTCACCTCAATTGCTTCCCTTACCACCAGCCGGTCATCAAACTCATGAACAACATCCCCAATAATTTGATAGGTTTCATGACCTTTTCCGGCTATTAAAATAACATCACCCAATGATGCCTGTCGTACAGCCATGTTTATAGCTGCTTTTCGGTCAGGAATGACTTGGTAGGATTCCCCTTCGACGCCTGCCTCCATATCCTTTAAAATCGCTAATGGATCTTCACTTCTAGGGTTATCGGAAGTGAGGATTGGATCTGTTGCCAAGCTGCAGGCAATTCTTGCCATCAAAGGCCGCTTGGTTCTATCTCTGTCACCACCACAACCAACGACAACGAAAACCCTTTTCGTTGCGAAATGTTGAATCGTTTTTAAAACATTTTCTAGACTGTCTGGTGTATGGGCATAATCGACAATAACTGTATAATCTTGACCTGCATTCACAAGTTCAAACCTTCCAGCCACACCCTCGACACTTTCAATGGAAGCGATAATTTCGTTGATCCCTATCCCGGATACCAATGCAGCTGCAATACTTGCTAGAACATTATAAACACTGAATTTACCGAGAAACTGCATATGAATTGGATAGGAAACTGCTTCAATCACAAGATCAAAATTTGTCCCTTTAGGAGTCATGTGGATGTTTTTTGCCTGTATATCGGCCTTTTCATCAATCCCGTATGTAATTACATGCGCAGCCGTTGACCTTCTAAACATGTCTGACGCAGGGTCATCAGCATTTAAGACAGCAAATTTAGATTTATTATTATTATCAAAGGTATTGCCTAGCTGAGCAAATAATAAGCTCTTGGCTCGTTGGTATTCAGCCATTGTTTTATGGTAATCAAGATGGTCCTGGGTCAGGTTGGTAAATACCGCAACATCATAATCACAACCGTGGACTCTGCCTTGGTCAAGGGCGTGCGAGGAGACTTCCATGACCGCTAAACCGACCCCGGCATCAACCATTTGCCGAAAGTTTTTTTGAAGTGTCAGACTCTCAGGGGTTGTGTTCTTCGTCTCGAATATCCTGTCAGCAATTTTCGTATACATCGTGCCAATAAGGCCCGTTTTTTCTCCTGCATCTGCAAAGATTTTTTCAATCAAATGACTAGTTGTTGTTTTTCCATTCGTTCCGGTGATGCCAATTAAATGCAGCTTTTTCGTTGGCTGCTCGTAAAAGGTATCTGCGAGCACTGCCATAGCACGTGTTGTATCCTTAACAAGGACAACAGGTACATCTAGAAATAACGGGCGCTCAGCAAGGATCGCAGCAGCCCCTTTTGCAACAGCAGCTTCTGCAAAATCATGGCCGTCAACCGTGTAGCCTTTAATACAAATAAATAAGCTCCCTTTTTGCACCTTCCGATTATCGTTTTCAATCGATGTAATTTCCGGGTTTTCGCCCTTAAAAGGAACTATTGGATGCAAAGACTTAAGCAGCTCTTGTAGCTTCATGTTCTCTCATATCCTCTCATGACCTTACATACATTTTTGCTAGTAATTACTCTAAAAAGATCTTAAGCAAAAGTTCCATCTTATTTTACATTAAATAATTATATTTTGCTATTTAGTTATGGAGGTTATATAAAAATTAGACGGCGGAAAACATTCCGGCCGCCCTTTAAATGACTTTCTATCTAATTCATGTTAATCGCCTTTACCGAAATAAAGCCTAATCTTTGAATCTTCTTTTACTTTGGTACCTGCTTCAGGTGATTGTCTGACGACAATATCTCCTTCGCCGCTTGCGTCAATTCTTAAATTAATTATCTGTTCTTGGAGTTCACTTTTTGATAACCCGACAAAATCAGGCAGCTTTATTAAAGGAGTATTCGGCCATTTAATTTTCTTCTCAATTTGATCGGTTCTAGGTTTTACTCCCATCACACTCAATCCATCCTTCATAATATTACCAACGATTGGTGCACTGATGGTCCCCCCAAAGGCCGTTACTCCTTTAGGATTATCGACGGCAACATAAACCACAATCTGTGGATCATCAGCTGGGGCAAAGCCTATAAATGAAACAATAAAATTATTTTCTAAATATCTTCCGTTTTGCGCTTTTTGTGCCGTACCTGTTTTACCGCCAATTCGATATTGATCTACAAACGCATTTCCCCCTGTTCCTTGGGCTACAACACTCTCAAGGGCATGGCGAATTTCCTTCGATGTTTTCTCGGAAATGACTTTCCGCTTTTCTTCAGGTGAGTTCCTCATCACCACTTCTTTTGTAATAGGGTCAACTAACTCCTTGGCGATAAATGGTTTGTATAAAATTCCACCATTAATAGCTGCAGATACAGCAGCTACCTGCTGGATTGGTGTAACCGATACACCTTGTCCGAAAGCAGTTGTTGCCTGTTCAACAGGGCCAACCCGGTTTATATTAAATAAAATCCCTGTACCTTCCCCTTGCAAATCAATTCCTGTCTTCTGGCCAAAGCCAAAATCCTTTATATATTTAAATAGCTTTTCCTTTCCTAAACGCTCTCCTAATTCCACGAACCCCGGGTTACAGGAGTTTTGAACAACTTCCAACATGGTTTGGCTACCATGACCGCCTCTTTTCCAGCATTTTAACCTTGCACCTGCCACTTGTACTGAACCCGAATCATGGAAGTGGTCTTTTTCCAAGTCCACTTTTCCTTCATTCAACGCCGCTGCAAGGGTAATAATTTTGAAAGTTGAACCCGGTTCATAGGTGGACCATACTGGGAGGTTTCGGTTATATACTTCTTGCGGTACATTACGGAAATTTGCCGGATCAAAGGTCGGCCTACTAGACATCGCTAATATTTCGCCATTATTGGGATTCATGGCGATTGCGACAATTCCATCCGGATTATATTTAGCCTCGGCAATATCCAGTTCCCGTTCTACAATGGTCTGTATTTTTGAATCGATAGTTAGTTTCAAATCAAGACCGTTAATTGGATGCTCATAATCATCGGCCATTTCATTCATTCTTTCCCCTTTAGCATTAGCGTAGAATTTGACAGCACCTCGTTCACCACTTAACTCTTTATCATAGTACTGCTCTAATCCCATCAACCCTTGATTGTCCACTCCAGTAAACCCAAGTACATGGGAGAGATAACTCTTATTTGGATAATGGCGTTTGGAGTCTTCGCCAATATAGATACCTTTTAGGCCGAGGGCTCTAATTTCTTTTGCTTTTTCGTGCGAAATTTTTCTTCCTTCCTTTATCCTTACTGACGATGCCTTTTTGGTTATATCACGATAGGCTTTGTCTTTTGGCATATTTAACACCGATGCCAGCTTTTCAGCAGTTTCTGCCGGATTTTTAACTTGCTTTGGAATAACATAAACAGTGGGAGCACTAATATTCGTTGCTAACGGGATTCCATTGCGGTCAACAATCTGTCCCCGTTCAGGTTCAAAAGGAATATTCCGACTCCACAACCCTTTAGCACGATCAGTCAACATATCACCAAGAACAAATTGTACATAACCAAGCCGGACATCAATAACCAAAAAGGTTAATATTCCAACGAAAAGTGCAAGCAATAGCCGTTTTCGGACAGTAACATTAGACACACGCATATAATGAATGATCCTCCTTTTTCCAGCATTCACTTTACAATATCGTTCATTTATATGCTTGTACTTTTTCAAATAGAACGAAACCTCAGGGTAATAGACATGTAAAAATCCCGCTTTAAAAGGCGGGATTCACAGTTAATCTTGGATCTTATCTTCTTTATTTTCCTCTGTTTTAGCTTGTCCGTTTTTGCTTACTTTCTTTGCTTCCTCCCATTGTTCTTCAGGAGTTTTTAGATCGACAATCAGGAAATCCCCATTGCGTAAAAGAGCTTTGGGTTTAATATTTTGCTGGTAGACATAGCCTTTCCCCTTGGAATTGAGCTTTAATCCTGCAAGATTTGCTACTTTCATAACATCCCTAAGTGACCAGCCTGTCATATCCGGTGCTGTCAGCTCACCATCTGTTTGAAGGATAACCTTTTCGCCCTCTAAAACTGTTATTCCAGCCTCAGGAAGTTGTCCCACTATTTTTGTTCCGTTGCCAAGCAAAACGGTTTCAACGCCGCTTGCTTTAAGATTCTTGACCGCGTCTTCCACTGATTGTCCCTTAAGATTTGCTAATTTTTTCACAGCAGCCTTTTCAACCTTGGATGGCTGAATATTTAAATAGTGCAAGCTATTTTGCATAACAGGATTAAAAATCGCTGAAACAGGAATAGCTCCTTGCCCCATTTCATTCTCTTTCAGTTGCGGTTGTTGAACGGCTACATAGACAATTAACTTAGGGTCATCTTTAGGTGCCATTCCTAAAAAGGAAAATATATAATTATTTGCACCTTTTAAGTATTTCGCACCAGGACCTGGGATGTTGGCTGTCCCTGTTTTCCCCGCAACACTATAACCTTCAATCTGATAACGGGTCCCTGTACCTTTTGGGGAAGTCACAACAGTTTCAAGATAATCACGAACCTTTTTGGCTGTTTCGGCAGATATAGGTGTTGAAACTACTTCTGGAGTAAACTGCTTTATTGTTTTATCGGTATCATGATTAACGATTTTTTTGATTACATGCGGCTTTAACATTCTTCCATCATTCGCAATCGCTGTTGCCGCTTGGATTTGTTGAATTGGTGTAATCGCCGTTCCCTGACCATAAGCAGTGGTGATTTTTTCAATCGGATAAGTAAATTGTATTTTCCCCGATGCCTCATCCGGAAGTTCAATCCCAGTTGGTTTATCAAAGCCAAATTTTGATAAATACTCTCTAAATCTTTCAAAACCTAGTTTCTCGTTAGCGATTTTCGCAAATGCTACGTTTGAAGAACGCTGAACACCTTCCAGATAGGTGATTGTTCCCCACCCTGATCCGTTATGATCATGAATAGGTTTATCTTTTGGTGTCACGCGATAAGAACCAGATTGATATTTTTCATTAGGATTAAAAACATTTTCCTGAACGGCTGCCGCAAGGGTAAAAATTTTCATCGTTGACCCTGGCTCGAACGATGTTTCAACCGCTTCATTATGCCAGCTTTTATCAATTCCTTCTTTTGTTTTTGGATGGAATGATGGCCGCTGCCCCATCCCTAAAATTTCTCCTGTTTTCGGGTCAGCAACAATGGCAATAATCTTTTTAGGGTTATAGTCCTTTGCCACTTTATCCATCGCATCTTCTAAAAAGGTTTGAATTTTCTTATCGATAGTTATATAAACATCATTTCCATTTTGAGCAGGAGTAATATTTTCTTTTCCATCTGGAAGTATATAGCCCCACAAATCACTTGCATAATTAATTTTGCCATTTTTCCCCGTTAACTCATCATTCAGCGTTTTTTCGATTCCCATTTTTCCAACTGGTTTATAGGTACCATCCTTTTCCTTTTTATAGGTACCATCCTTGTTCTTATTAATTTCTACATAACCAACTAAATGGGAAGCAAAAATTCCATTTGGATAAAAACGTTTCGAATCACGGGTAAACGTAATTCCTGGGAGATGAAGTGCTTCAATTTTTGTCTTAGTTTGATTGCTTATATCTCTTCCTGCTTTACCAAATTCTACTTGAAACCGTCCTTTTTTGGTTAATCTTCGATAAATCTCTGATTCATCCATGTTTATATACTTAGCGAGTTCCGTCGCAGTTTTACTTGGGTTAACAACATGATTCGGCTTTTTAGGATTCGTCGTCATTTTCTTATCAAGGATGG
The DNA here is from genome assembly GCF_937468385.1 of Neobacillus rhizosphaerae. GTDB lineage: Bacteria > Bacillota > Bacilli > Bacillales > Cytobacillaceae > Neobacillus > Neobacillus rhizosphaerae. Next base: position 522,420 of record NZ_CALBWS010000001.1, read on the forward strand.
CAATTAAATTATAGGAAGTCGTATCTTCTGCAACCACCTCTCCGTTTCGGTCAAGGATGTCTCCCCTTGAAGCTTGAATAATTCCTTCCCTGCTATACTTTTGCTGTGCTTTAGCAGCAAGAGGTTGTCCACCAACCTCTCCCGTAATTTGAATGGAGAAATATCTGAACAGTAGAACAAAAAAGAGCAGGCCGAATATTACAAACAATATCGCTGCTCCTACATTCATATATGGCTGTTTCTTGTTCATCTCTCCTGCACAACCTTGACGTTATTTTCATTAAACACTAGACCCATTTTTTCAGCTTTTGCCTTAATCCGTTCATACGTGCTCATTTCACTTACCTGAACCTTCAAATCATTGTTTACCTTCTGTAATTCATTTACCTGTCCTTCGACCGTTTGAATATCCCTGTTAACATTGTAAATTTTTGCTTGATTGGAAATGAGGTGAACAGAACCAAAACAAACCAAACCAGCAAATGCAATACCAATAATTTTTTCCCCTGGAGTGAGCCAGGATTTTTTAATTTTTAATTGACTCTGTTTTTTAACTGTTTGTTCAACCTGCTGCTGTCTTTCTATATTCCTGGCAAGATTACTCATTCTTTCCCCTCCAGATATTTTATCTAATCAGAATTTATTTCTTTGAACTTCCAAAAAATTAGCAACATAAGATTAAGCTTCGAAACGATAGCTTTTTCGAGGAAAGCCGCTTAAAGAAAGCTTCCACTTTTCTAATCTATAGTTTTTCGGCAATACGTAGTTTAGCAGACCGCGCACGATTATTTATTTCTAACTCTTCATCTGATGGAAGAATTGGTTTTCGTGATATTAGTTTTAAAATCGGTTTATATTCATCAGGAATGATTGGTAAACCTGGAGGTAAATTAGGAGTTTCACTCGCCTTTTTTAAGGCAGCCTTACAAATCCTGTCCTCTAAAGAATGGAAAGTGATGACACTGATTCTCCCCTCGGTGTTTAACAAATCAATTGCTTGATTTAACGACTGTTCAAATACTGCTAATTCATCGTTAACAGCAATTCTAACAGCTTGAAAAATACGCTTGGCAGGATGTCCGCCTTTTCTTCTAGCAGGTGCCGGGATGGCATCTTTAATTATTTCAACTAGTTCAGCTGTTGTTTGAATAGGTTTAGTCTCTCTTGCCGCTTCAATTTTTCGAGCAATTTGTTTGGAGAATTTCTCCTCTCCATAGCGAAAAAAGATGCGAACCAAGTCTTCAAATGACCAATGATTAATAACATCATAAGCAGATATATCTGCTTCATTGTCCATCCTCATATCTAACGGGGCGTCATGGTGGTAGCTAAAGCCTCGCTCTGGTGTATCCAATTGCGGCGATGACACTCCAAGGTCATAAAGAACTCCATCTACTTTATTTATCCCATGACTGGCAAGTTCTTCTTGTAAATATAAGAAATTGCTTCTAATAATGGTTAGCCGATTTCCATATTCGGATAATTTCTCTTTTGCATGGTCTATTGCTGTTTCGTCCTGGTCAAAGGCAAATAGTCTTCCGCCCTCACCGAGCTTTGAAAGGATGAGCGCACTATGTCCTGCCCCTCCTAAAGTACAATCAACATAAATACCATCTGATTTAATATTTAATCCGTCAACAGCTTCTTTTAATAATACAGTTGTATGTTCAAACATTTACGTACCTTCCTTTTCCAATCGAACGATATAATGTGAAAAGCGCAAGTGCCTTGTCCAAGTGCTGGAGCTAGACAAATGAAAATATATATTAATATAACTTTCCCATTATATATCAAAGCCAATCATATTTTCTGCAATATCGGTAAATGATTCTTCAGACTGTGTAAAATAGTCTTCCCAAATCTGTTTACTCCAAATTTCTATTCGATTGGAAACACCCAGAATGACACATTCTTTTTCCAACTTAGCATATTGCAAAAGTGGTGCCGGGATATTAATTCTTCCTTGTTTATCAAATTCACTCTCGGTTGCTCCTGAAAAGAAGAATCTAGTAAAAGCACGGGCATCTTTTTTTGTCAGCGGTAAGCTTTTTAACTTATCCTCGATAAGCCCCCATTCTGATACTGGGTAACCAAATAAACATTGATCCAATCCACGTGTGATGATAAACATGTCGCCAAGTTCATCACGTAATTTTGAGGGCACAATTAAGCGGCCTTTAATATCAATGCTATGATGGTATTCACCCATGAACATACCGATAACCCCCACTTTCTATTAAAAATGTACCACATTCCCCCACTTTCCACCACCTATTTTTTAACTATTCTCCTTAAATTCTTTAAAATCCTTTTTTTGGCCCATGTTTTTTGATAAAAACTAGCATGAATTTTAACTCCAAACCCTTGCATTGAGATGAAATTGATAGGAGTAGTACACCAACGTAATTAAGGCGATGTGAGCAGAACAGAGACTTTTCTAATTCAAAGTAAAAGATAAAAATATCTCACGAGGCTAGATATGTTGTTTCATTTTTGCGGCGCTCCGCCCCTTTTCCACAGAAAAAGAAAAACTCCACATTTATTGTGAAGTTTTTCTAAATGGCAATCACCTTATGGCGGCCATCGAATTCAAAAGCACCAGCCATCAAGTCATTAATAAAGGAGAGACCATATTGATTTAAGTAATAAAAGATATTCCATACTCTTTCTTGTGGAAAGCCATCAGGTCTAAGAGCGAGATCGACACGAGCAAATTTTCTTAATAAGATATCGTGTTTCAACTTAACGGCGCCTTCGAGCTTACCTTCCATAAAGCTGATTTCCTTTAGTAGATAATTTTCATTCTTCTTTAACATTGGCAGCAAAGCATGATTTAGTTCCTCTGTTTTTGCTTGAATCAGCTGATACTGCTTTACTAACTGTTCTCTTGTGTTCGAAAATAATTCTTCTAATTCTTTATCTTTAATTACTTCCAGAAATCCCTGTCTTTCCCTATCCGTTCCTCTGCTTAAAACAGCTGCTAACTTCAAATTTAATTCCGAAAAATCCTTTTCAACAGAACGGTCTAGGAAGGTGATATTCAACCGTGGGACAATTGGCGGCATACTTATGTTAAAATGCTCAAAAACAAGTTTCAGTTCTGCCCAGTAAGCAATTTCACCTGGACCAGCAATAAATGCGATGGTTGGGAAAAGCCATTCTTGCATTAACGGCCGCGTCACCACATTATTGCTTAGTTTCACTGGATTTTCAGCAACTAGCCCCACTAATTCTTCCATAGAAAATGAAATGACTCCACTTTTACCCACAAACCGATCGATTTCACGGTTATATTCAAGTAATATTCGCTCATTTCTTTTTTCATCATAATAAAACAGATTTGCCGCTTGCTCACTCGCTTCAATTGTGATGGGGAAACCCTTTTTACCAATTTGTTTTTGCTGTTCTAATAAAGAGAAAGTAATCGCTTCATGATGAACAATCTGCTTTGTTAAAAAATCTTTTTGTAACTGGCGGAAATCCTTGTTCCCAGAATCAACAATTAAAAGCCCAAAATCTTTAAATAATTCCATTATTATATTTGCAAAAAAATCAACGAAGGTCGATGATTTTTCTAGCTGTGCTTCTGCAAATGCTAATAAATCATTCGTGTGTTCCGTCTCACCGAAGTTCTCAATTAAGTTCTTCACCCACGAAAGGCAAATATCTTTGTTTAAATGAATATCTGAAACCATTTTCTTTTGGTGAACTTTTTCCGGATAGGTCCATTTGTCTACTTTTTCCTTAACCGGCACAAACACATGATTAACTTCTTGAAAGTCATGGTCTTCTCCCGCAATCCAAAATACAGGAATAACAGGAATCCCCAGCTGTCTTTCTTTTTGTTCTGCTAACTTAATAATCGAAATAACTTTATGTATCGAATAAAGCGGCCCAGTAAGAATTCCTGCTTGCTGCCCTCCAATCACTACAACGCTATTATTTTGTTTTAGTTTATCAATGGACTTCTTAACAGCAACTGAAGATGGAAAACGCTCCATAAAACCCTCTATATGTGCGGCAACCTCCAAGCGGGGAAACGGTCTGCTGTCTAATTCATCTATTCTTTTCATATCTTCGTCCATATCATTAAAACGATAATGAAAAAATGGCTGAATATCAGCAGATTGTTCCAAATAATTTGAAGCAAACCGATTGGTTGCTGGTAAAGAGAGATTTAAAATCTCCATTCATGTACTTCCTTTCTGATTACCCTTATTCAATTCTTTTACGAGTATACCACTACTAAGTCCAATTAAAAAAAAATTTTGCTTAGGAGGAAAAGGTAAACGTTACGGTACGATAAATTATCCCATAAAGGGTCAGACTGATATAGGTAAGAAAAAAAACAATAAAATTAAAGCGCCAAAACCCTTTCATTACCTTTTTCAAGTCAATTTCCTCTTTTACCTTCCAATGGACAAGTACAAACATCATAGCAATCAAAATCATTATTAGTATGATTAACCAAAAAAGTGATTTTCCCCAGATCGTAACAATTAAAAAATGAACTGAAATGATGTATAAAATAGTTGTATAGTCTAACGCTTTATGGATAGATTTGCGCGTGTTTTTTGTCATTAATTTTATAAAAAAATACACCAAAATAGAACCGGTAAATGGCAGAGTAAAGAAAACAGTTAACACGGAGGAGAAAATGGTACTCACGATACCCGCCCCCTTTCCATTTCCTTTCCTTTAACCAAATAATAAAAGCTTTCTAGTTGAGGAGCTTTTTTTCCCTGCCTGTCAGCTTCAGCTAATAAGAAGCCTAAAATAGCATCTATTTCAGTCAGTCGGTTTGCTTCAATATCTTTTAGCATCGATGACCGATTTTCAGCCGTATTTTTACAAATATCAATAATTTGCTTTAAGTGTTCCTCCTGGTTTTCTAAATTCAAAATGAAAGAGATTTCTTCAAAAAGCTTTGTTAATACATGAAAAAAATAGTGATTGTTTACCAAATCTCCATTTTGCACATGAAGAATGGCAGTCAACGGATTAATCGCCGCATTGACAATTAACTTATTTAATAACATTTCGTAATAGTCAGCTTGAACTAAAATCGGAAATTCCTTTAAAAATGGGGCGGAGAATTGTTGTAACAGGTCAGCATCGCCTTGAAAAACAGCTACATTCGTTTTTCCCTCTCCATTTTGGTTTACTTTATTGGCACTTTCCTTATACGCTCCATGTTCGACTGATCCAACGAAAATATTTTTCGCTCGTATTTTTTCAAGCATCGCTAAATGCCCCATGCCATTCTGTAAAAATAATAGATTTTCTGGAATGAAAGGTAAATGATTTATTTTTTCTAATATCGATTGAAGCTGGTATTGTTTAACTGCGACAATCGCTAAAGCTTCTGTTCCCTTCCACTCTGTAATTGGTAAGGCGTTAACTAATGATATCGTTTGTTCGGACCCTTTTTGCAGCAAAATCCCATATTTATTAATTTCAAAGGCTTGCTCCTTTGTTCTTGTGTAAATCATTACCTCGAAAGAGCTGCTAATGTATGACGCAAATAATAATCCAATTGACCCAGCACCGATTATTCCAACCTTCATGGTAATCCCTCATTTTAGTCATCTATACCCATTATTTTATCAGATGCCTTTAACAGTTTGTAAGTAAGATTCAAGAAAAAAATAGACCCTTTTCGATTAAACCTTGAAAAGGGTTGTGTTTTTTAGACTGGGTAAACGGGATGTTTTCGGACACTAAAAGTTAATTCTTTCGTTTCATAATAAGTGAAGCGTTGTATGAGCACATTCCTTAATTCAGAAGGTGCGACAATTTCGTCGACAATCAGTTCTGAAGCGAGTTTGTAAATGTCGATATGCTCTTTATATTCTTTATGTTTTTCCTGAACAAAAGCGATTCTTTCTTTCGGATCCTCAATTTCATTAATCTTATTAGAGTATACAGCATTAACAGCTGCTTCTGGGCCCATTACCGCGATTTGCGCTGTTGGCAATGCGATACAGCAATCAGGTTCGAAAGCCGGACCTGCCATTGCATAAAGGCCAGCACCGTAAGCTTTTCGAACAATGACTGAGATTTTCGGAACAGTTGCAGAGCTCATCGCCGCAATCAACTTTGCCCCATGACGGATAATTCCTGCACGTTCTACCTTTGTTCCAATCATGAAACCAGGGACATCTGCAAGGAATAAAAGCGGAATATGATAAGCATCGCAAAGCTGGATAAATTTCGCTGCTTTATCAGCGGAATCGACAAACAGGACACCACCTTTTACCTTCGGCTGATTGGCAATAATTCCAACAGTTCTCCCATCGATTCTAGCTAATCCGGTAATTATTTCCGGTGCAAATAAATTTTTTATTTCATAAAAACTATCATTATCAACAAGTCGATCAATACATTCAAACATGTCAAACGGAGCATTTTGGTTTTCCGGAATAATCACTTCTAATTCGCGACCTTCTTTTGCTGCCACTCCATCTACCATTTTGGGATATTCTTTAAAGCTGGCCGGAAAATAATTGATGTATTTTTTTGCTGATTCAATCGCTTCTTCCTCACTGTAGGCAAGTACATCACCGCAGCCACTGATAGAACAGTGCATCCGAGCTCCACCCATTTCCTCGAGTGTTACCTTTTCCCCGATGACCTTTTCAGCCATGCGAGGCGACCCCAAATACATCGAAGCATTTTGATCAACCATAATGACGATATCGCAAAATGCTGGGATATACGCCCCGCCCGCCGCTGAAGGTCCAAACAAAATACATACCTGGGGAATCATTCCCGAGAGTTTTACCTGATTATAAAAGATCTTCCCAGCACCACGACGGTTAGGAAACATCTCTAATTGATCGGTAATTCTTGCCCCAGCTGAATCGACAAGATAGAATAATGGAACCTTCAATTTTTCAGCAGTTTCTTGAATGCGGATAATTTTTTCAACTGTTCGTGCTCCCCATGATCCCGCTTTAATTGTAGAATCATTGGCCATGACACAAACCGTTTGCCCATCAACTTTTCCAATAGCAGTAACGACTCCATCTGCTGGCAAATCACCCGCCTTAAAATTAGCGAATTTACCGTCTTCTTCGAATTTACCTCCATCAAACAATAAGGCTAGCCGGTCACGAACAAATAGTTTTTTCTGTTCTTTGGCCTTCTCGTGATATTTTGGATGACCACCAGCTTCGATTTTTTTCCGATTTTCATTTAACTGATTATTTAATGTATTAGTTGTTGCCATAATGCTCCCCCTCAAAATGCTATTCTATGACAATTAAAATATCTCCTTCATTAACGAAATCGCCAATATTAACCTTAACCTCAAGTACCACGCCTTCTGTAGTGCTTTCAATTGGTATTTCCATTTTCATCGATTCAAGCATTAAAACTTCTTGGCCTGGGTTTACTGTATTACCTGCTACTACAAAAATATTTAATACCGTTCCTGCCATAGTTGCTGTTACTTCTTTCATATTTATTCCTCTCCCTATTTTAATAATTTGGTTAGAAAGTTAGTTGTGTACAAGCCGATTTGGAAGTCGTCGTTTGCAAGAATATTTAAGAATAATGGGGCATTTGTTTTAATTCCTTCAATTTTCACGTTTGTAAAAAAGGTGTTTGCAGCTGATAATGCATCTTGCCTCGTTTCTCCATGGAAAATACACTTTGCGATCATTGGGTCATAAAATGGTGTTACTGTACAGCCTTCTTCATAGCCGGAGTCTATCCGCACAGCGTTTGTTTTGTTCCACTCTAGAATGCTGATTTTTCCTGGCGAAGGTAAGAAGCGAACAGGATCTTCGGCATAAAGTCGGAATTCCACCGCGTTTCCCGACGAGACAATGTCAGTTTGTTGTAAAGGCAATGTCCGGCCTTCAGCTACCATAATTTGCCATTTAACTAAATCAAGCCCCGTAATCATCTCGGTCACTGGATGCTCTACCTGCAGACGAGTATTCATTTCAAGAAAATAAAAATTTTCATTTTCATCAACTATGAATTCAATCGTTCCTGCATTAATATAGCCAACGGCGCGAGCCGCTTTAATAGCTGTTTCAAATATTTTTTGCCGAACTTCTTCCGAAAGGAAAGGGGAGGGCGACTCCTCAACAACCTTTTGATGTCTTCTTTGAATCGAACAATCCCTTTCAAAGAGATGAACGATGTTCCCAGTTTGGTCTCCAAACACTTGAACCTCGATATGTCGGCTATCGGCAATATATTTTTCAATAAATACCTCATCTGAACCAAAATAGGCTTTAGCTCGTGACCTTGTTTGCTCATAAGACTTAACGAGCGCTTGCTCATTTTCACACAGCACCATTCCGATTCCGCCGCCTCCGCCGCTTGCCTTCAGCATAACAGGGTAGCCGATTTCTTCAGCTAGATTACAAGCTTCTTCAATCGTCTTTAAACCGTTTCCGCTCCCTGGCACAACAGGAACTCCAACTTTCTCCATCGTTTGACGCGATGCGATTTTATCCCCCATTAATTCAATGGTTTCAGGCTTTGGTCCAATAAAAATAATTCCATCCTTCATCGCTTGTTTAGCAAATGCGGCATTTTCTGATAAAAAGCCATATCCAGGGTGGATGGCATCCACATTTTCGCTTCTTGCAACTTCCAATATTTTTTCGGTCTGCAAATAGGATTTATTAACAGGTGGTGCACCCACACAAACCGCCTTAGTTGCCGCTTTCACAAACGGCATTTCCTTGTCAGCTTCGGAATAAATCGCAATCGTTTCAATTCCCATCTCCTGACAAGTTTTAATGATCCGTAGCGCAATTTCTCCCCGATTGGCAATTAAAATTTTTTGCACATTTTTTCCCCTTTCATTCCCTTTTGTTCCACCAATAATATGTTTTCTACATCATTCCCTGAATTTCCTGCAAATTTTGAAAACGCTGTCAGAGTTTAGAGGAAGAATTTTTTTTGTTTTTATTATATAATGATATTAATTCGTTTTGAATAATGCAAAAATTATTCACTTCATGTTATTCAGAAACAAATAAATATATACAAGAATATGAGGTTATCATTTTAGGAGGTCGGGCAATGGGAGTAAAAGTGGAAAAACTAAAAGTAAATTTTAAAACACTAGAGGAATTTAAAAAATTTAAAGAATATGGAATTCAAGAGCTATCAATGCTGGAGGACCTTGGAGCAAAGATGGTTGAGGATGATAGTGACTCACCGTTTTACGGTATTTATTTTGGGGACAAACTAGTAGCACGGATGAGTCTATATCAAATTGATGCTAAGTTTGATCGCTATTTTTATCCGCCGCAAGACTATTTAGAATTATGGAAGCTTGAAGTATTACCAGATTATCAAGATAAGGGTTACGGTAAACAACTTGTTGAATTTGCAAAAAGCTTTGGCCTGCCAATTAAGACAAACCCACGAGTAAAATCAAGCGGTTTTTGGGAAAAGATGGAGTTTGCTAATGTAGATTATGATATGGAACGTGATCGTGGTGAGAATCCCCTTGTCTGGTATCCTGAGGGTGTCGAGGCACAACAGCATTAACAAATAATAAATGCGGACAAAAAAGTCCGCTTTTTAGCTAATAGGAAAGAAAACCTTTATTAAGGTTATTCTTTCCTATTTCGCATTTATTACAACTACGCCTCTGTCTTCACCTTATTGCTCGCCAGTCGACGAGTTGTACTTTATTATTTCTCTACTCTTTCAAGATTACCATTTTTGTCCATTTGAAACTTCACCTTCTGCTGCCGATCTTCATCCTGTAGGACCACCATTTTCCTAGCTCGCTCCATTATTTCAATTAAAGAACGGTAATCCTCCTCAATCGCTTTTAAATTTTTGGACAATCTTTCATTTTCTTCGGCCAAAAAATATGATTTCCTTTCCAATTCATTAATTTTTTCAAAAGATTTCTCCCTATCTTCTTCCAAACCGGAAAAGTCCTCTGCTCTTTTATAAAGTCCTTCTAAAAAATGAATGACTGCTGGAAATGTGATTGTACTGCCCTGCTCACATCCAGGCTGCGATGTTACATTTTCAACTTTAGCAGGTTCCTGAACAGACTGTTCCTCAACAGGCATTGTTTGTTTTTTTATCTCTTTTCGTTGTTTTTTTGCCAACTCAATTCCTGATTTATATTGCTTTCTTACAAACGAATTCCAACGGAAGCCGCAGGCTGCCGCAGTTCGCATTAACTTTTTGCCCACTTCCTCAAATGCCTGAAGCTGTGTCCCGCCTTCACGAATATGCCTTAGTACAACCTCTGCAAGCAACAAATCCTCGTCCTGGGACCAAGCATCTTGTCGAGTTGGTGACATCTGTACATCCCTCCTAGTTTTTTAATAATACATATGCATCTACTAGAAAAGATAGACTTAAACAAGAGTTGTCTTTTAATCTTTTTTCACAGTCTTTTCTTCATAAAAGTTTTTACATAGTCATGATGGGCATCGCTTTCCCAAAGCAATGCACAATTTTTAACCTCTTCCTCTATTCTTTCACGGAGCTTATTTTCCTCCCACTTTCTTATCCATAATCTTTTATAAGATTGCAGCACACTTAAATCCTTTTCTAACATTTTTTCAAGATAAGCTTCACATACCTGTATAGCCTCTTTTTCGAAGAGGCCATCAATAAAGCCGGCTTCTTTTAATTCTTCTGCTGTATGCAATTCTGCTTCCATTAGAAGCTTCATTGCAATTGCTGTTGGGAGCTTTTCTGTAAGGATTGAACCGCCTCCCCAGCCTGTGGTTATTGCCTGCTTTCCTTGGACAAAGCCTGCTTTTATTCCTTTTCTTGCTAAGCGGAAATCACATGAGACTGCAAGTTCGCATCCTCCCCCAACGACTGTCCCGTTTATGAGGGCAACGGTCGGAATCGGTAAGGTAAGCAGCGAATAAAGAATAGCAGCCATCTTCGAAAGCATAGAGTAGGCTTCCTCTTTTGTGTGAAGGAGGTGGAAAACGGATAAATCTCCTCCGGAGCAAAAGGCATGGTCTTCTTCTCCAGTAATAATGAGTGCTCTAATATCAGATTCAGAAGCCCTGTTTATTGCCTCTTCTAAGCCCTTCATCACTTCATAATTAATTGCATTTCTTTTTTCACTTCTTGTAATCGTAAATAATAAATAACCTTTCTCTCGTTTTTCGATGGTGTATGCTGACATTTTTTCTCTTCCTTTCATTACAATATTTTTTCAACGGTTCAGGTGACTAAAGGTTCGCTAGTATGTATATTTTTTGCAAATAATTTTTTCTAGAAACGACAAAAGCACAAGGGCCTAAGCTCCTTGTGCTTTCTATCCTAATGGAAATTAGTCGTTCACAACGTCTTTTCCTTTGTATGTTCCGCAAGCTTTACATACGCGGTGAGCAAGTTTCATTTCACCACAGTTTGGGCAACTTACCATACCAGGTACGTTTAATTTAAAATGAGTACGACGCTTTCTTTTTGCAGTTTTAGAAGTTCTTCTAAAAGGTACAGCCATTCTTCCCACCTCCTTAAAGAGTATTAAGAAAGTAATGAAGGCCAGGAATGCTGGATCTTCACTTTGCTTCTTAGTTTTTGCCGATTATGATTCGGAAGAAGAATTGTTTTCGTCAAAAAACTTAGCAAGTCCTGCTAGTCTCGGATCAATTTTTTTCTCTTGATCTTCTTCATGAACAACTTCCCAATCCTTACCGGATTGTGGAGCAGCCCCTTCAGAATCGATATCTTCGCAAAACACTTGCATTGGAACCTCAAGTAATAGAATTTCTCGAATGATTGGCATTACATCAATCACATCGCCCTTTACTTGATATACTTCCTCTTCAGTTTCATAAACTGAACCTTGTAAGAGGAAAGTTTCAGTTGTTTCGACATTAATTGGAAGTTTAACATCCACTAAAGTTCGAGAACAAGGAAGGATTAAATGACCTTCGATTTTTAAATGGAATGTCACTTTCGTTGAATCAATATCTCCACGACCCATAATGTGAATTGGAGATACTTCCCGAATGGATGGATCCACTTCTATAATCTCATCAACCCGAATTGTTTCATCAATCAAAAAATCCTTGTTTCGATATTTTTGTAATTGACTTAATGTCCATTTCAATTGAATCACCCCAAGGCAACAAAGGTAATTATAGCCTTCGAAAATATTTTTGTCAATGTTTTTTCTTTACACCTCGTCAGGTGATTTTTTTAGAAAGGCAATTCGAACAAACCGTATACCTATACTAGTTTATCCAGAACTACTTTTATCAAACATCTTCAATATCATATCACATAAATGGATTGGTTTCTTTAAAATTTTGCTATAATGATAATAGTTTTTAACTGAGGAGAGAGAAAATGAAAGCTGTTGGCTTAATTGTCGAATATAACCCTTTTCACAATGGACATGCTTACCATTTAAAGGCTTCAAAGGAAGCTGCAGAGGCCGATGTTGTCATTGCGGTCATGAGCGGGAATTTTTTGCAGAGAGGAGAACCTGCTCTTGTTTCGAAATGGTATCGGACTAAGATGGCGTTATTAAATGGCGCCGATATCGTTTTTGAACTTCCCTACCGCTTTGCTACTCAGAAGGCTGAAACGTTTGCAAATGGAGCCGTGTCGATTTTAGATGCAGCCCTTTGTGAAACTTTATGCTTTGGAAGTGAGAGCGGTGATATTTCTGCTTTTTTTCAAACCATCGATTACCTAGAACAGCAGCAAAGTTCATTCGATGAAAATATCAAACGATTCATCGGTACTGGTGTAAGTTACCCAAAAGCGTTAGCACTCTCTTTTCAACAATTATCAGATTCAGAAAATTTTTTGGATCTAGCAAAGCCAAATAATATTCTTGGATTTCAATACATAAAAGCCCTAAAACAGCAAAAGAGCAAAGTCAAACCGATAACGGTGCCACGAAAAAATGCTGACTATCACGATGAGCATTTTTCATCCGAAACGATTGCGAGTGCGACGAGTATCCGAAAAGCCATATTCTCAGGCGAAGATGGCAATACGGAAATTGACCAATATGTACCTGAGTCAACCAAACAATTATTAAAAAAATATTTACACCATTATCATGTTTTTCATCAATGGGAAAATTATTGGGGCTACCTTCAATTCCGGCTAATCCATTCCAGTCCTGAAGAGCTAAGGGAAATTTACGAAGTGGAAGAAGGTCTTGAGTACAGATTACTAGCTGCAGCTCTGGAGTCCAATAACTTTCTTGAATTTATGCAAAAAATAAAAACGAAACGTTATACATGGACAAGGCTTCAAAGATTATGCGTTCATATTTTGACAAATACAAAAAAGGCTGAAATGGCTGGAAATCTAGAAAAAGCCTCATATTTAAGACTTTTAGGAATGACAACAAGAGGAAAAAGCTACTTAAATAAGATAAAAAAGGATATCAGCCTTCCACTCATTTCTAAACTATCTTCCTTTAAGGGAAAGGAGATATTACTTGATGTTAAAGCGGCACGTGTATATTCCCTTGGTGTTCCTAATCATTTAAAAAATGAAATGATTAAGCAGGAATTTCAACAACCTCCAATCTTTATTAAATAAAAAAGATGATGCCTCCGCACCATCAGGCTGTCGAAAAACTTTCGACAGCCTTTATTTTTTTATGCTACTTTAACATTTCACTGCGTTAATTTATTATAATATTGTTAATGCGACATGTCTGTTGATTTGCGCTCCAGGCGCTTAGCTTTCCGCGGGCGTGCCGGGGAGCCTCCTCGGCGCTAATGCGGCCTGCGCGGTCTCCCCTGCCCCGTACTCCCGCAGGAGTCTTCGCGCCTTCCGCTCCAATCAACAGGTGTAAATTCAATAATGTCCTCACACAACCAAAAAAATAAAAAAATAAGTGGCGAAATCTATGTTTAAACCAAGAGAATCTTCCCAAAGTGAATATGAATTTGTGTCTATTGATGAATTAGTTCCTGATCCCATTTAAAGGCAAATGAAAATAAGCATAATTACACGAGAGAAGAAGTTGAAGTAGAAACTCGTGAATACTTTGATGAATTAAACAAGGCTATTGAAGAGGATAGAATAAAGCATGGAAAAAAGCCATTAAAGAAAAAGGTAAGGTTAAATCGCTTATCTAAATTGGGAAAATTGCTTTATATATTTAGAAAGGAAAAAATTGATCGAAGCTTCGCAGACTCAAAAGAGCTGCATGGCCTTCGCTACTGCCGATTACAGGGATTAAAGAATGCAAGTGAACAGGCTCTCCTTACAGCAGCCTGCCAAAATATAAAAAAGATTGCGACACACTTAGCCAGGTTAGAAAAAGTGTGTGGCAATTCTTTAGGTTGATTTGCCACCCTGTTGATTGGGAGCGGAGGGCACTCGACTCCTGCGGGATAGAGAGGTTTCGGGAGACCCCGCAGGCGCCTATAGCGCCGAGGAGGCTCCCGGACCTCCCCGCGGAAAGCGGGTGCCCGGAGCGGAAATTAACAGGCCAGTTAGCAGGGCCAATCCATTATTAAAAGATTGCCGAGAAATATACCCTTTCTCCACAATCTGATGATGCCTCCGCACCATCTTTTTTATTTTTTCGGCAGCTTTTCTAAATAATTTACAGCGTCATCAAAGGTATCAATAGGAATAATTTTCATTTTTGTTTTTATGTCTCGAGCGGTCTTTACTGCGGCCCGGTAGTTAGAATTTTTGACACCTTTTTCATTCGGAGCTAAAAAGATTTCAGCACCTGCCTTGTCGGCTGCGACAATTTTTTGTTCAATTCCACCGATAGGTCCTACTGTACCATCAACTTCAATTGTACCTGTTCCAGCAATTTGGTAACCTTTTGTTAAATCTTCTTTCGTTAACTGGTTATAGATTTCCAAAGTAAACATAAGCCCTGCAGATGGCCCGCCGATTTCATCAGTCTTCACCTTAACTTTTGGATTAACAATAATTTCTTTGTCGTCCACTAGTGAAATCCCGATTCCAACTCTTTTAGGATCCTCTTTAAATGGCTGAAGTCTTAAGGTCTCTGTTTTGGTAACATTTTTTCTTAAATAAGTGAATGTGACCTGTTCACCAGCTGTTTTTCTGCTAAGATAATCAATAAATTTTTCCGAGGAAGGGAATTGGTGCCCATCCACTTTAAAAATTCGATCTCCAGCCTGAAGTTTCCCTTCCGCCGGCATTCCTGGAACTACCTGTACCACATAGATCCCTTTATATTTGTACTGAACCGGCAACCCTGCTTTACGATAGGCAACATCGATCGCATTAAGTTTTGATCCAGCCATTAGGTGAAGCTGTCTTGCATTATACTCTTCCTGAGTTTCTTTTTTATATAAGATCCTTTCCAATGGATAAAGTTCTTCATATTTACTCAGCTTCGCCTCTAAATAGGAGTAAATATTTGCTCTCCCCATTCTAACCGTTGTAAGCATAAAATTCCCTTCATCTTTATAGCCGTCTTCAACCGATATAATTGGTCCAAGTTCTTTTGCCATTCCCGGTTTTGAAACATAATAAGGCAGTGAATAATACATTCCCCCAATAAAAAGAAGGGCAATCAAAAGTACGGAGCCTAGGTATATTTTTTTTCGCATTGCTAAAGTTACCCCTTCCACTGTTCAATAACGGTTTCTATTTCCTTTAGATGTTTTTTGGTTTCTTCCAAACCAATGTTGATAATTTCTTCAATATTTGTGAAGGCTCGGGAACTATAATTTTCAACTGGGGGACGTATCATAACGTCAGCAGTCATCTCCCTACTGTTGATTATTTCCGTTTGCATAATGTCAATGCTTTGCATGATGACATCGTAAATAGAGGTAATTTCGGCGTTACGTTTCACCATTGATACATCTACTGCGATAACCATATCAGCGCCCATTTCTTTGGCAACAGATACAGGAACTCGGGAGGTTACACCACCATCCACAAAGATTCTTCCCTTATATTTTTCCGGCACAAAAATCCCAGGGATAGAAATGCTTGCTCTTACTGCCTCAGCGACTGGACCCTTTTGGAAGACAACTTTTTCCCCTGTCAATAAATCGGTTGCAACAATACCGATTGGTATGGATAATTCCTCAATGTTTTTCCCATGAGTAAAGACCTTAATAAATTCCTTTACTTTTTTCCCAGAGATTAAGCCCATTTTCGGAACAGTAAAATCCAAAAAGTACTTTCTTTTAAAGGCGGTTGATAATTTATATAACCGTTCTAAGTCAATACCTGCCCCGTAAAAACTAGCTACAAGTGCCCCCATGCTGCTGCCGGCAATCAAATGAATAGGAATTCCGGCGTCTTTTAATGCCATGATGACACCTAAATGAGCAAACCCACGTGCACCGCCTGACCCAAGCGCCAAGCCTATTTTCGGGTGCCCCATATTTGTACCTCCTATTTAAACCTGATAGAATTTTTCACTTTTAAAAAGAGAAATCTTGTTCAATCATATGGTCTAAATTGACGTTCTATGAGTATATTTGTTTTATATGGGACAAGTAGAAAAGCAGAAGCATCATACCCAAGCCATATAGGAATTTAAGTCGATAGGAAAGTGAAATGCTGACAGAGACTTAGTCGTCCATAATGGATGAAGAAAGCGGTGGCTTTCTATAGCCCAGCCCCTTTACGCTTTGAATAGACAAGGCGTTTTGAAATTCTCGAAAGAATATTTTCTATTTTAACACTCAACTATTTGATTTGCACAGTTTGAACTAGACGATCCTCTTGGAAGGAGGCCTCCTTTATTGTTTCGGTCAAAACTAAAAACAATCTTCTTATCGATATCCATCACTATTTTAGCAGCTTCACTCATTTCTTACCCACAAGAGTCATTTGATGCTTCTATCCGAGGATTAAATATGTGGTGGGAAATTGTCTTTCCCTCGCTATTACCTTTTTTTATTGTCTCTGAAATGTTAATTGGTTTTGGGGTTGTCAAATTTATCGGTGTGTTATTGGAGCCATTAATGAGGCCCCTTTTTAAGGTGCCTGGTGTGGGGGGGTTTGTTTGGGCAATGGGAATGGCCTCTGGGTTCCCAGCTGGCGCAAAGTTCACAGCAAGATTACGCCAAGAGGGACATTTGACACAAATTGAGGCAGAAAGGCTCGTTTCATTTACCAATTCCTCGAATCCCTTGTTTATCTTTGGAGCCGTTTCAGTAGGCTTTTTCTATAATGCTCATTTAGGGGTTATCCTTGCCCTAGCCCATTATTTAGGGAATATTTGTGTTGGAATATTCATGCGCTTCTACGGAAATGAATCACCTGAAAAAAGGATTGAGGAAAGAAAAAAATTCAAAATTAGATCTGCCATTTCGACTCTGCATCAAACAAGACTAAAAGACAATCGCCCCATCGGTAAGCTTCTTGGTGATGCTGTCAATTCATCGATTCAAACCCTATTAATGGTCGGAGGATTTATAATTTTATTCTCAGTGATTAACAAATTACTTTACCATTTACATATAACAGCGACTCTCGCAAAAACAGTTGAGGTGCTACTATCCTCAATATCATTCCCGGAAATGTTGAGCATCCCGTTTATTTCAGGTTTATTTGAAATCACATTGGGAAGCCAACTAACAAGTCAGGTTCAGGATGCTACCCTCTTACAAAAAGCAATGATTACAAGTTTTATCCTCGCTTTTAGTGGTTTTAGTGTCCAGGCACAAGTTGCCAGTATCCTTGCGCAAACAGATATTAGATTTAAACCATTTTTTATTGCAAGAATTTTTCACGGTATGTTTGCAAGCTTGTTTGCACTACTTCTCTGGAAACCTGTGTATTTAGGTTTTCATAGTAAAGAACAGCCTTCTAATGCCCTCCCTGTTGGTTTTTTTGAAGAGGGGTCTTGGGCGAATCATTTTTACCATAAAATGATTGAGACTGGACCTATCATTACCATTTTTTCACTCCTAGTGTATGTAGTAATTTTGTTTTATAGATTAAAAAAGAGCTAAGCATTTGCTTAGCTCTCAATAATTTTCTAACCCTTAAACTTTTTTTTCAATTCTTTTTCAACAATTGGTGGGACAAGTGTTGATATATTCCCATTGTATTTAGCTACTTCTTTGACAATGCTGGAACTTAAGAATGAATACTGGTTGTTAGTCATAATGAAAAAAGTTTCAATATCCTCATTTAGAACACGGTTCATCGAGGTAATTTGCATTTCGTATTCAAAGTCGGAAACGGCCCTTAAGCCACGTATTATCGCATTCGCATTAACAGCTTTAGCATAATCAACAAGTAAACCTGAATGCTCATCTACCTTTACATTGGTAAGATCTTTTGTTACTTCTTTAATAAGGTTGATTCGCTCTTCAACGCTGAATAACGGATTTTTTGATGAATTGTTCATCACACTCACATAGACCATATCAAATACCTTTGCACCCCTTCTGATGATATCTAAATGGCCATATGTAATTGGATCAAAGCTCCCAGGACAAACGGCTATTCTAGCCACATTTACTCCCCCCTTAATTTTCAGCTGTTCCTCGAATAAATCGTCACAGCAATAATTCCATACTTTTCGTGTTTCGTTTGCGTAAACCGCCCCGCAATTTGCGGTAATATCACGTCAAAACTATGTTCACAAACAACTATTCCATCCGTTTTCACTAATTCTGCCTGATCCATCTTTTCCATCAAACTGACAAGTTTTTCATTTTTATAGGGGGGGTCCAAAAATATGTAATCGAAGGATATTCCCCTTTTAATAAGAGCCTTAAGTGCTCTATCTGCATCATTACGATAAACCTCAGTTTTCTTCTCAAACTTACAGGCATTAATATTTTCGTGGATCACTTGAATAGCTTTTGGATCACGGTCAACAAAAATTACCTGATCCAATCCACGGCTTAGTGCTTCCAAACCTAATCCACCACTTCCGGCAAAAAGATCTAAACCGATCCCACCGTCAAAATAGGGTCCAATCATATTGAATAATGCTTCTTTGACCTTATCCGTTGTCGGACGGGTTGAATTTCCCGGAACTGCCTTAAGGGGTCTTCCCTTACAAATACCTGATACTACTCTCACTTACATATCACCACATTTTTTTAAAATCCATTTTCTTTATACATCCTATCATAATTTGCAAAAAGTAGACAAATCAGTTGAGTCATTTCTCATTCATCAATTTCTTTTTACAAATTGTAACAAATTTATTAAAAGTACGTATAAGGTCTAGGGTTGTGGAAATAATGTAATTAACAACATCAATTCGAGGATGTTGTTGCCAACCGCGGAGAAGACTTACGTTTCCCCATAAGTTCTTCCTCCGGTTTCTCCTCTCCCTTTGCCTTCTATCCTTTATGAGGATGTGGAAGGACCCTGCAGAATTTCTGCAGGGTTTTTTTTATTTAAAATACTGCAAATAAGTGACAAAGTATGGATAAATTCGAATTGAAAAAGGGGAGTTATCATTGATACAGCGTTTTATTGAACTAGGAGACGGGTATTCAGATTTATATGAGTTAATAGAGCTTGCAAAGGCTAATCAGCACCGACTCCAACACATGATGGCTTTACACACGAAGATTGATAATAAGGAAGTGACCTCCTTGGTCGTAATTTTTGAGCCAACCGACCCTGGGAAGTTTCAAGCCCTTTATATTTGTCGGGAGGGCATTCCGAACCCAAATTTTTTACCGAATAAGAGGTATGACCTTTTTGCGCAAACGGCTAATGAAATCGGGAAAAAAATACATGAATTTTCTGTAAAACCATCGACAACTTTTCATGAAAAAGATCTTTTCTATCAGCATTTAATCGGCATCCTAAGGCTTAATCATTATATCCTTCCACTACAATAAAAAGGTGGGGCATATTTGCCCCACCTTTTAAATGCCCATTTTATAATCATATTCCTTCGCTTTATCTGGTGCTGAATTCTCATACTCCATTCTTAAGAATGGTTTATATGAAGGTTCTACTTTTTTAACAAAGGAAAAGGAATTTAACTTTTCCATGATTCTTTCCACTTCCTCTTGATTACAATACAAGACGACATATTTCAGCTTTTTCGAAACATAATGGACATTTCCGAAACGCCTTAGCATTTTAGCTTGTTTTAAAGAATAAAGCCAAACAACTAATCCTTGTCTCTGAACAAACATAATTTTTTCCCCTTCAGCTAAACCATCATTTTAGATAAGTCTAGCATATTAAAACATTCCTTTTCAATTTAAACTTTTCTGCGTTCCGACATCAAATAAGATAACAACTGCTATAACAAAAAAATCAGCTTGTAATAAGCTGATTTTTTATCTTCATCCACAGCTACAACTTCCCCCGCCGCCACAACCGCTGCCGTGACCAGCATCAAAAAATGGGTTCCCCGTAGGTACTTTTATATGTTTGGAAACTGCTCCACCCAACATCATGCTGATTTCATCTAAAAGGCTTTGCAAATCATTTTCTGCCAATTTGAACTCTGCAACTCGCGGATCTAGATCCATTTCTCGTTTATATTCACGGATTTCAGACATGACCCTTTTATAATCAGGATGGTATTTCCCAAACCTTTGGACCTCTTCGTAAAGATCTTTTAGGCTGACAAAACGATTAATTTTTCGCTGTGTCTCCTTGTTATTTTGCATTTTATATAAACAAATTTGGTATTGTTCGGCTATATCGGATTCGAGGACCATCTTAGCTAATCTTTCCGCATCCTCCAGCAATTCAATACTTTCTAACGTAGCTAGCACTTACGCCCACCTCCGTGAACATTTTACCATGAATGCATGTTGAAAGCGAAAGATTTACTTTTATTAGGGGATATTTACCATAAATTCTTTTGCTAATCCATACGACTCATTATTTAACTTTACAACTTCAAGCTTCAATTTATGGCTTCCAGCTGGAAGACCTTTAATAATAAATGCTGCAGAATCGACCTCGAAATTTCTCTTTCCATCAACCCAAACCACCAATTTCCCAACTTTTTGTTTGGTACGATCTGTTTCGCGAAAGCTAATCCCAGTCACAATACATTCCACCAAAACCTGCTTATCATTTATTTTGTGATGTACATATAAAGTAGGAATTTCTTTTAAATTCTGATTATAAACTGGGATAGTTTCTGTTTGTATTTTCCTTTGTTGTTTAACTAGCACTATTTTCGATTTTGTTTCAGGATTGGACACATCCTTCAGGCATCCTGTAGCAATTCCTATCATTAAAAATATAAGAGCTGTATTTGGAATTATCCTCTTCAACTCACTCACTCCTTTGTCTGTATTGTTCGCCTCCTTTTTCTTTTTTAGTCTATTTCAATTGTGGACAATAAAAAAATGCCACATCAATAACAATGTGGTCATTTGTTAGTTTTGATTTTTCATTGCCTGAAACATTTGATACATCATGTTGGCCATTTGAACACCACTAGAAAACTTTTCAACCTTGTCAGGAATCGTTTTCTTATAATGATGTAAGGAAGCAATTTCAAGTGATTGGATATCATATGGATTTCTTGACAGCTTCCGATACCAGTGCGGCTGTTCCCGAACAAATTGCTTTAGGTCCTTCTGATTTTCTAAATACTCAAATACCTCTCTTCGCATCGGTTAATGTTCCCTTCGTTAGTCTTTTCTAAATAAAAATGGATTCTTAGGCCCTTCGATCGGTTTTACAGGTCCTGCAGTTGGATTACTTCCTTGAAATTGTGCGATAACACCTTGGATGGCTCCTAAAGCCTGACTTAGATTATTAATATGGTTTTGCATTTGATTAGGATCCATTTTCTTAACCATCCCCATAATATTGGACATCCAATCTCCCTGGGACTCTTTGTTTTTTTCAGGTTCAGAATCCGATTCTGAACCTGATTCTGAATCCGGTTCTGAACCAATTGTTTCCCAACGTTTATCCTCTTCTCCTAATAAATACCAATCCTCATATAATTCCTGCCAGGTCGACTTCCCTTTCCTTACTTCTTGAATAATTTTCGGATTATCTCTGACAAACTCTTTGAATTTTTGTACGGATGGGTGCAATTTTTTTTGTGTCATGTTTCTCACCTCTGCCCATATTCATCCCAATAATACAATATGATAAACAGTTAGAAATGTGATAACCACAAATCAAGTGAAAATATTTATTAATATGCCCTTAAATGGTAAGATGTCAAAAGAAAAAGAAATGAAAGAGGGAAACAGGATGAAAGATGAATTGCGTCAATTATTAGAATCATGTATCGAAAATGGGACAGATGATGACCTAAACGCCCTTAGCACTCTCATAAAAGGTGTCCAAAAGAAGATAACTTATAAGAGAAGCACTTTCATTGATGGGATTCTTCATATGGAAAGGACATTTGATAAAGATACTTGTGAAATTTCAATCCCCATTAATCCAATTATTAATAATAATCTAAATATCGTTCATGGCGGGATTACAGCGACAGTTCTCGACACAGCTATGGGCAGCTTAGCTAATTACCTGCTACCTGAAGGTTTTGGAGCTGTTACAAATCAGCTCAATATCCATTACATTGCTCCGGGTATAGGTGATTCACTACGGTGTAAAGCAGAAGTCGTTCATCAAGGAAGTAAGACGCTGGTTATATCTGGAGAAGCCTTTCGCAGTGATGGAAAAAAAATCGCCTATGCAACAGGGACTTTTTTCATCATAAAGTGAAAACATCAATCAGTAGAGGGATTACTGCACATTAATGTGGGATAAATAAATAATAAATGGAGGAGTCTGATCAAAGATGGTCACCGCCATTGTTATACCAATCATTGTTTTATACTTTTATTGGCTAACTAAAAAAGAAATGAAAGAGCATGACAAGAAATGGCTTGCTTGCGGGAATGTACAGCAAGAAGCCGTTCTAATAGGGGAGATAATAAGCCTTACTGAAGAGAAGCAGCGTTTTTATTATCACCGATACATATTCGTACAAACCTTAAAACTTAAAACGGCGGCGAAATTAATCACTGCGAAAAAGGTAACCCCTATCACCAAAAATATGAAAATTGAGCCATTTAATGTAGGAGAGGTCATTCGTTTGTATGGTAGCTGGGAGGGAACCAAATTTTTCTTTAATGGTTATGTTGGAGAAAAGTCATGATAGGTGTTTATAGAGATTGAAAATTTGAAAAGAGGTGACAAACTGAGTGTCACCTCTTTTTACTGTTCAACTTTTTGAATAAAATTTTGTGTATAGTACTTTTGAAAAACACCAACACCTAGATGGGTAAAATCCTTATTTAATAAGGAGTCTCGGTGCCCCTTACTATTTAACCAGCCTTCAACTACAGCAGGTCCATCTGTATAATTTGCCGCGATATTTTCGCCTGCAGCAACGTATGCGACGTTTGCTGTCTTTAATCGATTTGCAAGGTCGCCGAATTTCGTTGATGTGTGAGAAAACTCCTTATTTTCAAACATATCTTTACTATGCCCAAAGGCCGCTTCAGCAGTATTATCATCCCATTCCAATGGCTTTAGTTTATGCCTTATACGCAAAACATTTGTGATATCAAAAATCTCCAGTGCTGAATCGTTTTCAATTTCTTTCCACATATCTTCGCTAGGTACAGGTGGTACTATTAACTCACCAGTATAATCAAGTTCATAAGGTCTCTGCTTAATCAATGTTTCTGCATTAAGGAAACGCACACTTGAAAGGTTTCCAGTAAACTTATCGATATAAAGCTGAACAAAAACATCACCTATATGAACCATAGGTCTTAGATTTAAATCTGTATCATTCAGTTCAAAACGATAGGAATTTCCATTTAACCTTAAATTAATATCTGTATCAATAAATTGCGTATTAAAGATTTCCTCCACCGGCTGTCCGATTTCAAACGGAGCAATGTCGAGATTTTCGCCAGCAGCAAAAATCGTCACAACCTGCTTATTTTCAACGCCCACCTGGAGATAATGGGAATAGTCCAGATTATAAATATACCATTGGTAACCATACATTGATTCATCAATACGCATTGGTTTGCCGAGTTCTTTTTCTAGGGATATGACGTCTTGACCAATTAATAAAGCCAATCCCTCTTTAGGTTTTTCTGTGACCGCCTTTTTACTTGGCTTATTATCAGGCACTTGTGGCAGCTGCTTCATTTCTGATGTATGATCTTCCTTAATCAAAACATTACTATCATTTTTGTCATTTATACTTACATAAAAGCCAATTGTTAAGAAAACAACTGAAAGTATCAGAATTCTCATTAGCGTACTCAGAGGCTAACATCCTCTCTATTACTTTTTCTATCATTATAATGGATAAAATTATTATATCACCAATAACTTGATTCGTAATAGTTATTATCGAAAATGTCTGAAAAGTTAACAATATATAAATAAAAACAGGTACATTGTGTACCTGTCTTAACGAACAATTCTATTTCCTATATAATAATTATTGTTGAATCCCGTTATAGTTTTGCTCAGAAATTTCTGTTAACGCCTCTTTTGCCTGGTCATCGGTTAATTCACTTATTGCAAAATCACCAAGTGAAACAATTCCAATTAACCTACTTTCCTCAACTACAGGTAATCGGCGAATTTGGTGCTTAGCCATTAATTTTGCAGCATCTTTACTTGTAGTATCAGGTGAAACCGTAATCATGTCATGACTCATGATTTCCCCAACCTTTGATGAACCTGGGTGCTTTTCAGCAACACCCCTTATGACAATATCTCGGTCTGTTATCATTCCAATCAATTTATCTTGGTCAACAATCGGGATGGCTCCAACATTTAATTCTTTCATCTTTAAAGCGACTTCATACATATTATCTAATAATGTACAGCATTCAACCTCATCAGTCATAATATCACGAATTGTTTCCATCCTATCGGCCTCCAGGAAATTTTTTTCTATTAACACCTTAATAGCTTTTCCATTCGCTATTGTATTATTCGACAAATGAATTCATTGCAAGTTGAAACATTTTCAACTATTATTAAAATGAATTATACTTGCTGTAATATCATTAAAGGAACATAGGGGTACTGGCATTGTTTTTAGGAGGGATTAATGATGAAATTTGAGAATACGGGTATTGAAAAATTAAAAGCTGAATTAAACCGTTTAGATGAGGTAATGGAGGCTCACGGATTAGTTCGGGCAGGTCAATGGGACTATGAGCGTGTTACATACGACCGCAAGTTTGAAATGAAGGACGAAATATTTTACCTTCGTGTTCAAGGCTATGCATTAGAAGGCGACGTGGATACATTTAAGGCAACGATTCAGTTAATGACACCACTTTTAGGTAAGCATTATTATCCACATGGCGTCGAATATGGTGAAGGTGAAAACTTCCCTGCTTCCCTTGTGAATTCATGTGAAAAAATTCTTGAGGATGTTAAAGAAGAAGTTAGCAAGTTTGCTCTATAAACACAGAAAAGACGTATGAATTCCTTTTTTCATACGTCTTTTCTTATCTTCTTTTTAGAAAAAGTCATAAAATGATGATTTTATATTTGGAACCATTCTTTCGAGTTTATCTATTTCTTGCCGAGTGCCTTTTAAGAAACCCATATCATAGAGCTCAAGTGGTCTTTTATATCCAAAGATTATCGCTGAAAGGTCATTGATTGTTAACTGGATTCCCTTTTGTGGTGGATGAACACACTGACTGCCTATTTTTTCTCTAAATGCCCTCACTTGACCATTTCCTCCGACAAGATAGCTCCCCTCATTCCAAGCCGCAAACGGATCCACTAGATGAAGAAATAACGGCTCTGATTCCAAATTAAATGAAAATTTATTCAAACACTTCTCAGCATCCACAATCCTCGCCATGAAATAGGGGTAAACTTCGGTCTTAAATTTTGGCTGTTGAAGGAAATAAGGAAATGGATCATGAATAGACAGGCTGATTGTTACACTTTCCACCATGGAATCGTGCTGACAAATGAAATTCCAAAGTCCGCCTCTTGCTTCATGATCAAGAACTGCCATCTCCTGAACTTCCATCTTTCTTTTCTTCACATTGTAGAGAATATAACCCCTTGCCTCGTGTGATACATTGTAATATACAGCAATGTGCGAATCATCATCATATACATGTTCTTTCCACCAATTAGTATCACGTACAAGCATCCCTGAAAAGTTGTCACAATACTTGCTATAGACATTTTCAATATGCTCCTGATGGCTTTCCTTTGAATACCTTTTTATTGAACCTGGCATATGACTTAGAAATTTAAGATTGCTTTTTTCAATGGTTATCTTTTTATTATCACTTAAAATTTCCCAGCCGAATTTCCGATAAAAAGCAAAATCGAATGGAGCAAGCAAGGAAACAATCTGCCCATCCTCATACATTTTTTTTAAAGACTCTATCATTAATGATTTAACATAACCACTTCGTCGGAATTCAGGATAAGTAGCAACTCCAGCGATACCACCCATGCTCCACTCTTCACCATACATAAATACCTGAAGGGAAATAATATGTAATTTTGCGGCAAGCTGATCTTGTTCCCAAATACCTAGCACTTTATGATTTTTTAACTTTTTATGTCTAGCTGGAATTTCATCCTCGGGAATCTTATATTGGAAGGCATACTCTGATAGCTTCATTGCTTCAGGATAATTTTCTTCAGTTAGAATTTTAATCTCCACGTTATTTCCTCCTCTTTGAAAACTAATATGAAATTAATATTTAATAAAAATAGGAAGATTCTGATAAATAGAGTTAAAATAAAAGCGCCTTATTAGGCACCCTTATCCTATAATCCTATAATCCTAGAATAGCTTTGATTACAGACGTTGTCTCTCCGCCTTTGTAGAAAACGTATAATAAAAGATAGACAGCCACTCCTGTAATCGCTGTAAAGAACCAAATGAAACTCGTTATAGGGCCAAGCTTGCGGTG
This sequence comes from Neobacillus rhizosphaerae, assembly GCF_937468385.1. Taxonomy (GTDB): domain Bacteria; phylum Bacillota; class Bacilli; order Bacillales; family Cytobacillaceae; genus Neobacillus; species Neobacillus rhizosphaerae. The sequence goes on from NZ_CALBWS010000001.1 coordinate 549,227, forward strand.
TTTGGACAGATTATTTTTATAACCTGTTTGTAAAGAAACAATCCCGAATACCGCTCCAATCGTAGCTAATGTAATATGAAAAATTAAAAAGATGGTGTAATAGATTTTGATATCATCTGGACCACCGAATGAGGTATTCCCGATAAAAATTGTTCTAGAAGCATAAATGATGAAAAAGATAAGAGCGAAAATAGCCGCAAAAAACATCGTTTTTTTGTGGGCATCAATTTTTCTTTGTTTTATTTGCCACCAGCCAATAGCAACAGTAATAGCACTTAAAACAATGAATGATGTACTAATCGTTGGTAAAATCGGTATAGAGTTCATAAATATATCCTTTCTTTTATAGGGTCTATAATTATATTAGTGTAGTTCTCTACCTTTTTCAATTAATTCCTATTCTGTGGAAAAAGGCGGAGCCGTGTCACCTTAACTAGCATAGTAAAAATATTTTTTCACTTTGAATTGGAGTCAGCTAAGCACTAATCACACGACTAAATTTTGCTAGACTCCAATTCATTTCCATGATTGGGTTAGGAGTTGAACCTTATATTAGTTTTTCTTCTAAAAAAACTCCCAAATGAATGGGAGTTTATTCTGCGGGTGTTGGGTTTAAAATATGTTCCATTTCATTTTCTGACTCTTCTTGGTCTTTGCGATACCATTCAAAAAACACTTGTCCTAAAACTACGGCGTAAATGATTTCCTGAATAATTTTCATTACTACCCCACCTAGTCGTTGGTCATCAACCACTGGCATCGAACTAAATAGCTCTGGTCCACTTAGATTCAAATTGGAAAATGTCGATGTACCCACACACAAACTCATTACTTTACCCCAAACATTTGGGTCATAATAGGTTGCATACATTGGCGTATCAGAAAAAATAATCAGTGCACAAGCAGGTGTCAACAGCATTCCGTTTGCAAATAAATAAGCTACTTTTTTTATCCCAGTCAATGGTCGATATTCAGGAAGCGGGCTAAGTAGTGACCACCACATAAAAACAGCTGCAGCAAATAAAAGAGCTGAGTACCCTCCATGGTAAAACCGATTTTGCATAACATGATCAAAAATAATCGGAATATGGTAAAAAGAAAATAAACCATTAAATAATAGGATCGCTACCACAGGCTTCGTAAAAAGATTAAATATGGTTTTAATTATCCTTAAATTAAGAATACTTCTCCAAAGCCAGGCAGGAATCCCCATAATAAATAGTGGTGGAATTAATAATACTAAGACCACCATTGTAATTCCATGGATATAAAACATTAGATGCCCCATTAAATCCAGCGGTGACCCCTTTATGGCGTACAAAAGAACCATTGAAGTGAGAAAGTATGTAGCTTGTTTTAGGGATAGATTCTCACTTTCCCGAAACTTAGTCCTAAATTTTACGGTTATGAGAAAATAAGCTACTGTTACTGCTAGTATAAAAAATAAAAAATACGGGCTCCAAAGGGCTTCAAATCCAAAAATACTTAATGTAAGCACCTCAATATCACCTCGATAAATAATGAAAGAATTATACTTCTATTATACCCATCCTCAAAACTGTAAGCAAAGGAATGAGATGGATTAAGTTCAAAAAGAAAATCGGCTTTTAGCCGATTTTCTTTTACTATTACCACCAAACAATGGTAAGAAATGCCAATATCCCGGTTAATCCAACAAACAATCCCGAAAATAGGAATAGGGTTGGTGCCTCATGCCCCTTATGGCTCATATGCATAAAATAAAACAATTGGAAAATCACTTGAACGACAGCTAAAAGAAGTATAAACGGCATCGTAAACCATGCGGTAAAATCCTTCATCGCCACTGAGGCAAAAGCAACTAATGTTAAGAAAATCATTAACGAAAATGAAATAACTTGATATCTCATTTCTTCCGCATTTTTTCGGCGGCGATATTCAATGTCAACACTAGGGTTACCTGAATTTAATTGTTGATTTGTCATCAGCCTATCCCACCATTCCCATTAAATAAACTACTGTAAAGATGAACACCCACACCACGTCGATAAAGTGCCAGTAAAGACTTGCAACATAGAACTTTGGAGCATTGTAAAGATTTAAACCGCGTTTAGAGTTTCGGATCATTAAAGACAAGATCCAAGACAAACCAAAGGCAACGTGAGCACCGTGGAAACCAACTAATGTATAGAAGGCCGATCCAAACGCGCTACTTGTAAAGGTATGCTTATACACATGTACATAATGATTAAACTCATAAACTTCAAGCCCCAAGAACCCTGCTCCAAGTAATACAGTTAGTCCAAGCCATAGCATCATTTTTTTGAATGCAAAATTTTTCATATGGTACATGGCGTATACACTTGTTAATGAGCTTGTTAAGAGAAGCATTGTGGCAACAAATGTTAATGGTAATTCAAATAAATCCTTTGCTAAATGCTGGCTCGTATCTGGAACCTTATCTTTTAATGCAAGATATGTGGCAAAGAGAGAGGCGAATAATACTGTCTCTCCCCCTAAGAATAACCAAAAACCTAAAAATTTATTTTTTGCCTCAAGGGTTGCTTTCTCAGGCGCTGCAGGCCATTTTTCATAGGTCATTTTTTCTTCAGCGTGCATTATGCCTTAACCCCCTTATCACTTTCATCAACTAAGTCTTCTTTATGAATATGGAAACCATGGTCATCTTTAACGGAACGTAAGAACATCGATCCAAATGTCACGAGTAATCCCAATATGAGTACTGCCATTCCCCATGAATGATCTCGATGATACATGGCACCAAAAGCTGCAATAAATAATCCCAATGAAATCATAAATGGTATGAACGATGAATTTGGCATATGAATATCACCAAGAGGTTCAGCAGGTGTCATACCTTTTTTGCCTGCCATCTTTTCTAGCCAGTAAGCATCTAAACCGCGCACTAGTGGCAGTTGCTTAAAGTTATAGAACGGCGGTGGTGACGGAATTGCCCACTCAAGAGATCTTCCATCTCCCCATGGATCATTTCCAACCTTAACATTTTTCACTGATGTCATAATAATGTTATAGAGCATTATAAGGACACCAATTGACATAAATGCGGCACCAACTGAACTTACCGCGTTCGCAGCATCAAACCCTTGCCCTGGCAGATAAGTGAACACACGTCGCGGCATTCCCCAAAGACCTAAGAAGTGCTGGATAAAGAATGTTAAATGGAAGCCAATAAAGAAGAACCAGAAAGTAATCTTTCCTAACGTTTCATTTAACATCGTACCAAACATTTTCGGCCACCAAAGATGCGTCGCTGCAAGAATTGCCAGCACAACTCCACCAACAATTACATAGTGGAAGTGAGCAACGACAAAATACGTATCATGATATTGGTAATCCGCTGCCGCAGTGGCAACCATGACCCCAGTTACTCCTCCCATTACAAATGATGGAATAAAACCAAAAGCATAATACATTGGAGTGGTGAACTTAACACTGCCGCCCCACATTGTAAATAGCCAGTTGAAAATCTTAATACCCGTTGGTACACCAATGGCCATTGTGGCAACTGCGAAAATAGCATTGGCAACGGGACCTAAACCAGCTGTGAACATATGGTGAGCCCATACCATGAATCCTAAGAAACCGATTAATACGGTTGCAAATACCATGGATGAATAACCGAAAAGGCGTTTTCTTGAGAACAATGAGAAAATTTCCGAAAAAATACCGAACGCTGGAAGAATCAGAATATAAACTTCCGGGTGTCCAAAAATCCAGAAAAGATGTTCCCAAATAATAGTATTACCACCCATTGCCACTTCAAAGAAATTCGCTCCAAACAAACGGTCAAACATCATTAATGTTAAACCAACTGTTAATGGTGGGAATGCAAATAAAATCATCGCTGAAGCAACAAATGTTGACCATGTAAACAATGGCATTCTCATATACGTCATACCAGGTGCGCGCATATTAATAATCGTAACCAGGAAGTTAATCCCACCAATCAGTGTTCCAATCCCGGATATCTGTAAACCTAAAACATAAAAATCAACCCCGTGCCCCTTTGAATGGATAGCAAGTGATGCATAAGAGGTCCAACCGGCGTCAGGTGCACCGCCCAAAAACCATGAAAGGTTAAGGAATACACCACCAAAGAAAAATAACCAAAATCCTAGCGCATTTATAAACGGAAACGCAACGTCACGAGCGCCAATCTGAAGTGGCATGACCGCATTCATAAAGGCAAACAAAAGTGGCATAGCGGCTAAGAAAATCATGGTAGTTCCGTGCATAGTAATAATCTCATTAAACGCCCCAGCACTGACAAAATCATTATTTGGTATTGCAAGTTGGATACGGATAAATACTGCTTCAAGTCCACCAACTACGAAGAAAAATCCACCTGCAATAAGATATAGGATGGCAATTTTTTTATGGTCAACTGTTGTTAAAAAGTCCCATAGCGTTGCGCCAAATCCCTTTTTTTGAGCAATGGTACTCACAATTTTACCTCCCTTTCAACCAATTCCCCTATTATTCCTGAACCTTTAAGCCCATTAAATATTCTGCTAACGCATCAAGCTGCTGATCTGACATTTTAGGGTATTTACCTGTCATCAAGTTACCTGGTTTATAGGTTTCAGGATTACTAATCCATTCTTTTAATTTTTCTTTATTATGATCTAAAATACCAGCTACACGAGATCGGTCACCAAAGTTGGTTAAGTTAGGTGCCGTACGCGCTGTTTCAGGCATTTTGTTTTCCGATGTTACAGCATGACAACCGATACAGCTTTGATTAAATAGTTCCTGACCTTGAACAGCTAAATCGCCTTGTGCTTTTTGCGGTTCTTTGATCCCCTGCATCGCTGTAACCCATGCATCAAATTTATCACGGCTGATGGCTTTTACTTTAAAATCCATTAACGCATGTGATGGACCACAAAGCTCAGCACATTTTCCGTAAAAGAGATTTCCTGCTTCATTTGCACGCTTGTCATCAAACTCTAACCAAAATTTATTAATGTTATCGGTATTCGTATCCAATTTACCGCCAACGGCTGGAATCCAGAATGAATGTTTAATATCCATAGATTTTAAATTGAAATACACCTTTTCATTTGTCGGTACAACCAGCTCTTGACTGGTTACTAGCTTTTGGCCGGGATACTCAAAATCCCACCAATATAAATGAGAGCGAACATTAATAGTAAGCACCTTGGAGTTTTTCTTCTCCATCGGTGAAACGTCTGCAAGGTGAAAGGTTGTAGCCACAGTTGGAACAGCAAGGATTAAAAGTAAAAGAATTGGAATCACAGTCCAAATAATTTCTAATTTGTGACTTCCCTCCACCTGTTTCGGAATACTTTCATCCTTTCTTCTAAAGCGGAAAAAAATGATTATGAAAATGATCATTACCACTACGATAACCCCAACCATTACAAACGTACTTAGCTTCATTAAATCATATTGCATGTCTGCAACTTCACCGGCTGGTCTTAACGCAGAAACAAATCGTTCACCACTGCATCCGGAGAGTACCAGCGCTAAAATCGCGAATAACGATATCAAACGCCATTTTGCAAGCCTTTTCATGCTTAATCAAACCCCTCTTTCACTTATAAATTCTTAATATTTTTGTTTGATCAAAGAAGTATGTAGTTGATTCTTTCCTAAACCTGAAAAGAATCGTCAGACAAAACTAAATTAAGGTAACAATAACCATTGCCACAAAAATAATAGTTAAATATTGCAAAGAATAAACAAACATTAATTTTGCCCACTTTATGTCATCTTTGATCCTGTATCCATAAATCCCTAATGCCAGCCAGCCGATATTTAATATGGTTGCTAGGATTAGAAATGGGATTCCTAATTTGGTAAGAAAAAACGGGATTGGCAAGAGCAGCGCAACCCAGACTATGATGTGGATTTTCGTTGTCTTAAATCCCTTCACTACAGGTAGCATTGGGACTCCCGCCGCCCTGTATTCATTTACTCGCCTCATAGCTAGTGCATAAAAATGAGGAGGCTGCCAAACAAACATAAGTACAAACAATGCCCATGCCATGATATCAAGATTTGCATCTACTGCTGCCCAGCCGATTAGTGGCGGTACAGCCCCTGAGATACTTCCAATAATTGTGTTAGAAACCAATTGCCGCTTAGACCACAAGGTGTATAAGCAAACATAACTAAAAACTCCAAGCAGTCCAATTACTGTTGCAGTCATGGTCGTAAAGAATAAAAAGAGTGTTCCCAATCCAATAAGTAAAATACCTAAGACTAGGACTTTCGAAGGCAGTATTTTCCCAGTTACCGTAGGTCTACTCTTCGTTCTTTCCATTAAATGATCAATATCTCGGTCAACATAATTATTGATTGCACAAGAACCGGCAATGATAAGCGAGGAACCTGCTACAGTAAAAAATATGATATCCAAATTATCTAGAAAGCTTTGACCGGAAAAATGAAGGGCGAGCCATAAACCAGTGAAGGTGGTAATCAAATTAGAATTTACAATTCCAATTTTGATGAGAGCCATAAAGTCTTTCCAATCCGAGGTTTTTTCTATATTCGATTGCAGGCTTGAGGCGCCATTTTCTATGGCCGCTTCTCCGTAAGCCTTAGAGTTAGACATATTTTTTCCTCCTAGTCCTTAATAACAAATATTCACCATTTGAGTCCTATCAATACCTCAATATTCTATACCTTTTATCATTGAAGAATAATGTTAAGTAGTTCTTCTATTTTTTTCAGCTGATACAAATAATCTTTTTTTAAAACGCAGTGATTTTCTAAAACACTTTCTCTGTATATTAAATCACACTTTTTGATATTTTTGTGAACTTTTTTTGAATAATTTTTAACTAAATTGTGACAAGGTTCATATATGGACCAATTACTTTACATTTTCCAACAAATGTTATTCCTATTAATATTAATTATTTCTTTAATGTTTAATTAATACAAGAGTTAAACGCTATA
>NZ_CALBWS010000002.1:0-117741 GCF_937468385.1 Neobacillus rhizosphaerae
GTCCAGAAATGGCCTAAAAGTATGGATGGGATAGGTCTAAATTCTGCTCTTACGAGCAAAAATTCAACGAAAAGGCACCCGAATGGGCTCATTCGGATGCCTTTTGTCTACAATCTGAAACCTGCTAGGCAGGTTATTTTTGCAGGTATAATAATGAAGAATTGCATTCGCTTATTCTTTCTTATCAAACACAAGCACATAAGTTTTATGGTCGCCATCATCATAGGTTACAACAACAGAAATAATAGTTTTGTTATTATCTTCTAGCTGGATTGTTTTGCTGGTGCCACCTTCAATCATAATCGTAGATGCACTGTAGCTTGCAGTTGGATTAATGGTGACCGTTTTAACATCACTTGAAACAGCCACATGGTAGGTGAATTCGTTTGGTGTGAAAGAGCTATCCCATGTACCTTCCGAAACTGTTAGTGAAGATAGTGTTGCCTTACTAGTTTTTTGAACTGTCCCAGAATTTTGCTGAACTGCAGTCTGTTGAAAGGAATTAGTTCTATTTTTCTGTGATGAAATGTTTGCTTTCGAATCTTTGCCCTCCGCTCGGATAACGTGTAATGTATAAGTCTTTTCCTCCCCATTTTCTGCTGTAACGACGATGATAATGTCGGATTTCCCAACCGGGAGTTCTACGGAAACACCTTCCCCCTTCGCTAAAGTATTATTGATTTTAATTGTCGCTGTTTTTTCTATTCTTGTAGGTGTAATCTTTATTGCATCAGCATCGTTTGTAACTTGAACCGTATATTCCGTTTTTGTAGAAGAAAATATCGGTGACAGCTCCCCAGTAGATAATTTAATATTTTGCAGGAGATTATTTGCATTTTGTTTTCTCGTAATGGTTAGTATATAGGTATTTGCTGTATTGCTGCCATCACTCACAGTGATTAGGAACGTATTTTTTCCGGTTTGAAGCGAATAAGTTCCTGTCGTTCCACTTGTTACCGATTGCCCATTTATTAAAATGGACGACTCTGGATTACTACTTTCTACTTGTAATTGTATATCTGGAACATCATTACCAACGGTGGCTGAATATTCCTTTACCTCTGATGTAAAAGTCTGGTCTAACTTAATCTCATCGATTTCCAAGTTAGCAAGTGTATTGGATTCAAGGTTTTCCTGGACTGCAGTTGTGTTACTTTCAGCATATGCAGTTGGTATGTATGAGCCAGACACCATACCAAGCATCGAAACAGTAAGTATCACATTCATTCCTTTTTTTTGTACCTTGCTTTTCATTTTATAACCCTCCTGCCAACTATCAATTGTAATAGTGGAATTTGGACTAACTTTACCATTCGATGCTTAAGATAAACTTAATTTTTTCCCCAATCCAAGAAAGAAAACCGCAAACCCTCAATTATCCAGGTCTGCGGCTGTATTTTTTTCATCTTCTTTTAAATTCTTCCAACCTTGAAGTGATAGCTACCGACACTTCTTCATCCGATTTTTGAATTGCCTTCTTAAAAAGTGAATTGGCTAGAGATCCCATTGGACCTGATGCATTTATTTCAAGAAATCCAGTCACCCCGGTTTTATTAATATTAAGTGCTTTTGCTTCAAAATATCCTTCACCAATATACTTTTCGTTCGATCGTTTCAAATCAAAACTTACCCTGGCAGGCTCATTCCACTCTTTAATATCAATTAATAGCCTGACCTTTTTTTTCATTATGCCAATGTCGCTCTTAAACTCCCAAGTGATTTGCCGATCATTTATTTTTTCATGTGAAATATAACCAGGGACAAGTGGTGCCCAATTATTTTCATCTCGGATGAAATCCCAAATCACTTCAATGGGGATATCTAATTCTACGTATTGTATCTCGCTTGGCATTTTTGTATCCCTCTTTCATATTCAAAGTCCAAGACCTTCAGTGGCTTAGGGTCTTTTAAAAACATATATGATAAATAATGTGTTTATAGAAGAATTTATCTTTAATTTCTACAGCAGTTTGATGATTTCTATTCCATAACTTAAATTAACCATTGAATATTATCCATTCCTATTTTAAGATATTAGGATAGATTTGAATTTTCAGAACAATCCATCTTTTTGGAGGGGTAACTAAAGGTGAGGTTTTTTCAGTATTTTTTATTTTTTATGGGATTAACTTTTTTTGGCTTAGGTAATGCCATTGCTGTCAAAGTTAAATATATTGGCTTACACCCATGGGAAGTACTTAATGTAGCCCTTTATCAACACTTTGGTTTAACCATTGGTACATGGGGAGTGGTTAGCGGATTAATCCTAATTATCATTTCTTTGTTTGTCGCTCGAAGCTATATTAGTGTAGGTACAGTTTTAAACGCTTTATGTATTGGGCCAATCATGGACTTTTTCCTTTTGTTAGACATTCTTCCAAAAGCAACTAACACATGGGTCGATTACTTAATTCTCCTTTCTGGAGTAATTATTACCGGAATTGGTGGCGGAATGTATGTTGCGGCAGGGATTGGTGCCGGACCGCGTGATGGGTTTATGCTTTCCATTTCTGATAAAACAAGATTATCGGTAAGCCAAGCGCGAATTATTGTTGAAAGTCTTGTATTAGTGATTGGATTTTTATTAGGCGGGCCCGTGTTTATCGCCACTTTTCTTTATACTTTCATTCAAAGCCCCGTTTTCCACCGTTCTTTGAAGCTTTTTAAGGCATTGGTGGAATTGCTCAAAAAGAAGAAAAGTCAAAACCAAGAAAGTGTTTCTATTTAAATTCTAGAAAATCGAAACTTTTTTAACTTAGATTACTTCCACTTTATCTGCTTGATATTCTTGGTAATAATTTTGAAAATAGGATGAAAGCTTCCCCTCATATATTAAATTGAGGGAGGCTGATTCCTTAATATCATGTGGAGTTACAAGGGAAAGAGGCTTTTGATTTTTCATTTTGATACCTGATTCGTTTAGTAAAGCCGCAACAAAATGGGAGCAAAAGAAGGCGTTCTTTCGATCAATCTCCATATTCAGCATCACGGCAACTAGACCGATGAGATTGTACCTATAATCGTCCTTATGCTCTTCCATTTCCTTAATTTTACCGTTTATTATTTGAAATTGTTTTTCTGTAATGGTAACACAATAAATAGCACAATCGGCATTCCTAAACAAATGGCCGCGAATGTTTTCTTTCACAAATCCTCCCATAAAAGGGTTCCAGGGATTTTTCCTTCCAAAGCTATAAACCTTGTTGAATTGATCATCAATCACAATAGAGACATGGTTGTGTGGGTTCTTTGTATATAATTTGATTATTTTTGTTAAAATGGATCCAGTATCAGTAAGTAACACATATATCTTCCTGCTCATATATTTCCCCCCGACAAAATCTTCCTTTCTATTATATTATAATGTCTTATAGTTATTTTTTAACAATCTTGAGTATTATTTTGTACTAAGACTCGAGACCTAAAAAACATGTACCCTTTTAAAAATAAAAAGTCACATGTAACTGTGACTTTCTTCCAAAATTATTATTTTTCCACCCTTTTCCTGCTCCACCCTCATTTTAAAACATAAGGTTGATAAGAAAAATTAGGAAATTTCAATCATTCAACTTAAGAAGAACTTATAAAAAAACAGAAGATGCACGAAAGCAATCTTCTGTTTTTTTCTCAAGTATAGGTTATTTTTTACGGAAAGCAAGAACAAGGGCTACAAGTGACAGTAACGCTGCCGCACCCGATAATACAAGAGGAAGTGAATCGGACGTATCATCCTCTTTCTCTGGTACTGTTGTTTTTGTCTTTTCATTATGTTCTGCCGGCTGCGTACCATGGTGATCAGTCGAAGTACCTGTCACAATATCTGTAATGGCATGAGGTGAATCAGTCCCCTCATCGCCTGTCCACTCTACGATGCTACCATCTTTATAATATTGAAAGGCATCCCAAGCCGCTTTTGTTGCTTTATCAGGGTTTTTCGCAACAAACACAAATTGTTGGAATTGTCCTGGTAAAATCCCTTCACCTGTTGCTTCAAATGTAAAAGTTTTTACTTTACCACTGGCATCTTTTTCAGCTGTATATGTCCACCCGGGAACCGGTTGATAGGACATAACGTCTACACCAGCAGGAGCCTTCACGGTGACTTTAGTCGTGGCAATATCTTTTTCAACTGGGACCTTTAAGGTATACGTTTCCCACGCACCTGTTGCAGAAGTTTTCGGGATGACTGTCACATGTGCACTAGCTATACTTGAAAAGAAAAATAAACTGATTACAGCTGGAATAAATATTTTTGAAACCTTAAACATCATTCTTTTCATTTGAATTCTCCTCGAATGATTTTATTTACTTCCTACTAAACAACGGAAATCGGTATCAATGCTCTCTAACGACTTTGTCAAAACATGAACATGGACATTCCAATTACCGGCCATACTAAAGTGCAAACCATTCTCTTTGTATTTCCCGTCTGCTTCCTTTGTAAGATTAATGGTTTCTTTTCCCATATCCATATCAAGCATTGTAAATGTCAAATGTATTTGTTCAATATCTTTGATGGGTTGGCCTTGACGGTCTTTTAATGTAACCTCAAATAAATTTTCGCCAACAATATTCGGGGTTGCCATTAAGGTGACCTTTGTTCCTTTATTCACTGTATTTGTTTCCTTAAATGGTCCAGGAGAGGACATGGCAGTTGGTAAATTAGTTAAGACCACAGTAAGAATCAGGATAACCAAACCAGTAGAAAGTTCCCCCCACATGGAAGCCACCAAGCCTTTGTCTTTTTCCCTTATTCCATTTACAAAATTCACGGCTGCAAGGAGGAGCATGACCAAAAATAGAATAACTTTTATAGATAATACTTTCCCATAGTCCGTTCGTACAAGAGCAGAAAGATTTGGAATATGCAGCAGACTTCCAAACACTCCCGTAAAGGTTAACAGAAGAACTAGGAGGATTCCCCATTTAGAAAACCTTTTAATCATTTGGATATAATATTGCTTTGTTTCAGTGTTCTTCCGCAATGGAAGTAATCCAACAAAACCGATTAAACATCCAATCCAGAGGGAGGCTGAGAATAAATGGAGAAAGTCCATCGAAATCGATAGCAACTGGTTGGTTTGGGATGAAGCATGACTGGTTAATGACTTTGTAAATAATAATGCTGTTCCTAAACAGAAGCAGACCGATAGAATGATTCGTTTAGTGCTTATTGCATTCCTATTAAATGAAGTAAGCAAAGCAAGCATTAAAAGAATCGCTGCTTGAAAAATCCATATTTGACCAAAGGTCGTGTAAGATAGGATATTTTCAAATAAGCGAAAGCTAAACACTTCACTCCAATGATAACCAGATTCAATCGTCGCTTCTAATGGTAAGCTTAACAAGATACTTAGGAAAAGCACGACGAAACTCGTATGGATCAGCTTAAGGAAAATCTTATCAACAAATTTGTTTCCCCGAATCGCTTTTGGCAAAACTAACAGGTAAAAAAACAGGAGCCCCACATAGCAGGCATTACTTAAGTATTGAAGCCAACGAATAATGATAAGATCTGCCTTTGGAGTGTAGCCTTTTGTTTCATTATGTACAAAGCTTGAGTCTTGAATTTCATCTCCAACTTGGAAGCCAATGACTCCCTGAACAGGATGGCCATCGCTTGAAACAGCCTTCCATTTGATTCGATAGGTACCGTTTGGAAGATCCTTTTTTAATCCACTCTTTAGAATGGTTGGTTGGTTACGATCAATCCCGCCATCTTCCTTATCGACTCTGTTCCCATCAAAATCAAATACCTTGATTGAATTAAACTCAGGTTGAATTGGTTCATTAAATTGAATCGTGACTTCGTTTGGAGCTTTTTTGAGAATCGCATCTTCTGAAGGTGTCGATTTTTGAATATAAGCGTGAGCTGAGAAAGTTGACGGAAATAAAAATAGAAATAGGGAAATGATGACCATGAACATGCTGAAATTTATTTTTATATTCAATTTATCACTCCGCTTATAAATCCAAGTTTTAGGTACAGCTTATTTTTCACAAGAACATCCCGTAAAACCGTTCATTTTTTTTTGAATTTCTTCAATTGCCTCTTCAAAACGTAACACAACTCCACCAAAACCTTTTTGAAATTGTTCCGCTTGCTTTAAAGATTCAAATGTTAATACTTGTGGTTGGCAACAATTCAAGTTGAAATCAGCATCCATTAGGTAATAGGCCATTTTGGCACTTATGGTAGAATTCTGCAGAAAATCACGACAGATAATTTGCGAAACATGTTGTTTAATGTCCTTGTATCTTAGTAATCCACAATGCGGGCAACATAATTGCTCAACTTTTAAATCATGGGTGATAATTTGAACAGGATGCCGGCTATTCATTTCTTTTAAGCAATAAATACAAGTATTCGGAGATACCTTCGTAATTGGGGCTAATGAGATTCCTCCAGAAGTTTTGATAATTACTTCTTCTTGTATTAATGGCTTAATATCCCGATAAACTGTCATTTCGGAAACTTGCAAACGACTGCTAATCTCAGAGATTGCTAAAGATCCTTCATCATTCAACCATTTTAACAATTGCTGTCTTCGCTCAATCGGTAACATATTCATCCCCTTCTTTTTCCTAAATACCTTCTCCCTTTACTATAAGTTTAATTGACGTTAACAACATTAACAACATAACAACATGAATAATTTGTGAATATTTGTTGAACACTCACATTTTCAAACAAAAAATAACACTATTCTATATCATTACTCCTTAAAATTTTTTTAAACAAAAAGGCCACTATTTGAAATAGTGACCCTCTACAAAATTCTGATTTCTTTATTTTTTTATTACTTGCTTCCTTTAATGCAAAAGGTTCATGAGGTGAGTTCAATAAAAAGAATAGCTTTTCATCTGCGAGGCAAATGCTCAGAAGTCTGTAGTTCGTGCAATTAAGCCTAGGAAGTTTTCCATTCTTATCGGCCAAAAACTGCTTGGAGTCTCCAAGCAGTTTTCCAAATTAGTATTAACTCCAAACTTCATCTAAAACTTCTCTAAATAATCCATCCAGCAAGGGTGTGATATCCTCTTTAGAAATCTTCAAGGTTTTCGTATAATCCTCTAACCGAAGGATTTCTTTTTCGATAAAGTCGTTTATTACCGTAACCTTAGATTCAAGGTTTAGCTCGTCTCCTCTAATTTTTCTCTCTAATAATGATGCGATTTCCTGCTTCAGTTCACCTTCTTCAAGGAGGTTCTTGACCAGCTCCTGAAATTCGATTGGCGGAACAGAGTTATATTTTTCAATCCATTTGCAGGCTAATATCGGCCGGAGGACATAAAAGTATTTCTTAATTTTTACTTGTTCTCCTTGTAGATAGTCACGGTAGTTACCTTTGGCCATATTTAAATAATGATATAGCGCAGATTGCGGCAAAAATACTTTTTCTTGAATTGCTTTCATTTTGTCCACTAGTGAATAAGCTTGGTAATAAACAATGCCTGAGTGAAGCCATTCCATAAGCGGCGGATTGGACTTTTTAAAAAGTCTAAGGGCTTTCCGTAGTTCCCAGCCGTTAATATCAAGGAGATCATTAATAGGGAGCTCAATAACCTCTCGTTTTTGCTCAATCGACAGATACCAGTCTTTTTTATGAATATAGATAAACCGGACATCGTAATCACTGTCCTTAGAAGGAAAGCCCCACGCCCTACTTCCAGACTCAACTGCATAGCAGATTTTTACATCAAATTCTTCTTCTATTTTTTTAATTTCTGCGAGGATTTTTTCTCTCAAATGAACCTCTCCTTTAATTGCAGTCGTTTCCTTCATCTTACAAAAAAATGGTGTCAGGCACCACAAAAAGACACTTACCCCTTTTTGTCCGTCCAGGGTGGACACTTGTTATAATATTAAAAGCCTTATCCGGATGGATAAGGCTTCTTTTTAGTAGGATATGTTTTATTTATTTTAAGCACTTTGACAAATATTACGATTTAAATATTCTCCTTGCTTCCAATAACCGTTGTATTCCTGTAGTAATTTCAACCGCTATAAAAATGATTGTCCAAAATACTAAATGGGATTGAAATAGAACCAGTAAAGAAAATAATATAAATCCCTCTGTTCTTTCCGCTAGTCCAGGTTGATAATAAAAGGATTTGTAGCTCTCTTTTTCTGATAGCGCTCCTACTGTTAGAAAAATGGTCATTGTAAATATAATCGAAATGGCTAACAAGAGAAACAGCATCAATACGTGGGGGTCAGGATGACGAAGTGCCAAAGCAATTAATATTCCTGCTTCAACCACTCTATCAAAGGTGACATCGAGAACGGTCCCCCATGAAGAGGATTTACTTTTCCTTGCCATACTACCGTCAACAGCATCCAGAAATCCTGAAAACCAAAGAACAGCCACTCCTATTACGGGATATCCAAAGTAGACAAGAATACTTGCGATTATGCCGATGAAAAAAGCAATATATGTTACCTGGTTGGCACTTAAGCCAATCTTTAATAGATAATGTGCTGTTTTCGAGATGATTGGTTGTACAGCTGCACGCCCGTGAGTATCAAGCACAGTTCTCTCTCCCTTTCAAATTACTCAGAATACCAATGTATGTGCTCGAATGGCACCCTTATTCTTATCTTTTCTTTTAATTTAGGGACTCTTTTCCACCCCGTCGTATTTACTTCCAGCGATTTGCTATCCGCTAAAACTGTGATCGAGTATCCCTCTCTACTTGGTCTTACTTTTGTGACAAAACCTGAAATAATACACGCTGCCTCTTCTATATTACCTTCACCTGAACGGTTTCCCTCATCAATAAGCTGCAAATGTTTGGGATCAATCCATCCTCTATCCTGTGTTTGCAATCCATTTAATTCATATTGAAACCATTTCCTCCATTGTCCTCTGGAGAATCGATTTGGTAAGGATAAGAACTGGGCAATTTTTTCAGAAGCCGGTTTTTGAAAAAGCTCTGAGGGTATTCCAATCTGTTGTAATCCCCCATTCAAAATAATCCCGATTCTGTCGGCTACAGATAAGGCCTCATCAATATAATGGGTTACCCATAATATCGAAAAGCCAAGGTTTCTTTGTAGCTCGTATAACCACTCTATCAAATCCAGCCTTAGTGAAGTGTCCAAGGAAGCAAACGGTTCATCTAACAAAAGCAGATCCGGGTTAAGGATTAGTGCCCGCCCCAAAGAAACTCGCTGCTGCTGACCGCCTGACAGCTGATGTGGATAACGATTTTCTAAACTTTCGAGCTGCAGATTTTTTAAAAAATTTAGTGCCATTGCTTTTCTTTCCTTAACTGAGATACCCCTCACCCTTAGCCCAAAGGCGATATTCTCTACAACAGTAAGGTGAGGAAAAAGTCTTGGCTCTTGAAATACAAGTCCTGTTGTACCCGTCCCATTTTCCCATGTCTGTTTTCCTGAGGCAAATGGCAGCAGCCCAGCAATCCCCTTTAATAATGTCGTTTTACCACTACCGGACGGACCCATTAACACAAAAATCTCACCTGAATTTATTTTTAAATCTAAAGAGTTGATAATGTTATCGTTGTTAATTTGAATGGATATTTTCTCTAACCGCACTCTTCCTCACCTCCGATCCATGAAGTGTTTTCTTGAATTTATTCGTAAAAGGAGATAATACATTATCATAAGAACCAAAATTGGGACAAAGAATACCAGACTATAAGCCGCGACAATCGATGAGTTTCCACTGCTGGCAAATGGAAACATAATTAAAGGAATCGTCAGCAATGTTCCACCACTCATAATCCACGTCGGTAAATACTGGCTAAATGAAATAACAATCACCAAAAAGCTGCCTAATAAAATCGATGGAAGAAGCAGCGGCCATTCAATCCAGATAAAGATTTTCCATTCGTTTGCCCCTAAACTGATGGCAGCTTCTTGGAGTTTCCGCCCAATTAAACGAAATTGAAACCAAATGGTTGCGACAAAATAGGGCAGAGTTACTAAAAGATGTGCAATAGCTACGCTTATATAATCGTTTATAAAATCGAAACGAATCGCAAAATCGAACATCCCCATGATGGAAACGGTATAGGGAATAAATAAGGGGGCAAGAAGAATAGAAAATACAATCATTTTCCCTCTAAATTCATACTGAGCTAAGGTCCTCGCTGCCGGGATTCCTAATAATAGATTCCCCATAAGGGTAAGGGCAGCAACAATCAAACTATTAACTATTCCTTCTCCGGCCCTTCCCGAAGCGGAAAGAAGATATTTCCATGAATCTATGCTCCATTTTTCAGGAAGGAGCAGGGGCCATGGCCATTGCTTTGTAAAACTCCAAACGGTTAGGGGGATGAAGGGCAGAAGAAAAAAAAGGCTAAACAAGATGATAAAAATAATAATTAAAATTCTTTGGGCTCTTTTCCTTTTCACCATACTCTTCTCCCTTTTTTATACCAACCCAATTGCAAATAAATTAATAAACAGCCAACTAAGAGCGAAATCGCAGCTAATACGAGATTCATTGCAATCGCAAGCGGCTGACGTTCTAATCCAAATTGTGAATACTCTTGAAAAGCCATAACCGGAATGGACCCAAATGAAGTCTTTGCCAGTAGTGCGGGTATTTCGTAAGCACCTAACGTAAAGGCAAATACCACCCACATACCACCAACCCACATTGGTAGTAAAATTGGTACAATGACCCACCTTACTGTTTGGAAAAAGGATCCCCCCAACACCATTGCCGTTTCCTTCCAATCAGAGATGAGTTTTACAATAAAAGGATAGATTAATAAAACAATGAAGGGAACTTCCTTCCACATATAAGCTAATATTACTCCGATGCCCCAGTCATCGTGGACGAGGACTGGAAAAGACTCAAATGAATCGATCCAGCCAAAGTGATAGGCCATCCGTGAATACCAGCCGCTTTGCATAAATACCTGCATAAGTAGGTAGGCAGATAATAAATGAGGAATTCCGATTGGCAATTGAAAAATAATCTGGAGCCACTTCCATTGTCGGAAGCGTTCAGCTAATAAAAGGGCAGCAAGTAAACCCGTTACTCCTGAAAAAACAGCTACCGCAGCGGCCATCCCAACTGTTATCCCGACGGAACGAAAAAATGAAAGATTTAATAATTCCTTATAAGCCCAAAATTGATCTTGTTGGCCATGTACCGGTTGACTTTCCAAACTTAGTGTTACTGAATGAATCGATCCCCCAAGAAAAAAAATGAGCATAAACAAAAGGGCTGGCAGGATTCCCAACAGCCCCTTATGTTTATTTATTTGATGGCCTAGTTCATTTATTCGCCACATTTTCCATCCATCCTCGTTCCAACCATTGGACATATTCGCCACCGATCTCTGGAATCCGATGACTGGACAACTTTTCTTGTGACAGGGTTGCTGGACCCCTGTCGGTTGATTCTACGATATGCTTGTCTTGTTCAGATAAACGACCAACGGAAATAGACATATTTTCTCCCCAATACTCGAGCTCCATTTTTTTCATTTGTGCAGCAGGTGATAGCAGGAAGTTAATTAGTACTAGTGCCCCATCCGGATTCGGAGCATTGTATGGAATAGCAAGGAAGTGAGTATTGGATAATGTCCCCATATCAAGGACAAATGTTTTTGTTGATGCAGGGTATTCACCCGTTTTAATTAGGTTTGAAGCGTTCGCTTCATCATACCCCATTGTCATCCATACTTCACCATTTTTATATAATTGCTCCAACTGGGAAAGAGATTGTGGATAGGATTTTCCTTTCCTCCATAAGAATGGTTCCATTTCATTTAAAAAGTTCCATACCTGGTCCGCTTCCCCTTTTACCAATTCTTCATCAAACTTATTTAAATAGGCATTGTAGTCCTTACTTTTTTCATGAAGGACATGCCGAATAAAGGCACTTCCAGTGAAATCTGGTGGGGCCGGATAGGTAAACTTACCAGGATTTTTCTTAACCCAATCTTTCAGTTCGTCAATAGATTTTGGTGGATTAGTGATTTTATTTGAATCATATGCAAAAACAAACTGAACCTTACCCCAAGGAGCTTCGTATCCTTCTGTAGGAAAACCAAAGTCATAATTGATATCATCACTTTCAGTATCAACATATTGCTTAAAGTTCGGGAGTTTCGATGTAAATGGTCCTAAAAGTAACTTCTCATTCTTGGCTGTTTTGAAATTTTCTCCGTTAACCCAAATAACATCCATTTCGCCCGCTTTTTTATTTGCCCGTTTCTCAGTCTTCAACTTATTGATAAATTCCACAGCATCCATCGGATAGCGTTTCAGTTCTATATTATATTGTTCTTTCAAACGAGGAGCAACCCATTCATCAATGTAACGATTAATTCCTTCGTCCCCGCCCCACATAAAGATATTAACCTTTGACCCTTTTGCCTTAGCCGTAATTTCCTTCCAATCACTTTTTAAGCTATTTTCTCCTGCCTGTTTGGAAGTATTATTCGTATTTGAGCTACAACCTGATAAAATCAATAAAAACAGTAAAATAATAATAGTTAGTTTTTTCATTAGTATCCCTTTCTAAAGCTCACAACTGGATTTACATTCAAAATAGTCTTCCCACAGTCCAAGCAAGAAAAATAAAGCAAAAATAAATCCATTGACTGGAAGAAATGATGATAGTTTAAAAGCAACCATCAAACTATAAAGATTATAGATGATTAATCCCGCTAGCAACAGCCAGCGAGCATGCCAGAGGATTCGTTGGAACCTTTTTGCTACTTCAGCTTTCATTCCTATTTTTTCCTTTCCACTTATATGGAAGCTTAATCATTGTTTCTGATACATCTATTTCTTTTAAATAATGGATGGCATCTAGGAGGATTTGTCGTTGCATCTGCTGTTCTCCCGCTCTACCAAAGCTTCTACCTAATGGAAAGCGTAAATGCAATGACCTCGGGACCCTTACCTTTTCGGTTAATTCTGCTAAATGTGTAATAGAGATGGTTGGTATCCCTGCTTTTTCAATTGCAAATTGAATCAATCCCACGGATTGATGGCAAATATATCAGCCGGGATTCAAGATAACCGCGTCTACTTTATCATCCTTCAACTGTTTAAGAATCAACGGTATCGTCGCTTCTATTAATGGAATCGGATCCGGTATATACCCCATTAAGCCGTAGTGTGTCCTTGCAACTTCTCCAATGATTCCTTTTAAAGCCAATTCTTTAAGACGGAATAAAGGAAGGACACAGTTCACGTCACGATCAGCATCACTACGGTCAAAATGAGTATGGCTGATCATTAAATCTTCTTCTTCGACTGACGCCGGAATGAACCGAACAGTAGGATCTCCAGCTTCAACATCAAAAACTGGCTGTGTTTTCAAATGAACACCCGCGGTTGTGATGAGGGCAAACACCGATTCTCCAGCTGGCTTAGTAAACTTCTTTATCGGGATATCTCCAGGAATAGAATTAACCATATACTTAGCCTTTTTACTAACAATCGATTCAATCAACCGATTTCCGGATAATTTCACTCTTCCCACCCCTTTCTAACATCCAAAATACCCCACCAGCTAAACTTGATATCGAAACAAGAATAAAAAATAATAAAGAAACAGTAACAGCGATTTCCACTGGTACGCCTAGCTCTTTAAAAAATAAAACATAACAGCCTTCCCGAACTCCTAAGCCATTTACACTGATTGGCAACATAGTAATAACAGAGATTAAGGTAATAACCATTAATAATTCTAGCCATGGAATGTCAATCCCTAATGATAAAAACAATAAATCGTTAATCCAAGCAAGACCAACCTGAAAAAGAATGGAGAGGATAGCGATGTTTAACCACCACTTTTTATTTTCCTTCCGATAATTCAAGGAGATTGCTACGATTTTTTCAAGCTCGCTTTTTAGCTTCATAAGCCATCTGCTTATTCTTGAAGTAGGAATACTACTTTGAATGTTGGTAATGTTCTTCCTTCTTTTGATCCATATACTTATAAGGTATGAGCATAGCAAAATTGCAGCTAATACCAGCAAGATTGGCCAAAGATAAGTTCTCGCTGATTTCAGAACGATGGATGAAAAGATGGCGATTGCTACAAGTGCAGCACCACTTGTTATTCGTTCAAATGCCACAGAGGCTGTAGCAATAGGAATTCCTGTGATTCTTCCTAAATAGAAAACACGTACAAGATCGCCACCGACACTGCCTGGTAAAAAATTATTAAAAAATAATCCAATATAATAGAAACGCCCCAATTTTACTAATGATGCGTCTCGCTTTTGGTCTTGATTTAATGAAGAATTAACGAGCATTTTCCATTTCAAAATACTAGCGACGACTGTAATCTGAATTACAATAAAAGCGGCAATGAAATAAACGTATGACCCTTCCTTCGCAACCGCGGCCACTTTGCTCCATTCAATCTGATTGAGAATCCAATAAATTAAGATTATGCTACCGACTATCCTAATGATTAACCCTTTTATGTCCAATTTTGAGGCCATTAACCATTGCCTCCTTGTTTCTCTTTATTCCTCACGTGTAATTTAGGGCGAAGAATCATTCCAATAACGGCAAGCGCAATGACGATGGTAAAGATGAAAAACAGAATTTCCACAGTGCTAGTGGCGTTTTGACCAAGGTAGGAATAAAGAATGGTTGCTGGTAATTGTCCAAGCCCTGTTGCCCAGAAAAATTGCCAAAAGGATATAGATGTTACACCAGCAGCATAGCTCACTAGATCAAATGAAACAATTGGGACAAGTCTAGCAATAAAAACCGCATGTTTTCCATATCTTGCGAAAAATGAATCCCACCAATTTAACGCTTTCTTCGTGACAATTTTTTCTACAACTGGTCTACCCAAAATTTTTGCCAGATAAAAACAAAGTAATGCCCCTGCCATGGCACTACTCCATGAGAGGACGGCCCCCCAACCCCAGCCAAATAATAGCCCGTTCGCAAACGTGATGACAAATGCTGGGAGCGGCGCGATAATGGCTTGAAACACCATTAATAATCCAGAAACAACAGCAGCAAGAGACCCAAATGAAAGTAGATAATCACGGAATCCTTCCACATCTGCATCCTTTAAATAAACAGTGGATTGATTAATTAAATCTCGGAATCCTCCTTGTCCTAAATAAACTAACAAAAAGAAGGCGATTAGGACAAACAAAAACATGATGCCCAACTTTTGAACGCCCGATAATTGAGTCCATCCTGTGTTGGATTCAGTTCTTGTTTTTGATTTATTGCTGGACCAAACAGCAAATGCCATGAAGATAAACCCAATTGGAATGAGGATGATGAGAAGCTCATTCATACTATCAAGTGTTAAAATATCTTCTAAAAACAATGATTTTCTTACCACATAGGAAGGGAGGATGGAAAAGCTCCCCCCGATTAGGGTGATAATGGAGGTAATTGCAATACTTAAAATGCCAACTGCTGCTGAGATTCGTGCAGATTCCCAAATAGCAAATTTTCTCGCATTCAAAAACGTTGTTAAAAAGTAAAACCATAAGCCGGTTAGAAGCGAAATGGTAACCATGTATTCACTTTCAAAACGCATGTCAATCCAAGAATTTTGAATTAACAGTATGGCAACCGCCAATCCAATTAAAAAGAATATATATATCGAAGCGACTAATTGAACGAAGGTGCGAAAAATGTTTTTCATTTTCATCCCCTTATTATTTTTCTATTGAGTAAGTTAAAAATACTGGTGCTCCATCCTTCGGAAGCACTTTAGCATTACCGTGGAAATTTTTGTGGATTTGCATAGACAGACAATACAGACTGCCTAAATTATATAAAAATCAAAGTCTATAATAAATTCAATTTATCTATTATTTCAATGACTTCCAATCTATTTTTTGAATAAAAGAGAATTGACCAAGTTTTTCAAACATCATTGTACTCCAGTTGTTACACTAAATTACAATAAGGTTCACTGTTCATGAAAACAGAAAGAAGCCCATCCATTTTAAATAAAATGGATAGGGCCTCTTTTTTAGTAAAGATACGTTAGTAAATAATTTAGGAGATTTTCTTTAATTCCTCTGTTAGTTTAAGGAATAATTCCTTGTTCCCATCTTGTAATGTTTGGTCGATTTCCTTACGGATTTTCTCCATCTTAAATTCTAGCAGCGCTTTGTTTAGAATCATCTCTGCAACAACAGAATCTGCGTTCTCATCCGAATGTTGTGGTGAATTTAGTAATTTCTTTTCCATGGAAATCAACTCCTTAAGCTTTTTTCCATTATACAAGTAGTTTTCTAAAAATTCAAATATTTTATTTTGGAAAATCAAAAAAATTTTGGGAATTTTACATGGTGTTTGTATTACGTGGTGTCAGGCACCACGAAAACACATTTGTCCTTCTGTGGAGGACAGTTCTTTTTGCTATTTTTCCCTTTTGGGGTTTTTGACAATATTTTTCGTGTAAGGATTGAAATGTAGGGAATATTAACTTCAACTATTTTTATTAAAAACAGGAGGAAGTATCTGATGGAACAAACTGAATCCACTGGTTTTCTGCTGGTAAATAACATTAACGTTTATTATGAATTTTATCCTAATCAAACCTCGGACAGGACGTTTGTTTTATTGCATGGTTTTCTTTCTTCCACCTTCACATATCGCCATCTAATTTCCTTATTGAAAAAGGAGTACCAAGTTTTATCACTTGATTTACCCCCATTTGGAAAAAGCGCAAAATGCAACCGCTATGTTTATTCCTATAAGAATTTAGCCCAAACAGTCATCAAACTAACTGAATCCTTTGGGTTAAAAAAAATGACCTTTATCGGTCATTCAATGGGCGGGCAAATTGTCTTAAATATTCTTCATATGATGCCAGAGCTCGCTGATAATGCTATCCTGCTTTGTAGCTCATCGTATCTTAAACGTTCAAAATTACCATTAATCCTTACCAGCTACGTTCCCTATTTCCACCTATTTGTGAAATATTGGTTTGCTCGGACAGGAGTAAAGAAGAATCTCCAAGACGCACTCTATAACCACTCCATTATTAATGATGAAATGATTAACGGATACCTACAGCCCTTTTTACAGGATGAAATTTTCGTGGCGCTAACAAGAATGATTCGTCACCGCGAGGGTGATCTTCCTGCCCATATCCTTAACCAGATTAAAACACCTTGTTTATTAATTTGGGGTGATCATGATAAATCGATGCCCCTGAAAGTCGGAGAGAAACTAAACAAAGATTTAGTTAACTCCGAATTAATTGTTTTAAAAGAAACAGGCCATGCCCTCCCTGAAGAACGCCCACACGAGGTATACGAATATATAAAAAACTTTTCAGGAGGTTTTCAAACAGCGGCCGATCAATAAGGGTTCGCCGGCCGTTTGAAAAGGAACATGTAAGTTATTAACCGGATAAGGAAGAGGAAGTATCCTTTGTTTTTGAGTTGCTTCGATATACAAGAAAAAAGTAGGAAAAAACTGCACCAGTCCCAACACATACGATGACAATTCCCATCGGTATAGCTGTATGCTCTCCACCTATTCCCACAAGTGGAGCCACAATCGCTCCCATTGCAAGCGACAATACTCCTAACAAAGCGGATGCACTGCCAGCAGACTTCCCTTGTTTTTGCATAGCAAGCGAAAATCCTGCTGTACTGACGACACCAACACTTGAAACCACAAAAAAAAGCGGTAGCAATATGAAAAATAAGTTTGCATGCAATAGCAGAAGTACAAGCAATACTATTCCTCCGAAAAATGACATACATAAGCCAAAAACAAAAAGTTTTGACTCTTGTATTCGCCCAGCCAATCTTCCCGTCGTTTGACTGGCAATCATGATTCCGACTCCGTTTATCGCAAAAATAAGACTGAACATCTGCGCTGAAGCACCATAAATATTTTGCACAACAAAAGGTGAGCCTGAAATATAGGCAAACATTCCGGCAAAAACAAGTCCTTGTACCAATGCATATCCAATGAAACTACGGTCAAAAATTAAGTTTTTAAAGGTCATAATTGTATTTTTTATTCCGCCCGCTGAACGCCTGTCATCACGAAGTGTTTCTGGTAACCCGAAAAATACGACAAAGAACATCAATAAACCTATTAAACTTAAGACAATAAAAACACCTTGCCAAGGTACTATCTTCAACAGCTGCGCTCCCATGACTGGTGCTAATATGGGCGCGACACCATTGACTAGAGCGAGCAGAGCAAAAAACTTTGTTAATTCTGGTCCGGAATATAAATCGCGGACGATGGCTCTAGAAATAACAATACCTGCGGATCCAGCCAGTCCTTGGATAAACCGTAATACAATTAAAGCCCAAATGGAAGGGCTAAATACGCACAATAGCGAAACTACAAAATAGGTCATCAATCCAATCAGAAGTGGCAGCCGGCGTCCCCGTACATCACTTAGCGGTCCAGCCAATAACTGTCCTGATGAAAGACCCAATAAGAAAAAGGTTAAACTAAGCTGTACGAGTGAAGGATTGGTATGAAAGTCTTGTGCTATATTTGGAAGTGCAGGCAAGTACATGTCAATGGATAATGGACCGAACGCTGCTAAACTACCCAATACAGCTGCCATCCATAACCGTTTTGACCGAGAAATTCCCTCGCCGCTGTCTATCGTGTTATTTAAAGGTTCTCCCATTAACTGAATCAATTCCTTTCTTCATAAGAAAAACTCAATTACTTTAAAAATGTTCCAGCGTTTTTTTACTACAAAAAATCATATTTTATAAAACTTGAAAAAACAACTTTTTTGTCCTTCAAAATAAAAAAGATTTGAATAACGGTGCCAGACACCGTTCATTCAAACCTTATTTAAACCATCCCTTTTCTTTCGATTGGGTAATGGCTTCGATGCGGTTTTTGACTTCGAGTTTATCTAAGATGATTGAAATGTAGTTGCGGACGGTTCCAGTTTTGATGCTAAGTTCTTCAGCAATTTCTTTCGTATTCTTGCCGTCTGCGACGAGCTCTAACACTTCTTTTTCCCGGTCTGTCAAAGGATTTTCTTCACCGTAAACATCATCCATCAATTCTGGAGCATAAATACGCCTACCCGCCATCACGCTGCGGATGGAGCTGGCCAGTTCTTCACTTGGACTATCCTTCAGTAAATAACCGCTGACACCGGCCTTTAAGGCCCGCTGAAAATAACCGGTCCGGGCAAAAGTTGTTAAAATAATTACTTTACAACCAAGACCTTTAAGTTCTTCCGCTGCCTCGAGTCCACTCTTCCCCGGCATTTCAATATCCATGATACAGATATCCGGCTTGAAGCTTTTCACAAGGTCAACAGCTTCACCTCCGTTGGACGCCTTTCCGACTACCTCCATATCATCTTCCAAATTCAGAAGGGATCCAAATGCTCCCAATAGCATTTGCTGATCTTCAGCGATAACAATTTTTATCATTTTCAATCCTCCTTTTCCAACCGCGGCTTGACATCATTCGGTACTTTAATAAATAATGTTGTTCCATCCTTTGTTGAGAGCTCAAGACTACCATTAATAAATTCCAGTCTTTCTTTCATTCCAATTAGACCATGACCTTCAGCTAATATATTATTTTCACCCTTAAAGACACCATCATCTCGAATCATCAATTTCGTTTCCTTCCACGATTGTTCAATAGAAATGAAACAAGAGGTTGCTTCACTATGTTTAACTACATTGTTAACGGCCTCTTTCAAACACATGCTTAAGATATTCTCTGTTAACAGCGAAACATTTGAAAGCGTAAATTCCCCTTCGCTTACAAACTTGATTTGAGCGGCTTGAATCATTTGTTTAACCCGATGAATTTCATCCTTTAAGCGAATGCCACGCATCGAAGAAACCATTTTTCTTACTTCGCTTAACGCGGTTCGTGCTGTTTGCTGAACATCCTTCAATTCAACACGTGCCTGCTCAGGGTCTTTTGTAATTAACTTCCTTGCCAAATCCGACTTTAAGCCAATCAGAGAAAGCTTTTGCCCCAATGTGTCATGAAGGTCCCTCGCAATCCGGTGCCGTTCCTCCAATTTAATAAACTCAGCGATCCGTTTGTTAGCATCCTCTAGTTTTTCTTCGAGCTGCCCTCGTTCATTGCGATTATGAATACTAAATGGGAGGAGAATGATACTTATCCAAGTGATGATGACAAACGGAATTTGTTTTAAAAATAACGGTTCCTGCATCACAAAACTATAATTAATCGACGCTGAAGTACTGATTAAATGAATAAAATACAAGGTAAGAAAGGCTACACGATCCTTAATATTGCCGATAAAATAAGCAAGAAAATAGGCAAAATAAACATAACTGAAAAGGCTGGTTGCCGTAATGGAAATAGCAATGAGAATTAATGTCCAAAGATAAACTAGCCATCCCTTTGAAATAAAGGCAAATCGATACAAAATAAAGAAGAACAGTGTAAGTAAAATTCCAACGACAATTTCAATAGTTGAGGGAGATTGAAAAATAAAGTAAAACGGTAATATACAAAGAATCGTCCAAATATAAGGAGCAATCCCATTATTTTTTCTGAATGTTAAATACCTTTTTATCATGAACGAAACCTCATTTTTACTTGGAATACTTTATCCCTCTATTTTACCCTAACGATCCTTCATTTTTCTCTAATATACTTTCTATTTTAGCGGAAATCCTAACATCTTTAAACCCAACAAACATTTTAGAATTTTATTCGCCATACAATTTTTGAAAAAGAATAGTGGCAACAATTGATCAACTGCCATACACTGTCCTTTGTACTACTTTTCATAAGGTGCGACCTGCTTAAGAAAATTCTTTTGTTTTTCTTCAGACATTTTTTTAAATTGCATTCCCTAAACTTTGTGTTATCTCAAAGTATAGGGAATGCAATTATACGCTGTAAGTCATAGCTGTCATGTTCCAACCATGATAAGTGTCATGTTAAAAAGATCGGCTGATACTTGACACCAATAAAAAACTCCACTGTCCCTTTTAAACAGTGGAGTTTACTTCCATTTTATTTAGCGTCGACTAATACTTTCAAGCTTTCTTCAAAGCGGTGAACTAGTTTGTTATGGTTGTTTCTAGCAACTTGAACATACCCGTCCGTAACCTTCTGAATGCCTTGACGACGTTGTCTTGCAAAATTCACATAGTTTTCACTGCTTTCTTCAAGTTTATCCTCCAAGCGGACAATTAGGTCAAGGCCAGCTGCAATAGGAGTAGCTGCCAGCTGTTTAAATCGACTGGATAATTCATCGAATTGTTCTGTCAACTCAGGACGAATCATTTGTTTATCTTCAGCTTTTTTAAAAAGTGCACTAGAAACACCTTTCATTATTTCGTTGTTTGTTTCTTTAGATGCCTGAAAAAGATTTGCAAGTGAACCTCTGAATTCCTGATTGAACCTTATCACATCTTTAATTGTGTTAAGGTATCCCTCTTCCCTGCTTTCACGATACTTTCTAGCTCGATCCAATGATTGTTCATATTGATTCCAAAGGGTATCAACTACACGATTGGTTTCAACAGCTTCTTCATGAGTCTCTGCTTGGCCATTTTTGTTAGTCGACGTACTCATTTCTTTATTCCTCCTCGATCATATTTTCTTCTGTATTAGAATCACGTTTTAACTGATGTATGTAGGTCTTCTTATTGCTAGTCTATATATGTAATTTACACTTATATGTAATATTTTGTCAAGCGTGATTATATAATAAAATAATCAGGATTTTTATAAATGTATAAACTTTACTAATGATGGAAACATAGGTTATTAAAAACAGCTAGGGGGAATTTGCTTTGAGTGAAATATTCAAAAGTTGCTTCGAAATTCCTTTTTTACGACTTGGTTCCGGTGAGCCGTTAGTCTTTATTCATGGTCTTGGCGAAGTTAAGGAAGGTTGGTCCAACCAGTTTGAATTTGCCGATCAATTTGATTTGATTATTCCCGATTTACGTGGACATGGTGAATATCAATCACCGGGAGAGATTTCGATAAAAAACTTCGCTCACGATGTTATTAGTCTTTTAAAAGGGTTAGAAATTGAAAGCGCACACATTTGCGGTTTATCAATGGGGGGAATGGTAGCCCAGGAAATCTATCGTCAGGCTCCTGAAATGTGTCGCTCACTGATGCTCGTCAGCACCTTCCATTATGCTCCAAAACGGCTAGGAAAATTATTTTTACAATACCGGCAAGCCCATTCAGAAAATAAATATCCGGAAGTTCTGAGGGAATCAGCAGCCAAGGTTTGCCTCTATTCTTGGTCAAAGGAAAATTTCGAAAGCTTTTACCAATTTTACAAGCCTAATCGTGAACATTATTTTAAATCAATGGAAGCATGTCTCGAGGTCAATAATTTACGGTTACTTTCTTCTATTAATATCCCAACTTTAATAGTTGGTGGACAATACGATTCGGTCATCCCGGTATGGGTTCAATTATTGATGCATAAACAAATTCGCCACTCCGAGTTTGTCATCTTCAGGAATACAGGTCACATCGCGAAGCTAGAGGCAAAAGATGCCTTTAACAAGGTACTTCGTACCTTTTTAAAGAAACATAAAACGGCAAGTTAGAGAGGAAGGAAATTCCTTCCTCTCATGATACCGAAATAATCTTTATTACAATATAATATTAAAGCTGATTTGACCTAGTTGAAACCCATTGGTCTACAATCTTCGCGAACAAACCAGATAGGGCTAATCCAACATGCCCCGTTTCTACTACGAAGTAAGTTTTATCCTCACTTGAAACTAAATCCATAATCGGTTTACTTTGCTCCTCTAAAATTAAATTATCTCTAGACCCTGAAACCACGAATAGGTTTGCCTTAATATTTTTCAAATCTGCCTTTTTATTGCCAATCATTAATTCCCCTTTTACCAGCTTATTCTCTTTAAAGAGATTATTAGCTAATTGTCTGTATGCCTCGCCGGCAAAAGGAACTTGATCAAGTGTCCATCTATTCATCCTACGCCACTTATTGACATACCGCTGGTCATGTGCCCGGCTTAATAGCATTGTATAGTTAGTAAAATATATCGGTGCCCCAATTGCCCTGAACATTCCATCCACTACTTGAGGTGGGACAACCCCATATACATCAATAAAGTGGTCAATATTCATATCACCATTTCGCATACCCTCTGCCCATTTATCCGGTCCTACAAATGGTTTGAAATCTATTGGAACAGTAGCAACAATCAAATTTTTGATTGGTTCTTCCGCTATTGAAGCATAGATAGAGGCAATCGTCCCACCTAAACAATAGCCAACAAGTGTAATTTCATCCGCTTCAGAATGGCGAATTGCCCGTTTAACGGCGGTCCTTAAATATTTATCAATATAAGTGTCAAGACCAATCTTTTTGTCTTCATAGCCCGGTGAACCCCAATCTAATAAATACACTTCATAGCCACTGTTGGTTAATCCCTCAATGACACTCACCTTAGGAGCAATATCTAAAATATAGGGTTTATTAAAAAGGGAGTAGACGAAAAACAAGGGAATCTCGTACTTTTTCTGCTTGGCAGGGTAATGCCATAATACTGATTTATTTTTCCGCCATACTTCATTTCTAGGAGTATGGCCAACCTCTGGTTCAGGTTCACTTAAAAACTTAAACACATGAGACCAGCGGTTCATTTCTTTTTCATAATCCAATTCCGGAATGAACCCCTTTAATGGTGTTTCTGTCGCCATGTAGTACCCTCCTCCCCTTCTTTATTTTGACGAACCCGCTCCGGCCAATTCAATTTCTGCTCTATTGCCTCTTTCAATCAAACCTCTTAACGTTTCAAATTCTTCCTTAAAATTATTAAGCTTTAACAATTCAAATTTCATTTCTTGAAGCTCCGCATGTAAGTCCTTTGAATTAGCTAGTTCTTTCTTCGTTTGCACTAACTCATTTTTTAATTGCTTTGTTAGTTTAATAATTTCTTTTGACACTTCTATAACACTTTCAATATCCCTACTTTGTGACTTCACAGAATCTTGGAGTTCCCACATTTGCTCTTCAAGCGCTTCCATTTTTTCTTCCGCTTGAATGGTTAGGTTTGCCACATTGGTCACGTCACTCTTCGTTGGCAAATTTAAAACACTAGCAAGGGCCTCTTGATTCTTTTTAAAGGTTTCAAGGTAGCGGGAATGAATTTCCGTTCCTAAATTGGTCATTTTGACAAATTCCTTATTATTCGTCCATAGATAGATGAATTCATTTAATTGTTTTTCCCACAATAGACTGAGCTTATGAAGAGATTCATATGGATCAAAAGATATTTTATCTGACATCTATCTTCACCTCATTATTGTTTTACTACTTTAGTAACTTCTTTCATATATCTTTGAAATGGGAGCATCACTGTTTTCATTTGCTTTGTAAATAAATCGATAAATACTTTTTGATTATCGTATAGTTCATTAGTCGTTTTCTTGACACTATCAACATATTTCTCTCTACCTTTTTTTCTTCAGTCGTTGTTCATTTCGTCCCAATTGAACTCTGTATGAAATAATTGCTTTAATTCCGTTAACTCCTTTTCTAATGTTTTTAATTTATCATCTTGTATTTCTCTTATTTCATTTTCCAAAACAGCTAACAATATCTTCGTTGATTTCCTCAGTAATCTTAACTGCGACTGATTTTTTCGCTGCCTTTGATTAATGGTATAGATTGTCTCATCTAAAAGATCTAGTTTTTCCTGATAATCTACCATTCTTACAGCAATTGCAGCTATTTCATCCTTATTCGGAAGTTCTAACCGATTTAACCACCTAGTTGTTAACCTTTTGTGAATCCTTGCCCGTTTCAAATGAGCCTCTAGTGCCTGCCCAAAAGCCAACGTAAAGCTTCGACAGTTGGTAGAGGCATGAATTCTTTTATTGATTTCCGCTTCTAATTCTTTGTAGTAAGTAACTGGGTCCTCACGATTGGATTCCATTTTTACTCCTCTTAACTGACTGGTTGGTACGTTCATCTAAACACAATAAATGGAAGCCTTCAAGCTAATTACCATGAAATTCAGAAAAGTTTCAAAAATAGCAATTGAAATTTTTTTTTATTATTACTGAATTGCAGCAGTCGTTCCTCCATCAACCACCAAGACATGACCAAATACATAATCAGATGCAGCTGAGGCTAAAAATAGCGCCGGTCCTTTCATATCGTTGTCCGAACCGAAACGTCCCGCCGGTGTTCGCTCAAGAATTTTTTCACCGGAATAGTCCAAAATCGCTTTCGCCATTTTTGTTGGGAAAAATCCTGGGGCAATTGCATTCACATGGACATTATGTGGAGCTAGTTTTACAGCTAGGTCCTTTGTCAGCGTTATAACAGCCCCCTTACTTACAGCATAGCCAATTGCATCCATAATGAACGGATCCTGACCACCCATACCAGCGATAGAGGCAATATTAATGATTTTTCCTGACCGTTGTTCGACCATAATTTTCCCAACCGCTTGAGAAAATAAGAACACTGCCTTCAGATTGATATCCATCACTTTATCCCATTTATCAACAGGCATCTCTAATGCAGGTGCCCCCCAGCTTGTACCGCTATTATTGACAAGAATGTCGATGCTACCAAACTCCTTAACGGTATCGTCGACAACATGCTGAATGTCGTCCGGATTAGAAACATCACATTTAAAAGCAATTGATCTCACACCATGTGCCTTAAGGGCATCACTAAATTGCTGACAAGCATCTAAATTTCTTGAGCAAACCACTATATTAGCTCCTGCTTCCGCATAAGCTACAGCAATTTGCTGCCCTAAACCTCTTCCACCACCAGTTACAATGGCCGTTTTCCCTTTCAAGCTAAACAATTCTTGAATCTTCATCCTTAATCCCTCCTTATTATCTACAATGCTTTTATTCTTAATTTTTCTTGATCTCTTAATAATCTTCTAAGTTTATCGAAGAAATCATCAAAATAATGATCAACTTCTGCAAAATCCATCTGCTCGCCGCCATAGCTGACAACGATTATCTTCATTAATGAAGTATTCGTCTGTATCGTTTTTAGTCTTGAATATAGATAGGAAGAACCATCAAATATTTGGAGATTGTATCCTTGAAAAGATACTTTTTACTCTTTTATACAAACATTGGATTAATCTAAAAAGCAGTTCCACCAAAACGAACAGTCGCGAATATGGTGAAAATGTAATGTGGGGAATTTGGAAGCATATCTAAGAAGCGGTCATCTAGATTGTTCATTAGAATACTAATATAATTATGATTATTGTAGTAAAGTATGGTTTTGTAAACATTTCATTCTCGACACAATTCCACAATTTTCCTTAATTTTTATGGAATTGAAAATTTCATTTCCTTTTTAATCCCCTATTTAAAAACAATTATTTCGTATTACTATTATTAAAACCGAAGGAAAATAGCGAACTTTGTCGGAATATTTATTAATCCAAACAAAACCTTAACAGCGACAATGTCAAATCTATCCTCTTCTCATCATAGCCCCATCCAAAAAAGGTATTTTCCTATAAGACTTTTCCTCTTATTAATAGGGTGTCAGGCACCACGAAAACACATTTGTGTTTCTAGGGTGGACACTTAGGAGAAATTGGGACTACTTTATTGTTTTGAATTTTGTAAATATTCACACTTTACAAATAGTGGCAATCCCATTTATTATATATAGCAATAGGAGGGATCAAATTTGGGAAAAGAATCTACTCGGTACTCTGGAATTCCTTTTTTACGTTTTGGTTCTGGTGAACCCTTAGTTTTTATTCATGGGCTTGGAGAAGTGAAAGAGGGATGGAACAACCAATTTGAATTTGCAGATCAGTATGATTTGATTATTCCCGATTTACGGGGACATGGTGAGCATATTACCAATGAGAAGATAACCATACCAAACTTCGCCCATGATGTTATTAATTTATTAAAGAATCTCAATATTGAGAGCGCTCACATTTGTGGTTTATCTATGGGTGGGATGGTAGCTCAAGAAATCTATCGTCAAGCTCCAAAAATGTGCCGTTCCTTAATGCTCGTAAGTACTTTTCATTTTGTTCCTAAACATTTGGCTAATCTTTTATTAACCTATCGAAAAGCACGTTCACTATCCAATCATCCACGTATTTCAAAACACACCGCTGCCCGCATATCCTTAAATTCTTGGAATAAAAAAACTTCTGAGGAATTCCTTAATTTTTACAAGCCTAATCACGATATCTTTCTAAAATCAGTAAAAGCATGTCTTCAAGTAAATAATCTAAAATTATTGCCTAAAATAAAAGTTCCTACATTAATCATTGGCGGTCAATATGATTCAGTTATCCCT
Source organism: Neobacillus rhizosphaerae (assembly GCF_937468385.1). Classification (GTDB taxonomy): domain Bacteria; phylum Bacillota; class Bacilli; order Bacillales; family Cytobacillaceae; genus Neobacillus; species Neobacillus rhizosphaerae. Next base: position 27,252 of record NZ_CALBWS010000002.1, read on the forward strand.
GTTTGGATACAATTATTAATGCATAAAAGCATTCGACACTCGGAGTTTGTCATTTTCAGAAATTCTGGCCATATTACCAAGTTAGAAGCAAAAGAAGCGTTTAACAGAGTCCTTCGCAACTTTTTGAGAAAACATACAAATGTAGGCTAGGGGGAATTAGTTCCATTCCATCCCCTCCTTTGTTCTTAACCGGGACAATATATCATATTATTTACCGTTAACAAGTCAATGAGGAGATGTAAAATATGCCGATAACCAATGCTAATGGAATTGATCTTTATTATGAAGTTCACGGTGAAGGTGATCCCTTACTATTAATTATGGGATTGTCACTCCATTCAAAGTCATGGTTCAGAACTCTCCCTGCCCTTCGTGAACACTACAAAGTAATTATTTTTGATAACCGTGGAGTAGGTCATAGCGGCAAACCCAACACCCCGTATTCCATCGAGCTCATGGCGGAGGATACACGGGCTATCCTGGATGCAGCTGGAGTTGAATCAGCCCATATATATGGTATTTCTATGGGCGGCATGATTGCCCAAAGGCTGGCTCTTACCTACCCTGAAAGAGTCCGTTCCCTTGTCCTCGGTTGTACAACCTCCGGCGGAGCCAATCATGTACAACCTGGGGCAGATGTCTCGTTACTCATGCTCTCAAGAGCATCTTCCACCGCATCGCCGGAAGAAATGGCTTGGGTCACTGCTCCCATCCTTTACAGTCAATCTTTTATTGAAAATCATCGTGAATTAGTTGCAGAAGATATCCAAAAACGAATTGAGCTACCTGTTCAGCAATACGCATACATGCTCCAGCTACAAGCCTGCCTCGCACATGATACCTATAATGAAATTGACCAGATAAAAGTCCCGACCCTAGTCATTCATGGTGATGAAGATAAACTTGTACCTTATGAAAATGGGGTGACTTTAGCAGAGAAAATACCGAACGCTGAATTTTTGACCATTCAAGGTGCCGGCCACATCTATGTTACAGAAGCAAATGATTTCGTGAATAGTAGTATACTACATTTTTTAAAAAACCAATAATTTCAAAAAAAACTATCATGAGCCTCAACTCCCAACCCTACAATGGAAATAAATTTAGAGAACAAGTCGTAGTCCCTAATAAAGGCGGTGAGAGCAGAACTAGACTTCACATCTTTCGTCTAGTGAAATGGGTATTTCACTTTAACTGGTTAAAGTGATTCATTTTTGCGGTGCTCCGCCCCTTTTCCACAGAAAATGCCCAGTCATAAAAATTGATTGGGCATTTTTCATTATCAAAAGTAGGTCTATTGAATTCATTCTCTATTAAGCTTTTACCTTCGCTAACTCTTCATCGCGCAATACTCTTCTAAGTAATTTTCCAACAGAAGATTTAGGCAGATCAGCAAGAATTTCAACCACTTTTGGAGCCTTATAGGGTGAAAGGTTATTGTTGGCAAATTGAATAATTTCATCAACTGAAAGGGAATATCCCTCCTTCAGCTTAATAAATGCCTTAACAGTTTCGCCGCGGTACTCATCAGGTACACCAATAACAAGTGCCTCTTCGACCCCTTCAAGTTGATAGAGAACTTCCTCTATTTCACGTGGATAAACATTATACCCACTCGCAATAATCATATCCTTTTTACGATCAAGGATATAAAAATAGCCGTCTTCATCCATTTTTGCAATATCACCCGTTAACAACCAGCCATCCTTCAAAACCTCTTCTGTGTCTTTCGGACGGTTCCAATATCCTTTCATCACCTGAGGACCTTTAACAAGTAACTCTCCTGCTTCGCCAACAGGAACATCCTCAAATCCATCCTCCGTTTGGCGGACAATTCTTACGACTGTACTTTGAACAGGAATTCCAATACTTCCATATCTCCTTGGAACGAACGGAGGGTTGAACGCTATGGTTGGAGCCGCCTCTGATAGGCCATAACCATCAAATAGCGTTGCTCCCGTAATTTTTTCAAATGTTTTCACCTGTTCTACAGGTAATGGTGCACCACCGCTTCCGACGTAATACACATCATCAAATCCGCATTCTTCTAACCCTGGCTGGCTATTCAACGCGAAATACATTGTTGGAACTGCCGCCATTAGGAACGGCTTTTCACGCTTAACAAGTTCCATTACTTCCTTTACATCAAACCTCGGTAAAACGATCTGGTTTGCCCCTTCCCTAAGTCCACAAAGAGCCACACTCGAGAGCCCGTAAACATGAAACATTGGCAATACAGTAATCATTTTAAAGGATTCTGGAATATAAGTACGTGTATTAAAAAGAAAATTACATATTTGATTGAAATTTGCTAATAGATTGTTATGGGTAAGCATAACCCCTTTAGGTGCACCAGTCGTTCCCCCGGTATATTGGAGGACTGCCACATCTTCATAGGGATTGATCTCGACCTCAGGCATATTTACCACTTGCTGCAAAAATTCATCAAAATATTGATCATCTTCAGCCAGATTAATTCTTTCCCTTCCTAAACTAACCACTATGACCTTTTTTAACGATGTATATGGCTGTACCTTTTTAACTTTTGGATAGAGAGTGTCAAGAACGACCATATATTCTGCACCAGAATCCTGTAAAACGTGTTCGATTTCTTTTTCTACATACATTGGATTCACTTGAACAGCAATTCCTCCTAAACGAAAAGCAGCGAATAGGGTGAAAATATAATGCGGAGTATTTGGAAGCATAATTGCCAACCGGTCACCTTTAAGAAATCCAGCGTTATGTAATGCAGAAGCCAGTTGATCTGTATTCACTTTTGTATTTGTGTAGCTCCAGACCCTGCCAAAAAATGTGAATGCAGGTTTGTCGGTAAAACGATTCACTGCACTCTCTAAAAAATTATAAAGTGACCGGTGTTCCACACTTACATATTCCTCAACCCTTGGATCATACCATTTTAACCACGGCTTTTGCTGATAAACCATAAACCCATCCCTCCTCATACTTTAATACAATTTAAATTATTGTAAGGGATAGAAATTTTGTAAACGTGCTAATATCGACACCTTTCCTCAAAAAAACAGTGATTTTTTAATAGAAAAGTAAGGTTCGCTCCATTTATTCATCTCTTAAATAGCTCAACCTAGAAAGAGGTCGAATTATGTCAGGATGCACTCGGATGTTCACAAAAACTTAACAGAATATTATGAAGTTTTTTTGACAAACAAAGTCAAAACTCAATTTTTGTAAAATAAAAAAGAACCTTGTATAACCGTGTTAACTTAGGTTCTTTGGAGGCAATATTTAGTGGACTTTAATGGAGAAATCAATCGTTTTATAGGCTACGAAAAAAGTTGCTAAGGAGTAGATGGCCTCATTTAAACCAAAAATGAAAATGGAGCACCCAAAAATAAAGATATTAAATAATAGAACATATTGTCCAATGGAGAATGGTGACCGTTTACTAAACAAGATGGCTAAAACCTCGGTCCCATCTAAGCATCCCCCAAACCGAATGGTAATTCCAACCCCCAATCCTAAAATGATACCACCGAGGAGAATGACTAATAAAGGATTATTAGTTAAAACAGGAAACGGCTCAAGTAAATAGGTTTCCCATGATAAGATGAGAATGGCAAAAAGGCTAAGCAATAGAAACCTTGTTCCTAAGTATGAATAGGCGATGATGAAAAAAGGGGTATTCAGTAGTAATAAAAACAAGCCTACTTCCTGACGAGTAATATGAGAAAGAATAATGCTTATCCCGATAATGCCCCCGTCTATTACAAAATTTTTCATTAAAAATAATTGTAATGATATTGCAACAAGGGATGCTCCACAAAAAATGAAAAATCCTCTTTTATATAAAGACATACTTACAGATCTATTATTGTCAATGTAGGAACCTACCCTTGTCCTAGTCCTATACATATTGCTCCCCTTTTATTTAATTTACCTCTCCTCTGCACGATTAAATATATTCCTACCTTAAAGAAAAAATACTTGATAGCACTTATAAAAAAAAAGCCCCCAAGGTAGCAAAGCTTCAAATTGCTACAGGGGGATATTACTTGGTATCAAACACCTTCAGTTTTTTCAAAATCTTCCTGATTTAAAGATGGCTAATAAGAGCCAGAGAAACATTGCAGTTGCAATACTAAAACCAATTTCAACGGCTGGAATTTTTGATAACAGCACTGACGTTTGACCGGATAAGGAAGCACCAATGATGATCCCTACTAAAATAATGCTGAAGGAAAGTAAGACAATACTAAAAGATAACCGGTTACTGATTCTATTTAATTTTTTTTCCAACAAATCGATTTCCGAAGTAGTAAGTTCAATTTTCATCCTTCCTTTTTTCATAATCGCGGTAATTTCTTTTACTGTTTTCGGTAACTCATTTAGAATTTCACTATATTCATTAACTTGACCCCATACCTTTTCTGCCACATTTTTTGGGTGAAGGCGCTCTTTAACCAATTGCCTGCCAAAGGGTTCAGCAATTTTGATAATACTTAAATCTGGGTCAAGGTTCTCTACCACACCCTCAATCGTCAGAAGTGTTTTTCCTAAGATGGTTAAATCCGTTGGAAGCTGAATCTGGTGCCGAAAAGCAACTGAAAACAAATCATTAACAGCCTTACCAATACTCATATCACTAAATGGAACATTACTATATTTTTCCCTGAGGTGATCGACATCCACTCTTAGCCGTTCATGATTGACGGTGTCAGGCACCAATCCCATCCGGATAATCGCTCGGATTACTTCATCCGTACTTTCATTCATCATTGCAATGACAAAAGAAGCAACATGATTTCTCATTTCTGCACTTAACCGGCCGACAATCCCAAAATCCATGAAAGCAATCACTTCCCCAGGCAATGCAAGTATATTACCAGGATGAGGATCCCCATGGAATAAGCCGTCTATCAATATTTGCTGAAAGATAGCGTTAACAACCGTTTCGCCAAGGATTTTACTGTCATATCCTGCTTGATGAAGCTTTTCTTCCTCATTTAATTTAATACCTTCAATATACTCCATAGTTAGTACCTTAGATGTCGTATATTCCCAATAAATTCTTGGAATTAAGACCTTCGAGTTATTTTTAAACTGATTGGCAATCTTTTCAGAGTTTCGTCCCTCCGTCTCATAATCTAATTCCAGCCTTAAAGACCTCGCTAATTCTTCGACAACGTCACGGACCTGATATCTCCTCGCCCAGTCTAATCGGGCTTCCGCAAGCCTCGCTAGATCCTGAAGAATTTCTAAATCCGTTTCAATTATATTTTTAATATTGGGACGTTGAATTTTCACGGCAACTTGTTCACCTGTTAATAAAACAGCGTAGTGCACCTGACCAATCGATGCAGCAGCGATTGGCGTTTCACGAAATTCAGCAAATGTATTTTCCAGTGAATCAGCAAGTTCTTCTTCGATAATTCTTTTAACTTCATCAAAGGGAAATAATGAAACTTGATCCTGAAGTTTTCCTAGCTCGTGTATGATGTCAGCAGGAATGATGTCAGGCCTTGTACTGGCAATCTGACCAATTTTTACAAAGGTTGGGCCGAGCTCCTCCAAAAACAGCCTAAGTCGCTCACCTGTCGTTCTGCTGTTCCCTGTCTTATTTCCCTCAACAAATATCCTTTTTGGTACAGATAAAAGGTCAAAAAGCCCCAATTCTTTCATGACATAACCAAATCCCTGACGGGTAAAGGCATATACAATATCCCTGGAGCGCTGCAGATGGCGAAATTTCTTCTTAATCATAATTACCACACCTACTTGGAGTTGTTAATCCATTCCTTTTCCTCAACCATCTCACGCTTTTCCTTGATTTTCAAGTTTGTTTGGACGATTTCCCAAAATGTTCGATTTCTAGTTAAGGGCTAATCATAAAACTGGCAAAAGGACGACCCGTTTAACGAATCGTCCTTGTTTATGAATATGTTTACATATTATAGATTTTAGTGCCTGACACCATCGTTCTACTACTTCGTTAACATATGAAAAACTTGCTCGACATCTTTATCGCCGCGACCTGATAGATTCACAATCAAAACATCATCAGCAGATAATTCTTTTGCTAATTTCAAAGCATATGCAACGGCATGAGAACTTTCTAAAGCTGGAATAATGCCTTCCTTCTTACTTAGTACTTGAAAAGCCTGCAACGCTTCCTGCCCAGTTACTGTTACATACTCTGCTCTCCCTGTGGTTTTCAGGTGACTATGCTCAGGACCTACACCTGGGTAATCCAATCCGGCAGCTATGGAGTAGGTTGGTTTAGGTTCGCCCTTTTCATCTAGTAAGGTTAAACATTTAAAACCATGAATGACAGCAGGAACACCTTCTGTCAATGTTGGTGCCTCTGCCGGTTCAACCCCAATGAGGCGAACATTTTCTTCATCTAAATAATGAGCAAATGCCCCGATGGCATTACTACCACCACCTGCACAAGCGATTACTGCAGTTGGTAGCTTTCCTTCTTTTTCAAGTACCTGTCGTTTGGATTCTTCACTAATAATAGCTTGGAAATGCTTAACCATCGTTGGATATGGATGCGGCCCTACCGCCGATCCTAGTAAATAAAAGGTATTTTTATAGTTTTGCACTAAGTCAGCCAAGGCCTCATCAACAGCATCCTTAAGACGGCCCTGACCCTTTGTGACAGGAACAACTTTTGCCCCTAATAATTCCATCCGAAAAACATTCAGCGCCTGGCGCTCCATGTCCAGCTTGCCCATATAAATAATACATTCCATCCCAAACATCGCACATGCGGTGGCCGTTGCCACACCGTGCTGACCGGCACCGGTTTCCGCAATAATCCGCTTTACACCCATTCTTTTCGCTAATAAAATCTGGCCAATTGCATTATTAATTTTATGTGCACCTGTATGGTTTAAATCTTCCCGTTTTAAGTAAATTTTAGCTCCGCCAAGCTGCTTCGTTATATTTCCAGCAAAAGTTAACGGATTTTCCCTTCCAATATATTCTTTTAAATAATATTTAAATTCTTCAATGAACTCCTGGTCGTCTTTGAACTTTAAAAACTGTTCCTCCAACTCGTTCATTACTGCCTGCAAGTCCTCAGGAATAAAACTACCACCAAACTCTCCAAAATAACCCTTACTTGCTACACTCGCTCTTTCCATGCTCAACTCGTCTCCTTCTAACCTATTATTTTCGTTTGGACAACCAAGGTTAATTAACTGAATATTTCATTAATTATTTTATCACGCTGTTCCCTTTCTGCCAAATTTTCCGCACGCAACCTAACCCAAAAAAGGTGAGACACCTATTAAGTATGCCTCACCTAAAAAACCAACTTTATGAAATTTTTACCACTTATTCATATCGAAGCGAATCAATCGGATCAAGCTTTGCTGCCTTATTGGCTGGAAGAAGTCCAAACAATACTCCAATGACCATAGAAAACAAAACACCGCTCAAAACCACTTGCCATGATACTAAGGATGGCCAGCCTGCAAAAAAGCTGACAATTGTTGACGTTCCCCAGCCGAGAACAATACCAAGGACACCGCCGATTAAGGTTAAGGTCATCGATTCGATTAAGAACTGTGTCAAGACCTGGCCACGTGTCGCACCAAGTGCCATACGGATACCAATTTCCCTTGTTCTCTCGGTCACGGAAACAAGCATAATATTCATGACACCAATCCCACCAACAAATAAGGAGATACCAGCAATACTCCCGATAATCAGCGTCATAATTTTTGTAACCTGGCCAACTCCTTGAGCAATTTCCTCCATGTTAATAACCTGATAGGATTTTTCTGTATTATGCAGATTATTTAATAACCTGGCAGCCTTTTTGCCAGCTGTCTGCAACTGCTCAGCAGAAGAAGCTTGAAGTGTCACCTGGGTAAAATCGCTGCTGCCGTAAATGTTTCTCCAAGTTTGGAATGGCAGAAACACCTCCATGGAGCCAAATGCAAGAAGACCCGTCGGCTTCTCCAAGACACCGATAATTTCAATCGGCTGATTGGCAATCATAATAACCTTTCCAACTGGATTTTCCTCTTTAAATAATTTTTCCTGTAATTTATTACTTATCAGCCCGACACGTCGTCCTCCAAGAAAATCAGCTGAAGAAAAACCTCTTCCCTTTGCTACTTTCAACTGATTTAATTGTAAGTAAGCCTGATTAATACCTGTTGTCGACACATCTGCCGTATCCTTTTGAAATCTAGCAGAAGATATTTTGGTGCTTGTGGCGACAACTCGCTTAATTTCCGGTATTTGTTCAAGAGCACGGATATCCTCTTGCTTAAATGGGGCCTGCTGAAAGGCGTTAGGGTTCGACCTCACTTCTTCATCTGATGGCTGATAAAACATTTCAATCGTATTTCCCGGACCGGTAATTTGTGATTTAAGCATTGCTTCGCCGCCCTGCCCAATCGCTACCACAATAATAACCGCCCCGACACCGATAATGATCCCAAGCATCGTCAAAATACTGCGCATCTTATGTGCTTTAAGCGAGCTCAATGACATGGAAAGGTTTTCCATAAAACTCATGTCAACCGCCCCCTATCCATAGCTGCAGGAGATTGGATCACTCCATCCCTAACCATAATAGTTCTGTTTGCATACTCCGCCACTTCAGACTCGTGAGTTACAACGATTACCGTAACACCTTCACCATTAAGCTCCCGAAATTGTTCCATAATATCCATGCTTGTTTTCGAATCAAGTGCCCCTGTCGGCTCATCTGCTAAAATAAGTTTAGGCTTATTAACAATCGATCTTGCGATAGCCACCCGCTGCTTTTGTCCGCCAGATAGGGCATTAGGAAGGTGGTCCATCCGGTCTGACAGCCCTACTTTCATTAATGCCTCTTCTGCACGCGCCTGCCGCTCTTTTTTTGAAATTCCTGCGTATATCATTGGAAGCTCGACATTTTTTAGTGCTGTTAGTCTAGGCAATAAATGAAATTGCTGGAAGACAAAGCCGATGGATTGATTTCGAACTCGAGCCAATTCCTTATCGTTATAATGCGATACATTTTCCCCGCCAAGATAATATTCTCCTTCAGTTGGTTTATCCAAACAGCCGATGATATTCATCAAGGTCGATTTTCCTGAACCGGAAGGACCCATGATGGCAACAAATTCACCTTGCTCAATCTGAAGACTTATCCCGTTCAATACATGTATACTTTCTTTTCCAAGCAAAAACGACTTAGTGATAGCATCTAGCTGGATCATTTGACTGTCACTTCCAACCCGTTCTTAAGATTATCAGGCCCATTAACGATGACTTGGTCTCCTTTTCCAATACCCTCAAGGATTTCAATCCTCTCACCAGACGTAATGCCCGTTTTCACCTTCTGCTTTTGAGCCTTTCCATTCTTTACGATAAAAACATAAGGCTTATCTCCATCATCATGGACCGCATCAATTGGCAGAACCGTGGCAGATTTTTTATCTGTTTCAATTTCCATAATGACCTGGAACCCTGGTTTTAAGGCTTTCGTATCGCCTGATATTTTTACTGTAACAGGGTACTGTACAGCCTGACTGCCGTTTTGTATTCCCGCTTGGCTCTGCTGTGGGAGAATCGCAATCTTCATGATTTCTCCCTGCCATTCCTGCCCTTGCACAGCATCTGATTTAATAATGACCTTTTGCCCGCTATTAACTTTTAATGTATCGTATTCTGATAAAAGTCCCGATGCTGTCATCCCTTCGAGCTTACCTATATGTACAATGGGTTCAGCCATAGTTCCTGCTTCTGAAGAGGAGTCGGGCTTTTTGGCAGATAAAACCACGCCATCTATCGTACTCTTAATTTCTAATTCAGCTTGGCGCTTGCTAATCATATTCTTTTGGAGTGAGGTTTGCTTCAAGTCCAAATCGGCTAATTTCTTTTCCATTTCTAGCTGTTCTTGTTCCGGAGCAATTTGTTTCTTTGCTTCTTCCTTTCCAATCTGTTCAGCTAAAGTCTTTTCTTTGTCCTTTAGTTCCTTCATTTTCTTATCCATTTGGTTAATCTTCAAATTAGCCGATTCAATTGCTATTTTATTTTGCTCAATTTCTAATTCTAGCTGAGGATTTTGCAGTTTTGCCAAGACGGTACCCTTCTTAATAGTCTGTCCTTCTTTGACAAGCAGTTCCTTCAGTTCCCCTTTGTCAGGGGTTGCATAGACGATTTGTTCCGCTTGAAGTTGTACTGTTCCCGGCACCATCAATAACGAAGAAATTTCCTCCTGTTTGATTTCTGTTGTTTTAACCGAAGGTCCTTTTGCTAAAACTTGACGATATACACTGAAAGAAATCATGACGAGTACTATGCTGATAATACCTAGCGCAATCCACGTTTTCTTTTTCATTATAGTTTCGGCGCTCCTTGAATTAGAGTTCCTAACAATCCAAAGCCAATCGAAATTAGGAAGAAGGCAATCGCAATCGTCCAGGCCAGCCCTTTAGAAAACCTTCCTGTTTTATGAAGACCTATGGCAGTCAATACAACTCCCCATAGTTTGAATACTTCAATAGAATTATAGACAATAGTTTTTTGATTCAACAAACCTCCTAAACTAGTAGTATATATTTCTGGACTCCCGCCAATGGCATAACTAACCGCCATATTGAGAATAAGACCGACTGCCCCAATAATCATAATATAAGTATTCATGGAGAATAATTGTTTAAAGGAAACAGGTGAATTAGCAATCTTAGCAATGACTAATTGAATAGCACTGCTAATAAGAATACCGATAATCGGTGAAAAAATGCCCATTACCATCATTGTTACCTTTGTAACTACTAAAATTATTTCAGCTTGATCTTCTGGTATCCCCTCACCAATCAAGGCTTCCGCATCCATTGATAACGCCATTAACGTCATTCCGATTGCATAGAGGATACTAATAATGATTAACGGCACCCAGATTTTTGGATTTTGCTTGATCCTCTCAAACTGTTCACTTGGACTCGTAAACATTCCTAATAATTTCGGACTCTGTTTCTTTGTGTCCAAATTTGTCTCGATTTCCATTCAAAACACCCCTATCCATTTATGTAAAAGATTTCAATTAATTATACGACAAAAATTAGCGAAAGTTTCATTTATTTCAGAAGTGTCAGCACCACCCTTGTTTTTTACAAAAAAGCCCTGCTCCTTTTCATTTTTCATGTTAGGGCAGGTCTTTTCAAATGCAAACGTGGTTCATTATTTTATTAAGCCTGAGAGGTTATCGGGTGTTTGAACTGATCTGGCAGTGTAATGCCTGTAATATTTTTAACAAATAAATTAGATTTGTACGGCTGAATTTCGAGAGGAATCTTGTTTTCATCAGGATGATAGTGAAAGACAATTTTGGTGATACTTTCATCAGCAATCTTATTTAAAATACTCTTTAACTCAATATTATCCTCACAAATATCGGTATAAAGATGTAAAATGGTATCGTCACGCTGGTAGATGACCAGAGCCTCTTCCTGTTCAAGATAATAGAGGTCTTGACTGTCTTAAGAAGGATCTGTGAAAAGATGGAAATTGAAAATAAACAATAATAAAAAGGGGTGGATGATCCTCGGTTTTTAAAGGAGGTCCTCCACACCCTATTTAATTATCCTGGTTACGGAACGATATTCCCGGCAGCTTTATAAATCTGATACCATTCTTCTCTCGTCAAGGTGATCTCGGCACCTTTACATGCGTCCTTCATCCGTTCAATATTGGTAGTTCCAAGCACCACCTGAATGTTTGCCGGATGACGAGTAATCCAGGCAGTAGCAATTGCCGTGTTCGTAACGCCATATTTCTCGGCTATGCTGTCAACCACCTCGTTCAACTTTGGAAAACGTTCTAAATCACCTAAGAAGGATCCTTCAAAGAAACCGTGCTGGTAGGGAGACCATGCTTGCATCGTAATATCATGCAAACGGCAATATTCCAAAATGCTACTATCACGATTGACAGCTTGGTCAGTTTTCATATTTAAAGAAATACCTGAGTCAATCATTGGTGTGTGTGCAATGCTAAACTGCAGTTGGTTTACCACCAATTTATGCGGGATGTATTTCTGTAATAGTTCAATCTGGGCTGGATTATGGTTCGATACACCAAAATACTTTACCTTACCACTGTTATGAAGTTCATCAAACGCCTCTGCCACCTCAGTAGGTTCCATTAATGGATCGGGACGATGAAGAAGTAAAATATCAAGGTATTCAGTTTTCAATCGCTTCAATATCCCATTAACTGACTTAATAATATGGTCTTTTGAAAAATCAAAATAACCTTCTGGAGAGCGAATACCGCATTTGCTTTGCAAAATCATATTTTCACGGATACTAGGATTCATTTGAATCGCTTCTGAAAAAATCTCCTCGCATTTCCCACGCCCATAAATATCGGCGTGATCAAAGAAATTTATCCCCTCTTCCATTGCCGTACGGATTAATTTTTCAGCTTCTAGCAATGACAGCTGTGTTAAACGCATATTGCCCATAATAATATTTGAAACTTTTAAATCGGTGTTTGCGATGTTTATGTATTTCACGAAAAATCCCTCCTTAATAGTATCCATCCTCATTATACGTTGAAATGAAATACAGTAGTAAGCTACTTTTAATAGAAAACAGTACTAAAAATTTTTAGCCTCATCTAAAATAATCCCCACACCCCCCCTTTTAAACAGTGCCGCTCCAAATCGAGGAGCTGTGTCTTCATCTCTAATCCGCCGCGGTAACCTGTAAGTGATCCGTTCTTTCCTATGACACGATGACAAGGCACGGTAATTAATACTGGATTGGCCCCAATAGCTGTACCCACCGCACGAACGGCAGCTGGTTTATTTATATCGTTTGCAATCTCAGAGTAGGATTTTGTCTCTCCAAATGGAATCTCACAAAGTGCCTTCCAGACTGCAAGCTGGAACTCGGTCCCATGGTAATCGATCGGAACGGTAAAAGTCGTCCGTTTCCCCTCAAAATATTCTTTTAGTTCGTCTGCATAGCAGTTTATCTTCTCTCTGTCTTCCACAAGAGTTTTACCTGGAAAACGTTTTTCTGCCCAAACAGACAATTCCTCATATGGCTTGTTCTGTGAGCCTACGTAACAAAGCCCATTTTCTGTCGTGGCAATATATAGATTCCAATCATTATAATTCAGCAGTGACCAATATACAGGTGTTTTATTATGTGCTTTCAATTTTCAATCCCTCCGATATTTCATTTTTCCATGTAATTGACGATATTGTGCAGGAGTATGTCCCGTTATCTTTTTAAATAGAGTAATAAAATAAGGCGTATTAGAAATACCAACTGTCTTCGCTACGTCCGTAATCGCTCGATCCGACTGAAGCAAATAATTTTTGGCCGTATTTATTCTGATCTGTTGAATATATTCAACGGGCGTAATACCGATAATCTTTTTAAAAGTCCGCTGCAAATGATAGGGGCTTCCATGGCTAATATCCGCCAAGATTTCTAGTGTCAGTTTTTGGGTGTATTTCTTATCAATGTATTGTGTGATGAGGTCTACCCATTCGCTGTCAGGTAACCGTTCATTGGTAGGTTTACATCGTTTGCATGGACGATAGTTCGCAAACAGTGCTTGGTCTGCGCTTTGAAAAATACGTACATTTTCTTTTTTGGGAACGCGTGATTGGCATGACGGCTTACAGAAAATCCCCGTGGTCTTAACAGCATAGAAAAATTGATTATTGTACGATTTATCGTTATTGATAATGGCCTGCCACTTTTCATCTGTCAAGATTTCATCACTAGAATCCTCTTGGAACTCAATTCTCATTTAGACCACCTCTACTACTATTATAATTTCGGATTAAACTGAATGTAAGTTTCAGAAGATAAAAAAGCAAGATAATGAAACTTTAAAGTTATTTCGAATCATGGAAGATAATCCCTAAACCAAACCGTTTCCCAGAAGTAATCGTACTGACACCATGGCGGAGTGTATTTTTGTAATAACCTTTTTTCCCTTCGGCAAGTCGATAGTTTGTCGGAAAAATAATTGCACCACCTTGTTCAACTGTAAGGACGTGTCCCCTGCTTTGGGCACGAGGAATTTGTTCTACGAGGAGGAATTCCCCACCCGTATAATCTTGATCGCGTTGATTCAGGATAAAGACTACTTGAAATGGAAAAAATACATCCCCGTATAGATCCTGATGCAGACAATTGAATCCACCTTGTTCATATTTTAAGATCAATGGTGTTGGTCTCGTTTGCTCCTTTTCTTCACATGTCATTAAAAAATCATCAAGTGTATTCGGATACTGTTCTGACTTTTTCAAATACCCCAACCAGCGATTTGCTGTTTTGGCTAGCTCTGGATAAAACGATTCTCGTAACCCTTGAACAAACTTAGGCAAGGGATAAGAAAAATATTTGTACTCTCCGCTACCAAAGCGGTATCTTGTCATATTGATGGTCGTCCTGTACGGCTGTTCATCATTGTACAGTTCCATAAAAGACTCGCATTCTTCTTTCGTTAAAATCGGGGGCAGCTTAACAAAACCTTGTTCATCTAATTCTTTTTGAATAGCTTCCCAATCTAAACTTTGTATACGGGATTGAATATCTTGAACCATGGTGACCTCCTCCAGTTTTTTGTTATTATCAATATAACCCGATTTCATTGAAAAATTAGGTTTTACAGAATAAAGAAGCAAGATAACGAAATTAATTTTTTGTGATAATAATAGAAATTGATTGGGAGGACTGAAAGTGGCAGATATAAAGAACACAAATGACTGTTGGCAAAAACTCAATAATGATATCGTGATGGAGTTGCCAGTTGATTTTAATATAAAAGCAAATCTTGCCTATTTAGAGCGCAACAAAAAGGAATGTATGTTTGAAGTCAAAAACGAAATCATTACCAGGGTAATAGTCCTTAGAGAAATGCGGGCCTTAGTACAGATACAGGTAAATGAACGTAATCAAATGATTGTTAAGTTTTTAGGAGATTTAAAACCTCATAAACAGACGGAGCTGGCTGAGGTTGTAAGGTACATTCGTGAATGGTTTGATCTTGATCGCGATTTAGCACCATTTTACGCAATGGCAAATACAGACCCGCTTCTTAAAGAGCCCGTCCAAGAATTTTACGGATTACGAGTGATTGGCGTTCCCGATTTATTTGAGGCCCTCTGCTGGGGAGTTTTAGGGCAGCAAATTAATCTAGCATTCGCCTACACCTTAAAAAGACAATTTGTCGAAAAGTTTGGCGATTCTATCGAATGGAATGGAAGGAACTATTGGATTTTTCCAACCTACGAACAAATCGCCCAATTAACACCTGCAGATTTAGCTGATATTAAAATGACCTTAAAAAAAAGTGAATATATTATTGGCATTGCCCAATTAATGGCCAACGGGGAATTAACGAAGGAAAAATTATCGAGAATAGAAAACCTTAAGGAAGCGGAAAAAAGTTTAACCAATATACGCGGGATTGGTCCATGGACAGCGAATTACGTGTTAATGCGCTGCTTACGATTTACCTCGGCTTATCCGATTGATGATGTCGGACTGCATAACGCCATCAAGCATCTAACCGGTTCAGAGAAAAAGCCCTCAAAAGAAGAGCTCTTAAAACTTTCATTAAAGTGGGCGAATTGGCAAGCATATGCAACTTTTTATTTATGGCGTGTTCTCTACTAAAAAATTCTCCAAAAATTCATATCCGCATAATGAAGCGGTTATAGGCATAGGAAGAAAATCGGTGATTAAATGAAGTACGATTATCAATTGATTTACAACAAATTATTTGAACACTACGGTCCTCAAGGCTGGTGGCCAGCAGAGACAGCGTTTGAAATGATGATAGGATCCATACTCGTTCAAAATACAAGTTGGTCCAATGTGGACAAGGCATTAATAAATATTAAACCCTTTTTGCATCCTGAACTGGTTGCGCAATTACCCATTGAAGACCTTGCCCAACTTATAAGACCAAGCGGCTTTTTCAATATTAAAGCAAAGCGAATAAAGGCATATATGGAATGGTTTAAAACCTATGATTATGATATCCATAAGATAAAAAAAGTGGATAGGCTTCAATTGCGAAATGAGCTGTTAAGTATTAAGGGCATCGGCCGGGAAACGGCTGATGTTATCTTGCTTTATGCATTTGATACTCCAATTTTTATAGTGGACGCATATGCAAAGCGAATATTTTACCGCCTAGGAAAAAATATGCCTGAATCATATGATGCCTTTAGAAAACAAATTGAAAAAGTATTGCCTAGCGACTTGAATCTATATAATGAATTCCATGCTCTTCTCGTTGAACATGCGAAGGTGCATTGCAAAGCAACCCCGATATGTGAGAAGTGCCCATTATTTGAAATTTGTGATCGAAGATTGAACTAGCATATCCATAATAGGATGAAGCTGAATTCATCATTCAACTGTAAGTTAAGTATGAATAATTTTTTGTATTTTCCCTGTATAAAAATAAATAATTTGACAGACACTACTATTTGTAACTATAATTGTTACACGGTGGTGTTCCTATGAAAAATAGTCGATTTGCTGTTGCGATTCATATTCTGTCATTAGCATCCTTTCAACCTCGAGCCACTTCAGATTTCATCGCCAGTAGTGTTAATACAAATCCAGTCGTCATCCGACGCATAAGCAGTATGCTAAAAAAAGCTGGACTGTTAACATCACAGGCAGGAGTTCCTGGAGTTAATCTTACAAAAGACCCAATCGATATTACTTTGTTGGAGATTTATAAAGCGGTTCAAGGAAAAGATGAAACAACCTTTGCCATGCATGAAGACCCCAATCCTGATTGTGTAGTGGGTAGAAATATTCAAGCAACACTTGAAAACAAATTCATGTGTGCACAGAGCGCGATGGAAAATGAATTAGCTAGGCAAACACTTGATGACATATTACATGATCTCTTTGAATAAAGAGATTTTTTCACCACTAAATTGTAACTATTATTGTTACAATCAAACAAAAGGAGGATAAAAAAATGAATATTGCCATTATAGGTGCTAGTGGTAAAGCAGGTAGTTTTATTTTGAAAGAGGCAGTCGACCGCGGACATCAAGTAACAGCGATTGTAAGAGACGCTTCAAAACTTAAGGACAAAAGTGTACAAGTGATTGAAAAAAATATACTTGACCTAACATCAGACGATGTAAAGCAGTTTGACGTAGTAGTGAATGCTTTTGGTGCTCCATTAGGTGAAGAGCAAGTCCATGTTGACGCTGGTCATGCTCTCATTGAGGCGCTTAAAGGAACAAATACAAGAGCGATTATTGTTGGAGGAGCAGGCAGTCTTTATGTCGATGAAAACAAAACGATTAAGGTCCTCGACACACCAGATTTTCCTGATATGTTTAAACCAACAGCAAAAGGTCAGGGACGAAATCTCCAAGAATTACAGGAAACAACAGAAATAACTTGGACATTCATCAGTCCTTCTGCAGTATTTGATCCTGAAGGAACAAGAACTGGAGCATATAAAGCAGGAAAAGATAACATTCTGGTTAATTCAAAAGGCGATAGCTACATCAGCTATGCTGACTATGCAATAGCCGTACTGAATGAAATTGAAAATCCTCAGCATATAAATGAAAGGTTCACTGTCGTTGGTGAAGCTGAATAAAATTGGGGGCTGTGATCAGATGATTACAGCTCTTGTTATTTTAAAAATTATATGGAATATTCATGTTAAACAGATCTGTAAATGTCCTAAAATTAGTTTACAAACAACAAAAAATCCTAACATCCAATGGATGTTAGGATTGATAATGACCTGTGAGGGGTTCGAACCCCCGACCTCAACCCTGTCAAGGTTGCGCTCTCCCAGCTGAGCTAACAGATCTCTTATTAAGTATAAATTTAATTATATTAAAATTTTTTAGAATGTCAATGTCTTTTTATCTTTCCTTCCTAAAAACAACCTCCACCCCCACTTCGAAATCGATAAGCGTTTTTACATTTTATTCCTCCGATTTTTTGAAAACAATAAAACAAAAGGGAATATTCGTTCTGTTCCACCTGAATAAAGAACAAATGTTTGGATATAATAATACTATAAGTATCAGAAAGGAGAGATTCACATGGATGGACTTTTTATTCGTTCAATAGAGGAAAATATTCCGTTAGAGATGATTTATCTTGCTGAAAACCAAGAGTTATCACAACGGAAATTGATTGTTAGGGAAGTGAATGACACGTACATTCGTGCCTATTGCATGCTTCGAAAACAAATCCGCACCTTTAAACGGGAAAACATTCTATCCATCATCCCAGAAATGCGTTCAAAAAACCGACACCTCCACTAACCTTCTAGAACTATCCTTTCCACAGCTCATTACCCTTTTGTTAAAAGTATTTTTAGCTGAAATATGATAAAATTCACTTGTATTAATCGAAATATTGGGGGTTTTGTCATATGGCGTTTCCAAAAGGAACAATCAAAGAACTTACCTTTCATAGCATCGAGTTGGGAGAAGATATACAACTGCTTGTTTATCTGCCTGCAAAGTTCTCGCCACTCTATAAATACTCTCTGCTAATCGCCCAGGATGGTCGCGATTATTTTCAACTTGGCAGGATAGGACGATTGGCAGACGAGTTTCTTTTTGAAAGAGAAATTGAAAATTTAATTATTGTTGGGATACCCTACAAGAATGTTGAAGATCGACGCAGGAAATACCATCCAAAAGGAGCACAGAATCAGCCATATATTCGTTTTCTTGCCCATGAATTAATTCCTTTTCTCGACAATGAGTTTCCGACCTACCATATGGGCTCAACGAGGGCACTAATTGGGGATTCTTTAGGTGCCACTGTCTCGTTAATGACAGCGATTCAATACCCGCACACCTTTGGTAAAGTGCTTTTGCAGTCACCTTATGTGGATGATCAGGTGTTAGAATTGGCCCGAGACTTTTCGGAACCGGAGCTCGTTGAAATTTATCATGTGATCGGAAATCAAGAAACGGAAGTACCAATGACGGATGGTAAAGTAAGTGATTTCCTAAGCCCAAACAGAGATCTTTCAAAAATTTTCTCTGAGAAACCATTTACATATTTTTATGAAGAGTTTGTTGGGAATCATACCTGGACCTATTGGCAGCCAGATTTAAGACGTGCACTTAAAATGTTATTTTAGTCATGCAACTATTGTCACTAGTTTCCATCATGTAATATAAGTTATTTAATATATTTCGAAAATTTGCTATAATATCAGGAAGGCTATATAAAATGAGCTATTTTTCATGTCGGATAGTAATCAACATATGATTGAAATAAATCATTTAAACGGAGGTATACCTATGAAATTTGGAGTTGTCATTTTCCCATCAAAAAAGCTTCAAGACTTAGTGAATTCTTATCGTAAACGCTATGACCCACACTATTCCCTAATTTCTCCACACTTAACGATTAAAAATGCCTTTGAAGCAACGGAAGTGGATGCTAAAGATTTGGCTGATAAATTACGTCAAATCGCCAGCAATACAAATCCTTTCACATTAAAGACTTCCAAAATAAGCTCTTTTCAACCAGTAAATAATGTCATCTATTTTAAAATAGATCCTACGGAAGAACTTACTGCCTTGCATTCCGATATTAATCATGAATTTGGTGGACAAAATTCAGAATATGCCTTTGTACCCCATATTACCATTGGTCAAAATCTTTCCAATGATGAGCACTCAGACGTCTTTGGTTCACTCCGTATGACCAAAGTTAATTATGAAGAAAAGGTTGACCGCTTTCACCTGCTTTATCAATTAGAAAATGGTTCTTGGACCGTTTATGAAACATTTCGTCTCGGAAGGGAATAGTTGAACTTGACAGTTAAAGTCGTAGAAAATCAAACAGAACTTGAAGAAGCATATTCCGTTAGAAAGAAAGTTTTCATTGACGAGCAGAATGTTCCATTGGAAGAGGAAATCGACCAATTCGAGGATGAGGCCACTCATTTTATAATGTATCATGATGGTTCTCCAATCGGGGCAGGAAGATTTCGTTTCGTTGATGGCTATGGAAAAGTCGAACGCATTTGCGTCTTAAAAGAAGTGCGGAAGACTGGTGCAGGAAAAGCAATCATGAATGGAATCGAGAATTACGCTCGGGAACTTGAAATTCATAAATTAAAATTAAATGCGCAAACACATGCCATTCCCTTTTATGCCGGACTTGGTTACGAGGTTGTTTCAGAGGAATTCTTGGATGCGGGAATTCCCCATAAAACGATGATTAAAAAAATATAACATAACGATGCACTTGCCCAAATTCAGAGGCAAGTGCTTTTTTATATTGCTGCATATTCAAGCAAACACTTTCGGATACTAGTTGTTTTTGTTATGATTAACAGGTCTTATTTAGGGAAATAGAGGTTTAAAAATATGAAAACAGCAATATATCAACAACAGAGTATTGACCTTGAACACTTAGCTCGAGAGCAATATCAAAAAATATATCTCGCTGGAAAAAATGGCGAGCTGAACTGTCCTGTATGCCATAAAAAGGTTAGATTATATTTGGGTATTAACGTGGCCACTCCACATTTTTTTCACACTCATCTACTTGAACAGCATTGTCCAGATCCGAGTCCTCTACTAGTTACAACAGACGATTCTGAAAAATATATCGAGCGAAACGGTTTTAAAATTCCAAAAGGCAGAACTATTACTGAGAACCCCATTAGTGCAGAACCTTTTAGAGCCGCAAAACATATTGAATTTACGGTTCCATTTAATCAGTCAAATGGAGGCACGCCGCTTACCCGTCCGCCTTATTTGCAGCAATTAGCAGAAAACGGCGTTGTCTTAGACGAATATCAAACTGCCGCTGTCCTTGATACTGAAGGTTCATTATTAGTCCTTGCAGGTGCAGGAAGTGGCAAAACACGAGTGTTAACTGCACGGACCGCTTACATGCTTGAAGTTAAACAGATTGATCCACGGACAATTATGCTCGTTACCTTCACGTCAAAAGCTGCTGCTGAAATGAAGAACAGGCTACAATCATACCCACAAATGAGACGGGCAAAAGTCAATCAGATTGTAACCGGTACGTTTCACAGTATTTTTTATCGCATTCTTATGTTCCATGATGCCGCTAATTGGTCTTCAAACAACCTGCTGAAAAAAGAATGGCAACGGGATAAAATTCTCAAGGACGCTGGCAAGGAACTTGATTTGTCTGATAAAGAATTTGCCTACGACTTAGCACTTCAGCAAATTAGCTTGTGGAAAAACTCGTTGCTTATGCCTTCTGAAATAAATCCGGCATCTGAATGGGAAGAAACAGCCGTCTTTCTCTACAAACGATATGAAGAATACAAACATAGAGAAGGATTTTTTGACTTTGATGACATGCTGATTGGCTGTTATCAGCTTTTGAGCTCTACCCCTACCCTCCTTGAACAATATCAGAACCGCTTTCATTATTTTTTAATCGATGAGTTTCAAGATATTAACAAGGTCCAGTATGAACTCATCAAACTACTATCTGGCAAACATAAAAATGTTTGTGCGGTTGGGGATGATGATCAAGCGATTTATTCATTTAGGGGCAGTGACCCGAGCTATTTATTAGAATTTGAAAAAGACTTTCCCTATGCCAAGTTGGTTACCCTTGAACAAAACTACCGTTCCTCTCATGAAATTGTTGCAGCTGCCAATCAAATGATTGCTGCCAATAAAGTCCGAAGATCGAAGAAAATGAAGGCACAATGTACTTCTGGAACACTGCCTCTGTTATTTTTCCCTTATGATGAAGAGGAAGAAGCAACGATGATTGTCACAGATATACAGGAGCGGATTTCAAAAGGGGCAAATCCATCAGACTTTGCGATTCTTTATCGAACAAACGCCGGCTCCCGTGCCGTATTTGAGCGTTTAGCAAGCTCAAACCTTCCTTTTAAAATGGATCAAGATTCTGAAAGCTTTTATGACCGTTATATTGTTAGAAGCACCTTATCTTTTCTAAAAGTTAGTTTAAATGAAGATGACCCACATGCAATATCCGAGATACTTCCATTTTTATTTTTAAAACAGACCGTACTGAAAGAAGTAAAAGCACAAAGTATTCTCAAAGACTGTAGTTTTCTTGAGGCGCTCTCCCACTTGAAAACTACACATGCTTTTCAAGAAAAAAAGTTAAAAAAGGTGGTTACTGTTATTCGCGGCTTAAAGCAGTTGCCACCGCATACAGCCATCGAAAAAATCGAAAAAGACATCGGCTTTCTCGATTTTCTGAAGAAACGAGGGAATGAAGCAAATAAGCTGGAAAAAGGATCAGATGATCTTAAAGATTTAAATGTTGCAGCAAAAAGCTTCCCTACGATAGAGGCATTATTGGCCCATGCCGAGCATATGTCAGCAATGAATAAGGAAATCAAAAACCTTAGTAAGCATTTTACCGATGCTGTTAGTTTAAGTACAATTCACCGGGCAAAAGGCCTTGAATATCAAACCGTCTATTTAATTGGTGCTGTTGATGGCAGCCTGCCCCATGACTTTTCTTTAGAGGCGCATCGAAGCGGCGATTTTTCTGCTCTTGAGGAGGAAAGAAGGTTATTTTATGTGGCGATGACTCGTGCAGAGGAACAGTTATTTATCTCAGTTCCACAATCTAGACGGGGGAAGAAAGCAAATCGCTCGCGGTTTTTAGCACCTCTAAATAAAAAGATGAAGACCGATTCCTAAATTTATTAGGAGTTGGTCTTCCCTTTTTATTTTTTATTCATCATGTTTGTGATTGTATTGAAGTCAAGCTTCTTCCCATCGTTAATGATCGATTTTACAATTTGATCTTCCATTTCTTTATTTACCGGCTTATTGGCAATTTGAGAAACTCTCCGAATCACATTACGGACCGTTTTTTCATCTTTAAAATTAGCATTTTGTAGGGAATTAGCTAAATCAAAGATATCTTTCATATTAACGCCCGTTTTCTTCTCTATATTTTTAAAGAACCCATTATCCATATTCAATAATCACGCTCCTTCATAAACTACTTTATTGTATGAAGGAAAGAGAAAATGGTGAATAAGTGGTAAAGAAAGGGCTGACCACTTTTTAGGGCCAACCCCTACCATCGAGTCAAGCTCATTGATTATTAATAGAAGCTTGCACCAACAATGATTAAAAGTATGAATAACACCACGATTAATACGAAAGTTGAACCGCCGTAGAAACCGCCGCCTCCGTAACCGTAGCCTCCGTAACCGCAGCCTCCATAACCACCAAAGCACATAAAATAGTCACCTCACTTAAGTAATCTCATTACTAACATATGAAATGACATAATAAAGTGTATGGGCATGACTTACATAATGATAAACTGAATGAAAAAAATGTGTATTTCATCCTTTGGGTTTAAAAACAAGGGCGCCAATAAATCCAAAAATAATCGCTGCTGAGATTCCAGAACTAGTCACTTGAAACATCCCCGTTAGCACCCCAATAATTCCATGTTTATCAGCATCTTGCAATGCTCCATGTACGAGAGAATTGCCAAAACTAGTAATCGGAATCGTCGCCCCTGCCCCAGCAAAATCTGTTAGGGGTTCATATAGCCCGAACCCATCCAATACCGCCCCGACGACGACGAGCAAGCTTAAGGTATGTCCTGGAGTCAATTTTGCTACATCAAATAAAAGCTGTCCGATAACACAGATTAATCCGCCAATTATAAAGGCCCAGAAAAACATCGCGAGCATTAAATTACCCCTTTTCTTGATTCATCTCAATAGCAACAGCATGGGCAATACACGGAATCGATTCATTTTGCTGAAAGCTGAGTGGGGACAATAATGCCCCGGTTGCAACAACTAATATCCGTTTATATATACCCTTTTTCAGCTGGTTTAATAAATGTCCATATAGAACCGTCGCTGAACAGCCTGCGCCGCTTGCCCCAGCTTGGACTGGCTGATTGTTTTTATATATCAATAACCCACAATCCTGAAATTGTTTTCGCTCCATTTGCAGTCCGCTCTTGTTAATAAGTTCAAAAGCAGAATCATGTCCCACTCGTCCCAGATCACCTGTAACGATTAAGTCATAATGGGAAGGATCCAATTGCAGGTCACGAAAATGAGCCATAATGGTATCCGCCGCCGCTGGTGCCATAGCCCCGCCCATATTAAATGGGTCTGTCAATCCCATGTCAACAACTTTTCCAATTGTCGCTGAAGTGGTCACCGGGAATAATTGCCCTGGTTCATTAGGCTGGATAATGGCTACCCCCGCTCCAGTTACTGTCCATTGTGCTGTAGGTGGTTTTTGGCCGCCATATTCTGTCGGGTAACGGAATTGCTTCTCTACAGCTGCATTATGGCTTGAGGCTCCTGTAAGCACATTTTTCGCCCCTTGGTAATTTACAACGAATGAAGCAAGTGCCAGCCCCTCCATTGATGTCGAGCAGGCTCCAAAAAGGCCAAAATAGGGAATTTGCATGGTCCGTGCTGCAAAGCTTGTTGGTGTGATCTGATTGATTAAATCACCGGCAAATAGAAATTGAATCTGCTCTTTTTCGAGATTTCTTTTATCTAAGGCCCTCTTTATTGCCTCTTCAAGTAAATGACGATGGGCCTTCTCATAGGACTCTTTTCCCATCCATAAGTCTTCAAATAAAAGATCAAAGTCATTCGCTAAGTTTCCATTCGCTTCAAATGGACCACCTGTAACACCCGTTGCCGTGATCATCGGACGGTTTGTGAAGACCCATGATTGATGCCCCTTTAACAATTACAAAACCCCCCAAATCACTAGTAGAGTTTTAACTAGTGCGACCACGAAAGCCGAGAAAACCCCGAAAAGAATCACTGACCCAGCAAGCTTGAACATATTCCCGCCTACCCCCAGAACAAAACCTTCTGTCCGGTGTTCAATTGCCGCAGAAATAACGGCGTTACCAAAACCAGTCACGGGAACGGCACTTCCCGCACCACCAAACTGTCCAATACGGTCATAGACACCTATACCAGTGAATATCATCGATAAAAAGACCATTGTTGCTACTGTTGGATTACCAGCACTCTGTTCTGTAAAGTTAAAAAAGTAAATATAAAAATAAGTAACCGCCTGGCCAATAACGCAAATAATTCCGCCAACCAAAAATGCTTTCAAACAATTTTTCACAATCGGTCTTTTTATTTCATGCTTTTGTTGCAGCTGTTGATAGTTCCGCTGCTGAAGCGTCATATTTTTATTTTTTTCCTTACTAGCCATCTTCAAGCTCCTTTTCCTACTTTATATTTTCTGTCATTTTGACGATTTCCTTAAAGCGTTTTTCGGCCTGTTGATGAGAAAATTTTGGAGACTTCATTTTCTCCTCTAGCCTCACAGCTTCGAGAAAAATTTTATAATCGCTTGAAACAGTAAAGTTTTCTTTCGGATATTTTTTTTCAAGCATTTTGTTTACCTTCTTTTCAATCTTTTTCATACCAAACCGGTGTAAATGCTTAACTTTATAAACAACAAGTATATCCTTCTTCCCTTTGATAACAGCAACATCGTAAAGTTCCGGAAAAGAATTTACATCCTTTTCAATTTCTTTTACTCGAGAATGATTTTTATTTTTATCTGTTATGATGGCGTTAGGATTCGTCGTTTTCATTAATGTTAACTGACTATCCTTAACCGGTTGATTAGGATGACAGGCAGAAAGTAAACATAAAAAACAAGCGAATAATATAAAGCGCTGTATAGTGATCATTTGAGTTCCTTTCCTTGTCGTTTTTTATATTGACTATTTCTATGTAGTTTTTTCGACATTGGCAAAAATTATGACAAGATAAAAGCAATTTTTCGAACCATGCTCATTAGGAAAAAATAAAAAACTGCCAGTTGCCCAGCAGTTCTTACCATTATTTTGATGTCTTTTTTTTACCACAGCCGCATCCTTTTTTCTTTACAGATTTTGAGGTTTGATTCGTTTGTGACGTGTCCTTACTATTCTTTTTCTTATTCACCTTATTCTCTCCCTCTGTAACTATTCACTACATAGAATATGAAGGATATGCAATTCTTGTCTCAATGAATGTCATTTTTTTAGAAAACTAGCCGTTTGGCAAAGGCAGAGGAGTAGTTGCGCTTATGCTTTCTTATGAGACTAGAAAAAACTGCACAATTAATTCAACGATCGCAGCCAAACCTGCCACTGCTAGAATAAGGATAACCGGTGTTGCCAAGACTGGGTACAGGTAAAATAGTCCTACGATTAGGGCTGCTGTCCAAATACCTGTACACCAATAACAGCTAAGAAGTTCACCAAAAAATCTCTTAATCCCGTTTTTCTTAGGAAGGTAAAAAACCTCCACCTCTCCATCTTCATTTTCCTCTTGTATTTCATCAAAAAAGGGTGCACGAATAAATTCGGTTATTTTATCAAAAACAAGTAATCTTGTAAGCCTAAAGCTCGCGAGCGATAAAATAAATAGGTTAAAAAATGTCATTCTCATGCAAGTTTGATCCTTTCATCTTTAAATTAAGATTTAATCCGCCTAATTTTTCTAAATAAGGCAATTGTCCGTAACCCAAAAGGGCTCTGTGAAATATGTTAGTAATGTAAGATATATATCACGGATTAAGGAGGAAAATTAAATGGGTTGTGGAAATGATCATAACGATTTTCACAGTGGCAACTGTGTGTGCGAAGTAGTTCGTGCCATTAAAGATATCCAAGATAACGCTGTAGAAGAAGAATGTGCAGAGTGTTCCAGTTGTTTTTCAGAACCGCTGGGAACGTTAGCATCACCAGCTAGGAGAGAGCCAGTTGACACTCGTGTATTCGTATTAAGTACAGCAGATGGTTCACCGTTCCATGCGTTCTTCAGCAATGAAAGTAATGCTTGTGTATCCATTCACTTCCGAGTAGAGGAAGTATTTGACAACTGTTGCGCTACACTTCGTGTGTTAGTACCAGGACGCCGTGAGGGTGGACACTTTGTTCCAGTAAACCTAATTTCAAGTGGGGACAAATGCTGTGTTGACCTTACTAAAGTTTGTCAGGTTGAAAGATTCCGCGCAAGCAACGATTGCATTACAGTTGACCTACGTTGCTTCTGTGCCGTTCAATGTATTGCCGATGTTAACTTGGGAATTTGTAATTAATTAAATGAGCCAGTCGGGAAAATCGGCTGGCTCTTTTTTTCTTTATTTTTTTATCCCTATCATAATGACGTCCTTTAATTCGTTGAGGGACAAGGTTTTCGACGTTTGATCATGAAATTGGATGGTTAACTGATGATTGTCATAATCAACCAGGTAACCCTGATAACTTTCTTCAGCGGTATAAAAGACACATGGGACTGGTGGAAGGACTTTTGGAAAGTTAATTAAATAGTCTAAGCGCTCGTTTAATTCCATTTCCTTGAAGGGTTTTACCCGCTTAAAAGAAGCATGTTGTTTCTGATCCTGGGCAGATGATATTGGTTGAGGATTTTCTGAATTGACTACTTCAATCGGGATGGGTTCGTGTTTTAACTCTTTTTTTGCAAGGGAAATTTTCCGTTTGCTTTCTTTTCCTGCCTTTTCTTCAATCAAATGCTCCTTTTCCTGCTTACTTGTATATATTTCCTGCATGTTTTTATTTGAAGGAGTCCTAGAAAACGATTGATTAACATAGATAAGCGGTTCTATACTCTTCTTTTTCGACATGAACAGCACCTCCTCATTACGTAATCCTACACTTTATATGTATGCGGAAGACCTATACTCGTTCACAATAAATTCATTGAGTTCAATTAAAAAGCCCGCAAGCTGCGGGCTTTTTAATTGAAATTTTATAGAATATGAAATCCAGAATCCACATGAATGTTTTCGCCTGTAATTCCACGGGATAGGTCACTGAAAAGGAATATGGCCGTGTCACCGACTTCTTCAGGTGTGGTTGTTCTGCGTAATGGTGCTCTTTCTTCAATCTCACTTAAAATTAAATTGAATTCTCCGATCGCTTTTGCTGATAAGGTACGGATTGGGCCTGCTGATATGGAATTAACACGAATACCGTGTTTTCCAAGGTCAGCAGCTAAATAACGGACGCTTGCATCTAGAGATGCTTTCGCTACACCCATTACATTATAGTTCGGAATGGCACGCTCGCCACCTATATAGGTTAATGTCACAATACTTCCACCTTCAGCCATCAAGCCACTTGCTTGTTTTGCAACAGCCGTTAGAGAATAGGAGCTTATATTTTGTGCAAGCAGGAAGCCATCCCTAGATGTGTTCACAAACTCACCTTTTAACTCCTCTGTTTTGGCAAATGCGATGCAATGTGCTAGCCCATGTATCGTTCCAACCGCCTCTTTTATTTCTGCAAAACAAGTTGAAATTGCTTCATCGCTTGTTACATCACAAGGAAGGACGAGTGTTCCTTCGGCCTCTAAAGAATTGGCTAATTCTCGAACACTGCTCTCAATTCTTTCACCTGCATACGTAAAGATTAATCTTGCGCCAGCATTGTGCAGTGAACGTGCAATTCCCCATGCAATACTACGCTTATTGGCTACACCCATAACAACATATGTTTTTCCCGCTAAAGAAAGACTCATTGAAAAATTCCTCCCAAAATAGATACAAGTTATTAGTACTTGGTACTAATTTTACACTAATTTATGAAAAATGAAAAGGTGCCACTTTTAATAAAAAAATAGATCAGCTTTGACAGAATTCCAGCTCCCTTTTCAGTTGATCCGCGTACTCCTTCGTACCTGTAACAATCAAGCGATCATGAAGGTGAAGCTCTGTGTCGCCGTGTGGTGTTTGTTCCTCCTCTCAAACCGAAAAGCAAGAATATTTAATAAAAATGAAGGTTATTACAAAAAATATTGGATTAAAAGGGGGTGAATTCTATTAAGATTGATATTATTGGCGATATTCATGGGTGTGTAAAGGAATTCAAGGAGCTTACCATTGAACTCGGGTACAATTGGGATAGTGGGTTTCCAGTTCATCCTGACTCTCGAGTGCTTGGTTTCGTTGGTGATTTAACTGACCGTGGACCAGAATCCATTAAAGTGATTGAAATAGTTTGGCAGCTGGTTATCAAGCATAAAAAGGCATTCTACACACCAGGAAATCATTGTAATAAGTTATACCGTTTCTTACTAGGCAACAAAGTCCAAATTGCTCATGGCCTTGAAACAACAGTTGCGGAATATGAATCATTAAATAAAAAAGAGCAGCAAACCATTAGTAAAAAATTTATGGAGCTTTACGAAAAAGCTCCTCTTTATTTACAGTTAGACGAACAAAGGCTGGTTATTGCCCACGCAGGAATAAAACAGGAATATATTGGCCAAACCCATTCGAAGGTCAAAGAGTTTGTTCTTTATGGAGATATTACGGGTAAAAAAAATCTTGATGGTTCACCAGTAAGAAGAGATTGGGCCAAAAACTATCATGGAGCTCCCTGTATTGTATACGGACATACACCTGTTAAAGAGCCACGGATCATCAATAATACCTATAACATTGATACCGGTGCAGTATTTGGTGGCAAACTTACTGCCTTAAGGTACCCAGAAATGGAACTTTTCACTGTTGCTTCTACTATGCCATATATCGAGGAAAAATTTAAGCAATTTGACTAAAAAAAACCAAGACAACAAATTTTTATCACCTTTCTGAAAATTTTCGGGAGCAATTCAAATACTAAATCCTTTTCTACAAGTTTTTTTAACGGTTTCAACAATTGAAAATTCGCAAAAAAATAGAGGCTTCCCTATTAAAACGGGTCAGCCTCTACTATCTTTCTCATTTCCTGCGGGAGCGGTGCTGTAAAAATCATTATCTCCCTCAGGAACGGGTGGATAAATTCAATTTTTTTACAATGAAGGGCTTGTCTTCTAATTAAGGTGGTAACTCCCCCATACAAATCATCTCCGAGCAATGGATGCCCCATGAAGGACAAATGAACCCTAATTTGATGGGTTCGGCCCGTTTCCAGCTCCAGTTCAATATAAGTAAATCCCGGATATCTCTCGATCACCCGATAATGGGTACAAGCGGATTGACCGTCACTGCGAACTTCTCTTTCAATGATGCTGTCTACTTTGCGGCCAATCGGTTCCTCAATAGTCCCACTATCAGCCACAATCGAGCCTCCGGCAATGGCTTCATATGTCCTCTTAACTTGACCTGACTGTTGCATCATACTAAATAGATGATGCACATGACGATGCTTGGCAATTAAAACGATCCCAGATGTATCCCTGTCAAGACGGGTTACGATATGCGACGTTGCCTGAAGACCAATACGTTGATAATAGCCAACAAGTGAATTTGCTAAGCTTCCTGCAGGGTGTTCGCGTGAAGGAATCGTATTCATACCTGCAGGCTTGTTGACAACGAGGATAAATTCGTCTTCATACAGAATCGTTAACGGAATATCTTCGCCCTTTACTCCTTCACTCGGATTTTCAGGCGGAAAGATAACCGTTACCACATCCCTATTCTGCAGCCTGTAACGGACATTTACTTCCTCATCATTAACTAGAAGAAGACCACCCTTAAATTTTATATCTGTTAACGCCGTGCGCGAAATCTCATTCTTTTTTAAAAATTCCCTAAGAAGAACCTCGGTATTTCTATCATCAATTACCCATTTCATTTGAAATCGAGAAGACATCTTTTGGGAATTCACCTCCCCGCTCAATCTGAAATAAATGAATCGTGAACCCTTTTCCAGAAAGGAAATGGTCGGAAGCGGGCAAAACGAATTTTTTCTTCAGGCACCCTGAATTGAATTGATTTTACATCCTTATGAAGCAGTGTCAGGTGATCGACTGTAACCTGAAAATCTGTTCGATTCACAGGTTTTAACATACACGTGTGGTGTGCAGGAAGAATGAGCGGCGAGCCCACTGTTCGAAAAACTTTGTTATTGATTGAGGCCATTTCCGCCACTTGAATAGCAGAAATCGATGGATGGATAATCGCCCCACCAAGTGCTTTATTATAAGCAGTACTGCCTGAAGGGGTAGAAACGCACAGCCCATCACCACGAAAACGTTCGAAATGCTGACCGCGGATTTCCACATCCATGACCAGCGTTCCTTCGACACTTTTCACCGTTGATTCATTTAAGGCTAAGTATCTTGATTCCTTCCCGGCATGCGAGTAACGGATGATGACCTCAAGCAGCGGATATTCCACGACTTGAAACGGAGTTTTCGCAATGGCAATAACAAGCTTTTCAATTTCATCAGGCGTCCAATCCGCATAGAAACCGAGATGCCCCGTATGAATGCCGACAAAAGCGGTTTTATTCAAACGACTGCTATAGCGGTGAAATGCGTAGAGAAGAGTCCCATCGCCGCCAATAGAAACAACGATATCAGGCTGATCTTCATCGTACTTAAGATCAAAATCAAGTAAATACGTCCTCATTTTGTGCATTAATATGTTTGATTTTTGATCTCCTTTTGATGTAATCGCAAATTTCATAATTTCATGCTCCTTGTACTAATTTGCTTTCAAAACGTAAAATGGCGATCCACGACACCATCTACTAAGGAACTACAATCCATTTAAATCCTCAACCCAACATAATTAAGGCAGTGTGAGCAAAGCCACACTTCGTCTAAATCATACGAAAAACGTATAGTTTCTACAAGATTGGCTATAAGGATTGATTTTTGCGGAGCTCCACCCCTTTTTCAAAAGGTGGTAAGGAAACTAGTTTTTTCCTTGTTGCTTCAATTCTTTATTTCTTGTAAAAAAAGCCTGGGCTTCCTGGATTTCGCCGCGAATTAATGACATCTCCTCATCAAGTCGAAAGGCGGCTTCGGCTGCTCGTTGCAGCCTCATTTTAATATCGCTAGGAAAAATCCCCTTATATTTATAGTTTAACGTATGTTCAATGGTTGCCCAAAAATTCATCGCCAGCGTCCTGATTTGAATTTCAGCAAGAATCTTCTTTTCCCCACGAATCGTTTGAACTGGGTAGCGAATCACCACATGGTATGAACGATATCCACTTGTCTTTTTATGAGAAATATAATCTCTTTCCTCGACGATTTCAAAGTCATTGCGATTTCTTAATAAAGCGACAACCACATGAATATCATCGACAAATTGGCACATGATACGCATTCCCGCAATATCCTGCATTTCCTCTTCCAAATTCTCAAGCGGTATTCCTTTTTGATTGGCCTTATCAAGAATACTTAAAATCGGCTTAACTCTACCTGTGACAAATTCAATCGGTGAATGAGTAGAATCAAGATCGAATTGTCCTCTCATTCCTTTTAACTTTATTTTCAGTTCCGCTACTGCCTGTTTATATGGTGCTAAAAATAAATCCCAATGCTTCATGATTCCACCTCTAATAAAACTAATTATCTAGAAATTCTCCTCAACTTTTGTAACCATTTCATTACCATAATTACTATTACCTTTAATATTGGTAATTAGATATTCTAATTCCTCATGAAAACTTATTAGTTCTATCGACTCTTCTCTAAATGTCAATAAAACAGGTATGTTTTGTTCCAGTGCGGACTTTAGGAATGGCCAGATTTGTTCAGGGAAAACGATATATGTATAATCTTCTTGATTCTCCATTAAGTAAATAAAGGAGAATTGTACAGAATCAACAAGCATCTGCTCGGCAGGAACCAACCCATTAACGGGTTCCTTGGTTTCTAAAAATAGCTTGTTTTCTGTTGTACTTGCCTTTTGAATGGTTATTCTTTTCTTCATCTTTTTACCTCCATCTTTAACCCCCTTATTTTAGCATATTTCATCCATTTCACCCAAGGATTGCAGTTTAAGTTAAACATGGGATAATGATAATAAAATGATTTCTCCACTGGAAGGACGGTAAGTAATGTCACAACATATCGAAATTGAATTTAAAAACATGCTCACGAAAGAGGAATATGAAAGGTTTTTAATGGAATTTAAAATAGATGAACACCAAATCTTCAGTCAAGAAAACCACTATTTTGACACCTCAGATTTCAATTTAAAACAGCATGATTCGGCCTTACGCATCCGTGAAAAAGGAGGGGTTTACGAGATGACCTTAAAGCAGCCCGCAGCAGTAGGGCTGCTCGAAACGAATCAAGCCCTAAGTAAGGAAGAGGCTGGTCTAGCTATTCATACCGGTAAACTCCCTGCCGGCATCATCCAAAACTTATTAGAAAAAAAGGATATTCCTTTTTCAAGCATCGAGTATTTCGGTTCTTTGCTAACGAAAAGGGTGGAAATAACCTACAAGCAAGGATTGCTCGTACTCGATTATAGTTCTTATCTTAATACTGATGATTATGAAGTAGAATATGAAGTTGAAAACTATCAGGAAGGGCTGCAGTCGTTCCAGGCACTTCTAGCCCAATTTACAATTCCTTTTCGACATACTGAAAACAAAATTCGTCGCTTTTATAATCAAAAATTTAAACTGCGAGACCAAAACGGATGATTGACAACTTCAGGCAGAACGGATTTATTTCCAGCCGACAATTTCCTCTTGATTTTACAAAGAAAAGCACAAGGACGCCTGGAGCTGGACATTTCTCGAAGTCCAATGTTATAAATTCTTATATTATAAGAATAGGCACTATTGTGTACATTAATAATGTCTAAATAGGTGGTAATTCATTTTTTCAAAGCAATTAATTTGTGATATGAAATAGGCATTGTTAAAATTAGAGATACGAAAGACATGAAGAGGAGTTGTCAACATGATTGAGAAAAAACTTACACCATTTGAGGCCATTGGTGAAGATAGATTACACCAGCTTGTCGATACCTTTTATGGCCTTGTTGGACAACATCCTGATCTCGCTCCCATATTCCCGAATCAATTCACAGAAATTGCTCGGAAACAAAAGCAATTCTTAACTCAATATTTAGGCGGTCCGTCCATTTATACAGAAGAGCATGGTCATCCAATGATGCGAGCACGCCATTTACCTTTTCCGGTAACGCCAACCCGGGCAAAGGCATGGTTATCATGCATGAAACAAGCAATGGATAAGATCGAACTGCAGGGGCCGTTAAGAGAAGAATTTTTCTCAAGACTTTACCTTACAGCGCAACACATGATCAACACGCCTGATGGCGATGAATTGCAAGGTGAAAATCGTGAATAATTCTAACCTATCAGGGTCGAAGCAACGCTGTAGTGGCAATGATAAAAAGTCCATTGAAATATATCTGTTTATTGATCCTTTATGCCCTGAATGTTGGGCGCTTGAACCGATACTTAAAAAACTGCAAATTGAATACGGTCGGTACTTTGCTCTTAAACATGTAATAAGTGGACGGTTGGCAAATTTAAATTTGAGTAAAAAAAAGAATTATGAAAATATCGCTCAAATTTGGGAGAAAACTGCAAGCAGATCGGGAATGTCCTGCGATGGCAACCTTTGGTTGGAGAATCCTGTAGATACTCCATATACCGCATCGATTGCCCTCAAAGCGGCTGAATTGCAAGGAAGACGAGCTGGACTCCGCTTTCTTCGTAGAATTCAAGAGGTGTTGTTTTTAGAAAAACAGAATATTTCTAATCTGGAAGTGTTAAAGGATTGTGCTAGCAGTTCAGGATTGGATGTAGAAGAATTCATGATTGATATCCATTCTGAAAGTGCTGCCAAAGCTTTTCAGTGCGATTTGAAAATAACCGCTGAAATGGATGTTAATGAAATTCCTACTCTCGTATTTTTTAATGAAAATTCGGAGGATGAGGGTATCAAAATTACTGGTTCCTATCCATATGAGGTATATGTCCAAATATTAGAGGAAATGCTTTCTGAAAAACCGGTGGTATCTCCCCCGCCTTCATTAGAGACGTTTATGAAGTTTTTCAAATTTGTTGCATCCAAGGAAATTGCCGTTGTTTATAATATGTCGATTTCTCAAATTGAACTGGAAATGAAAAAACTGCTTTTAAAACAGGTGGTTGAACAGATACCGGCGAAATACGGAACATTTTGGCGATATATTGATGACTAGACAAATGCTGACGCAATGCGATTCGGCATTTGTCTTTCTTTATGAATGTTATCGTAAAAATGAAAATGCCTTGCAGTTATCATGGCTGCAAGGCATTTTTCTATTAATACGAACAAAGGGGATGGGAGAAATTTTTCACGATCAAACAAAGGGGTATATGTTTGTAGTGATCAACTTCATGAATATAATATAGCATGTGTTCGAAGATGATGACAATAAGTTTGTGCTTTATTTCACATTATTGTCATAAAATCATAAATTCACGAAATGGACAATAGACATAGTAGTAATCATCCTTATAAAGGTGGAATTTACTGTGGGCAAAACTCCTTTTATCATTATGATTCTCTTTATTCTGTTTGCCTTTTTTCTTCATTTACTTGCCTTATTGAAGATATTCCCACTATTAATCAGTGTGCCAACTTTGTTTATTTCCATTTTAATCTTCCTCTTTTATCTTAATAACCGAAACCGATTTAAAGGATTTTAAAAGGGACAGCTGCCTAGTTGGCGCCGTCCCTTTTTCCTACTTTCCTAGATCAGCGCCTAGAGGTCAATGCGCTAATGCTATTTGTGCTTATGATAACAATTGTTCTAATTCGTTTAGTTTCTCTTCGAATACCTTACAAGCATCCTTAATTGGATCGGCACTTGTCATGTCAACGCCCGCTTTCTTAAGCACTTCAATTGGATAATCTGAGCTTCCGGCGCTGAGGAAATCAATATAACGCTTAACCGCTGGCTCGCCTTCTTCTAAAATCTGTTTGCTTAGCGCAGTGGCTGCACTGAAGCCCGTCGCGTATTGGTATACATAATAATTGTAATAGAAATGAGGAATTCTTGCCCATTCTAAGCCGATTTCCTCATCAATCACAATATCTTCTTCACCAAAATACTTTTTATTTAAAGCATAGTAGCTTTCTGTTAACGCATCTGCCGTTAATGCTTCGTTATTTTGTGCTTTTTGGTGGATTAAGTGTTCAAACTCAGCAAACATAGTTTGACGGAATACAGTGCCCCTAAAACCTTCTAAATAATGATTCAACAAGTATATCCGCTTTTGTTCGTCATCAATCGTTTTTAATAGATGATCATTTAGTAATGCTTCATTACAGGTGGAAGCCACTTCAGCAACGAAAATCGAATAGTTTCCATACGGATAAGGCTGTGATTTCCGTGTATAGTAGCTATGCACGGAATGACCAAATTCATGGGCTAATGTGAATAAATCATTCACATTTGCCTGCCAGTTCATCAGGATATATGGATGCGTACCGTATGCACCGGAAGAATATGCACCGCTCCGCTTTCCTTTATTTTCATGAACATCGACCCAGCGGTTTTCAAAACCATCTTTTAAAATCTTCGAATACTCCTCACCTAACGGGGCTAACCCATTGATGACTAGCTCTTTCGCCTCTTCGTATTTTATTTCCATCTTTACATCTTTTACAAGCGGTGTATACAAATCATACATATGAAGTTCATCAAGGCCCAGCACTTTTTTCCGAAGCTTCACATAGCGATGTAATAAAGGAAGGTTTTCCGTAATCGTATTTACAAGGTTTTCATACACACTCTCGGGAATATTATTGGCAGAAAGGGCTGCATTCCTTGCTGAATCATATTTTCTTACTCTTGCATTAAAATTGTCCTTTTTCACATTGCCACTTAATGTGCTTGAGAATGTATTTTTAAAACCACCATACGTTTTATATACCGCTTTAAAGGCATCCCGCCTTACACGTGGGTCTTCACTTTCCAAGAAG
This sequence comes from Neobacillus rhizosphaerae, assembly GCF_937468385.1. GTDB lineage: Bacteria > Bacillota > Bacilli > Bacillales > Cytobacillaceae > Neobacillus > Neobacillus rhizosphaerae. The sequence goes on from NZ_CALBWS010000002.1 coordinate 63,951, forward strand.
CGGATATAACGACCATGGGTAATTTCAACTTCTTGCCCGTTCCCATCTTTTATCGATGGGAATTCCAAATCAGCATTGTTTAACATCCCAAATGTATTAGTGGAAGCATCCATTACTTCGCTTGCCTCTGCTAGTAATGCTTCCTGCTCAGCACTTAACACATGCGGTCTTTGCAAATTAATTTCAGCAATGGCGTGCTCATATAGCTTTAATTCTGGCTTTTCATTTAGAAAGCTCGTCACTTTGCTTTCATCGATTGAGAGAATTTCCGGAACGATAAAGGCCAACTGACTTCCTGCTTGTGAATACAGATTCTTCATTCGGTCATCTAAGCCTTGATAAAAGGAATTAGTTGTATCTTGGTCATAGCGCATATGCGAATATGTATAAAGCTTTCCAATTCGTTCTAATAGCTCATCTTGGAACTGAAGAGCTTTATAAAGCGTCTCCGCACTTTCTTCTAATTTCCCTTCAAACTCCTTAATTCCCGGGATTAGCTTTTTTACCTCTTGGAATTCTTTTTCCCATTCCTTATCATCTGCAAAAATATCTTCTAATTTCCATGTGTCATCCACAGGAATCTCATTTCTTGCAGGTAGTGACTTTACTGCAGTTTCATTTGCCATCATCCATCCTCCATTCAAATTCGGATTGTGAAAAGAATCCACACATAAATATATTCTCCTAATTATTCTAATTTCCTTTAAAATGTGTAACAAGCTATCCCCTATATTATGCCCAGTTTTTATTTATTTTTCTGTAAGAATACGTGTGTTTTTTTGATAAAAGAGAGTTTTTGCCTCCTCTCTCTCCCGGTTGGACCTTGGTATCGTAATTTTTCGTTGGACTTGGAATTCAGTGTTTCCTTTTCTGATTAAAATACCGAACCGCACTAAATGTTGTAAATACTCCATTTCGGCTAGTAAGGGGGTGACCTGCACTAACTGTGGCAAATTTCGAATGATAATATCCTTCCTCCTTATTCTTTTGTTAAAATGAGCCTTAATTTCTTGTAAAGTAATCAAATCATTGGGGTTCTTCCCTGCAAGAACATCAAGGAATAAATAGGTTTGCCAAATAATTGGAGCAGTTTGAATGGTTAACGAATGAGGAACAGGAAGGCCAATTTCTGGTGGCAACAAGAACAAATTAAGGTTTTTTGTATAAATCTCATTAAGAAATGGATTTTGTATTTTTACAGGATGACGTGTCAAATTAAATTTGAAATTTTCTATCTCGCTCATCCAACTGGATAGATTAAGATGATGCTCACTTATTGGTTCTAATAAGCCTTCTATTTTCAAATCATTAAGTGGATATTGGGATGTTTGTGCGAACGCATTTTTAATTGAGTAGGAAGTTATCGATCCAACTAATTGAAAAAGATGTTTTTCGGGGCAATATGATGGAATATAAAGATTTCCAGACGAAGTAGCTCGTAAAAATAAATAATGAAAATTGGACAATGAGATAATATCTAGTTTCTTTTGGTGAATATGGTTGCTTGAGAGTATCCATAATGGATGGTATTCATTTTTGAGATACGTTTTCGTCCTCTTGATAAAAGCGTTTTCCGGAAGCGATGAGCACTGATACTCCAAGGCGTATTTCTTTTCCTTAAACTTAAACAAAATATCGGGGCGCTGCCCAATCTCCTTATCATAGAATTCCAGCACAGAAGGTATTCTTTGCCGAATGAGCCACTGATATAACTGCCGTTTCCCTTCCATATGGGTGATCGTTTCATTTTCATAAAACTCACTGCAGCTACTGCTTTGTTTATGTGCAAAATGAAAAATTCGTTGATCCCCTAATTTAAGAGAAACACTTTCACCGCATATTGGACAAAAAAATTCTTCTTTACTGCGAAAATATAAAAGAGTTTCCTTTTTGTAATTATAACCTAGGTTGATTTTTTTACCAGATCTTGTATGCGCAGTTAGCAATTCAACATCTCCTTTCTCGTTTAATAATTCGCCAAATTTTGCTATTATTCCTTTAAATAAAAAAAGAAAACTCGCCCATTTTGACAAGTTTTCCTTAAAGAAGCGGCGAAAGTAACCGCGATGTCGATTCCAGTAATCTTAGTCCAAAATGCCGCTTTTGGAATGTTTGTAATTCAAGCTGTGTAGCATGTTCTACGTCATTTAAATATTCTGCGACAAGCTTATCGGTGCTTTTCGTTCGGAACAAGAAGGCATTTACTTCAAAATTCAAATGAAAGCTCCTCATATCCATATTAGACGTTCCAATCGAGGCAAGCTCATTATCAACGATGATAATCTTACTGTGCATGAAACCTCGTTCATATTCGTACACTTTAACCCCAGCCTCCAAAAGTTCCGGGAAATAAGATCTTGACGCATGAAAGACAATTCTTTTATCTGGCCGATTTGGTACAAGCAGCCTTACATCGATCCCACTCAGTGCTGCCACCTTTAGCGCCGAAAAAATATCTTCATCTGGAATAAAATATGGGGATGCAATCCAAACTGATCGTTCCGCCGAAGCAATCATCGAAAAAAAGATATTTTTAATTACGCTCCATTCATTATCAGGTCCGCCGGCAATCAATTGAACCCCCCCATGACTTTTATGATCAATTTGTGGGGATAAGTATTCCGCCGTTAAAAAACTATGATTTGTCATATAATACCAATCTTGCAAAAAAATAAGTTGGAGAGTGCGTACAGCTTCACCTTTAAGCATTAAATGAGTATCCCGCCAGAAGCCAATATGCTTATCTCTCCCTAAGTATTCATCACCGATATTCAACCCACCCACAAACCCAATCGTGCCATCAATCACAATAATTTTACGATGATTGCGAAAATTAAATTTATTATTTAAAAAAGGCAATTTTACGGGTCCGAAGGATATCGTTTCAATACCGGCATTTTTCAATTCATTAATATATGCCTTTGAAAGCTGCCATGAACCCACTGCATCAAATAAAAAACGAATTTTAACCCCTTGGTTCGCTTTGTCAATGAGAATATCTTTTATTTCCTGACCAATAAGATCGTGACGAACAATATAATATTCCATGTGAATATGATGTCTCGCTCGCTTCAATTGTTCAATAATATGTCGAAAAGTTTCTTCTCCATTTGTTAATACTTTTGTCGAAGTATCAAAGGAGATTGGACTGTTTCCTAGTTTTTGTGCCAGGTTAAACAATTTCGCTTGATGTTCCCCCATTAAACTTAGTTTTTCCTCATTCCTTGGGTCATCTTCTCCTTCAACCGTAAGGAATGCTTGTTTGTCTAGGAAATACTTCTTTCTATACATCTTCTCTTTTCGATAGTTTCGTCCAAAGAGGAGATAAAAAATAAAGCCGACATAGGGAAAGCTTCCTAAAACGACTAACCATGTAATTGTTTGTGTCGGATGACGGTTCTCGAGGAAAATGACAAACCCGATAAAAATAACTGATAGCGAAATTAAAACGCTTAAGATTCCAATGATTCCACCTTCCAATCGACCCTTAAATAAAAATAAGAGTATGGATAATACGGATAAAAATATGACGACTCTTACTGTGTTTTTCAAAGTACTCACCTGCCAAAATTTTCAATATACACAAATGTTAAAAATACCGATTTCAAATATGAAATCGGTACTTGTTGTCAACTAAAGTACTTTCGTAATTCTGCAAAAACATTATTGGATATAATTTCTTTTCCATACTCTTGAATTCGATGGATCGTCAGCTGTGTTTCATGACCATATTCAAGTAAAACACTTAAGAAATCATCTATTTCATCTTCCTCAAATAATTCCTCAGGAAATTCAACATAAAGATAATATTTCCCTTCATAATGATATAGCATAGTAACTAAATCATCTAATCCTGGACGATTGGCAAGCATAATCACATCTTCAAAATCTTTAAAGGCAAGGAGAAACTCTAATGTCTCTTCCTCAAGTGAGATATCTTCCTCATCAGGTTGATGAGGATTGAAATGCTGATCCAAAAGCTCTTCAATTTTATCATCTACAGGAATGTCTTTTATTTTATCATTAGGAATTGGGAGTTCAAACTTTTGCCCATCCTTTGAAAGCTGCGCTTTGGTCACAAGAACCTCTAAACCTTTATCAAGAGCTTGAACTTGAATCCAAAGTGGACCTTCGACGGTAAATTCTTCATCGCCATGGACTTCATCCATCATTTCCCAAAATAATTCTTCACTACGTTCGCGATTGTACCAAATTTCCTCGCGATCAAAGCCTCTTTCTTCTATATCTCCATAAGAAATATAAAATTTCACTGTATTCTCATTAATACGTTCAATCTCCATCATAACCTCTCCCTTCCGATTTCCTTATTGAAGGGACTAAATACCCCCAAGCAGATCATGCTTTATCCATTTACATCTAAAAAGGTTAAAAGCTTTTCTGGATAAAAGTAAATACTCTTGTACTTTCATTTTATGACAAAAGTACTAATAAGGGAAATAAAAAAACTAAAAATCATAAAAACCATCATTATGCCTATATATATTTGATTAATTGTAGCAAAATGAATTAGAAACTACAAACTTTCCGGTCTCAGTATACAAAAAAAGACCTTCGTTTAAGAAGGCCTTTTTATTTAATTAACCATTCGCTGTGCTTCTCGCAATTGGAATGTTCTCACTCTTCTTGGTAAGAATCTTCTAATTTCATCTTCATTATAACCAACCTGTAAACGTTTTTCATCTATAATTATTGGGCGGCGCAGCAGTCCAGGATTTTCCTTAATCAATCCAAATAAATCCTGAAGCGGCATAGAATCTAAGTTAACATCTAATTTTTGAAATGTTTTTGATCTAGTGGAAATAATCTCATCTGTCCCATCTTCCGTCATTCGAAGAATTTCTTTAATTTCCTCCATTGATAATGGTTCAGAGAAAATATTTCTTTCCGTGTATGGGATTTCATGCTCTTCCAACCAGGATTTAGCTTTCCTACATGATGTACAACTTGGTGAAGTGTATAGTGTTACCATCTGTTTTTCACACTCCTCTATAATTTACAGTTCGTTTTTATAAAACCAAAATATTAATATAATCAAGTTTTAATTTTCTAGCAAACATCAAAATTAAAATTATTATAAACAAGTAATTTATATCATTAATTATACACCACTGTTCCTAAAAAAGGTATCCCTTTTTCAAAAATAATTGAATAGCCTTAAACAGTCCCAAATTAAAGGGTACATTATATTAGACGAATGATTCACCTAAAAGTTTCATAAATACTTACTAATTTATCGATATTTTTTTCAATCTTTATCTACTTCTTCTCTATAACGTTCGGTTCCATAGCTAAATTTTTTGAGGGTCATCAAGAAAAAAGACTATTCCTCCCACCCATGTATCAATTTATCACACCATCCTTAATACTTTCTTAAATTTCATTCTCAATTAACATCCCGAATTGAAAACGCATTCATTTATTCTAAAAAAACTTTCAAGTGGTTTATTTATTTTCCTCTTTCAATAAGGAGTAAGTTCTTTTAAAATATGAGGTAGTGGTATTAGTATAGTCTGATAAAAAGTATAATAAGTTTATAAAGGGAGGTTCTACCATGGGAGCTTACATAACTGATTTAACAATCGTTGCCTTGTTAATCGTAGGGATTACGGCATTGATGGGAGTTATTACAAACAGTTTTGGAGAAAAAGTATTCGGTGGCAAGCGTCGGAGTGAATTTGTTGATGAAAGTGCCAAATACCAAACTGGATGGAAAACGGTTGGCGGAAAAAAGAACTAAACGGACAATGTATTAACGAAAGCGCAAGGCTTCTAGAGCTAGACAATTTTCAAAGTCCAAATATTATACTTATCTAAAAAAACGATCTCAATCGAGATCGTTTTTTTTTAATGGTTTGATTGTGCCTTGTATTGATTAAATTCTTTCTCAGAACAAAGAACGAAATGGCCAGGAGTTACTTCTCTAAATTCAATAGATTCATTACCCCCGTAATTATGACTAGCTGGATCATATGATTTCCGTCTCCGTGACCGTTCACTGATCGGATCTGGAGCTGGAATTGCTGATAAAAGTGATTGAGTATAGGGGTGAAGCGGATTTCGATAAAGCTCATCAGCAGGAGCAAGTTCCACCATTTTACCAAAATACATAACACCAATTCGATCACTAATATATTTTACCATTGATAGGTCATGCGCAATAAAAAGGTATGTTAAATCTTTTTCTTTTTGCAGCTTTTTCATTAAATTAACAACCTGAGCTTGAATGGAAACATCCAAGGCAGAAATCGGCTCATCGGCGATGATAAATTCTGGTTGGACTGCAAGTGCACGGGCAATGCCAATCCGTTGCCGCTGACCGCCACTAAATTCATGCGGATAACGAGTAGCGTGCTCTTTGTTCAGCCCTACTGTTTCCAATAGCTCGTATACTTGCTCCATCCGCTCTTCTTTTGATTTTGCCAAACCATGAATGTCGATTCCTTCAGCGATTACGTCAGCAATTTTTAATCTCGGGTTTAATGATGCATAAGGATCTTGGAAAATCATTTGCATTTTCCTATTAAACTCTTTTAATTGCTTTTTCGATTTTTTACCATGGACATTGACACCATCATAAATGACTTCACCGCCAGTGGCGTCATACAAACGGATAATCGTCCGGCCTGTTGTGGATTTACCACAGCCAGATTCACCGACAAGCCCCATTACTTCACCTTTATAAATATCAAAGGAAACAGTATCAACGGCTTTTACTTCATTCAATTTTCCTTCATTAAAATATTGCTTTAGGTTTTTTATTTCTAGTAATTTTTTTCTTTCAGCCATTTATTTTCCCTCCTTTATTCCAGGGAATTGACTTTGACTACCCTTTTCTAACGAAGCAGTTCCGACACTTACACCTGTTAGTCCATTAAATTGATTTTGACGTCTCTTAACAGCATCAGGCGGTTCAACCTTTGGTGCATCAGGATGCAGCAGCCATGTTGCCGCATAGTGAGTATCAGACACTTTAAAAAATGGCGGTTCTAGTTCTAAGTCTATTTTCATAACAAACGGGTTACGTGCTGCAAATGCATCACCTTTTGGCGGATCTAACAAATCAGGCGGTGTTCCGGGAATTGAGAATAACTCTTCATCATCAGTGTCCATATCCGGCATTGAGCTGATTAGCCCCCATGTATAAGGATGCTGTGGATTATAGAAGATTTCATCTGCTGTCCCAATTTCAACGATCTTCCCGCCATACATAACAGCGACACGGTCAGCTACATTAGCAACCACCCCAAGGTCATGGGTAATGAAAATAATAGACGTATCAATTTTCTTTTGTAAATCCTTCATTAATTCAAGAATTTGCGCTTGAATGGTCACGTCTAATGCTGTAGTCGGTTCATCTGCAATAAGAATTTGTGGGTTACATGCTAACGCAATCGCAATGACAACCCTTTGTCTCATTCCTCCAGAAAACTGGTGTGGATATTGGTTGATCCGAATTTCCGGTTTTGGAATCCCCACGAGTTTTAATAAGTCAAGTGTTCTTTCCTTCGCAGCGTGTCTGCTCATGTTTTGATGTTTAATTAACGGTTCCATAATCTGGTTGCCGATTTTCATAGTTGGATTAAGAGATGTCATTGGATCTTGAAAGATCATCGAAATATCATGACCCCTGATTTTTTGCATTTCTTTGTCCTTTAGTTTAGTTAAATCTTTACCATTAAAAAGAATTTCCCCGCTTTTAATTTCCGAATTATGCTCTGGAAGTAAACGCATGATTGATTTAGTTGTTACTGATTTCCCAGAACCCGATTCACCAACAATAGCTAACGTTTCCCCTTTAAATAGATCAAAGCTAACCCCTCGGATGGCTTTCACTTCCCCGGAAAACGTATGGAAAGAGATATTCAAATCTTTTACTTGTAAAATTTTCTCCACTTTCATTCACCTGCCTTCTAATCACGCATTTTTGGATCGAGCGCATCTCGCAATCCATCAGCTACCATGTTAAAACATACCATTATTAAAGCTATCATGAGGGAAGGAATAATCATTTGATATGGAAAAGCAATCATTCCCTTAAATCCGTCATTAACTAATGTTCCTAGAGAAGCCGCCGGCTCTTGTAAACCTAATCCGATAAAACTCAGGAATGCTTCGAAGAATATCGCACTTGGAATAGAAAACATCGTATTTATGATAATAACACCAAACATGTTAGGAATCATATGCTTGAAAATAATCGATCCATCCGATGCCCCTAATGTTTTTGCAGCCATGACAAATTCCTGACCTTTATATTTCAATACTTGCCCACGGACAACACGAGCCATACTTGTCCAACCTGTTATAGTTAATGCTAAGATAATTGGAAAAATCCCAGGATTTAACACTAGTGTCATTAATACTACAACAATCAAGTTGGGAATCCCAACAATTACTTCTATTATGCGTTGCATTGAACTATCTACCTTGCCTCCTAAATAACCAGAGATGGCACCATAAGATACTCCTATAAGCATATCAATTAAGGCTGCCATAAAAGCAATGAATAATGAAACCTGAGTTCCTTTCCAAACACGTGCAAATAGATCACGACCTAGAGAATCCGTTCCAAACCAATAATAATTATCAACTTTTCTGACCTCATAAGCGTTATATTCAGACCCATCTCTTTTTGTTAAAGTACCGTCAAAAGGGAGCCAATGTATGTTTTCTAATCCTTGAATCCTTGGTGGTAAGTTATTGTGTTTGGTAGTCTGATCAGAGTAATCATACGGTGTAATCAGTGGACCAACAAACGCCATTATAATTAATATAGCGAGTATCACCATACTAATAACAGCAGCCTTATTTTTACGGACCCTTAACCAAGCATCCTGCCATGCACTCATGCTTGGTTTAGCAATTTTTTCACTTTTTGAAGGGTCAATATGGACGGGTGCAAACATATCTTTTGAAATGATTTTTTCTTTGTTGATCATTTAGTTTTCCCCTCCGAAATACGAATACGTGGGTCGATGACTCCGTAGAGAATATCAACAACTAATATAATTACTACGAATAAAAAGGCAAATAAAATGTTTACCCCCATAATCACAGGGTAATCATTCATGGCAATTGCCTTAACAAACTGCTCACCTATTCCAGGAATTGAAAAGATACGTTCAATAACTAGCGACCCTGTCATTAAACTAACAGCTAAAGGTCCCAAGACGGTAACAACAGGAATAAGTGCGTTACGAAGTGCATGCTTTACACTTATTTGCCAGTAACTGGCGCCCTTTGCTTTTGCCAAAGTAATATAATCGGATCCTAACACTTCAATCATTTCGGTACGCATAAAACGTGCTGCAATGGATATCGGGAACATCGCTAACGCAATCGTAGGTAGGATCGTATATTCTGGTCCTTTCCAGAACATAACTGGAAGCCATCCTAACTTAACCGCGATATAGTATTGAAGCAAGCCTGCAAATATGAATGATGGTATTGATTTTCCAACTACTGCAATAAAAGTTGAACCATAATCAACCCAACTATTTTGTTTAAGCGCAGCGATGACACCTAAAAAGATGCCTAGTATCGTACCAACAACCATTGCTTGAAAACCCAATGTTGCTGATGCCCCAATTCGTTTTGAAAGCAGCTCTGTTACAGGGGTATTGTCAAATTGGAAGGAGACTCCCAGATCCCCTTTCACCATTGCCTTTAAATATTTTCCGTATTGAACAGGCAAAGGCTCTTTTAATCCGTATTTTTCCAATAGAATATTCTGCTGAGTAGGATTGAGTTTTTCAAAATTATTAAATGGACTTCCAGGAATTAGCTTCATGAGGAAAAAGGTAACGCTTATAACAATAAACAGTGTAATAATCATATAAAGAACTCGCTGCAATAAATATTTCGCCATGCCCACACCTCCTAATTAGTGAAAATTCGTCATATTTCGACAATTAGCATACAGGTAAAAAGAGAGTATATTCTTTAATATACTCTCTTTATATTTGATTAGTAAACGTGACCTATTTTACTACTTTAATCCACTGATAGCTAAAGTCAGGACCAAATGCATGGCTTGCTAAACCTTTCACTTTTGGATTAACTAAAATGTTAACAGCACGTTGGTAAAGTGGTGCAAATGCAGCATCATCTTCTAACAAGAGTTTTTCAGCATCTTGAAGAACTTTCCAGCGTTCTTGTGGCTTAGAAGCTAGTTCATCAATAGATTTTTTAATCATCTCATCATATTTAGGATTGCTGTAATTCATATGGTTATTTTGTCCACCTGTTAACCAAAGGTCCATATAAGTCATTGGATCTGCATAGTCAGGACCCCAGCCGCCCATTAAGAGATCATAATCTTCCTTATTATCACGGTCGATTTTGATTTTAAAAGGAACACTCTCAATATTAATCTTCATTCCAGGAAGAGTTTTTTCTAACTGGTCTTTAATGAAAGCATCAGTCGTTTTTGCAGTTTCGGTATCTTGACCAATATATGCAAGTGTTACTTCCTTAAGACCGGTTTCTTTAAGTCCTTTTTCCCACAGCTTTTTAGCTTCGTCTTTATTTGTTTTCAAGAAATTGCCGCCACTTTCACGGAAATCCTTACCCTCTAAGAAAGAAAAGCCTTTTGGAACTAAGAAATTAGCTTCAATTGAACCGTTAGCTAAAACATCATCAACTAATGCCTTCTTATCAATTGCTAATGCAATTGCTTTACGGATATTAACATTTTTCAATGCTGGATTCTTTTCATTCATTTTTAACCACCAAATAGATGGCTCTAAGTAACGCATCAATTCTGGTGATCCTTCATATTGGGAAAGAATTGCAGCTTGTGCAAGTCTTGGTGTAATATCGGCTTCGCCTGCTGTGAATGCGTTCGCGGAAGCTTGACCATCTTTAGAAACGTTAAAGTTTATTTTCTTTAAAGTTACGTTTTTAGCATCCCAATAACCATCGTTCTTTTCTAATACCCAGTCAGTAGCGGTTGGGCCATCCCACTTAGTAAATTTGAATGCTCCGTTGGAAAGTAAGTGATCGGCACCTGATGCATATTTTGTGCCTTCTTTTTCAACAAACTTTTGGTTTTGTGGATAGAACAATGAGAAAGTTAGATATGATTCAATATATGGAATTGGTCTAACTAAAGTAATTTCCAATGTATTGTCATCTAACGCTTTGATCCCAAGAGTTTCTGGTTTTGCTTTCTTTGCAACTATCTCAGATGCATTTTTTATTTTATCCTCCATGAAGTATGGACCGTATGGAGATGCGGTGTCTGGGTTAACCGCCTTTTGCCATGAGTATACGAAGTCATGTGCAGTAACTGGGTCACCGTTAGACCATTTTGCTTCTTTTTTCAATTTAATCGTTAAAACGGTTTTATCGTCATTGTATTTCGGCATTTCGGCCGCAACACCAGGAATTACCTTTTGATCAGGGTCTAAATGATATAATCCCTCGTTGGTAGCATTTAACATTGTACCACCAAGAACGTCCTGGTTCATAACACTATCCATCGTTGGAATTTCAGCAGTTTCTAAAACCGTAATTTCTTGCTTATCAGCAAGTTGTTCAGCAGATGGTTTCTCTCCGCCTTTATTCGGCTTTTCTTTTCCTTCGTTTTTAGTGCCGCCTGAACATGCAGCAAGGAACATGCTAAGGACTAATGTTAAAACTAAAAGTAGTGAAAGTTTTGATTTCTTCACTAGTAGACCTCCCTTTTCTATTATTCTGAAAAATTACTACATTCTCTATTATACATATTTTTAAAAATTTGTACATTATTTTTTGCAATTTAATTTACAAAATAGATACAATTTTTACATAAGGATTACAAATAGACATGTTATAATTTAGACTTATACTAATTTTTTTGTATAATAGAAAGACGATATCCTTAATAAATCAATGTTTTGGAGGTTTTCCAGTGAATATTTTCAATAAAAAGAGACTGATTATTTTGGCTATTACACAAATTGTGATAGTTACTATTTCCTTTATTTACTACCGGAAAGTTTCTTTGTTAAGCTATATCAATATATCTTTTTATTTTTCATCCTTCCTACTGCTCACATCCTTACTGTTATTTACGGTTCATTCAGGTTTTTATGATGTCATTACAAGGTCATTTAGCTATGCCTTTTCAAGAGGTCACAATAAAAGAAGATTTGATGAAATCCCGCGATTATCTGAGCTTGTTACGATTGATGAAAAACCGTTGCTGTTTTATGGTTTGGTAAATGGTTTATTCATGGTAATCGCCCTCCTGGTATTTTATATGTAACTCACTTGAAAACAAATATGTTTTTCATTTATAATGTGAATAATCGAATAGTAAATGTAAAGCGATGATAAAGAGGAGTACGTATCCTATTCGTTTTAGAGAGTTTGTGGCTGGTGGAAACAAACACGAAAAAGATACGGAATGGACTTTTGAGCTTCTTTCTGAACCGGTTTAAACAAGTAGGAATAGACGTTGTCCTTGCGTTAAAAGGAATCCAGTTCGTCTGCCAGACGATAATGGAACTGAGTGACTCTTTTTTGAGTAATTTAGGGTGGTACCGCGAACCATTCGTCCCTATTCGTTTTTTGGGGACGAATGGTTTTTTTTATTTATTTTTTTAGGAGGCAAGATTTAAATGAAGACAATTTTTTCAGGCATTCAGCCGAGTGGCACTATTACACTTGGCAACTATATTGGGGCATTTAAGCAGTTTGTCGATATGCAAAACGAATACAATTGCTTCTTTTGTATAGTGGATCAGCATGCTATTACAGTTCCCCAGGACCCCGTTACACTTCGTAAAAATATCCGTAGCTTAGCTGCATTATATCTTGCAGTTGGTCTTAATCCAGAAAAGGCTACGCTTTTTATTCAATCAGAGGTTCCCGCACATGCTCAGGCAGGCTGGTTAATGCAATGTGTGTCCTATATCGGGGAATTAGAACGAATGACTCAGTTTAAAGATAAATCAGCAGGAAAAGAAGCAGTTTCTGCAAGTCTTTTGACTTACCCACCGTTAATGGCCGCAGATATTTTATTGTACAACACGGACCTTGTCCCTGTCGGGGAAGATCAAAAGCAGCATATGGAATTAACAAGGGATTTAGCTGAAAGATTTAACAAGAAGTATAACGACATTCTTACCATCCCTGAAATCAGTATTCCTAAGGTAGGAGCACGCATTATGTCGCTTCAAGAACCAACAAAAAAAATGAGCAAGTCTGACCCAAATAAAAAATCCTTTATTACACCATTAGATGAACCAACGCAAATTATCAAGAAAATAAAAAGTGCCGTAACCGACTCTGAAGGACTCGTGAAATTCGATAAAGAGAATAAGCCAGGAGTATCTAATCTCCTTTCGATCTACTCGATTTTAGGTAGAAAATCGATCGCTGAAATTGAAGAAATGTATGTTGGAAAAGGATATGGAGATTTTAAAGGTGATTTAGCGGAAGTTGTTGTTAACTTCGTTAAGCCTATTCAGGACAAATACTATAATTTAATGGAATCAAGTGAACTAGACAATATTTTAGACCGCGGAGCTGAAAAAGCAAACCAGGTAGCAAGTAAAACCCTTAAGAAAATGGAAAATGCAATGGGGTTGGGACGAAACAGAAGATAATCAAATTAAAAGCCTGTCCGCAAAAGGTATGCCGTGCAAACCTTTTGGGTCAGGCCTTTAGTTTACTTTTGGACCATGCTCCATTTCCCAAAGCTTTTCAAAAAATGGCTGCCCTTTAATTAGATTCTCACAGAATGTTTCGTGCCTCTTCGACCATCCATATTTGGTTTCTTCAAATAGCTGATCCCAGGCCTCTTCAAAATTTAATTCTTGAATCGTTGAATATTGTTCAGGACACCACTCGGTAAACCAATACCGTACTTCAGCTTCGTTATTAGATGAGAGCAATTGATCAAGAGCCATAAATAACAGCTGCTTTAATTGGCGTTCTTTTCTGGTTAGTCCTCGCATTAGGTCTGGTTCTGGTGACAAAATATGAAAATCCTTTATTTTTGACTTGCTGTAAAAATGATATGGGTTTACTTCGTGCTGGCCAATCATTTCGTAGACAAGCTGCTCTTGCCTTGGTATCAGCCTGCTTTTTCGAATTGGAATATTGTAGCCAATTGTATCAATAGCTAAAATCCCAATACCATCTGTCACAACAAAGCAATAGTCAAGCTGGACTCTTTCATGATTTTTTCTTAAATAAGCTTTCTGATAAATATCATCTAGAAGCTGTTGAGGTAATTCTAACAAATCATTCTCAATATAATTAAATAGTATCGCTTCGACTTTTAAAAGCGGAACTTGGTCTAACAGCTCCACAGCGTCATCTTTCCGCCATTCATGAAAGTGGCAAACATTATAACCGTTTTCTTCCCCTTCAAACCAATTTACCCAAACATCATGAAGATACAACATAGTACAACCCCTCACTTCAAGAAACTGTTTGTCAATCAGTATGGGCAGACATTAGTTAAATTATTCCTTAATATATATTTTGCTCCAGTTACACTTTATTACTGGTTTTAGGGAGACATTAGGATTAAAAAAAAATCTACCATATCAGTAATGGTAGATTTTTATCTTCTTGATTTTGGATTGAAAGCATCCTTTAAACCTTCACCGATAAAGTTGATTGATAAAATGGTGATGGTGATTATGATTGCTGGTGGTACCCATATCCAAAGCTTGAATTGCATGACATCTGGTTCGATTGCCGAAGAAAGCATATTCCCCCAACTTGGAACTTCTTGTGGAACACCAAACCCAAGGAAACTTAAACCTGATTCAGCTACGATCATCGTTGCAAAGGTAATAGTTGCTTGTACAATGATTGTAGATAAAACATTGGGTAATAAATGCTTCACAATAATCTTTGTCGGTGAACAACCGATAGAAATAGCAGCTATGATATACTCATTTTCTTTTTCAGCAAGGATTTTACTTCTTACGATACGAGCAATTCCTCCCCAGCTAAGCAAACTAATAACTCCTATTAAAACCCAGAGGCCACTCACTCTCCCAAACAATATTGCATTGATTACAATAACAAATACAAGAAATGGAAAGTTTAAGATAAAATCAGTAAATCTCATTAAAAGACTGTCAACTGTTCCCCCGAAATATCCAGCAATGGAACCTATCATCGTTCCAAGTACAATGACAAATAATGTACAGCTCATTCCCACTAATAAGGAAATGCGGCCACCATAAAGTAATCTTGTAAAAACATCCCTACCTGCCTTATCCGTTCCTAACCAATGGTCTCCTGAAGGTTCTAATGACATTTGACCAATGTTAACTTTAGTTATATCTGCAGTTGTTATAAACGGAGCAAGGAAGGAAATAATAGCAACAATAACTAAAAAGATAAGACTAATCATAGCCAATCTATTTTTTACAAACTTTTTACGAGCCATTGCCCATGGAGATAAACTTTTTTGCGGGGGTGCTTTGATAATATTAGTATCCTTTTGCGTAGCAATTTGCATATAAATCCCCCCTAATCTAGCCTAATTCTCGGATCTACCACACCGTATAAAACATCAGCTACAAGGTTGCCGATTAGTGTTAAGAAGGAGAATAACATTGTCAACGTCATTAAAACTGGATAATCCCGCGTTCCGACAGATTGTAAAAATAGTTGTCCAAGACCAGGATAAGTAAAAATCGTTTCCGTGATGATTGCACCACTGATAATAGCAACTAAATCAAAACCTAAAAAGGTAATAAGTGGAATAATAGAGTTTCTTAAAATATGAACATTGTAAATCTTTTTTTCCGGTGTCCCTTTTGCACGTGCTGTACGAACAAAATCCTTCCGACTGTTTTCGATAATATCATTTCGTAAAAACTGTGTATAACTTGCAGTACTTAATAATCCAAGAACTACGGCCGGCAAGAATACATGATGAAAACGGCTTAACCAATATTCAGCAGTACCTTCTGTCACACCGATATCAATCGAACCATTTGATGGAAACCATCCAAGCGTAAAAGAAAAAAAGAAGATTGCAAATACCCCAGCGATAAAAGATGGGATGGATAAGCCCAAATAATTTAACCCTCCTATTAAATTATCTCCAAGTGTATATGGTTTTCTGCCGGAATATAACCCCATAAAGAAGGCAAGTATATATGTAATTAATATAGAAGTAAAGCCAAGTAATAGCGTGTTCGGTACACGTTCCCCAATAACGTCAGATACTTTTATTTTATAACGTGCTGATTTGCCAAATTCACCCTCAACAAAATTGCCAATCCAGCGGAAATACTGTTGTGGTAACGGGTCGTTATAGCCTAATTTTTCCCGCATTTCTGCGATATATTGTGGATTGGTATTTCTTGGGTCAATTTCTCCTGAAAGAGAATCCCCAGGCATTAATTTTGCCAAGGTAAAGACAACGATGGAGATTAGAAATAACATCGGAATCATGCCCAAAATTCTTCGAAATGCATACTTTAGCATGTGCATTCTCCTTATCTCAAAACTATGTCAAATAAAGTGGTGGATGTAACCCAATTTGTCCAATTGGGAAAGGTTTCGAAAGAATAGTTTCTCTCTCCCAGCCTCACCCAATTGAACTTCTTAGGCTTAATATTTAACATATTAAGCATTTAACATAGTCTTTGCATGTTAATCTGCTGCAATTATTGCTTGATCCACCATTCATTTGGACGGTTATAACCAGATACGTCAAATGTAACGCCATGAACCCGTTTGCTGACTGCCATTGTTTCTTCAATTTCAGCAATTGGAAGTACTGGAAGTTCTTTCATAAATAATTTTTGCCATTGTCCATAAATATCTTTACGTTTGTTGGCTTCTGTTCCTACCACACTCATATCAAGTGCTTGGTCAAGTAATTTATCGCTCTCTGCATTTACCCAACGAGGATAGTTCCACATTGCTTTAGAGCTCCAAAGTGCAGTTGGATCTGGATCTGTACCAGTTGACCAGCCGCCAAAGAATACTTCCATTGACTTATCTGCCTTATCAAGCATGTCATAGTATAGGTTTGCATCTGTCATAGTAAGCTTTGTTTTTAAGCCAACCTCTTCCCAATACTGTGTCAATGCTTTCGCACGAGATTCGAATGTTGGGTTTTGAGTTGCATAGTGGCTGAAGTTAACTACAAATTTCTTCCCTTGCGGATCTTCACGGAAACTGTCGCCATCAACATCTTTATAGCCGGCTTCATCTAATAGTTTTTTCGCTTTTTCCGGGTCGTATTTAAATTGTTCAAGATCTTTATTATCTGCAGCAATCCAGTGATTTGTAGGAACTGGACGGTTAACTGGCTTACCTACACCAAAGAAGAAAGCTTTAACCCATTCTTCACGATTGATTGCATAATACATAGCTTCACGTAATTTTACGTTTTGATATTTCTTTTCATTCATTACGTTTTGGTTGCCATCCCATGTACCTAATCTGAAACCAACATAGTAGTAGCTTAGGCCAGGATATGTTATTGCATTTACATTATCAAGCTTTTTAACTTCTTCAATAATACTTGGATGGAATTTTGTCATATCAAGTGTACCGTTTTTAAGTTCACCAACAGAAAGTGATGGGTCGATAACTTTAACAACAATTTTATCGAGATGCGGCTTACCATTAAAGTAGTCATCAAAACGGGACATCTCAATCGATTCGCCAGGAACAACTTTGGTTACTTTATATGGTCCTAAACCGACTGGCTTCGTACGAACTTGCTCAGAAGCCTCCATATCTTTAACAGCTATGCCTTTGAATTCAGTACGATTCATTGGATATGTCCAAAGGTTTTCCAAGTTGTTAACGCGAGCCTTATCAAAGGTAATTTGGATGTGATAATCATCAATCACCTTAATACCTGAAATTTCAGTTGCTTTACCGTCATGGTAATCTTGTGCGCCCACAATATTTCGTACGTTCTCAAAGCGAGAAGCCTCATAATCCTTATCCGCAACTACCTTTAAGGCGAATTCCCAGTCTTTTACGGATAATTCATCACCATTGTGCCATTTAACGCCTTTTTTGAACTCGAAATCATAAACTTTGTTATCTGTAGTTTTCCATGATGCGATATTTGGTTGAGGTTGTAATTTTTCATCATATCTGATTAGGTTTTCATCAAATAACTGGAGAATTTCATCATCAACAGCATCACCATAGAAAGACCAGTTTAAAATTCCCTTGAAAGAAGAATCGAGGGCATACACTAATGTACCGCCATCCTGAGGTTTATCAGTGGCTTCACCAGATTTTCCATTGTTTTCTTCTTTCTTTGTTCCCGTTTTGTTGCTAGAGCATGCCGCCAAAAATGCGGAAAGGACCAGCATTAAGGCTGCCAGCATAAGTATACTTTTCTTCTTCATTTGTTTCCCCCCTATAAGATTATATTTTTTCTTTTGATTAATAAAGGTGGCAAGCTACTCGATGAGACGGCTTCACCTCCTTTAAAACGGGTTTACTCCGTGAACATTCCTCCATTGCCATTGAACAGCGCGGATGGAATGGACATCCTGATGGTGGATTGATTGGACTCGGTACATCACCCTTTAGGATAATTCTTTCCTTTTTAACTCTTGGATCAGGAGATGGAATCGCTGAAATTAATGCCTGTGTATATGGATGGAGAGGTTCTGCATAAAGGCTGTCTTTGTCTGCTATCTCGACCATGTTACCTAAGTACATAACTCCAATGCGATCACTCATATGTTTAACAACACTTAGGTCATGTGCGATAAAAAGGAAGGTTAGCTCAAATTCTTTTTGTAAATCTTTTAATAAATTTAATACTTGTGATTGAACAGAAACATCTAGTGCAGATACCGGTTCATCAGCAATGATTAACTTTGGCCGTAATGCCAAGGATCTAGCAATACCGATTCTTTGGCGCTGACCTCCGGAAAATTCATGGGCATATTTGTAATAAGCATCCTGCGGCAAACCTACTTTGTCTAATAAATCCATGACTTCTATTTTTAATTCAGCCTTGCTTTTCTTAGAAAAATTGTAAATCGGCTCAGCGATAATGTCGCCAATCATTTGCATCGGGTTTAAAGAAGCATATGGATCCTGAAAGACCATTTGCATATCTTTGCGAATTTCTCGGAGTGATTTTCCTGAAACTTTTGTGATATCTTTTCCGTCAAATCGAATGTGTCCATCTGTTGGTTTTAATAATCGTAAAATAGTCCGGCCAGCAGTAGATTTGCCACAACCAGATTCCCCTACTAATCCTAGAGTTTCACCTTTCTTTATATCAAAAGAGATATTATCTACCGCCTTTACATTCCCAACGGTGCGTTTAAAAAATCCACCTTTAACAGGGTAATAGGTTTTAAGATTTAATATCTCCAATAGATTTTCAGATTGGGAGGGAACATTTTCGTTGATTTTATGTATGGAGACTTTACTCATTACTTCACCCCTTCCCTTGGTATACTAGTTTCAAAGAGCAAACAGGCCACTTCATGATCTTGTTCGACTTCCTCTAGTAATGGGGTAACCGTAAAGCATTCTGGCATTGCTTGTGGACAGCGGTGGGCAAAACGGCATCCAACCTTTGGCATATTAATTAATGAAGGAACAATTCCCTGGATTGAGCTTAATCGTTCTTCCTTTTCATCCATTTTCGGGATTGCTCCCATAAGCAGCCTTGTATATGGATGTTTTGGATTATGGAATAACGTATCAACATCTGTGTGTTCTACTATCTTACCAGCATACATAACAATTACTTCATCACACATTTCTGCAACTACGCCTAAATCGTGTGTTATCAAAATGACCGACATATCGTTTACTTCTTGAATTTCTTTCAGAAGTTCAAGGATTTGCGCTTGAACAGTTACATCAAGGGCAGTTGTTGGCTCATCGGCAATCAACAACTTTGGCTGACAGGCGATTGCAATGGCAATCATGACCCTTTGTCTCATACCACCTGATAATTGATGTGGATACTCATCAACAATTTTTTCAGGACGAGAGATTCCCACACTTTTTAGTAAAGCAATGGCTTTTCGACGTGCCTCTTGTTTTGAAATCTTCAAATGATTAAAAAGAACTTCCTGCAATTGATAGCCAATGGTGAATACTGGATTTAAAGAAGTCATTGGCTCTTGAAAAATCATGGAGACATCTTTCCCGCGGATTTTATTGATTTGAGCTTCGGACATTTTCTCAAGGTTTATACCATCAAAAATGATTTCGCCTGATTTTACTTTTCCAATTCCCTTCGGCAGCAACTTCATAATCGATAGACTCATAACAGATTTGCCGCAGCCGGATTCACCTACAACCCCTACAATTTGCCGTGGCTTTACTTTGAATGAAACATTATCAACAGCATTATAATCGGTTCCTTCAATATCAAATGCAGTTTGTAAATTTTTTACTTCGAGCAGTGGTGCCTCATTACGCAGCGACTTTTTTGTGCTCATAGTACACCTTCTTACTTTTTTGAATTATTCTGTTTATTCATTATATTTAAATAAAATTCTATTACGGAATTGTTGCAATTGCAAGACTTTTTTGTAAAATTAGGAACATTTATACAAACGAAAATAAAAAAAGCCCGAAATAATAGGCTTTAGTAAGTGAATTTTATTTTTCTTGTAAATATTTTTTAGCAGGAATAATAAAAGTTAGTTTTGTAGAATAATTATGCTTAACATAAAATTTTCCAATAATATTATACCCGATAGCATATCCAAGCAATTTGGGAATCCTGCCACCCCCATATAAAAGTTCATCATGTCCTCTTTCATTCTTCTTCGTGTCTAATTGTTTTTTGATAAATTTATCCCAATAATGTAAAATTTCCTTCTCTGAGTACATACTACACCAACTGGCTAAATATTCCTGCCCACAATTTTTTAATACCGCATATTCTGCCAGCCCCTCAATGATAATCGAATCGAGTAAGGTATAGTCTTCCATTTTTTTATTTAGCATGCTTAATCTGCAGACATGGTGGTATTCATGAACTAGAAGTGCTTCTATTTCTTTTGGATCATCCTGATGCGAAAGAAATAGAAACATTTTATCTGGAAAGGAAACTCCTGCCTTACTTTTTTCTTTTCTAATAAAAAAACCACCAGGCTGAGCTAATGGAAAGAGAAATACTGGTATTTCTGGACCATTCCACTTTTTTTTATATTTATTATATAACTGCTCCACTTTATCCCATGCTTTATGTTCCTTCATCCAATTAAGATTGTTCATCGCGGTTCGTGATGGTCGGTACATCCCAAAACTTATTAATTGATCGTAAATATCGTTTGCCTTCTGCCCTTTGAAATATGGCAATAGCCTTTTGCAGATTCTAACTGGGCTGTCAAAATCCTCTTGTAACCATTGATCCGTTCGAATAATACCCATTACATCACCCCATTCAAGCCAAAGTTGACTATTTTACAGTTTATGATGGATTTTTTGGGGAGGTTCATAGGACAAAGGGGCTTTTGAGTCTCTTTTTATTGCTGATTACATCAAATTAATTAGTTTTGTACATTTAGACATTTAATCGAAAATTCATCCTACAAAATAGGCATAGAAAAATCGACCAAGCATAAAAGCCGGTCGATCCTAAATTTTTACTCGTATTTTTTAAATACAATCGTGGCGTTATGACCGCCGAAGCCAAGGGAATTGCTCATGGCAGCCTTAATTTCTTTTTGTCGTGCAATATTCACGACATAATCCAAGTCACATTCTGGATCTGGTGTTTGATAATTAATGGTTGGCGGCATCATGCTATCTCTCATTGCCAACACAGTAAAAATGGCTTCCACACCGCCAGCAGCACCGAGAAGATGACCTGTCATGGATTTGGTAGAACTCATTGCCAGTTTGTAGGCATGATCACCAAATACCTCTTTCACTGCAAGCGTTTCGAACTTATCATTATATTCAGTACTTGTACCGTGGGCATTAATATAATCAATATCCTCAGGATTTAACCCGCCATCATTAATAGCCATTTTCATTGCCCGGGCTCCGCCCTCACCACCAGGTGCAGGAGCTGTAATATGATAGGCATCACCGGTTGCACCATAGCCGACGATTTCGGCATATATTTTTGCACCTCGGGCTAAGGCATGGTCTAATTCTTCTAAAATAACGATCCCCGCACCTTCACCAATAACAAAGCCATCGCGGTTTTTATCAAATGGCCGGCTAGCTGTTTGTGGATCCGGATTTGTGGAAAGAGCTGTATTGGCACAGAACCCAGCCACAGACATTTTCGTAATTGGTGCTTCTGCACCACCTGATACCATAACATCGGCATCACCACGCTGGATGACTTTAAAAGCATCACCAATAGAATTTGTACCCGTTGCACATGCGGTTACGGTACAGGAATTAAAGCCTCTTGCCCCAAGGGTGATAGAAACTTGGCCAGTAGCCATATCAGGTATTAACATGGGGACAAAGAATGGGCTAACCCGCTTGTACCCTCTTTTTTGAAAAATTTCGTACTGCTGTTCAAAGGTTTCCATCCCGCCAATACCGGAACCAATCCAAACACCGACACGATCGGAATTTTCTTCATTAATGGTTAAATTTGCATCTTGGACAGCCATTAACGCAGATGCAACAGCAAATTGCGTAAAACGATCCATTTTACGGGCATCTTTTCTTTCCATAAATACTTCAGGATTAAAGTCCTTTAATTCAGCAGAAACTTTTGCCGGATATTCATCGGCATTGACTCTTGTCATCGGACCAACACCTGATTTACCTTCTAGAATTCCTTTCCACGTTGTTTCAACATCGTTTCCAAGTGGTGTCACTGCGCCGACACCTGTTACTACAACCCTACGCTTTTCCATTTGTACATCTCCTTTTATCCACTAACATTTCTCTATTTTTTTCAAATAAATCTCAGTTTATTTTCCCCACCTGACCGCAATCGCTCCCCAGGTTAATCCGCCACCAAAGCCAACCATGACAATGAGGTCATCATCTTTAATTTTTCCTGCTTCTAATTCCTCGACAATCGAGATTGGTATTGATGCTGAAGAGGTGTTGCCATACTTTTGAACCGTTTTAGACATTTTTTCATCCGGGAGCTCTAATCTTTGTCTAGAAGCTTCCATAATACGAATATTGGCTTGATGAGGGATGAGGAAATCCACATCCTCTTTTGTTAATCCAGCCTTTTCTAGGACATTAACACAGCTCTCACCCATTTGCCGAACAGCAAATTTAAACACTTCTCGTCCGTTCATAATAATATATTCGTCTTGGTAAAGGTGTTTAGCACCTGTACCATCTGCACCAAGCTCAAAGGAAAGAATCCCGCGATTTTCAGAAACTGGGCCAATGATTGCTGCTCCAGCACCATCGCCAAATAATACTGCCGTATTGCGGTCATTCCAGTCAGTAATTTTCGAAAGTTTTTCAACTCCAACTACTAATACATTTTTATAAACCTCGGACTCAATAAATTGTTTAGCCGTAACGATTCCATACATAAAGCCTGCACATGCGGCACTAACATCCATCGCCGCTGCTTTCGTTGCCCCTAATCTTTCTTGAATTCTACAGGAAACAGATGGAAAGGGTGTATCAGGTGAAACCGTCGCCACTAAAATTAAATCAATTTCTTCTGCTGTGATTCCCGCATTTTCAATCGCTTTTTGGGCAGCAGCAAATGCCATATCTGATGTATCAACATCATCAGCCGCAATTCGTCTTTCCTCGATTCCTGTTCTAGTACGAATCCATTCATCAGAGGTATCCATTCTTTTTTCTAAGTCATGATTTGTGACAATTTTTTCAGGTAAATATCTGCCAATTCCAACAATACCAGCTCTCACAAGTTTCAGCTCCTTTTTTTTGGCCAATCTCTTTTATATCAAAAAGATTAATATCAATTATTATGACTTGGTACTAATTTTATCAAATAGACCCTATTTTAAGCAACTATTTCTTCCATTATATCCTCCGCTAATGTACATTCCTTTTATTCGTTAAATCATATTCTATATAAAAGATCAATTCAGGAGGGAGCTATAGGGAAATGGAGGATCAGACGCAGCATGAACCTGTAGATCAAGATCACAACCAACATCATGAGGAAACTCATATTCAAGATCCGTTTACTAATTTAATGTTTGGAACAAGGAGACAACCACAACACCACGAACATATCCATGAACCTCACCAAGCCAACAACCAATCTACGATTAATTATGAAGAACTTATCGTGAATATCGATACTTTGGTGGAATCAATACGAGGTTTAAAACCATTATTCGAGAAGATAATCCCATTTGTGGAACAAATCTGGAAAAAGAAATAAGCTGCCCCAAGAAAGCGGCAGCTTATTATGGTTATGTAAATTTTTATTTAGGCAGCATTCCTGTTTCCTTATATTTTTCAATATGCATGTTCATTTTCCCAATAAACTCTTTACTAACTAATGGACTATATTTACCGAGTGAGATAACATTGTCTTGAAAATCAAAGGAAAGATTTCCTGATTTCAGGTTGCCATCATTGTATTGCTCAGCGATCTTTTCATATAAAGAATCCACCTGCTGAATGGTACTTGTTAAAACGGTCGACTCCCCCAAATCAGATTGATCTGAAACATAGCCAATAGCATATACACCATGTTCCTTAACTTTTTCAATCACTGGAACATTAAAGCCATCACCCGCCGGATAGACGACATCAACCTCATTTTCAAGCATATGATTGACTAATTGAAGTGCCTTTTTTTCATCATCCCAGTTTCCTACATATTCTATGGTTACATTGGTTTGTTTATTTTCTGCCATCGCTCCTTGATAAAAGCCTTCAATTTCTGGCTGCCATTCATAAGCAGCTAAAACACCTACTTTATGCCGTTTAGACATATGTGCTGCAACCATCCCGCCAAAAAAGCCCATTGCATGAGCTTTAAAGTTTAGACTAGTTGTATTTGGCGCTTTTGCATCACCATTAAAACTGACGAAGTGAATCTGGGGATATTTTTTAGAAATATTATTAAAATATTCAGCATACTCAGAACCATGGCCAAAGATAAGGTTTACTCCCTTTTGATCAAATTCTTCTACAGCACGTTCAACATCGACTTCTGAATTCATTCGCTCTTTATAAAATACATCTACATTGAAATTTGTTTGTATTTTTAGCAATCCTTTAAAGCCTTTCGTTCCCCACACCTGATCATTGATTGTTTCCGGAACTAACAAACCAACCTTCTGCAATTTCCCTGAAGACTTTGTTTCACCGCATGCTCCAAGTAAAAGAAGACATAAAAGAATGATTCCGAATCGGTTTAGCATTCCATACACCTCCTTTAATCGGCAGCCATTTCCATAACACATTTCTTCCTTAAATTTAATGGACTATAGAACCTTTTTTTCCTATATTCTAACCTTTGACCTGCTAAATGAAAAGACATATTTCCTAATGGCCACCTTTTTGCAAGATAATAAATAATTTAATACAAATGACTCTAGATGCCATTATGAAATAACCGCTGCACTTGTTCTAACTGTTTGGAAATGGAATCAGTAATAGGTGTTATTTCTTTCACTAAAATTCTTTCAAATTGATTGTCTAATTTCAGTGGGGCATGACAGTTGGAGCGATCCGTGTATTCATTTAAATGAAGAAACGCAGCACATTCAAACCAATAATCCTTTTTCCCGCTTTCGAGTATATAGCTTCCATCACCCTTGGATTCCATAATTTCAAACATTACTTCTAAGGCATCATCAACATAAAGGATATCCCTTGTCCATTCTCGCTCATCTTTTATGATTTTCGTCTTTTGGAATTTTGAAAGAATAGCTTGTTGAAACAAAAATGTTGATGACTGCCAAGGACCATAAATCGCTGGTACATAAAACATCTGAATATGCTTCCCCCATTTCCTTGCTTGGTTTAGGAAGGCTTCCATCTCCATACTCTTATCAGAATTTACCATTTGGATCGGCAGGATGACTACAACACTCATCTCACTATTATTACGCTCTAAATAGTGAGTAATTGATTCCACAACCTTTTCTTTTTGTATGATTGCTTCTTTATTACACATAAATAAATCATATATTGAAAAAATTAGTGCTGTTTTCGCCATTTCTTCATTACGACTATTTTCCCACTCTGATAAGGTCTGTTCGATATAGTTTGCATTTCGTCCAACCTCAAGTCTTTTTTCCGCTAGGAAATGATTATTGTCTATTTCATCTATGTGAACTCCTATCACCTCCAAACCCTTATTCAAAAGGGTTTTGCAAGCATGAAAACTAACAAAATTATATATTCCAAAAATTATGGCCTTGTCCATTAAATCTTCCTCCCCAAGCTAGCCTTATTGAATACTATGCGGTTCAATAAAGAAATATTTCAATATGGGGAGAATTAGGACTTAAAGGACAGTTTCATGGCTACTAAAATACTTAATAAATATTTTGCCAAGTTGTTGTTTTTTTTCTTGAAGAATAAAGGTAGGATTAAATTTAGAGGTATTGATAATCCGGTGATATTGTTTTGATTGATTATAAGATTTTCCGCCAGCAAGGACATGAATGATTTTAACTGGGAAGTCATACTCAAGATTAACGCTTTCCTCCATGCTGAAAATATTGTTTTCAAGCTCTAGCAGATTCATTCTATGTGCAGTTGATAATTCCTTCATTATTTTTTTATAAAAAAACTTATGTTCCTTTTCCTGTTCAAGATGATGCTTTAAAGAAAGGATAGGATTAAGCAGGATGACCGACCTGATATTTTTCTTCATATTTTCCATTAACCTTATTGCAACAAGTGCTCCCATGCCTTCAGCTAATATATGGATTTTATTGTTTAGAATTTCGCTTCGAATTACATGTTGGTATAAGCTCTTAGCAAGTTCGACGGCACTTTCACTTCCCCAGTTTCGCCCATACAGATTTGAGGAAAAAATGGTGTACCCTTCTTCTTTCAGTTGATCGATAATGTCTAGCTTGCCTTCATTTTGAGTCCAAAAGCATTTACTATCGTCCACAAAATGCCTTTCATCACCAATGATTAAGATCCCAAATCCTGTAGGCTTTTCTGGGTAGTGAATTATATTCCATTGGGTATCCATTTGAAAATTGCGATTCTCCATAGATAAATCTCCTTTTACATATTTCCTCAAAATATTGTACGCCATTTCACAAAAGATGAAA
Organism: Neobacillus rhizosphaerae; assembly: GCF_937468385.1. Classification (GTDB taxonomy): domain Bacteria; phylum Bacillota; class Bacilli; order Bacillales; family Cytobacillaceae; genus Neobacillus; species Neobacillus rhizosphaerae. The sequence goes on from NZ_CALBWS010000002.1 coordinate 91,121, forward strand.
GGGCGTTTGCCTAATATAGGATATACTCGAAAGGTTCCTTCAGTTAATGCAAATTGTCGATAAAACGTTTATTATTTCGAAAAGATATGATAATATTAAATAAGATGTATAATATGTTAGAGGTGAAAAATAGTGCGATTCTTTTGGACTTTTTTCTGGTCATTTCTATTAGTGCAAATGCTTTCATATGTAGTTAGTTCAATGACTCCAGGCACTGAATTTGATTTTAAATCAGGTGCAATAGTATCTGTTGGGGTAACTGTCTTGATTTACATTGCCGCTGCTGTGATTCCAAAACAGCCAGTAGAAAAACATTGATTTTTTACAAAAAAGGTCTTCCATATTAAATGGATGACCTTTTTTATTGTTGCTGTCATTCCTTCACTGGATGTTTAACATTACTTCTCCATTTTGGATCGTTATTTCTACCCTTGACTGATTATGAACCATACCCGCAATAATTTCCCGAGCAAGCTTTGTTTCAATGTTTCTTTGAATAAACCGTTTCAAAGGTCTTGCACCATATATTGGATCAAAGCCATTTACAGCAATAAATTCCTTTGCCTCCTCACTAATGGTAATATCAATTTGCTGTTGTTTTAACCTATTTTGCAGTTCCTTCATCATTTTCACAACTATATTTTTAATTTCTCCTAATGAAAGCGGCTTAAAAAGAATCGATTCATCAATTCGATTTAAAAATTCCGGACGAAAATGAGTCCTTAATTGACTCATAACCTTATCCCTTGCGGCAGCTGAAATCTCAATTTCATTTTCACTTCTTTCAAGTAAAAATTGTGAACCGATATTGGAGGTCATAATAATAACCGTATTCTTAAAGTCCACAACCCGACCTTGTGAATCAGTGATCCGTCCGTCATCAAGAGCTTGCAGGAGAATGTTGAATACTTCCGGATGAGCCTTTTCGATTTCATCCATTAAGATGACCGAATAAGGTCTTCTTCTTACAGCTTCTGTTAGCTGTCCCCCTTCTTCATAGCCGACATAACCCGGTGGTGCACCAATTAACCGGGAAACTGAGTGCTTTTCCATATATTCTGACATATCAATTCGAATAATGTGTTCTTCACTATCAAATAGGGATTCTGCTAGTGCTTTTGCAAGCTCTGTCTTCCCAACACCTGTTGGACCTAAGAATAGAAAAGAACCAATCGGCCGATTAGGATCTTTTATTCCCGCCCTGGCGCGGAGCACAGCGTCAGTCACTAAATTGACTGCTTCATCTTGACCGATAACTCTCCCATGCAGGATTGATTCTAATTTTAACAGTTTTTCTCGTTCACCTTCGACTAACTTAGAAAGGGGTATTCCTGTCCACCTAGAGACGATATTTGAGATTTCTTCCCCGGTAACTTCTTCACGCAGCAGACGATCATCCTTTTCTGCAGCCTCCTCTAATTCCTTTAGTTCCCGCTCTGATAATGGAATTTGTCCATGGCGAAGTTCAGCTGCACGATTTAAATCGTACTTATCCTCTGCTTGTTGCAGCTCCCAGCGAAGCTTTTCAAGAAGTTCCCTTTTTTCCTGTAATTGCTGGATACTTTGTTTTTCTCCGAGCCATTTGGCCTTCATCGTATCTTCAAGTTCTTTTAAATCGGCAAGTTCCTTTAAAAGTGTCTCAAGCCTCCGTTTACTGCCTTCATCACTTTCTTTTCTTAACGCTGCTTCTTCAATTTCAAGCTGCATTACTCTTCGTGTCACTTCATCCAATTCGGTCGGCATTGAATCTATTTCGGTGCGGATCAGTGCACATGCTTCGTCCACAAGATCAATCGCTTTATCCGGTAAAAAACGGTCAGTAATATACCGGTCGGAAAGCGTAGCTGCTGCAACCAACGCATGGTCATGGATTTTCACCCCATGGTGCACCTCAAACCGTTCCTTTAAGCCCCTTAAAATCGAAATGGTATCTTCAACATTTGGTTCTTGCACAAGGACTTGCTGGAATCTTCGTTCAAGCGCAGGGTCCTTTTCGATGTATTTCCGATGTTCATCAAGTGTTGTCGCCCCGATACAATGAAGTTCACCGCGAGCAAGCATCGGTTTTAACATATTGCCTGCATCCATCGCACCTTCTGTTTTACCTGCGCCAACAATTGTATGAATTTCATCAATGAACAACAAAATTTGTCCTTCACTCTTTTTGATTTCATTTAAGACCGCTTTCAACCGTTCTTCAAACTCACCTCTGAATTTTGCCCCGGCAATTAATGCACTCATATCCAAAGAAAAGATTGTTCTATCCTTAAGGCCCTCTGGAACATCCTTTCTGACAATCCTTTGGGCAAGACCTTCGACAATTGCTGTCTTTCCGACACCAGGCTCACCGATTAAAACGGGATTGTTCTTTGTTTTTCTGGATAAAATCCGAATAACATGGCGAATTTCTGCATCTCTACCAATGACCGGGTCCATTTTACCTGCTTTTACTTCGGCAACGAGGTCCCTGCCGTATTTTTTAAGAGCATCGTATCCCGCTTCAGGATTTTGTGATGTCACTCTTTGATTCCCCCTTATTTCTTTAATCGCGTTTAGAATAGTTTCAGCTGTTTGCCCTGATGAAGAAATAATTTTTTTCATTTCAGAATCATTTGCATAAGCAGCAGCTAACAAAAAATGCTCAACCGAAATATACTCATCAGAAAATTTTGCAGCAAATCCTTCAGCACTTACCAGTAACTTCTGCAGCTTTGCAGTGATATATAGTTTCCCCTGTTCTGCACCGCTTCCGGTAACTTGAGGTTTTTTTCTCAATGATTCCAAGAGGTTATTTTTAATTTTCTCAGGGTCCAATTTTGTCCTTTCAAGAATAGCTGCTACTAGGCTATCTTCTTGGTCCATTAACGACAATAATAAGTGAGGTTCGTCGACCTCCTGATGGCTTTTTTTAATGGCTAACGTCTGCGCATCCATTAACCCTTTTTGTAATCGTTCTGTCATGCGGTTTAAATCCATTATCCCCACATCCTCTTTGACCATTTTTGACCTATTGATTTTATTATAAAACAACTCAATAATAGAAGTAAAATTTTAAACAGGAAAAAAGTCACCCAAATGGATGACTTTATCTAACTTTAATAATTTATGGTTTTCGCTGGTAAGTCCAAACACGGTTATCATTGGATGTTTCAGGAAATGCATCACCTGCTTTAAGCTTTATTTTTTTTGGATTTAGCACGTTGTCTCCCGTTTCGCCCACTTCGATGTACACACCGTTATTAGGTGCTTTTTTACCAGATTTAAACTGATGATTTTGTCCCATTTTTTCCCTCCTTAACTTCTTACCCTTATATTATTTCCTTTTCTAGTGTGACCATAATAGGAATTTCTTACAAATTTCCGCGCAGATAGACAATATTTCCTAAGAAATACTCGAAATATGTAAGATTTTTTGACGATTGTATGAACTTATTCAACATGTATTGCTAATTAATCTTTGTTAACAATATAATTATAGTAATATCTTGTAAATCCAACCTTGACTGTCATTTATTTTCAAGATTGATTTCATACCTTTAAAAGGTGGTTATGAGTATGCAGTCAGTAAAAGAAATGCCGATAACCTTGTCCCATCTATTTGATACGGTTCACCATTTTAAGAAAATGGAAAAAGGCACTTTTCTTTTCCAAGAGGGATCTGTTGCTGATGAAATGTATATTGTCCAAAGCGGTATTCTCCAAATCAGCAAAATTATTCCTGATGGAAGAGAGCTTACATTAAGAATGTGCTCCAGTGGTGATTTTGTCGGTGAATTAAATTTATTTTCCCCTTCTTCAAGATATTTATTAAGTGCACGTGTTATTGAGAGTGGCGAAGTTGCTGTCATTATGAAAGATGTTCTTGAAGAAAAACTTTCGCAAAATCTTCCTCTTTCTTTTGAATTCATAAAATGGATGAGCCAACAATACCGGAAAACGCAAACTAGATTTCGTGATTTAGTTCTTCACGGAAAAAAAGGGGCCTTGTATTCTACCCTGATCCGCATCAGTAATAGTTACGGTATGAAAACTAATAAAGGGATTTTGATTGAATTACCGTTAACAAATCAAGAATTAGCTAATTTCTGTGGCACCTCTCGTGAAGTAGTCAATCGCTTGCTTAGTGATTTACGAAAAATTGGTGTTATTTCAATTGATAAAGGGACAATTACGATTCATGACATAGTGTTTTTAAAAAGGGAAATTGATTGCGAGGATTGTCCGACGGAAATATGTAAAGTTGACTAGTTGATAATCCAAATAATAAAAAGTCGGTCTCTATGAAGACCGACTCAGATTGCCGAGAAATGGTATATTTCTCGGCAATTTTTTAATAATGGATTGGCCCTGCTAACTGGCCTGTTGATTTCCGCTCCGGGACCGCCCGCGGAAAGCGAAGCGCCTGGAGCGCAAATCAACAGACATGTCGCATTAATAATATTATAATAAATTAACGCAGTGAAATGTTAAAATGACATAAAAAAATAAAGGCTGTCGAAGGTTTTCAACAGCCTTTATTTTAGTGAAATTATTTGAATGACTATGATGATGAAGAATAGTGCAGAATTTATGATTTCGTATATACCAATTTCCTTTGGAGATAGCTTTCTCCCGTGAAAAAGAACAGCTCTAACTAAACTTGGAAAAAAGGCGAGGGCTACTAGCCAATAACCAAACACCAGCCAAACAAGTGTTAAAAGCAAATGGTAGGTCCATGAAATCCATTTAAATTGAGTATTCTTCTTTTCCCGAATCATTGATTTCACATAAAAGGTACAACCAACAAAAAATAGCACAGACGTTAAGAAGATGAATATTATCATTTTGGCGTTCACAACACCAAGGGATAAGTAACTACTTGCAAGTCCGGCAATTGAAAAAGCAAAGATAGCGCTAATATCATTCATAAAGGCACGGTCTTGATTTCGTGAAGTATAAAAAGCATTTATCATAAAAAACGGCAACATTAGAAGTCCAAAATAAAAAATACTTGGCCTTTGCAAAAGTGGAATGAGTAAAAGTAATAATGCCGGAATCATATAAATAAGAGTCCATTTTGTATAAAAAGGCATTTTTTTCTTTTTAAATAACAGGAGTAATGGATACGTTGCTAGGTACAATAAAAGCCAGCCAACAAAAAATGGGATATGCTGCCAATGGTAGCCCCCGTTAGTGACACCTAGCCAAAAAGGGATGATTAGCATTGCCCATGCACCATGTTGTTTTGGTAAAAATAACTTCATCTCTTTCACTCCTTTTTCCTGCTTTCATCTACTATAAGATAGCTAATCGAAAAATAAAGTGAAGAGTATCACATGAGGAAAAAAAAAGAAGGCCTTTGCCTTCTTTCAATACCTGTACCTTATTTGAACAAACATCATAGCCCCTAAATTGTATTGTAGCGGGGATTATTCACCTTCGCTGTGATAAAAGTAACAAATTTGACAATTTTATTAAATCTTTTCGTCTGTTTTATGAATAGTTTTTTCTAGGATTTGAAAAGCCCAGTTTATCGCTGATTCATCGGAAATATGAAAGGAAGGCACTTTCCATTTTGCTATTAGACCATCCTTCATATCCTCCTTCCAGTATATAACCGCAGTAATATTGTTAACTGAATTTAATAAGTCAAAATCATTTTTATCCCTTAACAACAACAGCTTCGGATAACTTTTTTGCTTATATCCCTCAATCAAAATTACATCTGGCTGAAAGAATTTCATTAGCTCTATCTGTTCATCAAGACAATATTCGCGGTCATCTGCTTGCAGGACCAACCTGCCGCCCCCCTCAACAATGGTTGCAGCTGCGCCTGCTAATAGATGTTTTGTTGAATCCTTTTGATCCACCACATCCGGCTTGGCGTCATGTCCGTGATGTTTGATTGTTACCGTTTTTAACCCATTTTTCTTTAAAACCTCAATAAGCTTGAAAGTAATCGTCGTTTTTCCACTATTTTGATAACCCACTACTTGAAAAATTACTGGTTTTACCAAGGCCACTCACAGCCCACCTGATCTTCTAGTAAAAGGACCTCCACTTCACAGCCAGCCGTAAAACCTCTCGTTCCACCAGGTAGAATCATTAATGAATTAGCACCTGCAAGACTCATGATAATGTTCGACTTATCTAGACCACTTGGGGTCACCTTTAGTCTCCCATCAGCGATAAATGTTTCGCTGCGGACAAACCTTGTAAATGGATTAGCTTTAGGAAAGTCAACCACAAGCTGCGCTTTTTCCTTCCTTAAGTGTGGTTTTTTCGAAAATAACTGCCTTCGAATAATCGGCCGGGCAAACAATTCAAAGCCAACATAACAAGCAGACGGATTACCAGATAATCCAAATAATATTTTTTCATTGTACTGGGCTACTGTTGTCACACTTCCAGGACGCATAGAGACCTTATTAAATAAAACCTCTGCACCCAGTTTTTCGTAAATGGCAGGAAGATAATCAAAGTCCCCCACTGACACTCCTCCGGTTGTAATTAACAAGTCTACTTCATTTAAGGCATTTTTTACTGCTTCATAGCATGGATCGAATTCATCGGCCAGCTTCCCAAAATAGTGAACAATGCCTCCCGCTCTTTCGATTTGTGCAGCAATCATAAGGGAATTGCTGTTACGAATCTTTCCTGGAACTAATTCTTCCTTCACTTCTAAAAGCTCTGTACCGGTCGCGAACAAACCAACTCGCGGTCTCTTTGCCACTGGAACATGCTGATAGCCAAATGTGGCCAACATTGCTTGAATACCAGGATTAATCAACGATCCTTTTTTCACTAAAATTTGGCCTTCTTTAGCGTCTTCACCTATAAAGGAAACATTATCACCTTTTTTAAAACTGCGTTTAATAGACATATATGGGAGACCATTTTTTTCGTAGTCTTTTGCGACTTCAAACATGACGACTGCATCGGTTCCCACTGGCATCATCGCACCAGTCATAATTCGGACGGCTTGTTTATGACCCACAACCTTTGCTGAAACCATTCCTGCACCGATATGGTCAATCACTTCAAATTCGACAGGATTGGTCGGAGATGCATCACTCGTGTCGCTTGATTTGACAGCAAAGCCATCATATGGCGCCCTGTTAAAGTGTGGTACGTCACTAGTGGCAATTAAATCCTCTGATAAATAGCGACCGTAGCTTTCATTTATCGAAACATATTCCGTAACACCTTGTAATGGATTTTCCATTATCCTTTTAACTGCTTCCCCAATTGGAATCGGTTTTCTTCTTTCTAACAACATAATCAGCTCCTGCCTTACATGGATAAGTTTTTTCATGATATGTAAATGACTAATCTTCATTATAAGCCTAAAGAAAACCTGCTAACATATCAAATGTCACAAAATAAATAATTTTACCCTATAAATTAAAAATCATATCGAATGTGTGATTCAGGTCACCTAATTAATACTCGTTTTCAATTATGCTTAAATCAGAAATAAACTACCGTTAAAATTTTAAGGAGGATTTTTATTATGACTTTCCCATTTACTGCGAATTCATTAGTTAAAGATATTGTAAACGAATTACCAAAAACAAGTGACGTATTCAAAAAGAATCGTATCGATTTCTGCTGCGGCGGTAACATTCCCTTATCCCTTGCTGTTGATCAAAACGGTCTTAACATGGACAGTTTATTAGCTGAATTAAAACTGGTTTTTGATAAATACGAAAACGCCGAAAAAGATGTAGAAGTATGGACTGATTCTGATTCAAATACAATTATTGATCATGTCATTTCAAATTACCATCGGGTATCGGAAGAAGAATTGTCGATGCTTAGTCCTTATGTTACGAAGGTTTCACGTGTCCATGGAGACAATCATCCAGAGCTTTTGAAAGTCTATGAGCTTTTTTATGAATTCAAAAAAGAATTGCAAGAGCATATGGCCAAAGAAGAAGCTGTTGTCTTCCCATTAATTAAGCAGCTTGGAGATGGAAAAGTTGAAAACCGTGAAGAAGCAATTAATTTAATAATCGAGCTTGAAAAGGAGCACGACCATGCTGGGGAAATATTAAGAAAAATCCGTGCTGTAACATCTGACTATACTCTTCCACTGGATGCTTGCGGAACGTATCGGTTAGTCTATGCCCGTTTGGAGGCATTAGAAGGGTTAACCTTTATGCATGTGCATCTCGAAAACAACATCTTATTTCCAAGATATCTTTCAAAATGATCATGTAAAACACTCTCTTTACCCGAAGAGAGTGTTTTTTCTACCCTATAATATCCTGGCTTTAAATAAGCTGGCTTTCCTTTAGCCGCCAATATAAGACATTTCAATCTTTTTACGATTTTTATTTGTTTCTGCTGTTCTTTCATCTGAATATCTGTCAGCGCGACCATTCCAAATGGCGGTGATCCTGGACACAATTTCTTCGTCAGTGGCACCGTTTCTCATGAAATTACGAATATCATGGCCATTTCCATTAAATAAACATGTGAAAATCTGACCATTCGCCGATAATCGGGAACGGGTGCAGCTTGAACAGAACGATTCAGAAACGGAAGTAATAAAGCCTACATTCACGTTTGTGTCTGAATACCGATAGAGCTTCGCTACTTCCCCATAGTAAGCCGGGTCAACTGGAATCAATTCAAAATGTTCTTTTAATAAATGATAAATCTGTTTTTTGGTAATAACATCATTCATTTTCCAGCCATTTGTCGAACCGACATCCATGAATTCAATATAGCGAAGCTCTAGGCCGTTATTTTTACAGTATTCTGCCATAGGAATAATTTCGGTATCATTTAGACCCTTTTTTACTACCATGTTGATTTTGACCCCGAGGCCTGCCTGTTTCGCTGCTTCAATCCCTTCTAATACTGGTCCAGTTGCAACGCCGCGTCCGTTAATTTTTCCGAACAATTCATCGTTTAAAGTATCAAGACTAACATTTACTCTTTTTAGGCCTGCCGCTTTTAAATCCTTGGCCAATTTCGGAAGTAGCACACCATTCGTTGTTAATCCGATATCACTTAAACCCTTAATCGAGGATAGCTTTTTAACAAGATACGGCATATCTTTCCGTAAAAGAGGTTCGCCGCCAGTTAAGCGGATTTTTTCCACACCTAAACGGACAAAGATTTTTGCCAGACGTTCAATTTCTTCATAAGTCAGTAAAGCATTTCTAGGAAGAAATTCAAAATCCTTTCCAAATTGATCTTCCGGCATACAATACTGACAACGAAAATTACATCGGTCTATCACCGAGATTCTTAAGTCACGTAAAGGTCTATTTAATTTATCTTTAATAATGGTTTTTTCCATTAATATCAACTCCATTATTTTAAAGAAACTTATTTTTTATAAGTGTAACAGGATTTTGAAAGAAACACTGTTACTTTATTCACTATCACAATACTTTTTAATCTTATTTTAATCTTAACAGATGTAGGTGAATGAATAAATGATTGTTTTGGAAACCATACTTCTCTTTCCTTTTTGTTTATCCGTTTGATCATTTAAAACAGTATTAGATAAAATGCTCCTCAAATCCCGCTTAAGTTTTCACTATATTGTCATTGTTTACTTAAATTTACTGACCAAACTTGAGATAAAATGAAACTAACAAATCCTATACCTAGAAGGAAAATATACTGGTTTAAAAATAGTTTTTAGAGGTGAATCGGATGACAGCCACAATGAAACCAACCCATTCTATTGAAATAAAAGAGTTGCTTAGATTTGCTGACCGGAAATTTAAAAGTGAAAGAGGAAGCTTTTTATTTCAAGAAGGCATGGTAGCTGAAGAGCTTTATATTATCCTTTCCGGTAAAATTCAAATCAGCAAAATCACCACGGACGGTCGTGAACTATCCTTAAGAATTTGTGGAGAAAACGATATTTGCGGTGAATTAACTCTTTTTACGGACAACCCAAGATATTTATTAAGTGCAACTGTTCTTGAAGAAGGAGATGTTGTTGCGATTAAAAAGGATGTAATCGAAAGTGAAATTTTCCAAAATAGTAAGCTTGCGTTTGAATTCATGAAATGGATGAGTGATCATTTTCGAAAAACACAAACAAAATTTCGTGATTTAGTCCTAAACGGAAAACGTGGAGCACTCTTCTCCACACTTATTCGAATGTCGAATAGCTATGGTGTCCAAAAAGATAATGAAATTTTGATTGATCTGCCCTTAACCAATCAAGAACTAGCTAACTTCTGTGGCACCTCTCGTGAAAGTACAAATCGCATCCTTAGTGAGTTAAAGCGTGATAAGATTATTTCAATTAAAAAAGGAAAGATTTCCATTTTGAATTTACAATACTTAAAGGACGAAATCGGTTGTGAAAATTGCTCAGCCGTATATTGCAATATTGAATAGGATGGAGCGAGGATTCCCCGCTCCATCTTTTTTATTTTTCCTATTCCTAGGGCTGTCTCACATTCCATGAGGCAGCCCTGTATATATACTATCTTTCTTATTGTAATTGCTTGTCTCTCATAGCTTTTGGAATATAGACGCAGAATGGTTCGCTTTCTAGGTAATCACCTGTCATCGCATAGGCCCGTGACCTTGAACCGCCGCAAACAAAGCGAAATTCACACACACCACATTTACCCTTAAATTCGTCCGGATTTCTTAGCGCTTTAAAGATTGGTGACTCTCGGTAAATTTCCGCTAAAGGTGTTTCTCGAACATTGCCGGCTTTAACTGGTAAAAGACCGCTTGGATACACATCGCCAATATGAGAAATGAACACAAAGCCATTTCCATCATTTACACCTTTAGGTGCCCGACCTAGACCATCAATCGAGCCTGTTAACCCTTTTTCTGTGAGAGCACTTAAATAATCGATTTCATCTGTTTGGGCTTTTGCTTCCCGCATTTTTTGCTGAATAACAACACGACGGTAATGCATGGCTTCTGTAGTTTTAATATCGAAAGGTACTCGTTTACTTAGGTCATAGAGCCATCTAAGGACTTTTTCATGCTCAACTGGGGAAATCATATCGGAAATTTGTCCTCTTCCAGTCGGAACAAGGAAAAAGACACTCCAAAGCACACATTTTAAATCTTCAACCATTTTTGCCATTTCATCAAGATATTCATAATTGTATCTTGAAATAACAGTGTTGATCTGAATAGGAATTTCAAGCTCATGTAAATATTTAATCCGTTCCATTGTTAAATCAAAAGACCCTGCCGTCCCGCGAAAATGGTCATGTATTTCTGCTGTTGGACCGTCAATGCTGAACGCCCAGCGAGAAAGACCGACATCTTTTGCCTTTTTAATCGCTTCTTTTGTTACATTAGGGGTAGCACTAGGTGTCATTGATACCCGTACGCCCTTTTCTACTGCGTATTTGGCAATATCAAAAACATCTTCCCTCATAAGCGGGTCTCCGCCTGTAAATACCAGGATGGGATTATTCATATCATATATTTGATCGATTAGATTTTTACCTTCTTCAAAGGTTAATTCTCGTGGGTCCCTTGTATATTGCGCATCAGCACGGCAATGCAAACACTTTAATTGACAAGCACGTGTCAGCTCCCAAATTACGATAAATGGATCTTTATTAAAATCTCGGCTAAAAACCATATGAAACGCCTCCCAAGAACGGCTATTTCAAACTCAAACAGCCTTAATAACATGTATTATAAAGTTGTTTATAGGTTAAAAAAGTGAACTATCTCACAACCCACAAATTATATATGTCCGTTTTGTGAAGTTCTGGAATAAGAAAAGCGCAAGCGCCCTGGTCAGCGACGTAAGGGCTGGGCTGGACTGAACCGACTGAGATAAAGGAAACACGGTGAGCGTTAGAGAACCGATGTTGACTTATCGTAGGGAGGTGAGGGAAGCACTCTAGTCGCTAGGGCGCTGGAGCTGGACATTTCTCAAAGTAGAAAATTTTATACTTTCTTATCTTTAAATAAAAACAGCAGAAGCTCTGCTGTTTTTAAGAAATCGTTATTACTTCATATTTGGCTGCCAGGTCAATAAAATCTCCCATTCCGCTGATTTTCCCAACCGTCAATTTTTCACTAATCTCATAGTGGTCAGCACAAGTCTTACATGCTAAAATTTCTACACCTTTGTCTTCCAGTTCTTTCAAATGAACAGAAACAAACGACTCACTTGTCAATGTCAAGACCCCGCTGTTCATACAAAAAACAGCTACAGGTAGTTCTTCCTTTTGTTTTAATATCGTAAAGAATGTTTCCAAGATATTTTCACCAAGTACTTGGTCACCTCTACCGAGTTGGTTCGAGCTTACTAAGATCACTTTATTTTTCATAGATAATCCCCCGTTTTAGCGAATTCCTAAGGCAATCTTCGCATAGCGTGACATCATTTCTTTATTCCATGGCGGATTCCAAACGATATTTACATCTGTATCCTTGACCTCAGGAATGTCTGCTAACGCTCTTTTTACTTGGTCCACAATCGTTCCTGCTAGCGGGCAGCCCATTGAAGTTAACGTCATCGTCACTGTTACTTTCCCTTCATCATCCATTTCAACATTATAGACCAAACCTAAATTAACAATGTCAACGCCTAGTTCAGGATCGATAACTAGCTCCATGGCACCCATCATATTTTCTTTTAATTCTTCATTCATGTTCGATCACTCCTAAAGTTTTTCTGAATTTATTATAGCAAAAGGTAGGTCTCAAACTATAAAAACCCGCTTGACTGGATTGAGACTTAATTCAAATTCGCGTAAAATAGATAATTGACCGTCCAATTGCACTTGGAATGGATGGACTTAAGAATCGCTTTTCTTATTAATTACCACGATTTTCATTTACACAATCCGCTTATTGCAATAAAAAGTATATAGTTTTTTATGAAACATGGTGTGAATTTTTTTACACATTAGATATAAAATTGTTAACATAGTAAATATAGAAATAAAAGTTCGATGGTATATGAAAATTCCCTTATTTGTAGTGTACCATGTAGATAAACATTTTTCTAAATCAATGCAATTATTCATGAAAAATTTTAAATAAGAAGGGATCACCCACATGACTGAAAGACACTTAATCGCTTTAGATCTTGATGGAACATTATTAAAGGATGATAAAACAATTTCCTCAAAAACAAAAGAAATCATACAAAGAGCAAAAGCAGACGGTCATATCGTTATGATTGCCACTGGAAGGCCTTATCGTTCTAGTGAAATGTATTATCGAGAGCTGGAATTGGACACGCCTATTGTCAATTTTAATGGGGCGTTTATGCACCATCCACGAAACCCTAACTGGGGATACTATCATGAGCCTCTTGATGTAAAAGTAGCAAAAGATATTGTGGAGGCCTGCAGAAGCTTTCAGTTCCATAATATTATTGCTGAAGTGATTGACGATGTTTATATTCATTATCACGATGAAAAGCTTTTAGATATTTTTAGCTTTGGCAACCCCAAAATTACGACGGGGGATTTACTAAATTTCTTACATGACTCACCCACAAGTATGCTAATCCATACAGAGGAAGATCAGCTTCAAAAAATCCGTGATCATTTATCTGTCGTGCATGCAGAAGTGATTGAACAACGCAGCTGGGCAGCTCCGTGGCATGTAATCGAAATCATTAAGGTAGGTTTAAACAAAGCAGTGGGTCTGAAAAAGGCAGCTGATTATTTTGGAATTCCTACTGAAAGAATTGTGGCATTTGGTGATGAAGATAATGATTTGGAAATGCTCGAATATGCTGGTCATGGGATTGCAATGGGAAATGCGATTGATCAGGTGAAAAATATCGCCAATGATGTTACCTTAAGCAACGAAGAAGATGGCGTCGGTGAATATTTGGCAGAATTGTTAAATATAAAATTTTAGTCCCAGTAAGCCAAGGTTTTCATAAATGAACATACCCCCTTTGGTGCATACTAATTTTTGAAGCAGCGCTGCTGTTTCAATACGAGCTTGAGCATATTGGAGGGATTCGAATGGGTAAATCAAACAAATCAAAACGCTTTGTCCAACAAGGAAAGGATACCGTTAACAAGCATGCTGAACGTATTCCTTATCACATGACCTATGCTGAAGCGGAAGCTCAGAAAATGGCAAATGTGCAAGAATCCTCGCTTGGAGGAATTTAACATGGGAAACCAATTGTTCCAGGAAGCACGAAGATTTGTTGAGATGGCGAAATCCGCAAACCCAGCTGAGGTTGATTCTGCTGTTGAAAAGGCAAAGAATGCACTTAGTTCTGCTTATGCCAACACGACAGTGACAGAGCAAGCCCAGCTCCGACAAATGCAACAAGAGCTTGATCAGATTCAATAGATTTAAAGAAAATTGGAGGTGCCTAATGAGGCACTTCCAATTTTCATTTCGAATCCGATAAACTTTTTCATAGTAAGAAGATTGAGCTTATTTTCCTTAATCTCTTCGAAAAAACCCGTAAACCCCTGTTGTCTGTATTATATTTGTGAAAGCATTTGGATCTACTTCTTTAATAATTCTTTCTAAATCATAAAGCTCATATCGGGTGATTACAATCATCAGCATATCCCTTGTTTCATTGGAAAATGCTCCTTTTGCGGGAATCATTGTGATCCCTCTAACAAGGGAAGCATGAATTGCTTTTTTTAGTTCATCCGCTTTTTTCGTAATAATTAACGCCGTAAGTTTCGCATGCCTAGTATGGATGGCGTCAATTACTCTAGTCGAAGTGTATAAGACAACAAGTGTATAAAGAGCTTTTTCCCAGCCATAGAGGACACCTGCTGTCATAATAATAATACCATTTAAGACAAACATATACGGACCAACCGGTTTGTCCTTCATTCTTGATAAAACCATGGCAATGATATCGACCCCTCCTGTCGAAGCGCCCCATTTTAACGTAATCCCTACACCGACTGCTAAAATAACTCCGCCGAATACGGCATTTAATAAAATATCATGTGATAATTGTTTAATTGGAATCATTGATAAGAATATAGATGACAGGACGACAGATAAGAAACTATAAATCGTAAAGGATTTCCCAACTTTTTTCCACCCAAGAAAAGCTACTGGAATATTAAGTACGAGTAATAAAAAGCCCATCGATACATGAATTGCTGTATTATCACTTAAGATCTTTGAAACTAATTGAGCAATCCCTGTAAAACCGCTAGAATAAACATTCGCGGGAATTAGAAATAAATTCATCGCTAGCGCATTTAATAAGGCACCCGTGACCACAATAATCAATTTTTTCGTTTGAAGCCAAAGCAATGGTATATCCCCCTTTATCTTGAAAATATCCGATTAGATAATTGTATTTTTAGGGTGAAACCGATAAACTGAAACTATTATAAGAACTGAAAGCAGGTGAGCTTCATGCAGGTAAAAATACTCGCTGACAGCGCATGCGATTTACCAAAAAGTTTCTACGAAGAAAATAATGTAACTTTAATTCCCTTAAAGGTCCATATTAACGGCGAAGAATATGAAGACGTAAAGACAATTGACCCAAAAACCGTATATGATGCCATCCGTAATGGAATTATTCCAAAAACTTCCCAGGCTTCTCCACTTGCGTTTGAGGAAGCCTTTAACGAAATGGCAGAAAAAGAGGAAGATGGGATTTACATTGCATTTTCTTCAGAATTATCAGGAACATATTCAACCGCTGTTATGATTCTTGACCAAGTAAAGGAAAAATATCCAAATTTTAATTTAACGATTGTCGATACGAAATGTGCCTCACTTGGACATGGGCTAGTTGTCATGGCGGCAGCAAGGCTTGCTGCTGAAAATGGCTCAAAAGAAGAAATTCTTAAGGATGTCCGTTTTAGAAGCCAGCATATGGAGCATCTTTTTACAGTAGAGGATTTAGATTATTTAGCTAAAGGTGGCCGGGTCTCAAAAGCATCTGCCTTTCTGGGCGGATTATTGAATATCAAACCAATATTAAATGTGGAAGATGGGAAGCTTGTTCCAATCGAAAAAATACGAGGTAAGAAGAAATTACTGCGCCGTATTATCGAACTCATGAACGAACGCGGCAAAGATATGCAAAATCAAGTAATTGGGATTAGCCATGCCGATAATGAAGAATTAGCATTAGAAATGAAAGCAATGATTGAAGATGGATTTCATCCGCATGAGGTCTATATTTCTTCGATTGGTTCAGCTGTGGGGTCCCATACAGGTGCCGGGACCATCTCGATTTTCTTTTTAAACCAACTGCCCTAACAAAATTTCATTTTAAAAAAAGTGAGGTTTGAAATCCCCTCACTTTTTTTGTTATTTATGGTCTGTTTTTTTAGAATATAGATTTTTCCCTGCCTGACGATTTTTTTCACGCATCATATTCTTTTCATGTCGAATGGCATTATTATCTTTTGCTTTTTTATCATTATCAGAAGTGTGCGGCATTACCTTACCCCTTTCAAATTGCTTTCGATTATTAGTGTCTGTCTATTCGAAAAAGAGTATGTAACAAATGCATCAATCTTTTTTCACATAAGTCCAGCTGCCTTCTTGATATGCTCTGCCTTCCTTCATCAGTTTTCCAAGGGCCCGCTTAAACGCACCTTTGCTTAAGCCAAACCGTTCTTGAATATCTTCAGGCATACTTTTATCGCTGAATGGCATTGCTCCATTTCTGCTAAGTAAATATTCAAAAATCCGTTCTGCATCTTGGTCTTGTGATTCCTCTTTCCTTGCAAGTAAAGAAATGTTTACCGTTCCATCTTCCTTTACATCAATAATCCGACCTTCAATCATTTCACCTAAACGAGGCTCCTTTGGCCTTTGTGACTCATGAATGAACCCTTTAAATCCTTCAATCGTATAGACCCAGCTACCTACTTTTGCTGTCCGGTAAATATGCCCTTGAACATTTTTGTTAAAATCTTCTCTAGTTGCTTTTACGGAAATAGATTGGATAATCTGGTCACTGCCCAGCCTTGCATAAAGAAGATAATTACGATTCAGCCTAAGCGTAACATAGACTAAATCCCCTACCTTAGGCCAGACTGATTTATGTACAGGGAGATCGTCCGCACCCAGTAAAATATCTTTTGGGAGTCCAATATTTAAAAAGACACCAATTTCCGGATTTGTATCTGTGACCTTGACCCAAGCATAGCGGTCAACAGAAATTTCTGGAATAGTCGTTGAAGCTGAAGTTCGCCCTTGCGAATCAACGTATAAAAAAACTTCGACTTCATCACCTTCTGCTAATTCTTGACCTGCTTGATTTATATGCAGCAAAACATCCTCATTTCCGTCTGTTAAAAAATAGCCAAAAGCAGCTTTTCGGGCAACAGTTAATGTGGTTGATTGACCAACTAATTCGTTTAATGACATATAAAACTCCTCTTTCCTATTCTCGGAGATTTTTTCTGAATCTTGTTTGAACTGCTATATTTTACTATAATGTAGCCATAAAGGGAAACTTTAGCAAGTAATGTTTCTACATATCTAAAATTAATGGAGGATTGGTTATGTCTAAAGATAGCTCATTTGATATTGTATCCAAAGTGGATTTTTCTGAGGTTACAAATGCTATTACACAAACAATGAAAGAAATTGGAACGCGCTACGATTTTAAAGGTAGTAAAAGTGAAGTCTCGCTTGATAAAGAAGAGCTTGTCCTTATTTCAGATGATGAATATAAAATGGACCAGCTTAAGGATGTATTATTTAGTAAAATGATAAAACGAGGCATTCCGGTTAGAAATCTTGATTACGGGAAAATCGAAAAAGCTTCCGGCGGTACTGTTCGCCAAAAAGCCAAACTAGTCCAAGGTATTGATAAAGAAAATGCCAAAAAGATTAATACCATCATTAAAAACAGCGGTGTAAAGGTTAAAAGTCAGGTACAGGACGATCAAGTACGCGTTAGCGGTAAAAACCGCGATGATTTGCAAAAAATTATTTCCTTGGTCCGAGAAGCCGACTTAACTGTAGATGTTCAATTTCTCAATTACCGTTGAAAATGAAAATTAAGGCGATAGGGAGTAAATAACTCCTTATCGCCTTTTATTATTGTCTTCATAATTTGGCTCATATATCAAACACTAACAATTGAATCTATTCGTGGAGGTATTAGTGAATGAGCAATACTACAAATCAAAAAAAAATAACCTTTCCACCTCAACACCAGGACAAGCAACCTGGGATTGAAGGTAAAATGAATCCCCGCCCAATTTCTGTTGAGCCAAATTATAAACCTGGAGGAAAACTATCAGGCAAAACCGCGATTATTACCGGAGGCGATAGTGGAATTGGTAAATCTGTGGCTATATATTTCGCCAAAGAAGGCGCAGATGTTGCGATTGTGTACTTAGAAGAACATCAAGATGCCGAAGAAACAAAGCAGCTAATTGAAGCGGAGGGGAGAAGATGCCTCGTTTATTCCGGCAACATTGGCGATGAAGATTTTTGTAAACAGATTGTGATTAAAACAATTGATGAATTTGGTAAGCTTGATATTCTAGTGAACAATGCGGCGGAGCAGCATCCCCAGCAAAGCCTGCTGAATATAACATCTGCCCAGCTCGAAAACACATTCAGGACCAATATTTTTTCCTTTTTTTATATGACGAAAATGGCACTTCCCTATTTGAAGCAGGGTGCATCGATTATTAATACTGCTTCGATAACTGCCTACGAAGGTAATGAACAATTATTGGATTACTCTGCATCAAAAGGGGCAATAGTATCCTTTACCCGTTCATTAGCAAAATCCCTGGCACCACAGGGAATCCGCGTTAATGGGGTAGCACCAGGACCGATCTGGACGCCACTTATCCCATCCACGTTTACAGCCGATAAAGTTGCAACTTTCGGGTCAAATACGACGATGGGCAGAGCTGGACAGCCTTATGAACTAGCACCCAGCTATGTTTTCCTTGCGTCCGAGGACTCCTCCTACATCAGCGGCCAAATGATTCACGTCAATGGTGGAACAATTGTTAATGGATAAAAATAACGAAATCGGCGGGTCCCTCCGCCGATTTGTATTATTCTATTTTTTTATTTTTTCTTCTTTTGAGAAGTAAGAAAAGAAAGATAAACACCAAGATGTTCACTAAGATTAACGAGCCGATAAGGGTGTAGTTAATTCCACTTTTCTCCGTTAGAACATAAATTTCTGAAATATCCCGGTCGAGAATGAGGATGTACTGATTATCCCTGCTGCGGACAATATCCCCGCCAAGTAAGCCCCGAAGCTCTTTGTCTGCAGCTAATTGCTCAGCTGTTAAGATTACCTTCTGAGATTTACTCGTATTATTTATCGCAATAACCGATGTTTCACCTTTATAGACTCGTTTATAAACAACCATCCCTTGTTTGTCATAGAGAATTTCCATCGTTCCTCTTGTTAATGATGGAAGTTGATTTCTTAACTCACCTATCTTAGTAATATAATCAATTAGCTCTTTCTCTGTTCTGAAATTCATTTGTCGACGGTTGTCGGGAATTTCTCCCCCATTTAAGGCGATTTCAGTCCCATAATAAAAAATAGGAATTCCAGGGGTGGTATAAAGATAAGTTAACGCCGTTTTCCAGCGTGAGCCTGGAAATTGTCTCTCTTTCACAATGTCATTCGTAAATCTTACTGTATATTCATCATCCATGAAATTAGGCCTTAAAAAAGACGACTGACTGTCTCCGGTATTAGAATAAAGTGTGCTGAAAGATTGATCCGTTGTTGCCAGCGTTCTTCTTAATTGGTCATTGTAAGAGGAATCAAACAGGCTGTCTATTCCTGATAGTTGATATTCCTTCAAGGAGGTGGAAGTATTTTTTGACATAATACCGATTAAGAAAAAGTCTTTCTTCTCTTTCTTAACCTCTTTTGAAAAATCCTTCCAAAAGCCTACTGGGACATTATTAATCTCTGGCAAACTATACCCATCAATATCCGTTTTCTTAATCCACCATTTGGCAGCATCAATTAAGTATTTTTTCACTTCAGGGTTGTCCTGATTAAGATCAGGCAAACCGTCGACCCAGCCATTTTCTACCACCGCTTGGTTATTCCAATCGTTGATTTCCTGTTTTTCATGAAACCAGTCCTGCTTGCTGGTATCACTTACCCAAGGATGACTCGCTGCCACGTTATTAGTGACAAAATCGATCATTACCTTCATCTTCCGCTTATGTGCTTCTTCTACCAACTCTTGGAACGTCTTCATTGTGCCAAAATGCTCATCAATTTTATAAAAATCTTTCACCCAATAGCCATGATAGCCATTCTTGGCATTATCAAAGATAGGGGTTAGGCGAATCGCAGTGAATCCCATATCCTGTATGTAATCCAATTTATCAATAATTCCTTGTAAGTCCCCACCGTTAAATACATTCGGATCTTTTGCATTAACATCCGCATCATTTTTTGTATTTCCATTGTTGAAGCGGTCAATCATGATAGAATAAACGGATTCATCCTGCCACAACCTATTTTCTTTTTGTACCTTTGCCTGTACAGGCACCGAAGAAAATATAAAAACCGTTATTAAAATGAGTATCATTTTTTTCATATAGATATCCAATCCTCCTCATAAAAGGGAAGAGGATTCCCTCTTCCCTACACCTATTTTAATCGAATCAGGTTTTAATTCCAACCTAATCACCTTGACTGGAAACACATCCATATTTTTCTTAATATCAAAATCTTAATTCACAATATTAATTTGGTAATCTTTAAACCATGTGTGAAGCTGCACAAGATAGGCCAATAATTGCGGTCCTGTCATTAATTGGCCAAACCATGGCTCTTTGAAGGAATCTCCTCCAGTCTCGACAAGCTTTTCTAGCTGCTGCTTATCAAAGAATTCGTGTAAGGCTGAGGTTTTATCTTGTAAAATGGTACTCAACCATTTTTGGATCGTCACCGTGTACTCCGGGTTATGTGTTTTAGGATATGGACTTTTCTTCCTGTAAAGAACCTCCTCCGGGAGGACTCCCTCAAATGCTTTACGGAGAATTCCTTTTTCCCTGCCTCGATACATTTTCATCTCCCAGGGGATATTCCATACGTATTCAACAAGGCGGTGATCTGCAAATGGTACTCTTACCTCAAGACTTGCTCCCATACTCATTCGATCTTTTCGATCAAGCAGGGTGGTCATAAACCAAATCATATTAATGTAGAATAATTCTCTGCGTCTTGATTCTTCTAAACCTTCTCCTTCTAATCTAGGAGTTTCAGCGACAGCCTGGCGATACTGTTCCAGACAATATTCACCCAACATTAATTTATTCTGCCAATGGGGCTTCAGCAATTTTTGCCGTTGGGAAACAGAACGCATCCATGGAAACCCCTGCCCCTCCAAGTCTTGCTGTCGATGGAACCACGGATAGCCGCCGAAAATTTCATCAGCACATTCTCCAGACAGGCTGACAACAAAATCCTTTTTTATCTCCTTACAAAACCATAGCAGCGAGGAATCGACATCCGCCATACCTGGAAGGTCTCTGACATGAGTAGCTTCCAATAAATCATTGACTAATTGTTGTTGGGATATGGTCTTGTTATCGTGCTTGGTATCAAACCTATCTGTTATCATTTGAATAAATTTTCCGTCGGAGTCCGGTTGAAATTCATTAGCAGTAAAATAGTGATCATTACCTTCATAATCAATCGAATACGTATGAAGCTGCCCTTTATTTTGCTCAGCAAAACCGTTAGCAGCAATGGCAGTGATGATACTTGAATCAAGCCCGCCTGATAAGAATGTGCATAAAGGTACATCTGAAACGAGCTGTCTTTTAACGGCATCGGTGACCAAAAAACGGACTTTTTCAGCCGTTTCCTCGATACTTTCTTTATGTTCTTCACTTTTTACATTCCAATAACGCCAAATCTTCAGACCATTTTTTGAAAAGGTTAGGGCATGAGCTGGTCTCAGTTCTTTCATTCCTTTAAAGACTCCTGAACCTGGTGACCGCGATGGTCCTGCTCCAAATATCTCTGCAAGCCCCTCTTGATTGATCTCGGTTCTTATTTCTGGGTGGGCAAGGATTGCCTTCATTTCTGAGGCAAATACAATTCCTTGATTATGTTCTGTAAAAAATAATGGCTTTACCCCAAGACGATCTCGTCCAATAAAGAGTTGATCTCGTTTACTATCCCAAATCGCAAACGCAAAGATCCCATTTAAATAATTTACACATTCTTCCGCCCATTCTATATAGGCTGTTAACAGTACTTCTGTATCAGAATGACTGTTAAAGGAATATCCTTTAGTAAGGAGAATTTTGCGGATATCTTCCGTGTTATATAATTCTCCATTGTAGCAAACGGTGTATTGATAACCCTTTTTTTGTTTGGACATTGGCTGCCTTCCTCCGGTTGGGTCGACAACAATTAATCGCTTATGTCCAAAACCTACATGTGTATCTGTCCAGATGTTTGTTTCATCAGGGCCTCTCTTTTCTAACGTCTGGACCATTTTCTCAATTGTATCCGTTTCTTTTCGCATTATTTTCTTATAATCAATCCATCCAGATATACCACACATGTATTGTTCTCCTTTCGTAACCACTTCTAGACATTTATTACATGGTCTATAGTATTCAGCCCATATTAATTGGTTAATTGTCCATAAATTGAAATGTTGAAATACTTTGAACCAAGAGTTTTTAGGTTATGGAGTTTTATTCGGATACTTTTACAAAAATCAGGTTATAAAATCATAGGAAGATGTCTAAAAAGGAAAATGTAAGCATCAGGCCACGGAGGTTAACGATGAATCGACAACAACGAATGAGTCTATATGATATTCAAAAGAGAGCCTATACCGAAGGAATTGTTGAACAAATTAATAATCAATGGATATTTTTCGATGAGGAGACGGAAGAGGCTGCTATGCTAGAGGATTATTTGCAGCAGGAAATTGAAATCTTTCGAATGAATCGTTGGAAAAAAGGGGTATTGTGTGAATCTGGGAAAATCCGTATCGGGACCGATGCGATTATGCTGCGCGACCATGATATAGTGAGGATTAGGAAGCATTTAATTTACTCTCTCGAAAGATTGTTAGATGGGATAAATGACGATGCCTTTTTCCAATTTATAACCACCTTGAACTCGTTAAACTTCTCCATTTTCGATTGCATTTATTGTTATAACCATTTATCATTCTTAGCAGATCAACAACGAAAAGATGGAGTTAACTTTATGGTGTTCGACAATCAAGAGCAAATTTGCAATGTACAGCATCATTTTTTCTATTTCGAAAAGGTCAATGACCGGTTCGAATTCACTCTAAATACCGGTAAACGATTAATTATTGAAAAAATGATTTTATAACAAATAAAGGTGTGGGCAACCACACCTTTTTCTGCTTTACTTTAAATAGAATGGCTATACATT
This sequence comes from Neobacillus rhizosphaerae, assembly GCF_937468385.1. GTDB lineage: Bacteria > Bacillota > Bacilli > Bacillales > Cytobacillaceae > Neobacillus > Neobacillus rhizosphaerae. Next base: position 114,435 of record NZ_CALBWS010000002.1, read on the forward strand.
AAAAATAGACATCGGCAATTTATCAAAACCTAAATATAATACTAGAAGCCAGGCCACAGCAAATTGGATCCAAAAAACAGTGGTTTTTCTATTTTTAGCAACGCGGCCAAGTATCATTTCAAATAATCCGACTACCCAAAGTCCTGCAACCGCTTTTAATATATACCAAACATCTATCTTGGTAACCATCGAGAGAAGTCCCACACCTGTTGCGATAATAACTAGATAAAGTACTCTTAAAATCATTTGAACAATTTTAAAGCCTTTTTCTTTCTCGCTTTTATGTAAGAAAAGCGCAACAATAAATAGAATTAGTGCTAGAGCCCATGCTGTAACGTGTCCATGAATCATTTATTTTCCTCCTAATGGATATTTTTTCGATTTTATCATACCATAGGCAATTAAAAAACACGAAGAAATGAACCAGATATGGTAATAACCGTGATAATGTTACTTTTTAAATACTTTAGGTTCTTTAATTTGCTGCGCTATCCTCAATTTTATTAACCAAGGTTCCAATGCTTTCTATAGAAATCTCTATTTGGTCACCTTGCTGTAAAAATCTAGGTGGTTTAAAACCTTTTCCAACACCTGCTGGAGTACCAGTTGAAATTATATCTCCCGGTTCTAGAGTCATTCCTGCAGATAAAACGGAAATAATCTCTTCGACAGAAAATATAAAGTTCTTTGTATTAGAGCTTTGCCTTACTTCTCCATTAACCTTCGTTTCGATATTTAAATTATTAGGATTTTCCACAGCGCTTTTATGTATAATCCACGGTCCCATCGGGCAAGTGGTATCTAAACTTTTTCCAATAAAAAATTGCCTATGCCGTGATTGTAGATCCCGTGCTGTTACATCATTTATAATGGTATATCCGAAGACATAATTGAGGGCTTCCTCTTTTTTAATTGCTCTGCCCTTTTTACCGATAATAACGGCTAGTTCCCCTTCATAATCAAGTTGATTCGTCACAGTCTGATGGTTTAAAATTGTTTCATTAGGCCCAATAACGGAGGTTGGGGCTTTAGTAAAAACCATAACATGCTCAGGGATATCCTCTGCACTCCCCATTTCAATTGCGTGATCAGCGTAATTTTTTCCAACACAAAAGACATTCTTGCTCGGCCTTGGAATAGGAGCAAGTAAAGTTAGCTCTTCCATCGGAATATAAAATGAATCAGACTTTTCCCCACTTTGCACCCAATCAAGAAGTACTTTGACTTGTTTGGTAAAGCTATCACCTAAAGCAATACATTCTAGCATAGAAGAAGGGAAGTTTTTTTGACCTGTCATTACTTCTTCAACAAGATTTAATAAAAGTACTTTTGATTCATCCGAGGCTACAATTCCGACAAACGGTTCATTATTATGTTGGACTGTTACAAATTTCATTCTAAATCACCCCTAATGTAATTAATCACTATTATAGAATAAAGGAAACAGAACAGTCTAACAATTAAATTCACACAATTACCCCCTAGCACACAAATGCAAAGGGGTTAACCATTCTTAAAGGTTTCAAAAAATTGAATAACCGCTGGACCTAACAGGACAATGAATAGACTTAGAAAGAAACTTTCCCATTAATGCGGGATAAACACTGATGCAGGAATATGAATACCAGAGGCCTCCAGACGCTCATAAAACTTTGGCCTAACACCGGTTGGTACAAGGCGGCCAATTATTTTCCCTTCTGAATTAAGTCCCTCTTGTTTAAAAGTAAAGATGTCTTGAAGTACGATTATATCTTCTTCCATTCCTTGTACTTCGGTAATGCTGACAATTTTCCTTGACCCATCCTTTAGGCGTGACTGCTGAATAATCACATCGATTGCACCAGATATTTGTTTCCGGATTGCTTTGACAGGTAAATCTACACCAGCTAACATGACCATGGTTTCAAGCCGAGAAATCATATCTCCTGGGCTTTTGGAGTGACCGGTTGCAAGCAAGCCATCGTGTCCTGTATTCATAGCTTGAAGCATATCGAGTGCCTCTTCCCCACGGACTTCTCCTATTATTACCCGGTCTGGTCTCATTCTTAGTGATGTTCTAACAAGTTCTCTAATCGAGATGGCACCTTTTCCTTCAATATTTGGCAGACGGGACTCTAATGAAACAACATGCTCCTGTCCCAACTGAATTTCAGCCGCATCCTCAATCGTCACGATTCTTTCATCTTCTGGGATAAAATTAGATAGTACATTGAGCGTGGTTGTTTTCCCGGATCCTGTACCCCCGCTTACAAACATATTTAATCTTGCCTTCACGCATGCATCGAGGAAAATGGCCATTTCCTCTGTCATTGTTCCTAAATTGATTATATCTTTAATCTGAAAGGGAGCCTTTGAAATTTTCCTAATCGTTATCGTCGGACCATTTAGGGCAAGTGGTGGAATAATCGCATTTACCCGAGAACCATCTGGAAGCCTGGCATCCACCATCGGTGAACCTTCATCTATTCTTCTTCCAAGTGGCGAGACGATCTTTTTAATGACACTTATGACGTGTTCATTATCCCGAAATCGGATTGGAGTTAACAGTAACTTTCCTTTTCGTTCACAATAAACTTGGTCTGGACCGTTTACCATGACCTCGGAAACATCCTCATCTAAAAGAAGCGGATTAATCGGTCCAAAACCAGGTAAATCGGTAATGAGTTCATCAACTACTTTTTTCCGATCCATTTGTCCGCGGAAATCTTTATTCTCTTTAATCATTTCAATTGCCAACCCATCAAGTTTGGGGACGATTTCGCCAATATCTTTTTTCTTAAGCTCGTGAAGAATTTTTTTATGAAGATTATTTTTTAGCTCTTGGTTTATGTCAACCTTTCGTTCCTTTACCTGTTCTTTCTTTTTTTCTTTTAGTCGCTGCTCTCGAAACAACGTCACAAAATCGAGCATCGGTGAGGGGGTTGGACTTTCAAGAGAAGAATCAGTTTTTTGTGCCCCCCCATTGATTTGATTATTTTTTTCTTGAATTCGCACTAGAAGACTCATTCATTCAACCCACCTTATCATCATTTTTTTGAAAACCACTTTCCAAGAGGAGAAGGAATTTCCTTCGTTCGGGGAGTAATTACATCTGACTCGCTAGAACGGAACTCGGCCATTTTAAATACACCTTTTGCTACCTCTATTTTCATTCTTTAAGATTAGTTATGACACAAATAATTAAAAGTAGGATTAATAAATAATTATTCCACACTCTGTGCCAACCCTTTCCCAAAAGATTTCTTGTCTTCTTAAAAGAAAAAAAGCCTCATGTTTGCACTAAACGCAAGGCTATAAGGGAGGTTTT
>NZ_CALBWS010000002.1:117841-278418 GCF_937468385.1 Neobacillus rhizosphaerae
TAACTAATCATTTTTTACTCTGCAACTTTGGATAATGTAAATACATGAAGGAGGAATGGATCGATTGGCAGGGTTGGATTAACAAGTCGTGTCCTGCTAGGTTGCCCAGTTGTTTGCAGGTTCCGTTTGAAAGATTCACGACTTTCATTATTTTACCTCCTTACAAATGAAATAACCCCACCTTTACCGAAAGGGGGGTTAATAGACAAAGCACATCAATGAAAACATAGGCGTAGTCCCATGCAAACATAGAATATCTAATATGAAACACCCTAATCCTTCGGTAACTGGCTGGCATAGTGCAAATGCACCTTAGCCCCTGTAGCTTTGCGTCACTGATTTTCATCAGTTTTGCCTTTATCGAGAATCAGTGTTTATTTTTCCTGACTGATCTCATACTCCCATCATAGTACCTTTTGAATCCATCGAATATCCTACTTTTTTATCATTTTTGTCAAAAAACATAGGTAATTATAACTATTTTTATTTTTTATCCTTACAATATAAAAATTATTCGTTTTTTAAAATCTTTAACCTCCCTCTTCACTTTATTTGGGCGAATGATTCACATTGCATTCGCCCATACATAAGATGTAAAAAGATTATGATAAAAAGGGTGTTGAATATGCCAGCAATAGTTGGGGTTGCACAAGTCATTACACTTGGTAACAGCTCTATTTTCCACATTGGGGATGTCTATAAAATTATGCCATTCTCTAATGCAAAAACCTTCTCCGGTGCTGGTTCCTTTAATACTGGTGAGAGTTTAAACGTCCAAAACAGTGTAAGTTCTACCAATACAAATGATCAGGATGTTCTTGATCAAGGAAATTTCCTTAATATGTGATAAATGGGTGGTCAAACATGAATTTTTATATCCAGCAGTGCATTCAAATTAATTATATCAAAATTGGCGGGATTACCAACTCCTCTGTCCTGCAAATTGGCAGTGCCGGGATTATAAAGCCTCAAGCAAATTTATATAATACCGGAGGATTTACCCAACCTGCGCCAAGCGCACATAAACCATTCGGAGGGGTGTCACCCACTGGCCTAATAGAAGGACCTGCAGTTCCATTACAAGCACCGGTCAGAAGACTGGAAAAGGAATTCATCTAATGGTTAACAACCTTCAATAATAAACTACAAGTTACTGGAAGAGAAGGAGATCATTTAGTGAGGTGATAAAATGTATCAAGATGTTTACCAATACCTTCAAGGGATGCAGATGTATATTCAAGCACAAGAAAAAAGAATTGTCTCCTTAGAGACAACGGTTCAAAAAATGAAAGAAGAGATTCAGCAATTGAACGAAAAGAAGCTTATCCATGTAGATAAAATTGAATATAAATTTGATCAATTGAAGGTTGAGACTCTTGAAGGCACTTTAAACATTGGCTTAAATCCTTCCGATTTGTCCGAAATTGAGGATTTTGCAGTGCAGAATCAAACACTAACTTCCCCTTTTTCTCCAAAAGCTCAAATGCAAAGATCGATGAAAATTGAAGAAGCCATTTATCGATATTTAGAAACAGATTTACCACAAATCATTGTGGATACCCAGAAGAAGTTTAATATGGAACCAAGTGACTCCTATTTAGCCTTCATTAAAGAAGATATTATCAAACAGCTGCCTAATCGGATTGAATTTCATCTAAAGGCTTCCAAAGCCCAAAATCGCTCCATTGAGAATGGATCCGACGCAGACATACAAATCATTGAAGTATTAAAACAGGAAATTCAAAATGGTGTATTTGTTTTCATAAATCAATTACCTGAAAATGTGAAAGGAATGAAACCAGAATGATCTTTGAAGTCTATAATCGGGATCTTTGTGTAGGAGATATAAGAATCATTGGAGTAGCAAGCTCCTCTATCGTGATGGTTGGTGATACGGAAACAATCCAACTAGCAGCTACCTTTGATACACCTGCAGAATCGTTAATAATCGGACCATTTGTTCCCTTAGCACCGGAAAGGACTTGAGTATGTTTCAGCGAACTTCCAAGGTAGACAAAATTAACGTAAATATTATATCCTTTGCCTCCTTATTACAACTAGGAGATTCATGCATCATTAACGGACTTTCCCGTGCCCTTGCTGTTCAAAGGGAAGCAGAAATTGAGTTTGGGGATGAAGGGAATTTTGCTGCCTATCGTGTGTTTTCCGAGCCCATCCCCTTTCAGCCAATTTATGAAGTATTTTCTTTCATACCCCACAATCCTATGCCTTTAATAAAGGTGCAAAATATTGACATCATCGGGGTATCGTCCTCGTCTATTCTGCACGTTGGTAATAGTAAGCATATTTCAATGGAGTCAAGGGTAAAGCACATACGCCAGTTGCTGCCAGAAGGACACGAACAAGATATGTGATAAAAGCATATCTTATTTTATAGGATTATTGAAAAGGATGTCTGTGATGCCAGCGATTATTGGTCCAGTACAAATCATTAATGTAAGTGGCGGAATTGTGCAATTCGGAGATACCGTTTATATCTCACCAAAGAGCAGCACAAAAACTTTTTCAGGCTCTGGAGGATTTAATACCGGTGGCATTATCATCGCGAATAATGGTATAAGTGGCACCAATGTTTTAGACACAAATGTAATTGACCAGCCTATAGTGGGGAATAATTAAAATATGAAAAGCACGCTTCCTTTGCGTAGAGTATGGACTGGAGCGCTTTGACTGAGATAAAGGAAATACGGAGAGCGTTAGCTTTTCCGTGTTAAATTATCGAAGGGAAAAGGGCGAAGTACATAGGTCAAGGAGCAAGAAAATGACATAAACCATTTTCGTGGTCTATGTCATTTTTTTACTCATTTTCTAATTTTAATATCTGAGCACCATCAAAGAAAAATAAATATCTCTCAACGACATTTCGTTTCCAAATTTGTTCAATCGCTCTTGTATATAAATTGATCTGGAGCCTATATCTTTCTTCGAGGATTGGTTTAGCTTGGTAAAAACCGCCTTTATATCTGCCAGTTATACCATCCGATTTATAATCAATCAGAACTAAGCCGTTTTCATCCTCAAGGATGCAGTCAATTATTCCTTGCACAAATACAGATTCTTCCGCTCCTGTCCATGCTGGATAAACATCTGTGGCAGGCAAGGAAAGTGTAAACGGAATCTCCCTATGAATGGCTTTTGCATGAAAATATCTTTGCCCTAAATTGGAATTGAAAAATTGAACAATCAATTTGCAGTCAATGACCTCAGCTTGCTCTGGAGTTAACAATTCATTGTTGACCATCCAGATTAACTGTGTGTTAATGGTGGCTTCACTTACTGCCTTTGTCAAATCGACATGCTGCATCACCATATGCATAGCTGTCCCCCGTTCAGCAGGTGTTAATTGTTTTTCCTGCATAAACTTCGGCCGTTTGACAATGGATTTTTTAAAGTTGCGAACTAGGTCTGTACCACTTTGCTCATCAGCCATTTCCTTTTGCCGTTTGATTTCAGATACCGATTGTTTTGAGCGGTGGGTCGCAGCACTTAAAAAAGAATATTCCCATGTTAACCGGGACTTTATTTCTTCAGCGAATGCAGATGCTATCGAGACAGTCTGTGCTTTTTGAACCCTCTTCAAGAATTGATCGTCTTCCTTTTCTAAAGCCAATTCCTGTTTTCCGATTTCTTCAGCACTGATTAATGAAATTTCCCAGGAGGAAGGATGCCTACTGATATCTTCTGGAACAAGCTCATAAGTCTCTCCTGTTACCCTTAAATCTCTGCAGTCTTGATGGCGGATCAGGGCCGGGCCAACCCAATCGATATAACTCATTGCCGACGCTCGCTCATAATCCTTTAGCAACCATTCCGTATTCGAGGAAACGTCAATCCACTTGTCTATTTTTTTCATTGCATCCTTTAATGTTGCTGTCATGTATAGCTTTTCTTTCGCCCTTGTCATCGCCACATATAATACGCGCATTTCTTCAGCGAGCATTTCCATTTTCTTTTTTCGCTTAAAAGCAATCTGCGGAAGAGACGGATAAGAAATTCGCTTCTCTGCATTTACGTACTTTGCCGCAAATCCAAATTCTTTATCGAGCATATATGATTTGCGAATATCAGCCATATTAAAGTTTCTCGCCATTCCAGCTATAAAAACAACAGGAAATTCAAGGCCCTTACTGCTATGAATGGTCATAATCCGAACAACATCTTCCTGCTCACCAAGTGCTCGAGCTGCACCGAGGTCGTTTCCTCTTTCAATCATTCGCTCGATAAAACGTAAAAAACGAAATAGGCCGCGGAAGGAGGTTTTTTCATATTGTCGGGCCCTGTCGTACAAGGCTCTTAAGTTAGCCTGACGCTGCTTCCCTCCTGGGAGGCCACCGACAAAATCGTAAAATTGTGTGTCGCGGTATAGCTGCCAAATCAGTTCGGACAGCGATCCTTGACGAGCCAGTCCACGCCAGTTTTTTAGTAAATCATTAAAACGGCGGACTTTTTCATAAAATTCTTCTGAGCTTTCAGCAGATTTGCTAGCACAAAAAGCGGAAACCGCCTCCCAAAATGAACCACGTTTTTGATGGATGCGAATTTTTGCCAACTCTTCCTCGTTCAAACCAACAATAGGAGAACGTAACACGGACGCTAATGGAATGTCCTGAAATGGATTATCAATCACTCTAAGCAGCGACATCATAACCGCCACTTCCGTTGCTTCAAAATAACCGGTTGAGAGATTCGCATAAATCGGAATCCCTTGCTGCTTGAACTCCTCGATAATTTGCGGCGCCCAGGTCATCGAACGAAGAAGGATCACTACATCCCGATACATCATCGGTCTGCTGGACTCCGTTTTAGCATTATAGACCGGTGCTCCATTCGCAATCAATTCTTTAATTTTCGCCGCAATCACTCTTGCTTCTAATTGTGACTGCTCAAGGTCTGCTGTATCAAATCCAACCGGTTCTGCTTCAGCCTCTAATACTGTATCTGAAGCTGTATCTGAATTTTCACTTGTTTGGTCAATCAGCATAATCTCTACCGGAAACGGCTCCTCCTCGGGATATGGCGCCCCATTTCGCAATTCCGCAGCTTCATCATATTCGATTTCGCCAACCTTAACACCCATAATTTGTTTAAATAAATAGTTGGTTGCATCGAGTATTTCTTTTCTGCTTCTGAAATTACGTGCTAAATCAATTCGTAGTCCTGTTGCTTTACCATCAACAGTAAAGCGATTATATTTTCCTAAAAAAAGATTGGGCTCAGCTAAACGAAACCGATAAATGGATTGCTTGACATCTCCGACCATGAACAGGTTGCCATTCTTCTCATCCTCTTGCGTTACCAGCCTTAAAATGGTTTCCTGAACCATATTCGTATCCTGATATTCATCGCAATATACTTCTTTAAAATGTCTTTTATAAGCAAGTGCTGCTTCCGATGGAAGAAACTTCCCTTCAATTGAGATTTCACCTGTCAATATCTCCAGACAGTAATGTTCTAAGTCCGAATAGTCAACCAGCCCTTTTTCTCTTTTAGCTTTTTCAAACCGCACGGAAAATTCTTTCACAAGATAAACAAGGGTGCCGATTAAAGGGCGCATCTCTACCATATCCCGTAAAAAGCCCTCCGGCTTTCGGGAAAAGAGTTCTTCCTTAATGTCTTGGATTTTTTTCTTCGCTTTTTCACGGAGCTTTTGAGCTTTATCTGACAATACTGTGTCATACTGATCCTTTTTCAGCGGTTTCGCCCTTGAAAAAGACCAGGTTTGCATCGCTTGATATAGCGTCGCCCAGGATTCCTGTTGTGCCACTATTAACGTATCAATGACGTTAATATCATCTAAAAAGTTTTCTGCTCTTGGTGCCGGACCATTTGGAAGCTTCGTTATCTCCAGGCCCTGCTTAATCATCTCTTTAGCTGCTTCAAATTGAAGTTCAATATCAAAAAGGAGTGCCTGAATAAATGGAAGATCCTCTACATTTGTCATATCATCCACATCATACATCGACACAACCCCGTGTAAATACTGGTCTGGCAGAGGGTTTGAACGAGCAAACTCATAGATTGAGCGCACGATATCCTGTAAGGCGGTATCACTTCGATCACTGGTGAACGAATCCACCAAGTTGAAAAATGCCCCATTATTTTTTCTTCCATATTCCTCTTCAAATAGTTCATCGATAACTTCATCCCTCATTAGCTGAGCCTCAGTTTCATCGGCGATTCGGAAGCCGGGATCAACATCAATTAAGTAATAATATTTACGGATGACCTCCATACAAAAGGAGTGGAGTGTCGAAATCGAGGCCTTATTCAATAAACCGAGCTGTTTCCTTAAATGACGGGAGGAGGGATCCTGATCAATCGCCTTTTCTAATGCTTCACCAATCCGATGACGCATTTCCGCTGCCGATGCGTTCGTAAATGTCACTACCAATAATTCATCAACATCGATTGGGTCTTCGTTTGCAAGAATTTTTCGGATAATTCTTTCAACAAGAACAGCTGTTTTTCCTGATCCTGCTGCTGCAGCAACAAGGATATCCTTATCTCTTGCCTTAATCGCTTTCCATTGGTCATCTGTCCATGTTACCCCTTCCGGCTTTGGTGGAATAACGAAATTACTCATTCTCCTCTACCTCCTTCTTTATAAGATCCAAAACATCTTCCTTCGAATGCGGTGTGAGCATCCGGAAACGATTATTTTCAATCGATTCATCAAATTGACAAACCGATTTAAAGGAGCAAAACGTACATGGTATTTTGTCTTTTAATTTATAAGGGGAAATGTCTATCTGTCCATCGATAATGGCATTGCCTGTTTTTTGATACATCTGACGCACATAAGTCTTCAGGTGATCAAATTCGTTTAAACTTGCGACCTTTGATTTTTTTGATAAATTTCCATCTTTTTTAATTCCTGCTGAAATAATCTGCGAATCACCGGATTCTAGCGATTGGTCCATCATTCGAATGACATTTTGGTCGCTCACCATTAATCCATTCATCTTAAACTTTTTCATCATTTCGTTTTCAATTTCATCGATTGTAAGCATTTTGGTCGTATTAATAAATGGATTATGGACATGGAAATAAAGAACTCCTGCCGGGCTTGCTTTCGTCTCCACTAATTGATTGGAATGGGTTATAACAATATCTAGATAGGTTAACATTTGCAGGGCAAGTCCGTAATACACTTCACTCAAATTGACATCCTTTTCACTCGATTTATAATCAATGACCCGTAAATAAACACTATCGTCTTCACCCTTCGCTTGGTCGACCCGGTCAATCCTTCCAGCTAACTCCATTTTCTTTCCATTTTTCAATGAGAAGCTTAATGGCGGCAGCTTCGCATTTGCTCCAAAACCCAATTCCAAGCCGATCGGCGAGAATCCACTTACTTTTGCATGTTCACTTAATACGAGTGAAGCCCGGGTAATAATTTGCTCCAATTTTCGTTTTATATAATGATGGCGTTCTGAGCTTAGCAATATTTCATTTTGTAGCTTCGGCGCTAAAGCGTTGACCGCCTCCTTTGACAGTTCCTCACATTGTTGTTTTGTCAACTGAGCCCAAGAAATCTTTTGATTGTTAACAGTATCAGAAATATGCTTTATCGCAGCATGAAAAAGCTCACCAATGTCAGGAGCTTCTAAACGAAAAATTTGCCGTTCGCGTAGCTTTAGCCCATGCTGTGTGAAATGAGAAAAGGCGCAAGAGTTATATAATTCCATTCTGGAAACACTTACCTGTATGGTCTCTCCATATAATTCAACTGCTGAATCTCTCGATAGCTGGACCGTCCCGTTGGAATAAAAAAGACTCGAAAAAACTTTTTGGGCTTTTTCCTTCCACGCGCTCTCCAGATAATAGTTATACACATCCCACCACATATCGGAAATTGGATAATTTCGCTTTTTCAATTGCAGCTGGCCATTGAGGTAGGACAAAGCAGTCGTTAAATTGGAAACAAGACTTAGCTGATCCTGTTCCGAAATTTGCGCAGGATCACTGACATAGAACTGCTCATTAGCATCTGGGAACATATCTTTTATTCTTTTAATATACGAAGAAGGAATTAACGCTTTGCCTTCATCATTGGCGAGCGGATAGCTGATATATAGCCTTTCAGATGGGGCTGTAAATGCTTTATATGCTATGAAGTTTTCATCCAGTAAGCGTATTCGGCTGCTTGGTGCAACGGTAATCCCTGCAGCTAATAACATTTCCCTGTCTTCATCAGCAAGTATTCCTTCATCAGAAATTTTTGCTGGCATTACTCCTTCATTGACCCCGACGATGAAAACAACTTTGATTTCATTTAGCCTTGATTTTTCTAAATCTCCAATCAACACTTGGTCAAGGGCCGGAGGAATCAGCGAAAAATGTAACGATTCAAAGCCTGCCTCTAGAATGGTGGCAAATGCCTTTAACGAAACGGACTCTTCTCCTAATATTTCTACATATTGATCAAGAAGGTCAACAACTGCATTCCATACTTGTTCGTGTTCACGCATCTGAACAAGATTGCCCTTTTCTTCCGCAGCCGCTTTCCAGTTTTCAAGCTTTTCCGGAATTTCTAATTCTTCTAAATATAAATAGACAGCTTCACAAAGCTTTCGTCCAGAATCTGCTTTTTTCAAACGTCTTGACAGTCGTAAAATGGGTGCTGTTATCATAAGCTTTAGTTCATTTAATTCTTGTTCTATCGTTTTTTCTGTATCAGTTTGAACATTTGCCTCTAAATCCAGGCCTCTAATACGCCGATAAACCCAGCGGTCCTTTTTCATCCACTTACTCCCGTTGATGCCGTAAGCCAGAACATAATTCTCCAGCTTGTCCAGTTTCTCGCGCATTTTAATGGGATTTTCCTGCAATGGATATAACAATTCAGTTTTTATCGCTCTAAATACTGGTTCATAGCGCCAATAAGAAATAATCACTTCAAGACTTGAGCGTATTAACTCAATAAGGGGATGATTCAGCATTGTCCTTTTCTGATCGATAAAATAAGGAATTTGATAATCCGCGAATACAGGCTCGACAATCTCATGATAATCGCCGCCATTTCTAATTAACAAGGCGATATCCCGGTAGCGGTAACCATTCGTCCGGACTGTATGACGAATTTCACGGGCAATTCCTTCAATCTCGGCTCTTCGATTGGCCGCCTGATGGATGTGAATAGCCGTTTCCCCATGAAAAACAGCTACCGGGCGGTCATCAAATTTTTCCTCTAAATGACGTAAGGAAGGTTGATTCCACTTTTTCTGCTCATCTAAAATAACAGGTTTATCAATTTCAATGCCTTCAGCTCTTGCTAATTCATAAATGGATTTGCAAGTCTCACCTGAGACGCGGAACAACTCAAGTTCATCTGGTGTAGAATCGAACAGCAAACGATCCGTTGTCATCGCAATTGAAACTTTTCTACAATGCATCATCAATTCTTGTATGATGCGATATTCTTGAGGTGAAAAGGTATAAAAACCATCAATGTAGATTTCGGCCTCTTTTAAGTAAGCGGAGGAAGACACTTTCTCAGCTAACAGGTGAAAGTAATCTTCGGAATCAATATATTTGCCAAAAATTTCTTCTTCAAATTTTTGATAGATAAGTTCTAAATCAGTTAATTTATCTTTTAATGCTTTAGAAGCAGAATTGTCGTTTGAGCCAAGCAGGACTGTCCCATGAATTAGCTCCTCTGGGCTAATGCAGTACCTCTTAAATTCGGTAATCATTTGCTCCAATTGCTGAACAAACCCATTTTTATCTGCAGCCCGTTGAAAAAGCTTTAATTGTTCCTTCTTTTCTTCGATAATTTTACGAATTAGCATACTCATCCCGACACTACTTAAATGTACGCGGCTAATACCACCTGTTTCCTGTAGAATTCTCCATGCTAGACGAGAAAAGCTAAAGACCTGGGCTCGAATCATTCCACCAACGCTTGAGTCTGTTGCTAAGCGATATTCTGAAAGAAACGTCATTTGTTCAGGCACGATATAAATAAGCGGTGTTCCTTCTGGTTTTTCTATAAGTCTTTTTTTTATTTCATCAAGAAACATCGCTGTTTTACCGCTACCTGACCGCCCGATTACCATTCTTAATGACATATACTAACCTCGCTTTCCTCTTAAACTCTGTATCTTTCATTCTACCATAAAATAAGCACAAACGTTTGGATGACAATAAACAGAATCCAACCAAAAATGGTAAATCTTTTTTTAAAACAAGGCTATGTTAAACTTGTCTGTTGATTTCCGCTCCAGGCACTCGCTTTCCGCGGGCGGTCGGGAGCCTCCTCGGCGCTATTCGCGCCTGCGGGGTCTCCCTTGACCTGCTTTTCCCGCAGGAGTCTCGCGCCTTCCACTCTAATCAACATATTGGCAAAATCAACAATGAGCATTAACATAGCCTAAAACAAAAAAACACGATTTTTAAATCGTGCTCCTCGCTTCACAATATGCATTTAAAAATGAATATCCATTTCATTTAATGGCCAGTAACGCAGGTCCACCTTTCCAACAACCTGGTGGGTAGATATGAAGCCGAATTGGCGGCTATCCCAGCTTCCCAGTCGATTATCACCAAGGACAAATATTTTTCCATCAGGAACTGTATTTTCTCCGGTAATTTCCTTCAAACTGAAATCACCCGTTATCCTCATCCCATGTGCTTTTTGTTTATAGACCTTTAAAAACGGCTCCTCATACTTATGTCCGTTAATATACAACTCATCATTTCGATATTCAATTTTATCACCTGGCAGTCCAATAATACGTTTGACAAAATCCTCTTTCTGATTGGCATGAAACACAATGACATCAAATCGATTCAACTCTCCAACTTGATACCCTAGCTTATTGACAACCAGCTTATTTCCGTCCTGCAGTGTCGGCATCATTGATTCGCCTTCTACTACATAGTTGGAAAAGAAAAATGTACGAATAAAAGCAAAAATAATAATTCCAATTGCGAAAGCCTTAACCCATTCCATGCCTTCCTTTTTCCATTCAATTTTCATAGAGCCTCCTCCTTTTCTCCTTTTCTTTGTTTCTATCTATTTCTCCATTATGGTCATTTTCCGTTCCCTTATTCATTCTTCCTTCAATTCTTTTGCCAACATACCAAAGAAGAAAAATAATAATTAATACTAGGACCGTCCGGTAGGGCTTAGTAATCAATGAACGAATATCATAACCAATAAAGCTCATCGTAAAAATCATCACCATTTTTCCAATACAAACGGCCAACATATATTGGGCCATTCTTATTTTCGAGAGACCGGCAACGATGTTTACGACAGCTGATGGTGTAAATGGAAAACAAAGCAATAAAAAAAGTGGGCCAAATCCATGACGGTCCACCCAGTCCATTAGCTTACGGACCTTCGGGTGTTTGGACAAAAAAGCAAATATCCTTCTTTGTCCATATTTTCTGATTAGGATAAAAACTAAGAATGCTCCTATACACGCTCCTAGCCATGAATATAAAAATCCAAGCCAAAGTCCAAAGGCATTTGCATTGGCCATTACAAATAAAAACAGTGGGAGAAACGGAAAAAATGCTTCAATGACAGGTAGCAATATTCCGGGTATTGGACCTAGGGCTCGATATTCCTGTATGAGATTCATAATATTTTCAAGCGTAAACCAAGCTTTTATTGATTCAATGTCCATCCCATTTCTCCTTTATTTTTTCTTTGGTTGAAATTTACTATTGTATAATAAATTGGTGAAGTGCCTGTTTATTTTTTTCGACATCAATATCCAAAACGGCTCCTTCCCCTTTTATTCGTGGTTCAGTAAAACTATTTTCAACTGGGATTCTTAGAGTGGCCATCGTGCCCTTTTTATTGGAAAAGAAGTCCTTACCAATAAATAACATATCCGAAGTAGCCATGTTTGTATTTACGTATGGACTGAGGACACCAATTAATTTTGGGAGTTTGGTAATCGTTTGGAAGCCACTTAATTGGTCTCTAATCGCCTTGATTGCCTTTTGCTGACGTTCCACCCTTCCAAAGTCTCCAATAGCATCATGACGGAAGCGAACATAGCCAAGCATTTGTGTACCATTTAATTTTTGCAGACCGGGCTCTAACGTCATATAAATATTTTTCTCCATTTTTTTCTCAACATCTATTTCTACTCCATCTGGGAAAGCTTCATCAATCAGTTGAACAAACCCTTGAAAATCCACAATGGCGTAATATTGCAGGTCAATATCAAAATTCTGTTTAATCGTCTGCCTCATTAATTCCGGGCCCCCGCTGGCAAAGGCAGAATTAATTTTATGCTTGCCATGACCTGGGATTTCCACGTAACTATCTCTCATAATAGAAGTAAGCTTAAAAGTCCCTTTATCTTCATTATAATGAGCAATCATGATCATATCTGCCCGGGCCTTTTCTTTTCCCCGTGCATCGCTTCCAAGCAATAGGATATTCGTGTCTCCATACTGATCCTTTTTTCCTTCAAATGTATAGACAACATTTGCTTGTTTTTTATCCTTATTTATCTTGTTTAATGATTGGTTTACTCCTTGTTTATATTGGAAATAAGCATAACCTGCCACTGCACCAATTAATAGTAAGAATACAAGCAAAATGGACGTCCATCTTCTCTTTTTCCTATTTTGATGTTTATCTGCTCTCATTGTTTATCACCCATTCGCTATATTTTTAAACTTCACCTATATATGACTGTTTTTTCTTTTTCAAGGTTTCTTCATTAAATTCATTTTCCCCTTTCATATATCCTTCTATTAATGAAAACTTTCTCATATATTGGCCAATTTTTGCAATAAAGAAGACTCGACGATGGTCGAGCCTTTGTCGGTTCATGAGACATAGTCACACTTATGCATTCAGAATTTATGAAAATAACTTCTGATTAGCCCCAGAAAGCCCACCAATTGTCGACAAGCTTTTGTAAAAGAAAAGTTCTATTGCTTTTATCGGTTCCTTTTAGTAAAATTATATAGGAACATTTGTTCGAAAATTATAGAAAGGTGCGGATGACAGGATGACCAGAATTCCTGAGGATGATCGTGACATCATGGAGAAGGCTTTATATTTACCGATGCTTCTAATCGTCTTAAACCGAGATTTGGCTGTTGTGGAAAATAGCCCATTTAAATTAAAAAGGCCTTATTTAGATTTAATTGAGGAAACAATGAAGGACGTGCAAGGGGAACTCTCTGAGGTAAAACAGTATATGAAAAAGAATAAACTTCAAGTCATTGAAACAAAACGGGACGATGCCTTTACGATGTATATGTTTATTTATAAAGGGTATGAAGAAAACCATAATTACTTTAATCCAAGAATTCGCAACAAGGTTCAAGAATTAATGGAGACTTATTTATTAAAAAAACATCTATCCCGTTAGCGTTTGAAATAAATAGTACTTATTTATCTTTCACATAAAAATCACTATCGTATTTATGAGAGCTTTCTGAAGTATGTGATAACTTAGTCCTGTTCAAAAAGTAAAATAACTTCCTCTCATTTTTTTCTATTCTTTGCAATATCTTTGTTTTTAATAAAGAGGTCTTTAACATTTGATGCTCAATCGTAGAGTATGGCACTTGAAAGTGGTGGGATTGTTTATTTTGGAAAGTGATTAATGTCTGGTGTGGTCCAATGCGGATATAATTCTCAACATGTTCGTGTGAAATCCAAATACACTCCTTACTATTCGGTGAAATGGTAGGAAAAAAGAAGAGATGGTTGGTTGATTCAATCATAATTGGTACCTTTCGTTTATTGCCAATTATTTTTCGTGAGCCCCTCTTTCTGCTTTCATAGTTGGCCCCAAAATAATCGCAGCTATTTTTGATAATCTCCAATGGTTTTACTGGAGACAAAAATTCATCTTCGACTTCATAAATCAGGGAATAGGTTTTACTTCCGTATTCCACTGGTTGAATAAACATTGTGCATGAATTTACTTCATAATCCTCAATTTGCTTTTGCTTCAATACATTCAACTCCTTTTAATATTTTCCACCATATCTTACCACTACTGGTCTGTAATTCCATTATATTTCTAAATTGTTGCTAATTTATTCACAAAATTCATGTCAATAAAATATTTTTCAGAAAATTATAATTATTAATTGATATTAATCAAAAAAATCCATATAATAATAAAAAGCATCAGAGGTGATTTTCATGAATGAAAAATCATACACGGAATTAATGAAGCTTGGTGCCATGAAACGCAATCGAATGAAAGAGAACTTCGTCCAAGATTTATACATCGAAATGCTCTTATCTGAGGTCCAGCTAACAGTTGAAAAGGATAAATTACTGCGTAAAATTGACTTGGCCATCGATCATCGAGACAAAGGTTCATTTCTCCGTTTATCTGAACAGCTTAAAGAAATTAATAAACGATTTGGCACTTAAAACCTACTTCCACTAAACCGTCTTCGAGACGGTCTTTCTTTTGAAAAAAAAGGCTAAAGACAAGAAAATTGTCATTATCCTCAGGCTGTCGAAAAACCTTCGACAGCCTTTATTTTTTTATGCCACTTTAACATTTCAACGCGTTAATTCATTATAATATTATTAATGCGACATGTCTGTTGATTTGCGCTCCAGGCGCTTCGCTTTCCGCGGGCGTGCCGGGGAGTCTCCTCGGCGGCTGAAGCGCCTGCGGGGTCTCCCCAGCCCCGTACTCCCGCAGGAGTCTTCGCGCCTTCCGCTCCAATCAACAGGTGCAAATTCAATAATGTCCTCACACAGCCAAAAAAATAAAAAAATAAGAGGTGAAATCTATGTTTAAACCAAGAGAATCTTTCCAAAGTGAATATGAATTTGTGTCTATTGATGAATTCGTTCCTGATGATCACCTCCTTCGTTTGATTGATAAATATATTGATTTTTCGTTTCTTCTTGAAAAAGTTCGCACTTATTCAATGTACACGTTCAAAAAATATGGTAAAAGTTGTAACACGACATGTATGGGAGGAGCACAAGGAAAAGGTAAGGTTAAATCACTTATCTAAATCGGGAAAATTGCTTTATAAATTTAGAAAGGAAAAAATGGAGCGAAGCTTCGTAGACTCAAAAGAGCTGCATGGGCTTCGCTACTGCCGGTTACGGGGATTAGAGAATGCAAGTGAACAGGCTCTCCTTACAGCAGCCTGCCAAAATATAAAAAAGATTGCGACACACTTAGCCAGGTTAGAAAAAGTGTGATGCAATTCTTTTGGTTGATTTGCCACCCTGTTGATTGGAGCGGAGGGCACTCGACTCCTGCGGGATATAGAGGTCACGGGAGACCCCGCAGGCGCCTATAGCGCCGAGGAGGCTCCCGGACCTCCCCGCGGAAAGCGAGTGCCCGGAGCGGAAATCAACAGGCCAGTTAGCAGGGCCAATCCATTATAAAAAAATTGCCAAGAAATATACCCTTTCTCGACAATCTGGGACTAAAGACAAGAAAATTGTCATTAGCCTTATTTTTTTATTCCTTGTTTTGATGTTTAATTTCGTATTCTTCCAGCTTGGAAATGCGATCAAGCATGGAAGGATGAGTATACCGGAAAATTTTAACTAATAGTGGTGGATTCACCTGACTAAGTCCAGACCTGGTTAATTCCTGAAAAGATGTAATCGCTGCTTCGGGATTTTTGGTCATTTCAATCGCGTATCTGTCAGCTCGTGTTTCCTCATAACGAGACGCGAGATTTGTTAATGGACTTGACGCAAACAACAGCATGGACAAAACAATAAAAAATAACGGAAGTGAACGAATATCACTTACATCTGCAATTCTCAGTTCCTTCCCCCACCGGACTACCACCCAATTCATCAGCCTATAGGTCAAATACAGCCCTAGCAATGAAAGAAGTAGATAACCGCCAATTCCAAAATAAATATGTTTCTCGACATAATGGCACATTTCATGGGCCATTATAAATAAAATTTGATTATCTGAAAGTTTGTTTAATGTCGTATCCCAAAGGACAATCCTGGCATTGGAGCCAATTCCCGTTACATAGGCATTTAATGCATTCGTTTTATCTGCCATATTTACTTCAAATACATGCTTGGCGGGAATCTCCGCCTTATCAGCCAGTGTCAAAATCTTCGTTTCCAGTTCCTTATTTTTCAAAGGATAGAAATCATTGTATAATGGGTCTATGACCACTGGCTGAAGGAACATCATAAATAGTGTAAAGGGGACAGATAAAAGCCACCCATAAAGCCACCAGCGCTTTTGACTTTTCTTCATCAGCCAGTATAAAACCGGAACAATGATTAACCAGGTCCCATAATTAATCCAAAAGTCAATTAACTCATCCTTCATCCAGGAGGCAAAGGTTTGGGTTGAAATATGATACGTCTTTGATAATGAATAACTAATATAATTTAAAGGAAATGTTGCTAAAAAGGCAAAAAAGGATAACCAGATCAGATAAATGGCTATTTGAAGCAGCCTGTACTTAGTGGACTTCTCTGCCCAGCGCTTAAATGCCTTTGAAAAACCAAATAATAAAATAAGGAAATAAAAAAGCCATTCGAACGGAGTCGATAAGAAAAACAGAAGGTTCCTTATTTTCGAATACTCCTCGCTCAACATCAGTTCTCTTCCATTTAGAAATGTAGTTGGGTCAGCTTTTGTCCCTGCATATTCAAATGGCAATTTTGATTCGCTAAAATAAAATATATACCAATAAAAAAATAATCCATATAGGACAAAGGCCAAAACTACGTAGACCCCCATTTTTCTTACCATGATTTGTCCTCCTTTGTGTACAGCCTCTCTATACTTAGTTTAGTTAAAAAAGGAGGAATTAGAACACAAAAAAAAAGTCAGCAAAACAGAGGCTTTTAAAACAAAATAAATATGGCGGGCGTAATGTTTATTTCCCTTTAAAGACAGGTTTCCTTTTTTCAGCAAAGGCTTGTAGGGCCTCAATTCGATCTTCGGTTGGGAGTGTCACCTCATATGCCTTTTGTTCAATCTGCAGCCCTGTATTTAAATCTGTATTCATTCCGTTTTTTATCGCAAACTTTGCTTGCTGTAAGGCAATAGGTCCATTTGCAAGCAATTGCGAGCAAAAGGTCAAGCTCTCATTCAATAAATCTTTCCTATCAACAACCCTCGTAAGAAGTCCAAAATGGAAAGCATCCTCGGCTGTAAGCCGGCGTGCGGTTAAGATGAGCTCTAACGCCTTCGCCTGGCCTATAAGTCTAGGAAGCCGCTGTGTCCCACCAGCACCAGGAATAATCGCAAGACTGGTTTCGGTTAGACCCATTAATGCTTCTTTTGCCGCGAAGCGAAAATCACAGGCCAATGCAAGCTCCATCCCGCCGCCAAAAGCAAAACCATTTATGGCCGCAATAGTTGGCTGTGGCAGATGATCAATCGCATTAAAAACCTCATTAATTTTAAACAAATTCCGTTTCACTTGCTCATCCGTTAGGTTTTTTCGCTCTTTTAAATCAGCACCGACACTAAAGGCCTTCTCACCCGATCCACTAAAAATGACCGTCCGAACATCCGGATTAATCCGAATATCTTCTACCTTCTTTTGTAATTCAAGCAGGGTTTCGTAATTAAAAGCATTGAGTGCATCGGCACGATTAATGGTTACTAGAGCTATATGATTATCTATTTCAAGTAAAATTTGCTCCACTTTTTGCTTCCCCCTATTATGTCTGTTTTCAAAAGGCAGGCTGGTTCAGCCTGCCTTTTTTTAAAGATTAGAAAGTATAAAATTTTGACTTTGAGAAATGGCCTGCTCCAGGGGCCGATAAGCGGGCGCCCTGGGCTCTTCTTATTACTTCCCAACTGTTTGAGTTACTTGAGCCTTTAAGGCACGTCTTAAAATTTTCCCAGTAGTATTCTTTGGAAGCTCTTCTATAAACTCAATCGATGATGGAACTTTATATTTAGCTAAGTGCTCTTTACAATATTCAAGCAATTGCTCCTTGTTTAGTTCAGGGTTTTTACTGACTACATAAGCACTTACGGCCTCTCCTTGGTTAGGGTCTGGAACACCAACAACGGCCACTTCTACAACATCCGGATGTTCGTAGATAACTTCTTCCACTTCACGCGGATAAACGTTGTAACCACCAACGATGATTAAATCTTTTTTTCGATCAACAATATAGAAATATTCCTCTTCATCCATTTTAGCGATATCACCAGTATAAAGCCATCCATCCCGGATAGCTGCCGCGGATTCTTCAGGCATATTATAATAACCCTTCATAACGTTCGGGCCGCGGACGATAAGTTCGCCCGCCTCCCCAACCGGGACTACCTCACCAAGTTCATTAACGATTTTGTTTTCAACATTTAGAATTGAGGTTCCGATTGAACCGGGTTTGCGCGGACGGTCGAGCGGGTTAAAGCATGTAACAGGTGATGCTTCAGATAACCCGTATCCTTCGGAAATCATGACATTAAATTTTTGTTCAAAGTTCTTTAATAAGGCAACCGGAAGTGATGCCCCTCCTGAAATGCATAACCGCAAGGATTTCAGATCATCAGGATTTCCTTCTGGAAATTGATAGAGAAAATTATACATGGTTGGAACGCCGGCAAAAACAGTAGCCTCATATTCTTTTATTAGCGCAAAAATTTCCTTTGGACTAAATTTAGGTATAATTAACATGGTTGCTCCAGATACTAACGGTGCATTTAAGGAAACTGTTAAGCAAAAAACGTGGAACATCGGCAAAGCCGTAACGACTCTGTCATCATTATTCATTTTTAAATATACGCCGACATCCTTGGCATTACTGTATAAATTCTTATGAGTTAACATCGCACCCTTTGGTTTTCCCGTTGTTCCAGAGGTATAGAGGATAATGGCTGTATCATCCTCCTGCAGCTTAGGACCATGGAAAGGTAACTCTCCTAAAGAAACTACTTCTGAAAACGATTTCATTTTTGGGTAGACCGTAAGATTTTCAATTTCTGCTTGTACGATGCTATTTGGCTTCGTTTCACAAAAAACATAATGCTCAATTTTCGGCAGGAAGGCGTGCATTTTTTCAACTAATGGAATCGCTAAGTCAAGTGCTACGACCGCTTTAACGTCACCATTATTTAGAATATAGCCAATTTCATCTGCTGTATAAATCGGATTAATGGGAATGGCGGTTACCCCTAGCCGCAGTGCCCCATATAAGCTAATTACAAAATGTGGCGAGTTCCCTAGCAATAAGGCAACATGATCCCCTTGTTTGATCCCTAACTTTTCAAGACCTGAAGCAAATTTTGAAATCGCCCCATCCAATTCTGCATACGTACTTGACTGACCCATAAAATAATACGCTGGTTTTTCAGCAAATTTCTTCGCTGTTTCATGGAACTGTTCTGATAGATTCATAATTCCCCTCCCCTAGTGAATGAATATTCATTCACTGATTCGTAAAAATTTTCTAAATATATTATATTGCTAGAATCTTAAGTATTCAAGCGATATAACAAAAAACACGATGATTTTTATCATCGCGCTTTGGTTGCTTCTTAGTAAATTAAGTTAATCAATTCTTCTTTTGAAATATTTCCGAAATAATAAGTTGTGTCAATATCCTTAAGTGTTGCTTCCAGCTCACTTTTTTCATAACGAGTATTTGTCAACTTATTCTCAAGTTCACTAACATCGCCTACACCAAAAAAATCACCGAATATTTTACAGTTTTCAATCAATCCTTTGTTAACCTCTAAGCAGACATCAATAGAACCAACTGGGAAACGGTGGGTGTGCCGTAGATTGAATTTCGGCGATTTTCCGTAGTTCCATTCCCAATTTTGATAACGCTCTTTTGATAGCTCTTGAATCTTTTCCCAATCGTCTTCTGTTAGCACATATTCTGGAATTTCTTCCTGACCTTCAAAAATGTATTTAAGAATCAGCGACCGGAATTCCTCGATTGTTATTTTCTCGGTTAGAAACTCAGAAATATTAGCAACTCGACTGCGGACTGATTTAATTCCTTTTGACTCGATTTTATCCTTCTTGACCTTCAAGGCTGATACAACATGATCCATTTCAGAATTTAACAGCAGGGTACCATGGCTGAACATTCGTCCCTTTGTTGAAAATTGCGCATTTCCGGAAATTTTCCTTCCCTCTACCTCGATATCATTCCTGCCACTGAGTTCTGCATTGACACCTAATTTTTTCAGTGCTGCAATGACCGGTTCAGTGAATTTGCGGAAATTATGAAAGCTTTCCCCATCATCTTTCGTAATAAAACTAAAGTTCAAATTGCCAAGGTCATGGTATACCGCTCCTCCACCAGACAACCTGCGAACAACGTGAATCCCATTAGCCTCTACATACTCTGTATTAATTTCTTCAATCGTGTTTTGGTTTTTTCCAATGATAATCGAAGGCTCATTTATGTAAAATAATAAATATGTTTCATTAATATCAAGATTTTTCAATGCATACTCTTCGATTGCAAGATTCATGCGCGGATCGGTAATGCCTTTATTATCGATAAATAACATACGATTCTTTCCCTTCTTATAGTGAAATAGGTTGAAATTCATCTGCAAGCTTAATTATACCAGTAAATTCACTGGATGCCTCACTGATTAAATCAGATAGATTTCCGTAATGAGGCAGATGGGTAAGAATCAACTGTTTTACAACGGCAATTTTCGCTAGCCGTCCTGCCTCAATACTATTCATATGACCTGCCGACTTGCCGTTTTGATGTCCGTAAAAATTGCATTCACATAATAAAATATCAGCCTCTTTACTAAATTCTATTAATTCTTCTTTAAAGGAGCCGTCAGCAGTGTAAACAATCGTTTTACCTCCTACTTCGATTCTCATTGCATAGCAGGGGACAGGATGGTCTGTTTTGAGAAATGTTACTTGAAAAGGACCTACAGATAAAATGCTATTGGTATCATAAGCGATCCCTTTTGTGATAGTTTTATAAGTTAATTTAGTAAATTCATGTTGGTCATATTCATGGCTATAAAGTGGTAGTGTAGGGAATTCCTTTCCTAACAATCCTTGAATTAATCTTGAATGCTGCAGGACACCAATATCGGCAATATGATCGGGATGATAGTGAGAGATAATCACTGCATCCAGTTCTTCAG
Organism: Neobacillus rhizosphaerae; assembly: GCF_937468385.1. GTDB lineage: Bacteria > Bacillota > Bacilli > Bacillales > Cytobacillaceae > Neobacillus > Neobacillus rhizosphaerae. The sequence goes on from NZ_CALBWS010000002.1 coordinate 138,919, forward strand.
GTTGGATGATAGTTTGCAACTTAGAAAGAACACCACTCCCACAATCGATTAATAATTGAAATCCTTCATGCTCAAGTAAATAGCCAGAACTTGCCGCATTCTGCTTCGGATAACCACCCCAAAATCCTATAACAGTTAGTTTCATGTAAATACCTCCAAAATTTTTAAACATCTATTCCTAATATACGCAAAAATTGCTATCTTTTCATGATTCAATAAAAAAGATGAAAAAAACCAGCCGAAATCAAGACGGCTGGTAATAAACTTATTCATTAACTAAAATATTATTTTGTTGTTTATATTGATGTTTATGTTTCATTGTAAAATACGCTATTGTTCCAAGGGCAAATACAAGTAAGAAAGTAAATAGAATCATGAAATTTTGCCACATGAAGCTAAAGTCACCACTCGAAATAACTGCCTTAAAGCCTTGAACAGAATAAGTCATCGGCAAGAATGCATTAAAATGCTGTAAGAAGTTTGGTATTAATTCAAGTGGGAAGGTTCCAGCACTTGTTGTTAATTGGAAGATTAAAATGATAATCGCAAGAAAACGTCCTGCATCAGCAAATATCGAAACAAGGAGCTGAATTAACGCAACAAACGTTAAACTTGTGATCACCGAAAACAAAATAAACATCGGAATACTTTGTACATCCAGCCCTAACCATGCAAGGAGAATAATGTCTGCCACTATGGCTTGGACAATCCCAACAGCGGCCATAATGGAAAACTTACTAAGAAACCAGTTAAATCCACTTGAAGGCACAACCGCAGTATCACGGAGCGGGAAGACAATCGATAAGAGCAGTGCACCGACAAACAAGCCTAGTGAAAGGAAATATGGTGCAAATCCGGTTCCATAGTTTGGTACATGATTAATTTTTTCATTTTCGAGTTTTACTGGATCAGCCATCATATTGTAAGTTTTTTCATCTGAATGAACTTTTGAAGCATCTTTTGCCCCATCTGCAAGCTTATCAGCTAATTCCTTGGCACCGTCGGAAAGCTTGGATGTTCCGTCTTTTAGTTGCCCAGAGCCATCAGCTAATTGCCCAGCACCAGAAGTAATCGCTACTGAACCTGCTGTTAATTGATTCATTCCATTTGTAAGATCAGAAGCACCATTCTTTAATTCATTTGATCCATCAGCCAATTTACCAGCTCCAGATGTAATCCCAGCGGAACCCGCCGACAAAGCGTCGATTCCGGATTGAAGTTCTTTTTGACCGCTATTGATTTGATCAATACCTGCTAATAATTGATTAAAATATGGATCTGTTTGACTCTTAATCTTTTGGTCTAAACCATTTGTTGCATTTATTAATTTTTCATTAACGCCTGTTTTAAATTGTTTAAAGCCTGCATCAATTCCAGGAGTAAGCTTTGCTTCGATGCCAGCTTGCACCACATCCTTCGATGGTACCGGTTCTGCTGTCATAATTGCATTTACAAGCTGTGGAGAAACCCCTTTAGCTATTAATGCGTCAGAAAGCTTCTTCATTTTTGCTGTTTGCTCTGCAATTGTTTGGTCTGCAATTTGTGAGGCCAGAGACTTCGTTAACTGCGTTTCAAACTGGTCAATCCCTTTATTAAGCTCCCCGACACTGCCAGCTAATTCTTTTTGAATTCCTTCTGCTACTCCAGTTGGCAGCTCAGTTTTTAATTGTTCTGCACCGGCTGCTACCTGATTCGTTCCAGCTATTAACTTAGGCATGTTAGCTTTTGCTGATTTCATCCCGTTGTTAAATTCAACAGATTTTCCAGCTAAGGTGTTAAGACCATTTGATAATTCGTTTGAGCCTGCCGCTAGCTTGTTAGAACCGGCATCTGCTGATTTCATCCCATTGTTAAATTCTATGGATTTTTCAGCAAGGGTTGTAAGACCTTCCTTTAAATCCTCAGTACCCTTATTTAATTCAACGGAACCATCACTTAATTGCCCAGCACCATCACTTGCTTTAACCACCCCATCAGCAACCTCGGTAATTTTGTTAAACATCGTTTCAGCGTACGTCTCGGTTACTTTTTCAGCAACAGCCGTTTTGATTTTCTCTGCAGCCGAGCCGCCGATTTGCGCTGAAAGGAAGTTAAAGCTTTCGTTTGGTGTATAGATCAGTTCCAATTTTTTCGGCTTCTCATCCAATAATGTGGTTGCATTTTTGGAAAAATCTTTTGGAATTTCGATGGCCATGTAATATTTTTGGTCTTTTAATTTTTTATAGCCTTCATTCTTGTTTACAAATTCAAAACCAAAATCTTTACTTTCCTTTAAGTTAGAAACTAAATCATCACCTAGCTTTAGCTTAATCCCATCAAGTGTTGCACCCGCATCATTATTAATGACCGCAACCGGCAGTTCGTCAAGCTTGTCATATGGATCCCAGAAAGCCCATAAAAACATTCCAGCATACAAAACAGGGACAAACATAACGGCGATGATGGGAATCAGCACTTTTTTATTTTTGAAAATCGTAAATAGCTCTTCTTTTAACAAGATGTTTTTCACCTCATTTGCCTCCTTTTTAATTATTGACCGTTTTGTTCATTTGGTCATTTATCTTCTAAAAATAAGGATTATCTTGAGGGACAATCCAATTAAAAACCATTTATCTAGACTTAAAACGCCCAATAATGACCATTTGAACATTTCGGTCAGTTAATACTTTAAGAGTATACATCTAATTTTATTTGATGGCAAGTAAAAAAAAGCGGAAAACCCACGGAGGTTGACAATTTCTCAAAATCGAATTTTTAATTCTCTTATTTATTAAAAAAAGAAGCTGACATTAATGAACAGCTTCCTTAGATAAATCATTCAATTTTAAAAACTTTAACACAGATTGGACGGCGTCCTCTCCTTGATCAATGCAATCAGGAACACCAACACCACCGTATGAGGAACCTGCTAAGAATACCCCTGGTAACTCCGTATTTACTTGTTCCAGAATAGCTGCTAGCCGCTGTTTGTGCCCTACCGTATATTGCGGCATAGAATTATTCCAACGGGAAACAATCGAGAATTCTGGATTCATCGTTATATCCATGGTTTTCTTTAAGTCATCAAGCACAATCTTGATGATTTGATCATCAGAAAGGTCGACAATTGTCTCATCACCTGCTCGACCTACATAGCAACGGAGCAATACTTTTCCTTTTGGAGTAGAATGAGCCCATTTTTTATGTGTCCAAGTGCAAGCAGTGATGGAATAATCGCTGTTTCTTGAAACAACAAATCCCGTTCCGTCTATATCCTTCTTTATTGCTTCCTGAGGAAAGGCTAAAGCTACAGTTGCAACGGAGGTTGACGGAACTGTTTTAAAAGGATCAAAAAAACGATATTCTGAAAACATCATTTGCGTTACTTTGTGAGGGGTGGCAGCAATAATAGAATCTGCCTTTACCGTTTCCCCATTATTAAGGTAAATTTCATATTTTTGATTTACCTTTGTAATTTTTTCAACTCGGTGTCCCTTTAATATAGACTTAGGATCCAGTTTTGCTTCAATCGCTTCAGCAAATGATTGAAGCCCGGTTTTGAAGGTTAAGAAACCCCCATTTGTTTTTTCCTTTTGATCGACTTTTTTTGGTTTGGAAGGACTAGATTTTTTCATGCCTATGATCAGGCTTCGGTATTTCTGTTCAACCTCATAAAATTGTGGGAAAGTGGACATTAGGCTTAATTGATCAATATCTCCAGCATAAATACCTGATAATAATGGTTCAATTAAATTTTCAACCACTTCATCGCCTAGTCTTCTTCTAAAAAACTCACCTAATGATTGGTCTTTTCCACTTTCTGACCGAGGTAGAATTAAATCAGCCGCAGCTCTTAGTTTACCGGGAATGGAAAAAAGACCTGTTGTCAAAAATGGTCTTATCTCCGTTGGAATTCCCATGATCGAACCACCGGGCATTGAGTGAAGTTGCTCGTTAACGAGAACATACGATTTACCCGTGGAATTAGGAACTAATTTATCATCCATTCCGACTTCCTTTGCCAGTCTTATCATGCTTGTTTTCCGAGCCAAAAAGGAATCTGGTCCTCTCTCTATCGTGTAGCCATCCCGGACAACGGTTTGCATCTTACCTCCGAGACGGTGCGATGCTTCGATGAGTTCAATTTCGATGGGGAGTGAATGCTCTTGAACAGTTTTTTGAAGATAAAAAGCTGACGTGAGCCCAGTTATTCCTCCCCCAATAATGACAACCTTCTGTTTGCCTTCCGTCACGGACGTCACCTTCTTCCATTTAATTCCTTATAAAAACTCATTCCATCGTCATTTTGAGGACGACAGCTGCCAGGCACTCAACAAACTCTTCCTTGGCATTCGGCATTTCTGGACGATAATAGCTTGCTCCTATTTCATCCGTTACATTTTTACATTCGAAATCATTATCATATAGCACTTCAAGGTGGTCACAGACAAACCCTACAGGTGCATAAACGAATGCTTTATAATGATGCTCTCTAAATAAATCCCTTGTTAAATCCTGAACATCGGGACCTAACCAAGGTTCTGGAGTGTTTCCAGCGCTTTGCCAGCCAATTTGGTAATTTTTAATTCCAGCAAGTTCGGCAATTAAATCAGCCGTTTCCTGTAATTGTTTTGGATAAGGGTCTTGGAATTGTAAAATCTTCTCTGGCAAGCTGTGTGCCGAAACAATAAGTACAGCCTCATCTTTTTCTTCTTCCGGCATCTGTTCGAAGATTTGTTTTACTTTCTCCGCCCAATATCCAATAAATTTGGGTTCCTGATACCAGCTCTCAATCGTTCTTATTTTTAATTCGCAGCCCAACTTTTCTGCTTCCTCTAGAGCTCGTCCATTGTACGATTTTACGCTGAAGGTAGAAAAATGCGGTGCAAGAACGATACTTACGGCCTCTTTGATACCGTCATCATGCATTTTTTTTACGGCATCCTCAATAAATGGTTCAATGTGTTTTAACCCTAAATACATTTTGAATTCGATTTGATCTTGGATATTATTTAAATATTCTTCAAGCTTTTCTGCCTGTTCTAGGGTGGTTTTTCCTAGAGGAGATATCCCGCCTATCGCTTCATATCGATTACGAAGCTCTTCAATCATCTCAGGAGTTGGCTTTCTGCCATGACGAATATGCGTGTAATATCTCTCTAAATCCTCTAATTTATATGGGGTACCGTATGCCATTACTAGCAATCCCATTTTCTTTTTTATCATATTTCGCACCTCATTTTAAGTCTCTTCCTGATTGCCTTTTCCTTTTTAGTTAAAAAAGGGCCATTAATCTACAAATCAGTACCTCTACTAATTATCCTAATGACCCATAAAAAGCAACTCATATTATTGTGCCAAAAAATTGGACTACTTACCAATTAAAACACTTATGAATGAGAACTTAACGACTTAATTTGGAAGCGGAATACTCATGAATGAATGAAGCTAATTTTTTCAATGTTTCTGGATTAACGGATGGGAATACACCGTGACCTAAATTAAAGATATAGCCATCCTGAGCCATTCCTTGATCTAATATAGCTTTAGCTCTTTCCTCAATGACTTCCCAAGGAGCTAAAAGAATCGCTGGATCCAGGTTACCTTGAACCGTTTTATGAATGCCCATTGCTCTAGCTTGATGAATCGGCAGGCGCCAGTCTAAACCCACAACATCAAGCGGAAGGTCATTCCATTCTAATGCAAGATGGCTTGCTCCAACACCGAACATGATTAACGGAACATTTTCTTCTTTTAGCGCAGTAAAGATTCGATTCATAACAGGCTTGATGAAATAACGGTAATCCTCAACATTCAATGCCCCTACCCAAGAATCAAAAATTTGGATTGCCTTTGCTCCTGCGTCTATTTGCGACTTCACGTATGTAATGATCATATCGCCTAGTTTATCCATTAAAGCAAACCATGCTTTTGGCTCTGTGTACATGAAGGCCTTTGTCTTATTATAATTTTTCGAAGGTCCGCCTTCGATCATATAACTGGCAAGGGTAAAGGGTGCACCTGAAAAGCCAATAAGCGGCACAGACAATTGCTCTTTAGTTAATAACTTGATTGTATCCAAAACATAGGGAACATCTTCTTCAGGATGAATTTCACTTAGTTTTTCAACATCGGCTAGAGAACGGATTGGATTATCAATAACCGGTCCAATTCCACCCTTAATTTCAACATGCATCCCCATGGCTGGAAGAGGTGTCATAATATCTTTGTATAAAATCGCTGCGTCAACGTTATACTGTTCAACAGGTAAACGAGTGACATAAGCGCAAAGTTCGGGCTGATGCGTGATTTCAAATAATGAATACTTTTCTTTAATCTCTCTGTACTCAGGTTGTGAACGCCCTGCTTGGCGCATATACCAGACAGGGACGTGATCTGTTTTCTCTCCTCTTGCTGCTTTTAAAAATGTTTCATTAATAGGTCTTGTCATGAATAAAGTCCACCTTTCAAAGACATGTCTGTTTTCCATTTTAATATATAAAACCTAAATTTAAAAACTCTGGTTATATGTAGACTGTCTCCACTATATCTATTAATCCTATTTGTGTATAGATAACGATAATAACTGTCAAAAAAAAGTCGTTTTTAGCGGTATAAATTTGTTTGATTTAACTGTAAGAATACTGGAAAATAATTAGTATAGACTAGTAGAAAATCAAATATTAAGGGGGAATTTTCATATGAACGTCTATATGACCGCTGGAACGTTCGATTTTTTAAAAAGGATGGAAACCAACTATCCAAGTGAAGCAATGGTGACAATGGTCAATGAAAATGGAGCGTTATTACTTCATGAAACAAAAGGGAAAACCTTATTTAAAGAACCACGTCGCTATGAATTGCTGGAAGGAAGCGGTGAAATTAAAAAAGAGGGCTTTGTGGTCATACAAAATATTCCTGTGGCAGAAGAAGGTCGCCCCGTATTTGAACATCAAATGAAAAATCGCGTAAAAAAAGTGGAGAATGAGTCAGGATTTAAATTTTTCCGAGTCCTCCGCCCTTTATCTTCCAATACATACGTCATCATGACTGTGTGGGACAATGAATTATCTTATCAAAAATGGCAAAATTCCAAGACTTTTTTTGTAGCCCAACAAAAGAAAGATTTCATGAAAAACCAGCAGCCAAAAATTTTCGAAAGCGCTTCATACGTAAGTAAATATTCGATCACTGAATAGGCGTTCGTACAACTCTGGTAAGACCAGATCTTGTTCCAGTTATGATAAGCCTCCTTGTAACCACGATAGCGTCGATGTTATTGATATAAATGATGAGAGGCTGAAAGTGTCGGCCTCTTTTTATATGACAGTAGCGTTCTAACATACTTTTAAAAATAAAAACATAAAATAATCAAATTAATAGCAGAAAGTGTTAAAATAGTTTGAAAAAACAATTAAATGGATTGGAGGATAACAAATGCTAGACATGTTGTTTACTAAATTAGAAGCTTCTTATGAAGATATGGTCTCTATCCGGAGATACCTGCATCAGCATCCGGAATTATCCTTTCAGGAATATGAAACGGCAAAATATATCCAATCCTTTTACGAAAAGTTAAATATAGAAGTAAGAGGTAGTGTGGGTGGCAATGGTGTTGTTGCAAGGGTATATGGCAGCAAGCCAGGTAAAACAGTTGCATTGCGAGCAGACTTTGACGCATTGCCCATCCAAGATGAAAAGGATGTTCCCTATAAATCATTAGTCCCCGGTGTCATGCATGCCTGTGGGCATGACGGCCATACCGCAACTCTTCTTCTACTGGCAAAAGCATTAAATGAACTTAAAGACCAGCTTAAAGGAACGTATGTCTTTATTCATCAACACGCGGAAGAATATGCACCGGGCGGGGCAGCAGCAATGATTAAGGATGGTTGTTTAGATGGCGTCGATGTTATTTTTGGCACTCATTTATGGGCCAGTGAACCAACCGGAACCATTCAATATCGGACAGGTCCGATCATGGCAGCGGCAGACCGATTTGAGATTGAAATCCAAGGAAAAGGGGGACACGGTGCCGAACCCCATAAAACGAAGGATGCGATTGTAACAGCTTCTCAGTTAGTAGCTAATCTCCAACAAATCGTCAGCCGAAGAGTCAATCCCGTAGAAGCTGCTGTCGTCACGGTTGCCTCCTTTACGGCCCAAAACGCCTTCAATGTGATTGCTGATAAAGCAAAGCTTGTAGGGACCGTTCGTACCTTTAATGAAGAAATTCGAACATTCATTGAGGAAGAAATAGACAGGGTCATCCATGGTACTTGTTATTCGTCCGACAGTACCTATATTTATGATTTTGTAAGAGGTTACCCAGCAGTGGTCAATCATGAAAAGGAAACGGAGTTTTTGATTGGCTGTGCCAAACACGTGGCCGAGGTAAAAACAATCACAGAAACGAAAATGCATATGGGTGGAGAGGATTTCGCTTTTTATTTACAAAATGTTCCGGGAACGTTTTTCTTCACCGGTGCAAAACCGCTTGGTAACGCCGGAGGATATCCACATCACCACCCTAAATTTGATATTGATGAAAAGGCGATGCTAATTGCCGCAAAAACCCTTGGAACAGCAGCGATAAAAATCCACTCTTAAAATTTTAAAAACCCCTGAATGTTAGTCTTGTTCAGGGGCTTTTTGCAGCAATCTTAGGCGATAGGCGTTCATTGCCGTTTCACCTAAATGCTTTAAAAGATTATTATTAGCATAGGCACCCACAAACGCACCAATACCAGGAACAAGCTGGAGCATTTTTGCAAAATCAATATAATCCCGGTACTCTTGCTGGAACTTATGCCAATCCATTTCAACAAGAACCTGTTTGCGGCTTTCCCAATTTTCAATATCGGATAATGTTTTCCGACGAATTTCATCACTGGAAAAAGCAAGCTGAAAAACATGAAGAATAAATAACCGTTCTCCATAATCCTTAGTATCGAAACCGTAAACGGATGCTGCTTCAAACAGAAATTTCATCTTAATCGAAAGCAGTAACGGAAAGTCAGCTAGACCAAGTAAAATTCCCCCTGCTCCTGTACCTGCTCCCTCGACCACTGCTGTTTTCTGATAGGTAGAAATTTTTTTGCGCGCCAATTCATCTCTTTCTGCAAGCGTTAATCCACGAGCCTGATCTTTATTTGTAGTAGCCTGGGAACCGAACAATGTGGCTTTTACCATCGCTTTAATACTCTCCGTCATCACCGCATGAACCTTCTCAGGAATCCATTCATTTATTTTCCCTTGTGCTTTTTTCGATAATCGATTCATCATTCCCGAACGTCTCGTTAGTTTCCGTTTCCAATCCACTACTTCCTCGTAAACCTTTAATTCATATTCATTCATTGTGCCCCACCTTTCTCAATAATCTATGCTTAATTACACGCTTGGACTCGGCCAATGTTTCAAAAAAATCTCCCTTCGACCTGAAAGGAGATTTTCTACTATACCTTTAACCGATTTTTGCTGTATAGATATACGAATAAATAGCTAAACAAAGCACCTGCCACTAATGCAAGCAGCGCAATGACCATTTCGCCTTTAATAAGGATAAACAAGGCAAATATAACAGTTTGAATTAATAAAATTAATATTAATAGTAAATGGAATGCAGAAATTTTAAACTTTGGGGCAACGGGATATAAGTCAATCCAAAGCTTGTTTTGGTGATGATTCCAAAGCGGTAACAGTTGAAACCCGGTCAAATATAAAAATAAAACGCTAAGCAAGATTTGACCCAAACCAAAGGATATAAAATATATACCAAATATCCCAATGAGAGTTAACCGGATAAAGAGTCCTAGATAATCAGAAGAGCGCAAAAATGCTCTCGAAAACAAATAAAGATAGGTCTTGTCCTGAGAAAAGGCCATCTGATTAATAAAAATGTCAAGCCATTTTCGTCTTTTGACAGTAGCCTTTAATTGAGGCACATCAGTAAACATGTTTGCAAGGCGATAAAAGGAAGCCATTCGTTTCTCTTCCCCACCAATTAACAAATCCCATTTAAGACCCATTTTTCTAGTTCGAACAAAAAATGAACGATAATAAAACGCCATCACTACAACGATTAACAGCAGGATGAGAAGGTTTGCTTGTTTAAATAGTAGATACGTAAACGTTACATTAATGAAATAACGTACGACCATGTCCCAGCGGTAAACTGAGGGCTGGACAAAATAGTGGATTCTCCAACTAGCAGCCATATTCCAGGATTTAACGATTAACAAGACAAGCAGAAAGGGGAAAAATAAACGAAAACCACTGCTATTAATATGGGCATACATTGGCATTAGTACCGCTAGAACCATCAATAGAATATACCCTTGAAAAGCCAGACTTATTACACCAGAACGAAGGAAATATCTCTTTAATTTATTTTCCAACGGGATTAAAAATACCTGATCTGCTTCAAGCAGAAAGTTATAAATAGGACTGTATGTTAATAATACCCCGATAAGAATCGCGATAACGATTTCTGCTGGAAAACCTGTTGAGAGAGTTACAAGCCATTTTTGATAATAAAAGGCTGCAGTTCCAATTAGAAATAACAACACAATGACAAGATGGCCATTAAATATGTATCGTAAATATCTCCCTAAATCCTTTACACGACCGCCTGCCCGGTCCTTCCAAAGTTTGTTATCATCAAACATAATTTTCTTCCTTCGTCAATTGAATATACAAATCATCTAATGATGCTGATGGCATTAAAAATTGTTCTCTTAACTCCTCAATTGTCCCTTTAGCGTGGATTTTCCCCTCATGCAGGATAATAAAACGGTCACAATATTTTTCCGCCGTGGCCAGAATATGTGTCGACATTAAAATACCTGCCCCATTTTCTTTCATTTTTCTCATCAAATCGAGAAGCGATTGAATCCCAAGTGGATCAAGGCCAACAAACGGTTCATCGACGATATAAAGCGATGGCTGGACAAGGAAGGCACACATAATCATCACCTTTTGTTTCATCCCTTTTGAAAAATGTGCCGGGAACCATTTTAATCGTTTTTCCATTCTAAATTCAGATAGCAGGGTAGTAACGCGCTCTTTATAAAGGGACTCATCTAAACCGTAAGCCATAGCGGTAAGTCGCAAATGCTCTTCCAATGTCAGTTCCTCATATAAAACAGGAGTTTCCGGAACAAACGTAAACATTTTACGATAGGCTTCTTTGTCTTCGATAAAGGATTTCCCCTTTATTTTTATCACCCCTTGGTGCTGCTCCATTAATCCGATAATATGTTTAATGGTTGTACTTTTCCCCGCCCCATTCAAACCAATGAGTCCGACCAGCTCACCCTCCTGAACTTCAAAGGAAACATCCTTTAAAACAGGATTCCTTGTATAACCCCCAACAAGATTTTCAATTGATAATAAAGACATTTGCAACGTCCTTCCGTAACATGATTATGATTTTCATTTTATCAAATTGTGGACGATAAAAATAGGAATTCACTTTTTCGATACTTTTTGTATATTTCTTTCACTAGCGGACATCATAATATTCGAAGGGGAAACAACTTACTTCGATGAAGAAATTCATCAAAACTTGAAATGAGGTGTCTGTTAAAGACAATTTCTTTTCAAACAAGTGAGCTTCCAATCGTTTCAGATAAGGGGATGGTTGTTTTGTACAATGTGCATGCTAACCATTTTGAGTTCAAATAACACCAACTGTTTATCCTAAAAAATAAACAAAAAATGAGGTGTTTACCGCAGATCGCTACCCGTTTTTATAAGTTGGGAAACATATAAAAACTTTAATAGGGGATGGTCAGCTTGAACAATGATGTCTCTTTTTAAAAAACACTCTTTGAAAAATGAGGTGTTTATCAAAGAACACTCCTAATTAATCATACCTTTTGAAGCATTTCCCCTTCGAGAGGGCAGGATTCCATGCGGATCCTGCCTTTTTCTTTTTTACAACATTTTCGAGATGTGTGGTAAAATAATACAAACATTTCTAGAAGGGGTTGTGTATCAAATGAGTGATTGTATTTTTTGTAAAATTGTTAACGGAGAAATACCTGCAGCAAAAGTTTTTGAAAACGAGCATGTCTTAGCCTTTTTAGATATCAGTCAGGTGACCAAAGGACATACCCTTGTTATCCCCAAGATACATAAGGAGAATTTATTTGAATTAACTCCTGAAATTGCGAGAAATGTATTTGAAGTAATACCTACTATTGCCAATGCTTTAAAAAAGGAATTCGAACCTGTCGGATTAAACACAATCAATAATAACGGGGAAAAAGCAGGACAGTCAGTCTTCCATTTCCATTTGCATTTGATTCCACGGTATGGCAATGGCGATGGATTTGGAGCGGTTTGGAAAAATAACCAAAGTGATTATTCACCACATTTACTGCAAGAAATGGCAGCTAATATTAATAAGCAGCTATAATTCTTCGATAACAATAAATTATCTGAAAATTATATCTTTATTAAAATAATATTAATATGTTATAATGATTGTAAGTTTTTCGCTGCAGGCATGAGCGCACTGCAGGAGGAACTAAATCGCTTAGAAGAGCAGAGGAGAGATGAGAAATGAATACAAAAAACCTTGTAATTTTATCACTATTAGTGGGGATTGGGGTAGTTCTGCACACAGTAATGCCAGCATTCCTTACCATTAAGCCAGACATGATGTTAGCAATGATGTTTTTAGGGATTATTCTTATTCCAGAAATTAAAAGTGTTATGCTTTTAGCCATTGTGACTGGAGTATTGTCAGGCTTAACAACCGGGTTTCCTGGTGGAACAATTCCGAATATCATTGATAAGCCTGTGACTGCTTTAATCTTTTTCGGTTTGTTTTTAACTCTAAAAAAATACATCAACCCGATTGTTTGTGCTGGTGTATTAACAGCCGTAGGAACATTAGTTTCAGGTTCTGTCTTTTTAATCGCAGCCTATTTCCTTGTTGGTTTACCTGGTCCCTTCGCCGCACTATTTGCAGCAGGTGTTTTACCCGCTATCGCTCTTAATACCGTAATTATGGTTATTTTGTACCCAATAGCTCAATCCATTTTTAAAAGAACTAAATTTACATCACCTTCCGTCATTCAAAAATAATGTACGGGATCCTTTTTAAGAAAAGAACCCCCTGGGTTCTTTTCTTAACTTCAAATAAGTTGATTCTATTAAAAAAAGGACAGTATGAAAGCAATTAGTAAGCATATCCCTCCGCCACCCGCTAAAGCTGCAACTCTCTTCTTTAAAACTTGTTTGGGTGGATAAACACCGGGTCTTTTTAGGTCAAAAATATATTTACATGTAACCAAAAAGAGAGTCGCACTTAAGATAAAAAACATCACAGTTATACTCTTCATTTTTATCCTCCCACTAGATTCAAAGATTCGAACAACCGTTGTAATTATATATATGTTTTACCGTCCATTCCTATGAACAAGGTATCTTTTACTCACAGTGATTTACTAATATAAAAAGTACTCGGGATTGAAAGAAACTGTTCAAAAACGGAAGAAGAAATTAAAATATAATAAATATCCTAATGAATTAAGGAGGAATAAGCAATTTAAAGCGTAAGATGTCAAAAAATTATAAATTTCAATAGTAATTTTTACTGATTTCTAAAAATTTTGTGAATTTATCTCTTTATTAATTTTTATTTTATTGGCATAATGATAATAGAGAAATAAAAAGTAGGTGAAAATGGGGATGACAGAAAAACAATATTCAATGAAGGAAGCTTTGCTCTTTAGTCAAAGAATTGCACAATTAAGTAAAGCCTTATGGAAATCAATTGAGAAAGACTGGCAGCAATGGATAAAGCCTTTTGATTTAAATATTAATGAACATCATATTCTGTGGATTGCCTATCATTTGAATGGTGCTTCTATCTCGGATGTGGCGAAATTTGGAGTTATGCATGTCTCAACAGCGTTTAATTTTTCAAAAAAGTTAGAAGAAAGGGGTTTATTGAAATTTTCAAAGAAAGAAAATGACAAACGCAATACGTATATCCAACTTACTGAAAAAGGTGAAGATATTTTACTTCAGTTACTGGAATCTTATGAACCAAACGGAAATGCTGTATTTTCCGGTGCAATGCCACTTCGAGAATTGTATGGTAAATTTCCTGATATAATTGAAATGATGGCGATTGTCCGCAACATTTATGGCGACGATTTTATGGAAATCTTCGAGCTGTCATTCCATAATATTGAAAGTGAGCTTGTTGAGGAAAATGGGAAACTAAAAAAAGCTGTAAAAGCCGAACAAGAACTTGCTTAAAGCTTTTTCTCGTATTTTCCTAACTCTTGAAATAGCGGCTCATAAAGATCTTGGATTATGCACGCCTTAATTACTTCTTTGACCGTCAGGCTTGCTGGTAAGGACGCAGACAATTCATTGAAAAGCGGATGAAAGTATACATAACCTTCCGCTTTTTGTTCTTCTAATTTCATGCTCAATTCGTCACATTTAGTTAAGAACTTCTCAGTTTCTAGCTCGGTTATGCCGTTTTCAATAATAAGCTTATAAAATTCGAGTTTTGGATTGTTAAGCAACTTTATTATCAGCCTCTGGTGATATTCAAGAAGTTTAATTCTATCTAAAAGCAATTCATGTTCAATCATATATTACCCTCTTTTCACATTACCCTATGTACATTATTAACCTTTTAGAGACATGGGTAAACCCTTATTAAACAGATGTAAAATAAATATTTAATGTCTTGCTCTAATTTATCGATCATGATGACTTACTAATTCTAAGATTCTTCCATCCTTTATTACTATCTTTTTTTCATAATATTTGATATTGTATAAAGCATAACCCGAACAACAGGGAGGGAATCGGTGATGATCTCCGTTTTTATTGTCTTTGCTATTTTTATCTTGTTTTATGTAAATAAAATGACCAATTCTCTTTGTATTCAAAAAGAAATACCGGAAGAAAACCAACATAAAGTGTTTCGTACCATTAATGTTCTAATCACTATATTACTGATCTCTTCTTATCTGGAAATTTTATATACATAATCCAACTATTTAGCTAAAATTGAAGTAATGGATTTATGATTTAAAAAGCAATCCACTAAAAATGGAAGCGATGAGGTATATCTCATCGCTTTTAGTTTGCCTTTTTTATTAAAATACAAAAGATGCGCCAACTATAATTAATAAGATGAAGAGAACCACGACTAATGCAAACCCACCACCATAACCTACTGCACCAGACATATATTCAACCTCCTTTCCTTATTGTACAATTTCCTATTAATAAATCCAGGATGCCCCAACAATAATCAGTAGGATGAAAAGGACTATAATTAGAGCAAAACCAGCTTCATATCCTTCGCTCAACATAATACCTCCTTTTTCATTTACTACGATATACTATTCAAACCGTATTCATTTCGATTAGGCACTTGGCTTATTTTTCAGCTATTCCGATTTTATATCAAAAAATTCGGAACTTCTTAATGCAATTTAGCCGCTGAGTTTTCCCTTTTCGACTGTTGTTAAATTTTGGAATAGCCCCAGATGTTTTTGAGTGATTTTCATTATACATTCACAGTTTATTTTTTGCAGTAGTTCCCATTTATGTTATAGTTAACGTTGTGGACAAATTAACGCACAAGAAATTAACTATTTAGGAGAGATTCATCATGAAAAAATGGATATTAGCCCTTACATTAGCTGGCGGGGTTCTTGCATTAAGTGCATGTAATCAAAGCGGTTCCACTAAAGTGGCCGAAAGCAAGGTTGGAAATGTTACTCAAGAAGAGCTTTACAACACAATGAAGGAGAAGTATGGAGACCAAGCCCTTCAACAGCTAGTATTCGAAAAAGTTCTTTCCAAAAAGTACAATGTGACTGATAAAGAGTTAAATGATAAAATTGATCAGTTAAAAGCAGAACTTGGAGCAAATTTTGAAGCTACCATAGCCAAATATGGCTATAAAAACGAAGCGGATTTAAAGAAAACAATGAAGCTTGGCATGATGCAGGAAAAAGCAGCATTGAAAGACGTAAAGGCCACTGAAAAAGAATTAAAGGATTACTATGATAACTTCCAACCTGATATAAAGGTATCCCATATACTGGTTAAGGATGAAGCAACCGCAAATGAAGTAAAGAAGAAGCTTGATGGTGGTGCCAAATTTGATGAAGTAGCAAAAGAATATTCAACTGATACAGCGTCTGCACAAAATGGCGGTGATTTAGGTACAATTAATAACATGAATAAAGAACAATATGATAAGGATTTTATGAAAGCTGCTTATGCACTTAAAGTCAATGAAATTAGTGCACCAGTGAAAACATCATTCGGTTATCATATTATCAAAGTAACAGATAAAAAAGAGAAAAAATCATATGCTGATATGAAGAAAGAAATTGAATATCAAGTAAAGTCAGCAAAATTAACAAGCGATTCGATCAATAAAGCAATGCAGCGTGAACTAAAAGCTGCAAACGTAAAAATCAACGACAAGGACTTAAAAGACGCTCTTAAACCAGAAACAGCAGCTGCACATCAATAAGAAAAGCGGAAGCTCCCGTTTTGCGGCGTATCGATTGGACCCGTTCCGTATAAGATAAAGAAGTGAAAATGATATTAATTCTGGTGTATAAATAATAGGGAGAGACTCAAATATGAGTCCCTCCTTTTTTATTCTGCACCTTCACGTCGTATTTCCTTTTCACGCTCCAGCCGTTTAATATAGATTTCTCCTTCTTCCTCGATATTTGCCATTTCTAATTGTCGCTCTTCTTTCCCTGTTTTAATTGCCATCAATGCACTGACGGCGATTCCAACCACGACAGCATAAATCCAAATAGGTATAGTCAATTTCTATTGCTCCCTTCCTAGTGGTTGTCCACTTTTAATTACAACTTATTCGATTTATCCTAAAATATTCATTTCATATCAAAAAAAATAACCCATTAGGGTTATTTATGAAAAACAGGCTTATAAAACGAGCGGTTATCCAAGGCAAATATACGCTCAGAAAATTCACCAGGTTTAACTCTCTCTAAAGCCCGGTCGAGCATATTCATTTTGGCATCAAGGTTATCAATATAATGAAGCATCTCTGCTTCTTTAATTAATGGCGGCTTTGGACTTCCCCATTCAGCTTTGCCATGATGGCTAAGGACTAGGTGCTGGAGAATCAAGACTTCTTCGCCAGTTATCCCCAGCTCTTCAGCTGCTTTTCCGATTTCGTTAATCATAATGGTAATATGCCCAAGTAAATTCCCTTCAATCGTATAGACCGTTGAAATCGGGCCCGATAATTCCATTACCTTCCCCATATCATGTAAAATAACACCGGCATACAGCAAGTCCTTATCAAGGCTAGGATATAATGAAGCAATCGCCTTTGCTAAATCAAGCATGCTTACCACGTGAAATGCAAGACCGGAAACAAATTCATGATGATTTTTAGTTGCTGCGGGAAATTCCAAAAAGTCCTTTTGATGCTTTTTAATTAAATGACGAGTAATCCTTTGAATGTTTGGATTCTTCATCTCAAAAATATACTGGGTCAGCTTGCTGACCATCTCTTCCTGACTTAATGGAGCCGTCTCAAGAAAATCATCCAGCTTCACACCATCAGAAGGCCCGGTTTTTCGTATCTGGCGAATTTTGAGCTGACTTTTTCCACGATAATTTTGTACATCACCAATTATTTTCACAATGTTCTGGGCTGCGTAGTTCTTTTCGTCTTCTTCTTGAGCATCCCAAAGCTTTGCTTCGATTTCCCCACTTTGGTCTTGGAGAATTAACGTCAAAAACGGCTTGCCATTGCTCGCAATCCCTTTTGTGGAACTTTTTATTAAAAGAAATAATTCAATTTGTTCCCCAACATCATAATGCAATATTCCTTTATTCATAGCTAATTTCACCGCTCCTTCCCACTAATAGAAGTATACCATATCCACAGAAAAGCGTAAGCGCCCGTTTAGCGGTGGAGCTGGACAATTCTCAAAGTCAAAATTATTTGCTTGTGTTGTCTATGAAATAATCTCAACAGCACCTTTTGCTAAACTTAGAATATTTTCCTTTGGAAAAAGAGGAAGTAAATGACGATGACAAGTGAAAAACAAAATTTGATTTCGTTCGAGCTGATTGAGAAGCTCAATAACCTTTTCCGTTCTTCCAGCATCAAAATTAACAAAGCTATCATCGATGATAATGGGAAAATGATATTTTTCATAAAGCGTTGTCGCCAAAGCCAACCGAATCGATACATATAATTGTTCCGTCGTTGCTTGGCTTAGTTCATTTGCTTCAAAAAGAGTATGATCCTCACGTTCAACAAGGAATCCAGAACCTGACTTTTGAAGGTGAATCTTTCGATAACTACCCGTTGTAAGAAAGCCCAAGTATTCTTCGGCTTTGGCGAGCATCCTTGGTAAATGAACATTTTTGTACTTTTCAATCGTTTGTGACAGGAACTCTTGAGCCAAGCAATAAATAGACCACTCTTTTGCTGCCTCTTCTAGCTCAAATTTTTTCTGTTTGTAGTGATGGAGGATATCTGAATACATGCCACCATCTTCGAGAATTTGGATCTCATACTTTATTAAAGCATCTTCCTCTTGAAGCTTTTTTAATTCTGATTGCAGATACTGTGCTTCTTGGTTACATTCGGTAATTAATTCATCACTTTTATGAATTGGTAAATAGCTTTCCCTTTCCTGAATAGTGAGAATCGAGTACTGCAGCTGACTTTTGAGATTTTCGAGTCTTTCAAGGAGCCTTTCTTGTTTTTCAGCTCTTGCACCAAGTTCATAATATTTCTGCTCTGTTTCTACATTTGCAGCAATTAGGAGCCTATTATACTCCGCTTGTAAAATCTTTAACTCCTGAGATTTTTGCTTCAAATCCGCTTCAAGTTCAGCAAGCTTTCCCGTCCTCTCTTGACTCTTTATTTGCTTTTCATGCTCTTCCTTAAGCTTTTTTCGAAGAAGATAGGCTGAGTTATGTAAATCTAAGCCTTTTTCTTGTAAAAAATGATTCTCATAAGATTTAAAACCTTCCACTATTTGGATCTGCTGTTGATTTATTAGCTCTAGTCTTATCTGCAATTGTTTTTTCTCTCTGCAAATAGATTTATATTGCTCAATTAACTCAAAAGCTTCATCTAAAAAAGAAGCAGCAATATATTCGGGTATCTTTAGTTCACTGCTTATGGACAAGAGCTTTTCTTTATTTTGAGCTGATTCTAATTCCCATTCTTCAAATTTTGAAATTGCCTTTTCATATTGAGATTGCTGTTGTTTTAGCTTCATTTTTAACATTTGCAGTTCTTCTCGTCGTCGATTATCAAGAACTAATTGATCCTCGAGTTTTGTAATATCCAAATATTCTGCTGATTGGAGTTTTTGTTTTAACTGTTTTTCCTTTTCTCTTAAACCATAAAGTGTTTGATCCATCTCTTCTTCTGTAAATTTCTTTGAGCTTTTCATCATAAAAATAGCAATGACAATACAGCCTAGCACACCTAGACACACCAGGGCCCAATCCATTGTAAACAAGCCATACAATGTTAGCCCGAATAAGATCAACTCAAAGAGAAAAAACTGGAGTTTTTTCTGCTGTTTACTTCTTTCATTTGATGCTTTTTCCCGCTCATTTGTCTGCTGATAGAATTCTATTTTGTCTTGTAAGGCCGTTAATTCCCATCCAAGGCTTTTCTTATCATTTCCATGACTCATCTGCTCCTCGAGCAGTAACCTTTCCTGTTTAGTAAGAACTTGGCTCTCAGCCAATCGGACATCTTTTTCTATTTCTTCCAACCTATTTTTTTCTTCTTGATAACATTCCTCTAACTCTTCCTTTACTTCTTCTAGCTTTTGTTTTTTTCGAGAAACTATTTCTACCTGTTTTTTCATATAAATATTTGTATTGATGGCAAAGATGTCTTCCTCATTTAAAGGCAAATGAAGCTTCTCCCTTGTAATGGAAAGCTTATCCTCATACTCTTCTAGTTTTGTTTCACTTTGCTGCTTCTCCAACTTCAATTGTTCAATAATCGGAACTTGATCAAGCAATGTTAGGATAGTGGGCTCGTTTTCAAGGTAAGACAAATCCGGCTGGAGATCAGCCAATTCTTTTTTCAAATTTTCTTGTCTTTCGGATATACTTATTATCTCGGCATTGTAGGGGTGGATGAGCTGATTTATTTTTTCGATTCTTTCAATCCCGCGTACTGGGAACTCGATTTCTCCTAGCTCGTTAAGCTCTTTCTTTGTCCATTTTTCTTCTCTGACGATAGATTCTATTCTCTTCCATTCATTTAATTTTCCGACCTTTTCGCCGACTTCCTGAATCTTGCCGTTTATCGCTGCCATTTGCTGCTGCATGAACTCTTTCTTTTCTAGCAGATTTTCATATTCTTTATTTTTTGCTGCTGCTTTTTTCAATTCTCCATTTAGTTCATGAAGTTCCTGTAATTTTTCATTCAAGATTGGTTTCTTGCCTGAAGGCTTAAAGCGGATATCTAACTCTTTCTGCAGAGTAGATTCAGCTTTTGATAACTGTTCGGTACCCAGGGTTCCCGCAGAAAATAAGAATTTCCCAATATCTTCGCCCTTCATTTGATGTATGTTCTGAAGACCATGTATATTAAAAGAAAAAACCGCTTGAAATAGGCTTTTATCAAAGTTTGCTACAAGATCTTTAAGAAACTCCTCGCCGCCAATTATCCCAGTATCAGTGACTACCTTAACATCGCCTGCTGCTTTTCCTTTGACACGTTCAATGACAGCAAATCCGAGCTCTTCATGATAAATTCTGATTTTGCCGCCGTATTTTGTACTATGCTTTGGCTCGTAGCGAAGCTCTGATTGTTGCTTTGTAGGAAAACCAAATAGAATACCGTGGATAAAGGCCATGATCGTGGACTTGCCAGCTTCATTTTCGCCATAGAAAACTTGAAAATCTGCTAGATTCGTAATTTTAACATTCTCTAATTGACCGTAGCCGTATATATGCATCTCAAGAATTTTCAAGCGTCATCTCCTCCTTTCTATTAGGATTGATATAGTAATTCAATTAGCAATTGCTCCGCTTTTTCGATTAGTTTTTCTTGCTCGATCTTAGGTAAATGTGATAAATACTTTCTCCCTAAATGGTGCTCATACAAAGGGGCTAAGGCTTCATCGGCATCGTCATAATGTTTTATGGTTTCAAAGAGCTCCCCATAAAAATTGGCATCAGTTTTTAATTGTTCTTTGTCAATGGGCACACTTTCCGAAATGTTAAAGTCTACTACCCAAACAAAGGAATCCTCATCCTTTTCGTCTTCTAAAAGGAGATCAAGAAGTTCACCATCCAAGCTTCTTTTTTCACGATAATCATCTAATTGAATATTTTTCAAAAAAAGTGTTAATAGTGTTCCCGCTTGATCTTTTCGTACACTGTTGATGGCAGTTTGGCATAAATGGAGGATATCATGAAAGCTGCTCGCGGAGGTTGCATCAATCACAGCTTCCTCCCAGATAATATCGGATGCTTCGATATAATCCATTTTTGCATTATTATCTGTCAAAGTGACATGATAAAACCCTTTACTTCCAGACTCTTTCTTATTTCTCCCTTGGATGTTACCTGGATAAATAATTGGCGGGTTTTCCGACAATATTGCGCGTTTATGGATATGTCCCAACGCCCAATAATCAAATGCTTTTTGCAGTAGATCCTTGACTGAAAATGGAGCATAGTTATCATGATCAGTTCCCGCACTTTCATTAGCATGAAGAATGCCAATATGATAATCTGCCCCTTCTATCTTCTTATAATCGTCTATTTTTCGTTCAAACACATGCCTAGTTGCATAGCTAAAGCCGTAAAGATGAACGATTTCACCACTCTTTGTTCGTAGCACCTTTGTTTCAACCTCGCTATGAAACATATGAACATTGTCAGGCATGTTAAGGTGCACCCATGAACCGTTTAAATGGTCGTGGTTTCCATGAACAATATAAACGGGAATTTCTTTTTCTGCCAGCTTAAGCATTTCCTTCCGAAAGCGCGATTGTGCCCGAAGGCTGCGATCCTCTCCATCAAATAAATCACCCGCTAAGATGACAAAATCAACTTGCCGGTCAATAGCCGCAGCAGATAGCTTTTTTAAGGCTGTAAAGGTACTCTCTTTTACTCTTGTAAAGATGTTTCCTGGCATATGCTTTAATCCGACCATTGGGCTGTCCAAATGGAGATCAGCCGCGTGAATAAACGATATTTTTCCCATAGAATTTTCCTTTCAGCGTTCTTTTCTTTATTGTACCATCCGAAAAACACGAATGCACGTTCTTATTTAAAAATAAAGAGCTTTACCAAATATGGTAAAGCCCTTATATCATTATTCGTTTTTTGTTAATTGTAAAGCCTTTTTAATATCTTTAAAGGAATTAGACTTGCCATACATTAGAACTCCGCCTCGATATACACGGGCACCAAAAATCGCTAACACAATGATCGTTGCAATAAGAATAGCAATTCCTAAGAATGCCTCCCATGCTGGGATTGTCAGCATTCCAACACGCAAAAACATAATCATCGGTGTGAAGAAAGGAATATAGGACGTAGCGGTAATAAATGGAGCGTCTGGTTTACCAAGACCAAACATAGCAATCATAAATCCAGCCACAACCATTAACGTCATCGGCGTAATCATTTGCTGTACATCTTCAATCCGACTGACAAGTGAGCCCAAAAAGGCCGCGAGTGTGGCATAGAGAAAATAGCCAAGAATAAAGAAAATAACGGCATACACGATGGTCTCTAATGGGATGTCCTTAAATCCATATACACCAAAAAAACCATCTTTTAATGTTTCCATATTTTTTGTAAGCGAATAATACCCAACTATCAGAAATGCAGCTAATTGTGTCAGACTTAATAGGCCAATTCCCAATATTTTTGCAAACATCTGCTTAATCGGGGAGACACTTGAAATTAATATTTCCATCACTCTTGATGATTTTTCAGTCGCTACTTCCATTGCAATCATGTTGGCGTACATAATAACAGCGAAATAAATAATAAACAGCAGCACATATACGAGACCTCGGGCTTGATTAAGTTCCTCTTCTGTTTTGGCATTTTTCTCAAGCGCAAATTTCTCAAAGGAAACCGGTTCATAAAGCTTTTGCAACTGAGCTGGGGCCAAATTAATCTTTGATGCCGTTAGCATCGTTTTTACTTGCTGCAAGCTAGTTTGAAGATCAGTAAATAGTGAGGAATCTGCGATGCTCATTGCTTTAAAGGTGGCTTCAGGTAATTTTTCTGCATTAAATTGTAGCTGAATTACCCCTTTGAAATCGCCTTTTTCAACTGCTTTTTCCGCCTCTTTTTCACTGCCTTTGTAAAGAGTTAGTTTAATATCTTTGTTAATGGTTTTTAGTTGCTGTTTAAAAGGTTCGTAAAGTTCCCCAGTTTCATCCAGTACTGCAACATTTTCTTTCCCACCGTTTTTATCAAATAAACCTATGATATTATTAATATTTGTTAGAGCTAATACAATCAAAACGGTGATGACCGTCGTGATAATAAACGATTTGCTTTTCAATTTGTTTAAATAAGTATGAAACAAGATAATCCAAAAACTATTCATAGGAATTACCTACTTTCTCGATAAAAATATCATTTAAAGAAGGCTCTTCAAGGGCAAATTTCCGAATGAATCCATTGTTTACTATCTCTTTAAGTATACTTTCCGCAACCTTTTCTCCTTCAATCTGCAAAAGAATTCCTTCCATCGTCGGAGTTGCCTTTACAACACCAGGATATTTTTTCAATGAATCTAGAGGAAATTCAGCATGGATGATAAGATTCTTTTTGCCAAACTCACGCTTAATCTCCTTTAAGGAACCATGAACGACAGGTTTTCCTTTATGCATAATACAGAGATGCTCGCACATCTCCTCCACATGATGCATTTGGTGGCTAGAGAATACAATGGTCGCCCCATTTTGTTTAAGGGTTAAGACAGCTTCCTTAAGCATTTCCACATTTATCGGATCAAGACCGCTAAATGGCTCATCAAGAATTAATAATTTGGGTTTATGTACTACAGCCGCAATAAATTGGATTTTTTGTTGATTCCCTTTTGAAAGCTCTTCTACTTTCTTATTCTCATACTCTGGTATTTTAAAGCGATCAAGCCAGTATATTAATTCTGTTAGTGCTTTATTTTTGGGCATACCTCTTAATCTGGCTAAATAGACAATTTGGTCGCGGACCTTTAACTTAGGGTATAAGCCTCTTTCCTCAGGAAGATAGCCGACCAAGTGGCTGGTAGAATAATCAATTGGTTGCCCATCCCAGGTAATTTTCCCGCCGCTTGAGTCCAGCAGACCTAATATCATTCGAAATGTTGTTGTTTTCCCGGCACCATTGGCTCCCAGAAAACCAAACATCTCCTTTTCGGGAATCGTTAACGATAAATCGTCAACCGCGGTAAATTGTCCGAATCGTTTCGATACATGTTCAAGCTTTAGAACCATTTCACTCACTCCTTTCCTACTTTGATACGAATATAACATAAAATGGTTTCATTTTCTTTTTGCACAATTTAGAGAATTATGTGAAAATAATGGTAGCAATCTTTAAAAAAAGGGGATTTCGAGATGAAAACTTATTCATTAACTGCCTTTGAAGCAAATGGAGAAAAGATTTTAGATGAATCCTTCCAAGCAGACAATGATGACGCAGCAAAGCTGCAGGGTGAAAAATTACTATCAGAGAAAAATTTATTAGAAAAAACACATCGCTGTACCTCGCCAAACGGAAAGTTGCTGCTTTTTCATTCGTAAAAAAGCATAAAAACAAAGAAGCTGAGCTTCTTTGTTTTTATTTTCCGATAAAATTTGGCTTCCTTTTTTCCATAAACGCCTGAATTCCCTCTTGATGGTCCATTGTTTCTCGCATTTTTTGTTGGCCGTACTTTTCTAATTCTAAAATCTTTAGTAGTTGCGGGCGGTTCTTTTCTGCTAAAATCTTTTTCGTTTTAATCATCGCTTGAACAGGCCGACTTAACCAGTCTGATAATCTAGCATCTAACGTCTCTTGGAGCCCATCACTTGCTATCTCCTGAATAAGCCCCAACTTTAATGCTTCTTCGGAGCCCATCATTTTCCCATCCCAGATGACCTGTTTTGCCCTTGTCTCTCCTAATCTTTTTTCTAAAAAGAAATGGGCACCACCATCAGGGATTAATCCGATGCCGATAAAATTCATCGCTAGCTTGCTTGCTTTGTCTGCAATAATATAGTCCGTTGCTAGCGCTAAGCTAAATCCTAAGCCTGCAGCTGCACCTGAGATGGCGCTGATTGTTAGTTTTGGGATGCTGTAAAGCGTAATAATTAATTCGCTGATACAGTCCATAACCGGAAGGAAATCGCTCTCATTCATGTTTGAAAGCATTGTTTTGATGTCTCCACCTGCTGAAAATGCTCTTCCTTTCCCCGTTAACACGACAATATCAACATCATCCGATTCGCTTATCTCTTTTAGTTTACAAGCAAGACCCCTAATCACGTCTGTATCCATGGCATTTAATGCCTCCGGCCGATTCATTTCAACCGTTGCAACACGGCCGTCCACCTTCAAATTCACCTTATCCGTTACAAAATTTATCGACATTTGAAACGCCCCCCCATACTTTTTATTCACTTCCATTATATATGGTAATGGATAGAATAAAAACAAACTTTCCCAATATATTGAATTTTCTTCCTATCGTTTTAGTTTTATTTCAAGTGAAAAGGACAAGGAATCTTCCTTGCCCTCTTCACTTATCCTTTTCGGAGAACTTCTTGTTGGACCTGATCACGAAGGGCCATTTTTAGAAATTTACCAACTGAGGTTTTTGGAATTTCCTCAATGAACAGGATATCATCTGGGATCCACCATTTGGCAAACTGCGGTTTTAAGAAATCAAATAGTTCTTCCTTCGTTGTTTTTCCCTTATTGGCTTCTTTTAATACGACGCAGGCCACAGGTCGCTCCTGCCATTGTTCATGAGGAACAGCCACAACCGCCGCTTCAAAAACTGCCTCATGTGCCATTAACGCATTTTCAAGATCAACCGATGAAATCCATTCACCGCCGCTCTTAATTAAATCTTTTGTACGATCGACGATTTTCACAAAGCCTTCCTCGTCAATCGTGACAACATCCCCAGTATGCAGCCAGCCATCACGGAAGGCCTCTTCTGTTCGCTCGTCTTTATAATATTCAGAGGCAATCCAAGGACCTCTAATACACAATTCTCCCATTTCCGCTCCATCCCAGGCGACTTCGCCGTCCTTACCGACGATTTTTATTTCAAGTCCAGGGACAAGGACGCCCTGCTTCGCTCTTAATTCTAATCTTTCTTCTGCATCCAGTTCTTCCTGGTAGCTTTTTAGCGTTGAGATGACCACCAGAGGACTGGTCTCTGTCATACCATACGCATGCATAAATGGAATCTTATGCCGTTGTTCAAATGCTTTAATTATCCCTTTTGGTGCTGCGGACCCTCCACATAAAACTCCCCTTAAGCTGCTCATATCATAGGAGCCTTCATCGAGTTCCTTTAATAAGCCAAGCCAGATAGTTGGAACCCCTGCCGTTACTGTAACTCTTTCTTGCTCAATGAGCTCTGCAAGCAATTTTGGCGTAAAATAAGGTCCCGGTAGAACTAAGGATGTCCCAAACCAGACGGCGGAAAATGGCATCCCCCAAGCATTTGCATGGAACATTGGCACAACTGGAAGTGCAATATCTTTTTCGCTTAATGCTGCACTATCCGCAAGACCTAGCGCCATACTGTGGAGAACAATCCCTCGGTGGGAATAAACAACTCCCTTTGGATTTCCAGTGGTCGCTGATGTGTAGCACATTCCTGCCGGGGCGTTTTCGTCAATATCTTCAGGATAACGATATTCTGGATTCGCTTCAGCTAATAGTTTTTCATAATGATAGACTGGAGAGAGGGTTGTTTCTGGAAGTTCTTTTTCATCAGTCATAATAATATAGGCCTTTACAGTCTTTAATTCAGGGGCACATCTTTCGAGTAGTGGCAGGATGTCTGGGTCAACAAGGAGCACCTTGTCTTCGGCATGATTGATAATGTAGGAAATATGCTGGGGTGTTAGGCGAATGTTTACTGTATGGAGAACAGCGCCCATACAAGGGATGGCAAAATAGGCTTCTAAGTGACGGTGATGATTCCATGCTAAGGTTCCTACCCTCTCGCCCTTTGTAACCCCTAATTTTGTTAGGCTGTCGGCCAGCCTTCTCGTTCTTTCGGCAATTTGTTTGTAGGTGAATCGGTGAATGCCGCTTGCCGTTCTTGAAACTACTTGTTTTTTTGGAAAATACTTTTCTGCTCTCTCAATCATTTGCGTCATCGTTAAAGGTGTTTGCATCATTGCTATATCCCCTCCATTAATGAAAGCATATTAATACACTGTAGAGTGTATTAGACAATCCATATAATTATTCGATATTCAGCCGTGATAATCCTTTATTAAGAACAAATAAATTCAAAAATCCCCTGCCAAAATTTAGGCAGGAGAACCTTTTTCCGAGAATAACTCATCTAAAATTTTTAGTTTTTCTTCTGTGTAGGCTGCAAATCCGTCATTATAGGATTTCGGATCCTTCGGATTGGCAAAGTGGGTAATCTTACCGGTAATCGGATCGATAAATTTGCTTGCTGCCCCGCAGCCTAGTCCAATAATCGTCTGCTGTTCCTCCATAATCATTATGTTATAGATACTCTCTTGATTAGGAAGAGAATAGCCGACATTCTCAAGATTACCAAGAATGTTCTTTTGCCTGTATAGATAATAAGGTACATAGCCATGACCTTCTGTCCAAACCTCAGCAAGCTCCATCATTTTTTCAGCCTCATCACGGCCCGCCACTTTGTATTTCTCCTTGTTCTTGGTCATTTCAGATGCACGCTTGAATGACAAGGTATGGACCGTTAAAGATTCAGGCATCAGCTTTTCTGTTTCCGCTAAAGAGTGGGTAAATTCAGGTACACCCTCACCAGGCAAGCCAATAATTAAGTCCATATTGATATTATTCATGCCCATGGAACGAGCCAAATGGTATTTTTCTACGGTCTCGGTAACTGTATGATGTCGGCCAATCGCTTTTAACGTTTCTTGGGTATACGATTGCGGATTGATGCTAATCCGGTCAATATTCCACTTCTTTAAGACTTCTAATTTTTCCGGTGTAATGGTATCAGGTCGTCCCGCTTCAACGGTAATCTCGCGAATATTCTCCACATCTGGAAACGAGTCATACATTTCTTCATAAAGCATATCCATCTCGTTTGCTGTAATACTAGTGGGTGTACCTCCCCCATAGTATACCGTGGTAATACGTACACCTTTTTCCTTTAACCAAGCTCCGATTTTCTTCATTTCATAATGAAGTCCACCGAGAAAGGAATCCACAGAACCCTGGCGTCCGTTGATCGCATAAGCCGGAAAAGTGCAATACGCACATTTCGTTGGACAAAAAGGAATCCCAATATAAATGCTTACTTCTTTTTGAAGTGAGTATAAATCAGGGACAACCGATAACTGTCGATCAACAATTTGCTGCATCAATTTAATCTTTTCATCGGTGATTAAGTAATCTTCCTTTAGCTGCTGATGGGCAGCCGCTAAAGGGACACCTTCCTGTATTTTCCGATGGAGCAGTTTAGTTGGTCTCACCCCAGTTAAAATACCCCACTTTTGTGTAATCCCTGAAAAGTCCTGGAGAACAGTTAAATAAGCATGGGCCACTGCATTTTTTAGTTGTTTAAACCATTCCTTTTCGGAATCACTTGAAACCATCTCTTTTTGATACTCAGAAACATATACTTTTCCATTGTTATCCTTTAGTTCAGCGAAAACCGATACATGCTTATTGACTTGTAACGTAAATTTTATCTGTATATCAGCTTCTTCAGCATTTGCTGTTAATATCTGTGATTCTTCAAAAAATAAATTAGCAATCAGCCTTAGTGGCCGACTAAATCTTTCATCCTCTAATCCTATTATCGAAATTCGCAATTAAATCACCTTTCAATAGTAAACTTCCTTAAGTGTACAAAATCGCGAAAACAAGGTCAATAAGTTGGAAATCATTCACATAAACCAGCAATAACGGAAATGGTATTTCAACCCACCATCTTCTATGGTAATACACTCCTTTATAAACCCCAGTCTAACTTAATAAAGGAGGTGTGAGCAGAGCTTGGCTTCACCTATTCAAAGTAAACAATGTATATTTTCCTCTTAAATTGAATATACTGATTTGTTTTTGCGACGCTCCGCCCCTTTTCCATAAATAGAAAAGATACCACAGGTTAGGTCCCGTGATATCTTTGCCAATCATTTTTTTATGATATTCATCTTTCTTAAAAATTCAATTGGCTGCTGCTTGCGGAAGTGCTCCTTTACCATATAGGCAACACCATGCTCATTTTCCGACCTCGTTACCCAATCAGAAGCCTTTTTTACTTCAAAGACGGCATTCCACATCGCGACCCCAAGGCCTGCAGCTTCAATTAAAGAAACATCATCTAGGGCATCACCAATATAAACCATTTCACTTCTACGGATTCCAAGTTGGTTTCCTAAGTAAGTCAATCCTGTTAATTTTGAAACGCCAGCAGGAACAATATCCAGCCTTAGTGAATCAAGTTCGATTATGTCAATCTCATTAAACATTTTTCTAAGGATTTTCTTTACATCGATCAGGTCGCCTCTATCTTCAAAATAAACCTCTATTTTTGGTGGTGTAACTGGCTGGTCATGTAAATATTCACTTAGTGAAGAGACAAATTGCTGGGAATAAAAAACCGGATCTCCAGATGTAAAAACTGTTTTTGCCAAAAAGTTATTATTCAGCTTTAACTTATTCGCTAATGAAAATTGTTCATGTACAAGACGGATTTGGCAGGGGATTGCCTCTAGGAGACGAACAGTATCATAGGTAATGTCTTCATTAATCCTTTTTACATAAATCGGCTTTTCTTCAGGACTTGCAATATAGGCACCTTGATGTGTAATAAGTGGTGATTTTATTTTTAACGCCTTTGCCACCTTTCTTGCTGATGGGAAACTGCGTGATGTTACAAGCGTTAGATAAATACCTTTTTGCTGAACATAATCAATGGCTTCTTTTGTTGACTTATGGATTTTTCCATTCGTTTGAAGAAGCGTGCCATCAATATTTAATGCAAGCAAGCGATAAATCATTATGTTGCCCCCTGTTCTTGGTGAAATTACCCTTATATCACTTTTATGACTTTTCACTCATTAATAGAACAGATGAGATGGCCTCACTATCGAAAAAGAAAAAAACCCCCGTTTTTCCGAGGGCTTAGCTTTGAAGTTTACAATTGTCCATATAAGTCTTCTAATGGTTTCATAATTACTTTATTTAATTCACCGATAATCATGCTCATTCGCTGTTCTGCTTGCATGAGATGGGCAATTTTTTGATTTTGCTGAACTAGTGCTACTGTTGACTGTGCTTGCTGAATTTCTTGTTCAGATATATCCTGACCCATCATTTGTTTTTGCTGTAGATTCATTTGGATTTGACGGAATTGATCAAACATTTGTTTTGCCGCCGGATCGGCATTCACTTCGCTATATGCCTGCTTTAATTGTGTATACTCATCACTTTGACGAATTGCGGTTTCTAAGGCATATGCGGAATCATATAAATTTACTGCCATCGGGTTCACTCCTTTTCAGATAAGATGAAACGGCCATCAGTGGTGGTTTTACACAGATGGTTAGTTGAATCAATCGGGCTTTTACGGGCAGTGGATACCACTTAACCTTAGGTGTTTCCTCCTCTAAGAATGGAGTGGGGGCTCTTACTGCCGTTAATGCGAGATAAACAATTCTCCACAACTATAACAAACTATTCATTCAAATGCGAGAATGTTCAAATCACCAACCAAATTATTTTCACATACGATACTATATCAACGAATGCCCATAAAAAACGATTCTATACGTGTAAATGAGGAGTGATTATGTCATTTTCATTAACCCCTGTTAAAATTGTGCCCTGGATTTTCACTGTGAAAAATGATTGCCAAGTACAAATGTCCGAGCAATTGTTTACCCATTTACAATTAAAAGAGAATCTAGATTTGAAAATCACATTAGGGAAGAAAACAATCACAACTACCGTTCAAACTGTAGAAATGGCCGCTGACGAAATACTTTTACCGGAAAAGATGATAACAGAATTTTGTCTGCCACTTCAAAGCTACAAATTTCAGGCCATGTATCTAGCAGAAAGTCATACGCTGAAGCTAGGACCCATGGTCGGATTACTGACAAATTTCACCTCAAATAAGCATGAAGAGCCGCACTTTCGCACCATCCATTCCTTTTGTGAGGAACTGCATCACGGAATAACGATGCAAGGTGGTTTTTTCTACGTTTTTTCTTATGACAAATTTTTAAACGAAGGCTATTACCTTGATGACGGGAAATGGATTCTATTTGAGCCGCCACTGCCAGATGTCATATATAATCGTATCCATTCCAGAAGACTGGAACAAAAGGATTCCTATAAACATTTTCGCAAACGGCTGGAACAATTAATGATCCCGATATTTAATGATCGTTTTCTTTCTAAATGGGAAGTGTATGAGCAGCTAAGCGAAGAAAGACATCTTTTCCCCTATATTCCCGAAACGAAAATTTTCTCAAAGGAACACCTGCATGATTTTATCCAAAAATACGAAACCGTCTTCCTAAAACCGATTCATGGGAGCCAGGGCAGGAACATTATTAAAGTTATAAAGGAAATGGAATACCTCTATACGTTTCAAACGTCGTTAACTGATCAGTCAGATCAGTTAGGGAATAAATATTCCTTAGACGAAATTTATCCGTTGATAAAACCAATCCTTCATAATCGAATTTATATTATTCAACAGGGCCTTTCTTTAGTAACACATCAATCATGTGCCATCGATTTTAGGGTTTTATGTCATAAAAATCAAACCGACCACTGGGAAATTACATCCATTGTGGCAAGGATAGCTGCTGAACAGGAATTTGTTTCTAATATCGCGAAAGGCGGAACAATTACAAGACCGTTGAATGTCTTGAGAACTTGTTTGGACCGAAGAAAATCTTTAGAAGTACTTGCACAAATGAAGGAATTGGCTCTTGAAACAGCTTCCGTTATTAGCAGCCACTCAGCAGGCATAACGGGAGAACTTGGCATCGACATCGGTGTCGATCTTGATGGCAGGCTTTGGTTAATTGAGGTCAATTCCAAGCCCTCAAAAAATTTCGATGATGGTTTAGGAAAAATTAGACCATCTGCAAAGGCGATCATCCAATTTTGTGCGAAGCTTGGATTTGAAACCGAGCCATTAAAGGAGTGACATTAAAATGATTACATTTGGCATTATGACGTTAACTATGGAGAGTGAAAATTCTTATATTAAAGAAATCGCCAGCCTTGCTGAATCGTGCGAGATGGAGGTTTTCCGCTTCCTTCCATCCGATATCAATCCACATACGCTTCAGGTAAAAGGGAAAAGGTTTGATTCAAAAGCTCAATGCTGGCTGGAAAGTGAACGGCCAATCCCATCCATCATTTACGATCGCTGTTTCTACGGAGAGGATGAACATTCCAAACAATGCTTGCCGATTGTCTCTTGGCTGAAGAGCAGAAATGATATTACCTTTTTAGGCTATGGATTGCCTAATAAACTTGAAATTTATAAAACATTACGGAACACTGGTTTAGTTTCCTATTTACCTGATACTCAATCAGTTTCGGATACAGGCATTATTCTAAAAGAATTAGCGACGAAGAAAAAAATTATCTTAAAGCCAATTAATGGATCTGGTGGGTACAGTATTTATTACTTGAAAAAAAACGACAAAACCTTTCATGTGAAAACAGAAAAACACAAGAAAATTATTTCACGTATATTTCCAAATGAGGCTAAGCTTCTTCAATGGTTAAAACCGTTAATCAATCAGCGTGACTTTCTGCTGCAGCCGTATCTAGAACTATCCAATAATGAACTCCAGCCCTTTGATATCCGTGTTCTCCTGCAAAAAAGTGTGCGAGGGGTCTGGGGCGAACTTGGCAGAGGGATTCGCATCGGAAGTACTGGGGGCATTCTATCAAACTTAAGTGCAGGAGGGGCCGTCATCGCGTTTACAGATTGGCTATCTTCACTTCCACCTGCAAAGGGGGAATATATACGCCAAGAATTAGACTACATTCTTACCAACCTCCCTGCCCTCCTTGAAAAGGAATTTATGCCATTGTTTGAGATTGGTGTTGATATTGGTATCGCAAAAAACGGATCCATTTGGATTCTTGATGTCAATTCCAAACCGGGAAGAAAGGTACTATTACAAACACGGCCAGATTTGAAGGAGATCATTCACATGAAACCGCTGCTTTATGGCAAATACCTTTCCGGAACGGATCCGCAAGAAAGGAAGAACTATTATGAGAAAACATTATCTCATTGAAGTTACTCAAAATGATCAAATGGTTGTGTTCTGTCCCCAGGCTGTCCTTCGGGATAAACAGATAAAAAAAATTGCTTTTGGCTCAAAATCAATTGCTGTTGATTTTTTCCCACATCCTGATAAAAATGACCGGATTGTGATAAGCAAGAAAATTCAAGAAGCCATCCAGTTCCCTCATTTTACTATCCCATTACATGCCTTTATCGAAAACCAAATTCTTTATATCGGTCCACTCGTAGGTATTTTTACAGCGGGGTTTACTTCCATTCCCCAGCAGCCAGTTGGCGAACGAACATTGTTTTTTTCAAAACTGTTATCTGTTAATAAACCGGTCGGTGCCTTGGCATTTGTCTTCGGGGAGCAGCATATTGATTGGGAGCAAGGAACGATTGAAGGTTACTTTTTTCATAATCAGGCTTGGACAACGGTTGAGGTTCCCTTTCCAAATGTGATTTACGACCGCCTGCCCAATCGAAAAAGTGAGAACAACCCAAAATTGATTAAAGTAAGAGAGCGACTACAAAAAGAATATCTCATTCCATGGTACAATCCCGGTTTTTTCAATAAACTAGATATTTATGAGAGACTTCAGAAAGATCCATCGGTTACTACTTACTTGCCGGAGACCCATCCATTTACGTCCTTTTCCATCATGGAAACGATGCTGTCCAAATATGGCCATATTTTTATAAAGCCAAAAAACGGCAGCCTCGGTTTAGGTGTTCATCAGGTGATTTTTGACAAACAAACAGGCGATTATTATTGTCGATATCAAGACGATGGCTATATTAATCGATTACGAAAATTTGTCAGTTTAGAACGTTTGTTTCATTCCGTATTTGCTCATCAATCACTAGAAAAAATGTTAGTGCAGCAAGGCATTTCCTTGCTTAGAAATGAAAAGCGTTCCATTGATTTTCGTGTCCATACAAATAAGGATGACTATGGAAAATGGCAAGTATCAGCGATTGCCGCGAAAATTGCCGGTCATGGAAGCGTAACTACACATGCACGAAGTGGTGGTGATATCAAAACAATCGCAGAAATTTTCCCAAAGGAAGAATGTGATTTATATACCGAAAAGCTGATAAGTACTGCACTATTGCTTAGCAAATCACTCGACAGAAATATTGAAGGCATTATTGGTGAGATTGGTTTTGATTTAGGTATCGACCGAAACGGAAATGTATGGATCTTTGAAGCTAATTCCAAACCAGGCAGATCTATTTTTAGTCATCCTGAATTGAAGGAAGTTGATTTCCTAACACGGAAATTATCAATCGCATTTGCCATTTTTCTAACCGAGCAAGCTTTATTACATCCTGAGGAACTGTTCAAATGATAAACAATACGACTGGTCCACTGATTGGGATTTTGACTTCTCGGAAGGAAAATGGTGACATAGCAGGTAACGGCCCGCTTTTTATTGAATTGCAAAAAAAGCTTATTTCATTAAATGGAGTAAGCTTTGTCTTTACAACTGAAGGAACAACGAAGGATTTCATTATTGGCTATACCTTTTCACTTGAGAAAAAATGCTGGATAAAGCGGAAATTTCCCTACCCGAGCCTTGTTTATAATCGAATTCCGTTTCGAAAATCAGAACAAAAGGAATCATTCCGACGTTTTATTTCCGTGTTAAGGGACAAAAAAATCCCCTTTTTTAATCCATGTTTTATCGATAAATATGAGCTCTATGAGTTATTAAAAAATCATCCGGTGCTACAAAACTTTTTACCGCAAACAATCCTTGTACAGGAAAAAAAGGAATTGTTCTCTTTTCTGAAGAAACATAAAAGCATTTATTTAAAACCATCGCAAGCATCTAAAGGAATAGGTATTTTCCGTCTAAAGCTAATGAATCCATCTGCAATTCAACTTCAAGGGGTTGATAATTATGAATCCTATCCATCCTTTCATCGTTTTTGGGACAGATGGAACAAGGAACTACTTGAGAAAAACTATTTGGCCCAGGAAGAAATTAATTCAGCCGAGTATGAGGGAAACCGCTTCGATTTTCGCATTCTTGCCCATGCAGAGGTGGATGGTTATGTTCTAACAGGAGTCGGAATTAGGCAGGCCCAGACTCAAGAGATTACGACACATATACCAACCGGAGGGAGACTGCTTCCCTACGAGCTTTTCCAATCTACGGAACATGATCAATTCATTCAAACGGTTGTCCCACATATCGGAGAAGCATTATCGAAACAATTTGGTTTTTTTGGCGAGTTTTCTATTGATGCAGGTATAAGTAAAACTGGTCGGTATTCCATTTATGAAGTAAATTCAAAGCCGATGAGTTTTGATGAGACAGAGATTGAAGAAAGGAAAATAGAACAGCTTTGCCGCTTATTCCTTCAATTAGCAGATAATTAAAACTAATATGTGTTTAAATAATTCCCTAAACAAGGTAATCTAGAGATAGCATGTAAAAGGGGATGTTTACTATGTTGATGCATTTTCAGTTCAAACCATTATTTGAAAATAAAAATATTCCTGGCTGGAACTTTTCCTTTTACTATAAAAAGCAAAGGTTTACAGGTATCTACCACCAAACGGGAAAAATTGAATTCACAACAAGTACTCCTGAACAAGAAGAAATTGACAAATTAACAAGCCAAATCCATGAATTAATGCTTTATCACGTCTATGAATAATTCTGCCTAAACTCCCTATGCATGAAAATTTATCCTTTCCACAAACTAAACATAGAAATGGGAAAGGATTGATTGTCATGGAAAAGGATAAAGAAAAGGGATCGAATCAAGGCTCAGTTCATGAAGGAAGAGATAAAGCCTATATGGATATTGACCGAATGATTAATGAAGGAATGTCCGGTGGTACAGTCCATGCTCGGCATAATTCAACAAATATTGAAGAAGCACATGACCTTACCGAGGAACTACCACCCTATGAATGTGACTAATTCAATTCAGAGAAACAACTAGGCTAGCCAACATTCTATAGGCTCAGCCTTTTTAATTGTCACTCGATTACTGGTATAATGTAGTAGAATTTCTAGGTAGACGGGCGCCTTGCGCTTTTCTTAAAATATTTTGATAATGGGGAAAATGATCGATGCTACGAAAATTATTGTCCATATACGAGAATTCCATTTTGTTTCCCAATCAACCAGAGAATCCTTCTGAACAATTGTATATCTTTTGTAACGATGAAGAGAATGAGTGGATTGGCATTCCTAAAACAGACATCAGTGAAAAAGAATTAACGCTTTTAAAAACGATCTACAAACTAGTTGAGGTTCAAACATCATTTTACCTATCATCTAAAAGTGGCTGGTCAGAATTTTTATTTTTTGATGGTCCTCTTCCACCATATGATTCTGGGACTCATTTCCGCTTTATTCAGTTTCAAATTAGCAGTCATGATGGGAACCAATTCGAAATTGAGTCTGCTTTAAAAGGCTTCTTTACTGAGGAAGTGACCATCATTTGGGAAAGCAGTAGCCGGGGAATTGTCATAGAAGAGAAGAAACTAATTTCTCTTTCCGAAGATGAACTAATTTCTATGTCAGAAACATTCGAAAGTGATTTTTATGTGAAAATTTCTTTTTTTATTGGGAAACTCCATCCCTTTTCCCATCAACTACGCTCACAACTTCTCCGGGAAAAAGAATACTTTACTTTTGGAATTACCAATTTGGGTAACCCGAATATCTTTACATTTGAACGGGTTTTTCCAGCCTATTTAGCGAATCATTTGCCAGAAGAATTAAAACAAAAAGTCAACCAAGAGGTCATAGAGATATTCCATGATGACCCGGAAATGTTTTCAACCATCAAGTTTTTTTTAGAAAATAATTTAAATGCAAGTTTGACAGCTAAAAAATTGTATATCCATCGAAACACGCTTCAATATCGCATCGATAAATTTAGTGAAAAAACTGGCATTGGATTAAAAGATTTTTACGGAGCCTTTACGGTCTTTTTAGCTTGCCTCTTGTTTGAACAAAATCAGGATATGTAACAATGTGCCCAAAAAAGCGTTTTCAGTTTTTGTGCAACCTGTCCATACTTTTTTTCCATCTGACACTGTAAACTAAGTTTACTAAGATTAACAAGGGGGAAATTCACATGGCAGAGTTAAAATTAGATCATATTTATAAAATTTACGATAATAAAGTAACCGCTGTTCAAGATTTCAATTTACATATTGAAGATAAGGAATTTATCGTATTTGTTGGTCCGTCCGGATGCGGAAAGTCAACGACACTTCGAATGATTGCTGGTCTTGAAGATATTTCAAAAGGTGACTTTTACATTGATGGGAAAAGAGTAAACGATGTCGCACCGAAAGACCGCGATATTGCGATGGTTTTCCAAAACTATGCCCTTTACCCACATATGACCGTTTATGATAACATGGCCTTCGGTTTGAAACTGCGTAAATTTGCCAAAGACGAAATTGATCGTCGGGTAAAGGAAGCGGCAAAAATTCTTGGCTTAGAAGCTTACTTAACTCGTAAACCAAAGGCTCTATCTGGTGGTCAGCGCCAGCGTGTTGCCTTGGGCCGTGCCATTGTCCGTGACGCTAAGGTATTCTTAATGGACGAACCTTTATCCAATCTTGATGCCAAGCTCCGTGTGCAAATGCGCGCCGAGATTGCCAAGCTCCACCGTCGTTTAGATACAACGACCATCTATGTTACTCATGACCAAACTGAAGCAATGACAATGGCAACTCGATTAGTTGTTATGAAAGACGGTGTCATTCAACAAGTTGGTTCGCCTAAAGAAGTATATGAAAAACCAGAAAATGTGTTTGTCGGCGGCTTTATTGGTTCCCCGGCGATGAATTTCTTTAATGGTAAACTTGAAGATGGCAAGTTTGTAATTGGAAAAACATCTGTTGCGGTTCCGGAAGGAAAAATGAAATTCCTTCGTGAGCAAGGCTATGTCGGAAAGTCCATTATCCTAGGGATTCGTCCAGAAGATATCCATGATGAACCGGTTTTCATTGAAGCGTCTTCCGGAACAAAAATTACCGCTAATATTGATGTTGCCGAGTTAACTGGTGCCGAATTAATGATCTACTCTGCTATTGGCGATCAAGATTTTGTCGCTCGACTTGATTCACGTGCCGATGTCAAACCAGGTGATAAATTAGACTTAGCCTTTGACTTAAACAAGGCCCACTTCTTTGATACCGATACAGAATTAAGAATCCGTCCGTAATACGAAATATAATAATTTCTAAAGCCTCCGTTTCTAATATATGAGGCTTATTCTTTTATCAAAATTACTTCATCTTGATGGCAATTAGGGCAGCTGTATAGGTGCGGACACTTATGTCCTGATTTCGTATCAGGATAATTGTCCTCCATTTTCATTATATTAATTTCCATATACGGACTATAGTCATCATAAAAATCCATAATCCGGCCGCTTTCCAACATAGGTTCTCCACAATTGGTACATATTAAATAGACGTCCCGAAAACCATTACAGACTGGGCATACTGACATACACTTCACCCTTTTGATTATTAGATACCTTTAGTTTGTGTTAGTTTACCTGTGGTATGTAATGGAATAAATTACTAATCAATATCACGAATAAGTCTTCAAGATATAATCATAATAAAGATTACAAAGCAATAATTACACACGATGGATGAAACCAATTAAAGTAGTAAGCGGTGCAAGTCAGGATAATCCAGCCAAAAAGAAGATATTTACTAGAGGAAACAATCATAATATGGGTTAGGCCAAGGAGGCAATCATATGGTTCAATTCCATACTGACCCCAAACTTATTAAGAGGAGTGTTTTCAACTATGGCTACTAACAACAACTCTAATCAACTTGTAGTACCAGGCGTTCAACAAGCACTTGATCAAATGAAGTATGAAATTGCTACAGAATTTGGCGTAACCCTTGGTGCTGATACAACTTCACGTGCAAATGGTTCTGTCGGAGGAGAAATTACAAAGCGTCTTGTTCAAATGGCTGAATCCCAACTTGGCGGGTTCCAACGTTAATTTTTAACAAACCCACTTATACAACAAATAAATAATATGGCTTAGCCCCCTCCTTCAGCGGAGGGGGCTTTCCTTGTCAATAATCCGGATAGTAGGAGAGATGTCTATGTTAAATCATGTTTTCAGGTTTAATCCATTGGTCAAATTGTTCCCTAGTTACAAAGCCGGTTTTAATAGCTGCTTCCTTTAACGTGCTGTTTTCTATAAAAGCCATTTTAGCTATTTGTGCCGCTTTTTCATAGCCAATATGGGGATTTAACGCCGTCACCAGCATCAAAGATTGTTCCACATGTCTCTTGATTACTTCTTCGTTAGCCTCAATACCTACTGCACAATTATTATTAAATGATCGCATTCCATCAGCAAGAAGCCTGATGGATTGGATAAGATTATAAATAATCACTGGTTTATATACATTTAACTCAAAATTCCCCTGGCTAGCTGCAAACCCAATAGTTGCGTCATTACCAAAAACTTGGCATACCACCATCGTTAACGCTTCACTTTGCGTTGGATTTACTTTTCCGGGCATGATAGAGCTTCCGGGCTCATTCGCAGGAATGCTTATTTCGCCAATC
Source organism: Neobacillus rhizosphaerae (assembly GCF_937468385.1). Lineage (GTDB taxonomy): Bacteria > Bacillota > Bacilli > Bacillales > Cytobacillaceae > Neobacillus > Neobacillus rhizosphaerae. Next base: position 179,008 of record NZ_CALBWS010000002.1, read on the forward strand.
CCACTGCGTGGTCCGCTTGCCAGCCAGCGGACATCATTAGCCATTTTCATTAAATCAGCTGCTAATGCTTTTAAGGAACCATGGACATAAACAATTTCATCATGACTTGTTAAGGCTTGAAATTTATTTTCTGATGACCGAAATGGATAGCCGGTTAAAGTAGAAATTTGCTCAGCTACCTTTGCTCCAAACTGTGGGTCGGCATTGATTCCCGTACCTACTGCAGTACCTCCTATGGCCAAATCGAGTAGATATTTGCTTGCTTCAATAATCATTCTTTCATTTTTTTCAAGCATTGCCCTCCAACCGCTTATTTCTTGTCCAACTGTCAGTGGAGTTGCATCCTGTAAATGTGTTCTCCCTATTTTTACAATGTTTGAAAAAGCTTTCTCTTTTTCAAGCAGCGTGTTTTTAAGAACACGAATGGCAGGAATCAGGTCTTCTGCTACTTTTTTATAGGCAGCAATATGCATCGCCGTTGGAAAGGTATCGTTGGAGCTTTGCGACATGTTGACATCATCATTAGGATGGATTTTTTCTGCACTGCCCTGCTCCTTTAACCATTCGTTTGCCCGGTTGGCAATTACCTCATTTACGTTCATATTGGACTGTGTACCGCTGCCGGTTTGCCAGACTGCTAATGGAAAATGTTCGTCAAAATCTCCGCTATGGATTTGATCACACACTTTTATAATGGCCACCATTTTTGCTTCACTTAGTTTTCCTAATTGTTGATTGACAATTGCTGCAGATTTTTTAATATAAGCTAGCCCAAATATAAGCTCGAGAGGCATTTTTTCGGTACCAATTTTAAAGTTTTCCTTGCTCCGTTGTGTTTGTGCCCCCCAATATTTTTCTGATAGGACATGAACTTCACCAAGTGAATCTTTTTCTACTCTAAAATTTCCCAAGAGTGTTTCACCTCATTTATTTGTACTACTTCAATATATATACCCATTTCTAACCATTTTATTAATTCAAAGCGAAAATGGCGATAAAGGCCATTTACTATTTTGGATATATAATAAATTAAGTCCCAACCTAACATAATAAGGCGGAGTGCCCCAAAGCTGAGCCTGGATATTCAAACCGAGTAAATGCCTACGTAGAACCCTTCTACTTCGGCTTTCGCCTTCTTTTTTTGGAGAAATACCTACGTAGAACCCTTCTACTTCGACTTTTGTCTTCTTTTTTTGGGGAAATGCCTACGTAGAACCCTTCTACTTCGACTTTCGACTTCTTTTTTTGGAGAAATACCTACGTAGAACCCTTCTACTTCGACTTTCGTCTTCTTTTTTGGGGGAAATACCTACGTAGAACCTTCTACTTCGACTTTCGTCTTCTTTTTTTGGGGAAATACCTACGTAGAACCCTCCTACATCGACTTTCGCTTTCTTTTTTTGGAGAAATACCTACGTAGAACCCTTCTACTTCGACTTTCGTCTTCTTTTTTTGGAGAAATACCTACGTAGAACCTTCTACTTCGACATTCGTCTTCTTTTTTTGGAGAAATACCTACGTAGAACCCTCCTACATCGACTTTCGCTTTCTTTTTTTGGAGAAATACCTACGTAGAGCCCTTCTACTTCGACTTTCGTCTAATTTTTCTGGAGAAATGCCTACGTAGAACCCTTCTACTTCGACTTTAATGGTTTCGCTATTTTCATCGTTGAAATAAAAAAACTGCAGACATTTGTCTGCAGCTTATGCTTTATAGATTGTATATCCGATATAATAAGAGAGGATTAAAAAGCTACCGATTAATAGTACAATTGAATACTCACCCATATACATCCCACCCCATATTAAATTTAAATACTTAAACATTTTAAAGTTATCATAAGAGGTAGGATTAACAAGTGATAGAAATTACACCTTAGTGACCAAGGAGTGAATTTTTTGTGAACATTTGCCTTTTTGGGGCAACAGGAAGAGTGGGCTCAGTAATTTTGGAAAATGCTTTAACCAATCACCTTTCTGTCCAAACCTTAGTGCGAGATGCGAAAAAACTAAACCAAGACGCTGCAGAGCTTACAGTTAAAGAAGGTAATGTCTTACAAGAAAAGGATATTGCTAATTGCATAAAAGGTACTGATGTGGTGGTCAGTGCGTTAAATACTGATGGAAGCACAACTCTATCAGATTCCATGCCCTTCATTATCAGCAATATGAAAAAATATGGACTTATCCGAATTATTACGATAGGTACAGCGGGAATCCTGCAGGCTCGTTCCGCACCACATTTATACCGCTTCCAATCGGCAGAATCCAGACGTAAAAGCACTAAGGATGCCGAAGAGCATTTAAAAGCTTATATATTATTAAAGAAATCGGGGCTTGATTGGACCATCGTTTGTCCAACCTATTTGCCTGTCGGTGAAAGAATTGGCACTTATCGATACGAAAAGGACTTTCTCCCTGAAAATCCTTCCTCCATTTCGATTTATGACACTGGTGACTTCGCCTTCAGGCAGCTATTTTCCGATGAATTTATAGGTTCAAGAGTGGGCCTTACCTATTAAGAGCAACTTATCAGCGATTTTAATGATTTTTTCAACGAATCTGTTCCTTTTATCAGCGAATTTTTAATTTTATCAGCGAATCCAAAATAAGAATATATATTTCAAATAACAATCGAGCAGAACAAAAAAAAGCTGGCCCTTCTAACTTTTCGTTAAAAGGGCCACCTCTTATACTATCCTGCTAATTCATTACTTCCCTGTTGCAGCTGATACATCTGATAATACTTCCCATTTGAAGCCATCAATTCATCATGTGTTCCTCTTTCAACAATTGTCCCGCGATCCAATACCAGAATTTGATCAGCATTGCGAATCGTCGATAGACGGTGAGCGATGATAAACGTTGTTCGGCCCTTCTTTAAGACATCCATCGCCTCCTGGATAACTGCTTCGGTTTCAGTATCAATACTGGAGGTTGCTTCATCAAGTATTAGGATCGCTGGATTAAAGGCAAGGGCCCGGGCAAATGAAATAAGCTGACGCTGCCCACTTGAAAGCGTACTCCCCTTTTCGATTACCGGTTCATCATAACCATTCTCTAAATTCTTAAATACCTTTTCCGCGCCAACATCTTTTAACGCCTGCTCCACTTTATCCTTGGTTATAGAAGGATCGTCAAGGCTTACATTGGAGGCAATTGTCCCAGTAAATAAATATGGATCCTGTAAAACAATACCCATATGATTGCGAATCGTTTGCCGCGGGATACTTTCGATATCTTTTCCATCAATCATAATTTTTCCCTTTTGACAGTCATAAAAACGGAAAAGTAAATTCATAATCGAACTTTTTCCAGAGCCAGTGTGCCCAACTAGGGCTACTGTTTCGCCGTGTTTTGCTTCGAAATCGATATTCTTTAGAACATATTCTCCCTCTTTATAGCCGAAAGAAACATGATCAAAGGTAACATTCCCTTTAAAGCGAGAAATCCTCTCATTACTGACATTTTCCCCAGGTTCATCCATCAACTTGAACACCCGCTCACCAGCGACGAGTGCCTGCTCCAAATTGGCCAATTGATTGACAATTCCTTGAACCGGCTGGAATAGACGGTTGATATAATCAACAAAGGCATATAGCATTCCAAGTGAGATGACGTTAGCAGGTAGAAGTGCTTGCCCGCCGAAATACCAAATGAAGGCTACAAAAATTAGATTTCTTAAGATTCCCACTAGGTTATGGGAGGTTAAAGCATTCAAACTTAACATCTTGTTTTGATACTTAAAATGTTCATGGTTAAGCTTTTCAAATTCTTGTTTAGATTCCTTTTCCCTGCTGAAGGCTTGAATAATACTCATCCCTTGGATGGATTCGTTGATCATCGCATTAATGTCACTATTTCGTGAACGAATGACTCGATTGTATTTCGATGCAAATTTACGATAAACCAACATCCAAGCATAAAGGATTGGCAGTAACAATAAACAGATGGCCGCAAGCTTCACATTCAAGATAAACAGAGCCACATAAATCCCGGTTATATATATCGCACTAGTAAAAAAGGTGGCGAGCACGGTAACATAAAGCTCACGGATGGCTTCCGTATCATTGGTAATCCTCGCCACAACTTTACCAGCAGGGAGATTATCAAAATAGTTAATCGGCAGCCGCTGGATATGCCCGAAAATATCTTCACGCATTTTTTGAATGATACGGTTAGCTGATTTTTGTAGGAGAAAACGTTCTCCATATTGAAAAAACGCTGATATCACCAATAATCCAAAATAAATAGCTAACAATTGAAAAATACCGGGAATTTCCGGTTGATAAAAGGTTAACAACTCCGTTCCCTTTAGGACAACCGCATGATATTCCGCTTCCTCTGATCCCTTTTTAACCGTTAACATTCCTGCTTGAAAGCTTCTTTGTCCATCGAATTTAAGCTCTTGATCAACAAAAACAAATTTTGCACCTACTTGCAGAATGCGAATTGGTTTCCCCTTTCGTTCAGAACTAGCAAAATACTTTTCTCTTTTATAATACTTCTTGTTAAATTCTACCGCTTTATTCCCGCTTGTCGTTTCATACCAAACAGACTCAATCCCTAAAATATGCTGATCAATAATATTTTTCGCAATAAATGGTCCAGCCAGATCGCTTACCACAGAGATGGTCAGCATGAATAAGGCCGCGATAATAATTTTTTTATAAGCTAATGCATACTTGACTAAGCGCCTCCCTGTTGTCATGCTGTCACCTCATCTTCCACGTTATTTTCAACCTGCTGTCGTAAGAATTGTTCCTTATACCATCCATTTTGCTCCAGCAGTTGTTCATGTGTGCCTGCTTCAATAATTCTTCCTTCATCAAGAACAATAATATGGTCGGCATGCTGCACAGCTGACATCCGATGCGTCGTAATGATCGTCGTTTTGTCATCCCTTACTTCGCGGATATTATCAATAATTACTTTTTCTGTCTTAGCATCAACCGCTGATAAGGAATCATCGAGAATAAGAATTTCTGGATTTTTTATCAGCGCACGCGCAATCGAAATTCTTTGCTTTTGCCCCCCAGATAGAGCCACTCCCTTTTCACCAACGAGTGTGCCTAACCCTTCAGGAAGCATTTCTAAATCCTTGCGAAAGGCAGCAAGATCAATTGCCTTCTCTAATTCTTCGTCGCTTGCCTCTTGTTTCCCAAAGAGAATATTTTCTTTCACGCTTCTGGAAAACAGCACATGATCTTGCGGCACATAACCAATCCAACTGCGAACCTGCGTTAAGGTCTGCTCTTCGATTGATACTCCACCAATGGATAAATCCCCAATACCAAGAGGGTATTGCCTCAATAACTGTTTAATGAATGTTGTTTTCCCACTGCCGGTTTTACCGACAATTCCAAGTGTCTGACCTTGAAGAAGCCGAACATTTACATTTTCTAGATTATCAGTCTTTGAAGTTGGATAGCGGAAGGTTACCTTAGCATAATCAATGCTATCGGCAGTCGAGACTTCCACCGGTTGCGGGGGATTATCGACTTCCTCCTTATAGGAAAGTGTGGCATTGACCCGGTCCAGTGACGCATTTCCCCTCTGCATCACATTTATTAACTCACCAATCGCAAACATCGGCCAAATCAGCATCCCTAAATAAACATTGAAGGAAACAAGATTTCCTAAAGTGATTGCCTGGTGAAAAACTAAATAAGCACCATAGCCAAGGCCAATTAAGTAGCTGATTCCAACTAACACCTTGATGGTTGGATCGAATAAAGAGTCGATTCTTGCTACTTTAATATTCTTGTTGTAAACATCTTCCGTTAACTGATGAAAGCGATTGCCATCAGCCTTTTCTTGCACATAGGCACGAATAACCCTAACACCTGCCACAGACTCAAGCACTCGGTCATTTAACTCCCCAAATGCATCCTGAGCTTCCATAAAGCGAGTGTGTATTCTCTTGCCATAGATTTTCATTAAAACAGCCATAATGGGCAGCGGAATAATTGCAGCCAACGTCAGCTTCCAGCTAATAAAAATCCCCATTGTCACTAGCAGCGTCATCATCCAAATACTTGAATCAACGAGTGTTAAAATCCCAAATCCTGCTGTAATCGAAATTGCTTTTAAATCGTTTGTCGCCCGGGCCATTAAATCCCCAGTCCGATTTTTTTCATAAAAGGCGGGGGTCATTTTTAAAAGGTGCCTCACAAACCTCGACCGCAGTTTTCTTTCTACTAGAAAAGCTCCCCCAAATAATTGATGCTGCCATACATAGGTAATACCATAGGATGAAATCATGATAACCAATAAATACGCTAAATAATGGAATATTTTATTTTCCGTTATCGCACCGACATGAATATCATCAATCGCCATTCCTATTAATTTTGGCGGCAGAACATCCAATATTCCTACTATAATTAATAAGGATATGGCGATGGCATATCGCTTCCAATTTTCTCTAAAAAACCAACTTAACTTTTTTAACACCGAAAACATCGTTGTTATTCCCCTTTCTGTTTAAACTATCCGCCTTCGAGAGCTCCTATTGTGTTTGCAAGTTTAACCTCAGGTTTCATAAACATTGAACGTTCCTCCTTTTACTTTAAACATGTAAAAAAAGAGACATACCGCTAAAGTGCGGTATATCTCCCCAAAAAAAGAGACAAAAAAACACACGTTACGTATCAAAAAAGAACGCAACCTGTGTAATGTCATTTTTGCCATTAACGTATGAAAAGAATTAAAAAGAAAACTTTTTAGGACAGGTTACATTCCAGTATTCAATTTTTAAACATGCATTATTCAATACAATCATCTCGTAACCCTCCATTTCCTTTTTTTTCTTACTTTGTAAGATTATCATCTGTTTATTTAAAAGTCAATTCCCATTTTTCAGAATCATTCTGCCCAAACTGCCGTTCCATAGGCGATTATTTCTGATGCCCCCTGCATAACAGAGCTCGATTGTAAGCGCATGCCGACGATTGCATTCGCACCTAATTCTCTTGCTTCGTCTGTCATTCGGTCGATTGCCTTTTGTCTAGCTTCATTTAACATTTCCGTATATTCCTTAATCTCTCCACCGACAATCGTCTTCAAACCGGCTAATATATCTTTGCCAATATGTTTGGATTGGACCGTACTCCCTTTTACAAAGCCAACAAGTTCTTTTATTTCCTTGCCAGGTATGCTATCAGTGGTAACTATCATCATCATTTGGATCCTCCACTTTTTTATTTTTTTTATAGATAATTTTTCTAACAAAAATTAAGTAAAATAGTGTTGGCATTGGTGCTTGGATAAGTCCCACTATCCCCCAAAGCCAATAGTTATGGCTTCGTTTCCGTGCATCCAAAAATAAATATATGCTTTGCAACAGCAAAATAAAGACAACAACAATGATTGTGAATAATGGATGCTCCCTAATCATATATGATTCGCCTTCTTCATTAACCGAACACTTGTGTATACCACGATAAAGATGGTGGTGATGATTTGCACAAGAATAAAAATTGCCGGCATCTGATAAAGAGAAATAATCATCCCACTTAAAATGATGAATGCGACAATAAAAAAGACCGATAAATCGCTGATTAATTTTTTCCTTTTGTTCTGCTGCTCTTGGATAACCATTTGTTCAAACCATTGTAAATTGGGCGTATAGACAGGGAATTGATCAATCCTTTGTAATCCTTCTTGCAGCTCGTGAATAGCATCAAAGTCTTGTTTATTTTGTTGTTCGCTGTTCAGAATAATGACTTTCTGTTTCTTCACCCAGCTTCAGCTCCCTTCTGACCGACTTTATTCCGTTATGCACTCTTGATTTAACCGTTCCAGCAGAAATTTTCATCCATTCGCCAATTTCTTCGTAGGAGTAACCATAATAATGCTTCAAAATGATAGGAATTCGGACGTCCTCCGGTAATTTCCCAAGTGCCTCAAGGCAATCATTCCATTCTTCATTTCTGCTTTCAAAATGCCATTTCAACTTACGGTATACTTCCTCTTGTCCCTGCCAGTTTTTTTCTCGTTTCTTTTTTCGGCATTGGTCAATGTATGTATTGGTCGCAATTGAAACAAGCCATGTGGAAAATTTACTTTGACCATTATAAAGGTGAATCTTTTGAACGCATTTCGCCATTGTCTCCTGTGCTAATTCTTCGGCTGTATCGGGATTCATTGTAATTTTCATTAAATATTTTACAAGGAATGGATAATTTTCTTTAAACAACATGGCAAAAGCAAGATGATCCCCTTTTTTCGCATTTTTAATCAATGCATCCATTCGACAATTGCCCTCTCTTTCCCCATCAACCTTGCTTTTCTCTTTTATTTATTTAGACGAATGAAACTCCAATTCGTTCATCCTAATTTTATTTTACCTTTAAGTATCTATTTTTTTCAGATAAATGTCATTAAATATACATTCATTTATTTCAGTTTATTGATATTTTTTTATAAAATTAAACTGATTTGAAAATTATGTTAGTTAAACAGTTTAGTTTTTTTATTTTGAAAAACAGAAAGGAAGTGCTCTATGGCTTATAAGCCTCGAAAAGAACGGGAAGAAATAACAATATTAAGAAGCTTAAACACTAGAATGAATTTGTCTGAAGAAGACAAATGGAACTATTTGAATCTAAAAAAAGGTTTTGAAGGGGAAGTGATGTTCGATTCCTTAACAGAAAAGCTTCAGAGTGGATGTTACATATTAAATGATTTGCTGCTTGAGTTAAACAATTCGAAATTCCAAATTGATACTTTGATTATTCAAGAGACCCTCTATCTTTTTGATGTAAAAAATTTTGAAGGCGATCATTATTATGAAAAAGGTGATTTCATATCCAAAACCGGAAAGTTAATGAAGAATCCGCTTGACCAATTAAAACGATGTGAAACTTTACTTCGCCAATTGCTCCAAAAATATGGTTACAAACTGCCCGTTGAATCGTTGGTCGTATTTATCAACCCCGAGTTTACCCTTTATCAAGCACCAAAACATGAGCCTATCATTTATCCTACACAGCTAAATACTCTAATGAAAAAATTAAATATGTGGACAGGGAAATTCAATGGAAAGCACAAAAAACTAGCAGACCTTTTGGTTTCGATGCATCAAATTGAATCTCCTCATCTCCGGCTGCCCCCCTATGAATATGACGGGCTGCGAAAAGGCATTATTTGTTCTTCATGCCAATCATTTTTGGTTTCTGTTAATGGAAGGAAAATTGCCTGTGATAATTGTGGCTGTGAAAAAAATGTTGATTCTGCTGTACTGCGAAGTGTGAAGGAACTAAAGCTTCTTTTTCCAGATCGGAAAATAACTACAAATTGGGTTTATGAATGGTGTGGAGTGATTGGCTCTAAAGATGTAATTAGAAGGATTTTGAATAAATACTATAAAAGCGTAGGTTTTGGCAGATGGTTATATTACGAGTAATGCTTCACCTTTCCTTATCGACCTACATTTATAGGGATTCCAACGTTGAAGCCTTCCACCTTGGCTTTTGATGGAGAACTCCTACGTAGAATCATTCTACTTCGACTTTTGCTCGGCTATTTTAACCGAACTCCTACGTAGAACCCTTCTACTTCGGCTTTTGGGCGGCTTGTTTAGCCGAACCTCCTACGTAGGACACTTCTACTTCGGCTTTTGCTCGGCTTTTTTAGCTGAAAACCTACGTAGAACCCTTCTTCTTCGGCTTTTCCTCGGCTTTTTTAGCTGAAAACCTACGTAGAACCCTTCTTCTTCGGCTTTTCCTCGGCTTTTTAAGCCGAACACCTACCTAGAACACTTCTACTTCGGCTTTTGGGCGGCTTTTTTAACGGAACTCCTACGTAGAACCCTTCTACTTGGATTTTTGCTCGGCTTTTTTAGCCAAACTCCTACGTAGAACCTTTCTACTTCGGCTTTTGGGCGGCTTTTTTAACGGAACACCTACGTAGAGCCCTTCTACTTGGATTTTTGCTCGGCTTTTTTAGCCAAACTCCTACGTAGAACCTTTCTACTTCGGCTTTTGCTCGCCTTTTTTAGCCAAGCACCTACCTAGAACACTTCTACTTCGGCTTTTGCTCACCTTTTTTAGCCAAACACCTACCTAGAACCCTTCTGCTTCGACTTTTGCTCGGCTTTTTTAGCTGAACACCTACCTAGAACCCTTCTACTTCGGCTTTTGCTCGGCTTTTATTGCCGAACTCCTACGTAGAACCCTTCTGCTTCGACTTTTGCTCGGCTTTTTTAGCTGAACACCTACCTAGAGCCCTTCTACTTCGGCTTTTTTAGCACAACACCTACCTAGAACCCTTCCACTTTGACTTTTGCTAGCTTTTTTCATAAATAAGTATCTTCAGCCGGTCTAAATCCTTTTGCTCTTCTTAGGGGCTGACTATCGCATAAATCATCTGGTAAAAAAAGGCACAGAACATGGTCCGTGCCTTTCGTTTATTAATGTTCTTTCCCTTTTCCTTTTCCCTTTTCTTTATTCTTTTTATCCCATTTCTCCTTTTGTTTATTCCACTTCTCCTCCCACTTTTGAACCTCATTATTAAATTTCTTTTGAAAATTACTAAGATTCTTTTCTTCTTCTTCCTTTTTTCGCTTTTCAATTAATGAAGAGATATGCTGGACATGAAAGCTTTGGTTTGGAGAGTTTTTTAGAGCATCCTTCATCACTTCACGGAAGATAACAGCCGAACCTGTGCCACTCGTTGGGTTTATATAATGCTCGGCATCAGTTTTATCATAACCAACCCAGAAAGATCCCACTAGCTGTGGTGTGTAGCCTACAAACCATTGATCCTTCAGCCCATTGATTCCTTTAATTGGAACCTGGGTAGAACCTGTTTTACCTGCCGTTTCCCGGCCAGGAATTTGTGCTGCTTTTCCGGTGCCTTGTTCGACAACACCAAGCAGCATCGTTGTCATATTATCAGTGACTGCTTTGGTCGTCACCCGCTCTTTTTTGGTCTTCCACTCAGCGACAACCTGGCCATTTGCATCGATGATTTTTTTAATCACATGCGTTTCTACTCTTACACCGTTATTAGGAAAAACGGAAAAAGCTTCTGCCATATCAATTGGCGATACTCCTTTATGCAAGCCACCCAGAGCAATTGATAAACTACGGTCAGCCTTATCCAAGGTCATGCCAAACCGGTTAACGGCATCTAATCCTTTTTCAATTCCCAGTTCATTTAACAGCCAGACTGCTGATACATTTTTCGATTCCTTTACCGCATCATACATCGGTACTTCGCCTTCATATTGATGATTATAATTGCTAGGTTCATAATCGCCGAATTTCATCGGCTCATCTTTTAGCATGTCAGTAATTTTCCAGCCATCCTCAAGTGCCGGGGTATACACAGCTAATGGCTTGAACGATGATCCTGGCTGTGCCTTTAACTGCGATGCTCGGTTATAGCCCCTAAAAGTATGATCCCCTCTACCGCCAACAAGAGCCCTTACCCCGCCTGATTTAGGGTCAACTAAAACTCCCCCGCTTTGCACAAGCCGGTCATTTCCTTTTGGGAATAAGGCATCATTTTGATACGTCTTCTCCATTGCCGCTTGCATGGAAGGATCAAGTTCAGTATAGATTTGATAGCCGCCTGTTAATAATTCATCTTGAGATAACCCGTACTGTTTTATGGCCTCATCTAATACTTGGTCAACATAATAAGGAAATTTACCACGGAACGGGTCACCGCCCTTGTCATCGAGAACAACCTTTTCATTCTTTGCCTTTTCAACTTGCTGTTTTGTAATAAAACCTTGCTCGTTCATTTTAGCTAGCACAAGGTTTCTTCTTTCGGTTGCCTTTTCCATATGTTCATAAGGATTTAAGGCAGAAGGAGCTTTGATTAATCCTGCCAATAAGGCGGACTCGCTTATGGTAAGGTCTTTAACCTCTTTTGCAAAATATTTACTTGCGGCTTGTTTAATTCCATATGCACCATTCCCAAAATAAATTTGATTTAAATACATCTGAAGGATTTCCTGTTTCGTATACTCCCGTTCAACTGCTAATGCTAAAAATACTTCCTCCAATTTCCTTTTCAATGTTTTTTCCGAGGTAAGTATCGTATTTTTCGTTAATTGTTGTGTGATGGTACTACCACCTTCGACCATCCCACCGGCCTTTAGGTCACGGAGGAGAGCCCTAGACGTACCAATTAAATCAACACCGCTATGTTGATAAAAACGATGATCCTCAATGGCAATGATGGCATTTTTCATTGAATCCGGTACTTCCTTGATTGAAACTCCTTCATTCTTATTCGCAGATACTTTGCTTGCTACCTCCCCATTTACGTCATAAAAAACCGTTGGCTGGGGAAGCTCATTTTTCAGTTCTGATATATCTGCATCCTTAGAAAGATAATAAAGAAGTCCAAAGAAACTTAGAATCATAATCAACACAGTTAACACCAAAACTTGGAGTAAATGCCACTTTTTCCAGTTCTTAAAGAATTTGAGTACAGCTAACTTTTTCATTGTGCCTCCTAAGATATGATAATGCGTACGGAAAGGATATCCAAACGGCCGATTATCTTTACCAGGTATAATTTTCGATGAATGGCTAGATTTTATGACTATATAAGGAAAATTGACTGAAAACGTAAAGTGCGTTTCATGCCACTAACAATTATAGTGGAAATACTAACATCCAAAGAACTAAGCTACCATAAAAAATGCGATGTGAACAGAGTTACGCTTTACTTAATTCGTCGCATTTGCTGTATATTTTTCACCACGATTGGATTTGCTGATTCGTTGGGTGCGCAGCCCCTTTTCAATACAAAAAGACAGGCCTCGCAGCCCGTCTTTTCAAATTTATTCTATTATTATCCTTTGGTCAATTCTTTAAAGCGCTGCTTCGTCATCTTTTCATCAAAGCTGCTGTAAATCCGATAATTTCTTTCATCTAATATCCGAAAATGTTTGCTTAGAATATTTTGCTGGAGAATAAATCCACTTTTCTTCGAAATCGCTTTCCACCATATCCGGCCGCCCAGTGTTTTCATCTTACGAAAATCAATACCTTCCCTAGCAACCGTTTCCAACACTTCCAAGGGCTCGTTTCCAAATAAAAATTGAACTGTTTCCGTTTCCCGAAAAAGAGCACAAATTGCAACAACAGTAGACCAGTTGGCCAGAACTCTTCCCTTCTCAATTTGCACAAGCGTTTTCTTGGAGACACCAATGATATCTGCCATTTTATCTTGCGTATAACCTGCTTCTGTCCGGATCAGACGAAGCTTTTCAGAAACCTGCATGATAATTTCATCTCTGGTCACGTTTAGCCCTTCTTTCAATCGCTTCTAGTGTAATTTTACACAAGTTCCTCCACTTTTAAAAGTAATTAAGCCTATTTAAAGTAAAAAACTACTATCGTCTTAAGATAGCAGTTTTTTACGAGACATTTATTTCAATTTCGGTGGAATAGCGCATTCGCTTGAGCATGAATTTTTCAAGTCGCAGGCGGCGCATTTTCCTTTTTTGGATTTATTAATAAATTTCACAAAATGCCAAATCGCGTAACCAAAGATAGCAACACCTATCAAAACACTGGCAATCATTTGCTCCACCTCTTTTATAAATTAGACCCATCCGAACAGCTTGCCCCCTTGATAGATAATCAAGGATAAAATATAGGCAATGGCAAACGCATAAATCATCGAAAAAGCTGTCCACTTTTTAGAGTTTGTTTCTTTATAAATTGTTGCTACTGTTGCCAGGCATGGAATATATAACAAAATAAAAACCATGAAACTATAGGCAGAAAGCGGGGTATAATAATTAGCTAACAATCCTTGTAAGCTGGCATCATTCGGAACAAAATAAATAATATTCATCGTCGAAATAATCGCTTCTTTTGCAAGGAAGCCAGTAATTAACGAAGCCGTTGCCTGCCAAGTACCAAATCCAATTGGTGCAAAAATTGGTGCTATGACATTTCCGATCTTAGCTAAAAAGCTGTGATCCATATCCACATTTAAACCACCAGGACCAGCGTAGGATAAAAGCCAAATAAAGACAGAACCCGCAAAAATAAATGTCCCAGCCTTTCTGACAAACCCTTTCCCTTTATCCCAAGTACTTCTCCAAAGCGATTGAAACTGGGGAAGTCGATATGGCGGCAGTTCAATCACAAATAAGGATGTTTCCGATTTTAGGATGGTAGTAGAAAATATTTTTGCCAAGATTAAAGCAACAACGATCCCAAGAACATAAAGGCTAAGGACAATGAATGCTTTGTTCCCAGCAAAAAAGGCTCCGACAAATAAAGCATAGACCGGTAACCGGGCTGAGCAGGACATTAACGGCGTCAGAAGAATCGTTAATAATCTTTCTCTTGGGGTCTCAATTGTTCTGGCTGCCATTATTCCCGGTACATTACAACCGAACCCAATCATCATCGGAATAAATGCTTTACCATTCAAGCCCACTGATTCCATGATTCTGTCCATAACCAAGGCGACACGTGCCATATAACCGGAATCTTCTAATAAGGATATAAAGAAGAATAAAATGAAAATTTGCGGTACAAATACGAGAACACCACCAACCCCTGCAATTAATCCTTCAATAATTAATGCATGGATAAAAGCAGATGCATGAATAGCGTTTAACACTGTCTCAAACCCGTTGGTAACCGGACCTGTTAAAAGGGCATCTAACGTATCCGACAACGGCGTTCCTAACCAATCAAATGTAAGCATAAACATTAAATACATAAGTAGTAAGAAAATAGGCATCCCAAGATAACGATTTGTTACGATGCTATCAATTTTTTCAGACAGTGGAATTATTGAATTACTTTTTCTTGCTACTTCAGCAACGATATTCTCAATGACTTCTTTTCTCTTTAAATAGATAAAGTTTGCTAATGATTTACTATCATATTGCTTCTGTAATTTCAATTCCAGGTTTGCCTTAATTGCATTCAGCTTTTGAGTGTCTGCAATACTATTAACATAGTTTTTAACATATTCATTACCTTCAAAATATTGAATCGCCAAAAAGCGTGCAGAATGACTAGTTTTCCCCTTTAGTTCACCTGTCAGTGTTGTTACAGCTTCCTCAACCTCTTTTCCATAATAAACGAGGTTCTTTTTCGTTGGCTGCATCGATTTGGTTGCGATCACATCGACAAGCTTATCGCAGCCCTTTCCACTTCTGGCGACAACGGGGACGACAGGCACGCCGAGTATTTCTGAAAGCTTTGAAGAGTCTATATGAATCCCACGCTTATTTGCTACATCAATCATATTTAAACCGATAAGGGCTGGCTTTTCAAACTCAAGTAATTGGAGTGTCAAATGCAAATTACGTTCCAATTGTGAAGCATCTAATATATTTAGCAGACGATCTACGGATTCATTCAAAAAGAAAGAAGTTACAACCCCTTCATCCTTTGACAGCGGATTTAAGGTATACACTCCAGGTAAATCAATTAAATGGCCAATATTATTTTTGAAAACGCCAACTTTCTTTTCAACGGTTACACCGCTCCAGTTCCCCACATACGCATAGGAACCTGTTAGATTATTAAACAATGAAGTTTTCCCGGTGTTGGGGTTTCCAATAAGAGCGATTTCCATTATATTCTCTCCACTTCAATCTGAACTGCTTCCCTGCGTCGGATTCCGACACACTGTCCGCAAGACTCAATCATAATTGGGCCGCCAAATGGCATGACACATTTCACACACACTTCTGACCCCTCAGTAATCCCTAAATCAAGTAATCGTCTTTGTACCAGGTTACCAACATGAGAAATATCAATAATCTTTCCCTTATCTCCTGCTTTTAACGATGCAACCATGTATATCACCCTATCTATGTTAATTGAGAATGATTATCTTTCTGTATTAACAGTTTAACACTTTTTTATGGGAAAAAGCATACTAATTTTGTGACAAAAATACGAAAAAAAAGAAAAGCGATCTGCTTCTCTTTTTCATTCCTTATTAATGTACTTGTAAAAACCTTTTTTTAGGCATTACACTTATAACAAGAATGATTACAATAGCACTGATTACAAAGCTTGGAAGCATATAAGTTCCATTATATATCAGCGAGTAAATTATAACCGGTTGTCCCTTTGGAGCATATTCTCCGAAGAAAGCGATCCCAGAAACAACATGGCAGCCGCCTAAAGCAGCCCCCCCTGTGGAAGTATTCAATTGTTTCCATATCGAATATACAATTGTTTTATCACTTCGACAAAGAAAATACTACATTCGTGTTGAAAACCTATGGTTTTCTTTTAACATAAGAGGAACTACTTGCCAGATTATTCACGAACATACTCGAAAAAATTTTTTATTTCAATTATAAAGGATTTTGTTCATTATAAGCGAATTAGTTTGTATTCAAGGTTGGTCAGGAGGTTATCATGTTAAAAGAAAAACAAACTGAAATACTTGCTTTTTTTGATCAAAATAAAGAAGCAATATTACGTGAATGGAGAAATTCATTTCTATTTACTGAAGCAGAACCGTATAAAGAAAAAATTCGCGAATATGCGGAAGCTCTTTTTAACGTACTATTAACTATGCATAGGATGAATGACCAGGAGCTTTTAGCTGTGCTTGAAAAACTTGCGCTAGAAATATCTGGTGAAAGAGTTATCGCTGATATTAACATTGGCGACTTTGTTTATAATGTTAATTTAGGCAGAACTGTTTTATGCAGCTATTTTAGTAAATCCAGAATTCCTTGGTCAGAGATCCATGAATCAATGAACAGAATCAATTTCTGTTTCGATAAATTTCTTTTTTTTGCAGTCTCTCATTATACAGAGGAAAAAAACAAAATCATTGAGGAAAAAACAATATTCATCGACTCGACTCATCAGGATCGGTTAACACTTCTTGGACAAATGACGTCAAGCTTCATTCATGAATTTAGGAATCCGCTCACTTCTATTCAGGGATTTATTCAATTACTGAAAGCAGATTATCCAAATATGCGATATTTAGACATTATTTCGAGTGAGTTAGACCAACTAAATTTTCGAATTTCACAGTTTTTACTTTTGTCCAAAAAAGAATTAATTGGTAAAGAAAAAGAATATTTCAAATTAAATAAGCTAATTAATGATGTATTAAACTTCCTATACCCAAGTATATTAGATGGTAAAGTGAAAATAGCAATGGATTTAAGTAATGATTTTACACTCCATGGGTACGCTGATGAAATTAGACAAGTATTCATTAATATTATTTTTAACGCCATTGATGTTCTCAATCACCATGTGAATGAGAATCCAACGATAGAAATTGTTAGCTTTTTAGAAAATAAACAGAAAGTCTCCATTAATATTTCTAATAACGGACCGATAATTCCATCAGAACTGCAACAAACCATATTTGAGCCATTTTTCACCACTAAAAAACTCGGCACAGGTCTTGGGTTATTTGTCTGTAAAGAAATTATTGAAAAACATAAAGGGGGCTTGTCTTGTGATTCTAAACCTGAAAAAACCACCTTTTCACTGACACTCCCTCTCGCTACAGTGTCAAACAGCATGAATACACTTGTTTAGAAAATCCCTGCTTTAATAAGGCTAGGATTTTCTTTTTTTTTCCTTAGAAACCTTCCGAAAAAGTTTTTTTGGCATATGATGTACTAAAAATTTTTTCGGGAGAATAGGCCTATGTTTACATTAAAAGTTGATCACGATATTGAACTTCAATTGTTAGAACGACATCATGCCTTTAATCTGTTTCAGCTTGTTGAAGAAAACCGTGATCATTTACGTGAGTGGATGCCATGGGTGGATAGTATGAACACCCTTTATCAGTTTGAATCCATCATACCAGTTTGGCTAACACAATTTGCAGAGAATAGTGCTCTTAATGTCGGGATTCTTTACAAAGGGGAACTAGTTGGTTCGATTGGGTTAAATCAAATGGATTGGTACAACAGTACAACAAGCATTGGCTATTATCTTGCCAAAAAAGCAGAAGGTCACGGTGTAATCACCCGTTCTGTTCAAGCCTTGTTAAACTATTGTTTTTTTCAATTAGGATTAAACCGTGTCGAAATTCGTTGTGGGGTTAAAAACAAGAAAAGCCAAGCAATTCCGGAAAGACTAGGTTTTGTTAAAGAAGGGATAATAAGAGATGGTGAACAATTAAACGGCCGCTTTCACAATCTTATCGTTTACAGCATGTTGGCTCGTGAATGGAAAGGAACTAAGAGAAAATAGATTTTCAATAATAAGGGATTCCTTTGTGCTGCCAATTGGCAGCTTTTTTTAATATTTTATTAAATTTGCTCATTAGGTCTATTTTTGGAATAATAAATTTTTACATTCTGCAATTATAATGTGAACGGTAAGGTAATAATGAGACAAAGAGTAATTTTGTAAGTGAGGTGGCATACCTTACCGTTAGTAAGGGAACCGATGATTTGGATGAATGTTGTCATATTAGTGCTCTTAATTGCTTTTACTGCATTTTTTGTTGCATCAGAGTTTGCAATTGTGAGAGTGCGTTCAACGAGAATTGATCAATTACTGTTGGAAGGAAACAAACAAGCCGAGTCGGCCAAAAAAGTCATATCCAATATGGATGGATACTTATCCGCCACACAAGTAGGAATTACGATTACTTCCTTAATATTAGGATGGCGCGGAGAGTCAACCATTCGCGAACTGTTGAACCCTCTATTTAAATGGATTCAATTACCATTTTCATTAAATCAGATTATCTCGTTTATTTTAGCCTTTACCATTATAACTTTTTTCAATGTTGTCATTGGAGAATTAGCCCCAAAAACGTTTGCGATTCAAAAGGCTGAAGAAATAATCCTGCTTTTTTCACCACCGCTAATATTCTTTTATCGGTTGATGTATCCGTTTATCTGGGTTCTTAATCGTTCGGCCCGTTTTATCACTAGTCTGTTCGGAATTAAACCTGTTTCTGAACAGGATATGGTTCTTTCTGAGGAAGAATTGCGGATGATTCTCTCGCAAAGTTATGAAAGCGGAGAAATAAATCATTCTGAATACAACTATATGAATAAAATATTTGAATTTGATGATCGCATTGCTAAAGAAATCATGGTTCCGCGAACAGAGGTCATTACACTTCCAAAGGATGCAGAACTTGAAGAAATTATCGAAATGGTGAAGGAAGAAAAATATACCCGGTATCCTGTCATTGATGGTGACAAGGATACCATCTTAGGGATTGTTAATATTAAGGAGATTTTAACAGATTGTATTCAGCAGAAATGCACTGGTGAACAACCGCTAATGTACTATTTAAAGCCAGTGATTCATGTAATTGAGACCATCCCTATTCAAGAACTGTTGGTCAAGCTGCAAAAAAACCGTTCTCACATGGCTGTTCTCTCAGACGAATATGGTGGCACTGCCGGAATTGTGACTGTCGAAGATATTCTCGAAGAAATAGTTGGTGAAATTCGTGATGAATTTGACCTTGATGAGCTTCCTTTAATACAAAAAATAGGTGAAGATCACTTTATCTTGGATGGAAAGGTCCTAATAAGTGAAGTCAACGACCTTTTAGGGACAACACTTGAAGAAGCTGATGTAGATACAATTGGCGGCTGGTTCTTAACGCAAAAGTTTGATGTACATAAAGGCGATTCCATTGAAATAGACCGATTTATTTTTCAAATTGAGGAAATTGAAGGTCATCATATTTTGTATATTGGAGTAAGAAAAACTCCAACAAATAGCATCTCTTAAATAGGAGGCGTTATTTGTTGGAGTTCCTTAGTAATATTTTGATTTTTCTGTTCATACTTGCGATTTATTTCCATAAAATGTTGATATCAAGTAATACACACTAACCAGAACGTTTGACTGTATGGTATAAAATCTTTATAATTATTGTTAATTTTATTTATTGTTGAGGTGGTATGATGGGGCTGTCTATCGAATTGGTGAAATAGCTGAAATAGCGCATGTGTCAAAACGAACAATTGACTATTACACGTCTATTGGCTTATTAAAGGCGCGACGCTCTAAGTCAAATTACCGCATTTATTCGGATGAAGCGTTAAATGATTTAAAGTTTATTGAAGAATGCAAGAGTCTGCACTATCCATTAGACAAGATTAGAAGAAAACTAGAAATAAGAAAAGCGAAAAATATCCGTGATTCAGAAGTGGATAAACATGTTAAAGCTGTTACACAGCAGATGCAGCAGCTTCATCACGATTTATTTGATTTAATACCAATTCTTGAGAAATTGGATGAACAACAAAAAGAAAAGCTGACAAATAATCTAAGTCTTCTTAGGACTGCACTAATGAAATCTCTTTTGAATATCACGAGCTAATTTTTTTATTACACTGGGAGGTGACTCCTTACTCGTGTAAAAACGGGATAAGGGAATTTATTTGGACATATTTAACTTGGTTTTAATAGCCATTTTAATTGCTTTAACTGCTTTTTTTGTAGCTTCAGAATTTGCGATTGTTAAAATTAGAAGTTCAAGAATTGATCAGTTAATTGAAGAAGGAAATTCGAAAGCTGTTTCAGTCAAAAAGGTAATTTCAAATTTAGATGAATACTTGTCTGCCTGTCAGCTAGGTATTACGATAACGGCTCTAGCTCTTGGGTGGATTGGTGAAAAGACCATTAAAGGTTTGCTTGCACCTCTTTTTGTTAAAATCAACATTCCCGAGAGTGCCACTCACCTATTATCTGTTGGAATTGCATTTGCAACCATCACGTTTTTACATGTTGTGGTTGGTGAGCTAGCGCCTAAAACACTGGCCATTCAAAAAGCTGAATGGATTACCATGGCTGTGTCACGTCCGCTTATCTTTTTTTATAAGCTCATGTTCCCGTTTATTTGGGTTCTGAATGGATCTGCACGGATTGTTTCTGGCATTTTTGGTTTAAAACCAGTTTCTGAAAATGAAATTGCTCATACAGAAGAAGAGCTGAGAATTATCCTATCTGAAAGTTATAAAAGTGGCGAAATTAACCAATCGGAGTTTAAGTATGTAAATAAAATTTTTGATTTTGATAATAGAATTGCGAAAGAAATTATGGTTCCAAGAACGGAAATTGTTTCAATGTCCAAGGAAGATACACTTGAAACCTTTCTAAAAGTTATCCGAGAAGAAAAATTCACCAGGTACCCAATCATTGACGGTGATAAGGATCATATTATCGGTCTTGTTAATATTAAAGAAATCATGACTGACCTAATTGGGAATGAAAAACTTTCCACAAGCAGCTTAGAAACCTATACTCGTCCAATTATAAGAGTAATAGAAACCATTCCAATCCATGATTTACTTGTAAAAATGCAAAAAGAGCAAATGCATATGGCGATATTAATGGATGAATATGGAGGTACATCAGGACTTGTTACGGTAGAAGATATTCTTGAAGAAATTGTCGGTGAGATTCGCGATGAATTTGATATGGATGAAATTCCTGAGATTCGCAAGATTAAGGAAAATCATTATATTATTGATTCCAAGGTTTTAGTGAGTGAAGTCAATGATTTATTGGGAGTCGAAATTGATGATGAAGATGTGGATACAATTGGAGGCTGGATATTAACTGAGAATTACGAAGCAAAAGAAGGCGACATCCTTCTCCATGAATCCTATTCCTTTAAAATCCTCGATATGGAAGAGCATCATATTAAATATATTGAGGTCACGAAACATGCCATTGATGGTGAACCAATTTTCCAGCACATCGCAATGACCAAGTCAGAGGTATTATCATAAATACCCAATATTAAACAGACCGATTATTCGGTCTGTTTTTTTGAATGATTGAATAATGAAAAATTGTACATTTGTCCAATCAGAGTGCTCATTAATAACATATCCTGTTCATAAGGAGGGATGAATTATGAATCATGTAGCAGCTTTATTCTTAGCCTGTATTTTGGCTGGTTTTGCCTTAATTAAAATGCCTGTAGTTTCTTTTTTAGCTGGCCTATCATCAATTTTTCATGTTGTCGGAGTACTTGCCATTTTAGTATTTTCTTTCGCTTTGCTATACCTAGGCGTCAAAGCCCTATTCACAAAATTGTAAGCGTTTGCAATATAGAACTGTTCGATTACAGTAAAGGTCAGATTAGCAACAATCTGATCTTTTTTCTTTTTTTAAAGACAAGATTATAGTCTCAATATTATCATTAAATTGAGGAAAAGCTTTAAAATTTTTAAACATTACAGTGACCAATATGACTCGCTGTTCATGATCAGTCAAACCTATAAATACTCAACAAAAAAAGACTGCATTAATTTCCTACAGTCTCTGGTTCAAAATTATTTGGTTTTTAAAATGATGAGATCCTCTTCAGCTTTTGCTATTTTCACTAAATGTGAATCAAGACGGCGGTTAATATGTTGAATTTCACTGCTATGTGTGTCCTCGATACGCTGAAGTGATTCTTTAATATCGGAAAGGTCAATTTGATTTACTGCTACCCTATGTTCAATGCTGTCAACCTTTTCTAATCTTGAAAGCCGTCTTTCTATATTTTCCAAAGTTGAATTAAATGTATGAATTAAACTTTTAATGTCTTTAACATTTTCCGTTAGTTTTTCAAATTCCATCTCCATTATTAAAAGCTCCTTTAGCTAATTTATTTTATTTTATCACGGTTTTTACTATTAACATGTTACAAAAACAGCAACAATGAACATTTTTTGGTACAAAGTTTAAATTTTCCAAACTCTTAATCCATAGCCTCCACAGCCACACTGATCAATGAATTCGATTTCACTTTATTAGTATATTTTTTCTTCTATTTAAGGTTGTAAATAGTCAGTGATTTTACAAGATAAACACAACACCCAACTTCATTCCTCAACAGCTTTTAGTGCATCTGCTATTATCAGGTTAATATCTTGCTCATATTGTCACACTCCAAATCCTTCGTCCAATCTTTTTTCATATTGTCCTCCAGGAAAGTTAAATTTATTAGCTACTCCTTTAATTGAAACCTATTTTTAAAAATTCATTATTGATTTATTTCACACATGTGACCGTTTCGAAACAAAAATATGAACATCTTTAAAACTTATTCTAGATAGATGAAGTATGTGAATTATATCACAGGCAAAAGTCAAAGAAAGCTATAATCTCTAATCATAAGGAAATGGAGAATACATCTAAATGATTTCTCGCTTTTTAAATCCATTTCTATCGTTTTGAATCATTATCAACTAGGAAAAGGTTGGTGTAAAATATGTTTATTTCTATCGATGAAAAGGCTAGTTTATGGTTTTCAAAAGAATTCGAAATCATAAAACCGTTCAGCATACGGATGTTTCCTCAATATGCCGGATTTGGCGCAAAGCATAAAGGTTATAGCCTCGCTTTTTCTGCTGAGCAACCTGCTAATTTAGGATTCAAAAAGGAGTTAAATGGTATTACTTTCTTTGTTGAAGGTAATGATGTTTGGTTCTTTGAGGAAACGGAAACGTACTTATCTGTCGATGACCTCCTCGAAGAAATACATGTTACCTATAAGGAAAAAATCGGCCCAGCACTAAATTAGCACCAATAACAAAAAAATAAGGCATCCACTGTGAAAAAAAGTAGATGCCTTATTTTTTTGTCTGATTATTGATTAATAAAAAAACAAGCCAAAGTGTATTCCTCGGCCTGTTTCTATAAATTAATTTAGTTTACTTGCTTACCTAAGGTTGGCGACAATAATTTAGCTCCTTCATAAGCTTTTCCGAGTTTTTCTTCGCCTTGAGCGAAGGTAGCGTTCGCTGCATCAAGATTAGGTGTGTCCTTTTTCAATTCATCTGCCATTGCTTGGTAAGACGCTGCATAATCTTTAAGTGCTGCTTCAAGTTCAGCTTTTTGATCCTTTAATCCTGCTGGAATTTGGGTGTTAGTAAGCTCGGCAGCAACTGCAGCAGCTGATTCACTAGCTTTAGCTTTTTCGTCAGCAGTTGGTAGTTCTTCTGGTTTCGCATCAGGCTTTGATGCTTTGTTTACATATGCGTTTAAATCAGCATCTTTTGCGTTAATTTTATTTCCAAGATCCATGTAGAATCTAACTAATTCCTTCTTAACATCCACTTTTGGAGCTACTGTTTCTTTTGGTGTTTCTTTCTTATCCGCCTTTGTATCATTATTACTTGAGCATGCTGACAGACCAAAGACAAACGATACTGCTGTTAATAATACTAATAACTTTCTCATTTTCATTTTCCCCCAATTTCTCTTTATTTTTCCTGTTTATTTTACAACATTAAACAAAAGGAAAAAAGTGTTAAATAATTTCAAAAATTAATTATTTTCTGACTTATATTAACAATTATCAATAGATGAACTAATTAAAATTTTCCCATTATTACTATCCACCTCAAAACAATACGTATTACGAAAATAATGTTGTATACATTATCCACCTTGTAAATTATATTATTCTGAAAATTAGCAATAAATTGTGAACTATGTTACAATAATGAAAGTTTTTGTATATAATGAAGATATAGCCTATTAATCTCTCTTCTCTAATCATTTTCACCTATTATCTGGTCCCATACTTTAAAAAGAAAGGGGTTGGACATCATCGAACACTCAAGGCCTCAAGTAGTTTGGTTCAATTTAACGTATGATTTATCGGTAATCATAACAACGACCATTGCTACTATCATCGTTTTCCTCATTGCCTACTTTTTTACCCGAAATCCTACAACTAACGCACCTAAAAAATGGCAAAATTTTATGGAATGGATTTTGGAGTTTGTTTCGGACATCATGAACAATTCCATCGGTGTTTCAAACAATTTATTTATTTTATCAACAGGTGTTTCTCTATTAATGTATTTATTTATTGCCAATCTTATGGGTGTCCCCTTCTCGATTATTACTGCTGAGGAGCAGTCTGTTGCTTGGTGGAAATCTCCTACTGCTGACGCACATGTAACCATGACCCTCGCCATTATGATTATCGTCTATACACACTTCATTGATATCCGTCTTCATGGATTCAAGCATTTCGTTCTTAGTTTTTTCAAACCGTTTAAAGTCTTATTTCCTATCAATGCCATAGAACAGCTGGCCACAACCTTAACATTAGGATTGCGCTTGTTTGGAAATATTTACGCAGGAGAGATTATGCTCGCCCTGTTAGCGAATGCAGTAACCCATGGGTTTGTAGTAGCTCTTCTTGCTTCTGTACCTATGTTGATCTGGCAGGCATTTTGTATTTTTATAGGAGCGATTCAGGCTTATATCTTTGTAACACTTACGATGGTTTACATTGCTCACCGTTTAACATAATATAGAAATGAATGGAGTTGAAATGTTATGGGTGATTTCACTTTATTTGGTATTCCAATTTCTTTTGGTACGATGATTTATCAAGCTATTATTTTTACGGTTCTTGTATTTATTTTAAAGAAGTTTGTTTTTAAAAAGCTGGTGAATATTCTGGATACAAGAAAACAACATATAGAAAATCAGCTGCAATTAACCGAAAAATACAAACTTGATGCCCAAAAAAATTTTGAAGCAAGTGAAGCCATTCTTAAACAAGCAAGAGCAGACGCGAGAGAAATGATGAAGCATAATGAAAATGAGGCGAAATTGATTATTCAGGATGCTAAAGACAAAGCCAAACAAATCCTTAAAGAAGCAAAAGAGGAAGCATTCCTTTCACGGTCTCGGTCCTTAACTCAAAACGGCCAAATAAAGGGGGCTTAATATATGAAACACAAATTTACAAAATACTTAGGAAGAGTGACAGAAAATCTTGAATTAGGGTTTGAAGAAAAATGGATTTATGTTCATTACACAAAAGGCTCGATTGAGAAAACAGCTTGCCTCTTGAAGAATGAAGTGAAATCAAATGAGGAATACCTCGAAGGTTTTTTTACAGAAAATCATGTATCTGAAGAAATGAAAAAAGAAGTTAGGAAATTTCTTAAGAATGAAAAGAACCACAATGATACCCATTGGAATGAATTTACGACCTTTCTAATGAAAGCCCTTTCTTTAAATATGGTGTTTGGTATTACCATTGCGATATGTGTATATGCTGGTTACAAGCTGGGGGCACTTTTGGATACACGGTTTGATATATATCCCACATTAACACTGATTGGTATCTTTACAGGGATTGGACTTGGCGGTGTGACTGTCTACTCGATGGTTCAAAAATATTTTACATCCCCTACTCCAAAAAGAAAAGACAAGGAACAATCTATAAATATGGAGCCAGTAGATATTAGAAACTTCCCTGTTATTGATGTAACGATTGAGGATGTTCGGATGGCCATAAGGAAGTTTTCCGATAATCTGCCGAAGGGTGTTTACCGGACGATTCTTGTTCAGGACGATAATAGTATCGACTTTAAGCAGCTGGCTTCTTTACTTGGTGGGATTCCTTCTAAAAACTTCTTTATGTCAAAGGAAACCTATGATTTATTCGAAGAAAGCGAAAAACAAATACCATTAGAGATGGATATCGTTCAAAAGGCCGTTGACCAATATGTCAAGGAGCATAAGGAATATCCAATGTTAAAATTTGATCCGCAGCACAGAGTGAATTATTATCAGCTGCTGCAGGATCACTATCTAAAAGGAGCTCCAGAAATACAATTTTATATAACTGATTTAGATGGACTTGTCACACATATTAAACCCCAGAAAAAAACCTCCTCTCAAAGCTGAGAGGAGGTTTTTAGGTTCATATGGTCTTGTTATTGAATCCAAGCTCCATCTTTACCAATTTTGTACTTTCCAATAGTCGTGTTGACTGCCATGTGGCCATCATTGTAAAGGAAGTACCATTTCTTGTTAATCTGGATCCAACCAGTTTGCATGACTCCACTTGATGCAAGGTAGTACCACTGGTTATTAACTTTTACCCAACCAGTCTGCATGGCTCCGTTAGCAGTTAAGAAGTACCACTTACCGCTAGATTGTACCCATGAATTTGTTTTCATGAAACCTTTACCATCAACAAAGTACCATTTACCGCTAGTTTGAACCCATGAATTGGTTTTCATGACACCTTTGTCATCAACAAAGTACCATTTACCGCTAGTTTGAACCCATGAATTGGTTTTCATGACACCTTTGCCATCAACAAAGTACCATTTACCGCTAGTTTGAACCCATGAATTGGTTTTCATGACACCTTTGCCATCAACAAAGTACCATTTACTGCTAGTTTGAACCCATGAATTTGTTTTCATGACACCTTTGCCATCAACAAAGTACCATTTACTGCTAGTTTGAACCCATGAATTTGTTACCATTGCTCCCGTTGTCCCAACATAATACCATTTGCTGTTTGTTAGAACCCAAGAATTTTTAGTCAAAGTACCTTTTTCATTGTAGAAATACCAGTTGCTATTTTCAAATACCCAGCCTGCTTTAATTACTGGTACTTCAACTGTTTTGTCTACTGTTACTTCTGTTGCTGGACTTACATTACCTGCTGCATCAGCTACAGTTACAGTAATTTTCACGCCTGCTGCTTGTTTAGCAATGGTGATTTCAAATTTACCATCTTTATCAGCTGTTGCTTTACCGATTTCTTTACCGTCTACCTTAGCTACAACGGTTGCTCCTGCTTCTGTTGTACCTTTGATGACTACATCTGCATCGGTTACACCATTTACTACCGGTGCAACTGGGGCTGTTGTATCGGCTACTTCAGTTCCTTTTAATTCTCTAGTATCTCTGACACGGATTCTCTCACCCTGTGAAAAAGCACCTGAAAGTCCAACTGCTTCTAGAGTGTCACCCTTTTTAAGAACTGGTACAGGAACATTGCTTTGGTTCACGATATAACCATCCGTAAACACTAATACATTACCAGAACCATCATTGATGACGTAGGAATTTTCATCGAACTTGGATACTACAGTTCCTTTTACCTTAACAAGAAGTCCTTGGTTGGTAGCAGAGGTTGCTTCACCAGTTGGAACAACTTTTGGTTGAAGAGGTTCACCAGTACCGATTTTAATAACATCTTTAGAGAAATTAGTAAACTCTAATTCTTTGTTATTATCAAAAGTCTTCATATGACCATAAACACGGACTTTATCGCCTGCTTTTAAAGACCCATCTGGAACTTCTTGGAATGCCATGATACCGCCAGTTTCATCCTGTAGGTTGAAGGCATCGAAGAATACTCCTGCTCCAGTTGTAACTGTTCCTTCCACAACAACATCTGTTTCATCCGCTAATTTTCTAATATCAGCAATCTTTGAAACCTTTGTTTCACGATTTGCTAACCAATTTATCGTATTTAGTGATAATTCATCGTTTCCTTTTGGTTCAAAGGATTCATCCATTTGTTTGTCATTAAAGATGTTCATACCAGAAACGACTATACGTCCTTTTTCACCAATTTCCTCTGACGCGATTAACGGAATCGCTGATCCGCCCGTCTCATCGGAAACAGCATCATACGTGTAGCCGCCTAGAATATGACCTTGGTATGTGGTTTCATTACCTTTTGCTAGGATCGTAACCTTACCGCTTTGTGTTAATGGCTGATTATCAGCTCCTGACAAGCTTGTTCCGCTATAGTAATCAACAAATGATACGCGATCAGTAATATAATTTGATACTAATCCTGGACGTACTCTGACTGCAAAAGGACTTACCTTTGGATCGCTCCAGAAGTTTCCAGTCTTGCTATCATCAAATACTCCATCGTTCCCCATTCGGATAGCTGAGCCAATATCAGTTAGTAGGGCGTTATTAATGGTAGGGTCTGTGCTGTTATTGCTTTTTCCAGCCATTAATAAGGAACCGCCATTTTTCACGAATTTAGAAACGGCATCTCGTTCACTAGCTGTTAATGCTGTTCTCGCATGTGTTAACACTAATACTTTTACATTGCTTAACACTTCATCTGTAAATGCTACTTTATTTTCAGTTACAGTGTATCCTTCTTTTTGAAGAAGAAGTGTGAAGGCTTTTAAGTTATCTTTATACGTACCACTGTCACCACTTGAATTTTCATTGCCGTGAGCAGCATCGATTACTACATTAATTCCGAGTGGTTCTTTAATTTTTACCGGTAACATATACTTCACATCACCAAGGTCAAGTCCATCATTTGAGGTCACAACTACAATTATCTGATGGTCGCCTTTTATTGGGCTTGCCCATGTTGCTGTTGCTGATGCTGAGCTCTTCGTTAAAATAGATGAGATGTTATTTGTTCCGATAAAATTCTCAGGTTTTACTTCATCGTAATAGAAATCTACCTTAAGGTTTTTAATGACTTCAGTACCGTTATTAGCAACTGTTGCCGTTAATTTAGAAGGGTTTCCTCCAATAATAACGCCACCATCAATACTAATATCGTTAACTTTTACATCGACAGATTCTTCTTTTGACCAGATTGGTGAAGAATAAATGCGTTCGCCATCCATTTGGGTAACTTTAACGACAAACCATTGCTGCCCGCCCTTTACCGTGTATGATGGTTTCCATGTGAAGTCTTTTTCCATTGGAGAAATAGAATCCACTACTTTTCCACCATTTGAAATTAATTCAACTTTAGCAATTCTATCATCTGATTTATAAGAAGTCGGAAGATATTTATAGTCGCTATCATTATGTGCTTCGGCTACAAGGTCGCTTCCTTTAATGTCAAAACTTAATGTCTTGCTATCAACAGTGGAACCCATATAATAGCCATTTGCTAAAACATCCAACGTAAAGTTTGGATCCTCTTCCATGTACACGCGCATATTACGCATAGAGTGAAGTAGGGAAGCTTGAGAAAGGCCGTCTGCAACGATAACTGTACGCGCATTGACTTGGCCCCATGTTCCTTCATGGTTGTCTTCACCATAAGTTGGAGCTACATGCCAGCCTAAATCCAATGCCGAGAAGAATTTACCTTCAGCATTTGCATATCCATAGTGTCCAGAACCATTCCCAACTTCTAACATCGTAAATAATTTATCTACATCTTTATTGTACGGTTTGAAGTTGTTAAAAGCATTAGCAGACATATCTGGGTGGTTAAATTGACCCACGATGTCATCGTATGTCATTACCCATGCATAATATTGGCTTAAGTCTTGATATTGCTTCCCATTAATATTTCGGTCGATAAAATTATTTGAACCAAAGATATTTGAGTGTCCCCATGTAGTAGAGGTCATTTCAAATGCAGGGAATACGACATAATCACTTTTAGTGTATTGTTTGGCAAGGTCTTTTGTTAATTGCCATTGTGATCCACCAGAACGTTCTGGCACAGTTGCACCAGAGG
This sequence comes from Neobacillus rhizosphaerae, assembly GCF_937468385.1. Classification (GTDB taxonomy): domain Bacteria; phylum Bacillota; class Bacilli; order Bacillales; family Cytobacillaceae; genus Neobacillus; species Neobacillus rhizosphaerae. The sequence continues at coordinate 209,218 of NZ_CALBWS010000002.1, forward strand.
TTGTTTTACGTTCTACAGTATCTGTTCCTAATTTTTCAGGGTCGATATCATGTGAATGGTCTGAGAACGCAAACCAGTCGTAATGATGAGCTTTACCTGCCTTTAAAGCATCCTCAGGATTACCTGCTCCATCATGTGAAATGTTGGTGTGGTTGTGTGTTGTACCACGGTAATGATGTCCACCTGTAAAACGTGGAACGACTTCAAATGTCCATTGTTTCTCGCTTGGGTTACCTTTTACATCTTTTGCAGAAACCTTTACAATGTGCTTTCCAAGTGCAAGGTCTGCTCCAGGTGTGTATTTTACTTGTGTTTTGCTAATGGATGCCTCTGGTGCTTTTAGTTCTTGACCATCCAGCCACATTTGTACAGTGGTTTCATCAACACCACTTGGGTCGTTAATTAGAGCAGAAATCTCAGGTCGTGGGCTTTCTACTTTTGTATCATTTTGTGGTGTCTCACCACTAATTTCTGGACCAACAGTGTCAGCAATTACCGCTACTGCATATGGTGCAGCACTAGTACCAGCTGATTTTACTTTCTCTCCAGCTTTTGCTTCAATATAATATTCGAAGCCATTTTGAGGTACATTGGCTGCTGGCAATGTTACCGTATAACGGCCTTCGCTGCCTTTAACCATTGGTAATGCAGTATATTCAGGAGTTCCAGTTGCTCTGTAGTAAACTGTAACTGTTTCTGCCCCATCTGCATTTGCTTCAAATTCTACATTTGCGTCTTTGTAAACATTTATTAATGCTGTGTGAGTGATACCTAGAATTGGTGCAATATCCTTAGTATCACGTGGGAATACCTGATACTCACCTGTTGCTGAAGTATTTTTTGTATACTGACCTAATACACCTGTAACTGTATAACTTTTACCCGTCACAAGGTCGGTATCAGGCTTAATTCCAGTTGGTGCCATAACTCTCAATAGTGTAGCTTTATTGTTTTCGTCAACAAACGTGACATTCCAGTTTGGAGCAGTAGCTGTAGTTGCTGAAACCTTACCAGTTACAGTTACTAGACTGCCTTCCAATGGCTCTGCCACTGTAAACGTATTTAAATCATTAATTGTAAGAGTTTTTGCTTCTGGTATTGTATTACCTTCACTAATTCTCTCGATAGAAGTAGCTTCCAATTCTGTTAAACCATTGTAAAATAAAATTTTACCGGTAACCCGAACTTTATCACCTTTAACAGTCTTAAATGGTGTTTCTATTGAACCAAAGATGTTGATTCCAGCTGTATCATCTTGAATAAAGAAATTTTGTTTCTGTGTCCCAAGGATTTGGTTGTCTACTGTTACAACACCTTCAACCGTAAAGAACTTGTTTAGGTTTACCGGCTGTCCTTTTGCATCAGACGCACGAACTTCAGCAAGCTTTGAAATCACAGTTGTATCAGCTTTGGTAACCGATACAGGAACACTTTCTAACATGATTCCTTTACTGCTAGTTGTCATTTGTGTCACATATACTGTGTCAGGAGCGTTATTAATCGTTGTCGTAAAATCTCCAGATGTTCCTGCTTTTACTTCATTTGTTACTAATCGTTCACTAGCATTTGCTTTGTCATTTGGATAAACATTAATGATTGCATTTGCCGCTGCAGTACCTGCACCGCCAATTAATGTACCGACCCCGTTATTGACTACATAGCTTAGTTTTGATTGAACGACTGACATACTTGCAGTCGCTAAGTTAATTTGAATTGCTGCACTTTCATCCAAACCATCTTGTTTTGCTGAAACATATACGGATGGTAATGCTTTATCAGCCGTAAAACTAATGGTAAATGAACCATTACTATTAGCAGTGCCAGTTGCAAGGGCTGCACCCTTGGAGGCGGTTTCATAAATATTAATAGTAGAGCCAGGTTCAACTGCATCAGCTTGACCGATTACTTTTATATTATTGCTGTCTTGAGTAAATTGAATATTAGTTCCTTTTGGTTGCAAGCTAGTAACTGGAACCATTGGTTTTTCAGGTGCGATTGCAGTGTTTCTTGGTGCAGCAACTGCTCCTACATAGAAGTCTGCTGTGTTGTCATCAGTATCCCAAGCATTTCCTTTGCCAGGAGCTGGGTCTACGTTTGCATAAGGTCTACGCTGCCCACTTTTATCATTTGAAGAAATCTTTACAGATCCAGAACCTTCAAATTCATTTGCAGCTCCGTATCCAACAAAATCCACAACTTTGGAATCTCTTTTATCTGTAATAGCATCTAGTCCATGAACCAAGGCAACTTTTGCATCAGTTCCTGACATAGCAATGGATCCAGTTACATCTGCCGGAATAGGTAATGCGGGCTGTGTACCAGCACCTGCTGCTTCTTGAATCAAATAATATCCATTTGCTGGGATAGTACCTGATAAATTTGTTGTTGCTGATGGAGCTGTTGAAAAAGTACCTGCCTTAGAAGCATATTGAACTGACCAACCTTCTAATGAGATAGGACTACTAGTTGGGTTATAGAGTTCAATAAAGTCATATTTATAGACAGAATTTGCATTTCCTCCAGCACCATAGACCTGACTAATTACAATATGATCAGCCTGCTCCGCGTGAGCCTTGCCAATTAAACCACTTGGCAAAAATGTGCTGATCAAAAGTAGAGCTGTCATGAACATGCTTGTCATACGCTTGAACCTTCGATTAGTAAAGTTCATTCATCTACCACCCTTTTCCAATTTGTTTTTTCACATAACGCTAGGTACTTCTACCTGTCATGATGTAATTTTTGTCACACTATCATTCTACAAAATTTTCAGACTCAAAGATATAAATTTTATGTAAATTATTATATAAATATTGAAATAATTTATATTAAATATATACAAATACGTGCAAAATATGATTATATAAAGGATGAATTAGTTTACGCTTTCATTTGGTATATTCAGGAAATTATTTTAGTATAATAATTTAAGGAGGATTAATTACTTGTTATATTCCAACAAATTTCGACAAAGGTTGAATGTCAGACCTCTAACCTTGATATTACTATCTTTTTTACTCTTTTCGATTGTTTCTTTTCCTATGAACACTTCTGCACATGCTTATAGTGCTAGTTATACAAATATAACAATGGATAATAAAAAAACAGAAATTGTATTTTCGATTGATACTTTATCGATATTAGAGTTACAACCAAAAATTGATAAAAATAAAAACTGGATTCTTGAACCATCAGAAATTAAAAAAGAAGAACATCATCTAGAGGAATTAATTACCGAAGGTCTTACACTTGATAAGGGGAACACGGAACAAACACCCACCATCGAGAAAATGAAGATTGTCAAAAAGGAAAATAAAGAATTTCTTTCAATCACGATGACATTCCCAGCGTTTTTGCCTGGCGACACATTTGTTTATAATGATGGGTTTTATTTCAATGATACCGGAACCAATTATGTCGATTTAATCTCAGCATCTTATATGGGACAAACGAGTGAAGCCATTTTAGAAGGGAAAAGTCGGACTTGGACGATGTTGATAACGGAAGTTCAGCAAGAGCAACAATCCGGAGAAGAACAAACTGTCCAGCCGAATCCTGAACAAAAACAAACTGAACAAGGTTCTCCCGTTAAAACTACTACCTCATCTTCATGGTTTTCATTTTTGAAACTTGGGATGAATCATATTCTCACAGGATATGATCATTTATTATTTTTACTTGCACTTCTAATCGCTAGACAAACATTCAAGGAAATCGCGGCAACGGTTACTGCTTTTACGATAGCTCACAGCATTACATTAACATTGACTGTATTAGGCATCATTAACCTACCTTCAAGTTTTGTAGAACCTGCAATAGCATTAAGTATTTGTTATGTAGCTTTGGAAAATATTTTTCGGAAAAAGGTTAGCTATCGTTGGGCCATAACGTTTCTTTTCGGGCTTATTCACGGGATGGGCTTTGCAGATATTTTAAAAGAAATGAATATCCCAAAAAGTGCGTTAGCAATCGATTTAGCTAGTTTTAATATAGGGATTGAAATCATCCAACTTGCAATCGTCATTCTACTTTTACCGCTTTTATCTTTATTATATCGATCGAAGTACTCTAGGAAGGCTATTGTTTTTGTTTCAATTATTGCCTTTCTTTTAGGTGGTATATGGTTAATAGAGCGATTAGTAGCTTAAATCACTTTATTATATTTGAAAGAGAGAAGGATCTTCCAAGTGAAAGATCCTTCTTTTTCAGCTTAATCAAACCTAAATTGGGAACATGCCAATGTTTTATTCCTATATATGTTTTATAAATTGCTTTATTTTTTGTTAAAATGAGATAATATCAATAGACAACAATATTTATATAAAACGAGGGGTTTCAAAGATGTTAAATCGGAAAAGCAAAACGCAGCATTTAGCGACTATTTCTCTTATTGTAATGGCAGCTGGATTTTTAGCCACAATTCCATTACCGCCATCAGTATGGCGAATCATTCTCCAGGGAGGATTTGAAGCAGGACTTGTTGGGGGGCTTGCTGACTGGTTTGCCGTAACAGCCTTATTCCGCCATCCACTAGGTCTTCCAATTCCCCACACAGCCATTTTGCCTAAAAACAGGGAAAAGATTATTGCTAAAATTATTTCGATGTTAGAAAATGACTGGCTAACGAAGGAGAGTATTCGCAATAAAATAGATACTTTCCATTTCACGGAAAAACTGTTTTCAGTCGTAAATAAGGAATTGCACGCTCAGCCAGTAAAGGAAAAGCTCATCACCCTTATTCAACATTTAATAAATAGGATTGAGATAAAAAAAATAGCCCCCATTGTTGAACGAGAGCTAAAAACTCAACTAAACGATTGGGAATTAAAATACTATCTTCCCTTGCTCATCGATCAAATTACCATTCGGAAATACGATGATAAGACACTGGATTTCGTCCTTAAAGAAATTGATGAATGGGCTAAAAAGGACAGTACAAAATATAAGCTGGGCGGGATGGCCCTAAATATGATTGAAAATATTAAGGCAGATGGTATTATGCAGTTTGCTTTAAGATCATTTAGCAACCTTGTCAATGAGGAAAAATTAGGGAATATTATTCAGAGCCTCATTCTTAAAGGCGTTGATAGTTATCGTGATCCTATTAATCAAAATAGACAAACCTTATTAATCCACATTCATAACAAACTGCAAAATATTAAAAGCGATGACAAGTTTTATGAAGAACTTAATCTGTTTAAAACACAAATCATTGAAAAATGGAAACCTGAAGAGAAAATTATCGAATTTTTAACGGAAATACAGCAAAAAGCCTATAATTTCGTGGAACAGCCTAATTTCTATGATGAATATCTGCTTCCATTAATTACGAAAAATCTGGATGAAATACAAGAAAATCCAGAAAAAATAAATCAGCTGGAATTATGGATTAAGAAACAAATTTCCATCTTTGTTGATCGAAATCATTCAAAAATAGGAAAACTTGTTGAGGAAAATTTAGAAAAACTTGATAATAAAACACTTATTCACATGATTGAAACAAATGTCGGGAAAGATTTGCAGTGGATTCGCGTAAACGGTGCTGTTTGCGGATTTTTGATTGGCCTTGTATTAGTAGGAATAAAGGCGTTATTTTAACAAAAGACATTTTTGAGCACCTTGATTTCAAGGTGTTTTTTTATATTTTTCACCCAAAAATCCAAAAAAAAAATTTCCTTGTCCTGAAAAAAGGAAAGTTCTTTTTCAATATAGGCCTACATATTTAGTACTGTAGTCACTATTTTCAAGTGAAAAAGGGGGTAGGAAAATGGGATTAAAGTTTATTAAAATCTCTGTTGTGTATTTTGTCATTGGGGTTTGCATTGGTATGTACATGTCGATGACCCAGAAATTCACTTTCACTTCTGTACACGTTCATATTAATTTATTAGGATGGATGTCAATGGCATTAGCAGGTCTGATTTATGTCGCTTTTCCAAGTGCAGAAAAAACCACATTAGCCAAGGTACACTTCTGGATTCATAATATTTCTCTGCCAATTATGATGATCGGTCTTGCATTTTTAGTATCAGGGACAGAAAAAGCAGAACCGGCAGTTGCTACAGGTGGCACACTAATGGTTTTAGGTATCATCCTCTTTGCCATCAACGTCTTAAAAAATTGTAAAAACAAATAGTTTGGAATTACTTGTGTTCATTCAGAAAAAGACGCCATAATTTGGCGTCTTCTTTTATAGGATCAAAATTAATATCTTTTCACTTTTAGAAATGTCCGGCTACAGCGCCAAGGCGCTTGGGCTTTTCTAATACCCTCTATACACATACTGTTCCTTAGGGGCAGTTGTTTTCGTCCATTTCTCAACCTTTAAATAAGGGATATTCGTTTTAAATGGCTGATAATAAATGGTCGAAATTTTTCCTTTTACCGTTATCCATTCATCATTTTTCAATTTTATTCCTTCAGGCATGTCAACAAGCATACCAAAGACCCCGGAGTCTGCAATACAATGAATTACGCCAAAACGAAATACAAACAGTTGGTTTTTATCAATTGTTTCAGCATCATTAAAAACAAAACCTTTAAATTCAAAATCTTTATCTAAAAAATCTCCAGGAAAGTTATAAATAGTTTCCATTCCTTTTAAATAATTCTTATCATTTAAGATTATGGTTTTTTGTTGAACGTATTTTTTCTTTTCTTTCTTCATTAAAGCATCATAATCGTCTTTCCCATAATAAACACTTGTATCAGGACGCAGGAATTGCTGCTGCATAAAAGAGTCCCCTTTTCCTTCATCGTAAATCGGAAAGTGGAATCCCTTTGCCTTAACAATATTTGAATCAAGCGTGGCGATTGGAAAAAACAAACCTGAGATTATTGGAAAAGCGAAAATCGGATAGATGAAAAGCTTTTTATACCACTTATCCTCTTTCGCATGATTATGGCCGCAATGCTCATGATCGCAGTCTAAATCTTTTGATTGCTCTTTATTCAGCATCAAAATTTGAACAATGGTTAAAACTAATAACCCATAGCCAGCAGCTGCTGAAAGATAAGAGTATTTCATGTTAATATATTTATTAATATCTCCGGAAAGATGAAGATGAAACAGTAAGTAAGTAAAGCCAATGAGTATCAAACTTCTTATCATATTTACAACTCCTTAAAACAACAAAGAGTAGACAAAGACAACTGCAAAAACGGAAGCAACAATCATAAATACAAGTCGTTTTTTAAATGTTGCCAGCATCATCATTAAATTCTTAATATCCACCATTGGGCCAAACACTAAAAAGGCTAACAGTGAACCAGTAGAAAACGTTGTTCTAAACGACGAAGCAATAAAGGCATCCGCTTCAGAACATAATGATAGAATAAATGACAGTGCCATCATCACGATTGATGACGAGGCCGGTCCATGTCCTATTGAAACAAGTGTAGCTGTTTTAATATAGGTCTGTACAGCTGCAGCAATTAGTGACCCGATAATTAAATACTTGCCCATCGAGAAAAATTCTTCAACAGCATGTTCAAGTGTCTGTTTCACTTTCTTCCAAACCGTTGTTTTTTCATGATGATGATGATCATGATGATGATTTTCTTTGAACGGATTCCCTTTATACCGATAAGCAATTAATATTCCAACTGCAAGTGCAACAACGATTGCACCAAGTGCACGGTACAGTGGCATTTTCCAATCACTTCCGAAGGCGATATACGTAGCAAATAAAACTACTGGATTAATGATTGGAGCAGTTAACATAAAGGCAATACCAGCTGAAATCGGCACTCCTTTGGATACAAGCCTGCTGACAATCGGAACTATTCCACATTCACAGGAAGGAAATAGAATACCTAAAAAGCTCGCAAAAATGACCGCAAGAATTGGATTTTTAGGCATAATCTTCGCTATCATTTCTTCTGTCACAAATATTTGAATGATTCCCGAGATTAAAACCCCGAGAGTCACAAATGGTAATGCTTCAATAAGGATAGAGATAAAGATGGTATTCATCTGTAAAAATGACTGTGGCAATGAGATACCAAACATAGTAGTCCTCCTAATAACTAAAACTCATGTTGACTACTATACTCGGATTCTTTTATTTCGTCCAACGAAAAATTTGGTATTAAGTAAAAAATATTCTCCCACCTATTTTTGAGAAAAAAATACTGCCAGCCAATTATTAGGCGGCAGCATATCTGATTATGGTTGAAATGGCTGTAAGCTATTTTTCCTAAGCTTCAATCTTTCATCAATGGACTTTATGGAATCGTAATGATAAATCGCCCCTTCCCAATCCCCATACATCGGGTTAGGGAAGACAATTAGTTTTCTGCCAAATTCCTCTTTTTGTTTATTTACCGCTCCTATCCTTCCAGATACCGTCAACTCGTCAAATCCACTGAAATCACCAAGATTATCTCCAAACAATAGAACAACCTCATGGGTTCTAGCTACTTGCCCACGTCTGTCTTCTTTTCCTCTTTCACCTTTTTGCTTCAAAAACACATGATCTGCATCAGCCTGTGGTGCACCAACTGCTAGTAAATTTTTTATGGTTACTGCTTTTTTAGTTTCTTTTCGGTTGGAAATGTAGAAAATAGCCACACCCTTTGAATCGGCGTACTTTAAAAATTCAATGGCCCCTGGGAGTGCCTTTGCCTCTGCCCTATCAACCCACAAACTCCAATTTAATGGAAAGCCCTCCCTTGACACTATTTTCCCTGCAAATAGCGGGCTATTATCGATTACAGTCTCGTCTAAATCAAGGACAATTGCTGGTTTTAAGCCTTTTTTCATCACCTTTTTATTCAAGATTTCATCTAATCTCATTTTTCCAATGTTGTAGCCCTGATAAAACAAAGCTTTCGCTTCGCCTGATGTTTGAAACCAGAGAACAGACATTGTGTTTTGTTCTGCCAAGCTTGCGGGTGTACTTGTCCCGGTTTGTGCGCAGGCACTAATAGCGGAAAGAGAAAGTGCTAAGACAGCTGCTGTTATCAATGCTGCTATTTTTTTCATCTCAACGAACCCTCCTTATTTATACCCTATTAGTATGTGGAAAAATGAAAAATCTAAGCGATGGGGCTAATTGAAAAATCAAAATAAAAAGGAGACCCATTTCTGGTCCCCGAGTATTTTTAACTAATACGTTTAATACCTTTTGATTGGCTGGTTTCTCTTTTATGAAAACCTTTTATATAGTAAACAGCGACTAAGAAGACTAGGAAGAATGGACCAATATATAGCGCAATTCTTGTATCCGGATTATAAGCCATAAGACCAATAACAAATACTAAAAAAGCTAAGGCAATATAAGAAGTATATGGGAATAACGGCATCTTATATTTCAATGCTTTCGACTCTCCCGGATCTAATGATTTACGATAACGAATTTGCGATAACAGAATGACACCCCAAGTCCAAATTGCTCCGAATGTTGCGATGCTTGTTACCCAAGTAAAAACTTTAGCAGGAACAATATAATTTAAGACAACTCCAATTAACAGAGCTCCTCCAGATGCTAAAACCGCTATCCCTGGCACACCGCTTTTTGTCACTTTTCCAAAACTCGGTGGTGCCTCTCCATGCTCAGCTAGGTTAAATAGCATTCGAGCCGTACTAAAAATCCCACTATTACATGATGAAAGAGCAGCCGTAAGTACTACGAAATTAATAATTCCCGCCGCACCTGGGATACCAATTTTTTCAAAGGTGAGGACAAAAGGACTTCCTTTAGTGCCAATTTCCTCCCAAGGATAAATGGACATAATCACAAACAAGGCACCTACGTAAAAAATAAGAATACGCCAGAAAACAGTATCAATTGCCCTTGAAAGGGATTTTTCTGGATTTTTAACCTCACCTGCTGTAACCCCAATCATTTCAATCCCAAGATAAGCAAACATTACCATTTGCAATGACAATAAAACACCTTTAATTCCATTAGGGAACAAACCACCATGCGCCCATAAATTACGAATCCCAGTTGCAATACCGCCATTACCGAATCCAAAGATAATCATTCCTGCACCTACTGCAATCATGGCAATAATCGTTACAATTTTTATTAGAGCAAACCAAAATTCTAATTCTCCGTAGGCTTTTACTGCAAGGAAATTGACTGTCGCCATGATGACAAGGGCAGCAAGAGCCCAGATCCAGCGAGGTACATCAGGATACCAATATTCCATGTATATCCCTACAGCTGTAATTTCTGCCATACAAGTAACGACCCACAAAAACCAATAGTTCCAGCCTGTTATATATCCTGCAAGCGGCCCTAGATAATCACGTGCATACTTACTAAATGAACCAGCGACAGGCTTTTGAATAGCCATTTCTCCAAGTGCCCGCATAATAAAAAACATGATAAGTCCAGCAAATGCATATCCAAAAATAATTCCCGGACCAGCCATTTCAATTGCTTTTGCAGAACCGAGAAATAGCCCGACCCCGATAGCAGCCCCTAAGGACATTAAAGTTATATGCCTTTCCTCCAAGCCGCGATGAAGTTCTTTCCCGTGATTGTTTTGATTCATATATTAATCTCCCCCTGATTAATAATTTCTAATTTCTCAATCATCCCATTTTGCTCTTATTAATAATATCCCTTCTTTAGAATAGAAATAAAGTTATTTTTCGTTTTAAAGAGTTTTTCTTAAAAGAAGTTTTTCCTTCCGAAAAATCAAGTATTCTTTTGTAAGGGTTTTTATTAAACATAACAATAAATCAACTACATCAAGCGGTATACCCATTATTAGGAAAAGTAATAAAAATTCTTCGTCCTCCTCTTTTAGATTGGTAGCGCTTTCAAGAAAGATAATATTTGCAATAATTACTTTTTTGAATTTTGCCTGAAGTTATTTTAACATTATTGTGTACAATTTCTTTTGTATAAATAAATGAAATTCTATCTTTTTTTTTGTAAAATTAAACAAACACTAAAAAACACAACACAAATATTCATTCATTAAATGGAGGTCAATATTTTGAATACTAGACTACCTGATCCTTTTAAAACCGCAATTGATAGTTTGGATGATTTTGCAGACCTAATTAGTCAAGTATTAAAATGCCCCATTACAATTGAGGATTCAAACCACCGGCTTCTAGCCTATAGCACCCATGATGAGCGAACGGATCCCGCAAGAATTTCAACTATTATCGGCCGCAGAGTACCGGAAAAAGTCATCAATCAATTATGGAAAGAAGGAACGATACCAGCTTTATTAAAAACGAAGGAGCCTATTCATGTTAAGAGCATGGATGATATTGGGCTAAGCCATCGAGTCGCCATCTCCATTTGGAAGGATGAAGAGGTGTTAGGATTTATTTGGGCTTTGGAAATTGATAAATTATTAAATGAAGAAGATTTCAATTTATTAAAAAAAGCAGCAAACACGGCAAAAAACAAGCTTTTACAACTGCAAACTCGAAAAAACAAGAAGGAAGAGCGATTTCAAGAATTTTTTTGGAAATTGTTAACAGGCCATATAGAGGATCGGGAAGAAATAATGGAGCATTTCCAAACAATGCAGATAACGCCAGCCTCCTCTTTTGCCGTTCTTGTTTTTCAGTTTCAAAAGAACATCACCGACAAAGATGAGCAAAATATCTCTTATATATTGAAAACTACCCAGCGCATCCAAATCATGCTCTATACAATCGACTGCAACCAGCTTATTCTGCTCGTATCTGGAACAAATATGGAGAACCCACTCAATGAAATAAACCATTTTGTTCAAACATTTATGTCAAAAACAATGGAACGTTACGGTGTAATGGATATCAGTCCTGCCTACAGCGGAATTTATGATAATTACCAAAAAATCAGTAAAGCCTATAAAGAAACATTGGCAGTATTATCGATAAAGGAAAAGTTCCCCTTAGAAACAAAAACCATTCACAATTACACAAAATTAGGAATATATCAACTTTTTGACCTGCTTTTAGAAAAAAGAAAGAATGAAACATATGAAAACCCTTCACTGAAAATGCTTGAAGAATATGATCAAAAGCATAACAGCAATCTCGTCGAGACATTAGAAATATTTTTAACAAAAGACAATAATATAAATGATACCGCCAAAGAATTAAATGTCCACGCCAACACGTTAAATTATCGGTTAAAGAGAATTGCTGAGATTGGTGAAGTGGATTTCAAGGATCCAAATCAAAAAATGCTGCTCTACCTCGATTTAAAGCTGAAAAAATACCAGGGGATTTGAACATTTTGTGAAAATCCCCAAAAACATTACTAATCTTTCTCCTTTATAAACAAAGAAATTCGTTGGCAAACCTTTTATACTTAGGCATAGCAAAATTACTTTAAGCATTAAGGGGATGAATTAGAATGTTTATTGGTGTACCTAAAGAAATTAAAAACAATGAAAATCGCGTTGCTCTTACGCCTGCAGGTGTCGTTTCATTCTTGACTGCCGGTCATAATGTATTAGTAGAAAAAGACGCCGGAATTGGAAGCGGTTTCACGAATGAGGATTATGTAAAAGCTGGTGCAGAGATTATTGACAATGCAGAAAATGTATGGGCTAAATCAGATATGATTATGAAAGTAAAAGAGCCTCTTTCAAGTGAGTATCAATACTTCCGTTCAGGTTTAATTCTATTTACCTACTTACACCTAGCAGCTGAGCCAGCGCTTGCACTGGCATTAAAGGAAAAAGGTGTTATCGCAGTTGCTTATGAAACTGTGGCAGTTAACAGAACTCTTCCACTTCTCACCCCTATGAGTGAAGTTGCTGGACGGATGGCAGCCCAAATTGGTGCTCAGTTCTTGCAAAAAAATAACGGTGGCCAAGGAATCCTGCTCGCAGGTGTCCCTGGGGTAAACCGCGGTAAGGTTACCATCATCGGTGGTGGAATTGTTGGTACAAACGCAGCTAAAATGGCCATCGGTTTAGGTGCTGACGTGACAATCATCGACTTAAGTGCTGACCGCTTACGCCAGCTTGACGATATTTTCGGAAATCAAATCAAAACATTAATGTCTAATCCTATGAACATCGCAGAAGCGGTGGCAGAGGCTGATCTTTTAATCGGTGCTGTTTTGATTCCTGGTGCTAAAGCACCTAAATTAGTTAAAGAAGAGATGGTTAAATCAATGAAGCCTGGTTCTGTCATTGTCGACGTTGCTATCGACCAAGGTGGAATTGTTGAAACATGTGATCACATCACAACTCATGATAATCCTACATTTGTCAAACATGGTGTTGTCCACTATTCTGTTGCTAATATGCCTGGTGCCGTTCCAAGAACTTCAACAATTGCATTAACAAATGTTACGGTTCCTTATGCATTGCAAATTGCAAATAAAGGGGTTTTCAAAGCCATCTCTGAAAATGCTGCTTTATTGCTTGGCGTTAACGTAGCCAACGGTGAAATCACTTATGAAGCAGTAGCAAAAGATCTTGGTTATGATTATGTAACAGTAGAAAAAGCATTAGAAAAAGAACTTGCTGCTGTTTAACAGTCTACTCTTTTCCCCTCAAGAACTATCTTGAGGGGATTTTTGTCGTCAAAGGGGATGGATTATATGAGTCAGTTTAGCTACCGCGATACATGGGTAGAAATTTCACTCGAAAAGATCAGAGATAATTTCTTGCAATTTAGACAGTTTGTACATCCTGATTCAAAAATAATGGCAGTGGTTAAAGCAGATGGGTATGGACACGGAGGAGTGGAAATTGCTACGGCTGCTATTGATGCAGGAGCAGACTACTTAGGGGTTGCCCTTTTAGACGAAGCACTACAATTAAGAGAAGACGGGATATTGGAACCCATTCTCATACTTGGGTATACACCAACACGTTCAATTAAAGTGGCTATCTTAAAAAATATCACCATTACCGTATTCGATCATGAGGTTCTCGATGAAATCATTGTCCAATCGTCTATCTTAGGAAAAACTGCCAGGATTCATTTAAAAATTGATTCAGGCATGTCTAGGATTGGCGTTTTTTCTCACGAAGATGCACTGATTCTTGCTAAAAAAGCAAGCGCGGCACCACAGGTGTTCCTTGAAGGGATATTTACTCATTTTGCCCATGCAGATGGTGAGGATACCACCTATACCAATTCTCAGTTCAAAAGGTTTCAATCGGTAGTGGAATATTTAGCAAACAATGATATCCATGTACCCTTAAAACATTGCTGTAATAGTGCCGCAACGATGAAATACCCGGAAATGCATCTGGACATGGTTCGCGTCGGCGTTGCCTTATATGGTATGTATCCAGATTCTTCTTTAAAAAATCACCTACTTCAGTTGAAACAAGCAATGAGTTTAAAAACGAAAATAGCTGCTCTAAAAATGGTATCTGTCTCTCAACCGATTAGCTATGGGTGTACCTGGAAGCCAGACAGAGAAAGTATCATCGCTACTCTCCCGCTCGGGTATGCTGATGGACTATCTCGCCTTTTATCGAATCATGGGGAAGTTTTAGTCCTTGGTCAATTTTCTCCTATTACCGGCCGGATTTGTATGGACCAAACGATGATTGATGTAACGGATATAGATCATTGTCATGTTGGCGATGAAGTAACCATATTTGGACACAGCCTCTCCTCTTTTCAGTCAGTGGATCAAATTGCCCAGTTAATGGGTACCATCAATTACGAAGTTGTTTGTTTAATTGGAAAAAGAGTTCCTCGTGTTTATGTAAGCAACGACAAGACATGCGATCTTGCAGGAATTGGCGTAAATTAATTTACTTACAAAATATCAGAAGGGCAGCTATTTTGAAAAATAGCTGCCCCGATATACCTCTCCCGATCATTATCTAGCATTCACAAACCTAGTACCTATATGATAGAACTCGCCCTCCATCATATCACTCAAACTGCCATACACTGTGACTTAGGTTTCCATATCGGAAACTGCGATGAAGTAATGTTGCTTTTTGATGATTGTCTGCAGCACCCATCGCGTAAAAAATCGGAATAAAGTGTTCTTTCCCATAGGGAGGTACCGCAAATTCTGCATTTGGTGCAAGTGAGTCATATTTAAATAGTGAAGGTAAATCCCATTTATCTAAATGATGTGCTAACCAATCATCAAATTCAAGTGCCCATGAGTCCACTTGCCCATTGTCAGACCATTTCAAAGCCGCTAGGTTATGCACAGTTCCTCCACTGGCAATAATTAAAATGTCATTCGCTCTTAATACCGATAAAGCTTTTCCAATTTTATATTGCTCCTCTGGCGTAAGATTAGAATTGACCGACATAGAAATAACTGGAATATCTGCATTTGGATAAAGCAAGCGAAGGACAATCCATGCACCATGATCAAGACCACGCTGTGTTTCACTTGCAAAGGATACTCCATTGTTCGTGAATAAATCCTCTATTTCTTTTGCAATCTGGTTATCTCCTTTGGCAGGGTATTCAATTCTATATAGTGCTTCATCAAATCCTCCGAAATCATAAATCGTACGATATTGGTCAACATTGCTCACCTTTTGGATTTTAGACTCCCAATGTGCTGAAAATAAAATAACAGCCTTTGGTTTTGGCAAGGTTTGTCCCAATTTTGTTAAAAACTTCGTATACTCATTATTCTCGATTGCAAGTAATGGTGAACCATGAGCAATAAATAAAGATGGCAGCATTTTAGTTTCCTCCATATTTTTTGTGATTTAATTTAAGGATTGTTTATCTTTGTAAGTCATTCAAAATCCAAGCTTGGAAATCTTGAAGATTTTCTTCAGATACTGAATGTCCTTCTGGATACGTTTTAAAAGTCACCGGGATGTTCAACTTATGAAAATACTCGGCATTTTCTTTTCCCCATTCATATGGCAGGACCTGATCAAATTCACCATGTGAGATAAACACTGATAAATGATTGCTAGGATTAATA
The DNA here is from genome assembly GCF_937468385.1 of Neobacillus rhizosphaerae. Lineage (GTDB taxonomy): Bacteria > Bacillota > Bacilli > Bacillales > Cytobacillaceae > Neobacillus > Neobacillus rhizosphaerae. The sequence goes on from NZ_CALBWS010000002.1 coordinate 225,066, forward strand.
TTGTATTCTTCCTTGACAAACATCGGAATATATCCGCTTAGAGCTACAACACCCTTAATTTTTGTACCAAGGGTTAGTGCTAAGGACATCGAAAGAATCGCCCCCTGGCTAAAACCTAGCACGTATACTTGCCTTAAATCCAGTGAATACTTTTCAGAAGCATAATCAATAAAGGTAGTTAATTTATTTATTCCTTCATCGAATGCTTCACGATGTGGTTTTCCAAATCCTTGGATAGTGAAGTAAGCAAATCCTGGCCCCTGGGAGAGATGTCCCCTAATACTAAAGATATAGAAGAAATCCTCTAGATCCTCAACCAATGACAACATATTTTGTTCATTACTTCCCATTCCGTGCATAACAAACAATGCAGGGTACTTCTTTCCCGGTATTTCCTTCTTTGGACGACGAAGTTCGTATATCAGTGATGTTTCCAAATAGTGATCATCCTTTCATTATTTAATGATATTTATTTTAAAAGTAAAGAGCCTATTTGATTCCTAAAACAGCTTCATTTTGAGATACAAAGAAAAAAGTTTCCTTATATGAATCTTTGTTTCCTATACAATATCAAGAAAAAGTATAGCATGTCAATTATTATTTTGTTAATATGAAATTAAGTTTACTATTAAGAAACCATCGAGGTGATGAACGTGGATATTGGCTCTAAAATACGTGCCATTAGAAATAGAAAAAAAATAACGATTGCCCAAATGTGTGAAGAAACTGGTCTTTCAAAGGGATTTATAAGCAATGTTGAAAACAACAACACATCCCCTTCAATCAGTACCTTACAAACGATAGCTAATTTCTTAAATGTTCCATTACCCTATCTTCTGTTAGAAAAAGAGCAACATATGAGTGTTATTCGAAAAAATGAGAGAGAATTCACTATCTCTACAGACTCAGATTTAAAGGTAGAGCATTTAGCATCCAGAGGTGGTTTAAGCATTAGACAGGTTGAAATTCCTCCTGGAGCTTCTACAGGAGTAAAAAAAGCACATGAAGGTGAAGAATGCCATTTAGTTCTTAAAGGGAAAATTCTTGCGGAACAAGGTGAAGACTCATTTATTTTGGAAGATGGAGATACTTTCAGTTGGTGCGCAAGCGTTCCTCATTTTGTTAAAAATATCGGGGATGAGGTTGCCGTTGTTTTAATAGCCGTTTATTCAGAGGTCTCAGAATAGGTATTCATAGAAACAAGCGATAGCACATGTCATGTGTACGATGGTAGAGCTTGTTGGAAATGAATTCAATTACAAAAATATTAGAAAGGCAGCTATCCAACTATAGCTGCCTTTGATTTTGATTATAGGTACTTCCGGTTAACCCCTTTTCCATCATAGGAAAACAGCATTTTTCTTTCTTCAATCATCGTTTCGATATGAACCGGCCTGCCCCAAAGCTGCTGGATATATGGTAGTACTTTTTCGAGGTATTTCACATCCAGTTCCACCCCTTCATACCAATGCTTTAAGTAAAGCTCGCCGTTTTTCATATAGTCACCATCATTGACAGTGATATATGGAAATCCGCCGTTTACCCGCATATTTACAAGTTGGTCACGGATATGCTCCCACTCTTTATCAACGATTTTATAATCCCGACCTTGTTTCTGGAATAGATACATATCTTCCCTCATCACGAGGTCTTTATTTAAGTAATTCCGCAAGAAGGAAATATCCGATTCTACTTCTCGCACTTCGAACATTTTTTCTCTGCCTGAGTCAGGTTCAACACCTCTACGCTTCATTTCTTCAGTCGGATTATTATAGCGTTCTTCAATATCCTCAAAGATTTTAATGCCAAGATAATAAGGGTTTATCCCTGTTTTAGATGGTTGGACAACACCAGCATTCAACTTGGCGAAGTCAATTGCTTCACCGCTTGTTAAATCCATTTCCCGTAAAATTCGTTGATGCCAATACGAAGCCCAGCCTTCGTTTCGCAAAGATGTTTAATTTCACCTAGATATTTCATGTTCTTTTTAATGCTGTTTACTATTTCATATACCTTATTCTTTTCCACTCTTCAGGTACATGAAGCCATAATGCTGGGGTCATGCATTTACTGTATTCTCTTGCTTTTGATAAATCATTAATATAACTCAATATAGTGTCATTAATTAATCCTATTTTAGTCTGTAACTGGCTATCATCATTTAATTGTTCAAGATCATCAGTTGGTATTTCAAATGTCTCAAATTCAAATCCCATCTCACTAAACCAACCATCAAAATAACTACTTACTGGACCACCCATTCCATGAGGACAGCCATATTGCTCTGTGTTTTTCTCCGAAGAATGACACCACCAAGTTACACATTCAACAACTACTTTTATGTTAGTAAGTTCTTCAATAAATTTTTCTATATGAGCGAAGGGAGTTATTATATCTATGTAACCACTGCCAACTGGTTCTGTCTTGTAATACTTCATTACTTCTTCAATTTCTTTTTGTTTTATTTCACGATATGCTTCAAGGTACTCCAAATATTTCATAAAACCACACCTATCAAATCCTTAACTTTTACAGTTATACTCTGGATGATTGTGACGAAGACATCCAAATAGATAGCAACCTGTTTTTATAGAGGTATTAAACTCCATATTTGGTACAAATCCTTTAATTGTCCTTTTGGACATATGCTCATATTCTGTAATTTCATCAAATAACTCTTTTATATGTTTTTGCTTATCACTTTCGGTCCAATCTTCATCGCAGTCTTCTTCATATGCTTCTTTAATTTCTAATTCCTTTTCATTAATGACTTCAAGAATTTTTTTATTAGCAATATCTAATTTATCTAATTTGAATAGAGAATAAATATAGCGACTAATCCAATCAGGTCTCTTCCAATATTTATTCCATCCCTTTTCAAACCAGTCAGCAGCTTCTTTATATAAGTTAAGTTCCACATATAATTCAGCTATATCAACCTCACCGACAAATTCATCATCTTCTTCAGAAAACGTATTAAGTTTTGATATAGCTTCATCCCTTGCACTGTTCCTTATTAGACAATAAACATAACTATACAAGGCATAGTCTGAACTATCAGCAGCTAAAAGAAAATACCTTGAGGCTTCCTTTATTTCATCGAGATGGAAGTTTGCAATGGCAAGATTATTATAGGCTTCGATTGATGGCTCAATATTAATTGACTTTTTTAGAATATTCTTTGATTCATTCCACTTCTCTTGCCTGATATATATTTCCCCCAATAAATTATAAGGGAAATAAGAAGTTGGATTCATATTTACTGCCTCTTTTAATAATGGTATAGCTTTAGAATCATCATATTCTTCGTAACAATAAATCCAGGCAAGGTTCGTTAAAGATTGTATATCCCTTGATAGTTCAACTGCTTCTTTAAACAACTGAAATGATTCATCATATTTATTCTCTTCTAATAATTCTATTGCCTTTTTGTTAATGTTCAAAAAAAATCCACCCTTACAGAATATTCTCATGCTATCTAATTTAAAGGAAAGGTTAATCTAGGATAACTTCTTACTTTTTACTCAAATTGTTACTTGTTTTAATGCCACTAGAAAGACAAAAAAAACCTCTCCTATACACAAAACAACTATTAACCTAACTAAAATAAAGACTTATATTCCACAATGGTATATATAACATTTACCTTCAGCTACTTTTCCTGAAAATGAAATTAATTTTTCAAAACACTTCAAGACATCATCACGATCAAAAACTAAGTTTTCATAATGCCCAGCGTAATCTTCTGCTTCAATGGTTACAAAATCTCCTGTTAGTTCTAATTTGTTTGGAGAGTTTAGAAATAAGTCTCTCCAAGAGGTAATTACCCTTTTTAAAATAGTTGCTGAATCAACATCAAATAGAGTTACACCGTGATAGTTAATTCCTTTACAACCAGGGATGCCGTTTATTGCTGGATTTTTACTTGAAATCCATTTAAATGAATCACTAATGTACATGATTATATCGTCATGTATTACTACGCTATCTATGATGTTTGGATTATTATTTAAATTCATCCAAAAACCTTGTAGTTGCACTGTTGTTGGAATTAGATAAAACTCATGTTCTAATGCCATTTGGACCTCCTAAAACACAATTGGGTTTTTATATTGATTCATTGAATTTAAACATGTCAATATCTCGGAGAATAAACTCTGTCTGTATCAGTATCAATTACAAAATTAACCTCTACATGTTTGTCATAGGGGATTTCTTCAAAATTGTAAATTCTACAAAACACTTGTGGAATGTCTTTTGTTTCAGACGTAAGCTCTTTTACAAGAATATACATTTGTTTTAATTGTTGTTTGGAGCATTTCTTTCCTACAAGTAAAACTTGATGAAAAAACCCTTCTAATTCTATAATCATTGAAATCACTACTGGTTGCTAATCAGTCTTATAGCTTATATTTTTAATCCTAATTTCACAGTTGAATTCAACTTAAAATCCTTTTATACAGAACTCAATATGTCTTTTTTCACTTTTTTCTAAATCGTTTCCAAATTGGTCTAAAATCTTTTTAATGGCTTCCACTTGTGTTCTGGATGGAGTATCAAAGGTTCTATTGAAATTTGCTAACCAATTAGTAAACTGAGATCTACCTAAATTATATATATTGCTATCAGTTTTGTTGACATAAAACTCGATAATATACTGTATGGATTCCCATTTCGGAAGCGAACACAAGAGAATGGCTGCATTATATTTCGTATGCTCGTAATTTGACTGATTATATATACGATCCAAGAAATCTTTCTTGTTAGCACAAGAAGTTGTTAGTAAACACCTCATAGCCTCTTTAGATACACCTTTATGTTCATGATTTAACATTTCTATAAAGTTATCTATATATTTATTCGCATCTATCATCATAATTGAACGAATAGCTGCTTTAACAATACCTACACGGTTATCTTTTATGAATGGAATAATCAACTTAACCTGTTCTGTATTCCCTACTTCACCTAATCCTAAAATAGCCCCTCGAAGATTTACATTAGATTTTTGCTTTATGAATTCTTCATAGTAGGGAGCAAAGTTTGTGATATTTTGTTTCTTTAACAGAAATCGGGCAATAGACCTTATTGCTCCACTTTTATCTACAAGTGCTTTTTCTAATTCACATGTGCTTTGGTCAGGATAAAAAGAGTAATATCTTTCTAATATTTTTGCTCTAATCATCGGGAATTTGTCTTTTTTCAATATAGAGTAATACTCATTAAACTCATCCTGACTAATATCATTAATTATTTCGTTAAAAAGTAAAAGTCGTGAATGTGGCTCTCGTTCTGCCTTTAGATAATTTACCAACATTTTTTTATTAAACATTTTTGAGTAAATAATTACTTTATAGCAAAAGTATCGGATTTTACTAATTTCAGATTTTGTCCCTTGGTCTATAAACGGAAGGGATTCCTTTTGTGATAAGAGGTTGACTACTTTTTCAAAGAGTTCACTGTGGTCATCTCTTTCTGCGTTCTTAAGTTGAAAGATAAGTGGTAAGTTTTGGACAAGATGTTCCACATATTTTATGCTTATTCGACTTTCAACATACTTTTTTGCCGTTTCCCTAACTTCTCTAACCCAATCATTACACCTAAGAATTAAATACGGTAGTTCCTTCCCAGATGAAAAGGAATCTAAATCATGTAATGCTTTCTCTCGAAAGTATCCATTAGGGTGAAATGTACAAAAACCTAAAATGGTTAACTTCTCATCTTCAGACATAGTTGGTAACAACAAGTTTTTTGGGGACTCATTTTTCCAATCATATGTCCAATCGAATGAAGTTCTTTCACGGAAAATTTTATCCAGTTTGAATAAATGGCTATTATTTAACTTTGAAACACTTTCCAAAAGTACCTTTGCTGTTCTAAGCTTTAATTTTTCTGAGCTTGTTAATAAAAACGAAAAAGAAATCGGTATTTTAGTTATTTCGTTCTCATCTTTAAGAGCTTCTAATATCTCATTTATATAATCCTTAGAGTATTGATCAGCAGGATAATTAGTTTGCTTTTTTTTAAAAAAACCCCATTTCATATTTGTCCCTCCTACTTATTAATACCTTCTATTGCTATAAAGCCTGGGATTATTACCCTTTATTCCAAGCATACCTTCCACCTCTATTTATTTAATGCTTAATATAAATACTATTTCCTCACCAAGGCTATAATTACATATTAACATTTTCTGGATTTGGAATGTAAAAATTATACAAGCCACTGTTTGCCAGTAGCCTTTTCATATATATAGGTTTTTAATTTCTTCATTCATAGTAATAATCAATTAAAATAGAAGGTCAATTTGTTACCATTTCTCTTTTCGTAACGATAATATGCTTGCATGTTTTATTCTTTTCATTTTTTGTAGTAGGTTTATCATGTCTTGTTTTATTTTATCAAACTGTATTTGATTTCCGAAAGTTATTAGCAAAAAAAGGTAAAGAACTATGAAAACAAAAGTTCTTTACCCTTTTTACATATATTATTCTATAAATACTTCCGATGAACCCCTTTACCATCATAGGTAAACAGCATTTTTCTTTCTTCAATCATCGATTCAATATGAACGGGTCTCCCCCAGAGCTGCTGGATATATGGCAGTACTTTTTCAAGATATTTAACATCAAGTTCCACCCCTTCATACCAATGCTTTAAGTAAAGCTCGCCGTTTTTCATATAGTCACCATCATTGACAGTGATATATGGAAATCCGCCGTTTACTCGCATATTTACAAGCTGGTCGCGGATATGCTCCCACTCTTTATCAACGATTTTATAATCCCGACCTTGTTTCTGGAATAGATACATATCTTCCCTCATCACGAGGTCTTTATTTAAGTAATTCCGCAAGAATGAAATATCCGATTCTACTTCTCGCACTTCGAACATTTTTTCTCTGCCTGAGTCAGGCTCAACACCTCTACGCTTCATTTCTTCAGTCGGATTATTATAGCGTTCTTCAATATCCTCAAAGATTTTAATGCCAAGATAATAAGGGTTTATCCCTGTTTTAGATGGTTGGACAACACCAGCATTCAACTTGGCGAAGTCAATTGCTTCACCGCTTGTTAAATCCATTTCCCGTAAAATTCGTTGATGCCAATACGATGCCCAGCCTTCGTTCATGATTTTGGTTTCAAGCTGCGGCCAGAAGTAGAGCATTTCCTCCCGCATCATTGTCAAGATATCGCGCTGCCAGTCCTCAAGCTCCCTGCTGAAGGTTTCAATAAATAACAATAAGTCCTTTTCAGGCCGTGGTGGAAATTTTCTTTTCTTCGGTTGATTGGTTTCCTTCTTATTCTTCTCGTCTAACCTCCAGAGGTCATCATATGGCGTAGTCATATGGTGTTCTTCATCTTCAGCTTCTTCATCATCTCCAATCGACCATGCTAATTTTGGCCTCATCAAAGAAGGGTCGATATGCTCATCAATCGCTAATACTGCATCAAGGAAGGTTTCTACTTCCTTTTTACCGTATTGGATTTCATATTGATGAATTCTCTCCGCTGTTGCCGCCATGCTTTCAACCATGTCTCTCTTTGTGTTTTGAAAGCGGACGTTATTTTTGAAGAAATCGCAATGAGCTAAAACGTGAGCCACAATGAGTTTGTTTTGAATCAATGTATTAGAGTCTAACAAGAAGGCATAACATGGATTTGAGTTAATGACAAGTTCATAAATTTTACTAAGCCCTAAATCATAGTGCAGTTTCATTTTGTGAAATTGCTTTCCAAAGCTCCAATGTGAAAATCGGGTCGGCATTCCATAGGCTCCGAACGTATAAATGATTTCAGCAGGACAAATTTCATAACGCATTGGGTAGAAATCTAAACCAAAGCCAGTTGCTATTTCACTGATTTCACTGATGGCGTATTCAAGTTGATTGCGACCTTCTACATCCATTAGCCACTCCCCCTTTACCTCTTACCACAATGTATGAAGTAATGGTGGGAATGATGAAACAAGATAAAATAAACTGTTTCTATTTTTCCCTAAGCCTAGATTGTTATGATTAATGGGGGATTTTTTTCGCTTCTTTTGCAAGCTTAAGTCCAACATAGCGATTACGTTTCCATTCCGCTTTAAAGACAGATAAGGGGGGATTCTTTTCGCCAACAAGATAGCTAATTTCAATCGTCATTGCTGGTCGGTGATAAGTAGTGATAAACCAATCAGTGAAACCACCGCCCATTGAATCTTTAGATGGCTTTGCTAATTTATAACCAGTTAATTTAGCAATTTTTTTAGCAACCGTTTTATCTCGCTTTAAGTATTTTCCGTTTTTAAAGTTCCAAAAAATCTCTCTTCCTGCTGTATGATAAGCGATTGCTATCGAAGGGTTTACCTCACTAATAAATTTCGTTAAGGCAATGACTTCCTTTGATTCAAGAGGTTTTTTCCCCTTATAAAATTTATTGGATGGGGTTGATGGTTCTTTATCAAGAGCTCCCCAGCCGGCCGGATATTGCCGATTTAAATCAACTCCCATTCCATTGGCTTTCCAACCTTCAAAATTATCCAATTGGTCATTCATAAACAATAATCGTTCTTGATGCTCAATCGGAAAGCTTTTAATGTTATTTTGTTGAATGGCCACACCATCCGGATTTAACATTGGTACAAACCAAATCGAAACATCATTAAGGATATTTGTGGATTTAGCCCCGAATTTCTTCTTCTCTTGATAAGCATCAGCATAAGACTCAAGCATTTTCATCAGTACCATACTCGTAAGCCATTCACGTCCATGATGTGAGCCAATTAAAACGATATTTTTCTTCCCATGTCCTAGCTTTACTCCCCAAATTTGTCTTCCAAAATGGCTCGTGCCAATTGATTTTATTTCAACTTGCCCTTTATACCTGACCTGAATCTTCTCAAGGTCTTGAACCAGTTGTTCATATGAATACGGTTTATCAGCTTCAACGGCTTTTGCTTGTGCAACTGTTTCAAATGGTAGGAATACAATCAAAACAATCCATAAAATTTTCGCCATAAAACCTCCACTTTTTTTTAAATTATTCAGGTAAATGTTGAAAACAGCTTGAAACTTGGTTCTCCAACATTTTCTGTGAAAGTTATCTTCAAAATGTCATACAATAATCTCAACTCCTAATAAGGAGGAGAGAAAACAAATGAATAAGATAGATTATGACCGGGCGTTATATTACACCCAGCGTTCCGAATGGGATAATTTGCTGATTTTGATGGTACGGACAAAAGATCATTTTTTGTCGAAAAGAATTGAACAATTCCTGCATGCCTACAATTTTGAACGTGATTACACTGTGATTGAAACGAAACTCTATAACCTGCTTCGTTACATCGACCATGCTAACGAAACCGTCGAACCTGATGCAAATGGGTTACCGATGTATAGTCTTTCCTGAAAATACAAGTGGATACAGAATTCGTTGAGAAAAATTTTTACAACCGGGCCAAAGAATTCCACCAAAAAACGGCTTTCCTTGTTGGAAAGCCGTTTATATTTATGCTATTGGATATTGTTGAGCAAATGGATGTAAGACGATTTCATCAATCAACATATGGTTTGGTGCGGACGCCATATAGACAACTGCATTTGCGATATCCTCCACCTTAAGCCAGTCTTTTTTCTCTGGTAAGCCCTGTGTAGATTCTGCAAAATAAGTATCCACCATTCCGGGATTTATGGTGCCAACTCGAATTCCATAGTCGCGGACTTCTTGTGCTACTGAGCCAGAAAAACCTTGGACTGCATATTTAGTAGCTGTATAGGCTGCACCATTTGGAATCGTATAGCGGGCAACATCAGATGAAATCGTAATAATCGTTCCGGATTTCCGCTCTTTCATATGTGGAAGCACTGCCTTTGTAGCAAGGAAAACCCCTTGAACATTAACCTCAAATACCTTCTTCCACTCTTCAAGAGTAACTTCTTCGGTTAGTTTAAAAAAGCCAACACCTGCATTGTTGACAAGAAGATTGACCGAGCCATAGGTAGCAATTGTTTTCCTAACTACCTCCTCCATGTCCTCTTCTTTCGAAACATCCGCTTGAACTGGGAGAATATTGGTATAACCCATTTTCTTTAATTCATTTGCCGTTTCAGATATTTGTGAAGAACTGCCGACAATCGTTAATTTCATCCCTTGTTCTGCAAGTTTTGTGGCAATTTCCCTGCCGATGCCACGTGATGCACCAGTGACAATGGCGGTTTGGTCTTTAAGCATATAATTCTTCCTTTCACGATGAAATCCTATGATGAATTATTTATTTTCTTGAAGGAGTTTTATTTTTTGGTCCACAAGCTCCATAAACGCTTTTTCAATTGCTTGTAGTTTTGATTTACTTTCTTCAAGGCCATGACTATTGACCCCAAAGTAGAATTTAACTTTTGGTTCTGTACCAGATGGTCGTAGACATACCCATGTGCCGTCTTCGAAAGTATATTTTAAAACATTCGATTTTGGTAACTCCATTTTTTCCTCTATATTCTTCGTTACCCGCAGGCTCGTTAAATAATCTTCTTTAGAAGCAGTTTTGAAAGATCCTAGGCTAGTAAGAGGCTCCTGGCGGAATGAAGCTAAAATGCGTTGAATCATTTCCGCTCCTTGCTTACCTTTTAAGGTTAACGAACGAAGTCCTTCCTGATAATACCCATACTTTTCAAAAACTTGCATCATCCCTTCATAAAGGGTCATACCTTGTTTTTTATAATAGGCACATACCTCAGTCGCTAAAAGAGCAGCCTGCACGGCATCCTTATCACGGGCAAAGTCACCGATTAAATAACCGTAGGACTCTTCGTAACCAAATAAGAAGGTATGATCTCTATTTGCTTCATATTCCTTAATTTTTTCCGCTATAAATTTAAATCCAGTTAATACATCTACCGTTTCTAATTGGTAAGCAGAAGCTATTTTTCTGCCTAACTCAGAAGTAACAATTGTTTTTAACACAACTCCATTTGCAGGCAAGGTACCTTTTTTCGTTTTCTGTGAAAGAATATAATCCAATAATAACGCACCTGTTTGATTGCCTGTTAGGACCACATATTCTCCCTCATGATTAGGAACCGCAATGCCTAGGCGATCTGCATCCGGATCGGTGGCAATTAAAAGATCGGCGCCCACTTTTTTGCCATCGCGAATGGCTAGTTCAAAGGCAGCATGTTCTTCTGGGTTTGGACTTTTCACCGTCGAAAATTCAGGGTCTGGAAGTTCCTGTTCTTTTACGACCGTTACATTTTGATAGCCTAATTCGGCAAGGCCCGCACGTACAAGTTTATTCGCCGTTCCATGTAATGGAGTGAAAACAATATTAATATCTGTTTCTTCAGCAAGGCTCAGATTTTCAGAAATGGTCTTTAATTTTTCAATATATACTTGATCAATGTCTGAACCAATTGTTTTAATTAATCCTAATTCTCTTAACTTCTCCTCACTGTCTACCTCAATTAATAATTCATTCTCGATTTCATTTACCTTTGCAATTACTATATCCGCTGCTTTAGGTGGCATTTGCCCGCCATCCGAGCCATAAACTTTATAGCCGTTATATTCCGGTGGATTATGACTGGCTGTAATAACGATGCCAGAAAATGCATGTAAATATCTTAAAGCAAAGGATAATTCCGGTGTCGGCCTTAGTTCATCAAACACATACGTTTGAATCCCTTTTGTTGCAAGTGTTTTAGCAGCCTCCAACGCAAATTCCGGTGATTTATGTCGTGAATCATAGGCGATGACAACACCGCGTCGTTTTGCTTCTCCACCTTGTTCTTCTATGTATGCAGCCAGGCCGGCTGAAGCTTTACGGACAGTATAAATATTCATTCGATTTGTACCCACGCCTATTTCCCCGCGCATACCGCCCGTTCCAAATTCCAAGTTTTTATAAAAAGACTCTTCTAACTGCTTTGCATCCTTATTCAACTCTTTTAATTGATTTTTTAATTCCAAATCCAATCCATCAAATTCAATCCAGTTATTTGCAACAGCTTTCCAATCCAATAAGGGTCCCCTCCTATTTCTGTCTACTGTTTATTGTTTCTAAGTTCCGGTTTGTTACTCCTTTTAAAAACCACTAGAAATAAACTGACATTTTTTGCATTTAAGTGAAACAACTCACATTCTATCATACCTCAAAATGACTCTTATTAAGAGTAAAAATAGAAAAAAGCCTGTAAAAAACACAGGCTGTCGATCTTTCATATTATTAGTTCATTGTCTGCTTTTGAATAAATGCTGAGCATCGGATTATTTTTCATACATGACGCAACAAAAAAGTGTTCAAAATGAAAGGGAAAATATAACCCAAATCCCTTAAGTGTTGCCACATTTTTATTAAATACAGCTGCGTATTGTTCATCCAACGGAGAGGACTCGAGAATGGATATTAAGGTTTGAATACTCGTCATCACCTGAAAGGCATCTTTTAATGTGTTAATATCTTCAGAAATATGCAATACCTTTAACTCTTCAAGCTGACAAATCTCTTCATCATTGAAAAAGAGAGGAAAAATATTGGAATAAATGTATCTCACCAGTCCATTTATTTCTTCTTCTTGACTTGGTGTCGAGGCAAAAACTATTTTCACTTGTAACCCACCTTTGCCATCGCTATTTTCTATCGTAATATATAACATAAGGATAACATATCTAAGTGTGGATATACGGTGGTAATTAATAGAAACGTGGAAGGTGATTTTATGCTTAAAACAGTGCGAAAGGGCGAGTGGTTTCAAATCATTGTCCCTGAAGAATGGGAAGGAAAAACAATAGATGAGGTATTTCGTCATGTATGGGAGGCTCCGAAAAAATTAACTCATCTTTTCCGAATGGAGGATAAAGTTCTTGTGGATGGAAGTCGTGTTAATTGGCATTTACCACTTTCTTCTGGCTCAAAGCTGCAAATCCACTTATTCAATGAAGAGGAACTCCAAGTCATTCCAAATTTTTTTGATATTGACATCCTGTTTGAGGATGACCATGTTTTAGTCATCAATAAACCGCCATTTTTGAACACTCATCCAAATGACCCTATGACAGAGAAAAATACTCTTATAAATGCCGCTGCTTTTTATTTGCAATCCAAAGGAGAATTGAGAAATATTCGGCAAATCCATCGATTAGACCGGGATACCTCAGGGGCAATCCTGTTTGCAAAACATCCATTAGCAGGGACTATTTTAGACAAAATGCTCGAAAAACGGGAGATAAAAAGAACCTATATTGCAGCAGTACATGGTCTGCTAAAGCGGAAAAATGGGACTATCAATGCGCCAATTGGTCGTGATCGCCATCATGGAACGAAAAGAAGAGTTTCACCATCTGGTCAGCAAGCCGTCACCCAGTATCAAGTGATAAAAGAAGATAAAAACAAACAACTCTCGTTTGTAAAATGCTGGCTTGAGACGGGAAGAACCCACCAAATTAGAGTCCATTTGAGCCACCTGGGACACCCTTTGATTGGAGACACTTTATATGGAGGTCAACCAATTGTGAAAAGGCAGGCACTTCATGCAGCTAAACTTGAATTCAGCCACCCATTCACTCAAGAAAAAGTAGCATGTCATGCACCATTTACAGATCTATCAGCGATATTTTCAATGATTAATGTGTATAATATATAGAAAAAAGCCTCCCGTGACTGGAAGGCTTTTTAAAATCCATACTGCTATTCACTTTATTTTTAATCCGCTTTTCTAAAGGCACGCATTAGGAAACTTACCAGAAGAACCAGTACTGCCGCACCGATGATTGCCGGAAAAATCGCAAAGTTAGACACTTGAGGCCCCCAGTTTCCTAAAATGGCTGTTCCTAGCCAGGCTCCAACAAAACCAGCAATGATATTACCAATAATACCACCCGGAATATTTCTTCCGACAATAAGTCCTGCTAACCAGCCAATAATTCCACCGACAATTAATGACCAAATGAAGCTCATTTTAGAACACTCCTTTTTAGTATTCATTATTTCACATATTTTTTAACCCTATATCCGAAACCTCAGGCAGTTAAGGAAAGGTTTTTCTCGCTGCCTGTACCTTTAAAATACCCAAAAAAAATTTTTATACTCATAAAAGTATATAGACTGGTAAATGAACCGGGTTTTTAATTAATATTTCACTCGTCAATTGTCCTTAAAAATCAATCATCTTTACATAAATTAATGATTCTAAGCAAAAGTTAAAACTGTATTTCAAATCATAAAAAGTATTTAGAAAATTCTAATGTTAAGTTTTTGTAAATTTAGTATAAATATATTTCTTTTTTCGACATTTTTCAGATAAAATTATTGGGTTGGTGCACAACTTTTGTATGAAAAAATGGAGGTATATCACATGGCAATAAAAAAAGTAGACAAATTCTCGGCACTTCTCAGAAAAATTTCATCTAACCTTAAAGAAAGTGCTAATTTCTTTACAGAATACAAATTAAAAAATGTTAGTGATTTGAAAATTTTTTCAGAGAAAATGAAGGAGTATGAAACCACAGGTGATTCATACGTACACGAGGTAATCAAAGAATTGAATGATGCCTTCATTACTCCCATTGAACGTGAAGATATCCTCCACCTTGCCATGAGCATGGATGATGTGCTTGATGGTCTGGAAGCTAGTGCCGCTTTATTCGAAATGTATTCGATTACGCATGCAGATGATTTTATGAAAAAATTTGTTGATAACATTCAAGGTAGTATTCTTGAAATCGATAAGTCAGTTGAATTATTATCCAATAAAAAGTTACCTCAAATTAGAGAACATGCCATAAAAATCAAAGATTTCGAATCAAATTGCGATAATATTTTACGTCAATCTATTAAGCATTTATTTACAATTGAAAAAGATCCAATCCGCATTATTCAATACAAAGAAATTTACGAAAATCTTGAGGATATTGCAGATTATTGCCAGACTGTTGCTAATACCCTCGAAACCATTATTATGAAAAATGCCTAAGGAGCAAAATAATGAGCGGTTTATTAATACTAACGATACTAATTGTTGTAGGTGCTCTTGCATTTGATTTTATTAATGGTTTTCATGATACAGCCAATGCAATTGCCACCTCTGTTTCAACAAAAGCACTAAAACCTCGCCATGCAATTCTTTTGGCAGCGACTATGAATTTTATTGGAGCAATGACCTTTACCGGGGTAGCAAAAACAATATCAAAGGATATCGTCGATCCCTTTATGCTCGAACATGGCTCAATCGTCATTCTTGCTGCCTTACTATCAGCTATTGCTTGGAACCTTCTCACTTGGTATTACGGCATACCAAGCAGTTCCTCGCACGCACTGATTGGCTCCATTGCCGGGGCAGCCATTGCAGCTGAAGGTTTAAATGTTCTTAACTACAAAGGATTTACAAAAATAATTGAAGCACTTATTCTTTCACCAATTATCGCTTTCGTTGTCGGCTATATCATTTATAGCATTTTTAAAGTTGTTTTTAAAAACTTCAATTTAACGAAAACAAATCGAAATTTCCGCTACATCCAGATTGCTACAGCAGCACTGCAATCTTATTCTCACGGTACCAATGATGCCCAAAAATCTATGGGTATTATCACGATGGCATTAATCGCCAATCACTACCTCCCAGCAGGGTCTGATGTGCCATTTTGGGTTCAAGCTTCCTGTGCAATTGCTATGGGATTAGGTACCTCAATTGGCGGTTGGAAGATAATAAAAACGGTAGGTGGAAAAATCATGAAAATACGCCCAATTAACGGGGTTGCTGCTGATTTAACAGGTGCAGCCATCATTTTTGGTGCGACCTATATCCATCTGCCAGTTAGTACAACACATGTTATCTCATCAGGAATTTTAGGGGTTGGATCAGCCCACCGTCTTAAAGGTGTTAAATGGGATACGGCACAACGGATGCTGATTACATGGGTTATTACCCTTCCAATAACAGCTTTATTAGCTGCATTCATTTATTTCATTCTGAATCTTTTCATTTAATAATCGAAAAATTTATATTTAATTAAAAACCATCGGCTATTTTGCCGATGGTTTTTTAATGGTTAAGAAAGTATTAATATTTTTTCTTTACCAACCGTCTAGCGCAAGGCACCCTTGCGGTCTGCGAAAGGCTGCAGACAAATCACCGATTTCATCATCTCGTACAACATTGACTTTGATGACCGCATCATTTCCGTTTGCGATTTCATACATACTTTTCTCTACTATTGGTACTAGTTATTATCTAAAGTGTATTATTAATAGACAAAGGATACAACGCAAAATATGATAAAAAATATTGAATGATGGCAGAAAAAGGATTATTATGTCGAATTTTCGGATTTCTTGTATTATTGATAAAATAAAAAAGGATCCATTTTTTAGATCCCTTAATTTGTCCATTAATTTAAGTTTTTTGCCTTATTCGAACAGCTCTCCATTGCTGCCATTACAGAACCTCGAAAGTGCTCTTTCTCAAGTGTTGCAACCGCTTCAATGGTTGCACCACCTGGCGTACAAACATCATCTTTCAGTTCCCCCGGGTGTAACTCAGTCTCGAGAACCATTTTTGCAGCTCCGAGAACTGCCTGAGCAGCTAGCCTGTAAGCCTTATTCCTTGGTATTCCCTGCCGTACACCCCCATCAGCCATTGCTTCAATTAACATATACACATAGGCGGGGGAAGAACCGCTGATGGCTGGCACTGCATCCATCAGTTTTTCTTCGAGGCGTTCCGTTTGCCCAAAGGTGTTAAACAGATGTTCTACTTCTATCATTTCTTCTTCACTCAGATAGTCATTAGCACAAATAACACTCATTCCTTCTCCAACTAGGGAAGGGGTGTTTGGCATCGTCCGAACTGCTCTTATTTTTGAGCCAAAAGCCCGTTCAATATCCTTCAAGGTAATTCCAGCTGCAATCGTGACAATGATTGCCTTTTGTTTAATTTCGTTTTTAATTTCTTCAATGACGGATTCATGAAGATCGGGTTTCACTGCTAGAATAAGGATGTCGGCAGCCCTTGCCACGTCTTTATTTTGTAAAGAAGTGACAATACTATATTTGTGTTTTATTATTTCAAGCGTTTTTTCTGTCCGGGCACTTGCGATAATATTTTCTTTTGGTATTAGTTTTGATTTCACGATTCCTTCTATCATTGCTTGAGCCATTTTCCCTGCTCCGATAAAGCCAATTTTTTTATTCATATACCACAGCACCTTATCTTCTTACTTATACATTTTATTTTCTAATATGATGACATTTTCTGCGAAAGAAGTTCTCCCTACTTCTTTCGTGTTTTCAACTAAGCGATAAATATTATCACAGCATTGTTTAGCCCCTTTGACTAATAAAGGTACTCCGATAAAATCAATTTTTAATCCTCTGGAAAAAAAGCCCCCCATTGACATGGAAAAGGGAACAGCTGGCGATGTGTTAGAAAAGACTATTTTTTCATCAAATCTAAATTTTTCCTGCAGTAATAAACTCATTTCTTTTAATGCCGGGACCACATATTTATTTCTTTTCCGTCCAATAGTATATACTGAGTGGCCATCCTCATCAACCCCATGAAAAATAATTTTCCCAAAATCTTCTTTCGTTAATTTATTAAAATCTTTTACATTTAATATTTCTTCAGCCGTAAGTTCCCGTTCAGATTGAGGTAAGCGATTCAAATGATAAGCCGCTGCTAACGAAGTGGTATGTGTTCCACCATAATCATTATAAATATAAATCATGGTATCATCCCTTCTTAAATATTTATGTATATTATGTTCTTATTCACTTACTTCCATTCTAAAGACGATCCATGATTGTTAATGTAAAAAGAGAAGCTAATCATCGCGATTAGCTTCTCTTTTGTTCATAGTTTATTTGGTTAAATCTTTAGATGAAAACGCACCCGGAAGAAGATCCTTTACTTGGATTCTTTGAATGTCACCTTTTAAATTCGTAAGAACCACTTCCATTTCTGCATCACACAGCTCAGAAATCACCTGACGGCAAGCCCCGCATGGAGAAACTGGTCCATCAGTATCCGCAACCACAACAAGTGAATCAAATTGGGTTACACCCTCTGAGTAGGCTTTAAACAAAGCAGTACGCTCTGCACAGTTTGTCATACCATAAGAAGCATTTTCAATGTTACAGCCATGAAAAACCTGACCTTCTTTCGATACTAGAGCTGCACCAACTTTAAATTTTGAATATGGAACATATGCAAACTCTCTTGCTTTATTCGCTTCTTGAATAAGCACTTTTTCTTCCATCCTATTCACACTCCGCCAGAGAATATTAATGCTGAACCAACTTCAAAATCCAGTCAAGAACAACGCCACCCAAATACACACCGAAAACACCAACTACTGCTGAAAATACTGGAGGTGCAGGCAATGGCAGTTTTAAAAATTTAAACAGCATACCAACAATTAATCCTGCAAATAATGCCATTATTACTTCTTTCATCAAGTTAACCTCACATTTAAATTATTAATAATTACTATTAGAAAGCTCACCTTTAGCAATGGAAACACCAGAACTTGCACCGATACGTGTTGCTCCTGCTTCTACCAATGCCAACGCATCTTCACCACTACGGACACCACCAGATGCCTTCACACCAATTTCAGGTCCGACTGTTTGGCGCATTAAGCGAATATCTTCGACTGTTGCTCCACCAGTTGAAAAACCAGTAGAAGTCTTTACAAAATCTGTCCCCGCTTTTACAGAAAGCTCACATGCTCTTACTTTTTCTTCATTCGTTAATAGACATGTTTCAATGATAACCTTGACTAAAGCCTTTCCTTTTGCTGCATCCACAACGGCACGGATATCTCTTTCAACCAAATCATCCTCTTTATCCTTAAGGGCTGCAATGTTAATCACCATATCGATTTCATTTGCACCATTTTCAATCGCATTTTTTGTTTCAAATGCTTTCGTTTCTGGTGTAGTTGCTCCCAAAGGGAAGCCAATTACTGTACAAACCTTCACTTCAGGTGTATCAGCCAGCATTTCAGCTGCCGTCTTTACCCAAGTTGGATTAACACATACAGAGGCAAAGGAATACTCTTTTGCTTCCTCTACTATTTTAACGATTTCTGCTCGAGTCGCATCTGCTTTTAATAATGTATGATCAATCATTCTGACAACATTTTTTGTCATATTAATATCCTCCCCATTCTTATAAAAATATATATAAAAGAACCATAGTTATTTATCACAATGTAACTATAACAAAAATCCTGAACATTTGTAAATACATTTATGAACAAATGTAAAACATTTTGTGACTTCTAGATAAAAAAAGATTAAAATAGTAGCGATATGCTATTTTAATCTTTTTTATCAAGCAAAAATTGTGCGGTAAATTGGTCTGTAATCAACACATTTGCGTATTTACCTTTTAAGGCACCGTATATTCCTTCAATTTTATGTGGTCCGCCAGCAACCAAAATAGAGTATTCCTTCTTCCGAAGATCCCCAAGGTTAACGCCAAGCGTTCTTTCATCCAAGCTTTCGTTACATATTTCCCCTTTTCTATCAAAGAAACGTGAGCAAATATCGCCTACTGCCCTACCATAAAGGGAGTCCAAGTCGCTTTCCGTAAAATAGCCTAACTGAAATAATAGAGAGTCCTTTTTAATCGAACCAATCGTAAACAAAGCGATATTAGCCTGATCACCCAGCTCTAATATTTTTCGAATATGCCGGTCTGCCTCCATCGCCTGCTTAACGACAACGTGGTCAACGATCGCAGGTAACGGAAGATTATGGGGGGTTGTATTATAAGCCTTACCGAAAAGATATAATATTTCAGATGCGTATGTGTTCGTTTCCGCAAGGCTTACGCCGCCTTTTAATTGAACAACTTTCACGTCTTTTACATATTTCTGCTTCAGTTCGATAGCGATATGATATAGAGTCGTTCCCCATGTAACACCGATTATGTCATCATCCTTAACAATTTCATCAAGAAACATGGCTGCCTTTTCCCCAAGGTAATTTTTTATAATATGGTTTTCGTATTGAGGAATGGAGGCTACTACTGCTTTTTTTATTTTGAACTTTTTTTCTAACTGAACTGCCAAATTTTCTACGTTCTCAGTTGGGTCCATTATATTAATTTGGACGATGCCGTCACTTTTCGCCTGCTGTAATAATCGTGATACAGTGGGTCGTGAAACCCCTAGAAGCTTGGCAATTTCGTTTTGGTTATAATCCAATAAATAATATAATTTGGCTGCTTCGATAACCTTTGCTAATTTTTCTCGATCCACACGCATCACCTTAAATCTTAGATATTTTCTTTATTGTAACAAAAATTAGGAATGAATCCATAATTTCTTTACATTTGTAAAATGCCAATTGAACATATTATCTTTTTCTGTAGAAAAGAGGCCGAGCGACACAAAAATAAATTTTTAATTCAGTCCGAGTAAATCTGTCCGTTTCCAGATTCGATGAATTTCCACGTTGGTTTAGGGGGAAAATTTACATACCACATAAAGAATGGCATCACAGCTGGAATAGACACGAAAAAGTCATCTGTTATCCTTCATTTCTTCTGTATACTATAATAAGGAAATCCTATTCTGAAAGGGGGAGATGCTATGCAGAAATTAGGAGGATACATATATCGAAATCGCAAGTGGGTCCTGCTGTTTTGGGTTTTGGCCATTTTTTTGTTTGGTTTTTTTGCATTAAAATTACCTTCAGTTTTAAGCGGGAATGGCTTTGAATATAAAGGGGAATATAATGAAACAAGGAAAATACTTGAAAAAGAATTTGGACATTCCAAATCATCGATTATCCTTGTTTTCGAAAAAGAAAAAACCGTCAGTGACGAGAATTTTAACAGATTTATTCAGGATACCATGGAAAAATTAACGAAATTTGATGCAGCAGAAAGGATTATTTCACCTTTCGAACGGGATGGAATGTTCAAAGATCGTTATGCCTATGCGCTCCTAACTTTTAATAAAAAGGCCGAAAGCCTTGGTCCGGAAATCGCTGAATTAAAGGACTTACTAAAAAATAAAAAGGACCTAAAGGTCACTATGACAGGGGAACCTATTATTGTTCAAGACCTAAATGTAGCAAGCCAGGAAGATTTAGCAAAAGCAGAAATGATTGGTCTGCCGATTGCCCTAATGGTCCTCATCCTTGCGTTTGGAAGTCTTGTTGCCGCCTCGCTTCCATTAGTTATCGGTGTTATTTCCATCCTTATCACCATGGGAACTGTTTACTTTTTTAGTTATGGTACTGATTTAACCATCTTTATTTTAAATATTGTTCCAATGATTGGCCTTGCCTTAAGCATTGATTTTGCCTTGCTATTTATCAATCGATATAAAGAAGAATTACAAACTAAATCTATTCAAGAAGCCATTGAAATAACGATTGCCACAGCAGGCAGGTCGATTATCTTTTCCGGGCTTTGTGTGTTTATCGGGTTATCAGGTCTTTGGTTTATCCAAATTGATATTTTCCAAAATGTTGCCCTTGGCGGCATGACGGTCGTGCTTATTTCTGCATTATGCGCTTTAACCTTCCTTCCTGCCTTGCTAGCGTTATTAGGAAAAAAAGTCAATAAATTAAGTGTGCTGCGAATCTCTAACACGAAAATGAGCATTTGGCACAAGTTTGCTAAGTTTGTAATGCGACGCCCTGTTCTAATGGCTACTGCTGCATTAGCTATTTTGCTGGTGGGACTCATGCCGGTTAACCAAATGACTTTAGAGATACCAGGCACAGATTCACTTCCACCAAAATACCCTTCCAGGGTGGCTTTAGAAACTTTTAAAGAACATTTTATTACGAAAGATAAACGCGATGAGAAAAAGGTAACGGTTATTCTTGAAACCAAAGGAAAAATCTTAGGAAAAAACAATCTAATAAAAGTGACCAAGGTCATCAATCAATTGGAAAATGATCCGCTTGTTCATTCGGTTAACTCCCCTTTTTCGGCAACTGGGGTTAAGGATGAAGAACAGCTTTTTCAACTGCTTACCTACGGAGATAAAACAAAATTAGCTCCTGTAGTGGACTACTTTGTAAGAGATAATAAAATGCTTTTGGAAGTGTATTTAAAAACTGGGGAGCACTCTGCAAAGGCCAGACAATGGGTAAGCACATGGGCTAATAAAGAGTTAGGCATGAAAGCTTCATTTGGTGGACCGATTAAATTTGAACAGGAAATTTTTACAGAAATTATTAATAAGGCCCCCTATGGATTACTATTAATCATTATTTCAACTCTGATTATTCTTATGGCTGCCTTCCGCTCTGTGCTCATTCCTGTGAAGGCCATTTTGATGAACATATTAAGCTTGGGCTGTACGTTCGGAATTGTCGTTTGGGTTTTTCAGGAAGGGCATTTAGGAATGACACCTGTTAATATTGGTTTAATCTTACCTGTGTTTGTTTTTACGCTCGTTTTCGGACTTTCGATGGATTACGAGGTCTTTCTTATTTCCAGAATTCAAGAGTTTTATTTAAAAACAGGTGATAACAGCGCGGCAACGATAGCCGGCTTAACCTATACGAGCAAAATTATTACCTCTGCGGCTGCAATCATGATTGTTGTTACCGGTGCCTTTGCCTTTACGGGCGTAATGCCCATTAAACAATTGGGTGTCGGGATTGCTACAGCGATTTTTATAGATGCCACAATCGTTAGGATGGTTCTTGTTCCAGCCTTGATGAAGTTATTAGGAGACTGGAACTGGTGGTTCTTTGGATATAAAAATAAAAAACAGCCTAGTTCACGAAAACAGCCAGCTTGATTTCAGCTGGCTGTTTTCGCTTTTCTTGTTTATATATTTTTTGCATATTGTTCACTTGGAATTTTGCTTAACACCACATATAGGCTGACAGGTTCGCTCCCGCTATTTTTAAACGCCATTTCATCATCACGGTTCACATGAATTAAATCCGCTTCCGATGCTTCTGTATCAGTACCATTAATAATAATAGTGCCACTGCCAGACACGACATAAAGATAAACCTCTGTCCCCGGATGTTTGTGGGTGGGAAGTTCCTGTCCTGGTAAGAAGTTCAATACAAATGCTGTCGTTTCACCTTTTTTATAAATAATCCTTTTTGTGAATCTCTCTTCACTATATTCCAAAAAGGCTTTAATTGAATTCTTTTCCATAATATCTTCCTCCTTGTTTATCCTTCTCTTCAATAATAATTGATAATCATTTTCAATTAAGTGAGCCTCATCACTTTATCTATATATGTCGTAAATTAAATCAATGAAATTACATTTCCAAAGAAAAGCCAGCCGGTAAAACCGGCTCAGGCTGCTGAAAAACCTTCGACAGCCTTTATTTTTTTATGTCACTTTAACATTTCACCGCGTTAATTTGTTATAGTGTTATTAATGCAACATGTCTGTTGATTTGCGCTCCAGGCACTTCGCTTTCCGCGGGCGTGCCGGGGAGCCTCCTCGGCGCTTAATGCGCCTGTGGGGTCTCCCCTGCCCCGTACTCCCGCAGGAGTCTTCGCGCCTTCCGCTCCAATCAACAGGTGCAAATTCAATAATGTCCACACACAACCAAAAAAAAAAAATATGTGGTGAAATCTATGTTTAAACCTAGAGAATCTTCCCAGTGAAGGTTATAGAGAATACAAGTCTGATTCGAAGAAGTGTGAGAACTGACCACTACTATCCCAATGTACACGTTCAAAAAATATGGTAAAAGTTGTAACACGACATGTATGGGAGGAGCACAAGGAAAAGGTAAGGTTAAATCGCTTATCTAAATCGGGAAAATTGCTTTATAAATTTAGAAAGGAAAAATTGAGCGAAGCTTCGCAGACTCAAAAAGAGCTGCATTGGCTTCGCTACTGCCGGTTACGGGGATTAAAGAATGCAAGTGAACAGGCTCTCCTTACAGCACCTGCCAAAATATAAAAAAGATTGCGACACACTTAGCCAGGTTAGAAAAAGTGTGTGGCAATTCTTTAGGTTGATTTACCACCCTGTTGATTGGAGCGGAGGGCATTCGACTCCTGCGGGATAGAGAGGTCACGGGAGACCCCGCAGGCTCCAAAGGAGCCGAGGAGGCTCCCGGACCTCCCCGCGGAAAGCGAGTGCCCGGAGCGGAAATTAACAGGCCAGTTAGCAGGGCCAATCCATTATTAAAAAATTGTCGAGAAATATACCCTTTCTCGACAATCTGAGCCGGTAAAACCGGCTGACTTTTCTATTAGGATATTTCTACACCGACAAGCGATGCCCCTTTTTGCAATGCTTGTTTGTTCACCTCAATCAAATGATGCTTATTTGCTGAAAGAACTTTCTTTAACGATTCAACAATTGAATCAGCTGTAACAATTTTCGTTAGCTCAAGAAATGCACCCAATAAAATCATATTCGCAATTCGAGAATTCCCAAGATCATTGGCCATGTCAGTTGCCGCTATATCAATAATCTTAATATCCTTTCGCTCAGAAGCCCTTACTACTAAGGATGAGTTAACAATTAACATCCCTCCAGGACGGACACGCGGTTCGAACTTGTCAAAGGAGGGATTATTTAAAACAATGGCAGTTGATGGTCTTGTTACAAGTGGTGACCCGACTGGTGCATCACTCACCACAACAGCGCAATTCGCTGTTCCACCACGTTGTTC
The DNA here is from genome assembly GCF_937468385.1 of Neobacillus rhizosphaerae. Lineage (GTDB taxonomy): Bacteria > Bacillota > Bacilli > Bacillales > Cytobacillaceae > Neobacillus > Neobacillus rhizosphaerae. The sequence goes on from NZ_CALBWS010000002.1 coordinate 249,674, forward strand.
AGGTCCATAGGATGGCAGCCAGGAAACACCTTTCCCCTCAAGCATCCCTGCGTAGGCAATGAGTTGCCCCATCGACATGACTCCCTGTCCACCAAAACCAGCAATGATAATCTCTTCTAACATCGATTATTTCCCTCCCTCTTTGTTTTTGTAAACACCAAGAGGATACACTGGCACCATATTATCCTTCACCCACTCCAGCGATTCAGCTGGATCAAGTCCCCAGTTTGTCGGGCAGGTGGATAATATCTCGACCATTGAAAAGCCTAAACCCTTTTTCTGCGTTTCAAATGCTTTTCTGATAGCCTTCTTTGTCTTCTGAATATGTGGTACATCATGTGTCGAAACCCGTTCAATATAGGCGGCTCCATCCAGTGTTGCCATCATTTCACAGACTTTAATCGGCAAACCTTGAATGCTTATATCACGCCCGAAAGGGGTTGTTGCCGTTTTTTGACCAATTAACGTTGTCGGTGCCATTTGTCCGCCGGTCATTCCATAAATGGTATTATTGACGAAAATAACTGTAATATTTTCACCTCTAGCCGCAGCGTGAATCACTTCACTAATTCCAATGGAAGCCAGGTCTCCATCGCCTTGATAAGTAAAAACAAAGCGATTTGGCAGAACCCGTTTCACCCCTGTCGCCACTGCAGGTGCTCTTCCATGTGCTGCCTGCGTCATGTCACAATTAAAATATTCATACGATAATACTGAACAGCCCACAGAGGCTACTCCAACAGTATCCTCTAAAATATCCATTTCTTCTAACACTTCACCAACGAGGCGGTGAATAACTCCATGGGTACAGCCAGGGCAGTAGTGTGTAGGCTTGTCAGTCAATCCGGTTGTTTTTTTAAAAACTGTCTTCATCGTCATATAGTTACACCTCCGGAAACGGTGATAATCTTATCGTAAATTTCTTCTTGGGTAGGGACAACACCACCGGTTCGACCATAGAAATCCACTGGAGCATGGCCACTTACAGCAAGTCTAACATCTTCAATCATTTGACCGGCACTCATTTCAACAGAAACATATGCTTTTACGTGTTCCCTTGTTTCAATAAACGGCTTTTCAGGGAAAGGCCAAAGTGAAATTGGCCTAATTAAGCCAACCTTGACTCCATCTTGCCTTGCCTTGTTTATGGCATTCATTGTAATCCTTGCTGTCGTTCCGAAGGCAACCATAATATATTCTGCATCGTCAATATGATAGGTTTCATAGCGCACTTCATTTTCCTTTATACGAGCGAATTTTTGCTGAAGATTCCTATTTCTCAACTCAAGACTCTCGGCATCAAGTTCAAGAGAAGTAATAATTTTCGGACCCCCATCACCGCGTGTGCCTGTTGTCGCCCATTCCTTCTTACACTGCTCCGTATCAGAACGTTCGCTAAACTCAACAGGCTCCATCATTTGCCCAAGCATACCATCGCCCATCAAAATCACCGGTGTCCGATAACGGTCGGCAATATCAAAAGCATCCTGGGTCAATTCAACGATTTCCTGTAGGCTGGCTGGCGCTAAAACAGGGATATTGTAATCCCCGTGGCCTCCGCCCTTTGTTACTTGAAAATAATCTGATTGTGCCGGTTGAATATTTCCTAATCCTGGCCCGCCGCGTACGATATTACAAATAACAGCAGGAAGCTCAGAACCGACTAAATAGGAAATTCCCTCCTGCTTTAAACTAAAGCCTGGGCTTGAAGAAGAGGTCATGACCCTGACACCGGTACTCGCTGCACCATAGACCATATTTATTGCGGCAATTTCACTCTCAGCTTGCAAAAACAATCCACCTACTTCTGGCAGCCTTCTTGCCATATAGGCTACAAGCTCACTTTGCGGCGTAATTGGATAGCCGAAAAAGTATTTACAGCCTGCATGTACCGCCGCCTCTGCAATCACTTCATTTCCTTTCATTAACACTTTCCCCATACAAAAAACTCCCTTCCAATCACACAGTTTGCAAGATTTTAACCGGTCGATAGACAGCGATTACAGCATCTGGGCATATTTGTGCACACTTGGCACAGCTAATACAGTTTTCCTGATCAACAACGGATGCCGGTCGGTACCCTTTTCCGTTTAAATAATCTGCCAGAAAAATAACATTTGTCGGACATACTTGAACACAAAGTCCGCAGGATTTACAAGTGTCCTCATTAAAAACGACTTTTTTCTCCATGTGGAAGCAACTCCTTTAACTTTCCCAAGGTAATTTCATATACCGTTTGATAAATACGACTTGATTATTTTTCGCAAAGTCTTCGGCTTCTTTTTTTAAATGTGCCGATATTGTTGTGTATAAAAAGGGAATATCCAGCTCATCAGCTAAACGACTGCTTAACTGATAGCCTCTTTGAATATCATTCATCGTTGTATCAGCGCCTATATTTGAATTATTAATAATTCCCGTTATCTTTAAGCGAGAGGCCTTTTCAATCTGTTCAACCGTATATCGGGCCCCATCAACTGAACTGACATACGGGCGATTCCCATTTAGGACAAACAGTAATTCCGGGTTTAAATCCTTCCATTCGTGATAATATTGTCCCAAAGCAGTTGCCCCGTCTTTATCGCCACCAGCATCGACGATTAACCGGTACCTAGGATCGTGCAGCACACGATAAATTTCACCGGATACGATGGGAAGATCGGCAGCAGCAAGCCGATTCTTCGGAGCAAGTAATTCAACATCATGTTGTTGAAAGATATTGGCTACATCTCTTGAGCGATAATAAGGATTTATAATATCTAAATCATTTATCGCTGTTTTTTCGAATTTCTTTCTTTCTGCTAATGCTAAATTTATCGCAATCTCTGTTTTCCCACTTCCAAAGTGGCCAGACAAAATCGTAATTTTACTTAATGAATTCAACTGCCTTTGTCGCTCCTTCCATTGTTATATGTAAGCGTTTCCAATGGAAACTTCTGAAAAATTACGAATATCCCTTTATCCGATTATAAAATATCTAAAATAATAGCGCTTTGACCAAAGTCACACTTCACTGGATTGTAATAATTCAAAAAGCGAAAAAAGAAGTTCCATAGAACTTAAATCTATCAAGTATCAAGTACAAAATCAGGCAGATAATAATGTCATAAATCAAGAATTATTAGGTGGTTATACATATGAGGAAGGTTTTACAAATTTATCGGGATGATCTACTGAGCATTACAACGAACTGGGCTGCAATGGTGATAATTATTGCATTAATGGTGCTCCCATCTCTTTACGCTTGGTTTAATATCAAAGCCTCTTGGGATCCATACGGAAATACAAAGGGAATTCAAATCGCCGTTTCCAATGATGATGTCGGTACAGTCATAAAAGGAAAAAATGTTAATATCGGAAGAGAAATTATGAAGTCACTAAAAGACAATAAATCGCTTGGCTGGAGATTTGTCGAAACGATTGAAGCGACCCAAGGAGTAGAGCGAGGTAAATATTTTGCAAGCATAACCGTACCCAAAGATTTCTCAGAAAAAATCGCGACAATACTCAGTGATAACCCCGAAAAGCCAGAGCTTATTTATGTAGTGAATGAAAAAATAAATGCAATTGCTCCGAAAATAACCGCAACAGGAGCAACAGGAATAAAAGATGAAATAAGCAAGAATTTCATTAAAACAGCAAATGGGGTTATTTTTGATATTTTTAATCAGCTAGGAATCGAGCTCCAAAGAAACCTACCAGATATTGAAAAGCTGAAAGCAATGATTTTTTGGCTGAATGACCACCTAACTGAAGCTGAAACTATTATTAATACCGCAAACACGGATGCTGTCCAAGCTCAAAAAATCATCGCCGATTTACAAAACAATATTTCGGAAGTGGAAGGCATTATTAATCGAAGCCGCGAACTTTCCGAAAAAATCACAATGTTTCTTGATAGCAACAAAGATGCAATTTCAAACCTTGCTCCCACCGTTAAACAAAATTTAATCTATCTAGAGCAAACAGCAGGAGCTGTCGAGCAAATTACCGGAGTTCTATTATCAACAACAGCAAGTGCCGAAGATAAAAAAAAGGCTCTCGACGATGCAATCTTCCGTTTAAATACCTTGATAAAGATAGAAACTCTTTTTATCAATCTATTTGAAAAACTAAATGGCTTAGGAAACAGTGCCCTCTTGACTGAGGAGCTGGCAACATTAAACCAACAAAAGAACTCTGCTGAAAAGCTATTGAATAATTTAAAAACAATTCTCGCACTAGAAACACCATCACAGGCATTATTGGAAAGTTCCAATCAAATATCAAGAGACATTACCACTTCCCTTGGGCAAATTTTAAATAGGTTCGATGGACAAATTGCTCCGAAAATTCAACAATTAAGCGATACAGTGAAAAAAATACCAACAAAAGCTAACGAAGTGTTTACCAAAGCAGATGAGACGCTGCCACAAGTAAAGAAAATTCTGAACGATGCCTCGAAAGGAATCACGATTGGGCAAAGAGACATCGCCTTGATAAAAAAGGACTTCCCTACCTTAAAACAAAAGATCAGCGCCATTGCCAACCAAATTCACGAATTTGAAAAATCAGAAGATATTCGTGGGATTATTGATTTGTTACGAAACGATGTACAAAAAGAAAGTGATTTTTTTGCTGAGCCCGTCCTTGTCAAAGAAAAACGACTTTTTCCAATTCCTAATTACGGCTCCGCCATGTCGCCCTTTTTTACTACATTAGCATTATGGGTCGGCGCAATGCTGTTAATTTCCTTAATTTCTGTAGAATTAAAGGAATTGCCAAAAAACTATCATCCGAATCATCTTTATTTAGGAAGATTTTTAATCTTTTTGACGATTTCCTTAGGTCAATCTATTATCGTCACATTAGGTGATATCTATCTGCTAAAGACATATGTTGCTGCAAAACTATGGTTTATCCTATTCGCATTGCTCATTAGTGCTTTATTTATGTTAATTACCTATACGTTAGTTTCGATTTTTGGCAATGTCGGTAAGGGTCTGGCAATTGTTTTCCTTGTTTTGCAAATCTCCGGGGCAGGAGGAACCTTTCCAATCCAAGTGATGCCCGCCTTTTTTCAAAAGCTCAATCCCTATCTACCGTTTACCTATGCCATTAGTCTCATGAGAGAAGCGACCGGAGGAATTCAATGGGATGTTGCCAAAAGAGACCTGACTGTTTTTCTTTTTATTGCCTTCATCACCTTACTATTTGGCCTCGTCTTTAAGGGACCCATTGAAAAATATGGCGGCGGTCTAAAAAGGAAAACACAAGAAAGCAGACTTATCCACTAAAACAGCTTCGATCACATACTTCTTATTTAATAAACGAATACTACTATTACCTTACAAGATAGATCATCTAGGAGGTTAGCTTAGTGCCAAGAAAAAGGATTTTTTTCTTACTAGTTACACTTATTCTTTATTGGCATTTGTTCCCTTCTTTTTCAAATGCCGAAGAGAAGACTCAAGGAATAGTTGATTTACGAATTCTCGAAACGACAGACCTGCATGCGGATTTAGTTAATTACGATTATTATCAGACACAGACAGATCATCGGGTTGGCCTAGTCAAAACAGCCACACTGATCCATCAAGCAAGGAAGGAAACTAAGAATTCCTTATTATTTGATGTCGGTGACCATTTAAAAGGGAATCCTCTCGGAGAGTATTTAGCAAGAATTCGAGGAATGCATAAAGGAAAAGTTCATCCGGTTTATCGTGCTTTTAATTATTTAGCCTATGATGCCATCGCCATCGGTAATCACGAATTTAACTACGGGCTAAAATTCTTAAATGTTGCTTTGAAGGGTGCGAACATGCCTGTAATTAATGCCAATGTTTATTCTGTAAAAAAAAATAAACCATACTTTATGCCCTATGTCATTTTGAAAAGAAACGTAGTTGACCTAAGTGGCGCCCATCATGAACTAAAGGTTGGCGTAATAGGCTTCATGCCTACACAAATAATGAGCTGGGACCGGGCCAATCTTGAAGGGAAGGTCTTTGCTAAACCAATCGTCGATGCGGCGAAAGAATTTGTACCGGCCATGAAAGCTGAAGGAGCCGATATCATCATTGCCCTTGCCCACACAGGCATCAGCAATGAACCCTATAACCCCGACACCGAAAATGCTGTCTATTATTTAACTCAAATCCCGGGCATTGATGCCATACTGGCTGGGCATTCACACAGTGTTTTTCCTGGACCTGTTTATGAAAAACTGCCTAATACAAATATAGATACAGGAGAAATCAATGGAAAACCTGTTGTCATGGCAGGTGCCTTTGGGAATCGTCTCGGAATTATTGATCTCCAGATTGAATATACGGCAGGAAAGTGGAAGGTTGTAAAGGGAACATCTTTGACAAGATCTATTGCCGATGAAAACGGTAAACCCCTTGTAAAAAAAGATAAACGTTTATTTAAATTAGTGAAACCAGAGCATGAAGAAACAGTTGATTTTATCAGAAAAATAGGGCTTTAATCGAGAAAACTTCGACGGAATTTTCTGAAACTCTTTTGCTTTACATCTCAAGAATCCTTTTATAAAATAAAGTAGATAATAAATATGGTGAATTATGGTGGAGTCTGTCAATACGGACTCCTTTTGTAATTTTTTTAAATCACCATATAAGGTGAAACTTCGATCTGTGGGGGGATTTTTCGATCCCCACTGATTGTTAGTTGAACCAATCGGGCTTTTTCGGGCAGTTAATCCCCCACTAATCCTTATTCGTTCCTTTAAAGACTTTTTAAGTGGGGGTCTTACTGCCCGTTAATGCGGGATAAATATTTGGGAGAAGAGGTCGGTAAATGTCAACACAAGCTATCATTGCAATAGGTGTATTTCTTATTACTTATGCTTTTATCGTTACAGAAAAGATCCACCGCACCATCATTGCGATGGCCGGCGGAATCATGATGGTTTTATTAGGGATTGTCGGTCAAGAAGAGGCACTCCATCATATTGATTTTAATACTCTCGGATTGTTGACAGGAATGATGATTATTGTTGCGATAACCGCCGAGACAGGTTTGTTCAAATACATTGCCATCTGGGCTGCAAAGAAAGTAAAAGGCGATCCATTAAAAATATTGGTGGTTCTGGCGATTATTACTGCCCTTGGTTCGGCATTTTTAGATAATGTCACCACAGTCCTGTTAATGGTTCCTGTAACCTTCAGTATCACAAGACAGTTAAGAGTAAATCCTATCCCTTTTTTAATTACAGAGGTTATTGCTTCAAATATTGGCGGAACTTCTACACTCATCGGTGACCCGCCGAATATTATGCTAGGCAGCGCCGTGAAAGAGCTTACCTTTATGGCGTTTATCAACAATCTTACAGCCATTTCATTTTTTATTCTATTTGTTAATATCGCAATATTAGCTTTCATTTATCGGAAACAGCTTCGAACATCTTCCGAATTAAAGGCAAATCTCATGGATTTAGACGAAAAAGAGGAAATTACTGACAAGACCCTATTAATGAAGTCGTTAATTGCTCTTACAGTCACTATTTTAGGCTTCTTCCTGCATCAATTGCTTCATATTGAGTCAGCAACAGTAGCGTTAACAGGTGCTTTTCTGTTACTTCTATTAACAGGAGAAAAATATTTGGATAAAGCTTTTTTAAAGGTAGAATGGACCACCATCTTCTTCTTTATCGGACTATTCGTTCTCGTCTCAGGCTTGATTGAAACAGGGGTCATTTCATTGTTAGCAGATTACTCTGTTCACCTTACCGGAGGAGATGTAACATCTACCTCGATCTTAATTCTATGGGTAAGTGCGATTGCATCTGCATTTATTGACAATATTCCATTTGTGGCAACCATGATCCCAATGATTAAAGACATGGGAGAACTTGGAATTAACAATTTAGAACCGCTGTGGTGGAGTTTATCACTCGGTGCTTGCCTTGGCGGTAACGGAACATTAATTGGTGCTAGTGCCAATGTAATTGTTGCTGGGCTTGCAGCGAAGGAAGGGCATTCGATCACTTTCGGAAAATTCTTATTAGTCGCCTTTCCATTAATGATCCTATCGATCATAATCTGTACAGTCTATATCTACTTAAGATATTTAGTTTAGGAGGAGAATAATGAACGTAGAATATAAATATGATGAAAATCTTCTCGAACTGAAAGAATTCGTTAACGGGGATGATATCGAATTCTTGATTACCTTGCATGATAGTAAACTAAAGGAAAAAATCGTAAAAGTTCGAGAATTTTTTGAAGAAAATAGGGTCTTAACAGATATCCATTATTACATCCATCCTAATAACAGATATCAAGTAATCGTTAGAAAAGACTATTATAATGAATTTATCATCCAATTATTTAGGCAACAATTAGTAAAAGAACTAATATGGGTCTAAAGAACAAAAGGCGGAAGCGCCCGTTTAGCGGCGTATGGACTGGAGCGCTTTGACTGAGATAAAGGAAACACGGAGAGCATAGCGATTCGATGTTGACTTATCGTAGGGAAAAGAGCGAAGTCCACTAGCCGCTGGGCGCTGGAGCTGGATTCAGATAACTATTTCAAGTTATCAACACTAAATTATTTTATAATTTCCTATACAAATATAAAAGTTGCTGCTTAGAGAATTCTAGCAGCAACTTTTTGCAATCTAAATTATTTTATTCTTTAACAATTTAGACCAAAATAGGGGCACCCCATGCATTAAATAGGTTGGGCTGTCTTTGTTTTAGGTTTCACTTTATTCCATCCAGTTTGTATGGAAGACTCCTTCCTTATCAGTTCGTTGATAAGTATGGGCACCAAAATAATCGCGCTGTGCCTGTAGAAGATTTGCCGGGAGTGTTTCCGCACGATAGCTGTCATAGTAAGCGATGGCACTTGCAAATGAAGGTACTGGAATTCCACGTTCTATTGCTACAGCCAGAACCTGACGTAATGCACTTTGATAGCTTTCAACAATTTCTTGAAAGTAAGGGTCTAATAAAAGGTTGGCTAATTCAGGATCACGATCATAGGCATCTTTAATTTTTTGTAGGAACTGTGCACGAATGATACATCCGCCGCGGAAAATCATCGCAATATCACCATAATGAAGATTCCAATCGTACGCTTCTGATGCTGCACGCATTTGCGCAAACCCTTGTGCGTAGGAACAAATTTTACTCATATACAAGGCTTTACGGATTGCTTCAATTAACTCTTCTTTATTCCCACCAAAAGGCTTTATATCTGGCCCTTTCAGCACCTTGCTGGCCTTCACACGTTCATCCTTCATTGCTGAGATAAAGCGGGCAAATACCGATTCTGTGATGAGCGGAAGTGGTACACCTAAATCTAAAGCATTTTGGCTTGTCCACTTGCCAGTCCCTTTTTGGCCAGCAGTATCTAAAATCACATCTACCAGTGGCTTTCCTGTTTCTTCATCTGTTTTTGTAAAAATATCTGCGGTAATTTCAATTAAATAGCTGTCTAATTCACCTTTATTCCATTCTGAGAATACTTTATGAAGTTCCTCTGCACCTAAGCCAAGACTATTTTTCAAGATAAAATATGCCTCTGAGATTAATTGCATATCACCATATTCAATTCCGTTATGAACCATTTTTACATAATGACCTGCACCATTTGGCCCGATATATGTACAACAAGCATCACCGTTCACTTTTGCAGATATCGCCTCGAGGATGGGGTGAACAAGATCGTATGCTTCCCTTTTTCCTCCAGGCATGATTGAAGGACCATTAAGAGCCCCCTCTTCCCCACCAGATACGCCAGTCCCGATAAAATGGAACCCAGCTGTTTCTAATTCCTTATTCCGCCTAATCGTATCTTGAAAGAACGTATTTCCACCATCGATAAGAATATCACCTTCTTCAAGATAAGGCTTTAATGATTCGATCGTAGCATCTGTTGCCGAGCCTGCTTTTACCATTAATAAGATTTTTCTTGGCTTTTCTAAAGAATTCACAAATTCTTCAACCTCTTTGGCACCAACAAAGTTTTTTCCCGCTGCTTCATTCTTTAAAAATGCTTCTGTTTTATCATATGAACGGTTGAAGACAGCTACAGAATAGCCTCGGCTTTCAATATTTAGTGCAAGGTTTTTTCCCATAACAGCCAAACCTATTACACCAATTTGTTGTTTAGACATTTTTCATTCCCTCTTTCTTTTTTCATGTTTAGTAAGTGAAAAAGCTCATTCATAGTAGATTACCTCAGGAATTCCATACAGGTAGCTTTTCCAATCATCTGTCGCTGCAATAACAACTTCCCTCATTCATTCGGAAGACTTACTTTAACCTCGTATCTTCTGAGGTCTCTACAAAGTAGTGTACCTTACCAACCAGTACCTAACAACGGTTACGTCTTGAAGGTATGAAAAAGGAATTGTATATTTTTTCTCCTAACACCTAAAAACCGGAATAATTGAAAAATCTGAAAGTAATATTCTTGCTTTTTTCTTTGTAAACACCAAGAATTCGTTTTATTATGCCCTAACATAAGGAGAGAAGTCACTCATTGGCTGACTCTATTTATTGCTAAATTGGGTAAACCATCCACTTAATTTTCCCCATCATCTATTTCAGTCACTTAATGTAAATGTATTAAAATGTGTTTTGTCATATATATCAAATTTATTGTATACTTGGAAAGTATGAGATTTAATTCATAGGAAATATTATACTGCTATAGCTGCTCAAGTTCATTCCAGGAGAATAATTATGGTAAAAGATTTTGTCTCAAATGCCACACTATTAATCGCTTCCTTCTCAATGTTGGGATTGATATTTAAAAATAAACCATTGCACTTTTCATCCCCCTTATCAACTAGAATATATTGGGGACTTTGTTTTGGAATTCTTGGAAACATTTTAATGTCTTTTAGCATTCAAGTGGACTCAAGGAGCATCGCCGATTTGCGCCACTTGGCGATAGTAATCGCAGCCGCTTTTGGCGGATATGTCCCGGCAATGATTTCAGCTGTCCTTATTGCGATAGGAAGGATTGTCCTTTCAGGCTTTAGTGAAACATCTCTACTTCCATCTCTTGGTTCCCTTTTAATTGGAATCACATGTGGTGGGATTTCACTGCTGCACTTTAATCGTGCTTTAAAAGCTTTTTTAATGAATCTTTGTGGACTGTTCATTATATCCATCATGTTCATAATGATAATTGACGATAAAGAAATCCTTAAACATGTTTTAACTATCCATTATCTTATTTCATTAATTGGCGGTTTTATCGCCTATCATTTTTTTGTGTTTGTCGTCGATTCAAACGATGCACACAATCAATTGAAACATAGTGTTATCAAATTAAAAGAAACAGAAGAACGGTTTCGATTAATTGCTGAATATTCGAGTGATATGATAACCATGCACAATGAAAGGACTGAATATATTTACATTTCACCGGCAGTAAAAGAGATCATTCATTTTGAATACCCTGAACTGCTCGGAAAAAAAATGGAATATTTTATTCATCCCGATGATATTGAGCGAACGAATGAAATGTTTGAAAGAGCACTCCATAAAGGAGTAGCTGAATCCACTTACCGCTACTGTTCAAAATTGGGGGACTATGTTTGGATTGAATCAACACTAAAGAGTGTTCATTTTCAAGAAGATGGAAGCAAAAAAGTCATTATTGTTTCGCGAAATATTACCGATCGAAAACTAACAGAACAAAAATTACAAGAAGCCAATGAGTTACTAAATCGTTTATCCTATATGGATGGTTTAACAGGCATCGCCAATAGAAGATATTTTGATGAAACACTGGCAAAAGAATGGTTAAACTCGTTTTCAGCCAATTCACCGATCACCTTACTGATGTTCGATATTGACTACTTTAAAAAGTTCAATGATACATACGGACACTTAACAGGAGACTTTTGCTTACAATCGATTGCTCAAGCCATTAAAAAAATAATTACAGAAGCCCTTGGATATACACTTTGCCGTTATGGCGGCGAAGAATTTGCCATCATCCTGCCTGCTTCCAATATAGAGGAAGGAATTAAGCTTGCCCATCAGATTCAAGAGACGATAGGGTCACTTAAGATTCCTCATAGCAGCTCGGAAATTGCTGATTTTGTCACCTTAAGTATTGGACTAGCCTCTTTGATTCCGACTTCATCTTCTAAATCGCAGGAGTTAATTAAAATGGCTGATTCAGCTCTTTATTTATCAAAAACAAAAGGTAGAAATTCTATCTCAATCAATCAATAAAGGCCAGGAAGGATTAGTCCATGTTAACCCTTCCTGGCCTTTTTTTCATTTATTCCACGCTTTTTCGTTTTTTTCAAACTATTATGCAAATTTTGTTGTTTTTTGTGGAAAATACATGTAAAATTTCCATAACAGCCCCATTAGGATGGTGAAGATAATGGAAATTACTCAACACCTTTTCTTAAATCTCTCCATAATAATCATTCTATTATTTTTTTGTTTCATATTTTTCGAAAGGAATAAAATGTTTACTCTGCCTAAAACCTCGATTGTTATAATTTTTTTCGTCATTATATGGATCTGCATTCAATTCTCCTATAATCCGATTTCTTATGCCAGGTATGATTTACAGATTATACCTTTGGTCATTGGCGGCTTCTATTTTGGGGTTGGCCCGATGCTTGTATTAGCAACCATTATCATAAGATTCTTCTATGGAGTCAATTTGGGCTTCTACCAAACAGTCATTCTTTATGGTTCATTCGCACTGGTCGTTTGGCGGTTATACCCTTGGTTTTGGCAACAAGCTCCGATACGGAGAATACTAGTTTCAGTTTGTAATGGAATGGCGCTTGGAATACTTACGGTTTTAGGGATGAGGTTATACAATACCCCCACCTACTGGCTGGATGCCTGGTTAGCTTATTTAGTAATCCCTGCACTCGGAATTGGCATCATTTCCTATTTAATAGAAATATATAAAAGAAATAATAAAATGAGGCAGCAGCTGATTAAATCAGAAAAATTAAAAGCAGTTGAACAAATGGGAGCAGCAATTTCTCATGAGATTCGAAACCCTCTCACTGCAGCAATCGGATTTGTTCAGCTGCTCGAAGATGATTATCTTTCCAGACAAAAAAGAAAAGAATACCTTTCTATTGTAAAGGAAGAACTGCATTCTGCTGAAAAGGTTATTCAAGATTATTTAACATTTGTAAAACCCTCTATATCGTTGTCAGAGGAGATTAATGTAAAGAGTGAACTGAGACAGATTATTAAACTCCTCCAACCATTAGCAAATCAAAATTCAGTGGAGATATTAACAGATTTTTCTATCATTGGTTTTATAAAGGGAGACCCTCAGAATTTTCATCAATGTTTAATCAATGTAATGAAAAATGCAATTGAAGCTATGCCGCGTGGAGGGTATTTAACCATCTCCACGGAATATAATCAGAACTATATTACCATTACAGTGAAGGATTCAGGAATAGGGATGACGAGAGAACAACTCGAACGACTTGGTGAGCCTTTTTATTCGACAAAAGGGAAAAATGGTACTGGTCTTGGAATGATGGTAGTTTATAGCATTGTCCGTGCGATGGATGGAATGATTGATGTGGAAAGTGAAGTTGGGTATGGAACGATTATTCAATTTGAATTTCCAACCATAACGTCCATATTAAAAGTGCGATAGGAAAGAACCGACGGAAGAATGGAATATCCCGTCGGTTCTTTGATTTCTGGCAGATTTCATTAAAAATCCATCTGAACTTATTTGCCAATAAACATTTGTGACCAATGTTTCCCTGTATCTTCAAAGCCAACCCCTATATGTGTAAAATTTGCGCTAAGAATATTTTTTCGGTGTCCTTCACTGTTCATCCAAGCAGTAACGACTTCTTGCGGCGTCCGCTGTCCTTGTGCAATATTTTCACCTGCAGATTTATAGGTCACGCCAAAATCTCTCATCATGTCAAACGGTGAGCCATAACTAGGACTTGTATGTGAAAAATAATGGTTTTGCTGCATATCGAGCGCTTTCTTTTGAGCAACACTGTTTAACTGAGTGTCTGCTTTTAATGCAGGAAGGCCATTTTTACTTCTCTCGCTATTCGTTAGATTGATGACTTGTTGTACATATTGACTAACTGTTCCAGTGGCAGGTGCAGTAGTTTGTGTCTTTGCCGGTTGATTTGGGGCAGGCACCGTTTGTTTAGGAGCTGTCTGCGGCAAAGGCTGAGTTTTGTTAGGAACCGTCTGCTGTGGTGCCGTTTGCTGTGGCGTCGTTTGCTGTGGCACAGTATGCTGTACCGGTGCTTTTGCAGTCGGTGTTTGCTGCTGAAAATATGGTGGAACTTGTTGAGTAGCTCCGGACTGGAGCCAATTACCTTGTCGTGGATCAATCGTAATGAATTGGTATTTTGCATCCTGCATTAACACCGCTCTTGTATGCGGATATTGATCACTGTTCGTCGTTGTTTGATAAGCTGAGATCATATCGTCCTTTTTCCTATTTCCACGATAATTATCATTAAACAAATTTAGATCATCCACGTTCCTGTTCCGATAATTCTCAGTCAACGGTCCATTATGATCAATGCCATTATTGTATCGAACATCCATGATTTGGTTGTTTCTTTTACTTGTATCCATCCCTATCCTATCAGTAGTACGGTCATTAATATTATTTTTATTACAAGCAGCTAGTCCCATTGTCAGAACTGCTGTTAGTAGGACACCAACAGGTTTTTTTATCAATCGAACTTCCTCCTTTTGCAAAAAAATCTCTTGCCTTTTTATTTTTTATTTTTTCAGGAGAAAGTATGACTGGAAATTAACGTATATAAAAAAAGTAGAACCTCCGGTTTAACTGTGTACGGACTCGGCCACATTAACTGAGATAAAGGAAACATGGTGAGTGAAGCGAGCCGATCTTGACTAACCTTAGGGAATGGTAAAAAACCAACAGCTGCAATAAGCATCTGTTGGCTTCTTTAAAGATAAAATCCGTATGGCTTATAAGAAAATATTTATTTTTCAAGTAGTGGGATTCTGCTTTTGTATTTAAGAATGATCTGACGATTGTGCTCCACAGCCCCATCAGCATTGCTACTTTTAAAAATTGGCGGAGTAAAGTTATTTTCAACCATAATATTAATGGCGTCAACCATAATGGCATTAACAATCGCTGTTCCAACAACTGTTGAACCGGAGCCAAAGGAAACGTCCAACCATTCATGCTCCATGAGTGCATCGCCGACCTTAATATGGTTATCAATCGCAAGGTCCCCTGCTTGAGAAAGGAACTTTCCACTTTTGTGCCTCGAATCTACACCTTTGGTATATAGCAGTGATGAAATCGTTATGACAAAAGCACCCTGTTTTTTAGCGAAGTCCGCCACATCAATAGGAACCGGATTTCTGCCTGAGGTTGAAGCAACAAGAACCACATCTCCAGATTGAATGGATAAATTCCCTAAGAATTGCTCTGCAAAATCAGCTTTTTGTTCGAATTGCGATGAACGAACAGCCCCTTTATGGAGCATTATATCCTCAATAAGGATTGGGTTAATTGGGGCAAGTCCTCCTGCTCGGTAAAAGAGTTCCTCAGCCAGCATATGGGAATGACCGCAGCCAAAAACATGGACAATTCCATCCGCTTGAATGCACTGAGCTATTTTTTTTGCGGCAATATTAATGTTCTCATTTTCTTCCGTTTCAATGGTATCTAATAAATCCTTAAGATTTTTAAAATAAACATCGAACATGTGATATCCTCCAAATTTACTACCGTTTCATCTGAATCATAAATTTATAACGGTCAGCACGATAAGCTGATTTTACAAATTCAACAGGGGTTCCATCTTTAAGATAGGTATTTCTTTGAATCAGCATTACTGATGCCCCTTTAGCGATGCTTAAATATTTTGCTTCAATAGGACTTGCAATTGATGATTCAATGACCTGCGATGCACTATCAATTCTTAAGTTTAACTTTCCTTCAATGTATGCATATAGAGATTGATTCACAATCTGTTCTGTTAGTCCTTTGACGAGATTGGCGGAAATATAATTTGTTTCTAGTGCCATTGGGACACCATCTGCTAAGCGAATTCGTTTGATTTCATACACGGGTCCATACTCAGGAATAGAGAGCTGCCCGGCGATTTGACTTGTTGCGGGAATTATTTCAAAGTGGATTAATTGACTCCCCGGCGTAAGTCCTCTTGCTTTCATGTCTTCTGTAAAGCTAGTTAATCCTTGAAGTGGTTGTTCAATTTTTCGCTCTGCAACGAAAGTTCCCTTTCCTTGCAAACGATGTAAATACCCTTCATTTACCAGTTGAGTGAAAGCCTGTCTGACCGTCATACGGCTAATTTGATATTTTTCCGCATATTCTCTTTCGGCGGGCAAAGAATCACCAGGAAGTAACTCGCCCTTTTCAATTCGTTCCTTAATTTGTTCTTCAAGCTGGTAGTAAATGGGGATTGGGGAATTCTTATCAATCATTCTCCTTCCTACACCTTCCTATTTAAACTGTGGCAACAGCAGATAAGCTGATAAATTTCAACTGTGAACCTTTAGGTCTGCAATTGCCGCTTTATCTGCAATAATTGTAACACATGGATGTTTTTTCAAAACAGAGGCAGGAAAATTTTCATTTATTTCTTCATTAAAAAGCTTGGACAAAGCTTCTTTTTTGGATTCACCTGAAACAAGCAATAGAATTTCTTCACTTTTCATAATGGTAGAAATCCCCATCGTAATTGCCTTTGTTGGAACTTCTTCCGGTTGATTAAAAAATCTGGCATTAGCCCTAATGGTTGAAGGTGCTAAATTGACAATATTAGTTGTGGAGTTAAAGGAAGTTCCTGGTTCATTGAATCCAATATGTCCGTTATTGCCAATCCCCAGAATTTGAAGATTAATGCCGCCATGTTTGGTAAGTAATTCTTCGTAACGATTGCATTCTTTTTGAAAATCAGTAGCGTCCCCGCGAGGAATATTGGTATTTTCCTTTTTAATATCAATATGATTAAACAATTGTTCGTTCATGAAATAGCGATAGCTATTCTTATTTTCACCTGTGAGCCCAACATACTCATCTAAATTAAATACAGTAACCCCCTGATAAGACGTCCCGTTCTTTTGATAATCCTCAATTAAAATTTTATATGTTCCAATTGGAGTTCCACCTGTTGCCAAACCGAGTGTAATAGTTGGATGATGACAAACCTTGTCAATAATATATTCGGCAGCTTTTTTACTCATTTCTTGGTAATCCTTTACTTCGATAAGCTTCATTTAGTCTTCCTCCTTCTTAAAGGCAAGCTCCCCGCGGCAAAATGTCATGAATACTTCCAAGTTTTTATCAAGAATGACGATGTCCCCGTCTTTTCCTTCGGCGAGACTTCCTTTCCTTTCAAACACATTCAGCTGTTTAGCGGGATTTACTGATGCCATTTCAATTGCATTTTCCAAAGAACAGCCTGTATAGTTAACAATATTCTTTACTGCCTGTCCTAATCTTAATATGCTCCCAGCAAGTGTCCCATCCGCTAAAACGGCCTTTCCATCCTGAACGGTAACTTCTTGACCACCAAGATCATATTTACCATTTTTCATGCATTTTGCCCGCATGGAATCTGTAATTAAAATTAGGCCATCACTTTGTTTTTGTTTGTAGGCAAGTTCTACCATTTCAGGTCTGACATGCACTCCATCCACAATAATTTCTGCTATTAATTCATCCCGTAAAAATGCTGCACCGACAATACCTGGTTCCCTGTGATGCAAACCCCTCATTTGATTAAAGAGATGGGTTACGTGATTAGCTCCAGCTTCAATTGCTTCACCTACTTCTTCATAGGTCGCATCTGAATGACCGATGGAAGCAATTATTCCATTCTCCTTTAAATAACGAATCATTTCTAATCCACCTGGACGTTCCGGGGCTAAAGTGACAAGTTTAATATTTCCGTTTGTCATCGTTTGCCACTCTTTAAACAAGGCAAGGTCTGGATCGACGATATGCTGGATAGGCTGTGCCCCTGCTCGTTTTGCATTTACAAAAGGTCCTTCAAGGTGAAGACCAAGTATTTCAGCCTTTCCTTGAGATGGCTGCTTTTCAATATATTGCGCTGCATTCTTTAATGCATTTTCAATTTGTTTTCCTTCTTGAGTCATCGTTGTCGCTAAAAAACTCGTCGTTCCCTCTTTTGGAAGGGCTGTGACCATTGTGTCTAACGCTTCCTTTGTAGCGTCCATTGTATCGGCCCCATTAACCCCATGGATGTGTACATCAATAAAGCCAGGAATCGCTTTATAGTAAGCAGGAAGTTCTATAACCTCAAATTCATCTTCATCTATTAGCTCGTCTATTGAACCGATTTCTATTATTTTTTGATCCTTTATTTTAATAAATCCATTTTTAATCATTTCTTTTTCTGAATAAACTCGGATACCCTTAAGTAAGATAGGGTTAACATGATTAATCATCACCATTACTTCCTTTCTGGTTATATCTATATTTTAGCATTATCTACTTCTAGTTGTCTATACCAATTTTTGATTGGTATCATTCATAAACACCTAAAAATAGATGTAAATTCTTATTACCTTCACAATTTTTTAGTAATTTTTTTATTTTTTGAATAAAAACCAAAAAGGTATAGACAACTATATCTATAGGAATAACGTGATGTTAATTGGCTTTTGATACGAATCCCTTCTTGCGATTATCAACGAATAGCGGTAAAAAAAACGACAAGTGTCAGTCACCTGTCGTTTTTCATTATGCATACATTGTCGTTTCTTCTTGTTGAAAAAAGCTTTTCATTGCATGGAATACATCTGCTTTTTGTTTGAGGATATAATAACGGAAATGTTCATCCTTTATGTTCTTGTAGGCTGACATTAAGGTTGAATGGCGGTTGTATTGATTTACCTCGCCATAGCCAAACATATTGGATACTTCCATTAATTCTTCTACAAGTTTCACACAGCGGGCATTATCGGATGTAAGATTATCACCGTCTGAGAAGTGGAATGGGTAAATGTTGAACTTTCGTGGACTGTATTTGGCATCAATAATTTCAAGGGCTTTGCGGTAAGCGGATGAACAAATCGTTCCACCGCTTTCTCCTTTAGAGAAGAAGTCTTCCTCTGTAACGATTTTTGCTTCAGTATGGTGGGCAATAAATTCAATTTCCACCGTTTCATACTTTGTTCTTAAAAAGCGGGTCATCCAGAAGAAAAAGCTACGGGCCATATATTTTTCCCATATCCCCATGGAACCACTTGTATCCATCATGGCAATGACAACAGCTTTCGAATCAGGTTTAACGATTTCATTCCAGGTTTTAAATTTTAAGTCATCCTTGTAAATAGGATGGAATGCCGGTTTTCCGCTCATTGCATTTCGTTTAAAAGCAGACATCATCGTTCGCTTTTTATCAATATTTCCCATTAAACCCGTTTTTCGGATATCGTTGAATTCAATGTTTTCAACCAAATGTTCTTGTTCTTCTTTTTTCTTGAGATTCGGTAGCTCTAACTGCTTAAACAATGCTTCCTCGAGCTCCATTAATGATACTTCTGCCTCAAAATAATCCTCACCGGCTTGATCCCCTGCTCCTTGGCCCTTACCGGGTGCTTTTTGTCCACTTGAACCGTCACGTGCTACTACGTCACCGACTTGGCTGTCACCGTCCCCCTGGCCCACGTGTTTGTTTTTGTCATAATTATAACGAATTTTATATTCGTCCAATGAACGAATCGGAATTTTTACCACATCTCGACCATTAGACATAATTATGCTTTCTTCTGTAATTAGATCTGGAAGATTGTTACGAATTGCCTCCTGGACTTTTTCCTGATGCCGCTGCTGGTCATCGTGGCCTTTACGGTGGAGGGACCAATCTTCTCTCGAGATGACAAATTGATGGTTGTTAACTGACAATGTAAACCCCTCCTTATCAAATTAATCTAATTCAAACCGCACACTTTATTATCAAAGACATACAATAACGCGAGTGAAAAATTTTATATAAAATATAGATTACTTTATCCTATGCAGAAACGATAAATAATTTACAAATAATTTCGACAATCGGGTTTTTGCCTAAAAAAATTGGACAAGTAAACCTTTTGAGGGAAATAGAAAAAAAGAGACTGACAGATTCGTTCTGCCAGTCCTCACTATTCTAACTCTCAATTATCTATTTAATAAGCTTCCAACATAACGCAACAATTCATTAGCGGATGTCGAGTTGTAGCCATGTTCATCAACGAGCCTGGCAACAACGTTGTTAATTTTCTTCAACTGTTGTTCATCAGGTGTTTTCGATGAAGTGGTAATCTTAACTACATCTTTTAAATCAGCAAAGAGCTTCTTCTGAATGGCCTCCCGAAGGCGGTCATGGGAGTTATAGTCAAATCGTTTGCCTTTTCTAGCAAAGGCTGAAATTCTGATTAACACCTCTTCCCTGAAGGCTTTTTTGGCGTTTTCGGAAATACCAATTTGTTCCTCAATCGATCGCATTAGTTTTTCATCTGGATTAATTTCCTCACCTGTTAACGGATCACGAAGCTTTGCTTTATTACAATAGGCTTCCACATTATCAAGGTAATTGTCCATTAATGTTTTAGCAGACTCTTCATACGAATAGACAAATGCTTTTTGGACTTCGTTCTTGGCAATATTATCATACTCTTTCCTTGCCAAAGAGATATAATTCATATAGCGTTCTCGAAGCTCGGTTGTAATTGACGGATGCTGATCGAGCCCGTCTTTAAGTGATCTTAAAACATCTAATGCATTAATAGAAGGTACTTCTTTCCTAATGATGGTGGATGAAATTCGGTTTATCACATAACGTGGGTCAATACCGCTCATGCCTTCATCAGGATATTCCTTTTTCAGTTCATCAACATCTGCCGAATTAAACCCTTCGACGTTTTCCCCGTCATAGAGACGCATTTTCTTCAGTAAATCAATATCGCCTTTTTTCGGTTCCTTTAACCGTGTTAGAATGGTAAACATCGCGGCAACCTTTAACGTATGCGGCGCAATGTGGACATCGGAGACATCACTTTCGTTAATCATCTTTTCATAGATTCTTTCTTCCTGTGACGCCTTTAGATTATATGGAATCGGCATAACAATAATTCTAGAATGGAGCGCTTCATTTTTCTTATTAGAGATAAAGGAGCGGTATTCTGTTTCGTTCGTATGGGCCACGATGAGTTCATCAGCGCTTATTAAGGCAAACCTGCCTGCTTTAAAGTTCCCCTCTTGAGTTAAAGATAGCAAATGCCAAAGAAATTTCTCATCACATTTCAACATTTCCTGGAACTCCATCATTCCCCGGTTCGCTTTATTAAGCTCCCCATCGAAGCGATATGCCCTTGGATCTGATTCAGATCCAAATTCCGCTATCGTGGAAAAATCGATACTTCCTGTTAAATCAGCAATATCTTGTGATTTTGGATCGGATGGACTAAACGTTCCAATTCCTGTTCGTTTATCTTCAGAGAAAAAGATTCTTTCCACTAATACGTCCTCAATTCGACCACCATATTCTTGTTCGAGACGCATCATGTTCAGCGGTGAAAGATTGCCTTCAATCCGAATCCCATACTCATCCTGAAAATCCTTGCGCAAATGATGTGGAATTAAGTGCAGCGGATCCTCGTGCATTGGACATCCTTTGATGGCAAAAACAGATCCACGATTATTATGTGAATAGCTTTCTAAACCTCTTTTTAACATCGTGACAAGAGTTGATTTTCCTCCGCTTACCGGACCCATTAATAATAAAATTCGCTTTCTTACGTCAAGTCTTTTAGCTGCGGGATGAAAGTACTCTTCGACTAGCCGCTCCAGTGACTCTTCTAAACCAAATAATTGATGGCTAAAGAAGTTGTATCTTTTCGTCCCCTTTTCTTCTTCAATGCCAGCATCCTTAATCATATTATAAACTCGAGAATGTGCAGATTGTGCTACCCATGGCTTTTCCCTTAACATCAGTAAATAATCAGCAAACGAGCCTTCCCAACGGAGTTTCTCCTCTTCTTCACGATACATCTCGATTTTTTTTAAAATATCCATAATGCCCTCCCCCTGTAGCTTAATCAGAGACGATTAATATAATCTATGCGCTTAGGAACTTGAACATGCGTAACCAAGAAGAGATCCTCTTTATCTTTTTTATTCCGATAAAAGAATCTTATCCTTTTCATTTTTTAAAGTTAGGCTATAATAAAACTATATGTGTAAATTGTATGACGAAGGGGGCAATACATAAAATGAACACTTTCATCGTTATTTTAGTAATGGTTGCATTCTTATCGGCAATCTTCACTGCAGGGTATAATGATAAGCCGGGATCAAGTAAATAAGTATACAAAAAAAAGCTGCCTCGGGCAGCTTTTTACGTTTATTTTAAATGTGAATAGTCTTGCTGCCTTAATGCTTCGTAAATAAGGATAGCCGCTGTATTAGATAGATTTAAGGAACGAATATTATCATTCATTGGAATCCTTAGGCTTACTTCTTTATTCTTTTCAATAACGTCTTTTGGAAGGCCGGTTGTTTCCCGTCCAAAAATAAAATAATACTCTTTGCTTGGATCACTATAATCAAATGTACTATGTGGCTTTTTTCCGAATTTCGTCAGATAGAAAAATTCACCACCAGCATTTCTTTCATAAAATTCATCTAAAGAATCATAATAGACAATATTTACAAATTGCCAATAATCCAAACCAGCTCTTTTTAACATCTTGTCATCAGTTGAAAAACCTAACGGCCGAATTAAATGTAACGTGGTATCTGTACCGGCGCAAGTCCGGGCAATGTTCCCAGTATTAGAAGGAATTTGTGGTTGATATAAAACTACATGGATTGACACGAATTTCACCTCGAATAAAAACTTTAAAAAGCAATTATACCACTCCGATTAATCCTTATAAAGAAAACTAGCCGACTGCGAAGCTCATGCTCATGCATTTTTCCTATCGGCATAGAAAGAAACATCACTCAACAATGGTATAAAACTTATATTTGATATTCGGTGTATAGGCCGAAGAATCCTCATAGGCCCAGTACCTCATCCGGCTATTGTAGGTATGGGCATTAACTAATGGCATCCCGTTGGCATCTTTGCCAGTAACAATTGTATTATGATTGAAACGGCCGTCCCCTTCAAAATCGTAGCAAATGACATCTCCCAATAACAACTGATCAGGACTGCTAACTTCCCTAGCTCGTAGGCCACTTTTAGAATTAGATAAATATGACCTTAAGGAGTTTGCCACAGCCCAGCTATAACTCCAATTGTTATTTTGATGCCACCAGCCTGTTCCCCTGTTTGGATGGCCTCTCATCGGGGCACCGCCAACATGAAGGCATTGAGAAATGAAGTTGGTACAATCCACTTCAAACTTTTTGTAGGCAGAATTATAGCTATTCCACCAGCGCTCTGCATATTGGACAGCTTTTAAACGATTATATTGATAGCTTAGCCGCTCTTCATTTTCCTCAAAGAGTGGTATCGATTGTACCTTCTGAGGTTCCTGATAATCCTTATACTTTATTTCCTCATCCATTACCAATGCCTCTTGATACAACTTTGCCAGCCTTTCTTCCACTTCTTCTTCCAAATAAAGCATACCTTTTTGTTTAATTAAATATTGATAATGGGCAAGGTATTTGACTATTTGAAACTCGCCATCGTCAGATTTCTCTATGATTTTGCCAGTTGCTTTGACTTTAACTATCTCTGCAGACCGTCTTGCCATTGTTGCTTGTTTTTTTTCAGCCTTCGGAAAAAATACCTTGTGACTTCTTTTATCAGACACAAATTGATATACCCTAGTATCAAAAAGCTCCTGAAACGATTTTTTCAAATTTCCCCCCCCTTTCATTTCATACATATGAAAGAAAGGAGATTTTAAAACAAAAAGCACAGGCGCCTTCGGAACAAGAACAGCTTGTTAACGGTAAAAATTTAATCCTTTTTCTATTTCATTAACCACTTCTTTATCCGTTTCATGCATTTGCGCTCTTTTTAGTGCTGTCAAAGCCATTTCCCCGCCAATTTTTCCAAGTGCCCAGGCAGCCGTTCCTCTCGATACAGGACTTGCTTCATTCTCTAGAATCTCAATTAAATTAGGAACTGCTGTATCATCCTTAAAATGGGCCAGTGCCATGATGGCATTCCTTTGAATCGGCTTCTTCCCCCTCCACGAACCTGCCACATAGCCAAATTTATTCTTAAACTCACGGTTGCTTAATTTTAATATGGATTTTAACAATGGTTTAGCAACTTCAGGATCTGGTTCCATTTCGTCATGGAAATGAAAGTTCTTCCCTTTATTATGCGGACAAGCCGTTTGACAGGAATCACATCCATATACACGGTTACCGATCTTATCTCTAAATTCATCTGGAATGAACCCTTTCGTTTGCGTTAAAAAAGAAATACAGTGTTGGGCATTAATTTGTCCCCCCTGAACCAAAGCACCTGTCGGACAAGCCTCCAAACACTTTGTACATGACCCACATTGATCTTCAATCGGTGTATCCGGTTCAAATGGGAGGCTAGTAATCATTTCACCAATATAAACAAAGGAGCCAAACTCCGGGGTTATAATGGCGCAATTTTTCCCGCTCCAGCCAATTCCTGCTCTTTCGGCAACTGCTCGGTCAGATAGTTCCCCAGTATCAACCATTGATTTCAGTTTTGCTTCCGGTGCCTCTGTTATTATAAACTCTTCTAGTTTTTTCAGTTTGTCCTTAAGAATATGATGATAGTCCAGCCCCCAAGAGGCCCGGCTGAATATTCCTCTTCGCTCTCCTTTTTTCCCTTCCACACGTACGTTCATTTTGGCTGGATAGGCTAGCGCGATGGAGATGATTGAACGAGGTTCAGCAAGTAATAATGAAGGTGTTACCCTTTTTTCAATGTCCGGTTCTTCAAATCCAGACTGATAGCCAAGTTCCTGTTGTCTGATTAAGCGATATTTCAATTCTGTAAATGGTTCAGCAGTTGTAAACCCGATCTTATCTATCCCAAGTTCTTTACAATAAGAGATGAGCTCTTCCTTTAATTTTCGAATATCCATATCGCAGGACCTCCTTTCATTGAGGTAATTATATTTTGATGCTTGGATTGTTTAAATTATTGATTACACATCTATTTATGATAAACTATTTTCATCTAGTTTTGGAGGTGGAATCGTTGGAAATTCAACTTTCATTGGAATTAATCGAGCTAATTCCTAGTTTAAAGCTGGGAGTTATTGAATACAAAAATATTGTCGTTGGAGCTTCTCCGCAAATGCTCAGAGGAAGACTGCAGCTTTTTCAGGAATCTATCTATTTTGATCTAGAGAATAAAAATGTTACCGACCAGCCTGGAATTAAAGAATGGCGGAACGTTTTTAAAACAATTGGTAAGGATCCAAACCGGTATCGTCATTCTGCGGAGGCATTATATAGAAGAGTTCAAAAGCAAAATTATCTATCGTCCGTTCAAAGCGCCATTGATATTAATAATTTTTTCTCTCTTCAATATCAAGTACCGATTGGAATTTACGACCGTGATCTGTTACAAGGAGCCGTGGAAATACGAGTGGGAATGGATGGCGAGGAATACATAGGATTAAACGGGAGAACAAACTCCTTAAGTCATCTTATCCTCTCTTCTGACCAGAATGGACCGTTTGGTAGCCCTTTTGTCGATTCGAACAGAACCCCCGTAACTTTTAACACTAAGAACGCCTTGCAAATCATTTATTTAAGACCATCAACTGATATAGAAAATGCGAGGAAGCTGACAGAATCTTTAATGAACATGTTTATACAATTACACGGAGGGGAAGCTTCCTTCCGAATTCTTGGATGCCAGTAAGGCATCTTTTTTTACTATAAGCTCAAGCGCACGTTTAGCCATTTCTACTCGTCAGTAATCTAGCTAAAGGTTTAAATTTCTTAATCCTTAACAATAGAAAAAACGCAATGCATCGTTCTCCTATGTAACGATACACTGCGTTAGTTAATATGTATGGAGCGGGTGATGGGAATCGAACCCACTACATCAGCTTGGAAGGCTGAGGTTTTACCAGTAAACTACACCCGCATTTAGATGAATATATGACAATTTCATGAATCAACTGACCTTTACAATAATACACACCTTTTTTACTATCGTCAAGAGGATTTGCGAATTTTGTCGAATTTTCCTGGATCGCGGTGGATTCTTTTTTGGTTACTACGTAGAACCCTTCTACATCGACTTTTGCTCTCTTTTTTCGGGCGAATACCTACGTAGAGCACTTCTACTTCGGTTTTGCTCTCTTTTTTCATGAGAATACCTACGTAGAGCCCTTCTACATCGGCTTTTGCTCTCTTTTTTCGGGCGAATACCTACGTAGAGCACTTCTACTTCGGTTTTGCTCTCTTTTTTCATGAGAATACCTACGTAGAGCCCTCCTACATCGACTTTTGCTCTCTTTTTTCGGAAGAATACCTACGTAGAGCGCTTCTACATCGGCTTTTGCTCTCTTTTTTCGGGGGAATGCCTACGTAGAGCGCTTCTACATCGGCTTTTGCTCTCTTTTTTCGGAAGAATACCTACGTAGAGCGCTTCTACATCGGCTTTTGCTCGGCTATTTTAACGGAACACCTACCTAGAACCCTTCTACTTCGGCTTTTGCTCTCTTTTTTCTGGAGAAAGCCTACGCATTTGTACGTCTTTCCATTTTAAATTACTCTCTACTTAATGGCAGGCACGCACACGATTTTATATCCAAGATATTTTTCTAAGTATCGTATTGAAAAAAAAAACGTTCCTTACAATATGTAAGAAACGTTTTTTTAATCGCATTGGCAAGCGATTGTCTAGATACCGGTGGTCGGGGTCGAACCGACACTCCTCACGGAACACGATTTTGAGTCGTGCGCGTCTGCCAATTCCGCCACACCGGCGTATTAAAATGTTAGGTAAAGCAATGCCGAGGACCGGAATCGAACCGGTACGGTAGTCACCTACCGCAGGATTTTAAGTCCTGTGCGTCTGCCAGTTCCGCCACCCCGGCGAAATCTAAATACCTATTCTTATCCATACTCAACATAAGTTTTATGGAGGCGGCAACCGGATTCGAACCGGTGGTAAAGGTTTTGCAGACCTCTGCCTTACCACTTGGCTATGCCGCCGTAAATTATGGAGCGGAAGACGGGATTCGAACCCGCGACCCCCACCTTGGCAAGGTGGTGTTCTACCACTGAACTACTTCCGCAAAATGGCTGGGCTAGCTGGATTTGAACCAACGCATGTCGCAGTCAAAGTGCGATGCCTTACCGCTTGGCTATAGCCCAAGGATACTATATATAAGTGAATCCCTTTTATAAGATTATTATGGGGCGACTGATGGGAATCGAACCCACGAATGCCTGAACCACAATCAGGTGCGTTAACCACTTCGCCACAATCGCCATAATTAAATTAATTGGCAGGGGTAGTAGGAATTGAACCCACACCAAAGGTTTTGGAGACCTTCGTTCTACCTTTAAACTATACCCCTAAAATGGTGGAGGGGGACGGATTCGAACCGCCGAACCCGGAGGGAGCGGATTTACAGTCCGCCGCGTTTAGCCACTTCGCTACCCCTCCACATATAATATACACAATTGCCAGCTTATGGTGCCGGCGAGAGGACTTGAACCCCCAACCTACTGATTACGATTCAGTTGCTCTACCAGTTGAGCTACACCGGCATACATTTTTCTAAATCTAATTTAGATTTAAAAATATTGAATCAAAAGTGGTGGCTCAGGACGGAATCGAACCGCCGACACAAGGATTTTCAGTCCTTTGCTCTACCGACTGAGCTACTGAGCCAACAAATGGCGGTCTGGACGGGACTCGAACCCGCGACCTCCTGCGTGACAGGCAGGCATTCTAACCAACTGAACTACCAGACCGAATTGCGGGGACAGGATTTGAACCTGCGACCTTCGGGTTATGAGCCCGACGAGCTACCGGACTGCTCCACCCCGCGACAATAAAAATATTTTTTTTGAAAATGGTGGAGGATGACGGGATCGAACCGCCGACCCTCTGCTTGTAAGGCAGATGCTCTCCCAGCTGAGCTAATCCTCCAAAATGGTGACCCCTACGGGATTCGAACCCGTGTTACCGCCGTGAAAGGGCGGTGTCTTAACCGCTTGACCAAGGGGCCATATCGAAAATGTTTTATGGCGGAGAGCAAGGGATTTGAACCCTTGAGACAGGGTTACCCGCCTACACGATTTCCAATCGTGCTCCTTCGGCCACTCGGACAGCTCTCCATAAAAATGGCTCCGCAGGTAGGACTCGAACCTACGACCGATCGGTTAACAGCCGATAGCTCTACCACTGAGCTACTGCGGAATAATTATATAACAGCCTGGCAACGTCCTACTCTCACAGGGGCGCCTGCCCCAACTACCATCGGCGCTGAGAAGCTTAACTTCCGTGTTCGGTATGGGAACGGGTGTGACCTTCTCGCCATTACTGCCAGACCATTTATCAGACACTTTTTTATTATAATGTCTTTTTCATATTTTTCAAGAGGAAAATTTATTTTTTTCATTCCCTCAAAACTAGATAATGTAGAAGAAGTTTTTGTAAAATCGAGTTCACCTTAAAACTTGGTTAAGTCCTCGAACGATTAGTATCAGTCAGCTCCACACGTCACCGCGCTTCCACCTCTGACCTATCAACCTGATCATCTTTCAGGGTTCTTACTAGCTTGCGCTATGGGAAATCTCAT
>NZ_CALBWS010000003.1 GCF_937468385.1 Neobacillus rhizosphaerae
GAAATAATTTCTTATTAAAAAATTCCTAAATATAAGGACTTCTATGTCATTATATTTTCTGGATTCATTATACAAATTTACTTAGTTCATTAAAGTACTTTTGTGTCACTCGTCATCTCCGTACTATAATTTGTAAAAAAAGGTGTGGAGAAAAAATTAATAACAATTTCTCTACACCTTCTGGTTAATATTAGTTTAATAATGGAAGTTTGATAGTGAAAATGGTACCTTTATTCGTTTCACTCTCTACAGTAATAAAACCACCATGTGCTTCCACGAACCCTTTGGCGATAGAGAGTCCGAGACCTGTTCCGCTTTCATCACGAGTTCTTGACGTATCCCTTTTATAAAACCGGTCAAAAATATGTGGAAGCACATCTTCCGGTATTCCTTGGCCGGTGTTTGCTACTTGAATTATGAATGAGTTTGCCCGTGGTTGAGCAGAAATCTCCACCATACCCTGTGGAGGTGTATGCCTTAATGCATTGCCAACCAGATTTACAATAACCTGTGTCATTCTATCGGCATCAATTTGCAGAAAATATTCTGTTGGAATTTTATCGTACTGGAGTACAATTTCCTTTTCATCTGCCAGCCACTGTAAATGATTGCAAATTCGTTCAATAAGCAGGTAAATATCAATAGGCTGAATATTTAATGGGAGCTTGCCAGCTTCAGCAAGACTTAATTGCTGTAAATCTCTGACTAAACGGTTTAACCGATAAACTTCATCCGTAAGTTCAAGAATGATCTCCTCCGAAGGATTAATCACCCCTTCTTGAATTGATTCCAGCTTTCCTTGAAGAATTGAAAGAGGTGTTCGCAGCTCATGTGCAACATCCGCGACAAGTGTCCGTCTAATTTCTTCATTGCGTTCCAGTTTCCGTGCCATGTCATTAAATGCTTCCCCTAGTTCATAAAATTCACCGGTTGCTGAAATGCTGATTTCCTTTGCTTTTTCCCCACTGGCAATCTGTTTAATCCCAGTCATTAGGATCTTTAATGGCTTGGATATTTTTCCTGCTATGAAAAGACTGAATATGGCTGCTGTTAATGCTGCTAACAAACCGCTGATTAGGATGGTAGTATTGGATGAGTGAATAAACTCAATTTCAAGGTCTTTAAGTTTATGTTGATAAAGAACGAGAGTCCCTTTTTTCTCGCCATTTACAATTAAATCCACTTTTTTCCCCGAAAGATCCTTTCCGGCGGATCCAATTCTTGTTCCTGATGAGTCAGCAATTACCAACCCGTTTAGATCGACTAGAAGTATATCATCACTTGACATGGACATATTCATTCCCATCCCACGCATCATCATGCCATGTCCATTTCCGTTTGAGGAATCAGAACTAAAATATAGCTGCTGTACATTTTTCCATGAACCTGTTTCTTCATAATATTGTTCCAGCATTAGTTCCATTCGCACCATAAAATTGTAGGTGTGTTGGTCTAAATAGTCCTGGAAAGTAGCCCGTATCCTCGATTGCAAAAAGACAGATTGGCTTATTCCCATTAACAAAACAATTATGATGAATGCGATGATTAGCTTCATTTGAAGTTTCATTTCTTTTCACCAAACCGATAGCCGATTCCGTACACAGTATGAATGTACTTCGGATGAGCAGGGTCATTTTCAACTTTTTTTCTTAAATTGCTGACATGGGTATCAATCGAACGTTCATAAAGAACAAATGCCTCCCCCATCACACTGTCCATCAATTGGAGACGGCTATATACACGGCCCGGTTTTCTGGCAAGTGTCACTAGGATTTTATATTCAGTTGGGGTTAAATTCAAAAATTCTCCTTTTACTTTTACTTCATATGTTGTTAAATTGATTTCAATGTCGTCTCTTACCAGAACTTCGTCTGCTTCTATATTATCATCAGTTGAACTCCTTCTTAAAACAGCCCGTATTCTCGCGGCAAGCTCACGAATACTAAACGGTTTGGTAATATAATCATCAGCACCCATTTCAAGACCTAATAGTTTATCTATTTCTTCAGATTTTGCTGTTAACATAATCACGGGTAATTTTTTATGCTTCAAGCGGATTTCCCGCAGTGTTTGGAGGCCATCCTTATGCGGCATCATGACATCTAACAGCATAAGGTCTACTTCATGGTTTTCTACTAGTTGAACCGCTGCAGTCCCATCTCCTGCCTCCAGTGTTTCGAAACCTTCACTATGTAAATAGGTTTTAACCATATCCCGTATTTTCACTTCATCGTCTACTACAGCAATCATCTTAATCACATTTCTATCCTCCTTCTCTCGCTTTATTTTCTATTATACTTGGAAAATATCCGGTCACAGAGCTTAAAATATGACTACTTGGTTAATTTCCCGCCAGAAGGTTCTTACCTTGGAAAAAACTCTGAAGCAATGCCTCAGAGTTAAGAAAAGTTTATGATTAAATTAAAGATTTGTACCATTCCCGGTTTGGAATTGTTGATTGTCCGGGTAACTGCCGCATCCGCCGCCTTGCCCCATCCCCATTCCACGTCCATGCATTGAGCCCATATCATTCCGTTCGATTGCTTGTTCCATCATATATTCCATGTTTTTTAACATATTATCCATTTGTTCTTGTGTAAGATTTCCTTCTTTTACAAGCTTTTCGAGTTCAGTCTTTCTTGACTCTGTCATTACCTTAACAATATCTTTAACCTTGACACCTTTTTCTTCAGCCAAGTCAGCAATCGATTTACCTTCCTTTCGAGCTGCCAGATAGTCGTCTACTGACATGGCGAGTGCATCAGCTACTGACTCTTTCATAGAACCCCTCATACTCATACCCATACCCGATCTATTACCCATAGGTTCTCCAGTCATCGGGCAGGTAAAATCAGCCTGTCCCTGTTGAGGTGCCTCCTTCTTATCGGCTGTTTGAACAACCGACAAATTGTTGCTGATTGCTTGCTCATTTACATTTGCAGACGGCTTACCAATTGGAGCAAACATAGCTCCCAAAGAAAAAACTCCTACAAAAGCACCAGCAGTCAATAAATAACTCCATTTCATTAAAACCAACTCCTTTTAAAATTTATGTAAATCAATTTTCAATTTCATCATACTGAACAACTTTCCAGAATCTTTAAAGGAAATATCAAGAAAATGTTAAGATTTCTCCTTTTTAAGTAAAGCTGTTTTCACAAAGATTCTTATTTTTATAAGACTTTTAAAAAGTGTTCAAGAAAATGACAAAAATACTCTTGTTAAATATGAGTTAAATAGCTTTTAAATAATAGTTTGGTATTTATTCATATTTCTTTTATAAAAACCTATACCACATTGGGTATAATGAATGTGAAATAAAATACAAAGGAGGTAATCTACCAAATGCAGAAAAGGAAATATCTTATGATCATTCTTTCCCTGATGTTATTTACCATCATAGTGACTGGGTGTTCTTCTAATGAGAATGCAAAAGCTCTTAAGGATGATAAAGGGAACATAGTAGCCTTGGACAATAAGGAAAAACCTACTTTACTTTTTTTCTTCACAGGGAATAGTTGAGACTACTGTAAATCACAGCTGGTCGAGCTGCAGAAAAGTAAAGAGTTATTTGTTGGGTTCCCAGGAGATATTTATGCTCTAAGTGCAGATTCAGTAGAGCATCATAAAGAATTAAAAGCGGAGCTGGGTCTAGATTATCCAATATTATCTGATAAATACCTACAAATGATTGAAAAAGCTGGTTTAAAGGATCCAAGTGAGCCTAAATCACTAAGAGGATTTGTAATACTTGATAAAAAAGGAAACATCATCGAATCACGTCAAGTAGATCCATTTGGAGATGAAGCAGCAAACATTATTTCGTATGCTGCTGAAAAACTAGCACAATAAAATAAGGTGAGAAGTCCTTCCAGCAAAATGGAGCTGGACTTCTCACCTTTTAAATAATAGCCCTCTTTTAACATTAAACTCGAAGGATTGTAAATTGTCCGTCTCCGAATATTGACTTTGTATAATCAATTTTTACATTATTAAAATAAACTTGATCACGTTCATTAACTAAAAACTGAATTCCGTCTAGTTCAAAGATTTCATCAGTATCTAAAGCCGACTCCTCCAGAGTCAGGCGAAGCTGCGGCCCCCCTCAGCCAATTCCCATTGATAAGCGGATCAGCGGCTTTTTTCCTTCTTTGATTACATCTTGAACATCATTTGTAATTTTTATAATTGCTGCATGGGTTACTTTCACCATTTATTTATCCCTCCATAATAAAGTCACTATCTCTTTGTAGTTAATAACCAAGCGCTCATGCCGCCTTTGACATTCATCACTTTTGGAAATCCTATTTTTTTAACTTCCTACTAAACTACTGTCTTCTCATACCACTTTTAATCATTGGTTTTAATAAAAGGAATATCATTGACAAGAATTATATTATACCCACATAGGTATAATGTCAACGTTATTCTCTTCATGAATTAATAATTAAACTTACTGTTTTCAAAAGCAATAAAATGAGCATCAATGTTAGAAGCTCATTTTATTGCAAGATCTCCTTTATATATTTGATTTTTCTATAACTATTTCTGTTACCCCAAGTTCATTTGTGCAATTTTCAAATTTTAGATCTTATTGTTCAATTTCAAATGGCCAGGCATTCATACCCTCAGTCAAGTTATAAATTTTCTTAAAACCTTTGCTTGTTAAAATTTCACTAGCTTGGACGGAACGGTTGCCGCTACGGCAGACCACTAAATAGGGGTCATTTTTTTGTAATTCATTTAATCTTCCTTCTAATTCTTGGACTGGAATCAACGTTGCATCAGGAATATGCCCCGCTTGAAATTCTTCTTGCGTTCTTACATCTAACACGACAACTTCTTTGTTGTCTATTAATTTTTTTGCTTCATCTGAAGATACATTTCGATATCCTTCATTTCCACATGCAGTAAGAACTAAGACTAAGAATAGGGCTAAAAAGAGCAATATTTTTTTCAATGTACAACCACCTTTAGACGATTCCTCCTGATTACTCCAGGGGGTATAATTTTATTATATAAAATTAAAATCTATCATCAATCCATTTTTCATCTTTTATTTGAATGTTTTTTGAACAAAAACATATTAATGAACAATTTTGGTCATTTTAAAGATAATACGAGTATTTTGGAAAGGAGTTTAATAAAATAAAGCCAATGATCATTTTCAAAAAATGTCAGGAGTTTTGTATCCACAAAAATAGAAGGTGCAAACTTTTATTCAGGAATAATTGACACAAAAACTGAGACTTGATTTTTCATATGCAACTATAAATCTTTCAGAACAAAGAAATGTGGTAAAAATACCAAAAATTAAATCAACAAATGACGGTTTATTTTGTTATTCTTACTAGCCTGCCCTTAGTCGAACAAGGTAAAGGCGATGCCTTTTTAAAGCATCGCCCCCTGTTCAATATGTTTACCTAAAATTTATAGACAGCCCTATGTGGATCTACATTAGTATCCCTAAAATTATTTTTAAGGAACAGAGGGACAGGTTTACTGCCCCATATTATTTACTTATTTTTAGTTCTTTGGGCTCTTATTGCAATTTTTTCAAGTCCATTTTCTCCCGCAATTTCTGCATCTGCTTTTGTTGGTAGAGCATTTTTATTATTCTTAAACTGGTTATTCGTTCTTTTAGCCATTTTTTCACCACCCTTGTAGTTTGAATTAGTTGTCCCTTCAAGGATGCCGACTATTATAAATACACCATATAAAGATATCTGAGCAGTATTTTTTCATATATTGTTCGTTAACGGCACCCACATATTAGTTTGCTTTCTTTTTTATAGGTTATGCGATTTGATTTTTTTCTTAAACTGACCCGATACTAGAATAAGAAAAAAGCCACCAAAAGTGGTACCGATTTAAGCATACAGATAGGTAAGGGTTGGAAGTTATCTCTCCCTTTTCCCCCGAACAAGCGTCTTTCACCGCATACGGCGTTCAAACTAATCCAATTCAACTAAATTTCCATCATCCTTTCCTTGAGGTTAGTTTCCTTGCTTTTTTTTCTTTATCACATTATAAAAATAATTCGCTAGATAAAAAGCAAAAGCTATATGGCATACCCAATCATAGCGAAAAGGACTAGGAAGACCTCGAGCTCCGATTATGAAAAAAACATATACAGCGAATATTACATTTCTTACCCCATTTGTCGTGTACGATGATACTAGTCGTTTTAAAACTATGTCAATTATAATCCATAAAACAAATACCACGTTCACAAAAATACGAATTTGGTAATATTCTTCGATAATCTCTTGTCTAGTTGCATACATCAAGAAAAAAAATACGCCTAATAATATTCCAATGACCATATAGCATTTTAACCAAATCGGATAATTTAATGTTTTCATTTTAATCCCAACCAATCCCATTTTCTGTTTTTCTTTCCATCTAAACCATCAATCCAGTCAAGGAGTAATGTTCTAGGCTAGAGAATGTAGTTAGCACTATACCACCCTTTTGCAAAAAGCGTTCCTGCTTAATTACAGAAACGCCGTTGTTTAAATTTTATCATCCTTTTTTGGTCAAAAATCTAACTTTTTTCTGAACTTTTTCATTCCTTATTAAACTATCATGACCCGTTACTTATTATTTGGTAAATGGATTGCATAAACAACACCTTACCTAATCCTTTTTCGTTTTTTCTGAGTCATCCGTACCTCGTTTCACTACAAAAAGTGCCTCTAGTCAGTGATTAAAATCTATACTCCCTTCCTTTTTGATTATGGTATTATGGAAACAGTCAATCATTTAAGGAGTGAAATCATGAGTGTACATAAAGATTTGATTAAACACGCGGAAAAACAAAATAAAATTTATAAAATGTTTTTAGCTCTTGATCAACAACGGGAAAGCTTTATCGAGGAAGCTCTTGAGTTATGTAAACATGGCAGTCCCTTTTCAACAGATAAAATAAACGAAGTAACGAATAAAATTAATAAAATAAATTTGCGATTTATACCGACGAGGAAAAACGTTACCGTTGATATGATTAAGGATTACGTAAAAAATTCATAGCTATCAGTGCCTGTACTGTTAGCTATTTTTAACAAATAACGGACAGTCTGTGTACTGCCCGTTCCCATTATAAACTGGAGATTAGATATTTTTTCCCACTCTAAATGAATAGAGCCATCACCAAGGTATTATAATAACTACCCTTAATATAATTTTCTTCCTTTATCAGACCTTCTTCTTCAAATCCTAATTTTCTATAGAGATGGATCGCATGATCGTTGTCTTCTCGTGTCACTAGACTTATTTTTCTAGTCACTCCATTTTGTTTCGCCCAATCAATTAGCGATTCCATTAAGATTCGTCCTAGGCCTATTCCCGTATATGTTTTGCTTATCACAATGCCTAGCGTCCCTACATGCTTGGATCTAGGCTTTTGGCTAGAATTTATGGATGCGATACTGACCATTTCGTCGTTAATGAATGCCAATAAAATAATAGAGTTTTGTTCCGCTCGAGCTGCATCTAAAAATCCTTCATATTCCATTACGTTTCTTTGAAACTCATTTTTCCCAAAGGAAAGGAAATCGGTTTCTCCCCCTACTTCATTGTAGAAATCGATCATTTGCTCTGCATCTTCTCTTGCTGCCTCTCTGATACTCACGGAAATGCCATTTCTCAATTTTACTTGTTTCATAACTTTCAACTCCTTCCAATGTGATATTACTATTACTATAATCTTGGCTTTTTTGAAATGCAATCAGATTGTATTTCGGTCATAACGAAAACCTTTGCAAGTATAAAAGCAGTGAATTCCACTAACGAAATTCGATTAATAAAATTATATTTATATAACATATTTCTTGTCACATCCCGTTATTTTTAGCATTTTTATCATATTTAAGTATACTAAAATACTAATATGAAGGAGAATTAAAGGTTTTTAAAATTACTAGCTCATGTGTTGTATTTGTTATGCAACTAGCCAATTTTTAATGTTGCTGTGAGGCTCAGTGTTAAACTGAATCACCAATGGTATTGGAAAAGAAAAATTAATGCGTCTGAGAGCAAATCTCAGACAGTAAAGGAAGAAGTTGATTTATGGCTAGTCCTCCCTTTATAGAACAATATTCTATGATAGTATGTAAGTAAAGATAAGTAGGACTTATCTTTACTATACATAATACCATTATTGTAAATAGGAGACTAACTAACTGATGAATGATTTGACCAATCTCCCTGAATTAACGAATGAACATTACTTAACGCAACTACAGAATAAATTAGCAAATCGAAACCTACTCGATGAAAATAGAAACCTCTCCCTTACAGATAGTTCCGAGCAAGATTTTTTGGAGTTCTTTTTTTTAGAAAAAGTTTTTACGATCGATAGGTCACTATCCCCTCACACGATCAAAGCCTATCGTTCAGACGCCAAAACTTTGCTCCTCTTTTTAACGGAGCATTCGCTTTCTTTTCGAGACATCGGCTTTCCTGAAGTCAAAGCCTACAATAAATTTATTAAAGAAAAGTATGCCTCTAAATCGGCGATAAGGAAATTAGAGTTTTTCCGGAGATTATTGGACTTTGGATATGAAACGCAATTTTACAAATCACATCTTTCTACGTGGATCTCAAAACCAGCAGCTAAAAAAGGTCACTATATAGTAGAAGAAACAGCTGCAGAAGAAGCACAAACCCGTGTGCAAGTTAGAGAATTAAATCAAAGAGATGCGGAATATTTAATCTCCTTCCTACCGAAAATTGTGAAGGCCAACAGGAATCGTGAACAACTAGAAAAGAGGAATTTATTGATTGGTTATCTTCTCTACACAACAGGTCTTCGTGCCAGTGAGCTTTTAAGTTTGAATTGGGGAAGTTTCCGTTACAATCGTCAAGGTTATTTATATGCGGATGTGATTGGAAAAGGAAAAAAACATCGTACAATACCCATAAAAGAAGAGACTAAAGAACTGTTATTGGATTATCGGAGGAGTCTTGGGGAGTCTGTTGCTATTGATCCAGATGACATTAGTCCACTTTTCTTCGCTCTATATAATAAAAAAGAGCCGCATAAAGATAAAAGACGGTTAACTTATCCAAGCCTATATAAGATTGTAAAGGAAGCCGTTCATTTGGCGGGAAAGCATTCGAAGGTATCTCCACACTGGTTCCGCCACACCTTTGTCACGATGTTGCTTGAAAATGATGTACCGCTTGCTGTTGTGAAAGACTGGGCTGGTCATTCCGATATTTCGACCACTAATATCTATTTAGAACGTGTGAATCAGGATAACACTCATGTTCATTTACAAAAAGTGAATCTGTTTAGATAATATTGATTTTTTACTTCATCCAAATTTTAATTGAAAATGGAAGGCGATCCGAACGGATGCCATAAAATAGTGTATCAATGTTTATGTCACTCTCACATGACACAAACATTGATACATAATGTTACAACGATTTTGTCATTAGATAAAAGACATAAAAGTCTAAACCAATTGGATGAATAAGTCTAAAACTAAAATTGAGTTATTTGTGGGGAATTATTAATTTGTTTTCTTTCTTTTACTTCTCAAAAATAAAAAAGCTATCCTCTTTTTTAGAATAGCTTTGGCTAACTAACGAGAGCTCTTGATTTAACATAAGCCTCTCCATTTTTTACTTCTATGATTTCATCAAAAATATTTAAAGCATCTTCATCTTCATGTGTAATCATGATACAAATACAGTCTTTCATATTTTCAATCAAACGATATAGCAACTCGGAATTTTCTGAATCTAAAGCAGAGTTAGGCTCATCTAGTAAAAGTAGCTGCGGTGATTGAAAAATTGCTCTAGCTATTGATACTTTTTGGCGTTGACCACCAGATAAACATTCTCCGTTACTTCCCACGTCTTCATTGAGCTTTAGTAACAAAGTCTCGAAGTCTAGCTGTTTGATTAATCGTTGAATATCATTCTCTAAAAAGTTGTCTTCGTTAAACAAGTTTATATTATTTAATATCGTGCCTTGGAATAAAAAATTATCTTGATCCACAAAGCCAATTGAATTTATTGTGCCTTTATGGTTTTTTTGATTAATATAGATTTCTCCATTGTATCCACTAATTAATCCAGCTATTATTTTTAATAGTGTAGATTTTCCACAGCCGTTGCCACCTACAATTGCATACTTCTTCCCTTTCTCAAATCTTAAATTGATATTCTTTAAAATTGGCGCTGTAGCATTTTCATACACATAAGAGATCCCTTTAAGATGAATTTCCCGTATAATATTGAATTCATGATTGCTACTTTCCGCAACCTCTAATTTCAATATAGATTGGATTTGCTCTCGTATCGGTTTTGTAGATGTTACCTTATTTACATCTTGCGCAATATTTATAGATGGTTCGATAACATACATGATTAGCTGAATAAAAGCTATTAATGAGCCAACAGTTAGCATTTCTTTACTTACCAAATATCCACCAAGTAAAAAAATAATAAGCATAATTAATATCGTAGCACTGCCAAAAATCACATTCGCCTTAAGCATTGTATTTTTTAGATGTAACCTTTTCTTTTCAAGAAATTTAATATTTTCATTAGCCTTTTCAGAAAATATTTTTTGTCGGCAATATATCCGAATAATGTTGAATCCTGAAATGATCTCATTAGTAATGTTTATATATTTTCCATTTAAATTGATATGTTCCTCTTTTAGTTTAATAATTCTAACTGAAAATACTAACGGTAATACGCTAATTAAAATAATAATAACTACTAGAGCTAACGTAAGCATTGGTTGCAAAACAATTAAAGTAATTAAAGAGCAGCTTAACAATAGTCCTTTTGTGATAATATTCAAAACGGCATTATAATAATCTTCTTCTAGATTTTCTATATTAGCATATAGCAAGTTTTGATATTCTTCTTTATCATATTGATTAAATTGTTCAAATGAGGTGTTAAGTATGACACTATTAATTTGTTCACGTAACTGGATCATTCTATTGGCTACATACGAATTATTAAGTTTTCCAGATGTATATACCAAAACCATTTGTGAGATACCTAAGCTACTACAACCAATATATAGAGGCATTAGCCTTTCGTTTCCTCCACCTATTAGAGTATCTGTTATGTTCATTAATGATAAAGGAAAAGCTACCGAAACAATAGATACAAGTAAATATAAAGCAATAACAAAAATAAAATGTGCATTCCATTTAAAAAATCTCATGGCTATTTCCTACTTAAACTTAATTTCGCTTGACCAACTACATAGTGCAATCCAATACTTACAACTAATATTAACAATAAAGAAGTATAAGGAGAGTTATTCGCTGAGATCTCTAAGTTAGCAGACTGATATTTCAAACTTTCTTTCAAAATTTCATCGATCCTCGCTTGTACAAACACCGTCATGATGATGCTGAAAATTATGTTAGGTAAAGCATATATAAACAGCTTCATATATATTTTCTCTCGATTCAGTTCGATGAAAAAAATGAGTAGCGCACTTAGCAGCATTGGAGAAAGCATATAAATTAAAAGTCTAATTACATCCATGCTCTCTGTCATCATAAAAAAAACAACAAAAATGATTTGAACTATTGTACTCATCAAAATAATTATTTTGTTTTTCATTTAGATCTCCCCCTCAAATCATTATCATATTGTATAAAAAGTGGAACAAAATAGTATAAAGTAAGTTTCTCGTCTTAACAAAAATAATCCCCATTACGAATGATCCCGGAAGTCGATATAATATGTTTTCAATAAAAGGTTCGTTTAAGTGCGTAAAAAAGGCAAAGAATATGCTACTCAGAATAATGACAAGCCAATGACTTTTTGTTAGCTTAAACAACAAGAAACAAATCGCTCCTCTAGCCCAAAATTCTTCCGTCGTTGCAACAATCAACATTTGAATTCCATTAAGTATGATGTAACTTGTAGTTTGTCCAATATAGAGTAGATAACTGGATACGAAAGCCATTACAACTAACATTAAAATGATATCGTATTTTGACATCGCTTTTATTCCTATGTCAACTAAGCTCACTCGATACCTTATCTTCAAATACAAATAAGGAATTAAACAAAAACCTGACGTCATACTAATTGCGACAATGAATAAACTAAATATTTCCGATGTGATATTTGGGAACGAGAATAATAATAATAATCCGGAAATGGAAACGAACATTAACGGTAAAAATAAGAGTATAAGTGTGTCCATTATTACGCTAGGTCGATCTTTTATTAAAGATGGAGATGGAGATGGAGATGGAAATGAAATGAATAAGCGCATTTACAAGTCCCTCCTTGAAAACGACCGAATTCCAATAATATTACATATTACAATGAAGCCTCCTACTAATAATGTGTAGAGTATAAAATTTATTGTCAGCTGTGTGTGATCAGTTGGTGTAATGGACATTAACCCATTTAAGTAATATTCAAAAGAAATATATTTGACTACTGGAAATTTACCTAAAAACGTAAAAGCAATAAATACGACACAAAATATAATAATAGCCGTATTTGATTTTAAAAATGTGCTTAGCATCATGCTGAAAGAAATAACCAAAAAATATAAAAGTACAATGCCGATAGACACATATAGCAACCCTAGGAATTCATCTGGTTTAATAAACTGTGCGGTAGCAATATCTTCTCTTTTTACAGTAAACAAGTAGTACATAACAATGGAAAAAATCATAAAAAAAACTGTTATCAAAGCCACAACACTATACAAACCTGCTATTTTAGCCTTATATATTTTTGCACGGTCTGTAATACGCTGCGTATAAAGAAGGATGCTTCTATTTTCTATTTCTCCACCAAGTGATTTAGCAGCAAACAAGGCCGTAATCAGAAAATAAATAAAAAGCATTTTCACAAATACTATCATATTTACAAGAAAGCTAAAGCCATATTCTTTTGTATCGCTATTAAATACAATAATTGATGAATTAAAATATGCCCCTAGACTATATAGCATAGGAATAGCCAACATTGAAAAAAGCGCTAATATCTCTTTACGCTTTATTATTTTTTTCCATTCAATTAGGAACACTGTTTTAGAATTTAACATATACTTACTCTCCTCTAAAAAGCGTCATTAAAGATGGCTCGGACACCTCAATGTCGACGATTTTTAAATTTTGCTGGGTAATGCTTATAATGACATCATTTAGTTGAGTGCTGTCATGTACGATAATTTTGTCCCCTTTTCGCTCAAATGTAGGGAACGATCCATGCTTTTTTTCGCTGTCATCCACTGAGATAAGATATCGTTTACTATCATCAAAAATATCATCAAAAAGCTTTTTTCCATTGTCTATATATATAATCCGATCACAAACATCTTTTACTTCATTTAAATTATGATCTGAAAAAATAACTGCTCTACCTTCTTTTTTGGCTAAGTCTTTTATCAGACTTTTGACTAAGTCTCTTCCCAGTACATCTAATCCAACTAACGGTTCATCGAGTATTAAAAGTTTTTTATCTCTTAATAATGCTTGAGCCAAACCTAGTCGTTGCTTCATTCCAAATGAGAATGTTTTGACGAAATCCTTTTTTCTTTCAATTAAGCCAACTAAGCTCAATACTCTCTCAACATCTTCTTTAATTTGTTTTTTATCTGTAACACCTTCAGCTAATAACAGTAATTCTAAGTTTTGGTATGCGTTCAAATAATCGACGAATGCACTTTCGATTAAAATTCCAAATTCAGCAATTTTTTCTTTATTGTCCATCAAATTTTGTCCCTCATAAAATATTTCACCAGAGGTTATATGAATATTATTTGTTAAACAATTCATCAGAGTTGTCTTCCCGGAGCCATTTTTTCCAATAAGCCCAATTATTTCTCCCGCATTAATTTCTGCTGAAAAGCTATCTAACGCTTTCACTTTGGAAGATTTATATACCTTTGTAACTTCTTTAAATTGAATCAGCACAACTACCCCCTCCAAATAGTAAGAAATAGGTAGCCTTAATTCACCGATCAAAGCTACCAATCTCTTATTACCCAATTACCAACTCTTACCATAACTTACACAAACAATAAAACCTACACTTACGCAGTTAGGCTTCGTTGCAGATTTTTTAGATGCGAATAACATATGTATCACCTCCTTTAAATGGAAATAAAATGACTATTTAAAATTGCAATAGATCCACCTAATTAGATAACTTTGCTACGAAGAGACATTTATAAACGAACAATCCATTTCCCGAACAAATCTATCAATCTCTTAAAATTCAATTACCAACTTTTACCATAACTTACACAAACAATGTAACCAACACTCACGCAGTTAGGTTTCGTTGCAGATTTTTGAGATGCGAACAACATTTGGATTCACCTCCTTTCAATAAAAATGATGTGATCTATATTAATTTGAAATAGATTCCTTTAATTTTTTAATAGTGCCACGATAGAAGGTCTTAATAAACGGGCAATATGCATCACGTTCGGCTAAATTCCTTTTATAAAGCCAGCTTCGTCCTCGACAACCCCCGCCACATAAATAGCGATATTCACACACACTACATCCATTTACCTTATCCACATTTAACTCATTAAAAATATTGTTCTCAGAATGAAGTGCATCATATAAGCTGCCTTCTAATAAATTCCCCAACTTTAATTCATCATTATGAAGCATGTGACAAGGATAAATTGACCCATCTGCACTAATGCTAACAATCTCCTTTGCCACTTCGCAATTACCTCTGCAAGTTAAACATACTTCCCCTGTTGGCATATCCATAATCTGGACATTTTCATCTAACGTTAAAATTCTTTTAGAAAAATTGACGAGTGATTTTTTGTCAAAAATAAAATCCTTGAACAATTCGTCATTCGGATCAACAGTGAAAATACTGAATGATAGCTTCACACCTAAACCATTCGCAAATTTTAAATAGTCGTTCGTATACTGCAAGTTACGTCTATGTATCGTTGCAATTAAGTTAATCGAGACCCGCGGACGTAAAAATTCGATGTTTGAAATAATTTTTTTCATAATACCTTTATCTCGAATGAACTGTGTTTCTTCATTGAAACCATCTACTGAAATATTTAAGACATCAATATATTTGAATGCCTCCAGATGCCTTTCGTAGAACATCGTTCCATTTGTGATTACACTTAAAAATTCAATTTGTGCATTTTCTTTTATATATTTACAAATGTCTGCAATGTCCTTTCTAATAAATGGCTCACCTCCTGAAATTACGATTTGTTGTACACCATTTATCTTTAATTGATCTATAATTATGCAAACACTTTCAAATGGAAGTACATCTCTTTCATTACGGTTTTCAACGTATGAATAACACCCGATGCAATTCAAATTACATCTATCCGTTAAATGTAAATACGCAGCTTTTAGTTTCGTTTCTGGT
Organism: Neobacillus rhizosphaerae; assembly: GCF_937468385.1. Taxonomy (GTDB): domain Bacteria; phylum Bacillota; class Bacilli; order Bacillales; family Cytobacillaceae; genus Neobacillus; species Neobacillus rhizosphaerae. The sequence continues at coordinate 15,382 of NZ_CALBWS010000003.1, forward strand.
AATTCTTCATCAAAAAAACCTAGATTTTTCATATAGTCGAGCATTTGAATAGTTTTTTCAGTAAGATGATTTTCTGCTAATTCTGCCCCTTTTATTATTCGATCGACAATGTGCTCTCCCTCAGTATCCAAACCAATAATGGATCCATTGGCTAAATTCCCAATCATTCTGATTCCTTCAATCTCAAAAACTTCAACCTTTGAATGAAACGTATATTTTTTCTCTAGAATCATTTCCTCACCCACCTTAATTAATAGTTTGTTTTTTAAATAATTCGCATGAAAAAATTTCTAATTTTTAACATTTATTATCACTTCTAATATAATTAAATATTTAAATTAAATCAATAATTATTTTATGATAATCATTAAATAATTATTGATTTAATTAAATTAATGCTTTATATTTGTATGTGAAATTATACTAATCAAATATTTTTATTAATTCAGTTAAATTTTTTCAAAAAAAGAAAAAGTGCATTTAATAGAAAAAGTTCTATTAAACGCACTTTAATTAAATACCATAATTTAGAAAAATTATTCAAATAGGAAGATTAAAATACTAACACATCATTTTTTCAAAATATCTTTTTCAACTTCTTTTTTTCAGGTTTCAGTTCAAATTTTATTCACAATTTAGATTAAACATTTTCGTCATCCTCATCATCATCTTCAACATACTCTAATATATCTCCTGGCTGACAGTTAAGCACCTTGCAAATTGCATTTAATGTCGAAAAACGGACAGCTTTCACTTTACCTGTCTTTAAGTTAGATAAATTAACGATAGATAAATCCACTTTTTCTGCAAGCACACTAAGTTGCATTTTTCTTTCAGCTAACATTCGATCTAATCGAATAATTATCGCCATACTTTCACTTCCTATAATGTAGCATCAAATTCCTCTTGTAAGAAGGAACCATATCTAAAAATTCGCCCTATCGTCCAAATAATTAATCCACATAAAAACATACTCCAATTTACCCCGAAAAAATGATAGGATACTGACTTTATCCAATTCGCACTCTCCATAAACTGTTCAAGCGTAAACAATTGACTCAGAGCGTAAATTAAATATGTTTGAATAGTGTTAATCACAAAACTTAAACTAACGAAACAATACGCAACCTTTTCAATACGTTTACTATTCGATAGAGTAAAAATTTCCCCTTGCATGATTGAATTCAAAAACTTTTTCACTAAAATGATGATGTAAAAAATGATTGAAATATAGATTAATACTATAAATAAAAGTAGCACTATTATACCTTTGTCATAATGGAATTTTTTTATAGCCGGCTCAGCTAAAAATAACTCAAACCCAGAAAAATTAAAGGATGCACTAAATTTCCCACCCTCTATTAAATTTAATACAAAATTTTCAGAAATAAGACTTGCGAAAACAATTAGAGCACCAAAGAATAATAATAGACAACTTAATACAATTAATAAAGCTGTAAAGATCATATTTAACCCTTTAATTAGCACTTTAAAATTCTTTTTTTCAATCACCAGTTCCATAATTTCTTGCCCCTTTCTTCGGTATATATTAAAATATTGTGGCATCTCTTTTTCAGTAGTGTAGATGAATACTTGTGTAGCTACAAAGCTCAGTGTCACATGGTAGATTCAATTCATGTATATTTCGATATTAACCTGTTTTGTCGCTTGATTCTTCCGATACGACGCCTAGATGCAACTAATCCTTGTTTTCTAACTTATGAATAATCTTTCGAGTACCATAGTTCTGGCAGCTCTTATAGAAAATCTCTTCGATGGTACCGGTAAGTACTTCTTCCGTCTTCGATAAATCCAACCAGGCTACCATTCCCACCTCTGACAGTAAAGTACTCCAGCCGGATGCTCTTGATTCATAATTAGTATACCCTGAAATTGAGTTAGTCTACTAGACCTCAATTTTTTGTCTAGTTAAGTATAGCCGATTCATAAAGTCTATGTATTCAAATATTCTATATAAATGATAACACCAGTAAGTCATTCCTATATTATTACTCTATTAAAAATTACTGTTTATTATATTATACGGAATAGTAAAAACACGTCTGAGATAAAATCAAACGTGTTTTTCTACATTTAGATTCTGTTATGGTCTGCTCGCCAGTTTTGGATCGCTTTTTTAATGTCATCAGGTTTTAAATTTTCCGCTACAGCTCGTTTGCTTAGCTCAGGAAATTCCTTGTCATCTGCAAAACGTAAAGCAACCACTTGCGAGATACTGAGTTTAGAATCTAACAACTGTCCCGTTAAAACAAAAGAACGAAGATTTTCTTCCGCACGGATAGCACGATCTTGAGCTTTTAATGGATATAACCGCAAAAACACTGCGACGATTACTATGATCATCATCATCAAAAATAGGATGATGGATAGTAGAATGTTCTCCTCTTGATTAATGGAACGAACCATAAAAACAATAGTAGTTACTAATGTTCCTAATAGTAAGACCGATAAAACATAATGATAAATCGGGTGCACACGCACATGCGATTTATAGTCTTGATTCTTCATTTTTTTCCACCCTTTTCTTTTCCTTTTTTCATTCTTATTCAGTTTAACCATTCACTTATTCCCATTTAAACGTGTAGCTAGCAATAATAAATGCGCCTACAAGCCAACCGCCTAAGATCATTGCCTCTGTCCCTAAGCTCATAAACGATGCTCCAACATTCATCGTTTCTCTTAATGCGTGGCTAAGATGGGCAATAGGTAATATTTGAACAATGGGTTGCAGAAATTCTGGCATGTTTTTGATCGGGAAAAACACCCCTCCCATAAATAACATCGGAAACGAAAGAAAACCGGCAATTGGTGCCGCACTTTCAGGTGTTTTAGCTATGCCTGCAATAATAAATCCAATCGCCATAAAAGCCAGTGTCCCTAATATGACAAAACTGATTAAGGTAAACCACGACCCTCGGACTTCAATGCCAAAAATTAGATGCGCCACACCCAGAACAATCAGCGCTTGCATGCCATTCAGTACAAGTCTGGCAGTAATTTGCGCCGCAATAAAAGTTGAAGCCTTTAAAGTGGTTCCTTGCATTCTTCTTAATATTCCTCGTTCTCTCCAGGCAGCAATTTGACCTGCGACGCCATTCATGTTGTTACTCATAATCATCATGGCCACAATCCCAGGGACTAAGAAATCAATATACTTTAAATTTAGTGTTTCTATACCCTTAGAATCTGTTACCACTACCGGATGATAATCAACCTTTTCTTTACTAATTCCATCTACTGCATTATTCACTAACTGAATACCAACTTGTGATGCAGCCATGTCCGTTTCATTATAGTAAACGGGAAGTGAGAAGGGCTCCGTTTTTGATGGTGAGCCATTTAAGCTTAAATCGTATCCTTTAGGTATGATAACGACTAGTTGTAAATCACCTTTTTTCAATTTGCTCAGTGCCTTTTTTTCATTGTTCTCTTTTTTTATATCAATCGCCTTATTTTTATTCAGATTATTCACTAAATCTTTCGATTGAACGGATTGGTCTTGATCAACAACCCCGATCGATAAAGAAATTCCATTTCCATTTCCTAAAAATGAACCTAGCATGGTCATGAGGAAAATCGGAAATGCCAACGTCCAAAATAAGACCTGACGATTTCGAAGGAAAATACGCAATTGCGATAACGTTAGCTGCCAGTATGCTCTCATCCTTCCCTTAATCTCCTTCCAGTCATATGTATAAACACATCTTCTAAGGTAGCTGATCGTGTTTGTAAATCTGTTAATTTGAGTTGTTTATTTGTCGCCAACTGAATCAAGCTGGTTAAAGTGATTTGAAGATCATCTGTATAAAGAATATACGCGTCCTTTTGATTCCCTACCTGTTTAACCCCTTCGATTTCATGTAAATCCACTTCAGCTGATTCATTCTCAACGCGAAACTCTACTGCACTATCAGACTGCAGGTTTTTTACAAGCTGAGAAGGTGTGTCTAAAGCAATAAGTTCGCCTTGATTCATGATCGCAATACGGTCGCATAATACATGCGCTTCTTCCATATAATGGGTGGTCAGAACAATTGTTTTCCCTTTCTCTTTTAAGAGACGAATAATATCCCATAGTGTTCTTCTTGCCTGAGGGTCAAGACCTGTTGTTGGTTCATCTAAGAAAATAATCCATGGATCATGCACAAGTGCTAAGGCAATAGCTAATCTTTGTTTCTGTCCTCCTGATAAACTTTTAATGCGGTTTTTCCTTTTATCGGTCAGTAGCATATCCTCAATTAAGGAAGTAATAGAAACCTGTTTAGGATAAAAGCTTGCATATAAATGTAGTATTTCTTCTACCGTGAGCAATTCAAAGAGTGAAGTCGATTGTAATTGAACACCGATCACCTCTTTTACTTTTTTTAACTCTCTGGTGATATCGAATCCACCAATCAATGCTGTTCCCTGATCAGGTTTTCTTAGCCCTACCAACATTTCTAATGTTGTTGTTTTCCCCGCACCGTTTGGACCAAGAAGACCAAATACTTCACCTTTATGAACGTGAAATTCTATTCCTTTAACTGCCGAAAAATCGCCATATTTTTTCACTAGATTCATTACTTGAATGATTTTTTCATGAGAATCCATCTGTCACACTCCACCTCACTCAAAGTCAAAAGTAGATGCTGCTTACTTCTATTAATCTTTATTCTTGGTAAATTGTGTCCATTGTTGTTTTATTAATTAAACAACTCTACATACCATTATTCTATAAAAAATATTTTATTCCTCTCTAAATAAAAACTATTATCACTGTACGTCAAAAAGGAGTCGTTATCCGACTCCTTTCTTACAAATAAACGACCCTCATTGGTTATTAATATATTGAAATTAGGGCACCGTTCTTATGGACTACGGTTACCTGCTGCCCAGATTTTTTTTCGTATTCAGGTGCAGAACCGTATGCCACAGTTAATACGAATGGTTCATCCTTATACTGAAATTCTACGGTAAAGTTGTCAGCTGCCCCCACAACCTGTACTTTAGTAAAAATGGCGGGCCCGGGAATAGTAAGGTTTTGCCCAATAAGAACCATATCTAGGCGAAGTCCATTCACCTTTTTCAGATCCTCTACCTTTACCCCAAAGCGCTTTGCAATTCCCCATAATGTATCTCCAGGATTCACCTTGTACATTGGTGGCTTAATGTCTTTTGTTTGAGAGGCAACAGTTAGTTTGATTTTTTGACCAATGTAAATTTTATCCGATTGTAAATGATTTATCTTTGTTAATTCATTTATGCTAACACCAGATTTTTTTGCCAGTGCGTAAAGGGTATCCCCTTTTTGGACTGTATAAAGACTGGACAATTCTTCAGGTTTTACGGATTGTACATGGTCAGGTACCATAATCTGCTGTCCAACTATTATTTTCTCTGATTTTAAACCATTAACTGCCATTAGCTGATCTGTACTGACATTATACTTTCTTGAAAGGCTGTATAGGGTATCATTTTTTACTACAGTATATGTTGTACTACATGCTTCCACTTTTGTATTCATAAAAACAAGAGCTGTAAATGTACCTGCAATCGCGGCTGTTGCCAATTTTTGATTGCGCGCTCTCATCCTTTTCTTGCGTAAATCTGCTAATCTTTGTTTTCTTTTTATATACATAATACTCACTGTTGCAATTCCCCCATATAAATAATCTAAATAGAATACTTTACAGAGTTTCGACGCACCCGTCCATTTTATGACTGTATATTTAATAATTCCCTCCGTATCCACCATTTATTTAAAACAATCTTGCCCTTGTGAACAAAATAACCTCTTTTATTCGTCCCGATTTGGATAGAAATACTCATAGGTTAATTTGTTTCCGTTTAAAGTAATTGTGATTACTTCATTTCCATCTACTGAAACAAAAGTGTTTACAGATCCTTTTCCAGATTCTTTCTTCCAATTGTCAAAACGGTTATCATAGCCTCGCGGAATTTTTTCTAAATAATGATTAAATGCCTCGGTGGATGCTCCTTCCCAACGATACACTTCGTAATTATTTGAAGTAACCGAAATTGGCTCTAAATCAACTGGGTAAATCATCTTTCCATAGCCGTGGGTCACGTAAAGCGGCTCGTTGTGATGATAAGGCTTTTTCCCTTTCAACTCTAATGTAGAGATCGCCTGAAAAATGTCAGCGTACTCAATCTTTGGATAATCAAAGGTAAACTGAATCCATTTCTCTTTCGTCAGTGGTATAAAGAAGTAGTACCGAAAGGCAACGTCCTGCATTTTCACATGCTCGATATACATGAATGTCTTATATGGGAAATGTTCAAGTTCTTGGTTTACATGCATCGGCTTGGAATGAATAATTGAGTTCATTTCTGCTTCGGTTACTTCATTAACGGTTCCAAAAGGAATTGGATTATTTTTGTTGTAAAGCTCTAATTTCTCACCTGCTTTTTTACTAGTAACATCCTCAAGCTTCCAGCTGAAAAATTCATGATTAATTACGAAATATTCGGAACTATTTTGCTTTGGTTTTTCCTCCATCAGCATGAATAGGAATCCTCCAAAAATAACAACCAGCAATGAGGCGGCGATGATGCTTTTCCATTGAAGGAGCTTATATGGATGAGTTTTAGAGGGTTGACCTTCGATTGATTCCCGAATCCTTTTTCTTACAGCTTCTTTTTGAGTGTCTGTTGATCTGATTTGCTGGAGCAGCTTCCATTGATCATCAAAATGTTTATTCGTCATGATTGTTCCCCTCCAATTCCGTTCATTTTCCTAAGGGAATGTAGTGCTCTTGAAAGCGTTTTTCGAACCTTTACCTCGGACCAGTCAAGAATTTCTGCAACTTCTTTTGTAGTACATTCTTCAATCTTTTTTAACGTTAGTACGAGGCGATAATTTGGCTTCAGCTTTTGAATGTTTTGCATTTGCAGAAGGATCATTTCCTTATTTTCAATTATTTGTTCTACATCAAAGGAAGAAGCAATTTCCTCACTAAATCCAACCGCGGAAAAAAACCTTTTCCGTTTTCGCTTACGAATTTCATCGATAACCAAGTACTTTGCGATACTAAACAGCCACGTTCTAACAGTCGACCTGTTTTCAAATCCGTCTATTGCTGTGAAAGCGCGGACGAATGTGTCATGAACTAAATCTTCGCAGTATTGCTTATCACCAAGCATGAATAGGATAAAACGATAAATATCATCATAATGTAGTTCATACCAGTCCATCACGAGCTCTTCCCTGTCCTTGTTCAACCCCTCTTCACCTGCTTTCCAACTTACTTACTTATCAGTCGTGTAATTAGGTAAAATGTGACACTCTTTTAAAAAAAAAACTGCCAAAAATGGCAGCCTATCTTTACATTTCAAACTCCCATTCATCCCTAAGGATTAAATATAAAACAAGGAGTGTATTTTCTAAATCAGCTTCGTTGTTCCCCGCTACTTCCAGCCCAATCTTCGGAAAGAGAATGTCAGCGATTTGTTTTGTCAGTTGATTTCTTTCCTCTAAAGATAATTGAGTAAAACGGCTAGCATATGTACTAACCAGCTTCCAATCTTTATTTCCTAATGATTTTATAGTCCAATCATCAATGATAAAATCATCCTTGGAAATCCCACGATTTTGGATTTCTTTTTCAATGGCAGAAAGTTTTTTCTTCCGTTTCATTTTTCGCTCATGGACAACAATCGTCCCCGCGACAACATCGCCAAGCCGCTTATGTTTAGAATGAAAAAAAATCATTATAATACCAAGAAAGTAAGCTGTTGGTAAGGAATCAATAATGCGGATAAGATTACGGATAAAGCTTGATAGCAATGTGATACTGTGACCATTTTCCTGGATCACTCTAATTCCAATCAGTTTCTTGCCAATCGTCCTTCCGCCTGAAAAAAATTCAAATGCAAAAAAGTAGCCCCCATTTAAGATAGAGAGGACAATGATCATAATCGCTAACGGAATAGTATTCTCAAACATAAAAAATGGAATGGGTGACGTCCCGTTCATAATCAGCAACACGATAAGGAAAATTAGAATATTAACAATGGTTAAAAGGAGCAGATCAATTAAAAATGCCGCGGATCTGCTTCCTAAACCAGCGACTTGAAACTGAAGTGAGACGTATTCAGGTGTTTTAATATCCATTTGCTCTTGATTCATCAGGTTTCCCCCAATCTCTCAGTTGAATTTTTATAAAGTTGTTCCTATTTTTCTACAAAATTACTATAATAAGGAGAATAATAAAAAGTACATACATAAGCTACTAAAATAAGAGGTGTCAGAATGAATGTAAAGCAATTTATTAAGATGCATCGTGACGAATGGAAAGAGCTTGAGCAGTTGATGGTAGCATTTAGTAAGCGCAGAAATGGCATTACTGGTGATAATATCACTCTATTTAATCGACTCTATCAAAAAGCAGCCCAGAATCTTTCCTATAGTCAAACCTATTTCCCAACAGATGAAGTGACTCACTATTTGAACGGTCTTGTTTCTAAATCACATAACCTTATGTACAAAGATCAAGTATCAAGTTTCAAACAAATTCGTTATTTTTTCAGTACAAAATTTATTGGCTTGTTCTTAGAGCAATGGAAGTTTGTATTGATTGCGTTGATTTTATTTACCATCGGTGCCATAGGAAGCTTTCTTTCAGTATTGAATGATCCACTCCATATTTATTCGATTCTTCCAGCGGAAATGGCTCAAAGCGTCGCCCCTGAACAACTAGGAAGCCACGATGGATCGATTGATTCCGCCCTGATGTCCGCTAGTATTATGACAAACAACATCAAGGTCGCAATATTAGCCTTTGCCGGCGGTGTTACATTTGGGCTCTTGACCGTCTATTTGCTCATCTCTAATGGCATCCTCGTCGGAGCCCTTGCAGCTCTTTATTGGCATCACGGCAAATCCTATGATTTTTGGGCGTATATTGTCCCCCATGGAATGATTGAGCTTACAGCTATTTTTATTGCCGGCGGAGCCGGACTGTTAATGGGCTATAAACTCTTTGTTCCAGGACAATACACAAGAGGCTATCAATTAAAACAACAAGCGAAGCGTTCCGTGCAGCTCCTCCTCGGGACTATTCCATTGTTTATCATTGCAGGAATCATTGAAGGCTTCATCACACCTGCTGCTATCTCTTTAGAAGCCAAGTATCTCGTTGCTTTCTTAACCGTAATTGGTTTAATCCTTTATGTTGTGATTGGAAGGCTAAAGCTTATGAAAACACGTACTACAAGAGATTCTGGTTCATAATGTCGATATAATGGGAAACGGCAGCTATCGCCAGTTTTTCCTCACGGGCCTCGATCATTTGGAGGCCTTGTTTTTCCCATTTAATCTTTTCCCGTTTCTTTAAGAGGATTTGCTGCTGGGCGATACTTTTCACCATCGCTGACTGTACATCCAGTGGCTCTTCTTTTGTTCTCTTTATGAGTGTCTTATCCTCAATCCCAATCATTAAAAATAAATGTCGTTGTCTAAGGCGCTTTAAATAGGCGAGTGCGCTTTCTTCATGAAGAAAGGTCCTTACGTCACTGAATAATAAAAGTAGACTTCGTTTCTTTTGTACCATTTCTAAATATTGCAGAACGGCCGCATAATTAGACTCAGCGGCATCCACGTTAAGATGATAGGTAGCATGGAGAATCGTCTGTAAATGAGCCATTCCTTTAGCTGGTGGGACAAAGACTTTTATTTCCTTAGAAAAAGCAAGGACAGAAACATAATCGCCATTTTTTAGTGCCGCTGCTGTTACGGTCAGGGCCGCTTCTAACGCTTTTTCTAAACGATTCCCTTTCGTCAATTCTGCTCCCATCATTCTCCCGCAATCAATTAAAATGGTAATATACTTCCCGTGTTCCGGCTCATAATCATTCGTCATCACTTCTTGCAGCTTCGCGGTTTGGCGCCAGTTAATCTTTCGCGGATCATCACCTACGACATAACTTCTAATCTTTGAAAAATCTCCTACACCATTGCGCTGTCTGCGAATTTTCAACCCTTCGTACACTAGAAATTTTTGCGCATTTTCTAGATACTGCTTTGTCTCAGTTAAATCAGGAATAACTTTTACTGATTCCATTAATTCAACTGTCTTTTGCTTTTCCCATAACCCCAATAAACTTGAATAACGAAAATAAAGCTTTTTTATTTCGTAATTTCCTCTTACCAATGCAATCGTCTCATAGGTTATCTCTGTTGTTGATTCCTTCTCTGCCACTCCAAATACAGGAAATGATGTTTCAAATGTTTGTGGCAGACCATCAATTAAACGGAAAGAAAAAGAATGCTGTGATTGATTATTAATTTCAAGCTGCACTGGATAGGTAATCCCTCTTTCCAGCTCTGCCGAAAAAGTCCGTTTAATGGAAAGCTGCTTTTTATTCGGTGAAAGGAGTAGGTCAACCAAACTAATTAAAAATACGATGATATTGACTGTGATGACGTTTCTCCATGAGATTCCCCAACCCATTCCACTTAATAAAACAAGAGAAATAAAAAGGTATAGAAGCAATAAGCGTTTTGTTGGTAAAACCCCTCTATCTCGGAACAGGAACCGACCCCACAAGTTCTTCAATAATTTGGTCAACGGTTGCTCCCTCCAATTCTACATGCGGGGATAACTGAATACGATGTCTTAATGCCGGTTTTGCGACCATTTTGATATCATCCGGCGTCACATAGTTCCGGCCTGCTAGATACGCCCATGCTTGAGCCGCTTTCCCAATGGAGATTCCTGCTCTTGTACTTGCCCCAAAGCGAATGGATTCCGAATCACGCGTTTTCCTGACAATCTGCATCATATAATTTAAAACACTTTCCCCAACTGTAACGCTTTCAATCTCTTTTCTAATCGATATAAAAGTGTCCATATCGAGAATAGCTGAACCATAATTTTCGTCAAAGCTAGATTCAATCACTCGCTTTAAGACATTTTTTTCTTCGTCAAACGATGGAAAATCAATAAGCAGCTTAAAAAGAAAACGATCCTGTTGCGCTTCTGGCAGTGGATATGTACCTTCAAATTCAATTGGGTTTTGCGTCGCCACTACGAAAAATACCTCTGGTAACGGATATGTTTCACCTTGGATGGTGACTTGCTTTTCTTCCATTGCCTCAAGCAGAGCTGCTTGTGTTTTTGCGGGTGTGCGGTTTATTTCATCAGCTAAGAGAATATTGGTGAAAATTGGTCCTTTTAGTGTTTGAAAGGTGCTTTCCTTCATATTATAAATCGTGCTTCCTGTAATATCACTTGGAAGCAGGTCCGGCGTAAACTGAATACGGTTAAAGTCTCCACCCAATAGATTGGCAAGCGTTCGCACCATTTGCGTTTTGCCTGTACCCGGCACACCTTCAAGCAAGACATGGCCCCCTGATAGAATGGCTGATAATAGCAGTCTTAAATTTATATTTTGACCGAGGATCCGCTGTTCATATTTTTCCAAAAAGGATGTTATTTCTGTTTTCATCCTTCCTCCACCTCTTTCCGTAAACTCTCTAGTTTTTTCGACCATAATACGTATTCCTGTTTACTTATTTTTCCTTTTTTAAGAATGGTGACCAATTCGCTTAAAAAAGACTTAATCTCTCTTGAGGGCATTTGCGTCCACTTTTTTTCAAAATTACTAGAAAGATCCTTCCATTCCCTACTGTATGGAATTTGCCATCGTTCTTGTAATAGCAGCTTAACATAATCAGCTTGGATCAGTAATGAATCATGATATCGCTTGCCTCGAAGGTACCAGGCAGCAATAGCTTGAATTCCCTCATCACTAAACCGAACTGACTCTTCCCGTGGAATGTAAATAGGTCCAAAACGCTTTCCTTTTAACCAAAGCCAAAGAAGTGTCAGCAGGATTCCTTGCAGAACCAGAAGTAAAAACCACTTCGGGTAAACCGTCATAATCGATGATGCGTTCTGACTGCCATGCGTATACTCATCAAACAAAACCGTCCGTGCTTTACCTTCTTTAATAAGATTTAAAACAAGTGGTAAATGATCGTCATCTAACAAATTGTCATTTGTCATCCACTCGGGAGTAATCGTCACAAGCAACTGCCCGTTGCCAATAGGCCGTTTTAGTGCGACGGTTCCTCCATCATCATGAAGGAGAATCGTATCTTTCTTGTTTGTCAGCAAGCGGATGGGAGAGCTTATTTCTGCTTTATACGTCTCTTGATTTTGGCTATAAACCTTTAAGCCTTTATCGGGTGTTAGCTGTTGATCATCGGGACTGGTTTCTAATTCAAACATCCCTTTAGGATTGGTTTTGAATAATAGAATCGTATTCCCAGCCTTCATAAAATCCTGATAGGCTTCCATTTCTTCTCTTTCAGGAATAAAAAATGGTTCGATCATAATAAGCACTTTTGGTTCGCCTCGTTTTGGCAGGTTCGTTGGTGCAGGAGTCCAGCTTTTCACATTTACTTCCTTTTTTAAATATGTATACAATGCCTTTACACCTGTGGGAGAAGGTGATTCAGACACATAGTTGGGGTAGGACTTTGGCTTTTGCGAAAAGGCAAAGGAACTGATTAGTATAAACAAGATGAGAAGAACAGTCAGCCAAATCCATCCCTGTCTCGCTGAATTTAGATTCTTCAAGTGCTCTCCCCCAACCTCTCAAGTGTTTGCTCATGTTCCCCAAGCATTTTTCTTACTTCCGTTTGAAACTGAAGACATTCGTCTTTTTGGACTTTACGCTCTCCATATGTCACTTCATCAAAAAAAGCAGCGAGATCATAAAATTGGACGGCCCATTGTTGATTTACTTTCCGAAGTTCCTCATAGTAATCCCAATTTGTTTTCCAAATTCTTGCCTCGAGCCAATTCTTTTCATGAAAATAAAGGAGCAAGGCTAAAAACAGATGGCGGGTGGAAAGCGTGTACTCTGTTAAGTCTTCTTGTTTTTTAGCTTCAATTAAATGCCTTTGGTATGACCAATTGATTTCTTTCTTGGATTGAAGCGGTTTTTTATTACGCAGCATTTTATTCCTACTGATAGTAGGCATCATAAAAAGGGCGGCCATGGTCAAAAGGATAATTACCACGATTATAATAGCAATAAGAATCGGCCCAGATGCACTACTGGCCGATTCGAAGGAAGGAAATAACTTCAATAACTGCTCTGCAATCCATTGTTTGGCTTTTTCCCACAGGGCTTCCATCAAACCCTTTGTATTGTTGTGGTAAATCTGATATTCTCGTGTTTCTAAAATGTCTTTGAGCTCTTCCCGTGCTTTGTTAGCATCAAGCATAATCATCACCTAACTTATTTAGGTTATTTATTATATTGTTTTTGTGTTGTAATCCTCTATCATTTCTTTTAAATCATCTGCATCATGTCTTGTTTTTAAATCAAGATACATAACAGCATAGCCCACTGAGAAAATCATCGTCGTAAATAAAGTTGCGATGTTTACAATCAGTGTTAACAGTACACTATTACCTAAAAAGGAACCAAAGGTCATTTCGATTGCAAAACTTATACTTGAAATAATCAAATAAAAAATGATATAAAGCCCCATCAGCGCCCATGTTCGTTTTCGTGAAAGACGCCAGCTTCTTCCTAATCCAGGTGATTCCTTATCGAGCACGACAGAACCAAAATAAAAGCTCCAGCGGGTTAATAAGAGCCCAATTCCTACAGCAAAGCCTAAAAATAGAAGAATTGCCCCGAGAACACCTAAAATCGGATTCACCATATAGCCAAATACTGCTGTAAGAGTAACCATGACGATAGGGAAAATGATAATCCAAAACGTGATAAACCCGAATAATAAATTGCTTCCAATCATCGGCCAAAATCGAGAAAAAGCTTGTTTGATCACAGACCCAACTGTATATGCTTCATTTTTTCGAAGGTGATCGATTGCAAATAGAATGGCTGCCTTCGCAATCAGTGCCAAAACAACACTAACCAAGCCTACTATTATTGTTCCTATGTCAACGCCAAAGTCGCTGGAATCAAACGTCCCTGTGTCTAAAAAACTCGAAAGATTTTGCTCAATCCAAGTATTACCTTTGCCAACTTCCCTAAAAAAGCTTGTACCGGAAAATAACTGTAAAATAGCTTCAAGCAGAAAGACGGGTCCCATAAAAATGAGTAAAATTAAGAAAAAATCCTTAAAGCGATTTTTACTTAAACTAAACGTATGATCCAGTATTTCCCCAAATCCCTTTGGTTTGTTAAACTTTGTATCCAATGCATAATCCCCCTAGAAAAAAATGATGATAATAAGACATATTTTAACATGATTCTTCCATCCATAGAGAAGAATATTGCAAAAAATTAGTAAATCCACTTAAAAACAGGTAATATTTACTTTTTTATACATAAATAAGAAAAGCGCAAGCTTCCTTTGCGCGGCGTATGGACTGGAGCTCTTTGACTGAGATAAAGGAAACACGGAGAGCGATAGCGATCCGATGCTGACTTATCGTAGGGAAAAGGGCGAAGTACACTAGCCGCTGGGCGCTGGAGCTGGACAATTCTCAAAGTCGAAAATTTTATACTTTCTTATCTTTTGAAATAAGCACATGCGCCCGTTTAGTAGATTAACTAATTTTCAAGTTATCCACAACATTGAATTTTATTATTCCTAAACAATAACAAAGGTAGGTCAATGTTGGACCTACCTCAATCTTGCTTATATGGTTACATCCTTACCAATAGCCATTAATCGCTTATTTACCTCTTCTTCGCTTAATCCATGCTCAGAAATGTAACGGTTCCGAGGATGAACTCTACATTCATGAGAACAACTTCGTAAATATTTATTTTCGTTATCCTCTGAGCAAAGAATTTTTTTATTACACTCCGGATTTGCACAATTCACATATCGTTCACATGGCTCACCAGAAAAATAATCTCTCCCAACAATCACGTTCTCTTTTCGATTAACGGGTACACTGATGCGCTCATCAAAAACATAGAGTTGTCCATCCCATAAATCCCCTTGCACTTCAGGGTCTTTGCCATACGTGACAATCCCACCATCTAACTGTGATACATCTTCAAAGCCCTCTTTCAGCAGCCAACCTGAAAATTTTTCACAACGAATTCCGCCGGTACAATAGGTAAGAATCTTTTTCCCTTCGAATGTCTTCTTATTTTCTCTTATCCAATCAGGCAAGTCGCGGAAATTCGTTATATCTGGTCGAACCGCCCCTCTAAAATGTCCTAAATCGAATTCATAATCATTTCGAGCATCGATAACAACCGTGTCTTCTCTTTGCATTTCCTCAAAGAATTCCTTTGGCTTTAAATGCTTACCCGTTTGCCTATTCGGATTGACATCATCTTCCAAACGCAAAGTAACAAGTTCAGGCCTAAAACGGACCCGCATTTTCTTAAAAGCATGCTCGGATGCATCATCTATTTTAAAAATCGTTCCAGCAAAAAGAGGATGCTCCTCCATGTATTTCATATAAGAGTCCGTCTGTTCGATGGTGCCTGACACCGTCCCATTTATTCCTTCTGCGGCAATAATGATTCGTCCTTTTAAACCCAAATCAGTACAGAATTGAAGGTGTTCTTTTGCCAACTCTTCTGGATTCTCTATGACGACATATTTATAATACAATAACACTCTATATTCTTGATTCATGATAAACATCTTACTCCTCTTAATTAAAGATTAACTTAACTACTATATCAAAGATTCGACTTTCTACACAAATTTTATAAAATATTGGGATCTAGCTTGCCCCAACTAAGCGGTTGATATTACCAACTCCTCTTCATTACTTTTTCTGATACAATTTTTATTAGGAAGAAAATTGAGGAGGGATCCTGCAAATGAATAAACGTTATCTCCTCCTAGCAATGGTAATTGTCATAACCTTCATTGGAGGAATATTAACTGGAGTTTTATACTCTACTACCAATACACAAAAAAATGATACAAAATCTATCAATATAGAAAATGTACCTAAATCAGCAATAAAGCCCGAAGAAAAACCATTACCAGAAATAGAAAAAGCACAATCAAAAGCCCTTATCGGTTATGTTCAGGATTTCCGTGATCCAAATGTTATAGATTATGCCAAACTAACACATGTCATTTTCTCCTTTGCTCATCCGACAAAGGAGGGCGGCCTTTTGCTTAATGGCGATCCTGCTTTAAATAACTTAAGGGCGATTGTTTCAAATGCAAAAAAATATCATACAAAGGTAATCCTTGGTGTTGGCGGCTGGTTTCACATCAAGGGCGGTGAATCCTATCCTTATTTTAAAGCGGCGATTTCAGACCCTGTATCCCGGACAAAACTCGTTCATGAGCTTTCTAGTTTTGTAGACCGTGAGAAATTAGATGGAATTGATATCGACTTTGAACACCCTCACTCTGCGGAAGATGCCGCGAATCTAGCTGCTTTCACAATGGAGTTAAGCAATCAACTGCATCCAAAAAACAAAGAATTGTCTATTGCCGTTTATGCAGGAATTCATGCTGTTACTTTGACCGAAACTGGATTTGTCAAATATGAGCCATCGATGTTTCAATATGTTGACCATGTCAATATCATGGCCTATGACGGTCAGTGGGATGATGGCTACCATGCCGCTAATTTATCTCCATATCCCTACACTGAGAAAATTGTAAACTATTGGGCGAATTATTTTGAGACGAACCGTCTTTCAAAAGAGAAGCTCGTTTTGGGAGTTCCATTTTATGCCCAGCCGGAGAATCCAAAAATAAAACAGGTTTCTTATGAAGCGATCATAAACACTAATCCTGCAAATGCCTCTAGTGATACGGTAAAAATGAATGGTACGACCTATTATTATAATGGAGATGCAACGATGAAAAAGAAAACTAAACTGGCACTTGATCACGGCTTTGGCGGGATGATGCTATGGGAAGTGGGTCTTGATGCACACGGACCGAACAGTTTAACGGGGACTATTTTTGATGTATTGAAAAATACTAGCAAAGACCAGGTAAAATACTATGCCATAAAGAAAAATCAGTAAAAAAGGCTGTCCACTCAAATTAGAGTGGACAGCCTTTTTTTACTTGTAAGGTCAATCTAAAATGGTGCTTGTCAATAAATTGTAATAAATTATGGCATTTGTCGAAGATTTTTCCAAAGTTTTTGAAGGATATTGTCGTAAAAAAGCGAATGAAGTATAAGTGTTAAAAAAAGGAGGAAATCAAATGAAGAAAATATTAACCGTATTATGTGGAGGCTTAATCGCTTTAACTTTATTTGTGACAACAGGGAATACTGTAAAGGCAGCGGAACAAACGAACCCAGCAGAAGTTAACGATCCTGATGATTGCGCTTGCCATGACGTAACAAAAATTTTAGGTGCTGAAAGGAATAAAACTGTTTCTAATTTAATAAGCAGTAACCAGTTTAAACAAGTCGAGAAGGATCTTAAAAAAGATGGACTTAAATGGAATGGCGCAAATTCCATCGAAGTAATTAAATTTAATGCTACTGGCCAAATTTTAGTAGGTGTACCTTTTTCAAATGAACAAGGCACTGTAGAAATGTACATTTTTATTAATGGAGTTTTAGTTGGACATAATCCAATGTAGATAACAATAAATAAAATCCTTTCCAGCCATTTTATATGTGGGGGAAGGATTTTTTTATTATATCTCCGACTGGTTATTACTAACCGATCTGTTCCTCATTATTTTCTGTATTTAGTAACATTCTTTTATTTGGTATTTGTGTTAAGTATGATTTTTTTAGAAGATAGGATAAATGTTCAATTGGCATCGAACCGTGACCCTTCCCCTCTCCGAGTGTAAACTGTACCGTAATTCCGTTATTAGCGATCACCGTAAGCGATTCAGCAGAGTTAAAATTACATTGATTTCCTTGAGAAATTTGATATTTAGTTCCTTCTTCAATCGGCATTATGCCCCTCCTTTGATGATATTCTCTCTATCAGTATGCCATCAAGCAAAATATACATACATAATTTTTCCAATTTAAGCCCCTGAAGATTTCAAAATGAACAAAAAAAAGAGAGGTTCACCCCCTCCTGAATCAACCAATCATTCGTTCTCATCCATCATTTCATCAAATGCAGCGGATACTTTATCGAATTCATCATCACTTTCAATTGCTGAAAAATCACCTTCTTCGTCAACCTTTAAAAAGAAGATATCGATATCATCTTCCGTTTCTTGTTTGATGTCCTCTGCGAATCCGACGGCAACATACTCTGAACCCTCAATATTCATTACTCCAAGTACTTCAACTTCCTGTTCTACATCATTTTCATCGCTTATCGTAAAGATTTCGCCTACTTCAATTTTTGTCATAGCAAAAATCCCCCTCAATTATTTATTATCTTTCTTCAAACAGTATCTCTTAAAAAAGGAAAATAATCCATAGACTTTCTATTTTATCATTATTAAAGCCACATAATTTTCATAAATCTCTTATAATAAGTGTAAAAAGTATTTAAAGGAGATTTTTTCTATGAATCAAAAACAGTTAGAAGAAAAGATTGTCGAAAACTATAAAGGTGAGGAGAAAATGATGATTCTTATCTTTGCTCAGTGGTGCGTAAACCATGACCTTGACCCAGAAATGTTATATTTAAAGGCTTATCCAAGTCAGTCAGCTAACCCTTCCTTAAGAGAAGCAATCGAGTTAACGGTATCAAAAGAAGAAGCAGGAGATGTTGCCGATGACACCTTACTAGGTGTTTTATCGTTGTTTGGTAACGATGACCTTGCATTTGTAGTTACTGAAGAAATACAAAAAATGAAATAAGCATTATCTTGTTGTAAAAGACACCACACTTTCCATCATATTTGCCCCAAAAATGAGCTGCCTATTTTAGGCAGCTAATTTTTCGGAATTCTATTTATTTTTTATGTCAAGGCTTCCCTTAGAATAATCCCTAAGGTGATCCCAATAAACATCGATGTTAAGGTACCAAGAAGAAAATATTCCGCCCAATCCCGATCATCCATTTGTTTAAACCTGGCAATCGATTTTGCTGCGACGATAAACCCAATCGCAGGATAAGCATGATAAAAGGTTAATACTAACACTAGCAGTCTCTCAATATAGCCAATTAACTTTCCACGCGAAAGATCTTGTTTGCTAAAGATCGGATAATGATATTCCTCGGTTATTCCACTTTTGTTGATGAAATGCTCTTCTTGCCGATTGTTTTTAAAGGAATATTTTCCTTCAAAGGATAAAAGTTGATTTGGCATGGACCCTAAAAGAATTCTTATCATATGTCCACTCACACTAGTTGTCAAAATGACAATGATAATGGTAAACAAAACAGCATTGATCGGACTTAATTTTTGGCCCTCGAGAAATATTCCCACTGTTCCGGCAATATTCGTTCCCAGAAATATACGCCCAACTAGTATGATGGTAACAAGATGCAGACATTGATCTAAAATAAAAAAACTAAGACGTTTTAAACCTTCTTCTTGATGAATTTTTATTGTATCTAGTAGCTTAATTTTTAAAAAATCGATTATGTAATGGGAGAGAACGATAAAAGCCAAAGGAAAAATAATATGACTAACAAGATGGAACTGTTTATGATCAATTAGTTCGAAGCCTGTAAACACTATTGTATTAACAATAACATGGTGAAGTATATGCTTTTTGATGTTTTTCCGCTTCTCGATGACCATCTCATCAGTTTGTAAATAAAAATCTGCAAATAAATGAGCAAGAATTAAACTTAAAATAAGCATGTTTTTTTCCTCTCTTTTGAGGTTTTAGATACTATGCAGTGTATTGATATTTTCCTTCAAGTGACTTCTGATGGAATCGAGGAGAATGCCACTAGCTTCATTAGGATTAACCCTCAAAGTGTGATAGGTCTTCTTCTCCAAGGAATTAAGTGTTTTCATAATTTCAGTAAAAGTATGAAGAATTTCTTCGCATTTTCCTTTTTTATAATGACTTGAAATAGTTGGAGGAGTTTTGCCAAGAAATTCTCCAACTGCTTTTTGTTGTTGTAAGATTAGGTAGGATGAACATACGAGCTCCTGGATTTTGGTTTGCTCTTTTATTAACGTGTGTTGAATATATAGTAATGTATTAAGTAAAGTCTCGAATTCATTTCTAAATTGATTGTATAAAAAAGGATTATCGGGATTACCCGAATAAAATTGGTCAAGTTCGAATTTAAAGAGCGGTCTTTTTTGATCCTGCTTTAATAAATCGTTTGCATACCGCGCCTGCTTAATCAATGGATGGATCCATTTCTCAATATCTATATCATGTAAATGCTTATCAATATCTCCAAAAGACAAACCAAAATAAGGGTTATGATTTCGATATTTCCAAATTCTACTTACAAAAAAAGCAAGGATATAAGCCGTTGAGTAGCCGCTGCCAACAAAAATAATTTCATCCCCTGCCCGATGCTTGATATGAATCGGTTTAAGCTTTTCTGTCCAAATGGTGTTCCAGGTCACCAGCTCGTCTAAATAATTAGCTAGCTCATCCCCTATTCCATCCGATGAAGAATTGCTAACATCTAAAATAAAAATTGAGATTGGATAACTCATTTTTTAACATCCTTCTTATATAAAGTTCGACTATTTAATCTAATTCTATATAAGTTAGATTAAATAGTCAAACTTTCGGTTAATTTGATTAATAGGCAAAACAATTCCAACTTATTTTATATAACAGAATAATTCCGCCATTCCAGGGGAAGAAGTGTATGATAAGGCATTTTTAAAAAACGATCATCAACTAGAACGATTGTTCCATAGTCCTGATCCGATCGAATCAATCTCCCTCCTGCCTGCAACACCTTATTCATCCCGGGGTAAATATAGGCATAATCATACCCATTTCTTCCTTTTTGTTGAAAATGTTCCTTAATGAGATTTCGCTCAAAACAAAGCTGAGGCAATCCCACTCCGACGACAACAACCCCATTTAACCGATCACCCTTTAAATCAATCCCCTCGGAAAAGATTCCCCCGAGGACAGCAAAACCAAGCAAATGTTCCGTTTGATTTGGCTTAAATGCCTCCAAGAATTCTTCTCTATCCGCTTCTGTCATCCCGGCTGCTTGAATAAGTGTTTTCGTTTCCGTCTCCTTTTGTTTAAACTGTTCAAATACTGAAAGCAAATACTGATAAGACGGAAAAAAGATGAGATAATTCTCAGGGCGGTTGTTAATTAAAGATAATAACAGGTTAACTATCGCTTCTATCGACCTTTCTCGGTCGCGATAACGGGTAGACAAAGGCTTGATATAGACATCAACTTGATCCTGTGAAAAAGGCGATGGAATCGACATCCTATAATCCTCTGGTCCACCTCCAAGGATATCCTGATAATAAGAAAGAGGTGAAAGAGTTGCCGAAAAGAATACCTTTGAGCGATAACCCTTTCCCATTTGTTTAAGTAGTTTGGAAGGGTCGATGCAAAAAAGCTTCATGAGAATATCATTTTTATGTTTCTCAGCGTAGATAACATAATGTTCATCAAGCAGTTCCACTATTTTCAAGAAATTAACAACCTTAAAGTAAGTCTCTAAAAGGCTTGGGAACGTCCCTGTCTGGAGAACTTTTTCTGCCTCTTCGATAAATTGGACGAGCAGCCGTTTTAATACCTCGTCAAACTGCTCTAAAACAACCTCTTGTTTGTCTGCATATTCTTTTTTCAAAGAAATAAACCATGAATTCAGCTTATTAGCTCCATCATATATTGTTTTGTATTCTCCCTTAAACTCCTTTTTCAATTGCAGAAATGTCTCTTTAGTTATTGATGCTGAATACATCTCTCGGCCGCGGTCAACGAGATTATGTGCCTCATCTACCAATAACGCCGTGGATTTCTTTTGCTCCTCAAAAATTCGTTTTAGCGACACTCGTGGGTCAAAAATATAATTATAGTCACAAATGACAGCATCGACGGTATAAGCAAGGTCAATGGAAAATTCAAAAGGGCAGACATTATGTTTTCGTGCATAGTTTTCAATGACTTCGCGGGTCAGACTGTTTTCGTTCGCCAATATATGAAGGATCGCACCATTGATTCGGTCATAATAGCCATTGGCAAATTCACAATAATCCTTCTGACAAATAGTTTCTTCTTTAAAACAGACCTTGTCTTTGGCGGTAATCGTAATGAACTTCATACTTAAACCGTAAGCTTGCATCCTTGTGAATGCCTCTTCCGCAGTCGTTCGTGTAATCGTTTTGGCAGTAAGATAAAAAATGCGATTGAGGATACCTTCGCCGATGGCTTTTACTGCCGGAAAGAGCGTGGAAATGGTTTTACCAATTCCAGTCGGTGCCATCACAAATAGATTTTTTTCAGTTGAAATCGTCTTATAAACAGCTCCTGCTAAATTTCGTTGTCCTGTCCGAAAAGATTCAAATGGGAAAGATAACGCTTTTATACTTTCATTCCGTTTGATCTTGTGCTCGTGCAGGATTTTTGCATATGGGGCGTAACCTGTAATCAAATCGAAAACAAAAGCTTCTAATTCTCTGAGAGTAAAGCTCATGCTAAAATATCTTTTCTCTTCTGTCTCAATGTGGACATAGGTCAATTGAACAGTGATTTCCTGTAATTGATGATCCTTCGCATACATGTAGGCATACATTTTCGCTTGCGCCCAGTGCACAGGATAACCTTCACCTTCCATTTGTTCAGTGGAGTGAGAGAATGACTTGATTTCATCGATGGTCACTGCTCCATCCAGAAATAACAGACCGTCGCATCTACCATCAATAATGAATATAAGTCCTTCAAAGGGAATCTCTGCACGAAGGTAGACCTCTTTTTGATCGCCTTCTTGATAGGATTTCTGTATTTTTTGATGGATTCTTGTTCCATCTAATAGCGTCGCTTGCGAGCGGAAACGGGAATCAATACTGCCACTGCGGAAGACATGCTCTACGAGAGTTCTTACCGAAATCTGAACTTCATTTTCCACTCAATCACCAACTTAATAACGTCTCTACGAAGAATATATGTTCGCCTATTAATAATAACAGAAATTTATTTCTTACAGAACCATTAACCCCGAATTTGTCCTTTTCCCCAAACCAGTGCCTTCGTTGTCGTAATCGCTTTCAGTCCCATCGGACCCCGGGCATGTAGTTTTTGTGTACTGATGCCAATTTCCGCGCCATAGCCGAACTGTTCCCCGTCCGTAAATCGTGTAGACGCATTATGGTACACGACCGCAGCGTCGATAGACTTGAAAAACAAACCGACATTTTCCCCCTCTTCACTAATGATTGCTTCAGAATGTTTTGTTCCATAGAGGTCAATATGGTCAATTGCTTTCTTTACATCACTCACGAGCTTAACAGCTAAGATGGGAGCTAAAAATTCGGCATGCCAATCTTCGTTTGTTGCTTGTTTAATAAACGAATAGGAAGATGCTAGTTCTTCGTCTCCTCGCAATTCAACTCCTTTTTCATGAAGTGAATTCAATAGCTCAGTTACATAAGGCCATTTTTCATGAATAAGCACTGTTTCCGCTGCATTACAAACAGAAGGCCGTTGTAGCTTGGCATTAATCACGATTTCAATCGCCATATCTTTTTGTGCCGTTTCATCAACGAACACATGGCAGTTACCAACACCAGTTTCTAAAACCGGAACAGTGGCATTTTGGATGACGGATTGAATCAAGCCAGCTCCGCCACGTGGAATAAGGACGTCTAGGAATTGGTTCAATTTAAACATTTCTACCGCTGTTTCGCGGCTTGTATCCTCCAAAAGTTGAACAGCATCCGCTGGCATTGCTGTACCTGCAAGTGCCTCTCGCATGACATGTACAAGTGCTTTATTGGAATGTATCGCCGAAGAACTACCTCTCAGAAGAACAGCATTTCCAGCTTTTAAACAAAGACTACCGGCATCAACGGTAACATTCGGACGAGCTTCGTAAACCATTCCAACCACCCCAAGCGGGACGCGAATCGTTTCGATGCGCAAACCATTTGGCCGCTCCCATGCTTCGATTGTTTCACCAATAGGATCCTCCAAATCAATCAATTGACGAACCCCATCGACAATCTGTTCCAATCTCTCTTCTGATAAAAGCAAACGATCCAAAAGGGATGCTGAAAGTCCTTTTTCTTTTCCTACTTCAATATCCCTGGCGTTTTCACTTAGGATCCATTCTTTCATCGTCAATAAATGATCAGCCATCATCGATAAGGATTTGTTTTTTTCAGCGGTTGACAGCATCCCCATGCGTTTCGCTGCTTGACTTAATTTACTGGCTTTTATTAGTAACTCACTCATTCTTACACTCACTCCTTTGGTAGCGTGACCCAATTATCACGATGAATCACTTCTGCTTTTTTGTTTATGGAATAACATTGCGATTGTTCACTTGGTAAGCCCTTTACCATTAATAAATCCTTAGCGGAATAGTAAATCTGTCCTTTTCCGACGGTTTTCCCATTTTGGTTTCTTACCACCACGACATCTAGTGCATTAAACTCGCCAATGACATTCGTTACTCCTACCGGCAGTAAACTTTTACCATGGAATAGAATCGCATTTTCAGCCCCTTCGTCGATTTCAATTATCCCGCTGACTTGAGAGTGATAGGCAATCCATTGCTTTCTCATTTGCATCTGGGTATGGAATGGACCGCCAATATAGGTGCCATCCCCTTTTCCGGCTAATATATCGACCAGTTTTTCCTTACCTATTCCAGTGCCGACAAAGACGCTAACACCAAGCGATAATGCCTTTTTTGCTGCCAATAGCTTCGATTTCATACCACCCGTGCCAACGGAAGTACCACTTTCCCCTGCAACAGCAAGTAGGTTTTCTGAAACCTCAGGAATAAAATGATATTTTTTTACCTTTTTAGAAATTTTCGGATTTCCATCATAAAGCCCATTAATATCCGTTAAAATTATTAACGCATTTGCATGCAGAAACCCACTCACAAGTGCTGACAGCAAATCATTGTCTCCAAACGTCAATTCATCAATTGCCACCGAATCATTTTCATTAATAATCGGTACAACAGCCCGTTGCAGCAGCTCTTGAATCGTATTAAATAGGTTATGAAACCGGACCTGGCTATAAAAGTCTTCACGGGTTAATAATATTTGGGCAGGAACAATCTCAAACTCGTTAAATAGTTGAATATAATTTTGCATCAAAAGACCTTGCCCGACTGCTGCGGCTGCCTGTTTCCCTGCTACATTTTTGGGACGCGTTGAATACCCGAGTGAACCAAATCCAGCTGCAACAGCACCGGATGAAATCAGTATGACTTCATGCCCTTGTGCTTTTAAAGTAGCAATCGCCGCAACATGATCTCGCATTTTCTCTACTGAAATGGTCCCAGAGGCATTTGTAAGCGAGCTGCTCCCAATCTTCACAACCACGAGCTGTTTTTTCATATCCATTCGAACCTTTCTATTAATAAAAATAAAAAAACGATCCTTCTGTCCTTAAAAAGGACGGAAAAATCGTTTCCGCGGTACCACCTTAATTGATGCAGAGCACAGCGCTCGCATCCACTTAGACCTGTAACGAGGGGTAACGGCTTATGTTTGCATAAGCAGCGTATGAGGGCAGGTTCAATCTTTTTTCTGTGAGAAACCTTGCAGCCTGTGGGTTTCATTCTCTAACACATTCCAAAAATTTACTAATCCCATACTGTTTTCGATTTTCGATTTATTTGATTATCCTTAGAAAACATGGAAAAGTCAATAGAATTTTTAGAAAATATACTATTAACAAAAAGAGCCAACCGGTATTTTCTCGATTGGATGGGTTGATTTTCCAAAAACAGGACAAAAGGAATAAAAAAGAGCTGAAATGGCGAAGAAACCTGGCAATTCTTACTCTTTCATTAAAAATTGATCTAATAAATTTTCTGATACCTTCGACGAGTCAAGTCTTGCTGCGATAAAAGGCGGTCGTACTCTCTTCGCTCCTTCTAAAGGTAATCCCAGCCAGAAAAGCTGTTGGTCAATCATAATAAAAGGAAACGATAGGCTTTTGTCTAGCCAATCATCTGGTTGAAGCTCCAGCCATTCTTCCAAGGATATAACAGTTAACTTTATTTCTTTTTTTCGGTTGATTAGTTTCTCCTTCCATTGCTCCGAAAGAACGGTTTGCACTGGTAATGAGACCACAATAGATGACTTCGCGCCCGCTATATCCTGAAAGACTTTTTCCAATTTAAGTCCATGCATCCAATGCAATCTTGGATGCTGATTCCTAATCCATTTTCCAATTTCCTCTGTATCAACTGCTTGCTGATGCCTCTCTTGATGCTCCACAAGCTGTCTAAGTGTTTTTCCCTTGTAAACATGACGGCGAATAAACGCTTGATTGCTGACATTAATGAACTTGCCTTTTGTTCTTGAAATG
Organism: Neobacillus rhizosphaerae; assembly: GCF_937468385.1. GTDB lineage: Bacteria > Bacillota > Bacilli > Bacillales > Cytobacillaceae > Neobacillus > Neobacillus rhizosphaerae. The sequence goes on from NZ_CALBWS010000003.1 coordinate 41,718, forward strand.
GCAACATTGATTAATCGCTCACTATCATTGCCTGTTAAAAGCACACCAGCACGGCTTTGCGGCTCACCGTCGACGGTATCGAAAATCATCACATCCCGCTCACTTCCTTGAAATCTGTGAACAGTTGCAGCGATAATATCTGCTGTTGAAAGTTCTTTTTCATATAAATCCCCAAGTAACAGCTCCATCAAATTCGCTTGGGCACGGTATGGTGTTACATAACCAATAGAGTTTGCACCACCTAAATATGATTCGTGAATTAACTGAAATGACAGTAATAGCTGCCATAGATTCATTCGCGAATTGGATGTCCGTTCATTTATACAATGTGCTCCCGTATAGCTGGTATCTAAAAGGATGGATGCCCGCCCAGGGAACGGCCTCTTTTCAACGATGTTATTCCTACTTTTCCATACACTTTCATGATCACCAACAAGCGATTGATAGATGTTTTGATTGGTGAAGGAGGAAATATCCGGGTGCATCCTCCGCTGTTCTTTTAATAAAAATAAATGCGGATGGAGATTGCCATCTTTAACCCAATCAACAACACCTGCTCGGTGAAAAATGTCTTCCTTCAGCCACTTCGTTACTAAAGAATCTCTAGATGAGGCAATCGGTGGCAATTGCTTAAAATCGCCGCAAATAATCACGCGTTTTCCAAGTGTAGCCGCAAAAGCAGCCTGGGGAACATAGGCCATGCTTGCTTCATCAAGAATGACAACATCAAATTCCTTTTCATAAATTGCGGTATCGCTCGCTGCCTTCGCCAGTGTCGTCCCGACTACATAGGCATCCTTCACAAACTGAATTTCCTGATGACGAATCTTTTCGAGCATTCTAGCAATTTTCATCTCCAGTTCCAACAATTGATCCGTGTCCCTTTTACTAAAAGAACGAGCCAAATCCTGCTTAAGTTTCCGTCTTTCTTCGATCAACCGCTCCTTGTCGTCAGCAAGCTGTGGATCTTGTTTTTGGAGAAGCTGGCTGGTGGTAATCGCTTCGTGATTTACAAGCAGATCTCCAGTATTGAAGCCGTACCGCAGCAAGTCGCCGATTCGGAAACGATTTTTCTTTTTCATAAAGTCAGAAACTTCTCCTATCAGGACATCAACCGCTTGGTTACTATGTGATAAAATCAAGACACGCTTTTCTTGAAAATATTTATTAGCCGCCACCCTTGCGAGTGTATGCGTTTTTCCCGTTCCAGGGGGCCCCCAGACAAATGTAATTGGATTGTATTTTGAACGCAGGACTACCTCATGAACATTACTTTTTACTTTTTCCACGGGATGCTTGGCTGGCATTGATGGATCCATCAATTTTTTAACTCGTAATCGCTTCTGTTTATTTTTCTTTATTTCATCAAGACGTTGAATAAGCTGTTCAAGCAGTTCCCAGGGATCGTGAAAAAGATATGCCTCAGGTATTAAGTCACCAAGGGATTGCTCCAAAGAAAGTATCACACCTTTTCCTTCTGAAGATAGTATCCGGCCACCTTGTTTCATTCCACCCCACTCAAGTCTAATCGTTGAACCAACTGGAATCCGCAATGAATAGGCGGTATCAAAATAGTAGGTAAATGAATCTCCCTTTGAGAGTAGCCTTCCATTTAGAACAATGTATTTGTTGCTACCATATTTTTTTAAATGGATAATTTCATTTTGTAGTGCTTGCTGCCATTCTTTAATATATGCTACTGTAGTTGTCATTCATCTCTTCCTTTTAAAATAGAAAAGTCCAACCTGTGATAGATTGAACGCATGAAAACTACTATAGCATGTGATGATTAATATTCCAAATTGATAGATTCAAAAAAGCACTCAATGTAATTACCAGTGAGTGCTTGAGCAAATAAATGAACCTAGAAAAATTAAATCGACACATCTCCGATGGAGAAGGTGCAATTCAAAGCATCAGAAATTTTTGCTAACGTGGAAACTTGAATATCAAGCTCGCCTTCTTCAATCGCAGCGATTGTCTCTGCATGTAGACCAGATAAAAAAGCCAATTTTTCTATTTCAAGTTCACGGTTTAATCGTATTTTCTTTAATTGATGTCCAATATTGTTCATTCAAAACACCCCTCATTCATGTAAGCGATTACATTTTGGTAATATAATTATAGTGAAATGTCTAAAAATTTTCAATACTTTTTAGACTAAGAGGAAAAGAGATTTGAGTATTTCACATAGCAGTAAATCCTATATGAAATACTCAAAAATCATCTTGAACATTTCAACATCCAATTTTCAGCAACTTAATAGCCAGTACCTTGACCACCAGTAATAATCGCAATACTTGAGCTTGCACCAATTCTGGTTGCACCAGCTTGAATCAGCTTTCTAGCTGTATCTAAATCTCTTACACATGCAGAGGCTTTCACGCCCAAATCTGGACCAACCACTTCACGCATTAACTTAATATCTTCAGCAGTGGCACAACCTGGGCCAAAACCAGTTGATGTTTTCACAAAGTCAGCGCCAGCCATTTTTGAAAGAACACAAGCCTTTTTCTTTTCTTCAATTTCAAGAAGGCCTGTTTCAATAATTACTTTAACAGGCGCGTGGCCTTTTGCAGCTAAAACAACACCTTCAATATCCTTTTTAACTGTTTCGAAGTCACCTGACTTAAGCGCACCAATATTGATGACCATATCGATTTCAGTTGCACCGTTTGCGATGGCGTCACGAGTTTCAGCGATTTTTACAAACGTGCTCGTTGCACCCAATGGGAAGCCGACAACCGTTGTTATTCCAACGCCGGAACCTTTAAGTTCTTTTGCTGCTGTAGAAACCCAATATGGATTGACACAGACCGTAGCAAATTTATGTTCTCTAGCTTCTTCACAAAGCTTAACAATTTGCTCTTTGGACGCTTCCGGCTTTAATAGAGTATGATCGATCATTCGAGCGACAGAAGGACCAGTGATAATGTTTGATGCTGTACCTTCTTTATAGGTTACATTTCCAGAAGTGGGTTTTACTTCATTTAACGCTTGTTTATTGGTTAATTGCTGCATAATTTGATTCGTAATTTGTTCTACTAATGCTTCAATTTGCATCGTGTTCACCTCTCATTAATGTAATCGATCAACGATTCCGGCAATGACCGCATCAAAAGAACCTTTTGGATCCTCTAAGATGTCCCTTGCCGACCCACCTTCTTCAAGTATTAAAACATAGTCGCCAACCCCTGCATGGAAGCGATCAAAGGCAATCATAGCTTCGCCGCATTCATTACCTTCTGCATCAACTGGGATGACAACCATCAGCTTTTTATGCTGATGACTAGGTGTTTTGATCGTTGATACGACATTCCCAACCACTTTTGCTAGTTTCATTATTTTGCTGTAGGAAGAATTTTTTCGATATCTGAGTGTGGTCTTGGGATTACATGAACAGATAAGAACTCGCCAACACGCTGTGCTGCATCAGCACCTGCTTCTGTTGCTGCTTTCACAGCACCAACATCACCGCGTACCATTACACAAACCAGGCCGCCGCCAACATTGATTTTTCCAAGAAGTGTAACGTTTGCTGCTTTTGTCATGGCATCTGCTGCTTCAATTGCTCCTACTAACCCTTTAGTTTCGATCATTCCTAATGCGTTGCTCATTTATTTTTCCTCCATTCGTTTGGTCACGTTATAATAGTCAATAATACCTAATATCCCAGCATCTGATGGGACTAAATCTTTATTAAGAGGTAAGGAAGACTCTCTGCTTTTTGCTAGGTAGACGAGGTCTCCTTCTCCTGATTGTCCAATCGTATCTATAGCCACAAGTGGTTTGCCTTTTTCTTTCAACCCATCATCAACTGGTTGGACAATCAGAAGCTTTAAGCCTTTTAAATTGTCATTTTTATGAGTACAGACCATATTTCCAATCACTTTGGCTACAAACATTTTTAAACCCTGCTTTCTTGCGTCTCATTTAGACGATAATTATTTTAAAAAATTAACGTCCTATGAAACGGCTTTCGATTTCCATGATTTTCGTAACACGGCGATCATGACGGCCACCGGCAAAATCTGTTTCTAACCATGTTTTTACTAATTGCTTGGCAAGACCCTCACCGATAAATTGACCACCAATCGATAACACGTTGGCGTTATTATGCTCTTTGCTGTTAATAACAGATGATAAATCCCAGCAAACAGCACCGCGGACACCAGGAATTTTATTTAACACCATGCCACTGCCAATACCAACACCATCTATCATGATGCCCACATAGTCATTATTTGTCGCGACCGTTTCTCCTACAAGAAAGGCAATATCAGGATAGTCGACTGATTCATTTGCCTTACAGCCAAAATCTAAATATTCATAGCCTAATTCAGTTAAATAGGCTTTTAAGGTTTCTTTAAGTTCGTATCCACCATGGTCGCAACCTATCGCAACTTTTTTCATGAATTTTGTTCTCCTTTGGCAAATACCTTAATAATTCCATCAAAAGACTGAGCCTTCAAACTAGCACCACCGACAAGCACACCATCGATGTCTGTCATCGAGCTGTATTCAGCTGCATTGCTTTCATTTGCTGAACCACCATATAAAATCGAGATGTTCTCTGCTTTTTCACCCACTATTTGCTTTAATACTGAGCGGATATAGGAATGGGTTTGCTGAGCTAAGTCAGCAGTTGCTGACTGCCCTGTTCCAATTGCCCATACCGGCTCGTAAGCAATGATAAAATCGCCGGAATCTATTTCTTTCAATGCGCCGAATAGTTGGGTAGATAAAACTTGTTCAGTTCGCATTGAGTTCTTTTCTTCTAACGTTTCACCAATACAAATGATCGGGATAAGACCAGCCTTGATTGCTTGTTTAACCTTTTTATTGACTAACACATCATCTTCATGAGCATATTGCCTTCTCTCGGAGTGACCAATAATCACATACTCGCAGCCGACATCCTTCAACATACTGATTGATGTTTCGCCAGTATAAGCACCTTTATCTGCCCAATGGACATTTTGTCCACCTAAATCAACTGGTTTTCCTGATTGTTTGATAAAAAGCTGGGTCGGATACAGCAGCTGCGTCGGTGGACAGACAACTACTGACACATCATTACTGCTCTTGAATTCTTGGAAGAATTCAGCCGTCTCAGTTAACGATTTATTCATTTTCCAATTAGCGATGACATAGATCCGCCGATCACTTTGGACTTGCAGTTCACCCAGTGTATGGCCAAGTGTCTCTCTTACAAGATTTTTGATGTAACTCTCAATGGATTGTTCCATTTAATTCACCTTATTCAGCTTTCGGTAAAATACCTTCTACATCACCGTTTGGACGTGGAATAACGTGTACAGAAAGAAGAGTACCAACACGCTGTGCTGCTTCCGCACCAGCTTCAGTAGCTGCTTTAACGGCACCAACATCACCACGAACCATAACAGTAACAAGACCAGCACCAACTAATTCCCTGCCTACTAATGAAACGTTTGCAGCCTTGACCATTGCATCTGCAGCCTCAATCGCACCAATTAATCCTTTTGTTTCGATCATTCCTAAAGCTTCTTGACTCATTTTATTTCCTCCTTTAGTAACTACTAGTTTTGGTTTTTTAATTTGTTCTTCTTGTGAAGTGACTGTTTTTTCTTCTTTAGATTTTGCCAATTAACACACCCCACTAAATAATTCTTAATCCATCTACTAAAACGCAGCGGCGCTGACGTGTAAATGTTTTTGCACTAGTTAAACCTTCACCAGTCGGACCTGCAATCGTAAGTGTCGTGAAGCCTTCACTTTCAAAGCCTAAACCAGCTACAGATGGTCCATTTTTAACAAAAATAGTTACTTGAATTTCTTGTGCCATTTTTGTTAAATTAGTGATGTTTTGTGAGTGCATGATTGCAGTATGACGATTTCCTTTTTCAGCTATTACCGCTAATTCAATGGCTTTATCAACGTCAGGAACTCTGACGATTGGTAGAATTGGCATTAACATTTCTGTCATCACCAATGGGTGATCCTTCGAAGTTTCAGCGATAATTAGCCTCACTTCTGGGCTTGCCTGGATTCCTGCCGCTTGTAAAATCACATTGGCATCTTTTCCAATAAAGTCTCTGTTCGGATAAAACTTATCATTTTTCGTCACAAGCACTTTTTCAAGCAGTTTTTCGAATTGGAAGCCTTTAAGCTCAATGGCTCCATTCTTCACCATTTCCGATTTAAGGGCATTGGCCACTTTATCAACAACGAAGACTTCTTTTTCAGCAGTACATAAAACATTGTTATCAAAACTTGCACCCTTGACAATATCAGTTGCCGCTTGTGAGATAATCGCAGTCTCATCCACGACAACAGGAGGATTTCCTGGGCCAGCTGCAATCACTTTTTTGCCGACAGACATCGCTGCCTTCACAACAGGTCCGCCGCCTGTAACAACAAGAGCGTTAATATTAGGGTGGTTCATTACTTGAGCGGAAGTTTCAAGATTCGGTGCTGCGACAGATGTTAAGCAGTTTTCTGGCCCGCCTGCAGCAACAATTGCTTGATTAAGCAATTTTAATGTTTTAATTGATACTTGTTTGGCACTAGGGTGCGGGTTGTAAACAACTGTATTCCCTGCAGCAATTAGAGAAATCGAGTTGTTGATAACAGTTGCTGCTGGGTTTGTTGATGGTGTGATGGAACCAAATACACCGATTGGTGCATATTCCACAAGTGTTAAGCCATCGTCACCGGAATAAGCAGTGCTGACTAACTCTTCAACCCCAGGTGTTTTATTTGTGGCGAGAAGGATTTTAGCAATTTTGTCCTCTACCCTGCCAAGTTTCGTTTCTTCAACGGCTAGCTGTGCTAACTCATTTACGTACTTACGACTGATCTCTCGCATGCTGTCAATCATTTGTCTTCTTGTAGATAATGGAAGCTTGCGAAGCTTTTCCCATGCAAGTCTTGCTGCTGCAGCCGCTTCATCCACAGTTGCAAACACTCCATCACCTAGGCTGATACTTTCTTGGGCTGCAACCGGGTTGCTTGCCACTTGGCTTTGGCCTAATTGTTGCAGCACTTGTTCAACCATTTTTTTGATATCGGTTTCATTTACTTGCAAAATTAATTACCTCCTTTTTTAAAGGTTAAGGAACCTTGTATCTCAATCTGATCGACAATCCCAACAATTGCCGCATCAGCGGGGACACCATTAGTAATTTCTGTTTGTCTTGCTGAACTTCCACTAACAAGTAAAACGACTTCACCGACACCAGATCCAACTGTATCAATGGCTACTATGGGTTTCCCATCTTCCTCAATCGTTTTCATATCAAGTGGCTGTACAATCAGGAGTTTTTTTCCTTTTAACTTCTCAGCTTTGGTGGTGGAAACAATCGAACCTACCACTTTACAAATGATCATTGCGTCCCTCCTTTCAAGGAGTCCGTTTTGTTAATTTGAATCTTTAAATCTTTCGCCAGATCCTTAGCAGAAGGAGTCACCTTACTCCGAGTCGGAACAACAAGTTCATTTAGACCATTTTGATAAGCCTTTTCCACATGCTTTGCTAGAATAAGAGCTTGCTTTTCTTTGCTGGCAGCAATTTGGTCTTCAACTGTTTGAATCAGCTTCCTTAACGGCACCCATTTTACCTGGTCCACCTGAATCTGCCTTATGTAGGACTGCAGACGGTCCTGAATCGAATGCGGCGCATGGATTTGCTGATATACATTTGGTTCCACATAATTGTTAGCGATGACGATGTGCTTACCCAGTAATTGAAATTGAATGGCTAACCATACAGCTACTTCATCGTCCATTGTTAGGGCGAGTTTAGAAAGCAGGCGGTATGATGCTGCTGGAACAACCAGAACAGAGGACTTTTCAATTATCGCAAGCAATTCCTGCTGCGAGGTTTCCTCTAATAAAACATATGACTTCCCAGCTAATTCATTTATGGAAGGCAACCAATCTTTTGATAACATCAACGTCACATCGTAAGATTTTAGTAACGGATTAACCGCTTTCATAACTTCCGCTGGGTTTGGAGATTGATAACCTAATAGAATGGCAATCGATTTCTCCTGATTCTTTTGCGTTTTTTCTTTTAAGTAGGCTTCAACTACCTGCTGGACAAGCATTTGGACCTTCGTTTTGACATCCACCAGTATCAGCCTCCACTCACTTGACCTTTTGCTTCGATAGCCACAATTTCTCCTTGTTGTCCATTCTTTATAGACGCTGCGTTTGCTTCATCAAGGTCGATATGCATTTCAAGTTTATATTTTGGTGAAACACGAATCAGTACATTTGAAAAAATAACTCCACGGGAACCATCGACCTTCACCTGTACCAAATCACCATCAGATACCCCAAAGGCTTCACTATCACTCGTGTGCATATGAATATGGCGTGCGGCACAAATCAAGCCTTCATTAATGGTGATTTGCCCACGTGGCCCTTGAATGGAAATCGATTCAGAGCCCGAAATATCTCCCGAGTTGCGAATCGGCGGTTTTACACCAAGTGTAAAGCCATCGTATAAAGATACTTCAACTTGAGTGCTCCCTCTGGCTGGCCCCAGGACTCGGACACTTTGAATCTTACCCTTAGGACCGATTAGGGTTACGGTTTCCTTTGCAGCAAATTGATTGGGTTGAGATAGGTCCTTCAGCTTATTCAACTCGTAGCCTTTTCCAAAGAGCCGCTCAACATGTTCTGGTGATAAATGAATATGCCGATTGGAAGCGGCAATTGGAACATGCTTTGCTTTTTGAAGCGTATTTTTGACAATCTCTTCGACTAGTTCTCTAATTTTCTCTTTATCCATTAATGTTATCACCCCCTCATTTCAAGTAATGCCTTGGCCGTATATTGATCGGTAATGAGTACGTTTGCGTGTCGGCCATTTAGAGCACCATAAATCCCATCAATTTTCGTGTTTCCACCCGCAATAAGGATTCCGTATTCCTTTTCGGTCAAATGAGAGAGTTCAATTCCAATGGTACGATCATTAAGAGCCTCATGGCTTATTTGCCCATCGATGTCAATAAATCTTGAACAAATATCGCCGACTGTTTTATTTGATCTTAAAATCTCGACGTCACTTTCTAAAAAGTAACCCGCATGCATCAGGGTAGATTGTTCGCCAGGCTCACCTACCGTAAAAATCGCGATATTTGCCTGTTTCCCTAATTCCAATATTTTTTTCACATGTCTGTCCGCCACAATTGCCTGTTTGACAACGATATGGTCAACAACGGCTGGGACTGGCAAAAAGTGCGGAGTGGTATGAAAGGAATTGGCAAGTCCGTTCATGATATCTGATGCATAGGTATTTGACTCAGAATAACTCACCCCACCATTCAACTGGACAATCGTAACATCCTTAACATTCTTAGGCTGTAGTTTTTTTACGAGTTGATAAAGGGTAGTTCCCCAAGTAATTCCAATGGTGTCGCCACTTTGAACAATTTCATATAAATAATCGGCAGAAACCTCTCCAAGCTTTTCTTTGATGAGTTCATTCTCATACTCAGGAATCTGTGCAACAATACAATGCTTTAACTGGAATTTTTCCTTTATCAGCATCGCCAATTCCTGAACATCTTCAGCCGGATTAATTATTTTAATATGGACAACACCCTCTTGGATGGCTTGATCGAGAAGCCTAGAAACGGTGGGGCGGGAAATACCTAACTTTTCCGCAATTTCCTGTTGACTGTAGTCTAATTGATAGTACATTTTAGCCACTTCAACCAGGCGCAAAATTCTTTCATCCGCCATAATAAATTCACCTAATTTTGAAAGATATGAAAATCAGAAACTCTGTGAAAACGATTACAATTTTTGTTTTAAATACAAAATACATTTTTCCATAAAACAAGTGTCCATGAAATTATGTAAATCTCAATTGCACATATGCTAAGTTCATTATAACCTATCGCAATGTTCTGTCAATCTCTCTTTCGAAGTATTTCGACATTTTTCTATTCGATTCCAATGGATAGAAAAAATCCAATGATTTTGTCGTTTTTTTGAATGATTATTAAGGCATATTAACCAAGCGTAGAATACCTTATGGCTCGGATTAACTTAGTAGAGTTAAAACCAACTTACGTTATCTAAATAAAGTAAGTATAGCTCTAGCCCTTTTTTAATGAAAAAAAGAACACTCGTAATTTACTAATTGTAAGATTACGAGTGTTCTACATATTCGAGTTAACGTATTTTATCTAGTGATTCAGTAAGTGTTTTAATGATAAAAGTTAAATCCTTCTGCTCAATATTTAGCGGTGGTGCCAAGGTTAACACATTATTATAACCGGCTACTGTTGCCCCGTTTTTCCCTATAATAATCCCTTTCTGCCTACAATTGGCAATGACTTGATTAACTAATCCTGCCTCCAATGGTTCCTTGGTATCCTTATCCTTAACTAATTCAATTCCAACCAAAAGTCCCTTCCCGCGAACATTTCCGACATAAGGATGATCATGCAACAGGTTCGTTAAATCATTTATTAACTGTTCCCCTAGATCTTTGGAACGATCAAATAATTTTTCCTTTTCCATGATCTCGAGGTTTTTCAACGCTAGTGCACAAGCTGCTGGATTTCCACCAAAGGTATTCACGTGGCGGAAGTAATCATACTCTTCAGTTCCTTTAAATGCTTCGTAAATATCCTTTCGGACTGCCGTTGCTGACAGAGGCAGATATGCACTTGTAATGCCTTTTGCCATCGTTATGATGTCCGGTTTCACACCATAATTCATAAAACCAAAGGCTTTACCGGTTCGGCCAAAACCACAAATCACTTCATCGACAATCAGCAAGGCCCCATGTTTTTCACAAACTTCCTTAGCTGCCTTCATATACCCATCTGGTGGGACAAGGACACCGCCGCCAGTAATGATTGGTTCCATTATCATTGCGGCAATTGTTTCACTTAGCTCCCATGTCATGGTCCGGTCGATTTCTTTAACCGAAGACAATTCCTTTGGATCTGAAACATTTGTATCGTCACGGTAAGAGTCCGGAGGAGAAACATGGATAAACCCTGGCGCTAGTGGTTCATATTTATATTTTCTTTGCGCCTGCCCCGTTGCGGCTAAAGCCCCCATCGAATTGCCGTGGTAGGCACGATAGCGTGAGACGATTTTATAACGATTATGTTCCCCTTTTTGTTGGTGGTATTGCCTTACGATTTTAAAGGCGGTTTCATTGGCTTCCGAACCACTGTTTGAGAAAAAGATGACGTACTCATCTCCGAGTATTTCATTCAGCTTTTCTGCAAGCTTAATCGCCGGTACATGGCTTTGCGTTAGTGGAAAATAGGCCATTTCCTTTAATTGTTCATAGGCAGCATCTGCAAGCTCAGTCCGGCCATAGCCCACATTTACACACCAAAGGCCTGCCATCGCATCTAAATATCGGGTCCCATCGGCATCTGTTACCCATGAACCCTCTGCCTTTGTCGCAACAATTGTTGCTTTCGGATTATAAGGCTTCATCGAATGCCATACATACTTATCATCCTGCTCCAATATGGTTTCGTTGGGGCGACTTGTTTGAACCATTTCTTTCCCTCCAATTCTGTTAATTGGTGCCTGACACCAAAAGTAACATTGATATCTTTCTTATGCTTCAAATCTAGATGTGATCATTTTTTTGCGTGTATAGAAGTTTAATCCGTCCTTACCGTTCACATGGAGGTCACCATAAAAGGAATCCTTCCAGCCAGAGAATGGGAAGAAGGCCATTGTTGCCGGAACGCCCACATTAATACCCAACATACCTGCATCTGCTTCTTCACGGAATTGACGGACGGATTTCGCGTCGTTCGTATAAATGGTGGCTCCATTTCCGTACCTAGATTTGCGGATAAATTCTAACCCTTCTTCAAGGTTATTCGCACGAAGCAGACTTAAGACGGGAGCAAAGATTTCATCTTTTGCAATTGTCATTTCAGGCGTAACATGATCGAATATCGTTGGACCTAAGAAATTCCCTTCTGGAAGTTCCTCCATTTCCCTGCGTCCATCCCTGATTAAATCCGCCCCTTCTTGCATGCCTTTTTCGATATAACTGAGGGCTTTTTCGCGGTGCTCCTTGCGGATAACAGGTGTTAATAATACCTCATCTTCCATACCGTTCCCGATAATTAACTCATCTGCCTTTTTTTTCAATGCAGCTACAAATGGTTCATTATCACCGACAACCACTACTGCACTACAGGCCATGCAGCGCTGCCCAGCACTTCCGAAGGTGGAACTAAGAACATGTTGAACCGCCTTATCCATATCGGCGTCTGGCATGACAATATGATGATTTTTCGCACCGGAAAGCGCTTGAACTCTTTTGCCCTCAGCTGCAGCACGCTCATATACATATTTGGCTACAGGCTGTGAGCCTACAAAGGAGATTGCCGCAATATCCTTGTGTTCTAATAATCCATTAACCACATCGTGCGCACCGTGGACAACATTTAAAACCCCTTTAGGCGCTCCAGCTTCCATAAACAACTCTGCTAATCTATTTGCTAAAATCGGAGTACGCTCAGATGGTTTTAACACAAACGTGTTTCCGCAGGCAATCGCTAGGGGGAACATCCACAGCGGCACCATCATCGGAAAGTTGAACGGAGTAATCCCACCGACAACCCCTAATGGATATCGGAACATTTCGGAATCGATGTCTTCAGCAATTCCTGATAATGTTTCACCCATCATTAATGTCGGTGCACCAGAAGCAAATTCGACGCACTCAATCCCGCGTTGAACCTCTCCATATGCTTCCTTGTATGCCTTACCATTTTCTTGAACAATCAGTCTTGCCAATTCTTCATGGTTTTCGGTTAACAGGTAGTGGTACTTGAATAAGATCCTCGCGCGCTTTGGAACCGGCACATTTTTCCACTTATTAAACGCTTCCCTTGCTGCTGTTACTGCAAGATTAACATCCTCTTTTGATGAAACCGGAACCTTTGTTAACAATTCATTTGTTGCCGGGTTGGGAACATCAAGTGTTTGCCTGCTATTCGAGGCAACCCATTCACCGTTAATAAAATTTTTTAATACAACCGTATCATTTTTTGTTACACCCATTCTGTTTTGTCCTCCTTTTTTTTAAAAAATACTGTTCGATAATTCGCTATTTTGAAAATTTAATAATTTCATTATCTCGTATCAATAAACCGCTTTCATTAGACAATCTGTAAAATGGCTTAAGGTATTTTTACGACAATTTGAATATGCATTTTTTACATTTATGCTTTTTCTCAGCGAAAAAATGCTCATCGGGCTTGATTTTCCCTCCATGGCTGAGGAGCGGATAAATAATCATGAACTAGAAGCATAAATTCAATTGCCACCCGTTTTTCATGCTCCATAAAATCTTCTCCCAAAAGGTTTTCAAGCTTTTGCAGGCGGTGGTATAACGTTTGTCTCACGATAAACAGTTTGGTTGAGGTTTCTTGCTTTGACCCGTTGCTCTCCAAATACGCTTTTAATGTCTCTAAAAGTTTGCCATTATATTTTTGATCATATTGAATAACGGGTTGGAGGTATTCAGATGCAAGCTCCTGCAAATCGGTATGTTTACTCATTTGTGATATGAGCCGATATAAATGTAAGTCCTCATAAAAATGATAAATTTGTTTGTTTGTCATTTTTTGTTGGATACGAAGTGTCTCTTTAGCAGTTTGATAACTTTTATGAACATCTCTCAATGAATGAATAAACTTTCCAGCAGCGATGATTAGCTTTACAGAACTTTGTTTTCTGATAAATTCCGAGTCTTGGATTGATTCAATGGCTTTTTTAATTCGTTCTTTTAAATTTTTTTTCGTTCGATTATTCAAAAGAATAAAGGTAATTTCGTTTCTTTTTTCAACGAAAAAAACAGTAAAGCCATTCTGTTCAAATACAGAACGAAATAATAATTTTAAATAAGTTCCATCCTGACTGGATTTCTCCTTAAATGGGATAAGCTTTGTGATTAATACCGCCGCATCATTCGTTTTTGCTTTAACTCCATTCTCTGCTAAGTATTCGTGAATGTCCTCGAGCGGATGTTCGCCCTCAAGCCAGCCCTGCAGCCACTCAAACTCTTCCACCCGCTTTTTTTCTTCTACATATAAATCTCTTAATAAATGTTGGGCTAATGCAGTTGCCGTTCGGTCTAAAATCAATAAGTCAAATTCACTGATGGGAATATCCTTTGAGTAGATAAATAACTCTGCATAATCTTGACCGAATAAGAAAATGGGTGAAGAAACAATAGGATCAGTCGATAGCGTATTTACTCCTTCAATCAGATCGATGATGGCATTTTGTTCGTTCCAGCCGATTTCGGGTACAAATTCGTACTTCTGGTTTTTTAAGCGGAAAATAATTTGTAAGTCCAATGCCGAGAAAATAAATTGAAGAATATCCTCATACGTTTCAATGGTTAATAGCCGTTTATTTAAACTCTGGGAATAATTCTCTAGATCAGAAATCTTCTGATATTGCTGGTTAATGATGGCGGAATGGATGTCTTGTGTGATTTCAACAAACGGTACTTCTTTTTGAAATACAATGATGGGGAATTGATGTTCATTGGCAATTTCGATGACTTCACAAGGAACCTCAGACATGTATGTCCCCATTTCAATACATAGTCCAGCTACTTTGTTTTCGAGAAACTCCTTCACCATTGAGACAAATAAGTTCTCATTATCCTTCCAGGCAACACCTGTTGATAAAATCAATTCATGACCATTTAATAGATTGCGAATACTAGTAACCTCGACAACATGAACCCATTTGACAGGTCGATGTAGGCCCGCTTCCCCTGCTATAACCTCTGCATTATCAAAGTGTTTCCGTTTTAACATATCTGCGACCGTTAATTGAAAATGTTCTTTCATACTTATAAACTCTCCTTGAAAATAGAAAAATAATTTTAGCCAAAAAGGATTGGGTTTTTAGGCCAATCCTTTTCATCTTCATTTATGCCTGCTCTACATGATTCTGACTAATTAATAGACTGGAATAATATTTCCTTCCGTTTGCAGTTCCTATTAGTAAGGTTTCTGTAACATTTCCATTTGGATGTAAAAAATCAACTGAAGCCCCATCTAAATGTTCTCTTACACCGTTAATTCGGCATCCTTTTTGGATGAGAAAATCAATTTTGTCTCTTTCATCAAGAAATTGTTGATATTCTGACATCTTATCCCCTCATATTCTGAATTAATATAAATCTACGTTATTTGGAATCTCCTCAAAAACAGGTTCGTTTGCCTTGTCATCAATCACCCAGTCACGACCAACGGAAATACCTAAATACTTTTCATCACTCGGATTATCGATTTCCGCTTGGGGATATTTTTTAAACCACCAGGATTTCGCAAGTACATAGTAAAGACCTGCCCCGACAATGAACCCTATTAAAAACCCATAGTTCGGTACAAAATAGGATGCTGCAGCCCCAATAATCCAGGCAATAAAACCAGCCAAGTTCACTCCGCCCATATATTTATACTGACCATTGTCCTCGTATAATTCAGGCACATTCACACGTCTTTTCCGGATTAAATAATAATCTGCGAATAAGATGCCGACAATGGCAGATAAAATACCACCGACAAAGAGAAGAATCGGAATAATGACATCAAACAATGTCCATGGCTGTACGATTGTTCCAACGATTCCAGCGGTAATGACTCCAGCCCAAAACGGGAACTTTGGACCACCTACGTTTGAGAAAATAGTTGCGGCTGGAACGACATTTGCTGCCGTATTGGTTGACCACTGGGCTAAAACAATCATTAACAGTAAAATCGCAAGGATAAAACCGCCAGCTGCCTTTTGAAGAGCCACAACGGGATCGTAGTTTAATACGGCCACATAAGCTACCGCACCAATGATAATCATAAATGTTTGCGTTAAAGGCATTGCAATCATGTTTCCAATTAATGAACCCTTATTTCGTTTAAACCAATTTTTTTCGTTAGCTGGTGCCTTGATAAATCGGGATATTGAAGGGATATCCGCACTTAAGGTTGCCCAGAAACCCATATTACTAAAAATAACAACTAAGAATGCTGAAAATGCAGCCCCGCCGGTAACCGGGGACTCCACCCAGCTCCAAACGTCCCTTCCTGCAGATGCTGCCTGATCTGTTAATGAAACATACATCCATAAGGAGATGATAAGAATGATAGGTGCAGCCATATCTGCAAATCGTTCAATTGATTTAATCCCTAATGCCGTATTAATTAATTGAACAGCAGCGAAAATGAGGTAGCAGACGAACCAATTATCAAAGCCAAATAAAATATTTAAGATACCGTTCATCGCTGTTGCCCCAAAATAAGTATTAATTCCAAACCACATCGATGCCGTAATACCCCGGGTTATCGATGGGATATGGGTACCAATCGTTCCAAAGGGGGCTCTCATATAAACAGGAAAGGACAACCCATGTTCAATCCCAATATCAGCAATTAAGGAAATGAAAAAACCAATGGCGAGACTTCCAATTACAGTTGCGAGTATTACCCAAGGTAAAGAAATAGTCATGACCCCAGCACCGCCAATGGCAAATGTGGCCAGAACGACCACCATCCCTACCCACATAAAGGAGAAACCTAGTTTTGTGATTTTTCGATCCTTGTGCTTGATGGGTAATAAATCTGGTGATTTTAAGTGGCTTGTTTTCATATGAACACTCCATTTCGGTTAAATTAAATAGAATTTAACAATCCAAAATTCAAACAACCTACCTCATCATTCGTTTTAATATGGGCAATTGCTCTGGCGCAGCCGAGCAATCGCAGGAGTAGTTCAATAATGATTGTGAGCGGAGCCACAATTATTCTTTACTTGATAGATAATGTTTCACCTTGGTTTAGTGGTGTATTCATACTATATTTTGCTCTCTTCAAATATTGTCCTGAACCTGGTTTACCCACAAACTGTTTGTCGCGAACCACATATTCGCCGCGCACTAAAACTGAAACAGGCTCACCCGTAACCTTCATTCCTTCAAACGCATTATAATCAACGGCCATGTGATGGGTTTCGGCGGAAATAACCCGTTCAACATTCGGATCAAAAATAACAAGATCAGCATCCGCACCAACAGTAATTGTTCCTTTTTTCGGGAAAAGTCCAAAGAGTTTAGCAGCTCTTGTTGAGGTAAGGTCAACAAACTGGTTCAGACTTATGCGTCCCTTCTTCACGCCCTCAGAAAATAACATCGATAAGCGGTCTTCAATAATCGGGCCACCATTTGGGATTTTCGTAAAATCATCCCGACCTAAATCTTTTTGACCTTTAAAGTCAAACGAGCATTGATCGGAGCCTATTGTTTGCAGCTGACCGCTCTTTAACGCGTTCCAAAGGGCTTCTTGGTTCCACTTTTCACGGAGCGGTGGCGACCACACGTATTTAGCCCCTTCAAAATTCGGTTTCTCTAAATAGCTTTGATCAAGGACCAGATATTGCGGACATGTTTCGCCCCAGACATCAAAACCTTTGTTGCGGGCCTCAGCAATTTTTTGGACCGCATCTTCACAGGAAACATGAACAACATATAGCTGTGAATTAGCCAACCCAGCAAACCTGGCAGCACGGCCTGTTGCTTCACCCTCTAATTCTGACGGTCTAGTTAATGCATGATAAATTGGTTCTGTTTTTCCCTCTGCGAGCGCTTTTTTTGTTAGGTAATCAATGACATCGCCGTTCTCAGCATGGACCATGACCAATGCACCAAGGTCTTTCGCTGTGACCAGGGTTTGGAATAAGGTTTCATCATCTGCTTGAAAAACATTCTTATAGGCCATAAATACTTTGAACGAGGTAATTCCTTCCTCAGCAATCACCTGTGGCAGTTCATTTAGGACATCATCATTGATTTCTGAGATCATCAAGTGAAAACCATAATCAATTACAGCTTTATCCCTAGATTTATCATGCCATGTTTGAATCGCATTCTTTAGCGGTTCACCCTTATTTGTTAAGCAAAAATCAATAACCGTGGTGGTTCCGCCGAATGCAGCAGCCATCGTTCCGGTTTCAAAATCATCTTTAGTGACCGTCCCGCCAAAAGGCATATCCAAATGGGTGTGAGGGTCAATTCCTCCTGGAAATACAAGACAACCATTGGCATCAATAATTTCCGCTCCAATGGCCGAAAGGTTCGAGCCAATTTGAGTGATTTTTCCATCTTCGATTAAAAGTTCAGCTTGAAAGGTGTCAGATGCGGTGACAATTATTCCGTTTTTAATAATTTTTTTCATCCGTTAGTCCTCCTAAACTATTACTTAATAACGTCTGCTTTGCACTCTACAGCTACACTTAAGGCAGTTTGGCGTTCATTCCAGGTCATTGGCGGCATTTCTCTTGGTGCTTCGACCATATCAATGGCCCCATAGACCGGACAAACAATCGAACATAAATTACAGCCGACACAGTCTTCTTCCCTTACTTTCAGATAGCTCTTTCCATTAGGGTCTGTAAGCATATCAATACATTGATGAGAGGTATCCTCACAGGCAATATGACATTTATTGCAGTTGATACAAACTTCAGTATTGATTTTTGCTATAATATTATAATTGAGGTCGAGGTTGCCCCAATCTGAATATCTTGGAACTGATTTTCCAATGATTTCTGAAACTGAGGCAATTCCTTTACTATCTAAGTAGTTGCTGAGGCCTTCAATCATGTCCTCAACAATTCGAAATCCATGGTGCATAGCCGCTGTACATACCTGTACACCGGTTGCACCCATTAACATAAATTCAACAGCATCTTGCCAGTTGGAGATGCCGCCTATTCCTGAGATTGGTACGTTTATATGTGGATGCCGTGCACATTCTGCAACCATATTTAAGGCAATCGGCTTAACAGCAGGTCCACAATAGCCACCATGTGCCCCTTTTCCTGCCACGTGTGGAATCGTATTCCATGAATCAAGATCCACTCCCATTAGGCTATTTATTGTATTAATCATACTAATAGCATCTGCACCGCCATTACAGGCTGCTTCGGCAGTTGCGGTAATATCGGTAATATTTGGCGTTAACTTTACAATGACAGGTGTTTTCGCTACTTCTTTTACCCAAAAGGTTTGCCGTTCCACTAACCCTGGAACCTGTCCTGAAGCAGACCCCATTCCACGTTCAGCCATGCCATGTGGACAGCCGAAGTTTAACTCAAGGCCATCAACTCCGACATCCTCAACTCGTTTGACGATTTCATGCCACTTTTCCTGCTTAGGCTCGACCATCAGTGAGGCGATAATAGCATGATTCGGGAATTTCTTTTTTGTTTCATAGATTTCCCTTAAATTGACATCTAATGGACGGTCAGTAATAAGCTCAATATTATTAAAACCAGCAACCCTTTGTCCGTTAAAGCTAATGGCAGCAAACCTCGATGAAACATTTAAAATCGGATCACCTAATGTTTTCCATACTGCACCACCCCAACCAGCCTCAAAGGCCCTCTGGACCTGATAGCCTGAATTAGTAGGAGGTGCTGACGCCAGCCAGAACGGATTAGGAGATTGAATTCCTGCAAGATTAATACGTAAATCAGCCATCTCATTTCCCCCTTTGTCATTCTTAGATTAATAGAGTCAATTTGCTGCCCCAACTGCCGAATACTGCTTATGAATGGCATAAGCTACATCTTTACCTTGTTGAGCAGCAGTTACGACCATTGCGTCTCCCTTTCCTTTACCAAATACAACATCACCACAAGCAAATATTTTTGGATGGGAGGTTCGGAAAGTTTCTGGTTCAACTTTTACGACACCGCCATCATGATGAAGACCAAACGCCTCGATAAGCTCCAAGTGCCTTGTTTGTCCGATTGCTTTAACTACCGCATCCACAGGAATCACATATTCGGATCCATCGATCTCAACCGGTCTGCGGCGACCATCTTTTTCAGGCTCACCGAGCATCATTTTGATACACTCAATTCCCGTTACCTGCCCACTATTATTGCCGATAATCCTTTTCGGTGCAGTTAACCAACGGAACTCTACACCATCTTGTTTAGCAAATTCATACTCAAAGTCATAAGCGGTCATTTCTTCTTCTGTTCTTCGATATAGGATTTTTACATTTTCAGCACCTAAACGAACTGAACAAGTCGCTCCATCGATGGCCGTATTTCCAGCGCCAATCACGACCACTCGCTTACCGACAAATTCCTTGGATAACTGACCACTTTTAGTTGCTTTGACAAATTCAATTGCATCATAGACTCCCTCTAAGTTCTCACCTTCAACACCGAGGTTTGGGACATGAGCCATTCCTACCGCCAAGACAATGTTATCGAAATCTTCAGTTATTTCCCCAACTGAGATATCCTTTCCGACCACCGTGTTGGTTCTAATCTTTACATTTAATTTTTCAACTTGTTCTACTTCCCAGAAAGAAATTTTTTGCGGTAAACGGAACGAAACAATCCCAAAAGTATTTAAACCACCGGCTCTGTCAGCTGCTTCAAAAATGGTCACATCATAACCTAATCTTGCTAGTTCCCGTGCTGTCGATAATCCAGCAGGGCCACCACCAATAACTGCAACTGTTTTACCATTGGAAACACCTGGTTGAAAGAGTGTTTGTTCATTTTTGATCGCCCAATCAGTGGCGAATCTTTGTAAATTGCCAATCATGATTGGTTTCGTTGAATGGTTTAAAACACAAGCTCCTTCACAGAGTTCCTCTGTTGGACAAACCCTGGCACAGCTTGCTCCGACCGGATTGGAGGACATGATTGTTTTTGCAGATCCAAGTAAGTTTCCTGAGGCAATTTTTTTAATAAAGGTAGGTATATCAATTCCTGTAGGACAGGCCTTAATACATGGAGCATCATAGCAATAGAGGCATCGATTTGATTCTTGAACAGCTTCTAGGCTGGTCAGTCCCTGCTCCACCTCTAGAAAGTTCTTTTCAAGTTCAGATAAGGAAATACGCTGCATTTTTTCATTCGCCAAAGAGAAATCCTCCTTTAATAAATAGTATATATGCAATTTCTAGGAATCTTCTTCGTCTATAACCCGTTATTCGTTAAAACAAAAATGAAAGCGCTTTAAAAAATACCCCTAGCTTAATGGTTTCAAAAAAAATACCAACTCCCAAAAGTTTATTTTTAATATTTTACAGAAAATTCCGTATCTTTCTTTAATTTTACAGACCTTAAATAGGCATTTCACCATACAACTTGTAAAATAATGCAAGGCTTTGATTATCCATTATGTAAAATGAAAATGGGTCTTGACCAGTATCTTCATCTGAACAAAATTGGTGTTCTTTCGCATTGAAGAAAACGGGCAGGAATGAACAGAGAGTGTTAAGGAAAAGGGATTCTTGTACACTTTTCTGAATTCTTTTTCAATTTAACATAAGAATATCAAAAAAATTGTAATAATATATCGAATTGTTAATTTTTCTTACATCATTTTTTTCTAGTTCAGAATAATCTATTCCAGTTGAAAGTACTTGACATAATAGAACTTCATAATTCTGAAGAGCAACTTAATTCAAATAAAACAGTAGGAAAAACTTTCGACATTTTTTAACAAATTGAAAACCAAAGTAAGGTTATAAAATAGAAAACTCCCTAACTTCAAAGTTATCCTAAAGAATCTTTCCTTTTAGACCAAAAAAGCGTATCATCAAATGATTTACTCAGAAATGGCATTTGACTTATTTATTGAACACTTTATTTTTGGACATACTGAGAGGTGTGAAAATAATTTGTAGGAGGAACCGAAATGCCTAACGATCATCATTTCAGTGACTTTATAAATGAGGTATCCATTCAAACAAAAATGGAAAATGTATGGGGTTATAAATGTGGATCATGGCAAAATTGTAACCAAGAAACAATTCAATCTTTTCTTGCCCAATGCCTCGATTATAATATCGACCCACATTTCTGCATAAGTTGGATCGAACAGCATATGGATCAAATACCAAACTGGACAGATGTATCGAAAACAGCACTTGGTTGGCTAAACCAGCACACATCAACAAGTTCGGCGATCTCGTTTTCAGTGCAGGATTTAAGTTGATTTTTAGGGAGGAGCAAACCTCCCTATTATGAATTAAGGCTCAATTATATCTAGTAAAATGCATTCTTTTCATTATTTTTCTTTCAACTGATATTGTTCTATTTTTCGATATAAATTTCTTACACTGACACCTAAAACATTCGCTGCTTTTGTTTTATTCCATTCCACCTCGGATAAAACTTTCTCGATATGCTCCTTTTCGAGCTGTTCTAGCGTGCATAATTGGTAAGTAGTTACGTCTTTCAAGTTGACCTTTTGAACATTGGCAAGCAATAAATCGTCCGCTTCAATCGTGTCTCCTTTACTGAGTAAGACGCCTCTTTCCAATAGATGATGTAGTTCTCTGACATTTCCAGGAAAATGGTATTTTTGTAAAGTTGCCATGGCTTCAGGTGATAAGGTTTTACCATTTTTAACAAAATGGTGAATCAATAATGTCAAATCCTCCTTCCGCTCTCTTAATGGTGGAATGGTTAATCTCACTACATTTAGTCGGTAGTACAAATCCTCACGGAAATTTCCGTTCGCCACTTCTTTTTCTAAATGACGATTTGTTGCACCTACTGTTCTCACGTGTACCTTTCTTTCTCTAACATCCCCCACTCTTCGAAACTCTCCTGTTTCAAGAAACCTTAACAGTTTAACCTGAAGGACCAGTGGCATCTCACCCAGTTCATCTAAAAATAAAGTGCCGCCATTCGCAGCTTCTACCAACCCTTTTTTATCCTGATTGGCTCCTGTAAAAGCTCCTTTCACATGTCCGAAAAGTTCACTTTCAAGTAGTTGCTCAGGGAGGGCACCAGAGTTAATAGCTACAAATGGTTCTTCAGCACGATTACTCCAATAATGAAGTGCTTTGGCAAATAACTCTTTCCCAGTGCCGCTCTCCCCTTCAATCAGGACGGGAACATCACTGTTTGCGACCCGTTCAGTAAGTTCCAGTAAGGCCTTAAAATGAGGGTTCTTCCCAATAATCTGAAATGAATTGTGTTGTTTAATTATCTTCCTCATACTATCATTTTTTTCAATCAGTGTTTTATTTTCAACTGCTTTCGTAATCGCTATTTCAAGCTCTGTCAGATTGTAAGGCTTTGCTAGGTAATCAAACGCCCCAAGTTTCATTGCTTCAATGGCCGTCTCTATTGTCCCATGTCCGGTAAGCATTAAGACTTGAATCTCCGGCTGAATTTTTTTTGTTTCCTTTAATAAAGTAATGCCATCCATTTTTGGTAAGCGGATATCATAGATAGCAATATCATAAAATTGGTTTTGTAATAAAGAAATAGCATCTTCTGCGTTTTCTGCAAAATCCACATCGTAGCCTTTTCTTTTTAAACGATTAACAAGAAGCTCAAGCAAGTCCTTTTCATCGTCTACAATTATTAATCTAGCTGCTCCCATTTGGTTCCCTCCTTTACATTCGTTTGAATCGGAATGCTTATTTCGACTGTAGTCCCCTTCTGAGATTCACTTAAATAACCCAAATCCTTTAATCCTTTAATCCCTTTTTCAAACCGGCAAGCTTTTCATAACGGCTATCACCTACTGTTAACCAATAACCATTTTATTTTCATGATTGTACTCCGGTATTTTTGATGTTTACACTATAACTATATAAGATAATTTTCGTTTCCCCTCAGAAAAAATAAGATGATTCTATGAACCTTTTATGAAAGTTTTTTGAATATTGCTTGCTTTTCCTTATTTATCATTTCATGAAACTATTTAAAAAGCCCTTGAATTAATAATTCAAGAGCTCATACTTTTGTCCTAGCTTTATATATTAAAACTACTTTTTACTACTCTTCAATTCATATGGTACATCTGCAGGCGCATTTCCTAGAGGCCAGTCATTAACTTTATCAGCAAAATCAGGCCGGTCTTTTGAAAGGATAAATCCTGCAAGATCTGCAGCTTGTTGATCAGTTAAACTGCCTTGTTTAATACCACCCATTTCGCCAAGTGGCATGTTTCTTTTGATGTAACCGGCCGCTGTTGAGATTCTTCCCATTCCAGCTCCGATATTAAAGGACTTGCTTCCCCAAAGTGCCGGGCCAGAAGTTGGTCCTGTCCCAGAGCCATCTGCACCATGACAAGTGGAACAAGATTGTTGATAAAGCTTTTCTCCATTCGCTAGATTCGGAGTCGGAAGATTTTGTAGTGAATTCTTAATTACCCAAGGGCGTTCTTTAATACCAATTGGTACATCGGTAGAAATATAGGTTAAGTATGCGACCATTGCCCGCATTTCATCGCTGTTTGCCTGAAGTGGTTTGCCATTCATACTTCTTTTAAAGCAGCCATTGATTCTGTCTTCAATCGTCATAACCGTTCCAGCGCGTGGGTTGTAAGCAGGATAAACGGCTGTAACACCTGTTAAAGGGGAGGTTGAATCCGTTCCTCCTGTACCGTGACAGCTTGAACAAGCCAAATTATCTCCTACATTGTTTGGAAGTGCCGTATTGGTTTCATTCATTAATTTAAATCCTAATTTAATTGATTCCCCTAGAGGCCCTTCTGGTACTTTTTCCATACTAGGTGGTTCATACGTTTTCATTGCAGTCTGTTCACCGGACGTTGCTTGGTTTTCCTTTGGCTTATCCGTGGCAGCTGGCTTATCGGAACCACAACCACTTAGTAATAATGCAGTGGCTAAAAGTGGTAGGCCATATCCTATTTTCATTTTTTTGAGCTTAAACATTTCTTTCACTCCCAGTTAAAAATTTTTATGCCTTCAATTATTTAATATGCAATTTCCATGCCAACTTTTAAAACTAGAGTAATAAAGAGTGTTTAAAATTATTCATAAAAAACTATCATGAGCCTAAGCTCCCAACCCTACTATGGAAATAAATTTAGAGGACAAGCCGTAGTCACCTAATAAAGGCGGTGAGAGCAGAGCTAGACTTCACATCTTTCGTCTAGTGAAATGGGTATTTCACTTTAACTGGTTAAAGTGATTCATTTTTGCGGCGCTCCGCCCCTTTTCCACAGAAAAAGCATGACAAAAAGTCATAGTGTGACACTTTGTCATGCATCTATTAAATAATGTTGCTTTAATTTATGCTTCGAGAAATTCCACGGTTTCTATATTGGCTGTTCGAATCCATGCAAAATAGTACCTTCATTCGACCACTCCAAAATAAAGTAATTGTCACGTTGTACCCCGTTGCAACCAATCAAAAGCTTTCTTTTTATAAGATATCTACCCAAATTTTCACTGCTGTTGAAAAGATGATGATCCCTAATACTACTTGTAATACTTTTGTATTTAATCTTTTGCCCATTTTAGCTCCTAGAGGAGAGGCAATTAGACTAGCAGCAACCATTATTAGAGAGGGTAAAATTTCCACCTGCCCTGTTGAAATCTTACCAACAGTAGCACCGATAGAAGAAATGAACGTGATAGCTAAAGAAGAAGCGATTGTCATCCTCGTTGGTATCTTTAATACAACAAGCATGATAGGGACTAATAAAAATGCCCCCCCTGCCCCTACAATTCCTGCTCCAATTCCAACAATTAATGCAAGGGTTGCGGCAAGCCACTTATTAAATTTCACCTGCTCTAGAGGTATATCATCAATTCCTTTTTTAGGAATAAACATCATGACTACGGCAAATAACGCAAGAATTCCATAAACTAGATTAATTCCCTTTTCCGACAAATGTGTAGAACCAAATCCACCTACAAAGCTTCCGATTAAAATACTTACGCCCATATAGCCAATTAAGGTTTTATTTAAAAATCCACCTTTTCGATATGCCCAGACGCCACCAATCGTCGCAAAGAAGACTTGTATTGCAGTAATTCCCGATACTTCATGCGCTGTAAAATGAGCAACACCAAGAGCAGCTGGGATAAGCAATAGCAAAGGGAAATTAATAATGGCACCACCGATTCCTAACATTCCTGAAATAAATGAGCCTATAAAACCAATTAAGAAAATGGTAATGACTAATGCAATATCCATCTTTTCCTCCTCTTTAAAAAAAGGGAACCTGTTCCTGTTTCAACAATTCTTTATTTACGAACTGCACAACGATTTGGGCCAATTTCCATTTCACGTTGCTTTTCAACGTCAGGATTCATTTTCCCCATATTTGTTTCACGAATTTCTTGATATGCATTTGGCTGTGGAGGTAAGTTTTCAGTAACCAACTTTCTAAACTCATTTTCATCTTCAATATTCAAGCCATGATTCTTTGCGAATAATGTAGCTAATCTTTCTGACACACTTCCATCTGCGTTTAATTCTTCAATAATCATAAAGTGAGCTGGTAACACCATAAGTTCATCTGATAATTCTCTGTAACGATTATACAGACTTTCTCTTAAATCAGCTACCCAATCCTCTGCCATACCTGCAAGATCCGGTCGTCCAATCGAGTCAATGAATAAGATATCTCCAGAAAGTAAAAATTTTTCATCGACTACAAAGGAGGTTGATCCAATGGTGTGTCCAGGAGAATACAGGGCATGAATGTTAATCGAAGTATCTCCAATTATTACATTATTACCGCCTTCTAAAGGCTGGTACTCGAATGTCACTTCTGTTGCATCCTTCGGAGGAAGCCAATAGGTCGCATTCGTTTTTTCAGCGATTACACGTCCTCCAGAAATGTGATCAGCATGCAAGTGTGTGTCAAATACATGGGTTATGTTCGCACCAATACTGTCTGCAAATTCCAGGTATATATCAGTCATACGTGTAGCATCAATAATGGCAGCCTCTCCTTTTGAAACGATCATGTAGGATAGACATCCCTTACCAATACGAACAAATTGATAAACTTCACCGCCACCTTTTAAATCCCCCACCTTAACGAGCTCTAAATGTTCACTCCAAGCTTTCATACCGCCTTGAAGATAAGAAACAGTTAAACCTTCCTCTGAAAGCAATTCTGCTACCATGACAGAAGAGCCTTCTTTAGCACAAACTACTAATACATCTTTATCAGTTGGGATATTATATAAAATTTCTTTCACACCATCTAACAATTCAAAATAAGGAATATTAAGATACTCAAAATTTTCACCTTCAATTTTCCAATCTTGAAAGTCGCTTTCGTTACGTACATCTAGAATAAATAATGATTCCTTATTAAAAACTTTTTTTGTTACTTCTTTTGAAGTCATAGCATATACAGTCATTCAACATTACCCCCTATGGTATATTATGTTTCAAAAAAAATGATTGTTGAAGTGTGGAGCATTTAATTCCCCTTTGATTACTTGTTAAAACTTTTGGTTTTTCCTGTCCACTCGCTCATGCCTGGAACAACATTAATGACTTTAGTAAAGCCCTTTTCTGTTAACTTTTGTGCAGCAAAATCACTTCTATTACCTGTACGGCATACCACAAAAATCTCATCTTCTGTTTTTAATTCAATTAAACGATCTTCCAATTCCCCTAATGGAATGGAAATGGCATTGGGGATGTGATTGAAAGCATATTCTACTGTTTCTCTTACATCAAGAACGACAAGGTTATCATTTGCATCTAACTTCTTTTCAAGCTCATCATTCGTTGTAACAACTGGATGTTTTCTTTCTGCAGCTTCCTCTCTAGATGATTTTCTTAAGTAGTGTTTTAACACTTCTCCATCGTCAATTGTTCCTAAATATTGATGCCCAGAACTCTGAGCCCAAGCTTTCATATCTGCTTTTGACCCTTTATCAGTTGCTAGAACTTCTAATACTTTACCAGCTTCTAACCCATTCATGGTCTTCTTCGTTTTTACAATTGGCATTGGGCAAGCTAAGCCTTTTGCATCTAAAACTAAATCCGTTTTTAATGATGTCATAATGAGCCTCCTGTATTACCTGTTAGGGTATTGAATTACTTGAAATAATTTCCTAACTCTTAATCTATTAAATAAACAAGTTTACATTACCTTCTTCAGCATCGGCTAAATAGGCAGCAACACCTGCATATTCAATATTCTCCATTAGTTCTTCTTGTTTAAGACCTAATAGATCCATCGTCATCGTACAAGCAACCAGCTTTATTTCTTGTTCTTGAGCCATTTCAATTAATTGTGGTAAAGGCATGGCATTGTGCTTTTTCATAATATCTTTAATCATTTTTGGTCCAAATCCAGCAAAATTCATTTTGGATAGCCCCATTTTATCTGCGCCTCTTGGCATCAATTTCGCAAACATTTTTTCGATAAAGCCTTTTTTAACCATAATATTTTCATCTTTCCTTAGGGCATTTAAACCCCAAAATGTATGAAAGATTGTCACTTCATGGTCATAAGCAGCGGCTCCATTGGCAATGATGTAAGCTGCCATTGCTTTATCATAATCCCCACTAAATAATACGATCGTAGTCTTTTTCTTTTCTGCCACGATTAGTCCTCCTAAATAACATGATTTTACATACATATACCCGTACAGGTATACTTCATTTTAAAAAAATTTATCCTTTTTTAATCCAAAACTTTAACACATCATTTTCTTCATCAATTTTTATAAGCTCATGTCCACCTGATTTAGCCCAAGCAGAAAGATCGTTTTTTGCACCTTTATCAGTTGTATGAATTTCTAATACTTGGCCAGAGTTAAGCTCATTCATTGCTTTTCTCGTTTTTACAATTGGCATTGGACATGCTAAGCCTTTTGCATCTAAAATCTTATCTATAGTCAATTTCATAGACTCCTTTATTAATTATTTTCGTTTATCAAAATTACCCCTATGGGTATATTACTAAATAAACAACAATGTGTCAACACTATGAACATTTTCTATCTACTCTTGACAAGTAAATGAACTGCTTCTTTTATTAATTCATCTGTTTTTTCACCGTTTTTTTCAGCATCAATCACACATTCAACTAAGTTAGAGCTAACAATTACACCTATTGATCTATCCACGGCGGATCGTACAGCCGATAATTGTGTAATAACATCTCTACAATCTTTGTTTTCTTCCATCATCTTTAAAATCCCTCTAAGCTGCCCTTCCATCCGTTTCATTCTATTTTTAATTTGATCATTGTATTCCATTAATCATCCTCCATTCTGGTAAACAGTTATATTTCTTTACGTATTGTAAAAAGTAAAAGTAATAAAGTAATAGGACCTTAGACTGATTAATTTCCAATGGAACTCGATTGAATTGGCATATATCGCATCATTCATTAAAGTAAAGATAATCCCGTAAATACAAAAAGCAGTGAAAATTCACTGCTTTTTGTATGTTTATTTTACTAAATTCATGATTGTTTCTGGATCAAAACCTAGAACCCATTGCCCATTAATTTCAGTTTGTGGAACTCCAAGCTGCCCTGTTGTTTCAACAAGTTTATTTGCTGCTGTTTGATCCAATTGTACATTAACTTCTTTGTACGCTAGGTTTTGAGTATTTAAGAAATTTTTCAACATGGTGCAATAGGGGCAAGTATTGGTCGTATAAACCGTGATTTGATTCATTAAAAACCTCTCCTTTAATTATAATATTTTACTGCATGCTTTAACTATAAGGTAAATGCCTCCTACCAGGAGCCATACAAACGTCCCAGGTCATATAGGAATGGGTGCCTTTCCCTTATCCCTATGGGTCCCAGACGTTTTCGAGCTGCTTAAACCTCAGGTTCCAGTAATAGTGCAATCTTGTTGTTTTTTAGTATCGTTCAGCATTATGCTTTCCACCTTTCGTAAATGCTCATTGGTTTTTACTTTTCTTAAAGTAGACCCCTTTTATTCAACTCCGCCTTCCCAAGCTATCATGCCGCCATCCATATTGGTTACATCAAAACCATAGCTTTCTAAGAATAATGTTGCTTGTGCGCTTCTACCACCTGAACGGCATACGATAATATATTTTTGTTTTTTATCGAGATCCGGCATCTTAGATTCAACTAATCCTAATGGGATGTTAACTGCTGTAGGTATTTTTCCTGTTGCAATTTCTGCCACCTCACGAACATCAATAATGTTTAATTGTTCACCATTTTTAAGTTTTTGTTCAACTTCATTGGCTGTCATTCGTTTCATGTGTAAATTCCTCCTAATTTTCGTACCATGCGCTCATTCCACCCTTAATATTTGTTATTTGTTTAAAACCAAATTTTTTTAGGATTTTTGCTGCTCGTGTACTTCTCATCCCGCTTTGACAAATGACAACAACTTCTTTGTCCTTCGAAAGAGTAACTGCTTTATTCGATAATTGGTCAAGTGGAATATTTTTAAATCCTTTTATGAATCGTCCTTTAAACTCCATTGGCGTCCGAACATCAATATATTGTTTATTCTTATCTCCCAATTCATTTTTTAGTTGAACAGTTGTAATGTTTCGTACTCCTTTTACAGGAACAAGCCTCCATGCGAAAAATCCAATGAATACAACGATCATAATAATTGTGCTTGTACTCAAGTAAACTCATCTCCTTTATTATTCAATTTCTGTATACTCTATAGGGTATATCCGGATTTAAAAAAATTATTCTACCTCCTAAGTTTTAAACTACAAGAAATATTTTATACCCCTATAGGTATTTTGTAAAGGAGTTTTTTGATTAGTAAAAACTTCATTTTGGAAAATTGTATGCTTTTACTTTTTTCTAAAGTGACTTAATAAAGATTGTTCATAAATAAAAACCTTTGCTTATGCAAAGGCTGTTTATTTATGTAACAACGTAAACAACTTCTCTAATCCTTCAAGTAGTCTTGGTGATGGTCGACAATAAAGTTCTTCCTCAAGAATAAGAATTTGATCATCATTTGAGAATTGTAGTTTTTCGAAACCAGGTCTTTTTTTTATCATACTTTTTTGAACCTTTTCCTTTCTCACTCCTACCCAGGCAAGACAAATAAAATCGGGATTCCGACTTAGAACATCCTCCCAATCCGTCTGAACACTTGCTAATTCAACCTCATGAAAGATGTTTACTGCTCCGGCAGCCTCAGAAATCTCTGTAAGCCAGTTTATTTTTCCTGGTGTAAAAATCGGCTTTGGCCACCATTCCCAATACAAAGTAGGCCGCTTTTTAATATTTGCACTTTGTTGTTTAACCTTTTCAATCCTCGTACGAAAATACCGGGCCGCCTCCACCCCACGTTCTTCTTTCCCAAGCGCTTTCGCAATTATGATGAGGTCCTGCTCAATATCCCTTAGTGTTTGCGGATTTAAAATTAGATAAGGAATCCCTCGTTCCTTTAAAGCCTCAATGTTTTTTTCCATACCTGGCACACTTAATGAGGCAAGTACTATGTCCGGTTGTAATTGCTCAACAAGATCCATGTTTATCGATAAATCGGGACCCAGCTTTGGCAGACTGGCAATGGTAGCAGGCCAATTTGAAAAATCATCCACACCTACCAATAAATGTGTTAGTCCTAGGTATTCCATGATTTCTGTATTGCTGGGACACAAGGATATAACTCTCATCTTACAAACTCTCCCTTTGCTAAAATCCATTCTTTTTTATGTACTCCATTGGAATATCTGAATAATTGACTTTAAAGATTTCTATTACATTTTTTCTAAGTATAGGTCTTGGTATGATAAATTTGAACTTTTTACCATCCTTCATGTAGAAAAACAACATCCCATTATCATTATTACTTGTATGAAAGGACGAAGCCTCCTTTATCACTGTTTTATCAATATCCTTTGCCGCTAAAAAAAAATTTCCCTTCTTGAAAACAGCCTTTTCAATCAACCCATTCTCAACAATCTCTTCAATTTTTTTAGTAGCTTTAGTTTGTCTTTTTTGGGAAAGAATGTATACCGGATACATTATAATAGAAGCAATTAAATTGCCTCCCATCTGTGAATCAAAAGAGGAATCACTATAAAACTGTCCGCCGATTTTATAAAAGAAAAATCCGTTTTCTGTATAATAAACTCTAAAATACTTATCAAAACTCAATGCTTTTGGTTGCAGCAAATCGAAGAAATAATATTCCACAATTATTTTTATCCTCC
This sequence comes from Neobacillus rhizosphaerae, assembly GCF_937468385.1. GTDB lineage: Bacteria > Bacillota > Bacilli > Bacillales > Cytobacillaceae > Neobacillus > Neobacillus rhizosphaerae. The sequence goes on from NZ_CALBWS010000003.1 coordinate 73,680, forward strand.
TAAACCCATCCTAACCAGCTTAATTAGCTGGTTAGGTATTTTTTATTATCTTTAAAACGCCTATTTCATTATTTCATATTTTCTTCCACTGCTTCAACTAGCTTAAATAAAAAATGGTAAATTGATTGGTAGGCTTCCCCAATTGTAATATCCTCCTGAAATCCCTCCACATAATTCAAGGCAAAATTTAAATTCCATAATCCGTCATCAAGACTAAACATTAAATCAAATTTCGCTTCATCTCCATGTAAATGGGTATTCAAATTATCCTTTAACGATATATCAAATTTTTTCTGCAGCTTTAAACCTAGCATAACGTCATAAGTCCCGAATACGTCATCAAACTCCAAAGAGACTGCCTCAACATCAATCAAATCAAACCATTGTGACTCCAAATAAATAAATTCATTTTTATGCTTTTTCAGGTAATCGAGTGGTTGGGTTAGAAACACTGAAGACTCATTCCTAATAATATTTTCTGATAATTTATCACAACGCTCAATATAAGCATCGATGAATCGAACGTTAGGTTCCTTAACATCAAATTGGATGGCTTCAGCAAGCTTGTTTTTTTCTATATACTCTTTTTCTTCCTTAAAAATGGATATCCCATCTCCGTTTTGCTCTGATATGTATTGTTTCATATGATTCTTTAACATCAAAAAAATCCTCCTTCGAAATTTATCTTCTATTAATAATAGTTTTTTTCTGTAAAAAAGCAAATTAGTTAACCTTAACTCCCTCAACAAACAAAAAAAAAGAGGTAACCAAATATCGTCACCCCTTTACTGCTATTAATTTCCTGCTAATTTTGCTATCTTTTTAGCAGTCGTTTTTACTTCATTTGTTTCATCGATTTGTTTCGCCCGTTTAATAAAGAATGAAAGGATAAGCGCAACAGCAGCGATACCGACTGTCACCAAGAAAGCATCATTAATTCCTTCTAACATTGCTTTCATCATAACTTGCTGTTTCATTTCTGCCAATACTGCAGGTGTTGGTTGTTTTGTTAAGTGGTGCATCGCAGCTTTTCCTAACTCAGTTGCATGTGTTGTCGTACGGTTTGACATAATTGTTACCAATAACGCAGTACCAATCGCTCCAGATACCTGTTGCAAAGTACTGTTCATCGCTGTTCCATGTGGATAGACACGAGCTGGCAACTGGTTTAAGCCATTTGTCGTTACTGGCATATTCACCATTGACATCCCAAACATCCGCACAGAGTATAAAATAATTAGGTGTGTATAGGTTGAATGAAGCGTTAATTTGCTAAAATAATAACTTGTTACCATGGTAATTGTTAAACCAATAATGGCTAATACTCTGCCGCCAAACTTATCAAATAATTTCCCAGTAATCGGCATCATTATGGCCATTAAAACCGCCCCAGGCAACATCATTAAGCCCGCATCAAGCGGCGAAATACCGCGAATCGTTTGCACATAGATAGGCGTTAGCAGCATTCCAGAAAACATAGCCATTGTAACAACCATTGAAATTACCGATGATAGGGCAAACATTGGATACTTATATATCCTGAAATTAAGCATAGGTCTTTCTTGTTTTAATTGCCGTATAATAAACACCGCTAAAGCAATAACCCCGATGATAAGCGTCCCATATACTTCTGGACTTTCCCAGCCTTTTTTACCAGCAGAACTAAATCCATACAGGATACCACCAAAACCAATGCTTGAAAGTAAAAGTGAGAATATATCAAGTCGGATATCAATTTTTTCTTTTTTATCTTTAAGTAAGAAGAAGCCAATTAATAGTACTACAATGGCAATCGGTGTAACAAAATGGAAAAGCATTCTCCAATCATAATTTTCAATTAACCATCCGGATAATGTCGGTCCAACAGCAGGAGCAAACATAAGAACTAAACCAAATACCCCCATTGCTGCTCCTCGCTTTTCTACTGGGAAGCTAACTAACATAACATTCATTAATAGCGGCATCAAAATGGCAGAACCTGCGGCTTGGATCATCCTCCCCACTAATAAAACGGGAAACACATGGGCAAAGCCTGCAAGTATTGTCCCGATAGTGAATAACATCATCGCTGCTAAGAAAAGTCGTCGAACAGAATATTTTTGAATTAAAAATGCAGTAGCTGGAATCAGTATTCCGTTTACTAACATAAAACCTGTTGCAAGCCATTGAACGGTTGATGCTTCAACCTTTAAGTCTTTCATTATCGATGGCAGTGCAATATTTAATAAAGTGTTGTTAAGCATCGCAATAAAAGCACCGATCATTAGCACTGCAATAATCCCGTACGGTGGCTGAGTAATTTTTTTTATTGGCTGTTCCATTGTATTACCCCCTGTAAACTCATTGTCCAATTTTTTATCCCTCTATTCCATAATTACATATCATATACTCCTGGTACAGTTTTTGCTATAAAAAAATCCCGTAATTTATGGATTTGTAATGATACAAAATATAAGGTAATATATATTTATACATGTAGTACAATATGAAATCAAGGTGATTGTATGAATGACCGTAAACAGCACGTTGTCAAAATGGCCCATCAATTATTTATTGATAAAGGTTTTCAGGCTACTTCCATTCAGGATATATTAGACTATAGCGGCATTTCAAAAGGTACATTTTATAATTATTTTTCTTCAAAAAGCGAATTAATGATCGCCATTTTCAAAATGACCTATGCTGATTTAGAAAAACAACGAAATGAATTACTTATCGGACAAGATCGAACTGATATTGAGATTTTTATTAAGCAAATTGAATTGCAATTAAAGACAAATCGTAAAAATAAATTAATTACCCTTTTCGAAGAAGTTTTGGTTTCTAATGATATTGACCTTAAACAATTCATCGATCAAGGCCGGATAAATAATATCCGTTGGATTTACGAGCGTCTCCTCGACATCTTCGGAGAAACTAAAAAACCTTATTTGTTAGATAGTGCCATTATGTTTATGGGACTTCTACGTGACAACATCAAGTTTTTCCATATCGCACATGATACAAATGCGAATATCGGACATGTCGTCCGTTATAGTGTGAGGCGCTTGGTGAATTTGGTAGATGAATTGGCGGAAACAGATGAACAATTAATTCAGCCTGAGCAGTTAGAAAGCTGGATTCCTGATTGTAGGAAGCCAGATCAACTATTCCAGAAAAAACTCCACCATTCCATCTATATTATGAAAAATTTACTACGTCATATCGAGGAACAGTCAAAATACATGGAATTGTTAGACTTTATCGAAGAAGAACTATTAGACTCGAAGAGCCCACGGAAATTTCTGATTGAAAGTGCTCTTCTTTCGCTGAAGGCTGTTGATGGATCGGTCTGGGAAAAAGAATGGGAACCCTTAGAGAAATTAGTCGTGGATTTTTTCAAGACAGAAGATGAAAAATAAGAAAGATGACCCCTAATGCCAGTGGATTAGGGGTTTTTTAGTTCTGATAATGTATGTATTAGTTGAAAAATGCCTTCTGAATCTCCCAAATAAAATAATGACTTGAGAATTGTCTGACCTCTACAACTGCATCTTCACCATTTTTAGAAAAGATTAAACCGGAGCCCATTTGTTCTTGATACTTCCATCCTTTAGAGTTCATAAATTCTTTTACTACTTCATATTGATTATTCTCTGAATTCATTGAAAGGTACCTATTTCGTTTTTCTGTTTTGGCAAACTGCACATATTCAGAATCAGAAATTTTCAGTTTCATGGCAGATACAATCAAGGGTATTGGATTGCCCTCCTGAAAAAGTGCCGAACCAAAATTACTTACAATCAAACATGCCCCTAATACAAATACGATAATCAGTGTAATCGTTATTTTCTTTATATGATCCATCCGTTCGCTCTCCTTAAATAACAGTACCTATTAATAAGACGGAACAGAGATGATTTTTGTTTCAAAATGGAAATTTTTTCTCAAAACTCTCTTCAAATCTGAAGCAAATAGGATCTCCAGGTTATTCGTTTTTCAAAAAGGTACTTGGCATAACAACAGCGACGACTTCTCCACGGGCACAAAGAGTGTCGTTCGCAAATACTTCTGTCTCAACCTTAAATTTTTTCGGATGAATTTCCTGTACGGTTCCAATTGCTTTTAGAGCTACACCATGCGGAGTTGGCTTAAGGAAATTCACATTTAAAGAAGCTGTGACAAATCGAGGTGGTTCTGCTCCCTCTCCTGGTTCATGTCCATTTTTCCGATGGAGTGCAAGAGCTGCCGACCCGGTTCCGTGGCAATCGATTAATGATGCCAATAGCCCGCCATAAACAAAGCCTGGCAGTGCAAGATGCTCTGGTTTAGGGGAATAAATAGTTATGGTCTGCTCTTCTTTCCAGCCTGTCCGAAAATGGTGCCCCGCATTATTTAAGTGGCCACATCCATAGCACCAGGCAAAATCATCAGGATACTCATCTTGAATTGCTTTCATTACCGTTTCCTCCAATTACATTACCCCCTTTTTCTGAAAAGTATATCACACTTCTGAGAGGAGCGAGGCATTTGTTGACTTAATTTTCAAATAATATAAAATAATATTTAGTAAGACGAAAGATTGGATGGAGGAGATTGAGAATGAAAAAAACAGTTGAAAAACGGCTTACTCGCTCTGAAATACCAGAGCACTTGACATGGAACCTATTTGATTTATTTCCATCTGAACAGGCTTGGGAAGCTGAATTAGAGGTAATTGAACAAGAAATAGTTCTGGTTGATAGATTTAAAGGAACATTACATACTAGTTCGAGGGTTCTGTTAGATTGCTTATTGGCCCAAGAACAACTATCGATGAGAATTATTAAAGCCTGGACATATGCGAGATTGAAACAATCCGCCGATGGTTCTGACCCAGTTAACCAAGCAAATTCAGCAAAATTATCAGCATTGCGCACAAAAAGTATCGCTGCTTTATCATTTATCAACTCTGAGATTCTTGCTTTTGAGGATGGAGTGGTTGAAAAGTCCCTTCAGGAAGAACCTGAACTTGAGGCTTTCCGGAAAAACTTGATCGAACTTCTTGAATCCAAAAAACATAAGCTTACAGCGCAAACGGAAGAAGCACTAGCTGCTTTGGGTGAACTTCAAGGAGCGCCCTATCAAATCTATCAAATGACTAAGTTAGCTGATATGGAATTTGCACCAATCCTGGATGCAGAAGGAAATGAGCTTCCTGTTTCATTTGCCTTATTTGAGAATCGTTACGAATTTTCACCTGATACAGTTGTCCGCAGGAAGGCTTACAACTCCTTCGTTTCAACTTTAAAGCAATACAGAAACACAATCGCTGCATCATATGCAACAGAAGTCAATAAACAAATAACCCTCGCCCGCTTACGCAACTATGAGTCGGTAACACATATGCTTCTTGAACCGCAGCAGGTAACGGTAGAAATGTATAACAATCAGATTGACATTATCTATAAAGAATTGGCACCCTATATGCGCAGCTACGCCCAATTAAAACAAAAGGTTTTAGGGTTGGATCAAATGCTTTTTTGCGATCTAAAAGCACCATTGGATCCGGATTTCAATCCGAAAACAACATATGAAGAAGCGAGTCAGGTAATCTTGGAATCTCTAAAAGTAATGGGACCTGAATACTGCGATATTATCGAAAGAGGTTTTAAGGAAAGATGGGTTGATCTAGCCGATAATATTGGAAAATCAACCGGCGCCTTCTGCTCCAGCCCTTACGGTGCCCATCCATACATTCTGATTACATGGCAGAACAATATGCGCGGCTGCTTCACCTTGGCACATGAATTTGGCCATGCGGGACATTTCTACTTAGCTAATAAAAATCAAAGAATCATGAATGTTCGTCCGTCGATGTATTTCGTCGAAGCCCCTTCCACGATGAATGAAATGTTATTGGGTCAGCATTTGCTTGCCGGAACGGAAGATAAACAGATGCGTCGCTGGGTAATCCTGCAGCTCCTAGGAACCTATTATCATAACTTTGTTACCCATTTGCTTGAAGCCGAATATCAACGCAGAGTTTACGCTCTCGCCGAAGCTGGCAAAGCCCTTACAGCCAAAACATTAACCGAACTTACTGGAGAAGTTCTTGCTGAATTCTGGGGAGACACGGTTGAAATTGATGAAGGTGCCAGCCTGACTTGGATGCGCCAGCCGCACTATTATATGGGCTTATACCCGTACACCTACTCTGCCGGTTTAACGGCATCGACAGCTGTTGCGCAAATGATTCAGGAAGAAGGCCAGCCAGCCGTAGATAGATGGCTTGATGTGCTTCGTGCTGGTGGAACGATGAAGCCGCTTGAACTATTAAAGCACGCAGGCGTGGATATGTCGACATCAGACCCAATCCGTAAGGCAGTTGCCTATGTTGGCTCACTGATTGATGAATTGGAACAATCATATCAATAAATAATTTTTTTAAGGTGTCAGGCACCAATGGTGCCTGATACCTTTTTGTATGGAAAAGGGGCGGAGCGCCGCAAAAGCGAATTAGTTTATCCAATTCGAGTGAAATAAATACATTTTTCACTTCGAATTAGGTGAAGTTCTGCTCTGCTCACACCGCCTTTATTAAGTTAGCTTGGTTTTTAGAACGAATTGTATTTCCATGCTAGATGGTGGCGTGTAACGCCATTTACGTTTTCTGTGGAAAAGGGGCGGAGCGCCGCAAAAACGAATCACTTTAACCAGTTAAAGTGAAATACCCATTTCACTAGACGAAAGTTGTGAAGTCTAGCTCTGCTCTCACCGCCTTTATTAGGTGACTACGGCTTGTTCTCTAAATTTATATCCATGGGAGGGTTGGGAGTTGAGGCTCATGATAGTTTTTTATGAAACTTTTCCATTTCCTTATCCGTATTATTACAGACCAAAACGAAAACATGATTGAGAGGGGCACATTATGGGGAACATTTTTATATTCTCGTTAATTATTGGAATCGCTTCAGCACTTGTTCTAATACCGATATATTGGAATGATCATTCAAGTAATAAAAAGGGCAAACAGCTAAAAATAGAAGCATTCATAACTGTGATTGTCATAGTAATGCTACTAGTATCTGCCTTCTATTATTTTACTAATTTTGACAGAAATCTATCTTCTTTATGGCCGTTTGCAATTATCCTTACAGCCGGGGGAGCAGTATTTGCTAGAGGGAAGGAAAGAAGATTCAAAGTACTTCTCTTCATTGGAAGTCTTATTTTAGGGGTTTACTTCCTAACCGCATTTATTTTTAATGCTAATGAAAAATATGAACAGGCAAAAATGACGGATAAGGTAGAAATTAAGATTTTTGATGAAAAAGAAACACCTGCCAGTGTTCCACCACAATTTGCCCGCAACAAAATGAAAAAGGCATTTGGCCAAGTTCCTCATACCAGCTTCTATGAACTTGGGAATCTCCAAATTCAAAAGGTAAATGGAGAATATGTTTATGTTGCTCCTGTAGAGTTCTCGGGATTTTTCAAATGGTGGAATGGAAATGAGACTCCAGGCTATTTTTCTTTGAGCGCAACCGACTCTTCTGCTAATCCAAAATTTATTAAGTCAACAATGGTTTACACACCTTCTGCATATTTTAATAAAAATATTGAGCGCCATATTCGTATGAAATTTCCGAAGAAGATTTTTTATGGGGATGTACAGTTAGAAATAGATGAGAATGGAAAACCATATTATATCCGTTCCTATGGTGATTTTATTTCTGCACGGAATGGATTTTCGGCTAAAGGTATCGTTCTCGTTGATGCTAAGACAGGTGTGACAAAGGAATATTCTTTATCTGCTATTCCTGATTTTATTGATGGTGCCGTCTCACCTGAAGCGATTAGCTTGAAAAACAGCTATTTCGGAAACTACATCCATGGTTTTTGGAATAGCAAATTTGGTAAATCCGACGTGAAGCTCCCTTCAGATGAAGGAACAGAGGCAAATGTAAGTCCGATTTTTGATGAAAACGGAATCATGTACTATTTTACCGACTTCACTAGTCCTAAAAAAAATGTGGACTCGATGCTCGGTTATTCCCTGACAAATGCAAGAACCGGAAAAGCGACTTACTATACCGGAAATCCAAGCGAATCCTACATGGATTCACAAGGTACCTTGCAGATCATCGAAAAGAAATTTATTGAAAAGAAATGGCATGGAAAGATGCCGATTCTCTATAACTTTTACGGGGAGGCAAGCTGGCTGACACCAGTTCTTGATTCCAATGGCTTCTTACAAAATTACTTTATCGTCTCTGCGGCGAATCCAGAAATATCAGTGTATGGAATCACCCCAAATGAAGCGTTAAGACAATACAAAACGGCCCTGCAGCGTGGCCGCGGGACTGTCGACGGCAGCTCAAAAGCTGAGGAAAAGGAAATTTCAGGTACGGTATTGCGCGTCTATAAAGAAAAATCTGGTGATTTTACTGTTGTCTCCTTTTTCCTTGACAACCACAAGAACTATATTATCTCTTCTGAAAAAGAACCAATGGTTATCTATTTAAAAGAAGGAGATAAAGTAACCCTAAGCTATTTGGAAACAGGCGAAGACTTTCAGCCAGCGAAAAAGGTAAAAATCGAAAATTTCGAATAAAACAGATAGGGTGTCAGGCACCATGTGAATTTTTCACATGGTGCCTGACACCTTAAATTATTCATTGAACTCTTTGAATTCTATTCTGAAGGCTATAGGTAAATGTTTTTTGTTTTGATGAGAGAAAATCGAGGAATGCTTCTAGGTCAGATTGCCCTATTTCTTTGTTTTTCGCTTGGGTAAATACGGTAAATCCATCTCCTCCTCCAGAAAGGAAGATATTCACTGTTACCGAATAGGCTTTATTCGGGTCAATCTCTGAGCCATCAGGCAATTTGATGTTCACGACCTTATCTCCCGGAGCTTTATTCGGATCCCACGTATAGCTGAAACCGGAAATTTGCAGCATTTGCGTCTTTGTTCCCCATTGCTGGTTCAGTACATCTCGAATTTGTTTACCTGTCATTGTCATTTTGACTAATTCATTATTAAATGGTTGAACGGTATAGGCTTCACCCCATGTTATATCACCAGCATCAATATCTGCTCTTATTCCGCCAGGGTTTGTCAACGCAAAATCTGTATTCATTTGATTTCTTTGAGCATCCGCAATGAGGTCGCCCATTACAGATTCTCCACTATCATTTTGATTCGCAGTTAACTCCACAGATGTCGATCCAATCACCCTGTTTATTATGGGGTCAACCTTCGCTTCGTAACCTTCAATCATCCGTTTTATTTCCTTGTCCGGTTCTATACCTTCCTGAATGGTTGTCACGATTTCAGCCTTTTTCGAGACAATATCCTTTGTTTTTGGATCAATTTCAACATTTACATCAGCAAAGGCCGTTCCATAGGAATAGGCTTGGACAACTAATTTATTGTTAATCATGGCATTCATATAGGTATGATTATGGCTGCCAAAAATAATATCCACTTCATCGTCCACCCGGTTCGCGATATTAACCAGCTGTCCTCTCCGATTTTCTCCATTTGGACTTGAAGTCCCGGGATTATGGGCTAAAACAACAATCGATTTAACATCTTGTTTTTTCAATTCGGCCACGTTCCGATTAATGGCCTCCACTTCATTATGGAACTCTATTCCAACCACACCTCTTTGTACCACTATTATAGGTGTTTTTGTAGTCACCACTCCGATAAAACCAATCGGCATTCCATTTACTTTGATTACTTTATAGGGAGGTAAAATGGTTTTTCCCGTTTTTCCATTAATCACATTCGCGACGATCCAAGGGAATTTCGATCCTTTCCAGTTTCCTGTATTTGGATGTGTTCCTCCATGTATGAGTCGAAGAAGTTCACTGACACCTTCGTCAAACTCATGATTACCAACTGTCCCAATAGCGAAACCCATCTTGTTCATAAATTCGATTGTTGGCTCATCCTGTAAAAGTGCTGAAACTGGCGGACTTGCACCTACCATATCTCCGACTTGGACAAGAAGTGTATTCTTATTCTCTGCTTCCCTTTTTTTTAAATATGCAGCTAAATAGTCTACCCGGCCAACCGGTTTTCCATTTACTTTTCGAGTTACATTCAATTGGCCATGGAGGTCATTTATCCCTAAAAACTTTACCTGTTTATACCGCTGATTCTGGGCAGGCAGTTTTACCATTTTCTGCTTTACTTCCGGGCGGTCGGGTACAAAGTCGTGGTATTCTTTTGATAAACCATAATCAACCTTTGGCGGCTTCTGCCTGCTTACTTGTACACTCTCCTTTTGAGATGTCAGGCTAATATTCAAGACTTGACTTTGATTCGAATCGTTAAGAAAACGAGCTGAAACACATCCATTTTCCACCCCTTCCATTAAGGAGAGGAAGGTGAAAGAAATTATTATCCTATATACCCACTTCATGCAATTCCTCCTCCAATTTTGTAACCAAGCCATGGCTATTTTTTGCTATGAGAAAGAGGAATATTCATCTTCAAAGAACTGAAAATTTTTTCACTACACGCTTTGCAAAGAATTAACAAAAGGCTAAATCCGAACAGTTACCTGCCTTGGATTCAGCCTCTAAAATCAATTCCCTTTTTTAAATATTTTTTGATAAACTAAGGATGTCCTTACCTCAATTTTTAACGTCCCATTTCCATATATAGTTTTTATTAAAAATGGGACTCCTGTCGTGTTTTTAAACTGAAAGTCCGGTCCTCCATAGGAGACTGTTGCATCCCTTCCTGGAGACACATAGCCAACAGACAAGGAATGATGATGCTTTTCAACATAACTAACGCCGAGCTGATCAACGGCATTAAACAATGTCGAAGAAGTCTGGCAAATTCCTCCGCCAACTCCATCGACTAATTTCTTATTAACAATTTCTTTCGCAATTTGATATCCATGAGCGGAATTACTAGGTCCCACAGTTAAATTAAATGAAAAAACATCCCCGGTTCCGACAATGATATTATTTATTGCCTCTGCTGACAGTTCGATATTTTTCGACCTGCCCACAACCGAGCTATTAAATCTGGTGGTAAAGGATGCGATGGCCACCTCTCCTAATTGAGCCATATCCTCCTGATTATAACCACTTTCTGTCATATACAAAGGCAGTTCAATATCTCCACCCACTGCCGACGCCTCCATCACCTTTTCAACCAACTCAGATTCCTCTAAAATAATTTTGGGCTTTCCTTTAATGATCTGGCCATTTGCATCTATTTTATCTAGAATCATCCGTTGGTCAAATCCAGGACTTTGATCAGTCCCCCGCGCAAGCCCCTTTGCCCACTTCTCAATTTCCTTTTTATAGGTTTCATTATCAGTTCCAAACCCCATATCCACCGGAAGAAAAGATTTTATAATATCCTTTGTATTTGGGTCTAACACATGAATCACTATTGGCTTTGGTTCCTCTTCCTTCTTGGGCTCTTCTAGTGGCTGTTTATCGGGCTTCTTCTGAGGTTTAGTTACATTTCCTTCTATTGTCTTATCCTTTGCGGTCTTTTCCGTACACCCTGCCCCACCTATTAAACTACAAATGAATAAAATAGAAAAAAACCATGTCCGCTTCACCATTTTCCCAACTTCTCCTCTTATTCAATATTCAATGATGCAATAATAAAGAATACTCATGAGAAAATACTCCCACTCACCTATCCTATTCAAACCGGCATGTCAACATTACTAATGTTTCTTATTGAAAAAAAAAGAACTTATTACTGTTGTGGTGACAATTTATTGTAAATACTATGTATTACTGGAAAATTAGTTCTCAACCTATCCCTTTTTCCAATAATATTTAATGAACCATGGACAGCGGGAAAAAGGTTTTTTCACGCCTAGCAGTTTCGAGTAAGGTTGTTAAGTAAACACAGAGACCTAACTCAATCAGCCTGTTGCGTAATTCTTTATTTTCGACATACATCTACATAAACTGAATTGAGCCAAGCAACGAGGACATTAATATGTTATAATAAAACTATCATTTTAATTTTTATATGAATGTTGTAATCCACATGTTCAACTTGGATACTGAAATAAAATGTATAAAGGAGTTTATTCATGACAAATTCAATCGAAACAGTTTATTTCTTAGAAAATCCTGAGAAGAATATTGTTAAATTTGCAACGGGTACCCAGCTGCGCTATGAGGATATTATTAAAGAGGTTTTTGGTGTAGCTAGTATCAATGATTTACAAATGATGATTCAATATAACAAGGGTTTTCAGAATAGCATTTGTAAAAGCCACGGGATTAGCGAAAAGAAGATTACTCTTGATAAAATAATTCGGGTCGCATCTAAAATGGACATGCTCCGATTAAAGAAAGAATTAATTGACAACAAAAGTAATAATATAGATGATTTGCCTATCGAAGCAAACATCCCTATTACCTGTCCTTTTGATTCCATCATTAAGCTACAAGAAGGTATATTCCAATGGGATGACAATAATTTTTCCTACAACTCAGTAAATTCAGGTGCCTAACACCTTTGTGGTTATAACAATCAACCTACAAAGGCAAGGTGCCTTTTTTTATATTAGAAAGAAGATACTAAAAAACCGCTAGAGGATTTTCTAGCGGTTTTTTTAGTGTCAGCGTTTTCCGTAACCAGTTGCTGATTCGTAATCTTATTTACGTCTATTATTCTTCTTTGTCATTCTTCCTAATAAGAATGCTCCTGCTGCAACTCCAATGACGGTGTTCGTTTTTTTATTAAATACTTGCTTAGCTACTAAATTTAAGTTTTGCGGTCTTTCTGCTAGACGTCTCATGAAATAACCATACCAATCATTTCCAAAAGGAACATAGGTACAGAAATTGTAACCTTCGCTAGCTAGTTTTAATTGAAGCTCTTTTCTAAAACCATAAAGCATTTGAAATTCGAATTTTTCATTCGGAATGTTGTTCTTTTTAACAAATTCTTTCAAATGACTGATAATTCTATGATCATGTGTGGCAATTGATGTGAATTTCCCGTTTAACAGATGCCATTCAGTAATCTTAATAAAGTTAGCATCAATATCCTTTTTGTCTGGGTAGGCAATTTCTTCAGACTCTTTATAGGCACCTTTTACAATACGGATGCGGAAATTTTTATATTTTTCGAGATATTCTTGTGCTTCACGGAAATAGGACTGAATTACGGTTCCGACATTATCATATTCCAATGAAAGATCGTCTAATAGATCAAAAGTTGGCTCCAGGTGACTGAAGTCCTCCATATCGATATTAACAAAAATACCATAACTGTCAGCTCTATCAACAATTTCTTTTACGTTGTTCAAACAAAAAGTATAATCAATATCCAGCCCTACTTGTGTTGGTTTTAAGGAAATATGTGCATCCACTTGACTCGCATGAATCGCTTCAATCACCTTAAGAATTTGTTCTTTAGCTGCTACTGCTTCTTCTTCTTTGAAAACAAATTCTCCTAAATTATCGATGGTACAAGAGATTCCCTTGGAATTTAGCTCTTTAATACTTTTGATGGCTTCTTCTATATTGGTTCCGGCTACGACAGATTGCGCCCCCAATTTTAAACCATACTTTTTAGCTGTACTATTAAGTAATTGATTTTGGGATAAGCCCATGAAAAAATCTTTCAACATAGCGATTTCTCCTTGCGATTAAATTTACAATATTATTATAGCATACGCTTTCAATAAAAATTATTTTGCGAATATTCCCAATATAAAATATCAAAAAAAGTGGAGTTAGGCACTATTTTGTTAATTATATGGATAATATATAGTTAATTAGATATTTAGGGAGCCTCTGCCTTTTATGGAAAACTACACGAATAATAATACTGCAAGACGATATAAAGCTCAGGTGAGCATTCTCGGCACCACTCAATTACATCTTAGAAATCCTTATATTATTGGTTGGTGGTCTGCTGCATTTCCAGGATTTGGCCATCTTCTTTTATCAAAATATCTCCGTGGATTTGTCCTTTTTATTTGGGAGGTCGTTATTAACCTCCAGGCACATGTGAACCAAGCAATGATTTACTCATTTCAGGGGAAAATCGGAATGGCTAAAGAAGTTCTGGATACAAGGTGGTTATTAATTTATATCCCTGTATATCTTTTTGGCATATGGGATAGTTACCGTACTACTGTTGATATGAATCAGGTGTATCTTTTAGCAAAACGAGAGAACCATCGATATAATACCTTCAGTCTAGGTGCGATGGAAATTAACTACTTAGATAAGCGAAAACCGAGTACTTCGGTTATTTGGACTATATTTATGCCGGGTTTGGGTCAACTCTATAACCATAGAATTATCACCGCACTATTTATCATCGTATGGTCTGTTATCTTTTTCTACAAATCCTGTGTACTTGAAGCAGTTTCTATGCTTTTTTTAGGGCAGGTTCACCAAGCCACTAATGTTTTAAATGCTGAGTGGCTGCTTTTTTTACCCTCTATTCATATCTTTTCCATTTATGACTCGTTGGTTTCTACAGTCGAAAATAATAAACTCTTTGAAGATGAACTGCGAAATTTTTTGAAAATGAATTATCAACATGCTAGTTTCGTCATTCAAAAAGGGAAAAAAGTGAAGTGATCAGATGCAGATATTCTCAACCTTTGAGGACACTGGATATTTAGAATTAGCCATTTCTTTATTGGAAGAAAAAGGGATAAATAAAGAAAATATTTTTGCCGTCCCACTTGATAATCGCCAAGCAGACAGAAAAATCTTTGATACACTCCATCGTTCGGATGGAATTTCTCTCGTGGATCTTGCGATGGCATTAGCCACCGCATTTTCCGTCATTTGTGCCAGCATCGGCTTTATTTTGTCTTGGGGTCCTATATATTGGGGGTTAATTGGTGCTTCAATCGGATTTGTTTTAGGATTAGCTATCAAACTTTTTATCATAAAAGTAGTTAAAAAGCAACCTAACCAATTACATGGTCAAAAGAGTGAAGTCATCTTAATTATTGACTGCGATGCAACAAAAGCAGAACTCATCGAGGAAATCCTTTGGGATCACCTGGCAATAGGGGTAGCAAAGATTGTCAACAAATAATAGGAATAACAAGGTGTCAGGCACCAATAGAGCCTGACACCTTGTTGTTCATTTACTTTTCCTTTTTCCGCAAAATCCTCCTTTGTCCCAAAAACCCTTTTCAGAGCAGCCGATACAAGAGAATCCAGCTGCAATACAACGGTCATAACCAATCGATTCACATGCATTAAAGGCTGTGGGACCTTTACATCCTAATTTAAACAAGCAATAACCTTTCCGGGCTCCTTCATCGTCGTATGACTCAGCAAATAATTTTTGATCAAAAAAGGCTTTACGGTGACAGGTCATATGGACGGTTTTCTGATAAAATGCTTTTGGTCTTAACTTTTTATCAAGCTCAGGCAGTTCTCCATGAAAATGGACATGTAAAAGTGTCCCAATAATGACCTCTGGAATGGGCGGACATCCTGGGACTAACGCTACAGGTACATCTTCTGGAAGAACAGCCCTAATATCTACTGCATTTGTTGGATTAACACCTGCGGCAGGAATTCCACCCCAAGCAGAACAGCTTCCAAAAGCAATTACAGCCTTTGCATTTTTGGCAGCCTCGCTGATTTCATCACGGACGGATTTACCTGCAATCATGAGGAATTCATCACTTCCGGGTATACCTCCCTCAACAGCAAGCACATATTCCCCCTGATACTTTGCAAAAATCGACTCCTTATGTTCTTCAGCTTGGTACCCACTTGCCACTGAGAGAAGTTCACTATACTCTAAGGAGATAAAATTTAGAATCGTATCCAATGTTGTTGGTTCAAAGGAACGGGTAAAAGCTTCTTTACAGCCTGTACAATCGAGAGCGCTTATCCAAATAACAGGAAGACGTTTGTCCGTTTTATCGAGCATATCTTCTGTAACGTTGATTGCTTCTAACCAATTGTATGTAGACATAGTATTATTCTCCTTCATTGGGAATGTCTTTTGCGGATTCATTGTTCAATTTCTCACAAATAGGCATTTATGCCAATCTCTTTTCCATGTATCCAGCACCTATATCTGAAGTGTATTACTTAAATTAATCTTTTGTCCATGTGTTTTAAAAACGTTTAAAAAATGTTCTTTAAACTGTATTTAGCGTGTAAATGTAGAAATTAAGATTGTGTAAAAGGAAAAGAAAAGTATTTAGTCATTAATTAATGTTTACAACCAGGTGGTTAAGGAGTTTATTCAATCCTCCTTTCACAGTTTCCTCAATCCACTGCTTCCATCCCCCCTACTCATTGCTTCAATTTTTATTTATTCTTCTATTAAGCTATCCATTTCGTGGGCTTAAACATAACATTTGGTATGAGGACAGACTCTCATTGAATATTTTTAACTATGGCTAAATTCACTTAAAAAAAATATAAAAAAATCTTCAAAAGCAAAGGGGGGACAATTACAATTATGTGGATAGCCCACTATCTTGATCCCATTGAGATAGCGTTAGAAAAAGGAATGGCAGCCAAAGAAGTCGTTTGCTCTATTACAACAGGATTTCGATCGATTCCATCCTTACGAAATGCACCAGGTCTTAATCCCTACCATGCTACTGTTGCGGATATAGGCTACGGATTTGATGCAGTACGCGGAACGATTCAACGGCTCCGTAATGGCGAATCTATTTCTCTTGTAAAAGAAATGCTTGTATTTGACCTTGATACACTGCGAATTAGTGAACAACAACTAAAACCAAATTTTCACCTAGTTGCAAAAGAGGCTGATGCAAAAACCCTCTATTTGATTAACACAAGTCAGAACCTCCACCAGGAAATGGCTGATAGG
Source organism: Neobacillus rhizosphaerae (assembly GCF_937468385.1). Classification (GTDB taxonomy): domain Bacteria; phylum Bacillota; class Bacilli; order Bacillales; family Cytobacillaceae; genus Neobacillus; species Neobacillus rhizosphaerae. The sequence goes on from NZ_CALBWS010000003.1 coordinate 90,481, forward strand.
ATCAACGAAGCCATCAAATATGGTCAGGTCTTCCTTGGATCTGAATGGGTAACGATACTTAAACGGGTCCAAACCGTTCAAGCAATCCCTCGTCTATAATAAATTTTGGGAAAGGGAGTGAATCACTATGCCGCAAATGAGTGAAGCTGAACAACAGCATTTGTTAGATTGGTGGACAGCCACGAATTCAGGTACATTAGTGGTTCAACGGTTAGTTTCATTAATAACAGAACTGAGGTTACACCCTGAATCAAGCCGTGCTGATGGGATGATCCTATTTTATCGGGCTGCGTCAGAGATATCATACGGTTATGCAGGGATGCGGGGGTGTATCCGTCGAGCCTTTACAAATGAATACTCTGACTTTCTCCGGAACAATATTGTGAGGTGCCACGGCTTTGCCCAGAAATTTTCTGTTGATACGAAGGTACTCCTTGAACGTGTCGCCAAACAAATAACTGGACAAAACGCGTTACAATTGGTAGACCGTATTCGCAAGACATTAATCGAAAATGACGTACAGTTAAAGGAAATCGAGGAAAAAGCTAATTCATTTTTTGGGAAAGATACCTTCCTTTCCATGCAAAAGAAGGTAATGCAATCTATCACACTTCCTAATAAATAGTAGTGAAAAAAGGCTACCAAGTATTCCTTAGCAGCCTAGAGCTTGAAATAAAAGAAATTATTTTGATCTTCTATTACGATTTCGCAAGAAGGTAGGGATTTCCAGAGAATTATCTGGCTGTTCCGAATCGCGGGCAGTCAAACCCATCAACCCTTTTGACTTGTTCCATTGCAGACTATTATCAGACACCTGTTCCTCCAACGCTTGCCGCTGCCGGCCATAATGAACACTCGGTTCCCCAGTAATAATCTTTTCACGACTTGATTTAGCTTGTGAGTTTGGACTTGACTTTCCTTCCCTTGAAGAAGGAGAAGATGAACTTTCCTTGTCTGTGAAGCCAGTGGCAATGACTGTAATCATAATTTCATCCTTTAAGCTTTCGTTAATAATGGAACCGAAAATCATGTTTAAATCCTTGTCTGCAGCAGATGCCACAATATCTGCTGCCTCTTGTACTTCAAACAGACTTAAATTGCTACCGCCTGTAATATTCATTAACACCCCTTGAGCTCCGTCAATGGAGGTTTCAAGTAATGGGCTGGATATAGCTCTTTTAGCTGCCTCAACTGCACGTCTTTCACCCTTTGCGACCCCAATTCCCATTAAGGCAGTCCCTTGATTAGACATGATTGTTTTCACATCGGCAAAATCAAGGTTGATTAATCCTGGGATAGCAATTAGATCAGAGATGCCCTGTACCCCCTGACGAAGAACATTATCCGCTTCGCGAAATGCCTCTATCATAGGTGTTTTTTTATCAACAATCTGTAATAAACGATCATTAGGAACAATAATTAAGGTGTCGACCGCTTCCCTCATACACTCAATTCCGCTCGCTGCATTAACCCTGCGCTTATGCCCTTCAAATCCGAACGGGCGAGTAACAACACCAATCGTGAGTGCTCCCAACTTACGAGAAATTTCTGCAATCGCTGGTGCTGCCCCTGTACCCGTACCGCCACCCATTCCAGCTGTAACAAAGACCATGTCTGCTCCTTTTATTACATCTTCAATCTGCCTTTTGCTCTCTTCCACTGCCTTCCTGCCTATTTCTGGATCGGCACCTGCTCCTAAACCTCTTGTTAATGTTGCCCCAATTTGCATCTTAATCGCGGCTTTTGATAGATTAAGTGCTTGGGCATCGGTATTCACCGCAATAAATTCCACACCTTGAACTCCGCCTTCAATCATTCGGTTTACCGCATTATTCCCACCACCGCCAACACCGATTACCTTAATTTTAGCTACTTGATCTATGTCCATGTCAAATTCCCACATTTAATATCCCTCCTAAAGTCCGCTCACTATATTAAAACCCAGTGACTTTTTCTAAATTAATAGTTTTACATAAAACACCTTTATCTAAATATTTTACCAATATAATGGAGTTTTTTATATAGTACTCTTAACATTCCTTTAAAAAAAATGCCAAGGAAGCTCCATCTAGCTAGTTGGATTTTTCCTGGCATTTCATTTCACACACTATTAATCCTCAGACTTCTTAATTTCCATATAAATGGAGCGGTCGCTGGTTATTCCGAAGCTAATGGTTTTCTCTTCGCCCGCTGATACATCAGCCCAAAATTCGATATGGTTTGTGTCAACTTCTTTAAATTCATCTGTTGACTCCTCAATCTTCCAAAACCTCTCACTGATATAATGGTTAATCTTAATCAGTGCGTTTTCACTTTTTCTGTTTTTCAAAATGTACTCATGCTTCTCATATTCATAGTTTTTCATTTTATAGCGTTTAAGGATTTTGCTTTCACAAACAATATCGAAGGCATTTCCAATATATAATGAGACTTTTTCATCCTTCGCTGTGTGGGAAATGCGATCTTCGCCGATAAATTCGGTGGTGTTCTCTTCTGTATCCTCTTGGTAGACTTTAATTTTCCCTTTAGGTAAGGGAATTCCCATATGATTAGCCACTGAATTCTTGATTTCGAGCATTACTTTTGGATGATCACTGTAAGAATCAAACTCATAATAACGTTTGAACACCCCATTTTCAACTTCGATAAACTTAATTTGCTTTTCCTGATTATCTTTTAAAGTAGTAGTTCCTCTTAACGTATAAATATGGTAGTCTGCAAAGGACTTTTCCTCAAAGTTTTCTTCCATCCTAGTTCGGCTATAAAGAACTGGTTCAATATCGTAATCTGCAACCTCTTCAACTCGGTTCACATCCCCTGCCAATACTTTCAACTTGGCATCATGAAAAGCAGTCCCAGAATTATTTTCAATCTCAATCCAGCCAGCTAGGTCAAAGGTGTCATTTTTGAGGTTAAGCACATAATTCGATTCCCAGCGAATTCCTTTTGTTATATATGAAACATTGATTGTTTTCGTATTTGAAGGAGCTACTTTCCAAACTAGTGCAGGCTTAACAATTAATTCATCTGGGAGCTTTGGTAAAATAATCTCACCTGGTGCGTCTAAAACAATCTCCTTTGTCGCTGCATTTTCTAAAACGATACCGCCACTTACACTTAGCAAGCGGTACTCTGTTTTCTCATTGGTCTTCAAATCCTGTAAAAAGACAGTCCGGTCAATATACTTTTCCAACAACTTGTACTTATCGACTAAATCAAATTCATAATTCAACTCTTTCACTTCCACACCAGATACAATAATGGAATCGGTTTCAATTTTTTTCGCAACATCTAAATAATGAACAATGGTCTCATTCTCCTGTGGTATGAATTCTCTCGTTTCTTTCACAACAGCAAAGTTGTCATAATAAATCGTTATTGATAGGTTTTGAGTATTGGATAATGAAGATTTGTAAACCATTTTTTGTACCTCCATTTAATTGGATTAAGAATAAACAATTAACAATTAAAAGCCCGTCCCTCGGAAATCTACCATTACAAATAATTTACTATTTTGATAAAAATTTTACCATATTTTCCATAGACATGAGGTGGTATTTTTGTACGGACATAAAAAAAGCCCTCAGCAATTCGAGGACTTCTTTCGAAAACAATATCGTCACAAAATAGAAAATAGTGTCAGGAACCATACATTAATTCTCTGCCAATTTCGATCCTATATTTTTCACAGAAGGTTTGGAAGGTGTACCTCCAATTGGATCTTCTGCTTGTTTTGCCCGTTTGATAAAGAAGGCAAGAACTAGCGCAACACCTGCAATAAAGGTAGCAATGAGGAAGGAATAGTTGATTCCATTTAACATTGCCTGAGCCATAATCTGCTGCTTCATTTCAGCAGGTGAAACAGAAGTAGTTGGATGCAGTGCCATTTGTTTCAACGCTGCCGCTCCAAGTTCTTTTGCCTGCGATGCTGTACGATTGGTCATAATTGTAACCAATAACGCTGTTCCAATTGCACCCGAAACCTGGTTCATGGTATTGTTCATCGCTGTACCATGTGGATAAAAACGTCTTGGAAGCTGGTTTAGCCCATTTGTCGATACAGGCATCATAACCATCGACATTCCAAAACTTCTCACCGAGTATAAAATAATCAGGTGTTGATACGTTGTATGCAGCGTTAATTTGCTAAAGAAATAGGTTGTTACGACCATTATAGCTAAGCCAGTAACGGCTAAAATACGTCCGCCGACCTTGTCAAATAGTTTTCCTGTAACAGGTGACATGAAGGCCATCAAAATGGCTCCAGGTAGCAGCAATAGTCCGGCATCCATCGGTGAAATCCCGCGAAGGGTTTGTACATAAATTGGAAGTAGCAACATACCGGAAAACATCGCCATATTCACAATCATCGAAATGACAGATGATAAAGTAAACATTGGGTATTTATAGATTTTGAAATTAAGCATCGGCTGTTCTTGCTTTATCTGACGCAGGATAAACACGGTCAACGAAATGATCCCAACAATGATTGTCCCATAAACCTCAGGGCTGTCCCAGCCTTTTTTACCTGCAGAACTAAAGCCATAAAGAATACCGCCAAAACCGATGCTTGATAAGATTAATGAAAGTAAATCTAAGCGAATATCCACTTTATCCTTTTTATCTTTCAAGGTGAAGAATCCAATCAATACAACTAAAATGGCAATTGGTGTGACAAAGTGGAAAAGCATTCTCCAGTCGTAGTGTTCAATAATCCAGCCCGATAGCGTTGGACCAATTGCCGGTGCGAACATTAATATTAATCCGAAAACCCCCATGGCTGTTCCCCTTTTTTCGATCGGGAAGCTTACCAACATGACATTCATTAAGACTGGCATCAAGATCGCTGAACCGGAAGCCTGCAACATCCTTCCTGCTAATAAAATAGGAAAAATGTGAGCAAACCCCGCAATAATCGTTCCAATTGTAAATAAACCCATCGCCAATAAAAATAGGTGGCGGACAGAAAACTTTTGAATTAAGAATGCGGTTGTTGGAATTAAAATCCCGTTCACCAACATGAAACCTGTGGTCAACCACTGCACGGTTGATGCTTCAATGTTTAAATCCTTCATTATTGAAGGAAGGGCAATATTTAATAATGTATTATTTAAAAATGCAATAAATGCTCCAATCATTAACACCGCAATAACTCCATACGGTGGACGATCAGTCTTTTTAACGGAATGATCCATTTTTGTTCCCCCTTAGACATGTTGTTCATTATCTTTTTCCGTAATCTCGATAGACAATAAAACATATCATATACCTTCAGTTCAAATTTTGCAATCAAAAAATATCGAGTAATTAAAGGTTTTTTGATATTTTTATGATAAATCCTTTGATATTTATACTTGAAGTCTAATGAAAAATCATAGATAAAAATGGGCCTACAAGGCTGCTGCTATCAGCAAAAATTTGATATTTGTGGAATTCTCTAAAGGGGCAAATAATCATTATTCTTTATCTATAAACTATTTTTTAATCGCTTAATTTACAAAAAGTAACACGACCCGATATAAATTACTAATTATGGGAACAGAAAAAATCCCACATGTGAACTGGCTATCTCCAAAGTCTGGAACTAATTTGTCTATTTCATTGCTGACTACGGCAAAGGACATTTCAGTTTGACAAATAAAAACGGCAATAGTCTTATTAGTTTAATTGCTTTTTTCAAATAAATATTCAATTGATATAATTTCACTGAAAATATAAAATAGGGGAAAAAGAATAGGAGTAATGAAAGTGAATTCACCGAAAAGTATTATCGAAAAACTAAATTTAAATAAATATCCTCGGAAGTTAATTCTTCAAAAGCCTGAAGAAATGGATGATTTCAATGGAATGGAATATGACTCAACGATCAAAAATGGAAAATATGATCTTATCTTTATTTTTATTTTTAGCCTAGAGGAATTTTCAAACCATTTGCTGTCAGTAATTGAAAAACAATTATTAACGGAAAATGGATACATATTCTTTGCCTATCCGAAAAAGAATAATCCGATCTATAAAGAATACATAGATCGTGACAGCTTCTTTCAAGCAGTACCTGTCAATGAGGAAGGTTATATGCTTGAAAGTAACATAAAATTTTCTCGAATGGTAAGTCTAAATGATGTTTTTACTGTGATCGGTTTGAAGTCCGCACCAAAGAAGACAAAAAAAGCGGCCAGCGCCAAAAATAGCCAATGTGTGGATGACTACATTGTCCATGTAGATGAAATTAAGAACTATTTGAACAAAAACGAGGATTTACTAAGAATCTACACCGAATTAACCTTCGGGTATCAAAAGGATTGGGCACGCTATGTTTACAGTGCCAAAAAGGTAGAAACTCAGGAAAAACGATTACTTGAAATGGAGACCATTTTAGGAGAAGGTTATAAATCCATGGAGTTGTTTAGGCGGCAAAGGAAATAGAATATAACATAGTTATAGTGCCAACAATTATTTAACAAATGAAAAACACATGGGTTTTTTAAAATCCCATGTGTTTTCATATTTTTATCATGTTAGAAAAGCAAAAAATGCTGTCAAAAAATTAGTAGCATCCTCTATTTGTGAATTTTTGTTCATTTTTTAAAATACGGCATATATTCTCTGATGCAAAGGCTAAATTGGTTGCGCCAGCTTTAAGCGCTTCTTCTAAAGTAGAAACTCCATGTAAGATTCCAACAATGGCAGTAAATCCGTGATCATATAATGGATCGACATCTTTTCCAATTCTTCCAGCAAGCGCAATTACAGGTACTGAATGCTTCTTAGCAATCGTTGCTACTCCAAAAGGTGTCTTTCCAAATAATGTTTGTCCATCAATACTGCCCTCTCCAGTAAAAACATAATCTGCACCCTTTATCTGTTCCTCAAGTCCGGTGTATTCGATGACCAGATCGATACCTTTTTTTAGATGTGCATTTAAAAAGGCCATTAAGCCTGCACCCATTCCGCCTGCAGCTCCTCCACCATCCAAATGGGTAATATCTTTGTTCAGGAATTGGTGGATTACGTCAGCGAAATGAGCTAAATTTTGATCTAGTAGTTTCACTACCTCTGGAGTTGCACCTTTTTGCGGTCCAAATACCGCTGATGCACCGTTTTCACCAATTAATGGATTTGTTACATCACAGGCTACATCCATTTTGACCTTTTTAATTCTTTCATCTAATCCACTCAAATCAATCGTGTGTAATTGATGTAAAGCACCACCGCCGAATGGTAGTTCTTCACCGTTCTTATTTTTAAAGGAGACCCCAAGGGCTTGAAGCATTCCTGTCCCTCCATCATTGGTTGCACTTCCGCCAATTCCAATTAATATTCGGCTCACACCCTTTTCAAGGGCATGTTTGATTAATTCTCCCGTGCCATAAGTTGTTGTCAGTAATGGATTTCGATCCTCTGGTTTGATTAATTCTAGTCCACTTGCACTTGCCATTTCAATAACAGCTGTATGCCCTTCATCCAATAGACCATAGTCTGCAACCACCTTCTCACCTAATGGTCCAAGCACTTCGGTGTTAATAATTTCCCCATTCGTCATACTGACTAATGATTCAACCGTTCCTTCCCCACCATCTGCCATAGGAACCATTACACAATCCGCATCAGGAAAAACTTTCAGTATTCCTTTTTGCATGGCCAGGGCAGCATTTTTCGCCGTCATACTCTCTTTAAATGAATCTGGTGCTAAAACAAACTTCATAGCATTCTGTCCTTTACAAATGGATTAGAAGTTAAAAAAACCTTGAAAAGAATAGAGTGACAATCCAGCCACCCTATTGATTACAGATAACACCATTAATTATAATTATTTTTCCACCAATGGTAAATCACGCCTGAATCAGTTTTTTCTATACAAGTTCCACCATAATAAGGTTTAATAAAAGAGATAAACTATTCACAAAACACATTCATACGAAATGGAGCCAGTGTAAAACCGTGATATTAGTAATTGATAACTATGACTCATTCACGTTCAATTTAGTCCAATACATCCGAAAAATTGGCGAAAAGGTCATTGTAATTCGTAATGATCAATTCTCGCTAGACGATATAGAGAAGATGCAGCCAGATCATATTCTTATTTCTCCAGGACCTGGTAATCCTGATTCTGCTGGTCTATGCTTAGATGTGGTTAAAACGTATTATCAGAAAATCCCTATTTTAGGTGTTTGCCTCGGACAACAAATTATTGCGCAAGCCTTTGGTGGGATGATAAGAAAAGCATTAAAACCGATGCATGGAAAAGTCTCACTTATTAGACATGATCAAAATTATATTTTTAATGATATACCTACACCCATTCAGGTGACCAGATATCATTCATTAATCGTGGATGAAGCTTCCCTTCCTCCCTGTTTTGAAATTAGTGCAAGAAGTGGGGATGGAGAAATAATGGCAATCCGACATAAGCATTTTAGAGTGGAAGGAGTTCAATTCCACCCCGAATCCATCTTGACGGAAAAAGGATTACAAATGTTAGAGAATTTTTTTATCAAATCAAAGGTAGATCAGGAGGGATACAAAAAAAATGAAGCAGCAACAGCCTCACCTATCTTTTGAATTTGCAGATTCCAACGGTGAAATAAAGCCGCATACATTTCAAAATCCAATCAAAGTGATCATTGCGCATACAATCGACGAGGTGATACCGAGCTTTCAACTTGTTCAGGATGCGGTTGATAACGGTTATTATGCTGCAGGATTTATTACATACGAAAGTGCGGCTGCATTCGATTCTGCCTATAGAGTTAAGGAGGGAACTAGCTTACCGCTGTTATGGTTTGGGATATTTCCAGAGCCATTGCTTCGACCGCTTAGCCATACTGGTACGTATTCACTCACAGAATGGAAATCCTCCGTAAGTACAGATGAGTACAATCAATCGATTTTATCGATTAAACAATCGATTGAAAATGGCGATACATACCAGACAAATTATACGATTCGACTTAACTCCCATTTCCAAGGTAACGATATCGCTTTTTTTGAGAAATTGAAAAGAGCACAAGCATCCAATTATTGTGCTTACATCAACACTGGCAATCATAGTATTTTGTCTGCGTCTCCTGAATTGTTTTTTCACTTGGATGGTGACGAAATTACCACTCGGCCGATGAAAGGAACAATTAAAAGAGGAAAATCGGTTGCAGATGATGAAGCAAACGCTAAATGGCTTTATCATTCTGAAAAAAACCGCGCTGAAAATCTCATGATCGTGGATCTGCTGCGAAATGACTTAGGCATCATCGCTGAACCTGGTACAGTTAACGTTCCACAGCTTTTTGAAATTGAACATTATCCTACTGTACATCAAATGACTTCAACGATTACAGCAAAGGTTTCTGCCAATACGAAACTTGTTGATATTTTTAAAGCACTTTTTCCTTGTGGATCCATTACAGGTGCTCCCAAAATTAGCACAATGAACATCATTTCAAACTTAGAAACTTCACCGCGTGAAGTTTATTGTGGGGCGATTGGTTTTATTTCACCAAATAAAGAAGCCATTTTTAATGTACCAATTAGAACCGTATTGATTGAACATCAATCTGGGATAGCCACCTATGGTGTTGGCGGAGGAATTACTTGGGATTCAACTACCGAAGATGAATATCAAGAAATCATGACGAAGGCAAGCTTACTTGAAGAAAACAGACCGGAGTTTCAATTACTGGAAAGTTTATTAGTAGTCAGGGGGGAGTTTTTTTTATTACAAGAACATCTTAATCGCCTGAAAAAGTCAGCCCAATTTTTTGGTTTTTTATATAATTCAGAGGGAGTTAAAAAGGCCTTACTCGAGTTTTCAAGTCAAAATAATATTGGGGAGTTAAAAGTTCGACTCCTTTTGGAAAACGATGGGAACATCACCATAGAAGGAACTCCTATCAACAAACCGCAGGCACCTCTGAAGGTAATGCTAGCCGACAACCCAATAGAAAAAAATAATCCCTTCTTATACCATAAAACCACGAACCGGGAAGTATACGCTCAATTTCAAATGTGGAAGCCTTCAGCTGTTTTCGACGTGCTCCTTTGGAATGAAGACGGTGAGTTGACTGAATTTACGAATGGAAACGTGGTCTTGGAAATAGATGGAGCATTATGGACACCACCTTTAAATAGAGGCTTATTAGCTGGCACCTTTCGAGAAATGTTACTTAAAAATGGAAAAATTCACGAAAAAACACTAACAGTTGCAGACTTACAAAAAACCACGAAAATCTGGTTTATTAATAGTGTTCGGAAATGGCTGCACGTTCAATTAATATAGATGGAATATCAGAAAACGCGAATTTGCTTTTTACCCATGTGATAGACCCACCGAAAGACTATTTTAAGCTTAAGATGGTGCCTGACACCCTTCAATAAAATAAGGCACCATCCAGTTTTGAATACGACATTTAATAGCTGACGTAAACATGCAATTGAACAAAAAAATGTGATTGAAAAACGAAATGAATTCTATCTTACTCGACTTTTTACCATTGGCTGAATAACCTTTGGTTTTGTGTAGTTGGAATCATTTTTCTTAAAAGCGTGCCAATAAGCCATAGCTATAAATGCTGTACCTCCTACTGCATTTCCTAAAAAGACTGGGATAAAATTCTGAAAATATTCAAACCAAGAAAAATGGCCGGCAAATATGGCAGCAGGAATGACAAACATATTTGCTACTACGTGCTGAAATCCAATCGCAACAAATGCCATCGTTGGAAACCAGATTCCGGTTATTTTCCCTACGATATCGTTTGCACCATAACAAAGCCATACGGCAGCAGCAACCAGCCAATTACAGCCAATACCAGAAATAAAGGCTTGGAGAAAAGACACTTCAAGTTTATGCTCTGCAATACTAATTGTCTTTTCTAAGTAAGGTCCCGTTTCAGTTAATCCAACAAGATGTCCAAAAAAATAGGCAACAAAAATAGCGCCGACGAAGTTACTAACCGTCACCAGAAACCAATTATAGAATACCTGCCCTGTGCTAATCTTATTCGCCATTCTTGCAAGTGGCACTGCCATCATATTCCCAGTCAATAACTCTCCACCTGCTAGTAAGGTAAGAATTAGCCCTACAGGAAAAACTGATGCTCCAATCAAATTGCTTAATCCTTCTAAATTTATTGATAGAGTTGCCGTAACCCGGATGGAAAGTAAGTATCCAAGTGCAATGAATGCACCTGCTTCAAAACCTAATATCAGTATCTGTAATGGAGAGTACTTTGTTTTTTTCATGCCATTTTCCACGGTGATTTCCATAATTTTTTCTGGTTTACTGTATCCCATTAGATAGACTCCTTTTAAAATATCATCTGTTTATAGTTTGTGAAAGATTTAACATACTCTATTGTACCGTAATTTCTCCCAAAATCCTGTGAATATTTCATTACTATTTTACTTACAACCAGTATTTACATGTTTTATATGAAAAACTTTTCTTCCCCTTCTTTACTAATATTCTTAATACTACCGTTTCTTCAATAGCTCGTTTCAAAAAATAAATCATTAATTTTTCGCGTTTCGTTGGGCTATTTTCCAAACATACTCAGCAGCAATTTTCTTTGTTTCTGCCATACAATTGCTTTCATTAAGGATGGTTGCTCTTCTTTATCTATAGGAAATATTATAACTAAACCAATTTTATTGGATATATGGTTTAATGATAGTTAAGGAATGATGAAGGAGAAAATTATGAACAAAAAAACGGCAATAGTTACAGGTTCTTCAAGCGGCTTTGGCATGTTGTGCGCCATCGAACTGGCAGTGAATGGCTTTACTGTCATTGCGACAATGAGAGATGTGAAAAAAGCAAAGCGATTACTCGAAATTGCAAAAGAAAAGGAATTAGAAAAATTCATTCATATCCATTCACTTGATGTAACGTCTAGCAAATCTATAAATGAATTGAAATATTTACTTACAAACTATGTATCTGTAGATGTGTTAGTTAATAATGCCGGATTTGCACTTGGTGGGTTCAGCGAAGATCTTTCAATCGAGGAATATCGGCAGCAATTTGAAACCAACTTTTTCGGAGTAATTGCAGTAACCCATGCAGTCCTTCCCTTTATGAGGGCTAGAAAGCAAGGCAGGATTATTAATATGAGTAGCATTAGTGGCAGAATGGGATTCCCGGGATTATCTGCTTATGTTTCATCCAAGCATGCGCTTGAGGGATATAGTGAAAGCTTAAGGCTGGAGCTTAAACCATTTGGAATTGATGTTTCATTAATCGAACCTGGATCGTATCAAACCAATATTTGGTCAAGCGTGGATTATATGGAAATCAGTACTGAATCACCCTACTCATCCTATATGAAAAGCATCCTTAAAGAGATTGAAAGTGGAAAAGCAGAACATGGCAATCCCACCGAAGTAGCTAAACTAGTAGCTCAAATTGCCTCTCAACGGAAATCTCCAAACTTCAGATATCCGATCGGTAAAAGTGTGAAGAAAAATCTGTTTCTAAAAACGATTCTTCCCTGGGAATTCATTGAAGCCGTTATTATTAAAAAACTACGGCATTAATCCATTTTCCAAAAGAAGATTTCGTTAAAGGGCAGAATATGTAAAAAGGAGATTTCCCTGTTAATAAGGAGGAGGCGGTATTCTATTTCTACCGCTTCTTCCAATTGAACGATAGAAACGTCTTCTTTCTTACAAACTAAAAACCCTACTTCTTCAATGTATGCACAAATTTGAATCCACATTTCCCTCCCTTTAAAAATCCTTATTTTAAGTTAAGATACAGAGAAAGGTTTTACATTTTTTGTTAATTAGATTAGTAATATTGAGAATTATAACAAAAAGGTAAAATTAACCACACAAAAGAAAAATGTTGTATGATATTAACGTAGGATCTAATAAGGAAAATTCTAATTTAAAAATACAGAATTTTTCCATTATTAATAATATTAAGGAGGAACATATGCTAAATCAATCTTTAATTGAAGACGTACTAACAGCGGCTTTATCAACTGGCGGAGATTTTTCTGAGATTTTCGTAGAGGACCGTTTTACCAATAATTTTACCTTGCAAAGTGGAAAAATCGAATCATGTCTTTCCGGCCGTGATTTTGGCATTGGCATCCGTGTATTTAAAGGATTGCAAAGTGTTTATGCTTATTCAACCGACTTTACCAAAGAAGGCATTATAAAAGCAGCTAAAAATGCCGCACATGCCATAAATGGAAAAACGATTATTCAACTGGCACCTCTTGTGAAAGAATCATTCGAAACGATTAATCCCGTTCAATTCTTACCGAAAGAGGTGGATAAAACCCGCAAAGCAGCCATCATGAAAAATGCGTATGATACGGCAAAAAACTATCATTCTAGTATTTCACAGGTAACTGTTCGCTACATGGATGAAGAACAAAATGTCCTGATTGCCAATTCTGAAGGAAAATTGATCGAAGACAAACGAGTTCGCTCAAGGATGGCGATTCAGGCTGTGGCAGTGCGAGATAACCAAATGGAAACAGGCTTCTATGGACCAGGCGCCCATCAAGGCTTTGAGTTTTTCGAAAATTCAAATATGGATTATTTTGCAACTGAAGCAGCTCGCATTGCCGTGACCATGCTGGATGCTAGTCCATGTCCAAGTGGGAAATTCCCTGTCATTATTGATAATGAATTCGGCGGGGTTATTTTTCATGAAGCCTGTGGACATGGATTAGAAGCTACAGCTGTCGCGAAAAACCACTCTGTGTTTGCGAATCGCCTTGGTGAAATGGTCGCTCCGGAAATTGTTACCTATATCGATGACGGCACTCTGAAAAACGAATGGGGATCTATCAATATAGACGATGAAGGCGAAAAGGCACGGAAAAATGTTCTCATCGAAAATGGTATTCTAAAAGGCTATTTAATTGATAAATTTAATTCACGAAGAATGGGCATGGAATCAACCGGTTCTGGAAGAAGACAATCCTTCCGCTTTGCTCCAACCTCCAGGATGACCAATACATATATTGCACCTGGAAAATCAACACCAGAAGAAATTATCACCAATACCGAATATGGGATTTACACAAAATATATGGGCGGCGGCCAAGTGAACCCAGCTACAGGTGATTATAACTTTGCTGTCATGGAAGCGTATGAAGTGAAAAATGGAAAGCTCGGAAAACCATTGAAAGGTGCTACTTTAATCGGTAATGGTCCAAAAACCTTACAGCTTGTCGACATGGTCGGAAATAATTTGGGACATGGCGCAGGAATGTGCGGTTCACAAAGTGGAAGTATTCCAGTAAACGTAGGGCAACCGATGATCCGTGTCAGCGAAATCACCGTCGGTGGGACAAAGGGGGAATAAGCGTTGATGATACAAGAATTTCAAGCGAAACTATTTAACGAGGCACAAAGCAGCGGATTTACAGATGTAGAAATGTATTATGAAAAGAAGGAAGTTTTTGGTTGCCAAGTGTACAAAGGGGAAATTGATCAATATGAAATTGCAGAAGATGGTGGCGTATCCTTCCGTGGGATCATTAATGGAAAAATGGGCTATGCCTATTCTGAAAAAATCGATGATGCCTCTATTCCCTTTTTGTTAGATAACGCTAAAGAAAATACCCAAATAATGCATGATGAAGATATTGAAGAAATCTTTGCTGGAAGCAATCATTATAAACAAGGAAATTTTTTCTCTCCATCCATAAATGAAATACCCATTCCTGAAAAAATTCAATTTATTAAAGATGTTGAACGTGAATTACTTGCACTAGATCCTAGAATTGTTGGGACAGAATATTGCGGCATTCGGACAGAATCGGTCTCTAGAAATCTTTCAAATAATAAAGGTTTGTCATTAACTGATCAAATGAATTATTTGTATGTTATCGTGGAAACGATCGTAAGAGAAGGAGCCGAAACGAAAACATCCTTTGAATTTCAAGTGACAAAAGATTTCCACCGCTTAAATGCCATGGAAATTGCCAAAAAAGCCGCTGATGAAGCACTCTCACAATTAAGATCGAGAAATATACCGAGCAAGGAATATCCGATTCTTTTAAGAAATGATGCAGCAGCTAGTCTATTAGCAACATTCTCGTCTAATTTTTCTGCAGAAAACACTCAAGCAGGTATTTCATCCTTGAAGGATAAGCTCGGAATGCAAATTGCTAGCCAAAAGATTACGATTGTTGATGATCCATTCCTTGAGGAAGGCCTTGCCAGCAGAACTTTTGATAGTGAAGGAGTTGCGACTAAAAACCTAACATTAGTAGAATCAGGTGTCTTACAATCTTTGCTACACAATCAAAAAACTGCGAAAAAAGAGCAAACGGAAACCACAGGACACGCTCATAAAGATTCTTATAAAAATGCTGTCAAGGTTGGTCCATCCAATTTTTATATCGAGCCTTCCACTACCCCATTTGAAGCATTGCTTGCTTCCGTAGACGAAGGCGTTTTAATTACGAATCTATCTGGCTTGCATTCAGGGGCTAACACGGTTTCGGGTGACTTTTCACTTGCGGCTAATGGATTTTATCTGAAGGACGGTAAGGTTCAATATCCTGTTAACTTAATGACCATCGCGGGTAATTTTTATCAATTATTATTGAATGTCGAAGAAATTAGCTCGGATTTAACTTTCCCACTATCACCAATTGGTTCTCCATCAATTTTAGTTAAATCATTATCGGTTACGGTTGAGTAAGAGGAGCTTTTTCGGGTGGGTGTCCTAAAAGTAGAGCTTTGGGACACCCTTTTTTGCGTCCATATTGCTATTTTGTCATTTCAAATTAATCGAAATGAAGTCTTATTACTTTGTTATTTGCGAATAAGTGCCTTTTATTTGTAAATAGACCATAAATTTATTTAATCACAAAATGAAAAATACCCTCATTGGAAATATAAATTATCTTCCAAATGGGGGTATTTTTATGGAAATTCAGTCATTTAAACTCTATCTCTTCTGAACGAATAACCTCAATCTTTCGTACTCATCAAGCCTGTTTTCCCAATATGGACATAAACTCCTCCCCGGAGATTGTCTCTTTCTCTAAAAGATACTTTGTTAATTCGTGCAATTTATCTTTATTATCCTCCAAAATTTGAATGGCTTTTTGATGGCAGGATTTGATAATTTTTAGGATCTCCGAATCTACTTTTGATGCGGTTTCTGCCGACACAATTAGGGAAGAGTCTCCTCCTAAATACGGGTTATTGACGGTTTCTAATGCCATCATATCGAATTCGTCACTCATTCCAAACCTTGTTACCATTGCTCTGGCAATCTTTGTTGCTTGTTCAATATCATTGGAAGCGCCTGAGGTGACCGTTTTAAAAATAATCTCCTCTGCAGCGCGTCCTCCCATATAGGTGGTTATTTTATCCAATGCCTGTTCTTTTGTCATTAGGACAGTTTCATGCTCATCCACTTGCATCGTATAGCCTAATGCTCCTGAAGTCCTAGGAATGATGGTGATTTTATGAACAGGGGCTGAATGACTTTGTTTTGCCGCAACTAAAGCATGGCCAATCTCATGATAGGAAATCGTTAATTTATCCTTCATCGAAATCACAGCATTTTTACGTTGATATCCTGCAATTACCACTTCAACAGATTCTTCCAAATCATTTTGGACCACCTTACTGCGGCCAAGTCTCACGGCCCTAAGTGCCGCTTCATTGATAATATTGGCTAAGTCAGCTCCAGAAGCTCCAGATGTAGCTCTGGCAATCACATTAAAATTAACATCATCAGCTAATTTTACTTTTGTAGCATGTACTATTAAAATCGACTCACGACCAGTCAAGTCAGGTAATTCAACCGGAACTCTTCGATCGAATCGACCTGGTCTTAAAAGTGCTTTATCAAGTGTTTCAGGTCGATTGGTTGCGGCTAGGATGACGATGCCCTTATCCGCATCAAATCCATCCATTTCTGTTAAAAGCTGATTTAATGTTTGTTCCCTTTCATCATTACCGCCGGCTATGCCTGAATTTCGGCTTTTACCGATTGCATCAATTTCATCAATAAACACAATACACGGTGCTTTTTCTTGAGCTTGTTTAAATAAATCTCGAACTCTGGCAGCACCCATACCAACAAACATCTCAACAAATTCAGAACCGGACATTGAAAAGAATGGAACCTTGGATTCCCCTGCCACAGCTTTTGCCAAAAGGGTTTTTCCTGTTCCTGGAGGTCCTACTAACAAAGCTCCCTTAGGAATATTTGCTCCGATTTCTTTGTATTTTTTCGGATTATGAAGGAAATCGACAATTTCCTGCAAAGCCTCCTTAGCTTCATCCTGACCTGCTACATCTTTAAAGGTAATACCTGTTTCGGTTTCCACATATACTTTTGCCTTACTTTTGCCAAAGGACATCGGTCCTCCTCCGCCCATCATCTTGTTTTGCATCTTTTTCATAAGCCATTGACCGATAGCAATAAAGATTAGAAACGGTAGGATCCAAGTCAAAATGAAATTTATTAG
The DNA here is from genome assembly GCF_937468385.1 of Neobacillus rhizosphaerae. Classification (GTDB taxonomy): domain Bacteria; phylum Bacillota; class Bacilli; order Bacillales; family Cytobacillaceae; genus Neobacillus; species Neobacillus rhizosphaerae. The sequence continues at coordinate 107,937 of NZ_CALBWS010000003.1, forward strand.
TGGCGAGGTTTCTTTTGGTATCACCTTGGTAAATTTAACATTTGCCTTATGCAACCGATCAACTAATTTAGGATCGTCTATTTTTCCCGTCTTGAATTCCTTAGCCTCTTTTGTATCAACTGGCTTAAACATAATTGTGTTATCTTCAATTTCAACCTGTTTTACTTTACCTTTTTCAACCATTGTTAAAAATGTACCATAATCAACTTCTTTTACAGAGTGATTAAAAATGGCTGGAAAAATAAAAGAATTTAGCAGCAAAATAATTACTAATGTAACTCCATAGTAATATACGAGTGGTTTCTTTGGTGGCTTTATTTGTTTCATCTAAGTTCCTCCACGTTGACTAGTCTTAAATTAGTATGCTCTTTCTTAACCAATTTTACATGATGACCAAAGCATCGATTTTATTTACGAGCTAGTCCATTTTTTAACAGATTTATTTCTATTATATAATTACTCAAAGCTTCTTGCTGAGATAACTCTTTGCCAAATTTCTCCACAACATTACGAAAAGTGATGGTTGATATTATTTGCATGATATGGCGCAAATCCCTGTCATTTGAAATATTCAAACCGCTTGTATTGATTAAATCTGTAATTTCTTTAATATTTTCGTTACTTTCACAATCCCTAAAAATCTTTGAAAAGGTATATTCTATTTTATATGTCATGTTTAAGAAAGCATTTTCCAGAAAGGTAACATTTTCTTCTTCCTCGATAATCAATTGAAAAAAATCAATCATCGTTTCAAATAAATCCCCATCATATTTTTTTAGGAGCAAAACAAAGTTGTCATTAATATTAATAACAAATTCATTTAATAAGAAAAAATAGGCATCCTCTTTGTCTTCAAAGTACTGATAAAAACTGCCACGTGGTATTCGTGCAGTTTTAATAATATTCGAAATGGAAGCATCGTTTAATGGCACCCTAGAAAATTCCTTTTTGGCTGCATGAATTAACATTTTCTTTTTATTATCTGGTAAATTATAAAAAGTTATCTTTGGCATTGGCTCCTAACCCCTATCATTCAAACAGCTAATGTGACATTGCAGCATTATCTATTTATAATAAATGACAATCTGTCACTTGTCAAAAAACAGAAAATGGTTCCAGTCCCCAAGCGCTTAAAACCCTTAAATCGCTGAGGAACTGTAACCATCTATGAGGTTGCATATTGATAAATAATAGCTTTTTTATATCTTTCGTAACCACTCAAATTTCTAATAATTTGTCCTTTGGATTTTTACACATTAATTTTGGTCAGAGCTTCTCCGATCGATTCTTGAATAACATATGTATTTGGTTCTAGGTCATAAGGTGTATCTCCTTTATTAATAATTATCAAAGGTATACCTGTCTTTCTGTATTGTGGAAAAGTGGAGAATGGCGTTACTTTTAAACTCGTACCTAAAACCAATACACAATCTGCTTGCGAAATGGTGTTTATGATCGCGTTAAACCCTTCGATTGTAAACCATTCTCCAGAATCACCAAACAAGACCACATCCGGTTTTATGTAGCTGCTTTTTTTATCTTTATTGACACAATGGTCACAGAGATAAAATTCCTCCATCGTCTTCATCCTCTTGACCATTTCATCAGTCGAATAGATTTTTCCACAATTTTGGCAAGTTGCTGTTTTCATTGTTCCATGGAACTCAATGACATTGTTACTTCCCGCTCTTTGATGTAATCCATCTATATTTTGGGTAATGATTTGGGTAACCTTGCCTTCTTTTTCCCATGTTGCAAGAATTTCATGGCCAATATTCGGAACCGCCGCTGGGTGATAAAGATGTTCGATTGCAAATTGGTAAAACTCTTTTGGATGTTTATAAAAATAATCAAGCGAGAGGATATACTCAGGTGCCAACTGATAAATCCCAGTTCTTGAACGGAAATCCTTTATCCCCGATTCCGTACTAATTCCTGCACCTGTAAGAACGACGATGTTCTTTACCTCTTTAATGAGGTTTTTACATGTATATATCAAGTTGTTTTCCATTTGAATATGTCTCCTTCTGTTCTACTTGTCAGAATCCACAAGGACCAAATTGCAATCCTGTAAGTTATCCTCCAATAGCACCTGACACGTTATAGAGGCTAAGATCAATCTCTGTCTGTATCCCTACCACATGCTTTGCTAGTTCTGCACCTAGAAAGGGTCCGCTAGTTAGGCCAGATGCGCCAAGTCCATTTGCTATATAAATTCCTTCGTAATCAGGTAAGGCCCCTACCACTGGTAAAAAACCAGGGGTGAAGGGTCGAAATCCTACCCGTGTTTCTACGAAACTGCTATTTGATAGGCCTGGTGCTACCTCTAAAGCTCTGCCTAAAATTTCATTTATTCCCCCGGCAGTTACCCGATTATCGAATCCTGCCTCATCTTCATGTGTGGATCCAACGACAACCCGACCATTTTCAAAGGTAAGGATGTACTGGTTATGGAGCGGCATGACAACCGGCCATGAATTCGTATCGATATCAGGCAATTCAAGATGAACAATTTGCGCTTTTTGGTGTTTGACTAAGAATTCAACACCTAATGGTTGCAATAGCTCTTTTGACCATGCCCCTGCAGTTACAATTACCTGATCGGCAAACAATATGGATTCCTTAAACTTAATCCCAATAACACGGTTATTTTTATAAACAATGGAGGCATTTCCACTTAGAAAAGTAGTCCCATTCTTTATTGCAGAGCTAATCAAAGCCTCTCGTAAAGCTCTTCCATTCACTCGCGCTCCGCCACTAATATGAACAGAACCAAATTGTTCTGATAAGGGTGGAAATAGGGTCTTCGTTTCTGAAGGCAACAAAATCGTAATTTCACCAATTTCAGGGGCATCCTCTCTCCGTTTGCGGACTCGATCTGCCATCTGTTCCAGCTTATTCCTGTCTGCATGAAGACTAATGGCTCCAACACGTTTATAGCCTGTTTCTTTTTCTCCATCAGCTTCCAATTGAGCAATTAAATCAGGATAATATCGAGCGCCACCCTTTGCTAACTGATACCAGGATTGGTTCCGTCGTTGCGAAAGCCAGGGACAAACAATTCCTGCTGCAGCATCTGTAGCCTGACCTGGGTCGTGACGATCAATTAAAATAACCTCTGCACCTAATTTGGAAAGGTGATAAGCGGTTGAGGCACCGAGAACCCCTGCTCCAATCACAATAACTTTCTGCATATAACACCTTTTCATTATAGTTTTATCGTACTCAAATAAGATTTTTGATATGTTCGTAAATATTCAATATCGCTTATTTTGAAGACAAATCACACATGTAATGATATCAAAAATGAGTGATGATGGAAAAATGATTGAGATTCCATGAAATCTTTATGGTGACTTTTGAAAAAAACTGACTACATAGGAAAAGGAGATACAATGGAAATCGTTGAAAAAAATCTCATTGCTTTAGTTTACTAGTATAACCATTCTTGATGATTCCTGAATACTGCCAAAACAAAAAGTCGTTTTCCATCGAAAACGACCTCCATTATGACTGATGCCAAGCACCATTTATTAAACTTAGATTATTTCTTAAAAATAGTGTCGATAACTTGATCGGAAGTCATTTCACTATCTACCACATATACACCAGGACGCAAATTACGGTCTAGTCCTTTTTTCTCTATATCTTGAGAAAAGTGAAGAGCATTCGGAATCAAATTTGCTTTTACCAGCATGTTTGCGACATCGATACTGGTCATTCCCTCTGACACATTAACGACTACCTTAGTTACATTTTTATTAGACTTGCTGTTTTCAGCTGGTGCTTGTTTTTGTTCAGCAGCCTTGGCAGCTTTCATATTCTTGTCATATTCATCTTTCGTTTGGACAACATACCCTTTAGTTACAAGCTTTTTTTTCATATCCTTTTCAGATGGTTGAACCTTCACTATCTGGTTTTCCGATGTTTTGGCAGATGCGTTTGGGACATCTTTTTTATCAGAGAAGTATACAATGCTACAAATTGTTGTCGATATTAGAATTCCTGCTGCAAAGCTGCTTAATAAGTTAATTCTCATTGGCAACTTTTCTCCCTTCATCCTTTAATTTTTGATAAGGAGCAAGCAGCAGTTCGATTTCACTTTCTGATACCTGTTTTTTCTCAGCAATACTCACAATAGAGTAATTGCGTTTATATAGGTCTAGTACTTCACGCAAGAAAAGTTTTTTCTCAGAAGATAGCTGAATTTCCGCTTCTTCCATAACCACTTCAATATCAAGCTCTAGATTTCGAATTGACTCTTGCATGCTATGGATCTCTTTCATATTAGCTACATGAACCATATCAATTTCATTACGAGTAACTTTAGAGGCTTGAATAGTTTTTAATATAGAGATGATTAGTAATATAGCTGAGATCCCAAACAATCCTGCTAACGTCCATTCCATCATAATCATTCCCTCCTTCGATTGAATACCAAGGTCTTATTATACATCCAAAAACTAATTTTTTCGATTTGAATCTCAAAAATACTCAAATAGTCGGAGGGAATTGACAAATTGCGGTGAAATAGGAATACATTCTCTCCCTTATCATTCATACATGAAAACAGGAGAATATCATATGAAAAAGCACTCTATAGAGTGCTTTCAAGGGTTTTCTGATCATTTGTTTGTTCACTTATAGTCAGAATAAAAATCTGATCTATTTTTTGAAGCACTTGCTTTGCTCTTGGAATATTCACACCATGGCATCAAGTGTTAGTTTTAGTTCACTTGGAAAATGGCCTCGCCTTCGCAATTTCTATAACTGTTAACCCAAATTGTTAAGCTTTAGCAGATACTAGGATGGCCATTACATTTTGGACGGATTGAACAGATTGATCGAGTGCAGTCTTTTCTTCATCCTCCAAGGGAATTTCTATTATACTTTCGATACCGTTACCGCCTAAGATCGTTGGTACACCTAAGTAAATATCGCTATAACCGTATTCACCCTCAAGATAGGCAATGGCAGGTAATATCCGCTTTTTATCCTTTAAGATCGCTTCTGCCATTTGCACCATTGAAGCCGCTGGTGCGTAATAGGCGCTTCCTTGACCAAGTAATTCGACGATTTCTCCGCCTCCCTTGCGCGTTCTTTCCACAATGGCTTTAATTTTTTCAGGTGAAAGAATTTTTTCAAGCGGGATTCCGCCTGCATAGGAGTAGCGGACTAATGGGACCATATCATCTCCATGGCCACCTAATACAAATCCAGAAATGTCTTCAATCGAAACATTCAACTCCTGTGCAACAAATGTATTGAATCGTGCTGTATCCAACACACCTGATTGGCCGATAACGCGATTTTTCGGAAAACCAGTCGTTTTATAACATACGTATGTCATGGCATCAACAGGGTTACTTAGTACGATGATGTAACAATTGGGAGCGTATTTTTTTACATTCTCTGAAACTTCTTTGATAATCTTTTCATTTGTCGCCACTAAATCATCACGACTCATTCCGGGCTTTCTTGGAAGACCAGCGGTGATTAATACTAAGTCAGCATCTTGGATGTCTTCATAGTTAGAAGTTCCCGTAATTTTCGCATTAAAGCCTTGAACTGGACTTGCCTCCAGCATATCAAGTGCCTTCCCTTTCGTTGGATTGCCTTGTGAAGGAATGTCAACTAATACAACATCTCCCAGTTCCTTTTGAGCAAGCATAAGAGCAGCCGTTGCACCTGTAAATCCTGCCCCGATAACAGCTATTTTTCTACGTGTAAAAGCCATTATTTTCCTCCGTTCCGATAGCACCATCTAAATACTCAATAGATAAAATGTATGATTATTTTTCATCCTCAGGTTTGTTTCCTGCTTTTCCAGTTTCTTTCCCAGCTTTCGGTGACTCCGCTTTCTTTTTAATAGAGCTTTTGTCATCGGAGGGGATTTCCTTTTTACTACTAGGACCTTTTATTTGATTTTCCTTCTTTAATAAAACTTCATTAATGGATTCATCGGGATGTGGAATGACATGGGCGGAAACCAGCTCACCAACTCTTGCTGCCGCTATTTTTCCAACTTCAATAGCAGCTTGGACAGCACTGACATCACCTTGCACCAAAACAGTAACAAGACCAGCATCTACCTTTTCTTGCTTCACTAATGTTACATCAGCTGCTTTCAACATCGCATCAGCTGCTTCGATGGAACCGATTAATCCTCTTGTTTCAATCATTCCTAATGCTCTACTCACGTTCGTTCACCTCTTTCCTTTCAACATCGATGGAATCAACTATTCCAATAATGAGAGCATCTATGGGCAAGTTTTGTTCAATGGACATATTAGCAGCTGCGCTCCCACGGGTAACGAGGACTCGATCGCCAAAGCCTGCTCCAATTCGATCCACGGCAATAAACGGATCTCCAACAGAAGTTCGATCAGGTAATTCAGGTTGAACAAATAAAAATTTCAACCCCGTTAAATCATCCTCTTTCCTAGTAGCCCAAACATTACCAATTACTGTCCCCAATTGCATTTAACTTTTCGCCCCTTTTATTTAATAACTTTGATGGTTTTCCCCAATTCCCGTGCCGTATCCCGTGCTAAAGGGGTAATAATGGTAGATGGATCGACCATCAATTCAACTTCTTTACAATCTCTTACATCCCTTTGAGTTAACAACTTTTTCTTTTTAAAAATGGGATCTTTTGCAACATCTGATGAAACTGTTACCGCCGAATTGCCAACAAAACCTTCGAAAGATTCGACTTCCACACCATATTTCATTAATGTTTCCTTATATCCGATCAATTGGGAAACATAGTCTCTGTTCTTAGGATTCACGTTAAATAGGTGTTCCTGCAAATAAACTGTCGGAATGATAGAGACTGGGACGGATTCTAATATGCACCGTGAAAGCAATTTACTTTCAGGTGTATCGAATATACCGAGTACACCCTTCACAAGTAAATCCTGAGTGGCATGTAAGAAAACCACTTTGTCCACCATATCTAATTTTACGGTTTCATCTGCATTGCAACTTACAGCGTTCCATTTTGTCTTCATCAATTGCAATGGCTTTGGATCAATAAACGATGTGTCCCCAACAACGAGAAGAGTGGGTTTGGATGATTCTAGCGGTTTCTCTGCTGTTGAACTTAGTTGTTTGACTACCTCCAAAACAATTTGCTCGATCCAATTACGATCTATCATACTGTTTCCTCGTATTTAATAAGTTTTCCTTTTGATTTTCCGGTAATAAAGCCGGCATTGGCTTCATCTGTATCGACATGCATTTCAAGCTTATACCTAGGGGAAACACGAATCAAAACCTTCCCAAGGGTAACAGGCCGCTCACCTTCAACCACTACTTTGACAAACTCCCCATTCTTAACTGCAAAATTGAGGGCATCCCATGCTGTCATATGAATATGGGCCTGTGCAATAATGAGTCCTTCATTTTTGTAGAGGCTGCCTTTTGGGCCGACAAGTGTGATGGGGGCAGACCCACTAATATCACCTGATTCTCGTAACGGTGGTTTTACTCCTAACCGGACCGAATCAGTTTGACTTACTTCCACTTGGGTCATTGTACGCGCAGGACCAAGAACGCGCACTTTTTCAAGGCTCCCTCTTGGTCCCACAATCGTAATAGATTCGTTTGCAGCGAATTGACCTGGTTGAGATAAATCCGCTTTTTTCGTTAATTCATAGCCCTCACCAAAAAGGGCTTCTAGGTCGTTTTTACTTAAATGACAATGCCGGGCAGAAACAGCCATTGGGACGGAATGATTCCTTGCGGAGGCTTCTGTTAACCGTAAAACAACTTCCTCCACAATCGATTGAATGGCCTGGTGGTCCATGTTTCATGCTCCTAACCTATTATTCTGGAAAAATTAAAGTTCGATATCTAATTTTGGTAAAATGCTTTCCAATTCGTTGTGTGGACGTGGAATGACATGAACACTCATAAGCTCACCTACACGTTCAGCTGCAGCAGCACCCGCTTCTGTTGCTGCTTTAACGGCACCAACATCACCACGTACGAGAACAGTCACAATCCCTCCGCCTACATGAACCTTCCCAATTAAATGAACATTTGCTGCCTTAACCATTGCGTCAGCAGCTTCAACAGATGCTACTAATCCCTTCGTTTCAATCATTCCTAATGCAGTTAATTCTCTTGCCATTTTACATTCCTCCTAAATTAGTTGTTTTTATATTTTTGAATGACTTGATTCACCATTTCAGCAATAACCTTTGCGTCGACTTCCCCTTTTGGTGCTACTTGCTTGAGCACTTGGTCAACGATATGTTCAATATCCTGTTTATCACCTGCACTTTTTTTAGTAGATGCAGATGGTTTTGGGATGGAAACTTCCTTGATTCCATAAGCCATTCTCTTTATGTTAATAAGATGGCGTGCTGTGACATTATCTGAAGTAATATTACCTCCAAAGGAGCCACAGCCAAGTGTTAATGAAGGCATTAAGCCTGTTGTAGCTCCAACTGCCCCAATCGATGAAAGGGTATTGACCATTAATCTTGAAACAGGCATTTCAAGAACAAATTCTTTTGCGACAGCATCATCATTCGTATGGAGCGATAAGCTGTGACCTCTTCCTCCAAGATTCAGAAGCTTTAAACAATATTCCTTGGCCTCTTGGTAGTGTTCAGCCGTATAAAGGGCAAAGACTGGTGACAGTTTTTCAATCGAGAACGGTACATCTTTTCCCACACGTGACTCTTCAGCAATTAGTACCCTTGTTTCAGCTGGGACATGAACTCCCGCCATTTCAGCAATCTTTATGGCTGTTTGTCCTACAATCGCTGGATTTAAATGTCCATGTGTGAGAGTAATGACTTTTTCAACTAATGCTTTCTCTTTTGCATTCAGCATGTAAGCACCATTATTTTTTAACTCACGAATCACCATTTGCTGGATATTCCGATCGACAACTAGTGCTTGCTCCGTTGCACAGATAGTTCCATTATCAAATGATTTACTATCTACTATCATCGATACCGCTTTTGAAACATTTGCACTCTTTTCAATATAACAAGGGACATTTCCAGGTCCTACCCCATAGGCAGGTTTTCCGGAGCTATATGCAGCCCGAACTAAGGCACCACCGCCCGTTGCTAATATTACATTAACATCACGATGCTTCATTAATTCGTTCGATGCAGCCATTGACGGCTTTGAAATCCAGCCAATCAGTCCATCAGGTGCACCCGCTTGTACCGCAGCATCTTGACAAATTTTCAATGCTTCAACCGTACATTTAACCGCACGTGGATGCGGACTGACGACAATTGCATTTCTAGTTTTTAATGAAATCAATGCTTTAAAAATCGCTGTTGATGTTGGGTTAGTCGTTGGGATAATCCCAGCAACCACACCATAGGGATATGCTACTTCCGTTATTTTCTTAACACGGTCTTCCAGAATGATTCCAACTGTTTTTTCATCTTTAATGGATTCAAAGACAGCCATTGAACCAACTTCATTTTTTATTTTTTTATGTTCCACGATACCCATGCCAGTTTCTTCAACCGCCATTTGCGCAAGCTCAAGGGATTTTGAATAAGCGGCTTGTGCCACACGCTTAACAATTTCATCTACTTGTTCCTGAGAATAGGACATGTAGGTTAATTGAGCTTCTTTAGCACGCTTGACGGCATCCCGCATCTCTTGTATCGATTGGAGATCCTGATCAAATTGCACTATTACACACTCCTTTTGTAACTCTAATTCCTACTTAAGAGGATTTTTGGCGATATCCAAAATCGCATCCCTGAAAGCGTCTGCCGCAGCTTGACAAGCTGATTGTGTGCCAGTCAAAAATCCACCGCCAAAATTTGTTTCAGACGGGGGCCCAAAAAACTTAACAAGCTTGACATCTGCTGCCTTCAAAGCAGCATCTAACCCATAGACCGCTTCTAACGGAGGAGCAATTAGATAGGCCAAGGGCTCGCCTAGCTTGATTCCCGCTTCCTTCGAAAGGTAGGATCCTGTTCTTGAAACCACATGTGCATACAGCGCATGCGTTTTTTCCAGATTGATTGCTTCGAAAAAGGCATCAAACTTAGCTGTTTGGAGCACCGCTTCCATTCCACTTTTCACTTCGTCAGGCGACACACCAGCGATTATGCCTATCATCTCTCCCGACAATGGCCCGGAAGCATGGCCGGAACCAGCGTAAAAGGAACGAGCATAAACCACTTGGACATCTGCTCTTTTCGTTGCTTCATCCAGGGCAGTATATCCAATATCATCAACCGTTGAGGTAAAAATGGCCAAGCTTCTATGATGCGGCTCCAGATTAAATTGCTTCGCCAAATCAGGGTCAACATTTGGAATCACACGAACTGCTAATATATCAGCATGAATACGTTCTAAAGCCAAACTACTTACCTCCTAGTTTTCCTTTTGAACAAGCGACACTCCGCTAGCTTCATATTTTAAAATTTTCTGAATAACCGTACCAAGGTAGGCTCCGGCCTCGACAGGCGGGATACCGCCCTTGTGAATATTCGAAATCACCATACGTTCAGCCTCAATTGTTCCTATTCTCGGCTTAAAGCATAAATAGGCACTCAAGGATTCTGCACTAACAAGACCTGGACGCTCCCCAATCAATAAGACGACTACCTTAGGCTGAAGCAACTCACCTACATCATCCATAACGGCAACCCGTCCCTTTTCGATATAAAAAGGGGTACCTATATCAAGTCCCAAACTTCTTAGTGATTGCATTAATGATAAGAAGACGTCCTCAACATTTTCTTCAACTGCACTTGAACTCAGTCCATCGGAAACAATAATTTGAACGGTGGGAGCTTTTCGACATTTCTCGCTAATGATTTGCTTCGCTTCATCCGAAAGCTTTCGCCCTAAATCTGGACGGCGAATGTAAACCTCTTTATCACGAACCTTTGTACTAACCTTAAATAGATCAAGTCGTTTTAAAAGCTCCTCATTTACATCTCCATAAACAGCATCTACAGCAGCAGCATGATCAAAACGGAATTTTAGCCAAGTATTCGTTTTCGGACGTAAACCTGCTCTTCCGACTCCTATTCGGGCTGGTGTTTTGCTAATCAGCTCTTTTAATTCTTCCGGATTAAATGGATTTTCAATTCCTGAAGTAGGATAAATTGCGTTAGTCCGTTGCTCATCCATTACAATTGTTGACTCTTTCTTTTTAAGTGACTTGGATTCAGAGTTTTGCGGAAATGTTATTAATTCCTGTCCGTCTTCCACTTTCATGCTTGGCAGATTTAGAGTTGGACGATTGGAACTTTCATGTTCAGTGCTAGATGAGTGATTCCAGAATTTCACTGTTGAAGCTAGAGAAACACGGTTTGCTTCCAAGTTTCCATCTGAACTATATTGGGTTTGTAATTTTTCGACAATCAATTTTGTTACTTTCTCTATTAGCTCAGGATTCAATTCAATCATCTCCTATCTCGAAAAAATGGTCGGATCCCCAGCAATCTTACTTAGCTTGCCATTTTCAAAAATCCCCATTTTATCGAGCCATTCAGTGAAGATTGGGGATGGTTGTTTGTTCATCGTTTGTCTTAGTGTTGCGACATCATGGTAGCTCAGTGATTGATAATTTAACATGCAATCATCCCCCATCGGTGCAGCGATTACAAAGTTCACACCTGCAGCAGTAAGTAGAACTCCGAGATCTTCAATATCATTTTGATCTGCTTTAATATGATTGGTATAGCAGATGTCAACACCCATCGGAATGCCATGCATTTTTCCCATAAAATGATCTTCTAGACCGGCACGAATAACTTGCTTATTGTTATACAAGTACTCTGGACCGATGAAGCCAACCACTGTATTAACAATATAAGGATCATAAAAACGCGCGAACCCATAATTTCTTGATTCAAGCGTCATTTGGTCGATTCCAAAATGAGCTTCAGCTGACAATTCAGAGCCTTGGCCCGTTTCAAAGTAAAGACGCTGCGGCCCAGTTCCTGTTCCTAAAGTCTTAGCCATATCGTTAGCCTCCTGAAGCAGGGAAGCTGTAATCCCAAACGAGCGATTAGCTACTTCGGTCCCAGCGATACTCTGGAAAATCATATCTGCTGGTGCCCCTTGTTCTATCGCCTTCATCTGTGCCGTTACATGAGCAAGGACGCAATTTTGAGTCGGTATTTCCCATTCTTTAATAAAATTATAGGTCGCATGAAGCAGTCGCTTCACACTTTCTACAGAATCATCAACGGGATTTATTCCTATGACCGCATCTCCCATACCGTAGGACAAGCCTTCCTTAAGTGAGGCAATCATCCCTTCAACATTATCCGTAGGATGGTTAGGCTGGAGCCTGGAAGCCAGTGTGCCTTTATAACCGATGGTGATATTGCATTTTGATAAAATTTCGATTTTGTTTGCGGAATGGACAAGGTCAAGGTTGGACATGATTTTCGCTACTGAAGCAATCATTTCACTATTTAACCCTCGGCTAAGCCTTTTTAAATCTTCACCAGTAGTTGTGTCACTTAAAATATACTCCCGAAGCTCTGCGACAGACCAGTTTTTAATGGATTGATAGACTGGTTCGTTTAGTTGACCTTCAATAATTCGGGAAACTTCATCCTCTTCCGGTGATAGTAATGGATTTTCACGAATGTCTGAAAGAGTCAACTGACTAAGCACTTCTTTCGCTGCAATTCGTTCTTGGACCGTTTCAGCTGCTAATCCTGCCAAACGGTCACCAGATTTTTCTTCGTTCGCTTTTGAAAATAAGTCTTTTAAAGATGTGAATTGATAAACTGTTCCTAAATAATTGGTTTGTAGCTTCATTTGATTGATCCTCCTTTCTTAATGATGAAACGTTAGTGTTTTAATCACCACTGGTACAACACTTGTTTGTAATAAATGACCAATATCGATATAATCACCATGTTCAACTCGAATTTGATCAATACAGATAATGCTTTGAGAAGGATTCTGGACTTTTATCGTCTGCCCCAAGACCTTCGCATGGTCACTTTCAAGAACTATGACTAATGGTTGCTTACGGTTAGGTTTTAATTGCATCGATTCAAGAATCGATGCAGCCAATGCTTGAACATCACGAAAGCCAAGATAAGGGATTTCCGATATATACAAGGCAAAGTTTTGACCTTCCCTCTGTGGGTCATAAATGTCCATTGCATTTTTTACAGCTTCAGACATTTTCATTATTCCTTCTTGTAGCTCATGCCCAAGTCGGACTTGATAAACAGGTAGATTCCGAATGGGGAGATCATTACTTTCAGCATGAATGGTTGCGCCACTTATTTCGGTCGTCTGCGTCCCAGCTCCGAGAACGGTTGCTCGAACCGTTTCTTCCGGCTTCACCCATGTCCACGAAGATAATTCTTGACTTTCCCTAAGGGATGCTGCAAGTAATTCCCCAATATCGTCATAATGAGCTCCTCCAGCTGATAAGGTCTCATATTTATATATACATTCACTTATTCCACCGGAAAACATGATTGTCTCAATCTCATCCTGCCAATTCGGCTCATGTCCTAAAAGTAAAGGGTGATCTGATACCAATAGTTCTCCCTTCAACATTCTCGCAATGACAGCTGCCATATAATCCGTGAGTTTTTTGATCTCTGGCAAATGACGGCTATCCCCTTCCCGGACTGTTGTCCCCCATTGTTGAAACAATTTCTTAATGGGTGGTGAGACACTTTGAATATGGTTACCGTTAAACTCAATTAATCTGCCACCGATATGCAACGTACAAGTACCACAAAGCTTTCCCGATTTATAAACAGCAACATTGGCGGTCCCCCCGCCGATATCAATATTAGCCATTACTTTTCCTGATTTTTTTGAATATTCATAGGCTCCCGAACCTTTTGCCGCAATAATTCCCTCTAAATCTGGGCCAGCAGTTGCGACTAAAAATTCACCCGCATGTTCCGATAAATAATGAACCATTTCTTGTGCGTTTTGTTTTGTTGCGGTTTCACCAGTTATGATGACTGCTCCAGTTTGAATATCATTTGGTTCAATACCAGCCTGACTATATTCTTTCTCTACTAGGGTTTCTACCGCCTTCATATCAATTGTAGTGGTTGATAGTAATGGCGTTCTATATATGGGACTGCGATGTAATACTTCGGTATTAATAATCTCAATCCTAGGCATATGCATCCCACCCGCCATATTCATCAGGGAGAATTTGCTAATGACTATCTTTGTCGTACTAGTACCGATGTCGATCCCCGCACTAAGAATCTCCTCTTTTTGAGGTTCGTACCTTTTAATGACTATCACCTCACTCCAAACATGCAGAAGAGAGTTCGCATCCACATTATTTTTGAAAAATAAAAAAGGCACCCCATTCGAACTATCTGTTTAATGATAGTTCGTATAGAAGGCGCCTTTGCCAATTTCATTCATTTGTATACTTTGAATATAGTCTATTTCTTCACTTTTGTAAAGGGTTTCATAGGAAAATAACTACCTCATCTGAGACACCTTCAGTGTACTTTTTCATCTCTTGCATAGTGTTGCATTTCACAAGATCCCGAATTTCCTGTAAACCTTTTTCAGTAACAGAAGAGGAAATAACGATCGGTCCTCTTGGTATCACTCTTTTTAATTGGGTAATAGCTCCAGCGATATCTGCTATGTCAGAGTCGCTTTTTGTGACCACTCCAATTGGAAGCTTATTGATACCTGTACTGAAACTTGGAGGGAAAATCGTCTTTTGCTTCGTTGCATCCTGCAAATATAATACATGAGTTACCTCAAGTGCCGTTGCCATAATATTTTTATAGAAATATGGATTTTCCGTGTATTCGCCAGGCGTATCAACAATCCAGTCATAATAGGTAAGTGCTTGCGTTTTAACCGCTTCAGCCTCTCGTTCAAGCAACGCGTTGGTTAACGTTGATTTTCCAGCACCGATAGAGCCTATCAGCATCGCTCGATTTTTCTTCGTCATCATAAGATTCCTCCACTACGATTTTGTAATTTGAGCAGGGGTGTACCTTAATATTTCAGACAAGAATCGGTTTATTTCTTCCATCGCCATTTGTACCGAGGATACACTACCGATAATTACAAGACTGCCTGTAAATCGGTCTAAAAAGCCAATTTGAACATCGGCCGCTTTTGTAGCTAAATCTCCAGCGATGATAACGGTTTCACTTGGTGTCAAGGTTAAAATGCCCATTGCACCAGCTTGTTGAATCCCTAATTTGTTAAACATATCAGGATCAGGATTTGCAATGATATGACTTAATGTCACTTGCTTTCCTGGTACGAATTCCTGGATGAATCGTTTTTTTTCTTCACTCATTATTACGGCCCCCCTAGGTGCCAATCTCTTATTATCCTACTTTTTTCACATTTTCCTGTTTCGGTAAATATTCATCCTTACCAATAATTCCTGCCTCACGATCCTTTTTCTCTAATTCAAGTGCCTTTGGTACCGATAACCAATAGGCTAAACCAATGCCAATGATACCTGCAGATATCTTTCCAACAATTATTGGTAATATCAAGGTCGGCTGAAAATTAGCTGTAAATGATAAATGGTCCCCTAATAAAAAAGCCGAACAAACGGCAAATGAAATATTAATTACCTTGTCTTTAGGTGGCATTGTTTTAACAAGCTTAAACATCGCTAGGATATTAGCTATGGTTGCAACAATCCCTGCACTTCCTTCTTTACTCAGGCCTACCTTGCGACCTAGTGCTTCAAGTGGGCCGCCAGCATATTTTTGAAGCAAATAAACCATCGGGAATGCACCCGCTAGCATAATTCCAATATAACCAGCTGTTTCTAAGGCGCGGAATTGATCTGCTTTATCAGCCATAATTGGGTGGAAACCCCAGCCTCCAAACACGTTTGTAAATAGACCTGTAAAAATTTCCACAATGGAGAAAACAAGAACAAGCTTGATAGCAGCATCCATGATTCGTCCAAACCACATAAAGGCCTTGATCATAAAGTCTGGTAAGAAATATAATCCTACAGCAATTATAACAACAAACAGAAGAAGTGGACTTAAATTTAAGAGAATCTTTCCATAACCTAATGCAAATTGGTATTTTGCCTCACCTGAAGTGGAAATGAAATCACGAAATTTTGAGCTTGATAGTGTGATAATCGTACTTGAAATAAGTGCACCTATCGGAATTGTCAGTACTCCTGACATCACACCAAGGGCCATATACTTGTGATCACGCTTATCTAGCATTGCAAGTCCCATAGGGATTGAGAAAACAATGGTCGCACCAGCCATAAAGCCGACGATCATGGCCATTATCCATCCTTCTTGTGTTTGCTTTAACACTTCCGCTAATTGATAGCCACCCATGTCGGTTGCTAATATGGCCGTGGCAGCAATCGCTGGGTCTGCCCCAATTGCAGAAAAGAATGGACCACAAACCTTCCCAATAAACCATGAAAGATAAGGAATTGATGCCATGATCCCAGCAGCTGGTACGAAAATATGCCCGACTGAATGAAGCCCTTCCATAAATTGCTTTCCTAATCCATCATCACTGTTACGAATTGCTGCAATTGCCCCCAGCACAGCACAAGTCATGATTATGTAGATAACAATCTTTCCTACCATTTCCATTATTATTCCTCCAAAAAAGTATTTTCATAATATATTAAGTGGAAAATGTACGAACCCATCATGAGATAGGATATAACTGGAAAGGGAATAACCCCCATATTTAGCCATTTCAATTCTTCTAAAGAAAGACAGCTTGTGCAAAAAAAATTCACTTTTTGCTGCCCTCCGCCCCTTTTCCTCAAAAAAGACAAAAAGGTGCCGTGCGATTTTCATAAATAAAAACCACAGAGCACCTTTGCCCGGACTATTCACTTATTAAGTGTTTTAAGCGTTATACTTTAGAATAATTTTCTTCGCAACATTTTCCATTGTAACCTGCTTGTTCATACTGACTTTTCTCATTTTCCTGAAAGCTTCCTCTTCAGGCAGATTAAGTTTCTGCATGAGGATTCCTTTTGCTTTTTCAATCATTTTTCTTTCCATAAGTTGTTTGTTCATAACTTCTACTTGTTCTCGATATGCATTTGCATTTTCAGCTTGCCTTAACGCTATTTCAACCGCCGGTATTAAATTGTCTTCGTTAATCGGCTTCACTAAATAACCCATAATATTCGCTTGTTTCGCTTTATCCACATACTCACGCTGGCTGTATGCAGTTAAAAGCAGGATTGGTGTGTTCATTCTTTTTGAAATAATTTCGCTTGCCTTTAGCCCATTCAATTTTGGCATTTTTATATCCATAATAATCAAATCAGGTTCCAATAAAAAGGCCTGTTCTATGGCTTTTTCTCCATCTCCGGCTTGGGCGACCACCTCGTACCCAGCATCTTCTAGCATCATTGCAACATCTAAGCGGACGATAGACTCGTCCTCCACGACCATGATTCGCTTTTTCACTCCTCAACCACCTCCCTATCAATAGGGAATCTAACTAAGGCTATGGTCCCTGTTTCCGCAGGTTCAATCGAAAAATGACCGGATAAATCGTGCTCAATCATCATCCCTACTATTTCCAAACCTAATGAATCTTTCGATTTAGGTGAATATCCTTCGCCGTTGTCGATTACCTGGACCTCAATTTCATTGCCATTTTGCGCGAACAGGACCGAAATCTTTCCTTCATTCATGGATTTAAAAGCATGTTTGACACAATTTTGAATTAATTCATTAATCACTAATGCCACGGAAACGGCCTTATTAGATTTAATTAGGAGGTGAGGCGGTCCTGAATAAGAGATGCTGACCTTTTTATTTTCATGCTCTGCTTCAAATACGAGCATGTTGCCAATTTTCTCTATTAATCTATAAATATCAACATCATCAACACTTGAGTTAGAAAGGATAATTTCATATACTGATGCAATGCTGGCAATTCGATTCAGACTTTCCACAAAGTGGACTTTACTTTCCTCCGGCAGACCCTTCCGTATTTGCAGGCGTAACAAGCTAGCCACTGTTTGCAGATTGTTTTTTACCCGGTGGTGAATTTCACGAATCACTACTGATTTAACAATTAACTCTCTTTCCTTTTCCCTTAATTCGGTAATATTTTTAAAAATCACAAAGGTACCATTTGATTTCTCTTGCTGACCTAGTGTAATTTTTTTTATTTGAAAAACTTTATTCAATATATTTACTTCTCTAACTAATAGTTCTTCTGGATCACTGAGAATCTTTTTGATAATTGGGAAATATTGGACAAGCAAATCCCCCGGCTTAAAATTCCCTTCTCCTATTTCTTGGGTTAAATTTGTAGCTGCAGGGTTGCAATAAAGAACCTTCCCTTCATGATCAATAAAGAATAATGCTTCTTCAATTACCTCCGGAATAATGGATCTACCCTCGGTCATGCCAATGAGAATTTCACTTAACGTTTCTGTTGCTTCTGATAACGCTTCCATTTTTTGCTGATATCGAACCTGTTCACTTATATCCTTTTCCATAATAAGTGTCCCAATGATACGATTGTTACTGGCTTTAATTGGGACCACACTTTGATCGACTGTCTTTCCTTCTTGAGTCAATGCCCGATTAAGAAACATCGGCTTACCTGTTCTTAATGTAAAGAAAACAGAAGGTTCAAAAGCCTCATAGACCAACTTTCCTACAACCGGTTTTTTATAGACTGACTTAGTTGTTGTAGGTGCAGCTTCTGCCACGACAATTGCATGCTTCCCCTCTTTTGTAGGGCAATCCACGAAAACATTTGCTTTATTTAAGTCAGCAATTAACGGCAATGTTACCACAATCTCATTAATTCTTTGAACGTCTTCATCCGAAAGATTCGTATGAAGTGTACATAATTCCTCAACCATATTGTAGTGCATTTGTTAGATCTCTCCTAAAAGGTGTAGAAAGACAGAATATATGAAATATTATAGTAGACATTTGCGAATTTTGTCAATAATGTGACGGTCTGGACATTTTAAGAAGATGATAGATTCTAAATGGTATCAGATGAATATTAAGAATAGTGCAGGCTAACACCAGAATTCGATCAAAGCTAATTCAATTTTAATTGGGTCAATATAACTCCACTTGCTTTATGCTGTAAAACATCTGCTAATAAATCAGCTAAATATGCCCCAGCTTCAACAGGCGGTATCCCACCATCGTGGATATTAGAAATAACCGTCCTATCTGCTTCGACTGTGTCTTGATTTGGACGATAAATAAGATAAGCACTAATACTTTTTGAAGTAGCTAGGCCAGGCCGTTCGCCAATAAGAGAAATGACTACATCACAATTGGTAATGGATGCTATTTCATCCTGGATCCATACACGGCTTCTTTTTATAAAAACAGTTTCGCCAATTGAAATATTTTTCACCTGTAATCCTTGAATCAGCGCTGGAAGTAAATCCCGAATATTCGCTTCGATCCCAGATGAGCTAAGTCCATCCGAAACAATAATTTGTACTTGTTTGTTTTTCGAAAGATTCTTTTCAGCCCATTTTCTTGAAGCCTCATTAAGCTGGCGTCCACTATCTAAATTCATTAAATATTCATCCATAGATTCCGATTTAGACTGGAGGACTGGAAGCTTCACTTCTGTTAAAAACTCCTCAGAAACCCCTCTAAATACGGCGTCTTGCGCAGCGGCATGATCGATACGAAAATCAAGGTATTCCCTTGTCTTCATGCGAGTTCCGGTCCGTCCAATACCAATTCTTGCGGGAGTAATCGATTGAACCTTTTCAATTGTTTCACGATCTATCGGACTGTCTACTCTGACAACCTTTTCTTTTTCAAAAACTAGACTCCGAACTATTTCTTCTACCTTTTCCTTGTTGTTTGGTGTTGATAACTGACTTGAATTCTTATGTTCTGCCATTTTCAATTCTTCCAGCACTTGTTTAACTATCGCCTGTATATCCATCAGTAATTCCTCCTTTCTTATTTAAAAATGGATAAATCTCCAGCCCGCTCGGTGAGGCGTCCATTTTCCATAATCCCGATTTTCTCCAACCACAGTTCAAATTCCCGTAATGGACGAAGACCAAGCATTTCTCTTAAGCTAGCATCATCATGATAGCTTGTATCTTGATAGCTAAGCATGACATCATCCCCGCCAGGTACACCCATATAGAAGTTTGCACTGGCAAGTGCTGTCAGCATACCGGCAATTTCCTGATCATTTTGGTCAGCTTGCATATGGTTCGTATATGTTGGAGCAATCCCCATCGGAAGTCCATGTAATTTCCCCATAAAAAGATCCTCAAGATCCGCACGAATCACTTGTTTGCCATCATAAATGGTTTCCGGTCCAATGAAGCCTGAAACATTATTAACCATAAACGGTTTCCAGTGGCGTGCATAGCCATAGGTTCTCGCTTCAAGAGTCTGCATATCAATCCCAAGATGGGCGTCAAGTGATACTTCTGATCCTTGGCCTGTTTCAAAATAAAGCTGATTGGGCCCAGTAGATGTGCCATATTTCGCCATTAATTCATATGCTTCATCCAATATGGCCTTTGAAACACCAAAATCATTATTGGCTGCTTGTGTTCCAGCAAGGCTTTGGAACATAAGCGCAATCGGCGCCCCTTTTCTCAACGCTTGCATTTGTGTTGTAATATGGGCAAGCACGCAGTTTTGTGTTGGAATTTCCCATTTTTGGATAAATTCGTGGGTCATATGTAATATCCGTGAAACTGACTCTACGCTATCATTATTCGGGTTCACACCAATCACGGCATCGCCAGATCCATATGACAAACCCTCTTTCATGGATGCTAGAATTCCTTCAGGGTTATCGCTTGGATGGTTAGGTTGGCAACGAAAGGCCAAACGCCTCTGTTCTCCAATCGTTGTATTACAATGAGCAGTTGGTCTAATTTTTTGAGATGCCATCACTAAGTCAATACTCGACATTAGTTTTGCCACAGCCGAAATCATCTCACTTGTT
Organism: Neobacillus rhizosphaerae; assembly: GCF_937468385.1. Classification (GTDB taxonomy): domain Bacteria; phylum Bacillota; class Bacilli; order Bacillales; family Cytobacillaceae; genus Neobacillus; species Neobacillus rhizosphaerae. The sequence goes on from NZ_CALBWS010000003.1 coordinate 128,859, forward strand.
AAGCCTTTGCAAATTCGAAATAAATCAGATGAATTTGTTTTGTGTGATAATATATTTTCTCTTAATTCTCCAACCGACCAATTTGCTATTTCTTGATAAATGTATTGATTGAGATCATCATAAATAATTCTTGTGACTTCATCCTGTTCATACGGAATAACAGGATTCTCATAAATCTCCTTTAATGTGAGCTCACTTAAAACGACTTTTGCTGCCATCCGTTCTAGGTAAGACTGAGCACCAATACCCGCCATTTTATCTCCTGATTTTTCTTCACTTGCCTTGGCTAAAACCTCACGAATCGAATGAAACTGGAACCTTTCATTTTTAACCGTACATGTAAACAAGCTTCTTCCCCCCTTCAGTCTTGAAAATCCTTTGTATCGCTTTGAATAAACTGTCTGGAAAGCGGTTGCAATTATGGAAGCATTTCAAGACAAAAAGACGCCCTACTCGTATAAGCCATAAGAATGACTTAACAAGTAAGGCGCCTTCACCTAGCATTTTCACTTAATATTAATTATAACAAGATGATGTTTGAAAAGATAGAATTTTTAATATTTTTCAACTGAATTGTCTGTTAATTTAAACAATAAAACTCCCCATATTTAAATCTATGATTCATTTGAATATTCCCATGATAGTGCCCGTCCAGCTCAATCAAATTTTGCCGATCTCGTCTGAAAAATAGGGCGGAGACAACTTTTTTTTCTATTTAAATTTACGAAATAATTCTAAATCCAAAAAACAATGCCAGGTAACCACTTAATTATCGATGGTTACCTGACACCCTATTGTAGCTATGTTTTTTTTAAATTGTATGGTTAGTAAATTACTTACTTATTCGTTTCAACCTCAAAAGTTAAACTCCTTTAAATGCTTGACGATATATTTCAGCTAATTCTGATATTAATGGAAGTTTTGGATTTGCAGTTGTACATTGGTCTTCAAATGCTCGTTCAGCGAGATAATCTACTTTGCTTTCGAATAGTTCTTTCTCCACATTATTTGCTTCAATGCTCATAGGGATTTCAAGCACATGAGCTAGCTTAATAATGGCCTGAACGAGGCTCTCTACGCCTTCTTCCGTTGAACAAGCTGGGAGACCTAATGTTCTCGCAATTTCCGCATAGCGCTTGTCAGCGACAAAGTGGGCATATTTCGGAAACGCGGTAAACTTCTTCGGTTTGGTTGCATTATAGCGAATGACATGTGGAAGCAAAATTGTATTCGCTCTTCCGTGAGCGATATGGAATTCTGCCCCAAGCTTATGCGCAAGGCTGTGATTTATGCCAAGAAACGCATTGGCAAAGGCCATACCAGCAATCGTTGATGCATTATGCACTTTTTCGCGAGCTAATTCGTCACTTCCATTTCGATAGGCTCTTGGCAAATATTCAAATACGAGCTGAATGGCTTTCATGGCGAGTCCATCTGTATAATCATTGGCCATACAGGAAACATAAGCTTCAATGGCGTGAGTCAGAACGTCCATTCCAGTATCTGCTGTAATCGTCTTAGGCACCGTCATAACAAACTGCGGATCAATAATTGCTACATCTGGTGTCAATTCATAATCGGCAAGCGGATATTTCATATTTGCTTCTTTATCGGTAATAACGGAAAATGACGTTACCTCAGATCCTGTTCCAGAAGTAGTCGGAATAGCTACGAATTGTGCTCTTTCACCTAAATGTGGATATTTCACAATACGTTTACGAATATCTAGGAATTTTTGTTTAAGTCCAAAGAATTCAGCATCAGGATGTTCATAAAACAACCACATTCCTTTAGCAGCATCCATTGCTGAACCCCCGCCAAGAGCAATGATGACATCAGGCTGGAATTTAGCCATCATTTCTGCCCCCTTCAAGACGGTTTCAATCGAAGGGTCAGGTTCCACCTCTGAAAAAATTTCGCAATGGACATAATCCGGACGCTTTCTTAAATAATAGAGAACTTTATCAACATAGCCTAATTTCACCATTCCAGGATCAGTAACAATAAAGGCTTTGGATAACTTAGGCATTTTTGCTAAATACTGAATGGAATTTTTTTCAAAATAAATTTTAGACGGAACCTTAAACCATTGCATATTGACATTCCTTTTAGCCACTTTTTTAATATTAATTAAATGGATCGCACCCACGTTAGTGGAAACAGAGTTGCCTCCATATGTGCCGCAGCCAAGTGTTAAGGAAGGCATGTAGGCATTATAAATATCACCGATAGCACCTTGTGAGGATGGCGCGTTTACAATAATCCTCCCTGCTTTCATTCGTAAGCCAAACTTCTTAATCGCGGTTTGATCAGTAGAGTGAATAACCGCAGAATGCCCTAAACCACCAAATTCTAGCATTTCTTCAGCTCTCTTTAATCCTTCCTCAAGACCACTAACCTTGTAACAAGCTAGTACGGGGCTTAATTTTTCTCTCGAAAGCGGGTAACCAGGTCCTACTCCTTTTAATTCAGCAACAAGAATTTTTGTATCCTCAGGGACATTTACGCCTGCCATTGCCGCAATTTTTGAGGCAGCCATTCCAACAATATCAGGGTTTACAGCACAGGAATGTTCATTAATGACTAATTTTTCAACCTTTTCTATTTCTTCTTTATTTAAAAAATAACAATTGTTTGCAATCATTTCATTTTTTACATCATCATAAATTTCTTTATCTATAATGACAGCCTGTTCTGAGGCACAAATCATCCCATTATCAAATGTTTTTGATAAGATTAGATCATTAACTGCTTGATACAGATTAGCTGTTTTATCAATATAACAAGGGACATTCCCTGGTCCAACTCCAAGGGCAGGTTTTCCTGAACTGTAGGCGGATTTAACCATGCCCGCACCACCTGTGGCAAGAATCATCGAAACCTTCATATGGTTCATCAGAGCTTGTGTTGCCTCAAGTGAAGGCGTTTCAATCCATTGAATGCAATTTTCTGGCGCCCCAGCCATTATCGCTGCATCTCTAAGTACCCTAGCCGCTTCACTGCTGCATTTCTGTGCGGATGGATGGAAAGCAAAAACAATCGGATTTCTTGTTTTAATCGAAATGAGTGCTTTAAACATCGTAGTTGAAGTTGGATTTGTGACAGGCGTCACCCCCGCTATAACTCCCACAGGCTCAGCAATTTCAATGATTCCTTCATGTTCATTCTCATTTATGATGCCAACGGTTTTATCATATTTGATATTATGATAGACATACTCCGTCGCAAACATGTTTTTAATGATTTTATCTTCATAAACGCCTCTGCCTGTTTCTTCAACCGCAAGTTTTGCAAGCGGCATATGCTGATCAAGCCCGGCCAAGGACATTTTCATGACAATTTCATCAATCATTTCTTGGTCAAAGCTGCGGAATTCTTCCAATGCTTTTAGACCATTTTCCACTAAAACATCAACCATTTGTATAACACTCTGCTTTTCTATCATTGCTTTTTCTGCCAAAGCCATGATTATCCCTCCAATTGGTTAAAAAAAATGGTGAAGAACTTTACAAAAATACATATAAAAACTAAGGATTAACATTTTTTAAAAAGTTTGTGAAACATTTCACATGTTGAAGAAAAAAAAATGAATATTTACGTTTCACAAGTTTTTAATCGCAAACGGGATTTCTAGGAATTTTTTCAAATGAAATATCCGTTAGTACTTTTGAATAACTTTTTACTATGATCACGTAATTGATCGTCCAAATATATGCTGGAATATTTTCATTTTCTTTAAACATCATTGCCTCAAATTCGTCGCCCACTGTTTCTTCAAACACCTCAAGTGTATAAGTTTCAGAATCTGTAGAGAAGGTTCTCCATTCACAAGCCATCATGTTTTATCACTCCTTATTTCTTTATGTATTCATCATAACACGAGTTTCAAATAATAGTTTGTGAAATATTGAACAATCTTTGAATTGTGATTATTTTTATCAAAAATAGTACAATTCCCTTATATTAGCCTTTACTGCCAAAGTTAACATTAATTAATAATTATCATCTTCTACACAAAAGGAAACGTTTACAAAATTTATGTTATATTGTTATAACAACCCAGGTGGTGCCAAACACCAATATTGTAGCTTCTTTATAGATTGAAATGCCGTGAGCTGATATAAAAAAATATCGGTACGTATTTTTTTATAGTTTAGAATAATCTGATATGAACTCGCAGGTATCTTGAAAATATCTTAGTGTTTAAAAATCCTTCCACGCATGTGATTCTATAAATCCCTTTTCAACCTTTTTAATTACTATTAAAAACTCCGATTAGTTCTCATTTTGTTATACAACAAATCCTAACTGTACTATATCAATTTGTAAGTTTAATAGATACTGATGCTAAAATTATTTCTGATAACCGTAACTTTATAAGCGTTAGTACGCTATTATTATTTCTTAACTTAATAATCTGTTGTAATTGTTTTATTATCCTGTTACAATTAAAATGCATCATTTTTAGAAAATTCATAAAATTAAATCTCAGTAACATTGAGACCTTTAACTGATGGGAGGAATACTTTTGTCAAAAATGCCGAAAAGCAATGAATTAGGTTTTTTTGAGATTCGTCTTGAATCGATCGGCGGGTTGGGAGCTAATTTAGCTGGAAAAATGCTTTCTGAGGATGGAGTTGTTGGAAACGGACTAAACGGAGTCGGTTTTTCATCCTATGGATCAGAGAAAAAAGGCTCCCCTGTAAAAGCGCATATTCGTTTTTGCGATCCCGTTACAAACATCAGAGACACCACACCAATTGAACGTCCACATGTAGTAGGCATATTCCATGATGCCCTTTTTAAAACTATTGATTGTACAAGCGGGATTTATCCAGACAGCACCATCTTAGTGAATTCACAAAAATCCCCTTACGAACTGAAGAATGACTTGAAAATCCCTAGCGGAACAATCGCCATCGTTGATGCAACAGGAATTGCATTAGAAGAACAAACAAAAGTCAATACCGCTATGCTGGGAGCGCTTTATCGGATCTTGGACTTCTTAGACCCTGATTCTATGAAACAAACAATTAGCCGGACGTTTGAGTCGAAGTATCCACACCTTGTGGAACCCAATATCCGGACGTTTGAACGCGGGTACAATGAAGTAAAATTCAAAACATATTCGTTTGATGATGTAATCGAACATAAACCATTTTCTAGAGCAGAACCGCTGCTCGGTTATCAAACTCATGCCATTGGCGGTACCATCACAAATCCAGGAAACAGTATATTAAAGGATTTAAGCATTTCACGTGCCGGAATGCTGCCGCATTTTCATGAACAGAAATGTATTAATTGTGCAGCCTGTGATACCGCGTGCCCAGACTTTTGCTTTGTTTGGGAAGAACAAGAAGACAAACGGGGCCGACCGCAAATGTTCCTTCAAGGTATTGACTACCAATATTGCAAAGGCTGTTTGAAATGCGTCCATGCTTGTCCTGTTGATGCATTAACAGGAGAAAGAGAATATAATGACGGCTACGCAGACAAGAATCGTGTGCCACATCTATTTGATTTGGCCATTCAAAATTAAGGAAAGGACGGATTCTTCATGTCCATTGATTTAAGCCAAGAAAAGTTAACCATTCCAAATGGAACGGTTGAGCAAAGTGTCGTATTTGAATCCGGCAATGAAATGGCTGCCTATGCAGCACACCAAATTAATTATCATGTTATGGGGTATTTTCCGATTTCTCCTTCAACAGAAGTTGCCCAGTTCCTTGATGGGATGAAAGCCAAAGGCGAGCATGATATCGTGTTGATCCCTGCTGACGGAGAACACGGATCAGCCGGTATCTGCTACGGGGCTTCGACTGGCGGCGGACGTGTTTTTAACGCTACAAGTGCAAATGGGTTTCTCTATATGCTAGAGCAGTTGCCTGTTCAATCGGGAACTCGATTTCCAATGGTGTTAAATTTGGTCAACCGCTCCGTATCCGGACCATTAAATATTCATGGAGATCACTCCGATTTATATTTCGCGTTAAATACCGGATGGCCGATCCTAATGGCCCGTGATCCGCAAATCGTCTATGATATGAACATTATCGCGATTAAACTAGCGGAAGATCCTGAAGTCCGACTACCCGTCATCGTCTCATTCGACGGTTATTTCACCTCCCATCAAAAGAGACGGGTCGATGTGATGAAAAATAAAGAAGATGTACAGAAGTTTATCGGCGAGCCAAATGCGAACTTCCCTCATGCATTAGATCGCGAGAATCCAGTCACAATAGGTCCTTATATGAATGAACCCGACTACATTAATAACTGTTATCAACAATCGGAAGCCATGTATAAAGCAGAGCAGGTCTTCGAAAAAATTTCGAAAGAATATGCCGAATTAACCGGGCGTGAATATCCTATTCTTGATTTATATCGCATGGATGATGCAGACGTGGCAGTGTTTATGTTGAATTCGGCCGCCGAGGTTTGCAAGGATGTAGCCGACCGGCTCCGCATACAGGGGATAAAAGCCGGTGTCATCTCTCCAAATATGATTCGTCCCTTCCCGCAAAAACAATTAGTTGAAAGTTTGAGAAATGTAAAAGCGGTTACAGTTGGAGACCGTGCCGACTCATACGGAGCACATGGTGGAAACATGGCACTAGAATTAAAAGCGGCTTTGCAAACAGCGGGAAATGTTAGTACAAAGGTAATTAACCGAATCTACGGATTGGGCGGCAAAGATTTTTATGCTGATGACGCAGAACACTTTTTCCAATTAGCACAAGAAGCGGCTGAAAAAAGCTGTGTTGAAAAGCCATTTGACTACTTCGGGCATAATCCCGGCAACTCGAAATTTGCGTCAAAACGCGTCTTGAACCCAATGAAAAAAGAAGACTTGAACACTGGTTTAATCACCGTCACGCCTGATGAAAATACTGGTGAACTAAAGGTTAAAATCCCTCCACTAAGGAGTTTAACGAAAAAACCAAAACGGTTAGCTTCTGGACACGGGGCATGCCCAGGGTGCGGAATCTTCTCAGGACTAGAGCTGTTCTTTAAAGGAATTGAAGGAGACATTGTTGCTTTATTCCATACCGGATGTGCCATGGTTGTGACAACTGGCTTTCCATACAGTGCACATAAAGCGACTTACATCCACAATCTCTTTCAAAATGGCTCGGCAACGTTATCAGGACTTGTGGAAATGTTTCATGAAAGAAAACGGCGTGGTGAATTAACTGACTTAGGACTGAGCGATGATTTTACCTTTGTTATGGTTACGGGTGACGGTGGCATGGATATTGGCATGGGTCCTGCCATCGGAACCGCATTAAGGAACCATAAAATGATCATCCTTGAATATGATAACGAAGGCTACATGAATACGGGTAGCCAGCTCTCCTATTCGACACCAATGGGACATATGACAAGCACCTCAAATGTTGGCTCCTTCCAAAATGGAAAACCGTTTCATCACAAGGATACGGCGCAAATCATGGCTGCTACTCATATTCCTTATGTATTTACAGGAACAGAAGCGTTTGACAGGGATCTATTAAAAAAGGCAGCTAAGGCCCAGTGGTATGCTAAAAATGAAGGCTTGGTTTACGGTAAAATTTTGATTACTTGTCCATTGAACTGGAAATCGAAGGATGAATTAGGTCAAACGATTGTAGAGGCTGCTGTCAACTCCTGCTTCTTCCCGCTTTATGAGGTGGAACGTGGACTCACGACAGTTACCTATGATCCTGAGAATAAAAACAAACGGATCGCGGTATCAGAGTGGCTGAAGCTAATGGGGAAAACGAAACATTTACTAAAAGAAAACAGCAAAGACATGCTTAAAATGTTTGATGATGAGGTAGAGCGCCGTTGGATTAGGCTCAAAGCAAAGCACGAAAGCCCTTACCTATAGAGGTAAAAATAACATTATCTATGAACCCTTTAACTACACAAAAAGGGGAAATAAATCGAGTAAAAAAAGAGTACTAACAAATTTATATCTTACACAATAACAGATGAAAGGCATTGGTACCGATCCAATGCCTTTTGCATTTCCAATAGTTCATCAGCAAAGGTATCCTGTTTCATCCCCCCATGTTTTTATCAAATGGTAATAAGCAAGCTTGATCTCCTCTTCATATTGTTGAATTTGAGTGGAGTCAATTTTATATAAATTAATGATTGTGGCAGCATCATGTTAGGAAAAGAGTACAGAAGGTACTATACTTATAGTTATGAAAATCAAAAAGGAGGAGTATAGTTTGAAAAGCTTACATGATACAACCACTTTACATAATGGAGTCAAAATGCCTTGGTTTGGACTTGGCGTTTATAAAGTTCAGGAAGGTGAAGAGGCGCTTCAATCCGTTAAATCTGCAATTAAAGCTGGTTATAGAAGCATTGATACCGCAGCCCTTTATGAAAATGAAGATAGTGTTGGGCAGGCCATTAAAGAATCCGGGGTTCCCCGTGAAGAACTATTCATTACAACAAAAGTATGGAATTCGGATCAGCGAAATGATTCAGTATTAGAAGCCTTTGAAACGAGCTTAGTAAAGCTTGGGCTTGATTACGTCGATTTATATTTAGTCCACTGGCCCGTAAAAGGAAAGTATAAACAAACATGGAAGGTTCTCGAAAAACTATATAAAGATGGCCGCATTCGGGCAATTGGTGTTAGTAATTTTAATATCAACCATCTAGAGGACCTAATGTCAGTGGCAGAGATTAAACCAATGGTCAATCAGGTTGAATTACATCCCCTTTTAGCTCAGTCTGAACTTCGCAATTTTTGCAAGAAACAGGAAATCCAAATTGAAGCTTGGGCTCCACTTGGGCAAGGCAGGCTCCTTGAACATCCTGTTTTAAAAGAAATTGCCGCTAGTCACAATAAATCAACAGCCCAAGTCATTTTGCGCTGGGATCTGCAAAATGAAATTGTCACCATCCCAAAATCGGTTAAGGAAAGCCGTATTATTGAAAATGCGAATATCTTTGATTTTGTCCTTAGAGAAAGCGATATGGAGAAAATAAATGCACTGAACGAAAACAATCGATACGGAGCAGATCCGGACAATTTTAATTTTTAAAATATGCTGGTTTGGCAAATACTGTTGCTTTTCTTACTAAATTCCCCAATACCTTTGATTAGGATGGGGATTTTTTTCCTCTCTTTTTTCGGTGTAAGCCTACGTAGAACCCTTCCATCGGCTTTGGCTCTCTTTTTTCGGGAGAATGCCTACGTAGAACCCTTCTACATCGACTTTTGCTTTCTTTTTTCGGGAGAATGCCTACGTAGAACCTTTCTACATCGACTTTTGCTCTTTTTTTTAGGGAGAATGCCTACGTAGAACCCTTCTACATCGACTTTTCCTCTTTTTTTTAGGGAGAATGCCTACGTAGAACCTTTCTATATCGGCTTTTGCTCTCTTTTTTCAGGAGAGTGCCTACGTAGAATCTTTCTACATCGACTTTCCTCTCTTTTTTCGGAGGAATGCCTACGTAGAACCCTTCTACATCGACTTTTCCTCTCATTTTTCGGTGTAAGCTTACGTAGGACCCTTCTACTTCGGCTTTTGCTCTCTTTATTCGGGAGAATGCCTACGTAGAACCCTTCTACCTCAGCGAATTTTATGATATATCAGCGAATCGAAGAGTAATTGTCAAATTGTCCTTAAATTTCAATAAAAACAACATTCTATAAAAAAAGAGACTTAACATAAAATGGTAACAGATTCAGTTAGAAGGTGGAAAATCTAATTTGACAATATTTTGACATTAAAATTGGCAGGTATTAGGAACAAATAAAATAAGAAAAAGGATGTCATTTGACATCCTTTTTAGCTTATTATCGGCTATTTCTTTTTTTAAAGAACAAATAAATGATGCCAAACAACAAAATTACTCCAACAATATATTGTAATAAATTATTCCAATTATATTCGCTGTCACCTTGTTCACCGCTACCAGCATATTTACCGTCATAGTTAGCTTTTATAAATGATTTTTCGCTTTCCTTAACTGCAATTGCATCATTTATGTTAACACCTTTGATTGCATAGTATTCAGTGCCTTTGGGAAATTTATTTGAAAAATTACCACTATAAGTACCTTCGTTGTCTGAATACTTAGTAACCTCACCTATCTTCTTATCGATTTCTTTGGTTTCAATATGAGTTTCCGAAACAATATAAGTGTTACCATCATAGACAACAAAAGCATATGCCCATTTCGCATAAGTTGTACTAATAAGGAAAATAAACCCGAGTATGAAGACGAAAAACAGACTTATTATGTTTCGCAACACTATCCCTCCTTTAAAAATTAGACGATTTCATACTATTATCTTTACATCTTTTAATCTATACTGGACATTTTTTAAACCATATCAAGTTCTTTTTAAAGTTTCTTTACTATTTATTTCAATTTAAACAATGCAGCATCTTAATTTCTCATGAAGAAAATAAAACAGTTTATCAAAACTCCTGAGGGAGTATAGGATGTTTACTCATTATAGACATTTAGTTTTGTATTGCTTGAGGATTTTCCGATTTTTTCCTTTCATATTACTTGAATTTTATTTATATTATGGTAATATTATAAATAAAATTATAATATTCAGTATATTCTTAATAGTTGATTCCGTTGTGTTCCTTTGCCTTCCATAACTTGTGTTGTTCAATATCCCTTCTTATTTAAATTATTTTCTGTCACTGTCACGAAAAATTAAGAAATGATGAAATGGAGTGAATCAAATGTATAATTCACAAAGTGGTTCTTACGAAGTTGTAAACACTAATGTTTGTCATAATTGCGGTGGATTAACCATTAAAAATGAAGAACTTTCTTCAGACAAGAAGCTGGGAATTGCCTATCCTATGTTTGGTTGGCTATTCTTCTTTATTTCCCTTCTTTTTATTCCACTTCTGTTTGGGGCTGGAGCATTAATCATGGGGTTTTTGACTTATCATGATAGAAATAAAATCCACGGTGCAATATTATTGTTTTTTGCAGCTGCAGGTTTAATCATAGGTTCAATTTTCAGTTTTATGGTTTCAGGAACTTTGTTTATTTAGTGCAAATAAATTAAATAAATTAAATATCATATCATTATTGGTTTTTAAATTTAATTAAAATTGTAACTACTGTATTAATGCGGGGTGCCTGTACACCCCGTATTTTCTTGTTCCATATAATGTTTACCCGGTATTTAATTAAAAGAACACTTAGACGAGATTTTCTATACTCGAATGAAATTCTTTTTTATTATTACCTTTATTATTCGAACAATAGACTTTTGAATCATATGATTTTTAAAACGATAAGTGTGTAAAGCACAGTTTTCCTTATTAGAAGCACTATTATTTGAATAGGGGTTTTTTACCTGATGCATACTTCATTTCAAAGTTTGGAAAAAAGCGTCAAATTCATTTAGTATTCTCTTTTTTCCAATAGTCATAAATAAATTCTTTGAACATTTCATTCAAAGCTTTCCTTTTTTGATTTTTCAGCCAATCGACCTGGTCGATTGGCAGTTTTAATTTTAACCTAACTTCTTCATTAGGCATTTCCACTTTTCTTATTTCATCTAATGTGATGCCTTCTTCTATATTCGGAAACCATGAATCATTTTCGTTCACCCTATCGAAATCTTCATACTCTTGAGTGTCTTCAAGCTCACATAATAAATTTAGCTGTGGCAATCCACCTTGCAAGATTTTTACATTCATAATGGAATTGATGATTCTACCATCTTCTAATTCTATTTCAACAATGAGGTTATCTTCCTTTTTATATTTTTTCACCACAACCTCACTGACAATCATATCCAATTCTAAAGTGAATCCCGAATTTGATTCAAAGATATAGATCGCGTTTTTAAATACATGGATACTCTCACCATCAAATTTCACTGATTTTACAACTACCATATACCGTTCCCCCATAAAGTTGTTTCATCTATTCGCTTACAGACAGTTAATGGATATAGGGCCGATCCCTTTATGAGTTTTCGACAGATTGACCCCTTTTTGTATAAAAATCACATTTTTCCTATCATTATATAACCAAATCCCATCTTTCTTCTATAAAAATATATAAAACTATTTAAGCTGTTGTTTAATATTCGATGGTAAATCGGCTATTTTAACAATTGTAACCCACAAATCGCAAACTATTTTTGAAACACGATTTCCTATAACTACAGTAGGACTGATTCCACCTCCTAAATCCGGGGTAAGCCTACCGTTTTCTTCCAAGATTTTTTCTATGGCAACAAGTATTTTCTTCCAATATCTTCATATTCAGATAGTCAAATATTTGGCTGACTGACCAAATAGCAGCAAGTGGATTTGCTATCCCTTTTCCCGCTATGTCCGGTGCTGAACCATTTTATTAACAGACCCTCATCTATGAAACAAATATGTAATCTCAATTAGTAACAATTAGTATTATTGATTTCAGTCTCTGCTTCAATCATCCTGCCAAATCGGTAACCTTCAATAAGAACATGTCGTTCGTGGTCACTTAATCGACGCTCCCATTTGGTTTCTAAATATAAAATGACTTCGTTATAGTAAATTTCCGGATAATCAAAAGGTTTATTCATAAGTATGTCTCCTCCTTATCATAATCACCCCTACCTTAAAAGTCTTGTCCAAACTATCCAATTTTAAAAAAGAACATGTTAAAAACATTTTCTAGTTGTGGCCCAGAAGGGATGATCAATAATGAATCTGAGGAAGAAACAATATTATTAGGGTAGATTTAAAAATTGTCGAAAATATCGTAAAGAAAAAAGGACAACATTTTCAAGTAGCACCTATTTTATTTGCTTCATCATCAAAATGTGTTCCTTCAGAACCCATCCACGACATCATTGTCCTGGGCTATTGGCTCTCTACATGTAATAATAATTCTTATTGGCAATAATCTTAAAAATCCAAAACGGAGTGGTACCCGTACAGGCACTGGACCTTATGGAACTATTCTAGGAATTTTGAATGTTTCCTCTTCAAGTACATGAATACCTCCGATTACTTCATAAGCGGAACCTATTGAAACAAGCAAATCACCGGTGATAGCAAGTTTTTGTTCTTGGAGAAGTTTTAATAAATCCGTTTCTCCTATTTGCCTTGTTACAGATACGGCCTCTAGTATTTGCCCAATCGTCCTAATCCAAACCCCTGTCAAAATTTGTTGTTCACCGAATCTATTGGCATCTTCCTCTAACTTAAAAAGCGACGATAAAGCTTTAAGTTCAAGGATTTGGCCCAATACTTGAATCCAAAGCCCTAATAGTACCTCTTTTTCCAGTTCTAAAATTTTATTGCTTTTTTTATTGCTGGAATTTTTTTGGTTATGGTTCTTTTGTTTTGAATAATCCATGCCTACCAACCCCGGAACTAAATTTTGCTTTATTTTATGTGAAACAAATACAATTGTGTATTCCGTTTTTGAAAACCCGAAAAGCCAGGATAGGTTAAATCCTAGCTTTCTAGTTAAGGTTCTTATGCAAATTAAATAATCCAAAATTCAAAGTCCTCACCATTTGCCCATAAATTCCCTGTGAAAAAATATTAACTGCAAATAGATTTCTCAGGAATGGTTCTAGTTTCCTTCCTGTTCCTGAATAGGAATCAAAGCTAACATTTCTGACAAAATATCGTTTGTCGTCCCTCTTGCTCATTTTCTTCAAAAAAGTGAACTGTCCAATCTCTAAATTCAACTAACAACTCTTGAGGATGCAGCTTATATTGATTAGATACTCGCAGATTCTCGGTCTGCGGTGACTGATAAAAGGTTTCCATAAAAAAATAACCATTCTCTTTTATCATGTTTTTTACTATATGAAAAAGTGAGCGATCAAGGTAATAAGTAATGACAACTAAGTTAAATGAACTGTTTTGCCAATTAAGATCATTCCATTTTGTTAGGTCGTATACTCTTGGGTGGATTTTAAGTTTATTGTTAGTTGCCAGTTCCTGAATATAGTTTATAGCGACATCCGAAATATCAATAGCCTGGACTTGATAGTTCATGCGAGCAAGAAATAAACTGTTTCCGCCCAGTCCACAAGCAAGATCAAGTGCTGTCCCTCCATTTAGAAAATCAATTAGTTTTTCTAACCTGGGATTCGGTACAGGGTCCTTCTGTTCACACACACGTTCTTTATGTTTCGAATTCCATTTCATTCTAGTGTTCATTTGAAAATCCCCTGTGATAGTTTGTTCATAATAATCCACTCCAATTTCGAGCCGTGCTGTTATTTTTAATCAATAACTCTTGCCACATCACCGCCGCATTTTTTACATTTTCCTTCTAAAACAATGCCAGTTGATAAATCTTTAACAGTGTATCTTTCAATTTGAACGACATCTCCACAAGAAACGCACCAAACATTCCGCTCAAGCTTTCTACGGATTTCTATAGGAATAGAAATCCATTTCTTATTTGCGGAAAAAGAGATCACTTCTTGATTATCATTTATTTTAGGTTCATCTTCTACTTTTTCCAATAAATCAATAACTTCTTGGATGTTTGTCCTGACTTTTTTTACCTCAATCATTTGCCACGCATCCAATATGGTAATGAGCTCTTTATTGCCTGATTCTGCAATCTTATCTAATAAAAGAAGAATCAGGCCGCGGTTCCGGTCTTTTAATGTTTCAACAAATTCATATGTTCTATTTTCAGCAGCAGCAAGAAGCTTTTCCATTAATTCATTAGCATAGGTCTCGCGTTCAATTTCCCAGCCTTTATCGGTAAAGACAAGTAGTGGAAGTTTACCATTATATTCGATTGCTAGATATTGATGAAGAATCATCCAGTCTATTTTTGCGAGAATCTCTTTTTGCGAAACCCCATTAAATGCTCCATATACAGGACTGTAGTTCAATTCTAGCTCTAATAACTTTTTATCTTTCGAGCCCGCCAAGATTTTGGCAAGCATAGCACGGCCGCCACTCATGATCAAATCATCTGCCCCTCGCAAAATGACTTTTATTTCATTGGTTGGCAAAGACTTAATCCCGTTTGCATTAAGCTCATATGTTACTCGATTTCTTTTTTTACCCATCACTTCTCCCCCATTTATAAAAACAATTCGTCATACCTCAACCTATTACAAGTATAGCCATGAATAAATTTTTATAAAAGGATTATGTATATTACCCTACAATTTCAAGTTTCTATATTCCACAAATGCTTTCTACCCCATCAAAAGTTATAGTATATGGCATAATCTACTGCATAATATATCCACAAGAATTGCAAGAGTTTTCTGAATTAAATTATTGACGCGAAGTCATATTCCTTGTTATGATTTCCCTTGAAAATATATCCAAAAGAAAGGGATGATAATGGTGGGCTCAGAAAATTTTCTGCCAACACTGGATTTTGCCAAACAACTGGACAAGAATGATTCACTTGCTCGGTTTCGTGAAGAGTTTTATATAAATCCTAATTCCATCTATATGGACGGGAATTCCTTAGGACTGCTTTCGAAACGAGCGGAACGGACACTGTTAAATACCCTTCAAGATTGGAAGGATTATGGAATCGACGGCTGGACAAAAGGAGAGCAGCCTTGGTTTTTCCTGTCAGAAAAATTAGCGAAAATGATGGCTCCGCTCGTGGGAGCTTCTGCTGAAGAGGTAATTGCAAGCGGTTCCACAACCATCAATCTCCATCAACTTGTTGCGACTTTTTATAGTCCAAAAGGATCGCAGACAAAAATTTTAGCAGATGAATTAAACTTTCCCAGTGATATCTATGCCCTAAAAAGCCAACTGCACAACCATGGACTTGATCCCGATGTTCATCTTATTCGTGTAAAAAGTCAGGATGGGAGATTAATAGAAGAGAATGATATTATCGAAGCGATGACCGAAGAGGTAGCAATGATTATCCTGCCAACCGTACTGTACCGCAGCGGGCAAATACTTGATATCAGACGATTGACAGATGAGGCACATAAGCGAAATATCTTAATCGGCTTTGACGCCTGCCATTCGATTGGCGCCATTCCTCATTCATTCACTGATTGGGACGTTGACTTTGCTTATTGGTGTAATTACAAATATTTAAACGGCGGGCCTGGTGCTGTCGGTGGGTTGTATGTTAATCGTAAACATTTCGGAAGGTCTCCTGGTTTAGCTGGATGGTTTGGATCGAGCAAAGATAAACAGTTTGACCTTGAGCATACCTTTACACCGGCGGATACAGCTGCGGCTTATCAAATTGGCACACCGCATGTATTAAGTCTTGCCCCCTTAATTGGGTCTTTAGAAATATTTGCAGAAGCCGGCATTGAAAATATTCGGCAAAAGTCCCTGCACATCAATCAATATTTGATGGATCTTATTAAACATGAGTTAGTGGATATGGATTTTGTCATCGGGAATCCTAGCGAGAATATCCGCCGCGGCGGGCATGTCAGTCTTGAACATAGTGAAGCCGCACGCATTTGCAAGTCCTTGAAAGAAAACGGGATTATTCCTGACTTCCGGGCACCAAACATCATCCGCCTGGCCCCTGTAGCCCTTTATAGTACCTACGAAGAGGTTTGGAAGGTAGTCCAAACTCTCAAAGTCATTATGAAGGAAAAGCAGTTTGAGAAGTTTGCCAATGAACGTGAGGTCGTTGCGTGACATTTATTTTTAGAAATGCAGAAGCCGTCTAGCAGCCGGTAAAAATGATTAGTTTTACTTATTTAACAATCATCGGGGCCCTTCATCTCGTTAGTTTAATGCTTACGACTTGGGTTACCGATTTTAAGATATTGGTTCAGTTCGGAATCCCATGGCACACCTTTTTATGAATATAAGAAAGCTTCGAATCTAGTATTCAGCAAACCAATGAGACAAATATTATTGACTTATAAAATAGGAGGATGAATTTATGGAGAACTTAGACAACAGTGCGCAAAACAAGGCTTCCGGGCTGGAAAAAGCGATTCAAACCAATTTTCAAAAAGAGATGTCTTACGGTGATTATCTTCACCTTGATAAAATTTTATCAAGTCAGCAGCGACTTTCGAATCACCACGATGAAATGCTGTTTATCATCATTCATCAAACGAGCGAGTTATGGATGAAGCTTATTCTGCATGAGTTGCATGCCGCCATTCAGAGTATTCTTCGTAACGATTTGGAACCATCATTTAAAATGCTGTCGCGTGTTTCAAGAATTCAACAGCAGTTAATCCAGTCATGGAACGTTCTTACTACCTTGACCCCGGCTGATTATATGCAGTTTCGTCATAAGCTTGGGCATTCATCCGGATTCCAATCCTTTCAAAACCGCCAAATTGAGTTTGCTTTAGGTCAAAAAAATGCTCACACCCTAGCGGTTTATAAACATCAGGATGATCTATTTGAATCCTTGACGAAGTCCCTTCATGAACCAAGTATTTATGATGCAGCCCTCTCAGCACTCGCCACCCATGGATTACCTGTTGATGAAAAAGTTCTAAACCGGGATTGGTCTCAAAGCTATGAGCCAAATCTTAGTGTCGAGGAGGCGTGGCTGACCGTTTATCGAAACACCGAAAAATATTGGGATTTATATGAACTAGCAGAAAAACTGGTAGACATAGGTAATCAACAGCAGCTCTGGCGCTTTAATCACATGTCCACGGTAGAAAGAATCATCGGGAATAAGCAAGGGACAGGCGGCTCTTCCGGGGTAAACTATCTAAAAAGAGTTCTCGACCACCATTTTTTCCCAGAGCTCTTGAGTCTTCGAACAAAGCTTTAATAAACTTAACTCACAAAAACTAGAGGAGTAGGAGGCTGTTGACAAAAATGAATAAATGGATGGATATTTCGCAGCGGCTGGAAAATCAGATTCCTGTCTGGCCGGGAGATACACCTTTCAGCTACAAAGTGAGCTGGAGCAAAGAAGATAGCGGATCAGTCAATGTGGGTCAGATGACGATGAGTACTCATACGGGCACCCACATTGATGCGCCTTTTCATTTTGATAATGATGGAAAAAGAGTAAATGAACTTGATATTAATTTGTATATCGGGCCGGCGCTTGTTATTCATGTACCAAATGTGACGAGCATCGGTGTTAAGGAATTAGCCGGGATGGATATAGAAAACGTAACCCGTCTGATAATTCGCACGGATGCATGGCAGGAGCGACAAGTGTTTCCTGACTCAATCCCTCCGATTGAACCAGCGTTAGCGGCATATCTTGCTGAGCTTGGAGTTAGGCTTCTTGGCCTTGATTTACCATCCGTTGATCCATTAGATAGTAAAGATCTATCTGCCCATCATGAACTAAATCGTTACGGCATTCATATTTTAGAAGGACTGGTATTAGACGATGTTGCGCCAGGAGATTATGAATTAGCAGCCCTCCCACTCCCGTTAGTGGAGGCAGATGGAAGTCCAGTCCGTGCCGTGATAAGGAAATTAAAATAGGCCTTAACAATTTGTTAAGGTCTTATTTCATGCCAGCATGCTGTGAGGAAAAATGGGGTCAGTCCTCAGGTGCGTTAGGACTTTAGTTCACCTGGGGACTAACTCAATTTACTAGATCATTTACCTAATAATACAATGACGGTATTAATCATGAATGGTAGTGAGGAATTTTGTCTAATAGGAGAATTTATTTTGAAGGTGATTTTTCCTGATTATCGATGAAGATGATGCTTTCGATTTGCAACATAACAGAAAGTACGTGGATAAACGCCTCTTGTATAGTAGAATTTTTTAAATATTCGTCATAGTGGTGGTGTAAGCAACTGGCCATAGCTTCTCTTGCCTCATAATCGAAATGATAAAAATCAACAATTGGGAAAAATAATCCTCCTCCTAATGGGATTAGTGTCCCCATGACGATTTCCCCTTTTTTAGGCGGGATAGCAATTGGATCATAAACAATGACATCCAGCGGTTTTTCCGTCAAAATATCAATAACAACAAAGAATCGATCATTATATAATGTCGCCATAAGACGCACTCCTCATCACTAAAGTAACGAGTGTGCGGGCATTCATCATCAAGCTTTTTGCGCTCTATAAAAACAACGCACTCCTCATGCGCTTTGATAGAAAGGTGATACCGCTACGCTGAATTATTATTTTGCATAAAGGTTTACATCTGTTTTTAGTAACTATATCTAAGTATTCGGTTAATCCCTATATTGTATTGCTAATCCTTTTAAGAAATTCCGAGCGTATCTATCACCACACACTTTATAATTCTTATGTCCTTCTTTTCTTAATAAAGCGCTTAATTCACCTTTTGTTATCAGGACTCCTGCTTCTTCTAATATTTCAAGCATATCCTCACTTGTTAATGATAGTGCTATTTTCAATTTCTTTAGCAATACATTATTAACACTTCCATTATCCTTTATAGACATTGCTGGTCTTTCAGGTTGTCCTGGTTTTGAATCTTGTTTACCTCTTTTAAAGATAATTAGGCCATTTAAAAATGACTCCAACATGAAATTCGTGCATAGTATATTCTCTTCATCTTCATCTATATCACCATCATTGCCAACTTCATTCTGGTAGCTGTCCTTAGATTTTTTGAGGATCTTTAGCAGTTCTTCTTTTGTTACCTCAATGTCTCCAAGTTTAAATATCTCTACCATATCTGTATTTTTTATATCTAGAGCATATCTCAATCGAATTAATATATCATTATTATTCATGTTCATCTTTAATCCTCCAAAAATATTGACTACTTGCAAAGCACTCAAAGATTATTCTCCAAAAATTTAAATCCTTAAAATGTTAAATAATATCACCAAGGCTCCCATTTGTACAGAACCGGAATGAAGAGTTTATGATTGGAAAATGAGTAAACCCAATAAAGAGTTATGTGGAACATCGTTGTGAAACAAGAAAATCCGATGCGTGGCACCGGAACTTCTATTTTTAGGGATGACAAACTCTTAATGGTCCCGGTTCACAATATAATTCATTAAATGCTTCAGAAATGAGGTATTGCGCGGCACCTCTTGCAACGATTCCATTGCAAGACAGTAATGTTCCCACATCTCTATTCTAGCACCATCAGAACCTAGGATGGACACAAACGTCGAATGGTTGTTTTCAGCATCTTTGCCAATCGGTTTTCCGAGTAAGTTCAGCTCTCCTTCAACATCAAGCAGGTCGTCCTTAATCTGAAACGCAATCCCTGCATGATGGGCGAATTTTTTCAAAGCTTCCATTTCGAACTCTTTTGCATGAGCGAGAATGGCAGGCATGATGAGAGAAGCTTCGAATGCTTTTCCCGTTTTATAAAAGCACATCTTATTCAATTGTTCCAGTGTCAAAGGTTTCCCTATGGAATCCAGATCCATTGCCTGTCCCCTACACATAACCTCTGTCGTTTGAGCGGAATATTGAATCAACTTAAGCACTGTTTTCGCATCGAACTGGTCAAGAGATGCTTGTTCCTCAATAGCCTTCTGGGTCAGAAAGAGACCCGTTAATTCAGCAATGGCAATATTATACACCTGATGTAGGGTTGGATGCCCCCTACGGGTGGACGCATTATCCTGGGATGGCAGATCATCGAAGATTAGGGATGCAGTATGCATATATTCCAATGATCTCAAAAGTGGCACGATTGCTGAACTTTTTAATCCATATCCGCTCGTGCCCATAACCCAAGTGATTATTGGCCTCAATCGCTTTCCATCGCCTTCCAGACTGTAATTGGCAGCATCAATAATTGGCTCTTTCATCAGAGAAACATTCTCGGTTTGAGGGATATTTAAGATGTTATTGATCTGAATGCGTACGTTTTCAATCGTATCTAAAAAGTCCTCCTGTTCCTTCCGTTCATTTTTCATAATGGTAATCATATGGTCCCGAATCAGTTTATCAAAGAAATCCACATCATCTGCTTTTTGAACCATATGTTGGATGACACGATTGAATTCCGGATTTCCAGATGCAAATAGCTCCATCACTTCGTTGTATTTTACCTTTCCCATTCGTTCTTTAAATCGTTTTAGACCATTTATGGCACGATCCAGAATCACCTCACAGGTCTTGGGATCTGAGTGGAACACGTTATGGATCAGATGGGAGATGACCGTCCAGTATAATTCAAAGGGGTTGATAAGATCCTGACGCTTATCATGATATTTCATATAATAGGTATACGGTGTTACGGCCCCCTCCTTCATGTCATCAAACATATCTGCAAAATCGTCCGCCAGCTGGTTGTAAATTCCATAAAAGAATGTTCGGTTGTCAAAGCCCTCATCCGCAGGAGCACTGATGACGGAACGGACAATCAATCGGGAAGAAGAGGATTTTAAAATGATCGGTATATAAAGCTCTTCATTTGTGTAATTTGCATTGGATAGATCCTTTACACGGTCCACTTCCTGAGAATGAAAAAACACATAGGATTGCTCGAAAAAATTTTTTCTTGTATCGCGTCGTTGATGGGACTTAATATACTTAAAGGCATCTCGGAGTTCCAAATGAATATATCGGATCAAATCCATGTTTTTTCCTGTCCACTCACCCAATTCTGGTACAGATCCGGTGATAAGGGTGGTACGTATCAAATTGGAATATTGTTTTTTCTCTTTAGCGGACAAGACGTTAGCATCTAGAAGATCGTCAATGAAGGGATAGGTCAGACCATAGGAATAGCCGAGCCTAATCGCTTCATCCAGTTTCTGAGTACGTTCTTCAGGTGTTATTTCATTGTCCATTTCTTCAACCACGTGCATTATTACCCCAGCAATGATTTTAATAAGTTTTCGCTGGGCTTGCTCAGCATCCATCTCCTTTGGAATATGGGTGGAAACAATCTTAAGTTTATTTACCACCCAGATCATGGTGGCTTCAATGCCTTCCTTCTGGGCCCACCGGTACAACCCGGCCATGCTCATCGTCTGCATTTTGTCTCCGTGGTCTGGTCCATTGGAATGAATCAGATGAGTTTTTAAACTGTCAACGACACGCCGCACCCTGGTCTGTGTGTCAGGTGAGTCCAGGGCTTTACCCAGGTCCCGCATGAAAATATAGGAGATGCTTCGATCCAGGTAATTATCTAGTTTGCCTGTGGAATCCAGCCATTTGATATAATTGTGATATCCCTGGGAATCAGGTTTTCCCTTTCTACGTGAAAAAAAGGATAATAATCGATGATGATGAATATGGTTGTGTTTCCACGATTGAATATCTTTTGTTAAGGCCGGGACATAGGTCTTTTGCATGACCTGGAGATAAAGTGATTGATAATAATCAGCAGCCTTCTGCTCAGCCAGCTGATAGCATGCATCGGCATTTTTTATTAATTGCTCATTCATACTATACATACATTACCTCTACTTAATGGTTTCTTATATATATGTTTCGCGATATAAACCAAACGGAGATTAATTATCCAAGCATTATCCCAATCATTGATTGACAAACGAAATCCTAATGAAAAATCATAAATAAAACCACCACACACATTAAAACATCCGTTAAGGTCATCACTAAAAATACATGTACATCCTATATTTTAACAAACATTTTCCTTTAAACTATTAAAATATATGTATACGCTAAAATAACACCTTTATTACCATCTATAATTTTCCATAACTTGTCTTCAATTTCTAAATTTATATTCATTTTTATATCCTCAAAATCAAATTCAGCTTCCGTTTAATGAGATATTCTTAACAGGTGATTTGACTTTTTTTCACTAGGCTCATTTACCCAGCATGCAAAAAGTGAAAGCCAATAATTTTGGAAAAATCCTTTTTGGAGATAATACCAATGATTAATATTTTTATTTAATATAAATGAACCCCACTGTCTCATTATCAGTGGGGTTCCATTCGTTTAATTATTAGGCTGTTTTCGTAAAATTTGTTGTTTTTAATTATAAAATATTTAACAATATATTATTTGACAACTTACCTTTTTGGTGTAAAATTACACTAAACGGTTTATTTACATAATAATTAGAAAGTAATAGCTTTAATTTAGTATTCGGTTTGAAATAACCGTGAATAAATTTTACTGAAAGGATTGATGTTTATGAAGAATTTGCTCTCGATAATTTTGCCAAGTATTGTAATTTTTACATTTATATGGATAGATTCGATGTTTCCTGAAAGTAAATATATATTATTAGGAATATATTTACTCTTCCCAATAATATTTATTATTCAAGGATATATTTGTTCAACCTCAAAAGGAATTTTGATATTCGGATTTTTGTTATCATCTATTGCAATTATTCTACCTATTTCAATTTGGTATAATATGGGGAGTATGATTACTCCAGTAATAGTATATATATTTTTAGGAATATTTTCGTTCTTTTTATTCAGCAAAAATAAAAGATAGACTAAATTTTTACTTTTTGAATTTCAAATCTGAACTACACTGTGATGTTATCCCACTCGTGATTTAATCCAACTCAAAATTTAGCTTATAGACTTTTTTTAAATATTTCGGAATATCCCAAATGCAAACAAGTCCTTTTGGAAGAGAAACCAACATATTTTCTGCTACATTATAAGTTATATCTCCTACTGTAATATTTACTTCTCCTTCATGTACATAAAATGTTTCCGTTTCTTCCACTTCCCAATGAGCCTTGTGTGTCGTGTTTTCCCAGGGTTCCCATGTATCAACTCCTATTTGCTCGAATTCTTGAGTTGAAATCTTTTTAACAACAAACGCCATCATTCTTCCTCCTTATAAAAACGAAATGAATTAAGAAATCTCATTAAAATAATAAATACAAAATCAATTAGATTATTTTTTGAACATCTTTATATTTTTCATTTTCATTAAGATTCCTTAATCTATGAAACTCTCTATACATAAAGACAACAGCTACTATAAATGCAAGTACATCTGCAATCGGAATGGAGTACCATACACCATTAACCCCCAAAAAACTAGAAAGAATATAGAATAGTGGTATCGCAAAAAGAAAAGATCTCCCTATTGCTATAAATGTTGCCTTAATGTTTTGCTCGATTGCTTCAAAGTAACATGATATAAGCAAAATGATCGCCGCAAGCGGAAAAGTAAGATTGAACACTCTGGTCGACCATACACCGATATCTTGTAAAGCAGCGTCTCCTCCTGTAAAGAAACTAACTATTGAATCAGTAAAGAAAAATAATAATACGGTAAAGAAAATAGTCATTATGAATGTGAATTTAATTCCTAACGAAGTAGCTTCCCTTACTCGATTATAAAGTCTAGCTCCGTAATTATAGCTAATTAAAGGTTGAATACCAGTTGTTATTCCCATAATTAAAAGTACGAGAAAGTTAGTTATATATCCATTTTGGATTGTAAAGGCAGATACATGTAACTCTCCCCCTAATGAAGCTAACAAATTATTGATGACAATAATGGAGATAAACATAGTAAGTGAAATTGAGAATGAGGCAAAACCAGTGGCATTAACTTCTATCATGTTGCTAAGCTTCATCCTAAGATCCTTCAACTTAGGTTTTAAGGAAGTTTTACTCAAAAGAAAATAAAAAATCAGCAGACTTGGGAACGATGTAGAAATATTATTAGACCAAGCAGAAGCTACTACTCCATATTGAAACTTATGATATAGAATTAATTCAACAGTAGCAGCCAAAATCGCTCCTGCAAACCAACTCAACGTGCTAAGTCCTGGTCGTTCATCGAGAATAGCAAAAACACTTAGAATAACCGCTAATACCTGAAACGGGAAAAAAATCCAAGCGTGATTTCCAAATTGCATTGCGTACGGTAAAGCCGCATCATTCGCACCAAAAAAACGCATTAGAGGTTCATTATAGATGTAACCAAAGATAGCAATAACCGTTGACAAGATGACACCGAACCAGATCGATTGACCAGTAATACTTCTCGCTTCATCGATTTTGCCAGCTCCCAACCTTAGGGCAACAACCGCTCCAGCTCCCACTCCAATTAGTACACCTATGGCACGAGAGAGAACTTGTACAGTATAACCAATACCAACCCCTGCCATCTCTTTTGTCCCCAATTGCCCTACAATATTTCCGTCTACAAATGAAGGCGCTGCCAAAAAAATGTTACCTAGAATAGCGAGGAAAATATAACGGTAAAACAAACTCTTTATATTTTTTGTTCCTAATTCCCTTTCTTCAAGTGTTTTAGCGTCAATAGTTGATTGCTCTTGGTCATCTATTTTCTTCATAAACTTCCTCCCTTAATTGCAATTTTCAATTAGAAAACCATCCAACAGGGTGTGCCTTATAGCTTACATTAATTTGTTTTATTTCTGAAAATTCATCAAGGCCAAATATTCCTAAGCCTCTTCCGATTCCACTCTGTTTATAACCACCCCATGGAGCTTGTATAGTTGCTACATGATAGCAGTTCACCCAGGTGATGCCCGCCTTTATTTTCTTGACTACACGCATCGCTTTCTCTAAATCTTTACAAAAAACAGCACCACCCAATCCAAATACTGTATCATTTGCTAATGTGATTGCTTCTTCTTCATCTTTAAACTTTTGAATTACTAAGACTGGGCCAAATATCTCTTCTTGAACAATTCTCATATCCGGTCTAGTATTGGTGAAAATTGTAGGTTCAACAAAAAAGCCGTTTTCAAAACCGTTATCTATTATTCTATTTCCTCCACAAGCAAGTATTGCACCTTCCTGTTTTCCTATTTCGATATACCTTAATACCTTTTGCATATGAGCTTCACTAACAAGCGGTCCCATTTCACTTGTAGCTTTATTACCATGACCTATGACTATCTTTTTTGCACGCTCTACCAGTCTTTCAACAAATTGGTCGTGAATACTATCTTCAATTAGGAGACGGGAAGCTGCTGTACATACCTGACCACTATTTAAGAAGATATTGAATAGTGCGTTATCTACGGCAATTTCTAAGTCATTATCAGCAAACACAATGGTTGGAGATTTCCCTCCTAACTCTAAAGAAATTTTCTTTGTATTTTCTGCAGCAACACGCATAATATTCTGTCCTGTTTCCGTTCCACCAATAAAGGCCACTTTATCTACCAAATTACTATCTACCATCTCGCTTCCAACTGTACTTCCTGGTCCCATTACTAAATTTGCAACTCCTGTTGGCACTCCTGCCTTTTCGAAAATTTCGAACAGTTTAACTGCTGTGACAGGTGTGATCTCTGATGGTTTTAATATAAATGTATTTCCTGCTACTAGTGCAGGCGCAATCTGCCACGAAGCCATAAGGAGTGGAAAATTCCATGGAACTATAAGACTGCACACCCCTATTGGTTCACGGATAACTATTGTCTGAACAGAGTCGCCCACATTAAAGATTTCACCTTCTGGTTGAGTAATAAGGCTTGCATAGTATCGGAAACATTCAATCGCATTTTGAACATCTGTTTTTGCAGCCAGTAACATCTTTCCATTATTTAATGTTTCAAGCATCGCTATTTCCTCTGCGTTTTCTTCCAACAAATTAGCGATATTATGCAAATATTTTGCACGAGTTTTAAAAGGAAGTGTAGACCAAATTCCGCTATCAAAAGTTTTACGTGCTACCGATATAGCATATTTGGCATCCTCAGCAGCACCTTCAGCTGCTACTGCAATTAGCTCACCATTTGCGGGGTTTATTACTTCCCTTTTTTCTCCAGAGGTAGAAGTAATCCATTCTCCATCGATAAACATATTAAGTTCCATCATTTTTATCCTCTCCTTTACGCTAACCAATCAAGCAAACGATGATACTTACTTGCTAAATTGATAAGTAATCCTTTCTGACTTGAAAATGGAAATGGCTTTAACTTCATTTCACCAAATCGATACATATCTTCACTTTCTTTAACAACGTATTGTGCAAGTAATTTCCCAAAAAGAGTAGCTAAAGAAGCACCGTGACCACAATACCCAGCTGCGAAGAATGTGCCATCCTCCATTCTTCCGAGAACCGGGAACATATCTCTAGTTACACCAATTAATCCGTCCCAACGATAATTAACATTACATCCCTTTAATTCAGGGAAGACTTTAATCATCGCGTCATAGACTTCGTTGTATACGCTTTCACCGCGGTTTGGAATAATATCTCCTCCACCAAATGCAATTCGGGAATCTGGTGTCCTACGAAAATAATATAAGAAGTTACTCGTATCAAAAATCATTTGTCCTTTTGGAAGCAATCTTTTTAACGTCGATTCTGGTAAAATTTCTGTCGCGATGATTTGACTACTAATAGAAAGAATTCCTTGATGAAGCGGTTTCATAATTTTTTCAGAATAAGCATCTGTTGCTAAAATGAGTTCTTTCGCTTTCACTTTTCCTGATTCTGTAAATACTTCTACGTATCCTGATTCTCTTTTCACATTTAAAACTTTCGACTTTTCATAAATCTTTGCACCATGTGATTCAGCTGCCTCTGCTAAGCCACGTACATAATTTAGAGGATGAAAAGAGTAACTTAAAGGATCTTCCACACCGCCGTAATAGGCTGTGGAATGAATAACCTCACCCATTTGATTTTTCTCTATTATTTTTGTTTCATATCCAAAATGCTTATTGATGAACTCACTTTCTTTTTTCATCCCCTCAAAGTGCTTCGCTTTAAAAGCAGCTACAACATGTCCTGTTTTTTGGAGGGAACAATCAATCTGATAATCATTTATTAATTGCTCAACAAGTTGTAGACTCTCTAATGAAAGTTCGTTAAGTTGCTTTGCTTCATCCAAGCCCCACTTATCGGCTAGCTCCATTAATGTAGGTTTGTATCCAGGCAATAGCATCCCACCGTTACGACCACTTGCTCCCCATCCCACGGTTTCTTGTTCCAAAACGATAGTATTGTATCCCTTTTTCTGTAAGTGGAGGGAAGCAGATATACCGGTAAAACCGGCTCCAACAATGACTACATCAGTATTTTCATCCCCCAAAAGTACAGGACGTTTTTTGGGGGGATTGGCTGTAGCTTTCCATAATGATAAAGTACTCATGAAAATTGTCTCCTTTTAGTAGTTATTTAATTTATTGTTTTATATTTTCATATTTAGAGGTGCTTCTCTCAAATAGGATTTCTCCATCGACTATAGTCATGGTTACTGTTAAATCTTTAATATTCTGATCTTCTGCATTCAGAAGGCTGTTATCTAATACTACGAGATCCGCAAGTTTCCCTACTTCGAGACTTCCCTTACGCTCTTCCTCAAAGCTTGCATAAGCCCCATTCCATGTATACATACGAATTGCTTCTAATACACTGATTCGTTGATTTCTACCTACATTAATACCATTTTTGCTTTTTCTATTTACGGCAACATGGATTCCTAATAACGGATTACAGGAGGTTACAGGACAATCAGAACCAGCAGCAGCTATAATCTTTTGATTCAAGAAATCACGTAGAGGATACATATGATCTACGCGCTTTCCATAATTCTTGATATAACACTCACCAAATTCATAAAAGAATGGAGGATTCGGAATAGGAATGACATCAAGTTTTTTCATGCGCTCCTGTAAGTCTGGTTCAGTAATTCCAGCATGTTCAATACGATGCCGACAGTTTTTTCGAGGATACCTTTTCTGTAAACTCTCAATACTGTTCAGAACCATTTCAATTGCTCGATCTCCTTGAGCATGTGCTGTTATCTGATATCCCTTTTGATGTGCTTTGGTTAAAATCTTATCAATTTCTTCTTGAGTATAATAAAGTATTCCATAATCATTTGGATTACTAGTGTAAGGTTTTCTTGTTGCGATAGTAGGACCACTACTGCTTCCATCAGTAAATATTTTAGCTGGTCCAACTCTAAACTTATCGTCACCTATACCAGTAACAATTCCAGCATCAATCATTTTGTCAATAAACTCTTCCGAATTATTCAACGAACATATCATTGCATATACACGAACCCGAACCTCTCCAGATTGTACTGCCAAGAAAATGTTTCTGAAATGATCTGGACCATGCCCGCCGGCATCATGAATACTTGTAATCCCAAAGGAGAGGAACTCATCAGATGCTAGTTTAAAAGATCTAAGCAATTCTTCACCAGAATATTTTGCTACCTCAGCCATCTTCATATTTGTACTCTCAATTAATCTCCCAGTTAAATTACCTGTCTGATCTCTTTCAATTTGATCATTCTCATAATCAGTTGTATTTTCATTAATACCCGCTATCTCTAGCGCTTTACTATTTACCACGCATATATGGTTACATGTTCGAGAAATATAGATGGGGTGTTCCTTAGAAATTTCATTTAATTCATCTATTGTTGGATATCTTCCCTCCAATATTGTCATTTCGTTAAATCCTGAAGCTCTAATCCATTGTCCGGTTGGTGTTTCTAATTTTTTTGCCTTAAGAGCTTGTAGAAGGTCTTTTATTGACTTGATTTGTAGCTCTTTACAATCGACTCCTAATTTATTCGTTCCGTGTAGGATATGTAGATGCGAATCAATAAACCCTGGAAGGACGGTTTTTCCTTGCAAATCAATAACCTTTGTTTTCTCAGTAATATAAGAACTTGTAACCTGATTTGATCCTACAGCAATAATTTTGTTCCCTTTAATAGCAATCGATTGTTCAACATTGTTTTTATGATCTACTGTTATAACCTCACCATTTAGAAATACAATATCAGCAGCCACACAATTTCCTCCTTTATAATGTAATTTCAGGAATAAATATATTTAGAATTTTCTATATTTTTGTATTGTTATGTAAATTCGTTATACTTATAATAATTGTTAGGTTTAACTTTATGTCAATAGGATATTATTGGATTATTTCTTAAAAATATGGAGTTAAAGACCACTTTTTTTGTAGCTTGGAGGGGTATAATTGAAAATCGGATCTTTTGCTAAACTTTTTAATGTTTCTGTCGACACTATTCGTTACTATATTGAACTAGGGTTATTAGTTCCGGAGAAAAATGGGGCCCAGTTTCATATGAATCAATCCTGCCTCGATGACATGGAATTAATAGTAGAACTAAAGATTCTGCAATTCTCATTAAAAGAAATTCAACAATTCCTTTCGTACAAACGTTTAACGATGAATATTGACATTGGTTATTACAAAAAACTCTTATTGGATAAGAAAAACAATTTTTTAGATGAAAAAAGGGAACTAAACCGATTCATTAGACTCGTGGATAATAAGTTACAATCCCTCGATCAGCCTAATGTTCCATGTAGTTCTATAGGTGTCCCAATTTCATTTGTTCCATTTTTTTATTGTCCGTATTGTAAAATCCCATTAATTATTACTGATGCGTCCATATTGAACAGTTCAATTTCTGCAGCAAAACTAACTTGTTCATGCGGTTACTTTACCTCGATACAAGATGGAATAATTATTACTTCAAATTTAGAGGAATCTCCCTACTGTATCCTAAATGATGAAACAATGAAAGAATTCAACCCAAACTTTGTCAGTTTAAGGGAAAAAGGAGATCAATGGATAATTAAGTTATTGAAGGAACAAAATTTATCTAATAAAGTCGTAATTGAAACAAATATT
Source organism: Neobacillus rhizosphaerae (assembly GCF_937468385.1). GTDB lineage: Bacteria > Bacillota > Bacilli > Bacillales > Cytobacillaceae > Neobacillus > Neobacillus rhizosphaerae. Next base: position 159,298 of record NZ_CALBWS010000003.1, read on the forward strand.
GATATTTCTGCATCCTTACCAAAGTACATATCGTCACTTGACCTTGACACCTTTTATATATTTTGTGGTTTCTCTTTGACTATGATTAAAAAATTGAGGAATTTTATTGAAAGAATCAATCCAAAACTTCGTGTCATTTATATTCAAAATACTGACTATACTCTTCCTCTTAAACCAGGGTCAATAGATGTCATTATAGATAGTATTACCACTAACGATATTTGTTCGCATATGAATGTCTTCCCCATTACCTTATTACAAAATTATATAAATCAAGATACTAAGGTTATTGGTAACTATCTATACTACCATGAAGGTGCAACCTCTTTACTAAATTTTCGTACCTTATATCCGAATTCACATCAACATGTCTTATATCCAAATTACCTTGAGTATAACTTAGAGAAAGAAGGCTTAAAGATTCAGAACAAAACAGTTATTGGATCGACAGATAACCCTGGTATTTTTCTTGATTATCATGAACAAGGTGAAAAAGTTAATCTACTCGGTTATATTGCAAATAGAATAGATAATTTTAAATTCTCGGAAATATTTTGAACCCCACATCTTTTTTTACTTTTTATGATTTTTGTTGCCACTTCAGCTGTATTACGTCAAACTAAACATCCTGTTACAACGAAAAAACCTTGATATCAAAAAGGATACCAAGGTTCTGTTATGATGACCTGTGAGGGGTTCGAACCCCCGACCTCAAACCTGTCAATTTATCTGAGTTAATGATTTCTGGTAAATAAGGCTCTTTAATGTATGGATTCTAGCCGTAAAAAGAAATGGCTCAAAGTTGAAATAACAAATTTAATCTATCGGCAGCCCCATCATTTTCTTTTTCATCTTTAATAATGTAAAAATTAAGAATTACTGCTTAATGGTTTTTCTGGATTCCATCCATTAATATAGAGACAACTTGTTTTACAACCAACTTAGGATCGCTTTTGCTGTCCCACCATAATGGAACCGAATTTGCCGAACTGAAAAGAGTATTGATAATGATTTTATCGTCGATTGATTTAAGTTGGTCAGGATTTTTTATACGCCATTCCCGTAAACATAGTAAATAAGGTTCTACAATCGCTTTTTTAAATTTGATAATTTGGTCTTTATATTCGGGCGGAGAAGAATCATCTGAACTTAATGTTGGAATAGAAAACGGAAAATCCTCAAGAAATAATAGAATATGTGCTTCTAGCATTTTTGTGAGACGTGTCTGTGGGTCTTGAATAGATTTTGGTTGCTCGAGTTTTTCTAGCCAATAATCAAATACCACCTTGTAACAATTAAATAATAATTCATTTTTGGATGAAAAATATCGATACAAAGCAGCTCTAGTTATCCCCATTTCTGAAGCAATATCTTCTAATGTTGTTTTATAGTAGCCTTTTTTAGCAAACATATTAAATGCTGTTTTTATTATTTCTCTTTTCTGATTCACCCTATTTTGATGTATTCGTTCGCTAACATCTTCAGGTTTAGTTTCTTTTGTAAAATTATTAATAAAATCCACAACACTTTTCCTCCATTATTAACAAAAAACAAAATATTTTTAAATGACAATATTTTTGCAAGAGTCAAGTATATATTTTCACCATTTTACAAGAAAATCCTTCTTTTTTAAATAATTGCTCCTAAACTAGTTATATTACAAACTACTTCCATGATATTTTTTTATATTCTTGTAATCGGTTAATGGAGGATGATTCCTCTCAGTTTTGTTACATTTTATCCAACTTTATTAACAAAATGAGTACCCAATAAATGAAAAACATTTACTAAGTACTCATTTTTATAAAGGGCTTGACAAGTTTCCCGCTGTTATTAATAAATCATTGCTTTATTTTTTTAGAATAGTGACAGCTGCGACGGCATTTTCCAGTCCAAACATACCACCTGCATTTTGCGCTAATGCCATCTTTACATTTTGAACTTGAGTAAAACCAGCTGTACCTCGAATTTGATTTACCAACTCACAAATCTGACCAAGTCCAGTCGCACCAACTGGATGACCTTTTGCTTCAAGCCCTCCACTCGGATTAACGGGTTTTAGACCATTAATATGTGTAATCTTTTCTTCTATTAATTTTCCAGCCTCACCAAATTTACATAGACCCAGCTCTTCGTAAGCCATCAATTCCGCTGATGCAGCTGCATCATGAACCTCAAAAACATCAATCTCTTCTGGCCCAACACTTGCGGTTTGATATGCAGCTCTACTGGTTTCTTCTATTACATTCGGTTCCCCTATGGAATGTTCTTTTCCTGAAAGGATAACAGATGCAGCGACATAAATCGGTTTATTTGTTAATTTTTTTGCATAGTTTGCAGAACATAGAACAACTGCGGCTGCACCATCACTGATTGGAGAACACATATATCTGGTAAAGGGTTCAGCGACTACCCGGTCAAGAAGTACTTCTTCAATCGTTATTGGCTTGGATCTTTGAGCAAAAGGATTTTTACTTCCATTTGTGTGGTTTTTAGAAGCCACCATCGCTAAGTGATTTTTAGTGACACCCGATCGATTCATATATTCTCTAGCTTTCTTGGCATAGACATCCATAAAAATACTATGAGACCTGTTCGAAGCATCTATTGCATCCTTTATCTCTTCAACATCTACTCCACCTTCAAAAGCTTTAATCGTGACTGTTCGGTCTTCATGTGTCATTTTTTCAACACCGAGAACTAATACACAATCATACATGCCTGCTTTTATAGCAACTGATGCTAGATGCAGTGCAGAGGAGGAACTTGCACAAGCATTCTCAATGTTAAAAATAGGTATACCACCCATACCAACAGAACGGAGGACGACTTGACCTCTAATCGATTCCTGACCAGTTACCACTCCAGCTACCGCATTCCCAACGTATGCTGCTTGGATTGCTTCCCTTGGGATTCCAGCATCATCTAGAGCCTTTATGATCGCTTCACTACCGAGCTGTTTAAGACCTTTATTAAGAAACTTACCAAATTGTGTCATACCGATACCACAAATTACAACATCATTCATACTATGGTTTTCTCCTCCAAAAAATTATTATTCATCCTTTACAATCGTGATGGCGTTTATCGGACAACTATCAGCTGCTTCTTGAATTTTATTACTATCATTTCCATCTACATTCACGACTGTTGATTTTCCCTCTGAATCTAATGTAAATGTCTGTGCCGCATAATAAATACATGTTGTCGACCCTATGCACTTATTTTTGTCCACATATACCCTAATTCTATTGCCCATGCTCAATCCATCCCTCTCGGAAAATTAGTCGAAAATTACCGGTAACTGCTTTAATGCTCGGCTGATAATGTTTGGTTGCCACTCCAAGTCTGTCCTTTCTAATTGAATATTTTTAAGATGCTTTAAAACTTGATTTATCGCTATCGTTGATTCGAGTCTGGCTAAAGGAGCTCCTAAGCAATAGTGAATTCCCTTGCCAAATCCGAGGTGATGATTGGACTGTCTTGTTATATCTAATTTATCCGGATATTCAAATACTTCGGGATCACGATTTGCTATGTTTTGCATTAATAGAACACGTTGGCCCTTTTTAATTTCTTTGTCAGCTATTTCAACATCTTCCTTGGCTATTCTCATAATTGCTTTACTGGGGCCTTCATAACGAATTAATTCTTCAATCGCTGAATGAATTAGTGATGGGTTTGCTCTTAATTTTTCTAGCTGGGCAGGATTTTTTAGAAGTGAATATAAACCGTTTGCAATTAAATTAGTTGTTGTTTCATGTCCGCCAAATATAAGCAAAGTGCATGTAGAGATCACCTCACCCATAGAAAGGACATCACCTTTTTCTTTTGCAGTTACAAGCGCTGTAATCAAATCATTTTGTGGATTTTTATGACGAGCCTGAATCACATCTTCTAAATAATAAACCATTTGCTGCAAGCCATTTTTTGCCCGTTCATGTCTATTGGTTTCTTTTACCGCTCCAAAAACAAGCAACAACAAATCGTCAGACCATTGCTTTAATAAATCTCTGTCTTCATCAGGTAACCCAAGCATTTTAGAGATGACCAAAATGGGTAGTAGAAAGGCATAATCACTGATAACATCCATTTTTCCCTTACTTTGTACGTGATGCAACAAATAATCAGTAATTTCGTGCATAAACGGGCGCATTTCTTCGACTGCTTTTGGTGTAAATGCTTTGTTTACCAACATCCGAATTCTGGTATGATTAGGTGGATCATTAAACACCATCCATTTTGAAAGAATCTCATACGTAGAAGCCATGTCCAGCACCATCTGTTCCGGCATATTTTTTGAAGGTCTAATCCGTTCAGCGGTAAAACGGTTATCGATTAGTATTTTGCTAATATCATGATATCGTGTAAAAACCCAACCATTCCATCGTTCATTCCAATATATTGGATCTTCTTTACGTAATTGATGAAAATATGGATATGGATTATTAACAACTTCTTTATCTAGTAAATCTTCTATTAATGGCATTTGATAATTCCTCCTGAATTAATAAGAATGTTCCCAAGTTGAAAATTACTTTGCTATTCTGCTAATTTTAAAAAGAAAAATTTCCTTATTTATGCTTGTTGACATGCTGATGAAATTATCGCTTATTGTCCACTGCTATTGGACTTTTCTTAAATCTAGCTTCATCTGGTTTAAGAAATTCTACAATGCCATCTTTTTTAAATAACTCTGCCATTTTCTTACTAAAATCAGTATTATTTTTTAAGTGTTCAAACACCTGATTTGGTGTCAAAGAAGTTCCCTCTATTTTTATTAGCTCACGATCCAACAATTTTGATGGTATGCTTTCCATAAACTTATGGAATATTTTACCTGCATTTTCTTCGTCGTCAAGTACTCCCCAAAAATCAACCAGACTCTGTTTTAAAACTTTTCCAGCAGGATTTGCCGGTAGTTCCTTAGCAAAAACGACATATTCTGGTACTTCATAATAGGTCACAAGTTTGCTGCAATAGTCCCTTATTTCTTGTGGAGTACTAGTTTGACCAGGTTTAAGCACAATTACTGCTTTGACTCTCTCAGCAAAAAGTTGATCGGGTACACCGACTACTGCCGCTCTTAAAACTTTATCATTTAGATATAATTGATTTTCCACTCCGATACAATAAACGTTCTGTCCGCCTCTTACAATCATGTCTTTCTTACGATCAAGCAGCCAAAGGTAGCCTTCTTCATCAATTTTTGCCCAATCGCCGGAAAGCACATATCCATCCTTACGAAAAGTTTCGTTCGTCTTTTCTTTATCTTCCCAATATCCGGCATTCGTTTGCTGTCCTTTATAAGCTACTTCGCCAATTTGATCACGTTCGGTAAGTTCATTCCCTTCTTCATCAAAAACAGTAATTTCAGTACAAGCAGTAGCTAATCCACAGGAAGTAATCTTTCTAATTGTATCTTCCGTTGGCAATCCGAAGCCTGTTGCAGTACTTTCTGAAACGGAGCCAGCATTTACTGCCGCAATAAGTGAAAATTCTTTCATAAGCTGATTGATAAAACTTTCAGAAGATGCGTGTCCTCCAAATACTAGTTTCGTTAATGAAGAACAATCATGTTTTTTAAATTCAGGATGATTCATGATAAATGTGAGCATGATTGGTGCTGCTACTGCAAATGTAGCTTTTTCTTTTTCGATTAATTTAATCGCATCTAACGGAGAAAACGCTTCCATTATAACGCATTTTGCCCCAACCAATAGCGCAGGCATAATATCACAATAAACAGCTGTATTATGGTACAAAGGAGGCATACAGATATTTACATCTACAGACGATAACCCATAAACCATATCTTGTATTGTTTGAGCACAAGCTAAAGCATTCGAGTGTAATGTCATCGTTCCCTTTGGGCTTCCAGTTGTACCAGAAGTAAAGGAAATTGCACACAAGTCCCATTCATCTACTTCTTCCGAAACATTTTCTATTTGATTTTCATATTTTAATAGGTCTGAAAATGGCACACATTTTTCCGATACCTTTTGGTTACCAGTAACAAAAATTTCTTCTACATGTTGTAATTTATCTCTGATTTCTTTTACTTTTTCCCACATGTGAGGTGAAACCACTAAGATTTTAGATCTTACTTTATTTACTTGTGTAGCAATACCTTCAGAAGCCAGACCTAAATTAATTGGTACAGCTATTCCACCCAATTTTATTGCACCGAAAAAACTAAAAATATATTCTGGACTTCCTCCGGTAATGATGGCTAAACGATCGCCTTTCTTAAAATCGTATTTGTATCTTAATGAATGAGCTACACTATTTACTTTAAGACCTACTTCTTTCCACGTCATCCGAATTCCTGTTGGATGAAAAACATATGCTTCTTTATCTGGAAAATCTTTTATATTTTTTTCAAGAACCTCCGTAATACTATTTGGTCTGTCTTTATAGGCATATATCTCAGCGCCTTCCCATTGAATCCCCCTGTTGAAGGGAGCCTTTACCTTTTCAACTTTCTCATTGAGTACCGGATACTGATCTCTCCATGATTTTGCCATTCCTTTTACAACACCATTCACTTTCCATGCGGGCATAATATCAAGCTCCTTCTAAATAAATTTAAAATTCACAACCTGAAATAGTCCTATCAGGACAAAAAAATTTAAAAAGAGATAATGCCCCTTTTAAATTTTCTAACAGCTATAGATGATATTCTTTTACCGAAAAAATGGTTGAATATAAATAATAGACTACCAGTTATATAAATCCGGTTACTTTAGAGGATGTTTTGTAACAGTGCTATATTTTTTTGGAGAACACGCTCATGCGTTTTTCTAAATCAGGTAGTAGACAAATGATTAATTACTCTTATGCTTCATGAGGTTTGTTAAAATGAAGGGTAACGTTGTATTCTAATTTTTTGATGGTAGATCAAGGAATCCAGCTAAAGCCGTTCGTTTTTACTTATCCCAATAATTCAGGGGTTTTGAGAAATAAAAATTAACGCGAAATAACTCTATTTAGATAGTGAATACAATAAAAATAATAACTCATGAGTAACTTTTTTGTCAACCTATTATTCAGAATATTAACAATAATTAATTTTCATTTCATTCTGTTTATCTATGATGGATTTAAATAAATTAATAGCTATTAATCGGATATAAAAATAAGGGGTTTTTTATTTATCTTTCTAAAAAAGGGGTTAAAGATAGAGTAGTTGAAGGCAAAAATATTTAACATATAAAAAAGAAAAAACGCCTAACGGCGCTTAAAACTGCATTTCCAACTTCCTTTACTCATGGTGGTAAAGGATCAGTAGATTTTCACATCCATTTATTTTCCGCAGCACTTTTTATATTTTTTGCCGCTTCCACAGGGGCATGGATCATTTCGGCCTACTTTATTTTCCTTTTGAAAAGGAACGTTTTGAAGTAAATTCCCCTGCTTACTTTCGTTTCTAAAATCCATTTCCCTTTCCATTGCTGCTAGTCTCCACTCCTCTAGCTCAGGGTGACCCTCGCCTAAAATGGAATAAAATCCATAAACTGTCTGTTCAATATCAACAAGAGTTGAGAAATACTCCTTTTTCATATGGTCGCTAATTTCGGGAAGTGCCTCTTTAGATAGCTGATGACAGAGTGCTTCGACAAGTAAATCTTGGTCACTCAACTCTTCTGTACATTGATAGGTCTCTCTTAAAACCTGAACAGCGAGCTCTGTTTTAATATTTTCAACAATGGAGCTTGCAAAAATAATCGAATCCTCCCTCTGTAAATAAGGTGCTACCGCCTTAACCACCTCATCCGTTTGAAAACGAATTAACGCATTAGAGACTTCTTCTAACAAGATATCGTCATCACGTACTAACAAGCTTGCAAGAAATGGGATTTGCTTTTTAAGTTTTAGCAGTCCAATCATATAAACTGTTAAAATACCCTCAAAAGAAAACCATTGTTCGTTTAATTCCGCTTGAATAATCAAGTCTATTTCATCTTCTGTGACCCAGCCATGTTGAGCAATGCATGCTGCCAGTTTTTTCGCTTTTATGTATACGTCATGCTGGTAAGAGTCAGCACGTTCAAGGGCATTTAATATTGCAGCGTATTCTGAGCATATTACTTCTTCCGTCCCATTTATTAAAAACTCATAGAACGACCACATTTCCTTCCTAATATATCTTTCCAGTGGCTCCCTATATTTTAGAGCAAGTTCTGGATCAATATGGTCTAACAATTTCACTGCTAAATGCATTTTGGACTTATCCATCATTGGGATATTTTCGATTAGAACCTTGACTGCCTCTTCATTTATCGTTTGATTATCTACATAGATTAGAATGGAAGTTTGCTTCTCTTTGTTTTTAAAAGCTTCCTTTAATAATTCTATCGTCCATTCTTCCGGTACGTTTGGAAAATCGTGTAGTGCATGAAGTACAGTTTCTTGAATTAAAGGATCATTGCTAGTTAAGTACGGTTTTATTTTTCCTAAAAATGTCATTGTGTAAGTCCTTTCCATCTTCTTTTTGTTCAACCTCAATTTTCATTATAGTTGTTGTAATCACTTTCACCAAAATTAATTGTACTCAAAATTATAAACTAGAGCACTTTCAAAATATATAAGAGGAAGGAAATAATAATACCGTTTCGATATTTCCTACCCCCCCTTTAATATAGGAAGTTCTTGTCTTTCTAATTCTTAAAAGAAAGTAAAAGGCTGTCGAGAACATCTCGACAGCCTGATGAGCCTATTCAGGTCGCATAATAAATACAAACAGATCCTCCCGCACCTCCTCAGAAGGTTGAATGGAGTTTTAGCATAATTTCGGCCACATTCTAGTGCTATCAGCAATTGAAGTATGTTCGATGATTGAGTAAGCAGCATTCGTAATCGCTTGTGCCAACGTATCGCCAGTTGCACAAATGTCATTAATGCAAACCTTGGAAACCCCTTTTATTGTATAAGTGAATCCTAACTCTTCTAATCTTTCAACGATTCGCATGGCATGATCAAGGTTTTGCTCGGGCTGAAACTCCGAATCATGGATGAAAATTCCCTTTTCATAATCATACCATCTATCCCATCTATTTAATTTCCAACCTAATATTCTACGTGCTATTGCGTCTATTTTTAACAAATCCGCTTCCTCCCTTTGTTATATAACAATTAATTTAATTATTTTTAATTATATAACAGAAAGAAATTGATTTCCAGTATTTATTCAAAAATTTTGAAAACCATTTTTCTATTTTACACGCGTCATTCCAGCTTTCTGGTATGAATCACCTGTAATTAGTCAACAGTCCAATTATAAAGCGTTATCCTTAATGAAAAAGCAATACTGTGTTTTGATATAAGTTCCGCAGCTACCGTTTAGGACGGATCGCTATATTACCTGAAATTAGTAAACCAGCTACAACAAATACTGTTGCTGTAATATTAAACATAGTAATAGATTCATTTAATAAAATTACGGCTAATACGTATCCAAAAATTGGGGTCATAAATAACCAATTGTTAGCCCTTACCGTATCCTGTTTCAAAAGGTAAAACCAAAGCAACATCGAACCGATAGAAATAATGAACACTAACCAGATTAATGATACAAATAGATTAAAATCCAATATTAAAAAGTAATGATCTTTTTCGAGGATATAGGTTATAGGGATTAACACAACTCCACCAATTGACACTTGCCAAGTATTAATAACAATACTAGGTAGATTTAAATTTACTTTATTAAAATAAACACTCCCAATTGCCATTGATACCATTCCTATTCCTAAAATAACCAATCCAAATAATTTTACCTCATTGCTTGTAAAAGATGGACATGTGGCAATTACCAATCCCATACCTCCTACAATCATTCCGATCCATTCTTTTAATGAAACTTTTCGTTTTAACCAAATATTAGACAAGATAGCAACCACAAATGGATTTGTTGTAACAAATAAATTAAATAAGCCTGCCGATACATATTTCAATGCCCAAAAGGTTGCACCTAAATAAATTGTTGTATTTAATAACCCTAAGATAATTAGTGGCCGCCACTCCTGTGTCTTAGGCCAAGGATATTTTTTATGAAACAGGTAAACATACAGAAATAGCAACACTCCAGCAATCAGAAAGCGAGTAGTAGCCAATACCAAAGGGGTTGTAGAGTTTAATCCAAACTTTGTGGCTATCGCTGCAGATGACCATAAGAGTGTAAAAAATAAGCCCAATACTGTTTTCATCATTTTGCTCCTTAAATGGTTTATCAAAAAAAATAACCATGACTAAAACATAATCACAGTTATCAAGGGTATTGGACCTTCAACCAAGCAGATCCATATTTAATTTTACATTCATGGGTATAAAGAATTTTGACTAAATATCAGAACCTTTTAACCAAATGTCATTTTTTAATGGGTTATTAATTGTTTGTTTATTGGAACGACTTCTGAAGTCGCGTAAAAACGATAAAACATAAACCACACCAAATAAATAGTGTTACTAAAAATCATAATACAATGGCATCCATTGGCATCGTTTAACTTGATAATTTTAGACAAATTTTACAGATTTATCGAGGTTATATTTCTAAAATCCTGGTTTCTTTTCGGAATTGGCTAGGAGTTATTCCCTCATATTTTTGGAACAAACGAGTTAACGAGGATTGATGTTCTAATCCGACTTGGATTGCAATGTGTATAATAGGTAAATCTGTACTACGGAGCAATTCTTTTGCTTTATTCAAACGTACTTCCTGTATATATGTTGAAGGGGATGTTCCTGTTTCTTTCAGAAACCAATAGGAATAATATGAACGATTATAATGTTCAAGAGATGCTAATTTTTGTACGGTAATTTTCTCATTATAATGTTCATGGATATAACTGATTGATTTAGGTTGTTGATCTTGAAGTAAATAAAATGAAATATATGGATATAGTTCCTTAAGCGCAGATTGATTTATAGGTTTATGGTCGATTTCATTTAGGATAAGATATCGAATACCTTTCCATTGATTATTTAATTTCCATGAATATCCCCTATTATGTAACACACTTTTGGTAAGCATAGAATGAGGGATATCTAAAATCAAAAACTCATTACGTACAGATGAATGAAAAGTATGTAAACACTTGGGAGGGAGAAAAAATAATGTTTCATGATCCAGTCGAAGTTCCTGTGCTCCCGCAATTATTGACAGTTGCCCTTGAAGAGGTAAAATTAGCTGTGCATAACAATGAGAATGAGTATCTTGAATTGCACTATAAGTTCTTCGTTCTGCCACAAGGTCATTGATCTTTTCCATTTTACAATCCCTCCTACCTATTTTAATAAGAATATAAATACAATATGTTCCCCACAATTTTACACTATCTTTGGATCAAATCATCCCTTATTAATACTTCTATTTTTATCCACTAAAATTCCTTCTTTTAACTCAACAATCTGTCCTTATAATGAAAATAAGCACTGTTCCTTTTTTCAGGAAAGCGCCCGTTTGTGGAAGATCAAGAAAATGATAGTGATTGCTATTGTTCCTTATTGCTTGGAGAACTACCGCATCCGTTGATTTAGCAAAAGAGAATTTCTAATTAAGTATTTCTCCTCGTTTAATTCAAAACGAAAAAATTCATAAACAACTTAATAATAATTTATATTTATTGAAAAGAACTCTCCATTATAAAATCTGGACGCTTTTTTAAGTATTCTATCTTTTTTGATTGGTACATATTATCCTTGAATTGATAGGTAATCAGAATTCCGCCTTCTGTTGAGGGAGAAAGTTGACCACTCATATAAACCACCAGTTCGTTTTTATATACAGAAAAATCAATTGTCTCATGTTTCAAGTATTCATAAAAAGTATCATTTATTTTCTTCTTACCAATCGTTATCTCAACTTGGTCATTAGATATTTTTTTCGTTTTTACATTCTTATTTATGATTGCCACTGGATTATCAATTAGCTTTTCTTCATATATTTCTCCAATGTTTGTCTTCGTTTTCTGTAGTACATGAGCTTCTGTAATCATTATTCCTGTACCATGTCCTGTTGTTAATAAGATGACTAACTCTTCTTTTCCGTCCTGGTTAAGATCATCAAAAAATAACCTCGGACCAAATGATGGAAAATCAGAATTTTTCCAGTCAGGGAACCATCTAATTTTCCCATCTATCTCCAATCTTAATTTTTCTAAATTCCCTTCTCTTTTTGTAGCATAAAGGGTCGCTTTTGCTTTCTTTAGTGTGGCTACTACTTCCGATTGAGGTTCTCCTATATTCGAAATATGAAGAGTTTTCTTTTTCCCATCATATTCGACATTCAATTTAAGTTCGCTACTTATCTCATCAATAGCAACGTAGGGAGACCCTCCTATGAACTGTACAATGGAAGTAGGACCGAAAATTGGTTGCCCATTCACAAATACCTTAAAAGGAGCAGCAGCCGATGCAAAAGGAACAATGGTAATTAATAACACAATGAATATGGTTAAGGTCCACCTTATTTTCATCTAATCAACAGCCTTTTTGAGTATATTTATTTTGTTTATTTTCCCCAGGAGTTCCCTTTACTTGCAAAAAAAATTTTTAAGCCCAATTGAAATGTTCTTAGAACAAAAAGCGACTGTTCTTATTGAACAATCGCTACCCGTTAGCGTAAGTACAGTTCTTCACAAAGTTCTAAACAAAAAGTTGTTAAGTTAATTCCTTTAACCATCTTGCTAACCATCCAATGGATAGTTTTACTTTAGAAAAATTCATTAAATAGTGAATGGATTTATATGTTAAAATATTTTCAAATGAATAAATGGAGTTGTAGAAAATGCAGCTAAAAATTGGTGATTGGGTAACTCAATATAGTGCTGGAATTTATCGAGTTGAAAAGATATTCGAATTTAAGAACCATCAACCGATTGCAGTTTTAAAAAAGGGATTTACTAATAAATTAAAACCCTCTGTAAGTTGGGATTCTTGTTCAATTTCTTTTTGTGAAACAATTAGTGATGACTTATTAAAAGAAATTAAATCCATTTTCGAAAACAACAGTAAATTTTCAAAAAGGTTTAACGACTATGATATTCCTCCAATTCAAATGTTGTTTAATACCAATGTTGTTCTGAAGGATAAGCATGATAAAGAAACTGTAATTTCTCAACTCAAATTTCCAGAAGGTAAGACCATTCAACAGATTGAATCATTACTTTTTGAAAATGATATTGAAATTTTAGATTCGGAACAATCCAAGGATAGTGTGCCTTTTCAATTAACTTGTTTTGATTACGAGACAGATTCCAATGGAGAATTTATTTATAGAGACGCACGATTTATATAAAAGGAAATTATAAAACAAAGAGCTAGGACATCCTGGCTCTTTTTGTGTGAAATATAATATGAATTACCTAGCTAAAAACTGGTGACCACTACAGTAACCGCAACCCGGTGATTAATTAAAGTTTGCAATAGGTAAGCGTTTGAAGTGATCTCCAGCTTTTCCCCTGCTCCACACGGAACGTGATAGTTTCCCATCATTCCGCGTTCCATCTAAATATTCATACTAGATTATAAGTTCCATGTTACTTAGGTTTTGGTCTACTTAATGGGTTCCAAACCGCATTTTTCACGGTATTTATTTAATTTATTCATAATCGAATTGTCAGTTGTAAATTCCATTAAATGTGACTTAATTGCCGTTTGGTCTGTCTGATGAATAGCTATGTGTACATCTTTATGGATAATTCTTAAATTATTGAATGAATCGTCACCGCCAAGGTGAATAGGAATGTAGTGATGGCAATGTACATCACTAGCTTTGAGGAAAACTCCTGTGATTTCACATTGTCCCATTTTCATACTGTAACGACTAATTCGATTATCCATGTATTCAACACTTCGTGTTAGAATGGTTGACCTCATCAGTAGGCATTTTATTAAATGATTTTTTATCAGTGTACTAGTTAAGGATTGACTAAGAAATATCCTTCTGGTATATTTTTATAAATAATTAAAGTGACTATATTAAAAACTCTTATCCAGAGTGGCGGAGGGACAGACCCTATGAAGCCCAGCAACCTTCAAGTTTTACTTGAAAAGGTGCTAATTTCTGCAGAATTGTTTCTGGAAGATAAGGGGAGGAATGAAATAGTTTGTTATGACCTCTTCTTATTTATTGTAGAAGAGGTTTTTTGTGTTTGGAATATAAACGAGGAAATAATAAAAAGTTAATGACTATTAGGGGATGATGAGATGAAGGGTGTAAACTTTAGAGAGAGTTCATTAGCATCAGATACGTTAGTAAAAACAAACTTAAAAAATACATCTCAACCTGCGGTCTCAGGTACTAAAATGACTAATACTCATGATAATAAAAATGAACCAGTAGTTGAAATCTCCAGTGAAAATAATTTTTGCATCATTTATGTTAGCAAGTATAGAATGAATAAAGAAGTTGGGTTTGGAAGAAAGCTGCTTCAGATCCTTGAAGATTTTCAACTTTATTATAGGCATATACCATCGGGGGTTGATGCTCTTAATCTTGTTATACATGAAAATCAATTAGATCAGATAATAGAAAGTAAACTAATACAACGGATTAGTACGGAACTTTCGGCAGATAAAGTGACTATTGAACGTAATATTGCTTTAATTATGCTTATCGGAGGAAAAATGCATCATAATGCTGAAAGCATTGCCAGAGCAGCGAGGGTTCTTGCAGAAAAAAGAATTAATATTGAAATGATACATATGAATCAAGGATCATCTCAGATAAGTTTAGTATTTGGTGTAAAGGCTCATGATGAAAAAAGAGCTGTTGCAGCAATCCATAATGAATTTTTTTGCAAGTGTGTCGATTTGAAATATTAATGATTTCCTACAGGTAATAAAAGGGCTTCTAATTATGACTAATAGATGCTCCTTTTCTTTTTGTTTTCATTAACGATAACTTCCTATTAAATTAGTCGAGTAGAAAGGAACCTCTCTACCTTACGGTAGATTGTGTTCCTCCCCCTCACAGAACCGTGCTTGCGCTATTGTCTGGATAGAATTCAGGCGCGCAAACTAATTAAAGTCACGTTTCCTGAAGCCTCCCTGCGATCCCGGACGGTCGGATTTCCCGAGTCCGGTTCTGACCTTGGATATATAATAAATGAGCCTTCCCTTATTATCCTAGGATTAAATGGCGACACCCATATTCCCCCATCAATAAAAAGGTTTACTACATAATTAGCCATTTTCGGGACGAATAACTATTACTATTAGGCTCTGTGTCCTATTTACAATCCCTTGGCATCCAAGTGCCCAGAGGTCCTTTGCTCAACTTTGGTGTTACCATTGTTGAAATATGTTTCTACACATTTAGAAAAGCATTACCCTTTCCTCATAGCTACTACGACCTCATCCGTCAGTCCTAAATCCTCCAATCAATTTCGGTGGTACCTTATATGACTGGTCTTTGCTGGTTGTTGTCGTCCCAGCTGGAAGTAGGACCTTCCAGTCGTTATCTCTGAAAATCTTTCCCTAGATGCTAGAGCCCATATCCCGGCTTCCCCTATAGTGCATTTAACCGTTTCTTCCTATAGGGCTTCGGCCTTCCCCAATGCGTCAATGGGTCGGCGAATCGCAACATTCCCTTCAACAGATTCTGAAGGGGGAGCCATTTCGGGACTGGAGTATTCGTTAATTCCTTCTGGCCTCTAGGTTTGCTTGCCATACTGACTGTTCCTACCTTATATTCTCTGAGTAATATAGGCAGCTATGGCTTTTACGTCCGAGCAGAACGTGATTTGTTACCTCCTCACGCATCGGATATGCTAGTTGTCTGAATCGGTCAATTGACAACAGGAGACTTTCACTCCATTAGATTTTCAGCCTTGACGGCTGCTCCAACGCACACGGCTCCTCCTAGTTACCATTCACAAAACCTTGCTAATCTCTTAGGATCAGATTTTGCTAATTCTGCTATCCTTCCTAGTTTTGTCTCCATTTATTATTCCTACCTCTAAGTGTAGTAAATGTGTCCCTAGCAAGGGTGATAACTGGTAGTTAGCCTTTCCTCCATCGGCATTACCCAACTTCATTGGTACTATGCTGCTATCCGACTCCCTACACCGGCATTTGGTTTCCTAACTTTTTATCGCTTGTACACCATACTCTTCTAACAAGAAAGACCGGTAGGGTCTCCCAAGTTGCCGTATCATATCAATGTGTAACGTGCCAAGGTCTCTGACTCCAGAGAGGTTTTATCTATCTTGCCTTAAACGAAGGATAAAATGTAGCTTACTGTTGCAGGTAAAGCATCAGCCCTCTCGATTTACTAACATTATGGAGCTCAATCCCTTCAACCATTTGCCTTTCCGCCCGCCACCTAACTGTCTACGCTTAAAGACTAAAGTTATCTTTAGCCCTCCAAGACTCACTACGAGCGAATGGGTAGTTCTTACTCGACGGGAATCCCACCCGTTATATGATACGATCTAGGCTCGGCCGCACACCTGCCCTTTAGCTTAATATGTCCAAATAATAAATTAGGGTGCAGATCTGTTTTTGATCAACACCCTAATTCTTTAATATAGATCTAAAATACAAAATAAAAAGACCAAGATTATGTACTTTAATGAGTAAGCAGATGGTTTCCCACGAAATGAATCATTTTTAATATCATTAGTAAGAAAAGCAAGTAATACAAGAGTTAAAGAAAATGATAACAAGAGATGATGAATGGACGGAGATCAAGTATCAATGTCAACGAATGAACTATTACAAGAAGACCAACAAGGAATTATATGATTTTTTTCAAATCCGGCAATTCGTTGTCAGTCCGTTTGGTAAGAATCCGGCATAAAACAGGTGAGATTGAGTACCTGATGATCAACTTGACATCGGAAGAATTCGATACGAAGGATTTCCTGGTTATACAACCTTCGTTGGGGAATTGAAACCAACTACCACTACTTAAAGGAAAGCATGAAGATTACAAATATCTCAAGTAGTAAGGAAGAACTTATTAAACAGGACATCTATAGTCAGATGTATGTTTTTCACCTTCTGCAAACTGTCCAAAATGAAGCTGAAGAAGAGATTGTTCAAGAGAATTATAAGCACAAAATGAAAATCAACATAAATATGGTGGTGGGGTATCTAAAACGATACTTTATTGTCATTATGTTGAGGGAAGAGCCATCGGAACGGGAGCAGCTCTATAATCGATTGCACAACAAGATTCTCAAGGAAATAGTTCCTATTCGAAAGGGAAGGAAATATGAACGGACAACGAGTTCGAAAAACAGGCATCACATAAACAAAAGGAAAGCCTTTTAATAGATAGGATGGAATAAACCAACTTAAAATCCGATTTAAGGGGGGGGAATTCTCTCTTTTCGTGCTGCCTTAAAAATATTTTCCTTCAATCGAAAAAAAACTATGAATCACATTCCAACTGAAATGTAATCCATAGTTCCTTAAGTTAATGACACTGATTACCAAAGTGGTTTTGCTTCGGAATCTACTCTTTTACCTTCAATTATATCTAAGGGCTTTATTCTTTTAATTTCTCCTCCTGCGAAAGAGCACTACCCGCTGTAAATTCTTCTAAAGCATGCATGGCAAACCTCGCGTTGAGATAAGTGATCGAGCCGCCACCAATCACACCAATTTTGAGGGTTTCCATGATTTCGTCGATGGTTGCCCCAACATTTAAGCAGCCTTCCATGTGATAGCAAATGCACTCATCGCAGCGGCTGACTATTGATATGGCTAATCCCATAATGGTGTACTTACCCTAACTGGCGTTTAAATTGTTTACTGGCGAAGAAGTAGGCGATGACCATGATGCCGACGCACCAGGCAAGCGCGATCCAGATATCGTTGCCAACAGACCCTTCATACAAGAGGGCACGAATCGTATCCACGATTGAAGTCACGGGCTGGTTCTCAGCGAACGCACGGACAATTTTAGGCATGGTTTCGGTAGGGACAAAGGCCGAACTGATAAACGGCAGGAAAATCAGCGGGTACGAGTAGGCTGTCGCCCCTTCCATAGACCTCGCTTTCAATCCGGGAATGATCGCCAGCCATGTCAGTGCCAGCGTAAACAGTCCGAGTATCCCAGCTACTGCGAGCCAATCCAGAATATCAGCGTTGGAACGGAAGCCCATTAAGAGCGCGACAAGGATAACCACCACGACAGTAAGCGCATTGGAAACAAGCGAGGTCAACACGTGAGCCCACAATACCGACGAGCGCTTGATGGGCATGGTAATGAAACGCGCCATCAGCCCGCTCTTTACATCGGTAAACAGCCGCAGGGAAGTGTAAGCGACGCCGGATGCGATAGCCATCAGCAAGATTCCCGGCAATAAATAATTGACGTAGTTGTCCGTGCCTGTCTTTATGGCGCCGCCAAATACGTAGACAAACAGCAGCATCATCATAATCGGCGTAATCGCCACCGTGATAATCGTATCAGGGCTGCGCATGATGTTGCGCATTAAACGCCCTAGTAATACCCATGTTTTGCTTTTCATTTACATCTCCTCCTTTTTGCCAATGATCGCGAGGAAAATTTCCTCCAATGTCGGCTGCTTCTCAATGTACTCTACTTTCGCTGGTGGGAACATCTCTTTGAGTTCGGTAAGGGTACCGGTCGTAATGATTTTTCCACCATGCAGGATGGCGATACGGTCCGCCAGTTGTTCGGCTTCCTCCAGGTACTGGGTCGTCAGCAAGATGGTCGTGCCGCTGCCGGCAAGCTCCTTGACGGTATCCCAGACTTCAATTCGCGCTTCGGGATCAAGCCCTGTCGTCGGTTCGTCGAGAAAAATGACTGCTGGCGTCCCGATCAGGCTCATGGCGATGTCAAGCCGACGCTTCATCCCGCCGGAATATTTATCCGCCCGGCGGTTGGCCGCATCGGTCAGGCTGAATCTTGCAAGCAGATTGTCGGCGACTTGAGCGGGATTGAAAACTCCCCGCAACTTGGCGATCATCATCAGGTTTTCCCGCCCAGTGTGCATGCCGTCTAAAGCTGCAAACTGCCCTGTCAGGCTGATGTTCTGGCGAACATAATCCGGTTGACGCTGTACGTCAAAGCCGCAAATACAGACTTCGCCGCCATCGGGCTTCATCAGTGTCGAGAGAATGTTGACCGTCGTCGTCTTGCCCGATCCATTTGAGCCCAGCAGTGCGAAAATTTCCCCACGCCCCACCTCAAAATCCACCCCCTTTAAGACTTCCTTGTCTTTAAAGGACTTTTTTAACCCTTTTACAGAAATCGCTGCATTGCTCATACTTTTTTTCCTCCTTATAAAATGCTCCTTGCGGAGCTAGATTGCTTATATCCCCCTACTTAGTATTACTGGTAATCCGTACAACTTATTACCGAGTTAAAAATATAACTGAATAACGAAGGTGGCAATTCACATTTGTAACCAGCTATTCAGTCGGTATTATCTATTGAAATTATTTTTTTCCCAATCGCTTCATGATACTCTGATTCAAATCTTCACGATACTTGGCGACATAGGTTTTAGCGTTTGCCACTAGTTCGTCGGCAAAGGACGCCACATCGTCCCCAGTGATTTCAAGCACTTGTCTGCCTTCCGCCGCACCGGCTTCGAACAACTCGATTAATTCATACTGCATGTGCAGCATATCCATCCCATTGCCCGCTGCGAACTTCCACATATAGTTTTGAATTTGCTTAAATACAAACTGGTAGTCCTCTGGCAGGGCTTCAACCCGTGCCATCATCATCTTGTATTCTTTTTTATCACCAATCAATTTTTTGAACATTTCCATCATTTTATTTTTCCTCCTTTTTTAAACTTTATTTTATCCGTAACCTTTTTCATGGCCTTGTTAACTTCTTGGTCAACAGATTCTTGATAGATGTCAGCGTAAGTTTTTGAATCTTTGATTAGATCGTCGCAGAAAGTCGCTACGTCACTGCCCGTCACTTCAAGCACGCTCTTCCCCAAGGCTGCGCCCTCTTCAAAAAGATCGATAATCCCCGAGAGCAAACCTGTCCCGTCGGTTAGCTCAACAGGGCCGACCTTAAAGAGATATTTTTGAATCTCTTTATAAACAATCTGATAATCTTTCGGGAGCGCTTTGACACGCTCCACGTGCGCTCGCCACTCTTTTTTGCCTTCGATGATATCTTGTATTCTCATTTTATCCTCCTAATTACCTAATTTTTTAGCGATGTTATTGTTGAGTTGCCTGCGCCACTTGTCACGAAAAGACTTTGCCCCTTCTTCGCCGACCAGCGCTGAACAGAAGCCTTTGATATCGTCACCCAAAACCTCTTGTACACTCTGACCGTCCGCAGCCGTTTCTTCGAGCAGGCCAAGCACACCGTCAAGAATTAGCATGAGGTTGCGACCGGTGAAATCT
Source organism: Neobacillus rhizosphaerae (assembly GCF_937468385.1). Taxonomy (GTDB): domain Bacteria; phylum Bacillota; class Bacilli; order Bacillales; family Cytobacillaceae; genus Neobacillus; species Neobacillus rhizosphaerae. The sequence continues at coordinate 179,656 of NZ_CALBWS010000003.1, forward strand.
GAGTGCGGCCAAAGATTAGCATTAATTTTTTCCCATGCCGCTTGATAATCAGCCGGTAGCTTTGTGGCTCGTGATTCAAAAGTTTTCAATTCTTTAGTCATGTCGCTTCCCGTAATTTTTTCCCAAAAATTCATTATTTTTTCTCCTTTAACTCGTTAATTTTCGTCGCAACAAATTCCCATTTTTCCCAGAACTTTCTCAATTCCTCACGTCCTGCGTCATTGAGCGTGAAAAAATTTTCGCGGCGGTCCCATATAGGATGGCTTTTTCGTAATTTCCACCAGCTTGTTTTTCTCAAGCCGCACCAATATGGTATAGACTGTACCGTCTACAACATCCGAAAATCCGAGCGCATTCATAAAGCTGAACAAGACACTCCAAAAATATCGGACGTAATATCTTATGAAGCTAGATTGACTTCAAGACGTTGATTTTTGATGATACAAAATCCCATTTTTTCCAAAACAATTCAAGTTCCTGGCGGCCAGCCTCATTAAGTGAGTAAAACTTGCGGGGCGGTCCCATATCTGACGGTTTCTTTTCTATGCTCACGAGTTTTTTCTTTTCTAACCGCACGAGGATGGTGTAGACCGTCCCTTCCACAACTTCGGTAAACCCAAGCTCGTTCAGGCGGCGGGTAATCTCGTAGCCATAGGTTTCATGGCGGCTGATGATTTCCAGCACGCAGCCTTCCAGCGAACCCTTCAGCATTTCAGTTAAATTCTCCATGTTCAGCACCCCCTCTATTTCGTCTGACTTATATTCAGTATAACTTAGTACTAAAAGAAATTTTTACTGAATAGCTTTTGGAAATCACGCTATTAAGTATTGCTTATTACAGGTATATCGTAACACCGAGTAGCGGGGGTGTCAACTATTTTTCTTAAAAATATTTCGATACCAATATTAACGGCTATGCAACACCTTCACAAATTGATACGGTATCTATTTCGTTTAAAGAAAATAAATAGTACAAAGGTTTGGAAAAATATTCATATGTCTTGAAAATCACCTTAATACCTTCATCCAGTAATGGAAAAACTATTGGAACTGACACTTTATACTTTGCGGTCGAACCATCTCGTCAAACAATGAAGAATCTTCCTGAAGAATATCCACCAGTTGAATTGATTAAGTACGAACACAGTAAGCCTCCCCAAAATACAAAATGAGATCGAGAACACTTAATGGGTTCTTTTTCTTTTAAACCATATTGAACTAACTAGCACAGTTATTTCAATAAAAAAACGACTGCCCTTGTTCAGCAATCGTACAATATCTCTAATTCATCGACCTTGCAATTGTTAACATTTCTTCTTCTGATAATCTTGAACTGTTCATTTCTATAAACGTTCCATCTTGTATCCAATTAAGTAAACCACCAGTAATGGTGTCCCCATTCTTATCAACTTTCCCACTATCTATCCACTTTTGAAAATAGCCCTTATTTCCATTAATATCAACTTGGTGAGCATAAGGAAAATCGTCGTCGGATAAAGAAAACCCCATTTTCTGGTGAATAGCAACCATCAGCTTTGTATCTTTGCTGTCCATATAATGCAGCATTAGCCAGGGGGATGTTTTGGTATCTAATGTCCAATCAGCAGGAATATTTTTAGGAATTAAAACGGTAAAGTCAACTTTTTTCTTTATTTCTGGAATAGTAATGCTGTTGTGATTATATTTAATTTCTTTAGCCATTATTATCATTGGACAACTACATAACAAAAATAGAACAAAAATTAAACGAAATGAAAATGCCAAATTATCACCTCAATATCTAGTATCATTGAGAAGTTTCTCCAACTTCTTATTAAACTAACCTGCTTGCGTTAGTGAAAAAAGAAAAGCTGTCTCGATGACAGCTCCGTTCCTCAACTCAAGCACCCGTTACTTTAAGTACAATTTTTCACAAACTTATTATTAATAATATGGTGATTTATACTACTAAGCTCAATATTTTATTCACCTAGGGGACATGCATATAATTCTCATATATTAGGACTTATTATTATTTTCCACCTTTATGACGACATTTCCCTTCTTGTGCCCTTTCTCGACATATCTATGAGCTTCAACTATCTCTTCAAACTCATAGTACCTATCAATGACCACTTTTAACTTCCCCATCTCAACAAGTTCTTTAAGGAAGTTTAGTGCTTCTGAAGTTTCAGGTGAATTTCGACTCAATATTAATTTCTTGCTGCTTGTCAATTTAGTCCATAGCATTCGAACACTTGGTAGCGGTTCAGTGACATTTATATAGGTACCGTCCTTCTTTAACAATTTCATACAAGCTGAAAAGGAACTCTTGTTTACCGCTTCAAAGATAATATCATATGTCTCGTCTGTTCTAGAAAAATCTTCTGCTGTATAATCAATTACCTTGTCAGCTCCCAGAGATTTTACCAATTCCATATTTGTGGTACTACATACCCCAGTAACGTTTGCTCCGAAATACTTGGCAATCTGAACTACATAAGTTCCTACACTTCCTGAAGCACCATAAACTAGAACCCTTTGGCCGCTCTGAATATTAGCTTTTCTAAGAAAATACAATGCTGTGCGTGCTCCAATTGGAATGGCAGCGGCTTCTGCATAAGATATATTGGAAGGTTTAATAGATACAGGACCATCTTCTGGTAGACATTTATACTCAGCATAAGCACCAAAACCCACCAGAGATGCTGCAAAAATCTGGTCACCTTCCTTAAACCTTTTGACATCATTCCCAACTAACTCAACTTCTCCAGCTAACTCCGTCCCTAATATCTCTTTTTTGGGTTGTCTGAAACCAAGTGTTATTCGGGCAGGCAGCCAAAAAGCGGGAGGAACTGTAAAACTTCGCGACCGAATATCTGCTACTGTTACAGTTGTCGCTTTTACTTTCACCAAAATTTCATTTTCTTTAGGAATAGGTTTTTCTACCTCTTTCAGTTGAAGAACGTCGGGGGGACCGTACTTTGTGTACACTATTGCTTTCATTTATCCACCTCTAATTCGTTATATTCATTAATATTATACGAATATTACGAATAAATAGTCCAATTTCAATACCGTACTTAAACAATCCTCCTTTCTATCTATGAGGGTGCTTTTAAATTATGTTTTTGGGTTTACTAGATGGTTTATGAGAAGGCTCTCATTTCCCTATCGAATGAAAATATCATGGTGCAGCCGATTAATCCAAACCACTAAAAGCTTATATGTTGACTTCAGGTAATGATTTCCATAAAAATAAAGAAAACGCAGTACGTAAAACCTTTTTTAGATTATACTAATAAATATAAGGAATTCATAAATTAAAAAAGACCGAACATTCTTTCACATGTTCGGTCCAGCAATAGACGGTTCCCTTAAAGCGATTGACTTAGATGGAAATAATCCATCCGAGCCTCTAGCTCAAGGGGGGATTATTTTTTTGTTATAAACTGACAGAATTGCTATGATTAAACTAGCAAATGATATTGGAACTGCCCCTAAAATTTCAATTATCCCACTTTATTCAGTTGCAAAACTCTTACCATTGTAATAATAATCTGATTCCCTAAATGTACTAAAGGCTACTTCTACCTCCGGGATCCCGAGTGAATGAACGTGTTTCGTGACAATGTTAGCAAATTGATCTTGAACTTCCTGCCCCCGTTCAAACCATTTCACTTCAATAAACGGATATCCGGGTACCTCATTACCATCAAAAACAAATGTAGAATTAACAACTTCCAGTGTAAAATTGTCCATTCCACATGCACAAAGATCAGCTAATTCTTGTACTAACGGCTTACTAATGGTTTTAACTTGCTCAACTGAAATTCCTCTTATAAATAAATGTGGCACTCAAATCGCCCCCAATACTTTTAATCAAACTTGCGAATAGAATACAGATCTTTCGGATTCGAAGCTTATGGATCCAGGTACTTGTCCCTAAAACCCCTAGAGGGTCTTCGATTCCAGTCGAAATCCTTCGACGACGACCTCTTCATCTACCTCCAACAATAGGCACCGTTTTCCTTCGTACGTGATATATTTTAAATTTTTCAGGTCTTTTGGATTGATGGTTACATTTGCCACCTTGGTACTAATTTTTATATTTTTAGGAATTAAACTACTTGCTTTGAATTCATGTTTTTCGTCCGCTACAACGCTTTTAAAGGCATGCTCCACTTTGGCAGTTTCCACATTTTCGACGCCACTGACCGTTAAGATGCGTTCGATGTCGCGATGATCCAACGTAGGGGGTTCACTGTCTTCCTTTTCCTGATTCTCCTGTACCACTCGATCGATTTCCTCATAAACATTCGAAATGACCGCGGAGTCCACTTCGTCCCCTATTACTTCTTTTAAAATGAAGTCAAAGCAGTCCTTATCTTCCTGAGGGGTAATGATGTCTTCACAATCGAGAACCTTTTCAATAAAGGTGAAATCAGGTTGATTTACTTTCCCGGCACAATAGAGAATATGATTTACATCTGCAGCATTGTCGTTAAAAGCCGGGAACAGAAAACCAGACATAGGAGAGTCTAAATTAATAATGGGATCAACGACATGATAGGACTTAAATTCTTTTTCGATATAATCAAACAACAAGGCTTTTTTCGGCAGATCGGTTTTATTGAGGCTGCAAAGGATAAACTCATTGGAATAAACCTCATCATCCCCGCCCTCTTCGGATTCCTGGCCCCTCTTCTTAGTCGGTTTTCGATATTCTCCTCGGATAAATGTAACCACTGTATCAAATTCATAAACAGCATGGGCAAATATTTTCCCGACGATGTCCAGCATGTTATCTTGCCAATCCTCCGAGTCCGCTCGTAATCCTTCGAAAAGGATCCCTTGTGTACTATAATCCACATCCCGCCTGAATTTCAGTTCAAACAGTTTGGCATCGAGATGACCAGTCAAAACCTTTTTAAAATTTGCCAAGAACAATTCTTGTGCTTCGTGATCTAACAATGGAAACGGTTGACAGACTTGATGATAAATCTCGGCTGATTCCTTCTGCACATAAACATTGAAGATTTCTCGAATATTCATCAAATGATTGTCTAATTTAAATTGCTTACGGATATTAGCGATGTCTTTTTTGTTCATTTGTTTCAACTCCCATCCCTGATTATACTGTTTAGATGGGAAAATCTCTATTTTTAATTTTTCAATTTTCAGGAATGGGAGGCTGAAAGAATGTATTGGCAACTTTAATAAAGCATAATAATTTGTTTTATATAAGTACTTTCCTGCATATTGCAAATACTAGACGTGTCAAATATACACTAAGGTTCTTTCATGGGCAGCTATTAAAAGATAAGAACAGAGTAAACATCCTTCCGCTTATTGAATATATCAAGGAGGTATATCATATGGAAAACGAAAATTTTGATCCTTTTCAAAATCAAACAAACGCAAACTTAAAGAACAAAGGAAATGAACAAGTGCTTGAAATTAGTTCTACTGGATATGGACTGGAATCAGTTTCTAACGACAATTCGAAAAAAACGCGATCTAATCAAAGTGAGAACCATTAGTTGAATCCTTGGCACTTTATTAATAATAGTTTCTTATTGTAGCCCAGAGAGGTACTTGACTTGCAATCGAGACCGGAATTTGATGTCCGGCCTCTTTTAGATTCACTTTCGTATCTATAATATAGAAATAACAAGTAATCGGAAGTACTGACCACAAAATAAATAAAACTGGAACACAAAGAGAAAGGGGTTCAAGCATGGCTTATACCTATAACATATACAGTTCGGATCAATTGGGATTAACAAAATCCTATCATATTCAAACCGATTTGCCGCCGCATAAATTTAGGGCCATCATGATGGAATTTAGGCGTGGAGGAGAAAAAGACCCGAATGTCTTTGTGAAATACATGAGTGAACAGAGCTACTAATCGGCTAAACGATCACTATACTTCGAAAAAGTAGTAAAAAGAAAAAAGGCACTATGAAATGATAGTACCTTGGCAATTTAAATTTAAATGGTTGGAGCATTCATTCCCATTTGCGCCAAATGCATGTTTTTATGAAAAATGACTGAGCAGATCAATCACCAACGAAAATATTATCTTTTCTTAGCATCCCTCGACGTTTTTTATTTATTACACACAGTTGGGGTCTTTAATTCGTTAAAAGATTTCTTTTATAAAAGTAAAATTCTTAAGAAGTTCACTTTCATTGATCGATATACTATTCGTTAAATCTTTCGTTCGCAATACAAACTCTTTAACCCCGATAAATTCTGATTCAACAATCAAGTAAAACTGTGTTCCTCTTTTATATCCATTAAACTTCCTTTTTAGTCTATATACCTTCATTGAATAACCTCTATTGATGAATTAAAATGATTATTTGTTTGTGCAATTCTTTAAATAAGTCTTACAAACTCTTATAACTTTCTAACTCTTCGTCAGTAGTCGAAATAGCAATAGCTTTTTTTTTTACCAGATGAAAACAGTTTTATCAGTATCTATATAGTTCCAATATTAATTCAATCAGCTGTGAATATAAACAAATTTTTGGATTTGGGTCCTCGACCTGTCCGAATATAACCTGGATTCAGATAACACCGTTCGGAATTTCACGAACAGTGTTATGTGTGTTGTTTAATATCAAAATAATTACTGATCGCTTCTATCAAATGATTAACAATAAAGTTGTTTACCACCATCAACCTTCATGATAAAGCATCTGACCGTTTGGTATCCCTATTTAATATTCCACCTTATAACAAGTCCTAAATGGGTAAGCCCTCCTCCAAAGCCATAGAGCAATAAAGTATCTCCATATTGAACTTTCTCTTCTTCTATTCCTAGATTTAGTGCTAATGGAATGGAAGCAGAAGAGGTATTCCCAAAATACTTCATGCTAATTAGTGTTTTTTCTATGGAAAATCCTGATTTTTCACATATTGATTCAACCATCCTTAGATTTGCGCTATGTGGGATAAACCAGTTAATATCCTCTATGTTTATTTCTGTCTTGAGTAATAATTCTTGTATCCCTATTGGTATTGTACGGGATGCCCATTTGTATACTTCCCTGCCATTCTGAACAATCTTTCCAGTTGTGTTTAAAGGTTTATCGTTTATAGTAGTTGCAAAGGTTGTTCTATATACATGAAGACCGCCTTCTCCATTCGTTCCCATATGGCTAGCCAAGAAACTAGGATTTTCCTTATCATATTCAACTAGTATAGCACCCGCACCATCTCCAAATAGAATACAGGTTGTTCTATCTTTATAATCAGTTACTTTTGATAAAGTCTCGGTTGCAACAACTAAAATCTTTTTATGTGCCTCGGAAGTAATTAAATTGTTTGCTAAATGTAAAGCATATGTGAAACCTGCACAGGTAGCATTTAAGTCAAAAGCGGCTGTACAAGGGATATTAAAATGATTCTGAATTTGACATGCCACACTAGGGAACGCATAGTCAGGAGTTGTTGTTGCTACTATAATACAATCCACGTCCTGTAAATCTTTATGATATTTTTCAACTAGATTTGCTATAGCTTTAAAAGCTAAATGGGAAGCATATTCTTCTTCTCCTGCAATTCTCCTTTCTTTTATGCCAGTCCTCTGGACAATCCATTCATCATTTGTATCTACCATCTTTTCTAGATCTTCATTTAATAATCTCTTTTGAGGAACATAGGTACCAATAGCTGTAATACAGGCTTTAGATTTAATCATTAGAATACACCTCATTTTTTCTTTTTATTATATCACCTAGTATTAGTACCTGGTATAAATAATTTTGAAAAAACAAAGGAATATGCCAGACACCATCCAATTTTACGAATAGTACCTGGCACACAATTTGATTTAATATTCAGTTTCGACTTTTATTCAGTCGAATGTATTGTTGTTTTGAAAAAAATAATTCGCCCAAATCGTTTATCGAGCGGTCTCACTTTCCTTTCAGCCTAAACTGCTCTAAACAATTTTTGCAAATACAAGTTTTTCTCAATTGATCAGGTGGTACAAGATCAAAAATCTCTTTTGGAAAGTCTTCTTCACTACACCAGCATATTCCTAATGATTTATCTTGAGAATTACAACAATTATTGCTGCTATTACAGAGTGGACATCTCTCAGTTTCATTTATTCCTAGAGTCATAATCAATCACCTTTTTTATTTTCTAATTTTCCACTATAATCCTGGTGGTGTCAGGCACCGTTTTTTGATCTTATTTTTATTATGCAATATTCCAAATGTATAAGCACGGCTTTTATAAAGAAAAATATAGAATTCAAAAGGAGAAATATACATAAAAGGAGAAAATATTTATTAATGTTTTTGAAAGGAGATAATAAAATGAGTGAAAGATTATTAAGAGTAGGAACTACTTATATTCCAGTTTCAAATGTAGAACTTTCTTCTGAATGGTATGTAAACAAATTGGGGGCAGAGTTAGGCTATAAAGACGAGGACAAAGCAATTCTTAATTTTGCAAACCAAAGTATTTTCCTTGTTAAATCTAAAGAAAATCAAAGCTCAAATTTTTATGATATTTATGGTGAGGAGCGTTTTTCAATTACATTCGAAGTTAATCCATAACTTGTTTATTTTTCGCTTGTTGCTAGGCAAAAAACATACGACCAAAAGCAACTTTGGATGGTGCCAACTAAACAGACCTCTAACACTTGCATAAAAAAGAACGTTATTACGAATGACTATATACTGTTTTTAACATCTTCTCTAATTGATTCAATTATTTCATCAGATAAATTTGCTGGAAAAGAGGTACCTTCCTCGAACACCCAGGAATTGATGATTTCAAGGTCGGCTTTTTTAAAAGTAATGCTATAGTTTTTATTTTTGTAGGTAAATTCCGCTGTCACATATTCGTCGACTGCAAAATCATCAATAATCATGTTTGTCATTTCATATGGCTTCACGGGGATGTCTCCTTTTTATCAGCCTTCATTATGTATAGCATTCACTTAAAATGATTGTTTATTCACTTTTATTAACCGACCAAGACTCTATCCCTAGATGGACTCACCACTTTTTCCGTTAAAAAAATATCAGAGTGCGGAACATCAGCTTCCCGCACTCTAATCCTTGGCAGCCCAGCAAAACCGTTTTCCCATTAAAGAGTGCTACCGTATGTTTTCATCTTCTATTTCCAATATTAATTATTCATTCATAAATGCTTCAATTTCTTCAACAGATCGGATAATATCTTTTGAAAGAACTTCATGACTTTCTTCTGTCACTAAAACATCATCTTCAATCCGGATTCCGATTCCTTCTTCTTCGATATACAAACCTGGCTCAACCGTTAACACCATTCCAGGTTGTAGGATTAAATCCTTATAGCTACCAACATCATGTGTATCTAGACCAAGAAAGTGGCTGACTCCATGATAGTAATAATTTCCGATTTCACTTTCATCCTTTATCAAACCAACTTTGATGCACTCTTCGGCTAGAACTTTCTTGGTATGCTCATTCAGTTTTGCATATGGAACACCCGGTTTTATCAGTGCTGTCGTTTCCCTTAGTGCTTTTAAAACAATATTGTAATAGGTTTTGTGTTTCTCAGTAAATTTACCATTAACAGGAAATGTAAAGCTTATATCAGCATTGTAATAGTTATATTGTGCTCCTAAATCAAGAAGGACAAGGCTTCCCTCCTCAATGGCTGCATCATTTTTATCATAATGTAGAATCGTACCGTTTTTTCCACTTGCTACAATCGTAGGAAAAGCATAATCCTTTACACCTTCTGAGGTAAGAATAAAATCAAAATACGCTTCAAGTTGATATTCTTTTTTTGCAGATTTCGCATGGCTCATGATATTTTTTATACCTTTATAGGTGATATCAATAGCCTTTTTCATCTCTTCGATTTCTTCAGGTGTTTTAAAAACGCGTAGCTCACAAATGTCCGGATAAACATTTTTCAATTGCAGGAATGGATAATTCGCCTGGATTTTACTTGCAAATTGTTGGGCTTTAGACGTTATTTGATCTAACTCTCTTCTCTCTAAATCTAAATATACATTCGTAAACGAGGTGGTAAATAGATTTCGAGACAACAAGGATTCAAATTGTTCGATAAATTGGATATTCCCTATTCCGGAGATTTCCTCAGCTTCTTCTTTTGAAACTGTCTTTCCGATCCACTTTTCTAATATAGGGTCTGATTTTTCGATAAAAAGTGATTCTTCTACTTTATTATTTATTTTATAGGCTAAAAAAATAATATTGGGTTCATTCATACCTGTTAAATAATAAATGTTACGATTTGGTACAAACGTGTATGCCTCATCTGCAGATTTTTGTGGGGCTTTTCCTGCAAACAAAACAAGAAGTGAACGATCTGCTAACTTCTCATATAAACGATTACGATTATTTGTATAAAAATCCTTAAACATTTTCTTACCTCTCTTCTAAATGAATAAGTTACTAGATTAACTATACTATAATTTGAAAAAATTCAAACTAATTTAATCTTGTACAAAAAAACAGTCTCACTTTGTACATAGAAAAAGTTCGCGGATGTTTATCAACAATTGCAGAATTACTGGTTTTACTGATGAAGTATTGGTGATCCTTTTATACAATGCACACTCCCCCTCACTTTTTAATCCCTATAACCGACTCCAATATCCTTTTTTTAATCTAGGAGCGAACCACATTATTTCTGGTAGGACGAGAAAAAAGACAGTGATCGCAAATTATCACTGCCCTTTCAAGTTTATTCTTTTATAAGATTTAAAGAATGGGATTCCTGACTATTCATTTCTTTTTCTAACTGCGCTACCCGTTCATCAATAGTGCTGCGGCAGAAAGTACTATTCACTTTTTGTTCCAAACGGTCAAGATAGCTCTCAATGTCCTTGAACTTTGAGTAAGATTGATTCGAGTAGGTGTCAGATTCCAACACTTTGTTCATACCGATGTTAGCTCGTGTAGCATTTTCCCGGCCCATTAATTCCATTCGGCGAAGATGCATATCCTTTAATTTTTGTTTCATTTCTTCATGTTTTCTTACTAATTCACGTAATTGCTCGGTTACTTGTGCTAGTGAAGCATTTAGGCGCTGGGCACGCTCTGAATATTGTTGCTGCTCAGCTGCTGCAAATTGATAAAGCTCTGTTTCTCCTGCTTTAGAGGCGATTTCCGCCTGATACTTTCTTTTTTCAGCTACCTCTTTTGCCTGGATATACTCTCTCGTGAATTCATCCTTCAAGTGGGATTGACGTTCCACAAGCTTGCCAACCTTCTCCGTTTCCTGCTCACATTGGCGGAGATATTGATTGAGTAAACCAATCGGATTTTGTTTTTCCTTTTGATGAAGTGTTTCATTTAAATCAGCAATAATGACCTCTTTTATTCTGGTAAAAATGTTTGTCATGTTTATTTTCTCCTTTTACACTAGTATTTTTTTAATTCATTCCATTGTCTTTCAAAACTAACAAATGGATCCGGTTCATTTTTTACTGCCGCCTGTTTGTTGATGTTCCAATTTTTATATACTAGGTAAAGTACATAAGCGGCACCCACTCCAATAAGAGCTGGTAAATGGTGAATGGTTGCTGAGAGTACCATTAAGCCGATGATGATTAACCCGATTTTCCATCCTGTTGAGTCGGTCTTTAAAAACTGTTTATAGATGAAGTATAGAATTACTAGACTAATCAGTAACCCTACCATTGGCCCAATCGTTTTGAGTAAGATGATGGCTGCAAGGCCTCCTGCTAAAAGCAATGCAAATTTTTTCATTTTATTTTCCTCCTTTGTTTCACTAATCAGTAAGTTTTCTTTATCTTGATTTCATCTTACCTTTTTTCTAATTGTTTCATAATTGCGCTTGAGCTTGATTTTTCTATCGGACCTAAGACGTAGAGGTTGCCGGCCTATCAAAGCATTTTTTGTTGTCATTTTAACTAACTAAAAAAGCAGAGAAAAAGGAGGTGACTGGCACGAATTGGATTTATGGATAAAATTCTTATTTGGCTAATACATATTAGAATAGAGAGGAGGATATTTTTTGAATCCAAGTAATCACGATTTTTTAGTAAAACCGCACCTGATTACCCGAGGATTAAGGCCAGAAAATCAGGAAACACCTATTCATTTTCTGGAAGCTAATGAAACCCCAATTTCACTAACTTATCGAAGAAATCATTTTCCATATCCCCTACTTTCAATTCAGTCGTACTTTCTCACCATCAAAGGCTCTGTAAAAAACCGTGTTACCTTGCATTACAATCAAATTACTTCTATGCCCTCCCGAACCGTGACCACCTTAATGGAATGTTCCGGAAACAAGCGAGCCTATTTTGATCCAAAAGTATTTGGTGAACAATGGACTGAGGGGGCCATAAGCCAAGGGAATTGGAAAGGGGTATCACTCTCCACTCTCCTATCCATCACAGGAGTCAACAACGGAGCACGTGAAATTGTTTTTCAAGGAGAAGATTCAGGTGTTAAGAATGGACAGCATGTTCAGTATGAGAGAGGCCTTCCGATCGAAAAAGCGTTAGATCCGAATGTAATTGTAGCGTGGGAACATAATCAGAAACCGATTAGTCCAAAACACGGTTTTCCGTTTCGATTAATCGTTCCAGGCTGGTATGGTATGGCCTCAGTGAAATGGCTAAAAACCATACGTGTAATTGATCATCCTTTTTCCGGTCCTTTCCAGACAGATGATTATGTTTATTATCCTCATAAAGAGCAGAATAAAGGTTCATTTCCTGTGACCACTAACCGAATAAATTCCGTCATACAACAGCCGCTTGATCGGCAAATACTTAAACCTGGACAGCATCAAATAACGGGTCTAGCATGGACTGGCGAAGGTATTATTACTTCTGTAGAAATTAGTTTAGATAACGGAGCAACTTGGAAAACTGCTATCCTTCAAGACACTCCTCAAAAATACCGATGGGTGAAGTGGTCTTATTCCCATGTTTTCGAAAAAAATCAAGACTACAACATCAAGGTTCGTGCCTTTGATTCAATTGGCCAATCACAACCTGATAAAGCATTTTGGAATCGGAATGGTTACGGTAATAATGAAGTTTCACAGATAAACATTCAAATTGAATAATAGCTTTCATACCTATGGAGATAGAACCTTTTATAGGGTTATTATCAATGAACACCGGTGACTGGTCCGGTGTTTTTTTCTAATTATAAAGAAGAAATTAAAAAAATGGTTCATATACAGTAGAATGGAGAAAATACAAGCGTATTGTAAAAGGAGGTGTATGAAGGTGAAAAAAGAAGAAAATGAAACAATTGAGGCAAATCAAAAAATGGATGATCTATTTAATGACTCTGGGTCCAGGAACATGATTGGGGATTCCGAGAATGAAACTGCCAATCACAAAATCCAGGAGCAGTTTTATGGAAATACCAAAACAGTCAGTTCTCTTCCTTTTCATGTAGACATCAACAATCCACCAATAAAAAAGTAAAAAGGAGCCTTTTTTGTGCTTAATAGCATAAAAAAGGCTTACATCTTAACGATTTCTTTGAATTTCCCTAGGAGTGTTTTTAGGGCTACTACTTTTTCAACCAGTCCGTTAGAATTAATACTGAAAAGATGTTCTATATATTTTCTACATTATTTCAATTAACCATTTTACAACATGATCAATTTCTTCCTTCGTGGTGTTTCTGCCTAAACTAAATCGAATGGCCCCCATTCCAACTTCTTCAGGAACATCCATCTCTTTTAAAACGGGAGATAATTCAATACTTCCAGCATGACAGGCAGATCCAGTTGAGGCAGCTAAATCAGGGATTGCAAATAACAATTCTTGGCCTATTTTTCTAACAAAACTTACATTCAATGTATTAGGCAACCGTTCCACAGGATGTCCATTCAATACAACCTGTTCTCCGAGCTCATCCTTTAATTGCCTCCAAAAATAGTCGGTCAAATTCTTTATTTTTTGATTTCCTACCTGTTTATGAGCGATTTCACATGCTTCTCCTAATCCTACAGCCAATAATGTATTTTCCGTCCCTGCACGAAGCCCAAACTCATGCCCAGCTCCATGAATAAGTGGTTCAAGTTGGATTCCTTCTCTAATATACAATGCTCCAATTCCTTTTGGTGCATAGAGTTTGTGACCTGCGATCGTAAGCATATCTACCTTTAGATCATTCACATTTACAGGGACCTTTCCAACGGATTGAGATGCATCTGTATGAAAGACAATCCCATACCTATCAGCTATTTCACCAATCTCATTTATCGGTTGTAACGTACCTACTTCATTATTGGAGTGCATAATCGAAATCAGAATCGTTTCCCTTGTGATTGCCTTTTCTATTTCTTCAGGTGACACTCTCCCATACCGATCAACGCCGACATAGGTTACCCTTGCCCCGACTTGTTCAAGGAATTTACAAGGATTTATTATAGCTGGATGTTCAATTTTTGAAGTAATGATATGATTTCCTTTATTGCGATTTTTAAAATAGAACCCTTTTAATCCGAGGTTATTTGCCTCACTTCCACCACTTGTAAAAATGATTTCTCTAGGGGAACACGCAATTAATTCGGCAACTTGTTCTCTAGCTTTATGTAATAATCCTTTAACCGGATTCCCTGACCAATGTAGGGCTGAGGGATTTCCATAATAATCATTTAATAGAGGTTTCATGACATCTACTACTTCAGGAGCCAAAGGTGTGCTAGCATTGTAATCAAGATAAATTTTTTCCATCACCCATTCATTCCTTTCCACATAATAACCAGAAGGCATTATCCGATTATTAATCATTCGAATTATCTACTATTCTCCTAATAATAGTCCTAATTTTACCAATTACCACTTACTATTTAGAAAAGGTTTGTAACAAACTGAGGCTTGAACTGTTATTGTTTAGCTTTACTTAGCTATTAAAGCAAACATGTAATCCTCATCAATAGAGATTCCTTTTTCGGTCACATGTAAGATTTTCTCTAATATATAAGTGCGTTTTTCAAATCCTCAATAAAAGCTGCTACCTTGTCTTCTTTTGTTGCCCAAGAGGTAACTAGACGAATGGCAGAGTGATCTGAATCGACCTTTTCCCAAATATGAAAAGAATACTTCCTTTGGAGTTCGGTAATGACCGCATTCGATACAATCGGAAAGATTTGGTTTGATGGCGACTGGGTCAGAAACTTAATATTTAGTTTACTTAATTCTACTCTAAGCATTTCTGCCATCTTATTGGCATGCATGGCCAAATCGAAGAACAGATTGTCCCGGAAAAGTTCAAGAAACTGGATGCCCAGAAGTCTCCCTTTTGCAAGAAGCGCGCCTCTTTGCTTCAAATGGTATCGAAAATCCTCCTTAAGCGAATCATGGCAAATGACTAAAGCCTCACCTATTAGTGCTCCATTCTTAGTTCCCCCAATATAAAAAGCATCGACCAGTTCTGGGAGATCGCTCAACTTAAGGTCATTTTCTCCGGAACAAAGAGCTGACCCTAGTCTGGCACCATCCATGAACAAAATAAGATTGTTCTCATGGCAGAAATCTCTTAATTGTTCCAGTTCGTTCTTCTTATAAATGGATCCTATTTCTGTTGAATTTGAAATGTAAATGAGCTTAGGCTTTACCATGTGCTCATCCGTATGAGCATCGAGTACTGGAATTAAGAGCGAAGGGGTAAGTTTCCCATCTTCGGCTTCAATAGAGATGATTTTATGTCCTGTGGCTTCGATTGCACCCGTTTCATGACCAAGAATATGACCTGTACTAGCAGCCATGGCGGCCTCATGTGGTCTTAAGAAAGCGGCAAGAGCGGTAAGGTTCGTTTGAGTCCCGCCTGATAATAAGTGAATATCAATGTCATTCAGATCAATTCTTTCCTTTAACAGTTCTACCGCTTTTCGCGTATAGTGATCTTCCCCATACCCCTCCTCCTGCTCGAAGTTGGATTCTATTAAAGCATTCAATATACTAGGATGTGCACCTTCACTGTAATCGTTCTTAAAACTGTACATTTGTTTGCCTCCATTATATTTTTTATCATTGTATCATCAACTAGAAGGGACAGAACGGCGAAAAACAAATTACGTAACTAACAGTACCATCACTCTTTTTTGCTTTTCCAACTTTTGCCTTTACCTTTTAAAAAATTGAGGAACCCTGACAAAAATTTCACATGAAACCAATTCTAGTTTACAAAAGGTATCAAGACTTAACCAACAATCAAAAAATTAAAAATTTGGACGCTACATTTAAAAGGATCAATAAAAAGGAGAAATACAAAAAGACTGCCGCAGTGACAGCCCTCTCAATATTAAGATAGGACATCGCTGATTTTTACAAAACAGTCTATGCTCCGGAAGGGAAACCCTATTATTTTTCAAGCATTAATTTTAAAATAAGTTCATCTGTTTGCCGTGTTCCTTCATTTCCAAGCTTACAGAAGCTTTCAATACTTTTTTCAACATCATCATGAATAAAGCCATCAGTTGATTGGATTTCTTGATGGTTCAGCGCTAGCAAAGCCGATTGAACAGCAACATTTGAACAGGTCGAAACTTTCATGGCACAGCCTGCCTTGGCCCCGTCACAAATCATTCCGGATACATTGCCGATTGTGTTTTGAATCGCTGCTTTAATTTGCTGTAGACCACCCTCCAGTAAATAAACGATGGCTCCACTCGCACCCATTCCTGCAGCAGTTACACCGCATAATGCAGATAAGCGGCCAAATTTAGATTTAATATGAATCGTAATCAGATGGCTTAGTGCTACTGCGCGAATCATTTTTTCCTCTGAAACTTGCATTTTCTCTGCTACTGCAACAACAGGAAGTGTCACGGCAATCCCTTGGTTGCCACTCCCGGTATTCGCCATCACTGGAAGTGTAGAACCGGCCATTCTCGCATCTGAACCGGCAGCAGCCAAAGACATGGCTGCAGTGGCCAAATCATCTGATAGAAATCCTTTTTTAATATTGACTTTAAGCGTTCTGCCAACATTTAGCCCGTAATCTCCGGATAGTCCTTCCAACCCAATGACTTGATTTAACTCAATGCTCTTTTTAATAAGCGATAAATCATTAAGATCTGCCTGCAAAACCCATTCATATATTTCATCAACTGTGAGTGCTTCTAATTGCTCTTCATCGGTTTGGATGCCGATGTTCTCACACCCGCCAAGATAGACCTCTTTGCCATCTACTTCAATGAGAGTGATATTACTATGATTATCAAAAATAACCACTCGTGAAGTATGTTTTTCTGTTTGTACAATAACTTCAATATAAAGTCGTTTTGGAGTGTCTGCTTGACTAGCAGTTACTTTCCCCTCCTCAATCAGTTTTAACGCCCTTCGCTCATCTTGCATGGTGAGTCCATTTAATACCTCTAGTTGCTTATTAGGGTCTCCTGCTGTTGCCCCAAGTGCTGCCGCGAACTCAAGACCTTTTGCTGACATCCCCGGAATTCCGACGGATTTAGCATTTTTAATAATATTTCCGCTCACCATTACACTAATTGCTTTTATTCGCCCTGGTGCATAGCTTTTTGCTGTAGCTGCCGCGAGCACAATTGCTACTGGTTCCGTACAGCCAAGTGCAACTACTAATTCTTTTTCTAAAATAGTCAATATTTTATGCTTCGTCATATGTCCTCCACCAGCTTTACTGTAAAACACTTATCTTTGATTTTACCATGTTTGGATGAAAAATGGGGCAATTCACTGTCATTAAACATCACCCTCTTTCTGCTTAGTGAGTGCAGACCACCCTTCCTAAATCTTATTTTATATTTTATCATTTTCATTTTTTCTTCTTGAATCTAGTAATATAAGTTGATGTTTACATCATCAGAAAGAGTTTTCTCTATTTTCCGTAAATCATCCTTTGTGACGGTTCCTTTTTCAACCTATTCTTGGATGTTTAGAAGTAATTCTTCTCTGCTGTTTAGGTTTTTCCCAGCTAGTTCTTATAAATCAATTCTTCTTAAATCTTCCGAATTTAAGTGTGATATTGAGATTCAACCAGATTTTGAAATCTATACCCCGATATAAAAAATGACTCCGACATAAACCGGAGTCATTTGCATGCACTATTTACTTATGGCTTGGTTATCCATTCTTACTTTTCTCCTATTTTCCATCCACAACTTCCTTCAATATTTCATATGAACGTTTTTGTTTTTCTGAATCATAGATATAAGACACAGCCATGAGTTCATCTATATGATATTTTTCTTGAAAACTAATCAATTGTTGTCTGATTGTTTCTTTACTTCCCAACAACGTCACACTTGACATCGTTGTTGCCATTTCTTTTTCCATTGGATTCCAAACCTCATCCATGTTCTCAACAGGTGGAAGTAATGGATTTTTCGAACCACGTACCACATTCAAGAAAAATTGCTGCATCGTTGTCGATAACCATTTAGCCTCTTCATCGGTTTCGGCTGAAATCACATTTAAACATACCATCATATACGGTTTGTCCAAGTATTCTGATTGCTTGAAGTGGTTACGATAAATCGAAATCGCTTCTTCCATGTATCTTGGAGCAAAATGGGAAGCAAATACATATGGCAGACCTAAACTTGCCGCTAAATAAGCTGAATCTGTGGAAGAACCAAGGATATAAATTGGAATATTTGTGCCAACACCAGGATAGGCTTTTACATAACTTTGTTGATCTTCTGGGCCAAAATAGCTAAGCAAGGCCTTAACATCATCAGGAAATGTAAAAACAGAATCACTTTTCGAGCGTCTTAAGGCATTTGCTGTCATCATATCTGTACCGGGAGCGCGACCAAGACCCAGTTCCACGCGATTTGGATACATCGTGGCCATAGTTCCGAATTGTTCTGCCACTACTAAAGGGGAATGGTTAGGAAGCATAATCCCACCTGACCCAACGCGAATAGTATTAGTATGTTCTAATGTATGTTTAATTAAAATAGACGTCGCTGAGCTGACAAGTGTTGGAGTATTATGATGTTCTGCAATCCAATATCGTTGATAACCCATTTTTTCGACCGCTTGCGCAAGATCAGCTATGGCGTCTATCGCTTGTTTCGGACCCTGTCCCTGACGGATAGGTGCTAGATTTAAGACAGAGATAGGTATAGTAGTAGTTGCCATTATAAATTTGTCCTTTCATAATGAAATATACTCCTATAGTAACAATAGGCATGCAGGAATTAAATTATAATGCCTGTGGTGAATCATAATTAATCATCCATTCTTCCTTACATTCAATGAAAAAGAGGAGGCCAATTCCCCCTCTTACATAATTGATTTATTTTTTAAGAATAAAAATCGGTTTTCCCAATGCCTACCAAAAGGCTATTTTCTTTTATTACTAGTTGGCTGTTGAATAGAGACATGTTTTGGGCGTTCTGGATATGATCCTTTTTCAGAATCATCAGGACCAGTAAGGGTATTTCTTTGATCTAGAACCTTCCCTGTAAACTCAATAGGATTTTTCTCTGGCATAGTTTTCACCTCTGATTATAGGATGATTAGCAACATTTTTCATTGTTGTTTACTCCTTCTTTGGTTGTTATCCCCATTTAGTATTGTTCATTTTTTTATTTTTATGTTTTACATATAAGAATCGATATAATAAGAATATACAGTCATTCTTTGAGGGGGACAAAGTGGAGAAAGAATATAAAGATTTTAACCCTGAACATCCGGATGAAGAAATGGATTTGGAAGCCTTTTTCAAAGGAGAAGATGCTCAAGAATGGGAAAAAGAAAAAGCGAAAAGAAGAACGCGAAAAAAATTTATCGTTAAAATTGTTAGTTCTCTACTAGTGTTTGCCTTATTAATAAGCGGATTAGGGATGTGGTTTGATGTATTTAATATCCCTGCCATCCAATTTGTAGAAGTGTCAAATAGACTTTCAAAGCAGTCAGAAGTTAGTCAATACAAGAAATCTGTTGTAATCCTTGAATGGGATGGTGTTAAAGGAACAGGCTTTAATGTCGCTCCAGACGGGTTAATAGTGACAAATGAACATGTTGTTGAAAATACAAACAGAGTGAATGTGCATTTTAGTTCAGGAGATTCTTTTGTAGGGAGGGTAATCGCAAAAAATCCGAAACTTGATCTTGCGATTGTTGATATAAAAGCAAAAGACCTACCTGTTTTACCGCTCGCTAATGAAAAGGAGTGGGAAAAATGGGAAGACGAGAAAATTCTATTCATCGGGAACCCGTTAGCCTTTACCCAAATAGCAAACGAAGGAAAAATTGTAGGTAAAGTCTTGTTAAAAGATTGGGATGTTCCCGTTATGATGATTGAAGCCCCAATCTATAAAGGTAATAGTGGAAGTCCAGTTATTAATCAAAATGGAAAAGTAATAGGGATTATCTTCGCCACTTTGCAAAATCCTGCAATGGAATCAAAAGAAATTGTTGGTGCTGCTGTGCCTTCCTATTATATAAAGACCATTCTTGATGAGGTGAAAGATTAAGCTCTGAGGATAACGCCCCTCATGCATTTTGTAAAATACAATTATTAAAATAGACACCAGCCAAAATTTAGAAGGTGTCTATTTTCAATCTGACTTGGGTGCTTTGTGAAAATAAGTACCCTTACATTTTTTGTACTTCTTCATCAATAATTTGTTTTTGCCGGTCAATAATTTCAATGGCTTGATTAGAGATGTTGCTTAACTTCCTATACAATTCCTTTGAAGATTGAGCATCCCTTTCATTAACCTCTTGGACAATTCGTTCGACTAACCGCCGTCTTTGATGACCAACTGACCTTAATTCGTCACCCAGCTGTTCCAATTGATTTAGATCCATGGAATTCCCCCATTACGTTTTTATGAAGCTAGTCTTCCCCTACTATTGAAAATCATCCTACAAATTTCTGCTCTTTCAAGAATCATTACAGCCACTATAATACGCTCCTTAAACCTACTAGGGATCCTTACAACAGTAATTGCGAAAACAGCTTTTACAAAATGAAAAAGGGTAGTTTATAGCTGGTAAATTCCTTTTTCAGTTCCAAAAGGTACGGGAGCAGGAAAGGATCGAAACGTATATCTATGCTTCCTTCTGATTCGTTATATGCAACGTAGATCACCCAAGCAACCTGGATTTCTTTTTTATGGATCCTGATTTCAAATACTTTCTGCATCAATTCTTTTGTGATTTGTCTTAATTCCGAATACTTGGGAGTTCCCTTAAGACCTAATTGTTTACTAAACTCTTTAATTGGCAATGTATAGGTTTTATAGTCTGAATCGTTGGGTTGAATATTACTGGCCAAGCAAAGAATAATCTTCTGCTCTACAACGCCAAGTTAATAATTTGCCTCAATGAGCATATTGGATTTTGTAACGAGATTATTATTATTACTTAAAACGATAGCATTTGTTGCTGACACCAAAAACCCTCCTCGCTAGATTCTTTATGACAAATCTTAAAATATAACGGAAGTTTTTTCTTGTTATATTTTATCTGTAATTTTCGATGCACCATTTTTGTCATGTTTAACACCAAAAAAGTTATAGTTAGCACCATTTTCGTAATATTTATGTCACCAAAACCCTTGATATGACGAGCTTGGAAGGTCACTGAAAGCATATAAAACAATAAAAACATATAAAACAATTATTTGTAAAACAAACACAACAATGTGTTGATAATTGCTTGTTCTCAACAAATACAACTTATGATAAGCTTTGGCTATCAGTATTTTCCAATTAACTTATAAATTTAGGAGTGATTTTTTGAAAAAATATATATTGATGTTTTTCTTTTTTATTATTCTAGCAGGTTGTTCATCAGCGAGTGGAAATCACAATAAGGAACTAGAAAAATCTTTTAGTACGGCTATTAACGAAAAAAGGATGGAAGGAATCGACATAAATTCTTTAACAGACTTTGATTGGGAGAAAGCATACGTATTTCGCCCTTACACCCCACAAGAAGAGATAAACGAGAAACTAGGTTTCAATTATAAGGATCCAAGTTCTATAGATTATAGAGATGATATATATTTATTTGTATTTCTTCATAATAACAAAGTCGTTCAATATGTTGAATTAACTACTCAGTATGGAAACTTGGATTTCGAAACTACCGATGGCTATATCACACCTTCAAATGCAACCATAAAGGTTAGGCATTAGGGATTTTGTTGTATGATTTGGAAAAAATTAAAATGGACCAGGCAGTTGCGACCAAAGTCCATTTTAATTTTGTTTACATATACTTTTTAATGAGAAAGTCACAATGTTACCAGCATTATGCTTTTATCAGCGAATTTTATTTGCCGGAATATAATAAAAAGGGATATGAAGGACTTCGACAGCATCCCTAGCCTCTTCATGATTACTGATAACAAGGGCAATGTCAGTCATTAAATCGCCGCTTTGAAGTACCTTTGAAATAATGTTTGATCAAAAACACCTCGCAAACCTATATTTTACGATTAATAAAAAGAATCCATTTTGAAAAAAAATGATCAAAATGGATTCTACTCAGCAGATTTAAGATTGTTTTATAAAAAAGATTGATCATTTTCTACCTATGTTTTTCAACAATTGCGCCCTTTAGCAGAAGACTCGATTTCAAGATAATCTTAAAAGACATTTATAATGGTCTTCTGTTATTGCCCCCAATTCTTGAATAACTACTACTTTGATTTAAAGTATATGATTTCAGGGTCTCCTTCATCTAAATTTTCAACTATTCCACTTTGAATAAATCCATTTTTATTAAATACTTTCTGCATACTAATGTTAGAACGATTAGTAGAAGAAAATACCTTCGTAGTAGGAGATGTTCTAATCATATAATCCATCAGTAAGCTTGCATATCCTTTTCGTCTTTTTGACGGTGATACAATAATTAGTGATATAAACGAACATTCAAAGAAGTTAGTATCGTAAATTAAAAATCCAACAATGTCATCTTCTTCTTTTGCAATTATACAGTGTCCTAGCTCAATGGCATTCTCAATACAGTCTCGTCTACTTTTGTTGCCAATAACCTCACTGTCTATATTCACTATTTTGTCTAAATCTTCAATATTAGCCCTAACAACGGTCTTCATCTTACTTCCCCTTTTTAAATTTTTCTTTAAATCCAATAGCTCCCTTTTTCAATAATCCTGCCCTTAAACTTAATAACAATTATTTCAAAATTTGTAATTTTACTTAATGCTGAATTCCATTAATAAAGGCGGTTTCCTTGTTCATGGAAATGCTCCCTATAGTTGAAGATGAGTTAAGTATTTTGCAACAATAAATTCATTACAAACTGTTCACCAATAGGACCAATTTTTCTCTTACCTGTATCTTCAAAACCTACTCTTGAGTACAGTCGCTGAGCAGGAACATTTTTATGATTAACAACTAAAACGATTTCATCACAATTAGGAAATTCAGTTTTTACAAAATCACTTAGTAAGAGCATACCTTGTTTAGCATAACCTTTTCCTTGCTTCGCATGATTAACAGACAATGCAGTTAACAACATAGCTTTCGGATTATCCGAATACTCCTTTACTCGTTCAGTTGAATGTAATAAAAAGAATCCTACAGGTTCATTCTCGCTTAAAATAACAATTCGATGTTGGCCTTCTGTCACCTCTAAAATCTTTCTTGGTAAAGCAGTGAACTGCCCTTGTTCTTCAGGGAGTTCGAAAGAATTTAATACATCTAAATATTCATTCGAAAAATGTTTTAATTCAACTTTTTCCATAGACGTGGTTGCTCCTTAATTTTTTTACTATATATTACCATAAGAACATACATTCGTCATCTGCTATTAATAAACTATTCCTTTTAGTTGAACAAGCGTGTTCAACAATATGGCCCTATAATGAAAAAAAGCACTGTTCCTTATTACAGGAAAGCGCCCGATTCTTGAAGAACGTTCCATCATTATTACCAAAGAAAAAAAGCCCACCGTTGTTCAATAAGATTAAAAAGAGATTTAGTTACCTGTTCTATTTATAACAACTTCAGGAGTG
>NZ_CALBWS010000004.1 GCF_937468385.1 Neobacillus rhizosphaerae
TCTATCACTTATTAAGGATACGCTCTTAAACAGGTAGTAAATACAACTTCCAATAAAGTAACAATTTATATATATATTTAATGAAATGCTATTTTTCATAAATCTCCGTGAAATTTCCACAAAAAATATAAGGAAAAAAAATCGTTTTACCATTGTTATTGAAATCATACTAGTATTATATTCGGATGTTTGATAATAAGCCAGCTTTTCTCCTACCATAGTATTGGGAATTATTTTAGATATTTCAAATAGCAAATCCCCAAAACCAATTAAGCCTATAATCAAACATGCTAGGGTTAATGTATATATCAATTTTCTCGAAAAATTTCTATTTACCAGAAAGTACGCTGGAAGAAAAGTTATAGACGTAATATGAAATAACATAGCAAAAAGAATACATGATATAAATTTGATTAGCTTTCTTTCTTCTAAATAAATAACACTCAAAAAAATGAATGATATGGCAATTCCTTGTCTAATAACTCCCATATCATATGTTAAAAAAATTGTCGATAGATATAAGATTAAGGAAATAATTATCGCTTCGCTCTTTTTAAAAAAAACAAATAACTTTAAGGGAATAGCTATTAGAGCACACAAAAAAATAACCATATAGAAATTTATACTTAAAACATTAATTAAATAAAACCCTGGCTCAACATTTGCATTTGAGAAGGATAAATTATGAAACGCTATATTATCAAATATGTTTCGATAACCATCATAATCATATCCAATTTTGTTACGGGTTCCAGCCATAAATACCAATAGGATCCCAAATATTATTAGTATTAGCCTTCTATATTTGTTGTTTATATGTTCTTTTATTTTTGGAAATATGAATTGTACGCATGACAAAGATAAAATGATTAATTTATAAAGCATTGAATTATTATCCTTTCAAAATAGAAATAATTCACGAAAAATTAATAGGCATAACTTCCTTAGAGCAAGTTAATTCATGTCTTAATTTTCCATTTTATTTTCCATAATTTTCACTACTCTGTTTACAAAATTATTACTCATATAATTATCTTCTACTTTTTTAGTATTGTTTTTTATGATATTAGCAATATCTACTCTCACTTTTTTCATGCAACTAGCTATATCATTAATATCTTTTGAGGTACACTGTAACCCATTCATTTTATCTTTAAATATATCATTTATTCCACCCTGGCTTGTGGTAACGATAGCACATCCCATACCCATTGCTTCTAATATTGAGATAGGCTGGCCCTCATTAGGGTAATAAGTTGGTAAACAAAAAACATGAGCCTTTAATAACAATTCTCTTTTCGCGTCTCCTTTTACCACTCCATGATAAGTTATATTTCTTTCTAGCATAAGTAAATACCTTTCAAACTCTTCCTTAACATCAGGTTCAATATTACCAGCAATATTCAAGTGAAAATCAATGTTCTCTTCTTTCAATTGTTTACATGCTTCTAACAAATCTAATATTCCTTTAGTTTTCATTAAATTGCTTAAATATATTATTTCAAGCTTTTCCGAGCTATCTATTGTTAAAACCTTTTCCTTTAACTCTTTGCTAGACAAAATAAACTTATCTTCTATTCCATTTTCACAAACACGAACTTTTTCAGGGGGGATTATTCCCTCAAACATTTTCTTTAAAGATTGCCCTAGGACAATTACACTTTCACATTTATTAAAATACCTTTTTAACTTTAGCTGTTTAACTTCATTAATTGAATCAAACATTTTTCTAACAAATCCACCGTGAAAATGTATATATACAGGGATCCTTTTTAAACATGCAGCGTCAATAAAAGGAGTGTACTTTAAAAATCCAATATAACTCTGAGCAGGAGTAATATAAACTGCATCGTATTTCTTAAATAAAATATTACATACTCCTTTTAAAATAGGTGATACACTACTAAATACCTTTTTAATATTAAACTTCCCTTGGGAAGATAAGTTAGTGAAGCTTTTTTCAGTATTTGTATCTAAGAAATCTACCATATGGCCTTTTTCAACAAGTCCATCCAGTAAGATCTCATTTGCCAAAGATGATCCTGTAATAGGTTCTGGAAATGGGCCTATCAATAATATTTTCATAATTAACTCCGATCTTACTTATTCCAAACAAACTTATTAATAGTCTTTGTATAACTCTGCACTATTTTAACTACCTTAATAGAAACATTAGAATCTTGATAATCAGTAGCAAGAACTGTTTTTTCCTGATTCTCCCACATAGCTCTACTTAACTCTACCGCCTGTACGATATCTTCTTCTGTAATCCCACCGACAACAACGGTTCCTTTATCTAATACTTCAGGTCTTTCTGTAGATGTTCTAATTAATACACCGGGAAAACCAAGTATGGCTGATTCCTCAGATAAAGTGCCGCTGTCTGATAACGTACAGAAAGAATTCAATTGTAATTTGTTATAATCAAAGAAGCCAAACGGCTTTAACTGCTGAATCAACTTATGGAATTTAAATCCTCTCTCCTCAATTTTCTTCCAACTCCTTGGATGGGTTGAGTAGATAATCGGCAATTGATAAGTTTCGGCAATATTGTTAATAGCATTCATTAATGAGAAGAAGTTTTTCTCATCATCTATATTCTCTTCCCTATGCGCTGAAACTAAGATATATTTTCCGGCTTCCAGTCCTAGTTCAGCTAATACATGACTGATCTCTATCTTTTCCATATTTTTGTGCAACACTTCTGTCATTGGTGAGCCTGTTACAAAAACATGTTCTTTTCTGATACCCTCTGATAATAAATATCTTCTGCTATGCTCGGTATACGCAAGGTTGATATCTGAAACATGATCAACAATTTTTCTATTTATCTCTTCTGGAACATTTTGATCAAAGCAGCGATTTCCTGCTTCCATATGGAAAATAGGTATCTTCAAACGCTTTGCTGCAACTGCACTAAGACAACTATTTGTATCACCTAGAATTAATAATGCATCTGGTTGTTCTTTTTTTAATATTTTATAGGAACCTGCAATGATATTCCCCATTGTTTCACCAAGGTCTTCACCGACAACACCAAGAAAATGATCTGGTTGTCTTAGTCCAAGTTCTTCAAAAAAGATATCATTAAGCGTGTAATCCCAGTTTTGTCCAGTATGAACTAATTGATGATTAAAATATCGATCACAAGCTTTTATTACTTCTGATAACCTTATAATTTCAGGCCTTGTACCAACTATGGTCATTACCTTCATTTTTCCCATTTGTCCTAAACCTCCAAGAAATAAGTATCAGGCTTTTCTGTATCAAAGATTTCACAAGCCCAAAATAAAGTTATTACATCTTCTTCACCAGTATTCACGATGGAGTGAGTATATCCTACTGGGATATCCACAACCTCTGGGATTTCGCCATTAACTTCATACTCAAGCACCTCTTCCGTGCCTATTTTTCTAAACTTAATCACCGCTTCACCTTGAATAACTAGAAACTTTTCAACCTTTGTATGATGCCAGTGATTACCTCTTGTTATACCTGGCTTTGTCTTGGAAATGAATATCTGGCCCATGCTTTTAGATTTAATAAATTCTGCTAGCCAGCCTCTATTATCAACATTTTTCTTCAATCTATATGAGAAATTGTCTTCCTCTAAATAGGATAGGAATGTTCCATATAAAGCCTTATCAAATTCGGATTCAAGTGAGGGCATAACTAAAGTATCTCTGTTTTTTCTAAAAGCAAAAATTTTATCTGCTAATTCTCCAAGTTTAATCTTATAAAATATTGGAACGGAGCAGAAATCGCCATCTTTTGTTTCAATTCCTTCTAATGCTCTTAAAAACTCTTCTACTACATTATCTATATAGCATAAGGTTAATTCTGTATTAGGGTCATTAACCTGGATCTCAAGGTCTCTCGCAATATTATGACAGAAGGTTGCAACTGCACTATTGTAATTAGGTCTGCACCACTTACCAAAAAGGTTAGGTAATCTGTATACTAAAGCCTTTGCTCCCGTTTCTTTACTGTAAGTAAATAAAAGATCTTCTCCAGCCTTCTTACTCCTGCCATATGGGTTATCCTTTTCAGCCTGTGTGGAAGAAGTAATGAGTACTGGTGATTTATTATCATATTTTTTTAATAGCTCTAGCAATTCAGATGTAAAACCGAAGTTGCCATCCATAAATTCTTGTTCCTCTTTAGGTCTATTAACTCCAGCTAAATGGAAGACAAATTCACATTCCTTTGTATATTCATCGAGTAGTGAATAATCAGACTCTCTTCCAAATTCTAGTATATCGTTATATCCCTTGTTTTTTAATTGAGCGATCAGATTTTTACCAACAAACCCCTTTGCTCCAGTAACAAGTATTTTCATCGTCCATTCCAGCCTTTAAGTTCGTTCCGTACGTATTCTAGAGCAAGGAGTTTTTCTTTTACCTGTTCGATAGTAAGTCTTTTTGTATTATGGGAATTATACTCTTCTTCAGAGGATAATTTCTGATCTCCATCTGCAAAATACTTTTCATAATTAAGATCTCTTTGATCGGCTGGAACTCGATAGAATCCGCCTAAGTCCTCCGCTAAAACATTTTCTTCTTTTGTAAGAAGTGTTTCATATAGCTTTTCACCGTGACGAGTACCTATCACTTTAATCTCATTAGCTGCATTAAAAAGCTCCTTAACGGCTTGAGCAAGGTCACCCACCGTAGATGCAGGCGATTTTTGGACCATAATATCCCCAGCCTGAGCGTTATGAAAAGCAAATACGACTAGCTCTACTGCCTCTTCAAGACTCATGAGGAATCTAGTCATATTAGGATCTGTCACAGTTAAAGGTTGTCCGCTTTTGATTTGTTCAATAAATAACGGTATAACGGAGCCACGAGAGGCCATTACATTACCATACCTTGTACCACAAATAAGAGTCCTGTCTGGAGATACTGTTTTTGATTTTGCTACAAAGACCTTTTCCATCATTGCTTTTGATATTCCCATCGCATTGATTGGGTATGCAGCTTTATCGGTTGAAAGACAGATAACTTTTTGTACTCCGTATTCTATAGCTGCTGTTAATACATTATCAGTACCCAATATATTCGTTTTCACTGCTTCTAATGGAAAAAATTCACAAGATGGTACTTGTTTTAATGCAGCTGCATGGAAGATGTAATCCACGCCATGCATGGCATTTTTTACACTTCCGATATCCCTTACATCACCTAAATAGAATTTAAGCTTTTCATTTTTATATAGCTTTCGCATGTCATCCTGTTTCTTCTCATCTCTTGAAAAAATGCGAATTTCTTTTATATCTGTATCTAAAAACCTTTTCATAACAGCATTTCCGAAGGAGCCTGTACCACCTGTTATAAGTAGAGTTTTACCATTAAACATATTTAATCCCCCAAATTAGTTAAAGTGTTTTCTAACACCGAAATAAATTTTTCTTTGCTATAGTTTCTACTATAAAAGTCATATGAGTTATTAGCCATTTTTTCTTTATTATCACTTTTGCAAAACTGTAGAATTATATTCGCCAATTCTTTATAATTTTCAGCAGCACAACATAATCCACAGCCTGCTTCTTCTATTACACGGCTCGCCTCACCATTAATAGCTCCTATTATTGGCTTACGGGCAGCCATGTAAGATTGCACTTTACCAGGTAATGTATATGCAATAGTCTTATTATCTTTTAATGTAATTAACATCGCATCTGCCATCCCGTAATACTTTGGCATTTCACTCACCGGTCTTCTTCCATAATATATAATGTTGCTTAGCCCCAATGTGTTGCTAAGTAACTTACATTCTTCTAATTTAGATCCATCACCAACTATGTGAAAAATAATATCACAGTGCTCACGCAATTCATTAGCTGCTTTAACGATCGTTTCCACACTCTGCATATCACCAATATTTCCAGCAAAGACAAAATTGAATTTATCATTTTTAGAAACTTCGATACTTTCAGTGAACAAATCTTCAGCATATTGCGGTAGATGATGTACTACTTCCATGTTAACTCCAAGAGTACTTCTAAAATATTCTTTGAACAAACTAGAAGAAACCGCTATGGAATCTGCTGAATGATAAATCCATTTAGATATCTTCATAAAAAATTTATAAATCATTGAATTTTCTTTGATTCCACCAGCAACTAAACTATCAGGCCATAGATCTAGGCAGTAAAGAAATACCTTTTTCTTATGCTTCCACTTATAAACCATAGCCGGGATCCCCATCATAACGGGTGAAAGTTGATTGACAAATACTACATCAAACTTTTCCTTCATAAACAATGTCTTCCACGAAGCTGACACTGCAAAACTAAGATAATTCAAGAAAAGCTTCACTTTATTACTCCCACGGCCAATTTCAAAACTTCGGATAACCTTTACACCGTTAAGC
Source organism: Neobacillus rhizosphaerae (assembly GCF_937468385.1). Lineage (GTDB taxonomy): Bacteria > Bacillota > Bacilli > Bacillales > Cytobacillaceae > Neobacillus > Neobacillus rhizosphaerae. Next base: position 6,376 of record NZ_CALBWS010000004.1, read on the forward strand.
ACTTCATTCCTTTTCTTACCCTTGCGATAATCATCAAGTACCCGTCCTTCTGGGTAATTTGGAAGACCTGTTAAAACAGTTACATCATGACCCTTTTTTACAAGTGCTTCACATATATCTGATATACGAAAAGGCTCCGGATAGTAATATTGGCAGACAACTAGTATTTTCATATGAACTTAAGCCCCCAAATTCTATTGAACCTTTTTCAAATACTCTTCCATTTCAATTATTAATCCTTCAAATAATGACATGGGCTTGTACCAAAATCCTGTACCTAACAGCATTGTTCCACCTCTATTGCTCTAATGACTTCCCTGTCACCTTACTACTCGTAACTTCCTTCTTAGCTCCGGTCCCGCCTTCAATAACGCCATCACTCTTTACAACGCTCACGATGGTCCCAAAGAAGCACTTAACATCCATCCAAAAGCTTATCTTCTCAACGTACTCTCCGTCCAGGTTTGCCTTAACTTCAATAGGGAGCTCATCCCTACCATTAATCTGAGCCCAGCCTGTTAGTCCAGGTGGCACATCATTAGCACGATACTTATCACGTTCTGCTATCAAATCATACTGATTCCACAACGCAGGTCTTGGACCGATAATACTCATCTGCCCAACAAAGATATTCAAAATCTGTGGAAACTCATCTAAACTAGTTTTTCTCAGAAATTTACCCATCCTTGTAATGTATTGCTCTGGATTTTCTAATAAATGAGTTGGAGTGTCTTTGGGTGTATCTATTCGCATAGTTCGGAACTTCAAAATATTAAAATGAGTTTTATGAATCCCGACCCTTTTTTGTTTGAAGAGTACTGGACCTTTTGAATCTAGTTTAATAGCTATAATAAGAATTAAGAAAATAGGCGATAATACAATAAGACCTATTAAAGAAAGAATGACATCTATAAATCTTTTTATTTTCATATACATTTCAATTAAACTCCTCGCATTCTTTAGTCACTTAATAGTTAATTTGATTCCTATTTCGCCTATATTCAACTAACTACTAGCTCACTAACTACTAATTCACCGCAGCCAAAACAGAAGAATCATCAAATTTATTATTCGCAATCGCAATCAATGAATCATGCATTTCCGCCTCAGACATATCTAATAAACTGCTAATTAATCCGCTTAATTCTTCCGAACGGATTACCTTCGCCTTCCCAATATGAATCTTTGGAAAAACCTGCTCTGGATGCACTTCATTCTCATTAAGCAGCTCTTCAAACATCTTCTCTCCAGGTCGAAGTCCTGAAAAACGAATCCCGATTTCCTCTATTGTATATCCTGAGAGTTTAATAAGGTTTTTCGCCAAATCCACAATCTTAACCGGCTCCCCCATATCGAGTACAAAAACCTCACCGCCGCGCGCCAAAGATCCTGCCTGAATAACAAGCCTTGATGCTTCCGGTATCGTCATAAAATAACGTGTCATATCAGGATGTGTAACCGTTACTGGGCCGCCAGCTTGTATTTGTTTTTTAAATAATGGTATCACACTGCCACGGCTACCAAGCACATTCCCAAACCGAACGGCAACAAACTTTGTGTTACTATTTTGTGCTAGACTCTGAATAATCATCTCAGCAAGCCGCTTCGTCGCCCCCATCACATTCGGAGGATTCACCGCTTTATCCGAAGAAATCATCACAAAAGCATGAACACCGAAGGTATCCGCCGCCTCCGCTACATTCTTCGTTCCAAAAATATTGTTCTTCACTGCTTCTCTCGGATTGTATTCCATCAACGGCACATGCTTATGTGCCGCCGCATGATAAACAACAAATGGGTGATGTTCTTCCATTACTTGAAACATTCTTGCCCGGTCTTGAATATCACCAATGACAGGCACAATTTCAATTTGAGTTTGATATGTTCTCCTAAGCTCCATATCAATCAAGTAAATACTATTCTCACCATGACCTACTAAAATGATTTTAGCAGGATTAAACTTACAGATTTGTCTACATATCTCTGAACCAATCGAACCACCCGCACCCGTAACTAAGACCGTTTTCCCTGACACATATTCTGAGATACTGTTAATATCCAATTCTACTGGATCCCTGCCTAATAAATCCTCCACCTGAACATCGCGGAAATTGTTAACCGAAACCTTCCCTGTCATTAAATCTTCCAGCATTGGCATAATTTGCGTCTTTGCTTTTGTTTTTGCACATTCATCAAAAATCCTCTTTAATTCATTTTGCTTTAAAGAAGGGATGGCAATGACGATATTATCAATATTTAAAGTCGTAACCGCCTCTTGAATTTGACTTGTATTCCCAAACATCGGGATATCTAAAATTTGCAGCTTGAATTTCTTAGGGTCATCATCAATGAAAGCAACTGTACTTAGCTCTGCGTCCACACTTTTCTGTAATTGGCGGGCAACCATTACCCCCGCAGCACCCGCACCAATAATAAGGGTTCTCTTTTTCGAAGAATCAGGTTTGAGATACGTATCCCTAATCATTCTCCAGACAAATCGAGATCCGCCAATCGATAATACGTAAAGCATCCACGTAGTTACTAACGCTCTCACATATATCTCAAAGTGGACAATGTATTGAATCACTGCTGTTGTCAGAACAGCGAATGTTACTCCCTTCACAATGGCAAATAACTCACCTACACTTGCATATTCCCACGCCTTATTATAAAGACGGTAATAGCTAGCAAAAATATGATGACTGACCACAAGTGTTAACCCGATCATCATCATAACTTGTTTACTGTCAATGATAATCGATGGATGTAATGGATAATAACTAAGATATAATGACAGTAAAACAAGAATAGAATCTAATAACCCTAAAGTAACAAGACGGGTTTTGTATGCCACTCCCTTTTTCCCCCTTTAATCTCTCTCTTTTGTTTATCTAACTATTTCAAAAAAACGTAAATGGCGTTCCAAGACGCCATCTAGTACAGAAATACAATTCATTCATAGACCAGGGCCTAACATAATAAAAGCGGTGTGAGCAGAGCTTAACTCCATCTTATTCATAGTGAAAAATGTATATTAATTACTACATTTAAGATATACTGAATCGTTTTTGCGGCGCTCCGCCTCTATTCAACACAAAAATAAATATCTAATGGAATTGCAAGTGCCTTCACACTTATTCTTTCCTTAGATATTTATTGTTTTGTTGTTTATTTTCAAGGTAATATAGCATAAAAATTGAACAATTACCAAATTTTCCACATTTTTCCCTATTTTATTCCTTATTGCTTTTACTATTCTACACCCTTTTTGTAAATTTTTATAGTTAAAATGTGAAATTTGAATGATTTTTCTTCGTTTTTTTGTTACTATTTATTATTCTTGGAAGTAGCGGAAATTTTTGTTTATGATTTTTCAAATGCTTCAAACTCACTTACTGGTAAAACACTTGTCAATCCGACGGTGAAGATTTTTGAAAATAATCGTTTAATTGCTTCTAGTAATACCGATGAACAAGGGTTCTTCACTATCGAATGATTTGTCCATTTTTCGACTAAACCCATAGTAATTCACCCTTATATTTAAAAAATTTGTATATTAAAAAGGTATTTTCTGCTATTATATCTTTGGCTGTATATACTCTCCAACTGAAGGAATTATATGGTTCTTAAAATTGCGTTCTAAATGTGGAATGATAATCTATCAAAATTCTATATGAACGAAACATTTTTTGTCGAATACTCGTCTATTATTTCGATTCAAAATCATTTTTTATTTCATATTCATGTTCAAACATCTGAGGAGGAATTACCTGTTATGAGTTCTAGAGCAAAGAGAAAGAAAAAAAAGCCCACATGGCTAAAAGTTTTATTATCAATCATTGTTTTATTGATAGTTGCAACAGGTGCTTATGCTTATACGGTTTATCACTCGCTAACAAGCGCTGTGGAAACGATGCACAGTCCCCTCGATAGAGAAAAGTCAGATAAACGTACGGATCAGGTGTCATTGAAGCAAGCACAGCCATTTTCAGTTGCCTTATTGGGTGTTGACCAACGTCCGGGCGACCGGGGCCGAGCTGATTCCATTATTGTGATGGCCGTTAACCCCGATACTAGCTCTGTTAAGATGCTAAGTATTCCACGTGATACACGGACTGAAATCGTTGGGAAAGGGACAGTAGACAAAATCAACCACTCTTACGCATTTGGCGGTGTTAAAATGTCTCTTGATACAATCGAAAAATTCCTAGATATCCCGATTGATTATTATGTACAAGTTAACATGGAAGGATTTAAGGATATTGTAAATTCAGTCGGTGGGGTAACGGTAAATAATGACTTAGACTTTACTTCTGATGGTACTCACTTTCCTAAGGGGCAATTAACACTAAACGGAGAAAAGGCTTTGAAATTCTCTAGAATGCGTCATGAAGATCCTCGTGGAGACTTCGGTAGACAACAGCGTCAACGCCAAATTATTCAAGGTGTTATCAATGAAGGTGCAAGCTTAAGCTCGTTAACAAATTTTAGTGACATCTTTTCTGCTTTAGGAAATAACGTAAAAACAAATTTGACATTTAATGAGATGGTCACCATTCAAAGTAAATACAAAAAAGCAAGCAAATCCATTGACCAAATTTCCGTTAAGGCACAAGGTACGAAGATTGACGGGATTTCCTATCAGTTAATTTCCGATGAGGAAAAAGCGAGGATTCATCAGATTTTAGTAGATCAATTAGAGCTGAAAAAATAAATAATTAAAACCTGAATTATTCATGTCAAACAAACCGTTTACACATCAGTGAAAACGGTTTGTTTACAATCAATTATTATCTATTGAATATTGCTTCTTAAAGTAATTTTGATACTCCCCACTAATGATTTGCTCCCACCACCACCAGTAACTAATATAGCCATTGACAAGAAGCTTCCCCTATTTTTATTTTATTGATATTTCACTCATTTTTTCAAACCGTGGATTATGCTTTAACCCCAAATTTCACACTTATTTTAATACTATTAAATTACCAAATCGTTATCGGTCAAAGTGACTGGTAAATATGAAATCGACCTTAAAATAGATAACTTTTTAGGCAGCAAGCCCACCTATCGACCTCATTCTAGAAAGGAAATGACCAAAAGAAAAAGCCGCAGTAACAATAGAGGAAAAGAAAAATACGATGATAAGACCTAGCTCCACTCTTTTATGCAGGTTGTTCACTCTGTGATAGTAGCCTTTTGGTTTGATTATTTTTAGTTTTTTACGTAAGACGAACTCAAAGAGCAAAATAAACAACATCCAAGGAATCAAATACAGTAGTAAACTTTTTAAATCTATGCGTGGTTACCTCCACTTTAATTGAATTTTTTCATAGTACTTCTTCAATGTTTGAGCTTTTTCCTTCTTTCCAATCCTCCCCCTCCTCTAATAGCGATTTTTTGGGTATAATAAAGGAATATGGATTTTTTTAACGTGTTTACTGTTTTTCTTTATAAAAAACGGTTTATGATATTGTTTTTTCAAAAGGAGTTGCGACTTTGATGGGTCGGCCTCCACGTTTACTTTTTTTCAAAAAGGGGGTTGTTGACTTGGAATTGACACCTGCTAATCAACTGATAGAAAGCCTGGCAGCTGAGCTTGGCGAGCTTTTGCATCCAAATACGGTCGAAGATGCCAAGCTTGTGCAAAAAGGCTTGATGCTGTATCGGCAAGGAATGGTTACGCAATTACATATTGGGGATGATTCGGTCACGGCGACAGTGCAGGATGTGACGCCAGCTAAGGTGCGGCTTGACCTCAACTTTTTGTCGGTAAGTGAGTGCTCGTGCCCGACAGATGACCTGTGCCGTCATCAGCTGGCGGTGTTTTTCAGTGCCTATGCCCGATCTGGGGTGGGCAGTGTTGGCGACTGGGTGACGGAATGGCGTGAGCCGATTCGTGAGCAGAAGGCGGTTGCGGGCTGGGGCATGCAGGCGGCAAAGGATTTGATCAAGGCAAACGGGGTGTTAATGCCGGAATACAGCCGCTGGGTGCACTCGTTTGAGGTGAGTTTTGATACGCTGCTTGCCTCGAAAAAGTACACAAGTCCTTATGTGATTCCTGAGTTGTTTGCGATTTACGAGCGGCGGATTCATGCTAGTGCCCCTGTGAAGCAGGAATGGCGCCTGCTATATGAGTTGGTTGGGATTGTTGTGTCTTTCCGAAAGCTGGCTGTTCTGAGTGAGCAGCTCGGCCACAATGAGGATGTTGTCAAACGGGCTTATCTTCATTTGTTCCAAAATATGATGGATGATGCTGAGGAGCTTGTGGGGAAAATTGGAGTGCAGACGACGCCCTTTGCCTTTGACGAGTTTATCGAGAAATTAAAGGACGATGCGTTTGAGCTGTTGACGGCTGCGAACGGGGTCGAGTATGAACGGATTTATTTGTATCGCTTGTTGTGGGTTCATTTTTTCAAAAAGAAGCCTTGGCGTGAGGAAGAATTGGAGAAGATCCGGCTCCGTGGTAAGGAGCTCCAGGATTGGGAGAATCCTGTGCCGCTAGCGGTGGCAAGGATTCATTTGAATATCCTGCAGCAGAATGATGAATTGGCTTTGAAAATAATGGCACAAATTACGGATGACTTATTCACGGCTTATATGGTTTTTTGGATTGATTATTTGAGTCAGCTGAAGGCGTGGAAGCGGGTTGGACCGTTGATTGAGTTATTTTTGCAAAAGGTGAAGGGGTATTTGGAGCATTTGGGTGGCTATCATAGTTGTGCCGCGTTCACAAGGAATGCGCTCCGGGCTGTGACACCATATTGTGTGGAAAATGACCGGGTCGATTTGTTTGAGCGAGCGCTGCTCGTGATGCTTCCATATAGTTTTGCTGATTATGAGTATTTGTTGTTCGAGCGCGGGCAGTATGATCGCTGGGGCGAACTCCAAGCGCTGGTGGGCTTCGACTATTACGATTTGCCGAAGGATCGCGTGAAAGTTATCGAGAAGGAGCGCCCCGAGGTGCTACTGGCGATGCTCCACCAAACCGCCCAGCGCGAGATTGACCAGAAGAACCGCGCGAGCTATCGCATGGCCGTCCGGCACTTGAAAAAGCTGCGGACGATCTATAAGAAACTGAAGCGCGTCGACGACTGGCAATACTTTATGGAAACCTTACTTGAGCGAACCAGGAGGCTCCGAGCCTTTCACGAAGAATGTAAGCGGAGCAAGCTGATCGAGACCTGATGGTGGCGTTGAGAGTGGCATTTTGTGTTTTTATATTTGGCTCTTTTCTAAGAAATTGTTGCTTTTATTGAGTTAGGATCTTTTGACGACCGAAAACGAGAAAACAGAGCAGGTAGGGTCGCAAATAATGGGGTATTACCGACCGAATACAGAAAAAAAGAGCAGGTAGGGTCGCCAATAAGGGGTATTGACGACCGAAGACAGAAAAAAAGAGCAGGTAGGGTCGCCAATAAGGGGTATTGACGACCGAAAACGGAAAAAAAGAGCAGGTAGGGTCGCCAATGGTGGTCATTGACGACCGAGAAAGAGAAAAATGACTATAGATAGTCGTCTATGTGAGAGGAATCATCGATTTTCCCGGTTATGGTCACGTAGAACCATTCAATCTGCTTGGGATCTCTAATTTTTATGAAATAAGGGTTATTGATAACTGAAAAGCAACGATGTTTGCGAAAACAGCCTTATATTTAAAGGTTTTGTTTATTTTTGGAGGGGTTTATATATCTAGATATTTTATGGAAAATCAACTGATTTTCCATAATTACTCTCTCCCCCAGTAAAAGGAGCACAATGCACGATGCTGAAAACAAGGTTTTTGAAATTGCTGACAACTAAATTAGGAAATGGTCGATTTCTTCTTACTGCCCAGGATGAGCGTGATAACTATAAGGATCCATCTAGATGGAAAAACCTCGTTTTTAGTAGCCATGATGAGAGCTTTTTCGGGACTCTGCTTGAAACGGAAACCGTGGATGGCGTTGAAGGGGTCGCGGTTAGCGGCTGGCAGCTTGTCTCACTTTTTGCCAAAGAATCGTTCAACCGCTTTATCGAATGGGACTGGAATGAGGAATCCGAGATTTGTCTTGCCTCCTCCCTTGCGCTTTATGAAGGAATATTGGAAAAAGACTGGCTGCCTGACTTTTCAGTGTGGGAGCATGGTGATTTCCGATGGAAGCTACCGGAGCGGGTTAAGGATGAATTCGACCCGTCCTTTTGGGAACAGGAAATTATGGATTCCGCTCATTCCCTGGATAGGACTAGCGAGCATGAAGCGGCATCACATCAATCAGAAACGACTTTTGATTATATCTCTGACTTATACAACAGTGCCCTCGATGCTTATTTAACGAGGAATTCAGCGATGAAAGAGCTGTTCGGACCGAAGCTTGATTTATTGAAAAAACAAAATATTTCTGGCGGCGAGCTGGCCCGTTATTTTGATGAAGAAAGCTGGCTCGAGTGGGTCGGGATTAAGCAAAGCGACACTCCTTTTACCATCGGACTGCGGTTAGATGAACCTATCGATGATGAAGGCGCGTGGACTCTGGATGTTTTTTTACGTGGGAGGAAAAATGTCGAGGAGATATATGATGTTAAGGGTACCGCTAGGATTCCTGCTAAGTGGCGGACATTTTTGGAAAAAGTCGATCGTGAACAGGCTCGCTGGGTCCGTTTGATTCCATGGCTGGGCGAGGATTACAGGGATATCGAGGATAAGGCTAGTTTAGCCACCATGCAGGACCGCCTCAAAACGCACCTTACCGAGGAAGAAGCGTGGAGGTTTTTAACCGAAGCCAGCGAAACGCTGGTCGCGCTCGATGTTGAAATTCTCCTTCCTTCCTGGTGGCAGGCAATGAAAAATGCTAATTTGAAGGTGAAGGCGTCGTTAAAAGGAACGTCAAGCCACCGCCCGTCGTTCGTTGGCCTGCAAGCTATGCTCGATTTTAACTGGCGTTTTTCGATGAACGGTGTCGACCTTTCCGAAGAGGAGTTCGGCAAGCTGGTCGAGGAAAAAAGACGGCTTGTATATATCCGCGGCCGCTGGGTCAAGTTGGATCCGCAGTTCATCCGCCAAATTCAGGATTTGATGAAGCGTGCTGAGAAAGAAGGCCTGCATGTCCGCGATTTGCTTGAGCAGGAGCTGGTAGAGCCAACAGCGGCTGAAGATGAGCTGGAAAATCCTAAAACATTTGCGAAAATTCAAATTGAAATGAACCGTCAATGGAAGCAGATGGTCAAGCAGCTTTCAGAGGTGCACGAAATTCCGCCAGTGGATGTACCATCAGGATTGAACGGCGAGCTCCGCCCGTACCAGCAGCTTGGCATGAGCTGGCTTTGGTTCTTACGCCAGTACGGGTTTGGTGCCTGCCTTGCCGATGACATGGGCCTCGGCAAAACTGTCCAACTCATCTCCTATTTGTTGAAGGTGAAGGAAGTGAGCGGGGATGATTTGGCGGTGGAGCCTAGCACTCTTGGAAGTCGTGTTGGTAGCGGTGACTCCATGGTGCCTGACACCGCAGACGGTCGAAACGTTGCGGTGATGCCTGATATCCATAATAACAGCGGCGATACATTGGTGACTGACGAAGGCGGTGGCATCGTGGTGCCTGTCACCACGGCCAAACCCCGAAGCAAAAAGGAAGTTGATTCTGCTTCCACTAAGATTCCAACGAAGGCGGCACTGATCATCTGCCCGACCTCGGTGCTTGGAAACTGGCAGAAGGAGCTGGAGCGCTTCGCTCCAGAGATGCAGGTGTATTTGCATTACGGCTCGAGCCGTCTGAAGGAAGATGCTTTTTCCGAAAAGGTTAGAGATGTCGATGTCGTCCTAACTTCCTATGGGTTGAGCCACCTTGACTCAGCCGAATTCGAGTCAATGATTTGGAGCTCTATTGCCATTGATGAGGCGCAAAACATTAAGAACGCGCAGACGAAGCAATCGAAGGCAGTACGCAGGCTCCGTGGCCGCCACCACATTGCGATGACGGGCACACCGATGGAAAACCGCTTATCCGAGCTGTGGTCGATTTTTGATTTTACCAATCACGGCTATCTTGGCAGCTTAGGACAATTTCAGAAAAAGTTCGTCATCCCAATTGAAAAGGATGAGAAGAAGGAAAAAGTTCAGCAGCTACAATCTTTGATTCGGCCATTCTTGCTAAGGCGCACGAAAAAGGATGAAGAGGTCGCCCTCAATCTTCCAGACAAGCTGGAGCAAAAGGAATATTGCCCGCTCACGGCTGAACAGGCGTCATTGTACGAGCAGCTCATCCATGATACATTTGCTGAAATTGAAAAATTATCCGGCTTTGAGCGCAAGGGGCTAATCCTTCAAATGCTAAGCCGGTTAAAACAGCTGTGCAACCATCCGGCACTTTATTTAAAAGAAAAGTCGGCAACACGGCAGCTTCTTGAGCGTTCGAATAAAATGGAGAAGCTTGTCGAGCTGATTGGCGCTGTTTTGGAGCAAGGTGAGAGCTGTCTCATTTTCACACAATATATTGAAATGGGCGAGATGATTCGTGCCACGTTGAAGAAGAAATATGGCGTGGAAGTGCCGTTTTTGAATGGAAGCGTTCCAAAGACGCAACGGGATAATATGATTGAGCGCTTCCAGAACGGCGAGTTCCCGGTGTTCCTGCTGTCCTTGAAGGCAGGTGGAACTGGGCTGAACCTGACGGCGGCGAATCACGTCATCCACTACGACCGCTGGTGGAATCCTGCTGTTGAAAACCAGGCGACCGACCGGGCCTATCGCATTGGCCAATCGCGTTTCGTCCACGTGCACAAGCTGATTTGCACTGGAACGCTCGAGGAGAAAATCGACGCTATGCTCGAGAAAAAACAACACCTAAACGACCAAATCATCCAAAGCGAAAACTGGATCACCGAACTATCGACAGATGAGCTGAAGGATTTGGTGTACTTGGGGTGATGGCGTCACTTTGATGGTGTCAGGCACCATCCGTGGACAGTGGTTTGTGGGTTCATTTATGGTGTCAGGCACCGTTATAAAATTAAGGGTTCCAGGGGAAAGCCTAACGGGTTCACTTGTGAGGTGCAAACTTAATAATAAGCAGTATAAATGTAAGACCAATTCGAAAAGAATTGGTCTTTTACTTTTACCTATATATCAACGTTCAATCCGAAGTATGCTCAATATGCTATTACTATCCTTAGAACTTTTTATAATTTTTGCTATGCTTATAAATCAGCAGACGGTTCGATATTGACACCGGCTCAAAGATTAGGGATTGTTAAGAAAAAATATGAAATTAACGATATAATTTATTTAAGATAGTATCAGCAAATGGGGGATTGTAATGTTATTGTTTCCTACTGGAAAACAACCGAAGTTTACTAAAGATTTAAAACAACTTGAAGAGACTCTAAAAGAAATTGCCATTCAGGGTAAGACTGAAAACCTAGAGCTTTTGAAGGATTTTCCGGATATTGAAACAGTGTGGGTATATACTGTTAACCAAAGAGAATTTGATTTAATTATTAATTCCATTAACCCTAAAACCTTATATATTTACGAGATGAGGGTGGAAGATTTATCTGCTTTAGAGCAGCTTGAAAATGTTGAAAAAATATATCTCCGTTGGAATCCTAAAGCAATAAAATTATGGGATATGTCTAAAAACACTAGTCTTAAATATCTTTCTATTGAGGATTTTAAACGATTGAACCAAATTGACCCTATTGAATCGTGTCGCTCTCTAGAGGAATTAAATTTGGCTGGTGGGATATGGACTACCTTGAATATTGATACACTTGCTCCGATTGAACATCTTCAAAAGCTGAGAATTTTGGGTTTATCTAACATTAAACTAAAAGATGAATCTTTAGAGCCGATATCTCATTTAAAGGGTTTATTAGAGCTTGAAATATCGAACCAGTTCCCTACAGAAGATTTTGCAATGCTATCAGTTGAGTTGCCACATACAAAATGCGATTACTTTCAACCATACGTTAAACTGGATGACCCGATTGATGGTAAGGATGTTATGGTTATTGGAAAGAGAAAGCCATTTTTAAATTCATCTGCCGATATAAAAAGGATAGAAAAGTATGAAGAACAGTTCGAGGCGTTTCAAAGAAAATATAAATAACAAAAAGCATCATATGAGAGTGATGCTTTTTTGTGTTATTACTTTCTATTTCACTTGCTAGTTAGAGTGTGAGTTAGAGTGCGATTTATAGCTGCTAATTTCCTTTTTGCACCTCTGAACTAAACCCGTTAGGGAAAGCCCCGGAACCCTTTTTTCATTGGTGAAAAGTACTTTGGTTGACCGCTACCGCAAGAGATAATTAAACTGTATTAAAAATTGAAATTATCCGGGTCTGGGCCGACGCGGTGGTTTTGGTTCATTTCATTGATTTTGTCCATGTCATCTGCCGTTAGTTCAAAGTCGAATACTTGTGAGTTTTCGATGATACGGTGTTCCTTTGTCGATTTTGGGATGGTAACGACGCCATTTTGCAAGTCCCAACGCAAAATCACTTGTGCCACAGATTTTTTGTATTTTTCGGCTATTCCCACTAGGTCCTCATTATCTAGCAACTGCCCTTGCATTAATGGAGACCAGGCTTCGAGCTGGATTCCCTGTTCCCGGCAAAATGCTTGGACTTCTTTTTGCGTTAACCGTGGATGGTATTCCACTTGGTTCACCATTGGTTTGACTTCCGCATCCTTGATTAAGTCTTCGAGATGATGGATTTGGAAGTTACTCACGCCAATCGCTTTTACTCGGCCATCCCTATATAGCTTCTCTAATGCTCTCCAGGCCTCCTTGTACTTTCCAGCAACAGGCCAGTGGATTAGAAATAAGTCTAAATATTCTAAGCCAAGTTTCTTTAAGCTTGTTTCATAGGCGGCAAGGGTAGATTCATATCCGAGCTCGGAATTCCAAACCTTCGATGTTACAAATAAATCTTCCCTAGCGATTCCAGCTTCTTTTATCGCCTGACCGACTCCCTCTTCATTCTCATAAACAGCCGCTGTGTCAATGCTGCGATATCCATGTTTGATTGCTGTTTTCACCGCATTTACCAGCTCTGGTCCTTCTGCAACTTTGAACACGCCCAAACCGAACCAAGGCATTTTTACACCATTATTTAAAGTAATTGTATCCTTTAAGTCGATAATCATTGAATTTCCTCCTAATAAAAAATAATGTATTCTATTTTTTCTCCTAGCATACTTCCTTGGCAAAATCACTTACTTTTTGATCATTATTCTCTAGAGCTCGGCTCCAACCTGTTAAGATGACAGCTCCAAAGACCATCAGTGCTCCAATCCACGTGGTGTGGATGAGTCCAATAGAATCGGTGATAATGCCGCCTAAATAGGAGCCAATCGCAATTCCCGCGTTAAATGCCGCAATGTTGATGGCAGATGCAACATCTACTGCACTGGGCACAAACCTCTCAGCCAGCATCACGACATATACTTGCAAGCCTGGCACATTCATAAAAGCGAGTAATCCCATCAAGATAATCGTTATGAGTCCAGCGATTTTAAAGGGTGCCGTGAACATCAAGGCAAAGAGAACGACAGCTTGGACAATAAACATGTAAAATAGTGAGCCTATCGGATTTCGATTCGAAAGCTTACCACCTATCATGTTGCCAATCGCAATCGCCAGACCATAAGCGAGCAAAATAATCGCTACGGTTCCTTCTTTAAAACCAGTTATATCCTGTAATAACGGTGATAAATAGGTGAAAACAACGAATGTCCCGCCATATCCTAACGCTGTGATGATAAAAATAAGTAAGAGACGTCCATTGGTCAGGAGCTTGAACTGGTCACGAAAGCTGGACTGAGTTCCTTTTTTCAAAAAAGAAGGAACAAGAATTCCGTTGGCGATCAAGCCGATGATGCCGACTCCTACAATGAGGATGAAGGCGAGACGCCAGCCAAATTGTTGGCCGATAAAGGTTCCAAGAGGCACACCCGTAACGGTGGCGACGGTGAGTCCGGAGAACATGATTGAAATGGCGCTAGCCCGACGATTCACCGGGACGAGTTCGGCGGCGATGGTTGAGCCGATGGACATGAATACTCCGTGTGACAGAGCGGAAATCACCCGTGCAGCCAGAAGGACGCTGATGGTTGTCGCGCTGGCGGCCAGGCTATTCCCGATGATAAAAATAATCATAATCCATAGCAGTAATGTCTTTCGTGACATGGTTGATGTCAGGGATGTCACAACAGGGGCGCCGACTGTGACCCCAAGGGCATATAATGAAACCGTCAATCCGGCGGTTGTCAGGGGGATGTTTAAGTCTTGTGCAATTAGCGGCAGTAAGCCGACGCTGATAAATTCCGTTGTTCCTATTGCAAAGGCACTGATGGCTAAGGCCAGCAAGGCGCTTGTATTTTGTTTTTTATTTAAAGACATGGCAGTTCCTCCTTCATTTGTGTATGATTATTTGCAACTGACAAATGTTATTATCGTATATACACAAAATAATGAGAAGTACGCACTTTAAAGTGCTATAGTTACCTTTTGGTGCTATGGGTACTTTTTTGTGCTATGGGTACTTTTTTGTGCCTATAAATAAGGAGATGTATTGTTGATGGAGAAAAAGAAATATAATATATCGGTCGAGGCAACACTCGAGGTAATTGGAGGAAAGTGGAAATGCGTCATCCTTTGCCATCTGACGCACGGGAAAAAACGGACAAGTGATTTGAAGCGACTGATGCCAAATATTACGCAAAAAATGCTGACGCAGCAATTGCGTGAGCTTGAAGCAGATGGAGTCATTAACCGCATCATCTATAATCAAATCCCGCCAAAAGTGGAATATGAGCTAAGCGAATACGGCCGGAGTCTGGAAGGAATTCTTAATTCTCTTTGTGTCTGGGGCGACAAACACATCACCAAGGTTTACGGTGACAAATTCTCCGTCCTTGAGGAAAGCATATTAAACGATAATCTGAAATAAATGGTGCAAATGGTGTTAACAGTGTTATTGGTGTCAGGCACCACCCATGAATAAAAAAATGGTTCCGCTTAAAACTGCGGAACCATTTTTTTGGAATACGTTTCTATTTAATTAATCCATCTTAGTGACTGCTAATCCAAAATAACAATTTTAACTGTTTTTCGGCCCCAGGTTAATGCTTGCGATTTTGTTGGCAATAACACGTCGATGATATGGCCCTTGATGGCTCCGCCAGTATCACCAGCAACGGCCACACCATATCCTTCTACCCAAACTTTACTTCCAAGTGGAATAACTCTTGGGTCGACGGCAATCAATTTCATATTCGGGTTGGCTTTAATATCATAGCCGGCCGCTGTAATATGATAGGAATCTTGAGGCGTGTAAGCGGTGGCAGTAACATACATTTCCTTGCCTTTTATTGCTACGCCCACATTGTTTTGTGATGAGCTGGAAGACGAACCTGAGGCTGATCGTGCCTGTGCCTCCGCTTGTTCACTAGCCATTTTTGCTTGGATATCTTTCATTTGCGACTCAAGGCCTGCTTTTTCCTGTTCTGCAAGTGCCGCCTGCTGCGCGATTTGATTGTATTTATCCTGCATAATGGTTAACGTTTGCTGCCTTTTTTGCAGGTTTTGATCGAGATCCGCCTGCTGTTTAGCAAGCTCCTTTTGTTGTTCCTCTAAAAATTGCTCTTGCTTATCAATCTCTTTTTTATCCTTTTCAATCTTTTGCAGGTCTTCCTTCTGTGAGGTTAAAATATCTTTGTCTGCATCCATCAATTCCGATGCAGCACTGGCGCGTTGGATGAACTCTGAGATACTATCAGACTCAAAGAATAGGTTAAGAATGAGATTAATATTATCATTTTGCTGCATAGCTACGGCACGCTGCTTCATAATCCCTTTACGTCCAAGGATTTTGTCCTCAAGCACAACAATCTCTTCTTTTTTCTTCTCGATGAGTTGGTTCGTTGCGTCTATTTTCTCCTGAGTTGCTGCCATTGCTTCTTTGTTCTTTGTAATAAAAGAATATAATGATTCAAGTTCTTTTTGTATATTTTCTATTTCTTTATTTACAGCCTGCTTTTCTTGTTTCTTTTGCTCTACGATTCTTTGTTTTTCGTCAAGCGCCTGCTTGGCGTTATGTAGGGCTTCGTTACTTGTTTGTGCATATGTAACCGCAGTACCTGATACACATAACAGGATTGTAAGTAACACGAGAATTATACGCTTTAATGACGTTTGCATACTCTTTCTCCTTTCCTTATTACTATATTTATATCAGAACAATATGCCAGTTATGTTACAAAAATATTAAAAGCGTATCACAATTTGTCTTATTACAGAAGAAATTATTACCTCTGTTTCCTATTATTGTAAGTTCTTTCTGGGTTTAACACTGGATAAAACGAAAAAAATTCCATATGTGTTTCTAAATGGTTCCATTTTGAGGTAATTATTTTAATCCATTTTTGTCAAAATAGGAATTATTTTGAAATAGTATTTTGTATTAGAAAAGCACAAAAAACTCATCGATTAGTGATTGAAATTGGATAGAAAGAAGGAAACGACCTACAGTCAGGAGTATTAGAGGGTATTGGTAACCATAACGGAAAGTACCTCAATTTCTTAATAGAAATATCCTTGTTGGATTACCTTAATTTGATCAATCAAATGGAAAAATGAATACCTTATCTAATCAATGGAATTAGGAAGATTTAGTAAAAGAAGTATTTGCGAAAACAACTTATATTAAAAACCCTAAACGCTTTAAGAATACTTAGCCCTAAATAGAAGAAGCCGCTGACACAATGGTCAGCGGCCTCTTTATAAAAAAAACAGGGGGGTTTTTCAATCAGTTTATCCTATTGTATGGATTTTATACCTACTTTCGAAAATCCAAATAAGTTTCTGCTATTAGGCAGACCAAACAAAAAATCCGGCAAGTTTCTGCCGGAAAAATGGGGATGCTGGCGGAGAAATGTTTGATTTTCTTTAACAACTGGTACCGGTTGCGGGGAAAATTTTTCAAAAAACTCGCCGGCAAGCTAATCATGAGGCAGAACTGTGGCGTATTTTGTTGGATGAATTGCTTTTTCACGATAGAGTGTATTTAGTCGAATAGAACCGCTTTTTCACGATAATGTATATTTTGTCAAATGAACATTTTTTCATTATGGTGTTTTTCTAGATTAAATGTGAGGATCTGTGTGGGTGTTTCGAGTAAATTCTGATGAGGCCTCTTTCCCTAAGTTCAAACTGCTGCTCCTTTATGAGCCATTCCAGCTGACTGACGCGTTTTTGTAGGGCGTCGACATTATGGTTAGCTTTTCCAACCATTTTAATTAAGCTCTCTAAAAGCTGCTCCAAGTTTCTAGCATCGTCATCATGATTATCCAATTGGCACTTCCTCCTGCTTTTGCTCAGGAACGACGCCCTGTGGCTTGGCGCCTAAGAAACGGACCGTTTCCGCGACCACCTCTGTCACGTAGACCCTTTTGCCCTCTTTATTATCGTAATTCCGCGTTTGCAGCCTGCCCGTTATCCCGACGACTGAACCCTTGCGACAATACTGGCACGTATTTTCAGCGGCCTTGCGCCAAAGTGTACACTGAACGAAATCGGCGTCAATCTCACCATTGTGGTTGCGGAAGTGGCGATTCACCGCTAACGTTACGTGGGCGACTGGCGTCCCTTCAGGTGTCACTTTTAATTCTGGGTCTTTGGTCAATCGACCGACAAGCGTGACCTGATTGATCATGTTTTCATCTCCTTTTCGTTTGATGGTTTTATCATAGCGCCAGGCCTCCATTGTTGTAAAACAACGATAAGGTTATTTTCGCGGCTGATTTTGCTCGATAATGACATTATTAAGCTAGTTTTTGTAAAATAGTTCTGATTATTTCCCTCCATAAAATGATATTCTAAATTTCGACAAATATTTTTCGACATTTGTTTCTGCCAAACGTATGTTATAATTTAGAAAAAATAAACAGGAGGTTGCGATGAAATCTTTTAAGTTATACTCATTGGAAGTTGTGGATGATGATAGGTCGGTGGAAGTTCCGTTAACAGATGGCTTGATTCTTAATAAGGAAGACGACCGCTACACCTGGCTGCTTGAGGCTTATACAGATCTGTCCCTCTATGATTATTTTAAAAAAATTTCCGAGCAAAACCGCGACATCATCGTCGAAGCGGTGATCACAAAAAAAGAAAATGACCCTGCCTATTTTCAAACAAAAATTTGCTCATTGAATAAATTTGAAAAGCATATTAGCGTTTTATTTGAAGGCCATCTCCGCCGCAATAAAAGTGACTACTCGGAGCTGTTACTTGATATCCTCCTTCAAAAGGGCCTAAATGGTCCGGAACTTCTCGAGGAATTTAAGGAAAAAATGAAAAGTAAGCCTAAGATAAAAGTAAAAAATCCATAATTTTAACTAACCAGTCTCCGGGCTGGTTTTTCTCTTTCACTAGAGTTATTTTTTGTAAATTATGTTGATTTTTTGACTATTTCCATTGTGGTATTATTATTGTCCTTCGCATCGTCTTTATCCGTGTCTGTGTTTTTGTTCTCAGGCTCCTGGTTGCAGCCAATTTATCCGATTCCAAATGAAAAAACGACAGAGATTGCTCCCCGTCGTTTCATTCTGCTATTATCATCATTCTTGTAAAGATTATTCTTTTTTGCCACCTAGAGCGAAGGTGATTTCCGCTTCGCAGGCAATCTCGCCATCCACAGTCGCTACGGCTTTACCCTTTCCGATTGGCCCACGCAGCCGCACGATTTCCACCTCAAGCCGGAGCTGATCGCCAGGCTTCACTTGCTTTTTGAAACGGCAATTGTCAATGCCTGCAAAAAAAGCTAAGCGGCCACGGTTTTCTTCTTTTTTCAATACAGCGACAGCCCCGACCTGTGCGAGTGCTTCGACGATTAAGACGCCAGGCATAACCGGATAATCTGGAAAATGTCCATTGAAAAACTCTTCATTGGCTGAAACATTTTTTATCCCGACAGCTCTTTTGCCTTCTTCTACTTCCAAAATACGATCCACTAACAGAAACGGGTAGCGATGCGGAATGATTTCTTTGATTTGATCAATATCTAACATATGATTTAGTACCTCCTACTAATATCAAGTATATATTCCCTATTCTACTATTAATGCTACACAAAAGGGAAGGGATTTCAGTCCCTTCCCGAGTAAATTTACTTTTTCCATGTGTCAGTATTGCCTAAAAACGACTTTGTGCCCTTACTTATTTCTTGAGTTATAGGCTACCCAAAGATGGAATTTTGTTCCCTTCTTTTTTCCATGAAAAAAATCTGCAAATAAGAAGGGGATTCTCCACCCTTCATCTTTATTCCTTATTCACTAAATCAAGAATATGCGTCCAGGTTGACTCTTTGAAAACATCTGCCACTTTCCCATCTCCAAGTATTCCGTACCCAACAGCTGCCCCAGCCGTTAAACTGATGAAGGTAAATACCACTAATAGGACAAGGCGAAGCCACACCGGAATCAGTCGAATGCGGATCCGCTTAAATTTCTGAGGATCCGACTTCGTTTCGACTTCGGCCCTATCAGCCTTCGCATCTTTCGCCTTTATCTTCTGCTCAGCCTCATATTTGGCCTTTTTATATTCTTCTCTCGTTTTCGATTGTTCCTGGCTTAAATTATTCACAGACATATTATTTCCCCTTTTACTGCATCCGTTAATACCAGCTTATGTCCACGGCTTCAGTGAGTTAATACATATTATAACCAACTTTGGTTTTCGACTATTTATAAATTTGCAGTTGTATTTATTCTATTATAAGAAATTATTCATAATTACACATTAACTTTTTGCAGGAAAAAGTAAATCCTTGCAAAAATTGCGCAAAATTTGCAATTAGATGATGTTTTTTTAATATAAAATACCTAAGGCTAATCATTCCAATCAGACTCAGCCGCTAAATCCCCAGGTAAAATAAAAAAAGTCTAATGAGCGAGGCTTATCCTGCCTGCTTCATTAGACTTTTTTTGTGCTGCTGGCCATGACCTTTGATGGTCTCAGCAGCTTAAACTAGTTTTTAACTATAACGATTACTAATTTTCTGATTAGTGTTCAACCAATGAATGGCACAAACGAATCCCAATCTTCTTTTTTCAAAAATGAACTTGCTCTTACCCTAACTTCCGGCTCGGAATCCGATCGATATTATCAAGCATGATGCCTGTACCAATCGCTACGCAATCCATTGGATTTTCCGCAACGAGAACTGGAACCTTCAGCTCGTCCGCAAGTAGCATGTCAATTCCGTGTAGTAATGCCCCGCCGCCAGTTAAGATCACGCCGCGGTCGATGATGTCGGCAGAAAGCTCTGGCGGTGTGCGCTCAAGAACACTTTTTGCAGCCTGAACGATAACAGACACGGATTCACGCAATGCGCCTTCGATTTCTTCAGAACGAACGGTAATCGTGCGCGGTAAACCGCTCACCATGTCACGGCCGCGAATTTCCATTTCTTCTGAACGGGATCCAGGGAATACTGTACCGATATTGATTTTAATATTTTCAGACGTACGCTCCCCAATTAACAGCTTGTACTCGCGCTTGATGTAGCTGAGGATTTCCATGTCGAACTTGTCGCCGGCCATTTTAATGGAGGAAGAAGTCACGATATCGCCCATTGAAAGCACTGCAACATCTGTCGTTCCTCCCCCGATGTCCACTACCATATTCCCGCTTGGCTGGAAAATGTCCATGCCTGCGCCAATTGCAGCCACCTTTGGCTCTTCTTCTAGATAAATCTTTTTGCCGCCGCTTTTTTCGGCAGCTTCTTTGATTGCCTTTTGCTCAACACTGGTGATGTTTGTTGGGCAGCAAATCAAAATTCGCGGCTTCGATAAAAAGCCTTTCACATTTAGCTTATTAATAAAATGCTTTAACATTGCTTCTGTAACATCAAAGTCAGCGATGACGCCATCTTTCAACGGGCGAATCGCGACAATATTCCCAGGTGTACGTCCGACCATGCGGCGAGCTTCTTCGCCAACAGCCAAAACACGGTTTGAATTCTTATCAATTGCCACAACAGATGGCTCATTTAACACAATTCCACGACCCTTAACGTGAATCAAGACGTTAGCCGTTCCTAAATCGATTCCAATATCCCTTGCAAACATTCTCTTTTCTTTCCTCCTTGAAAACAAAAATCCTCATACTTTACCTAATTGTATATTTTATCATATTCATTAAAATTTCCATAATGATTTGATAAAATAAGTAGAATTTTGTTGAGTACTGTCAGAATTGGAGAATTCCAAGAGAACAATGGGTTTCCTTCCTTGAAGTACATGGATTTCCTGAAAAAATGACGGATCACAATCAAAAAAGTCAGTTGTAAAATTGCCTGAAAGACACAATTTCTTCAAAAAAACTATAGAAAGTTGCGGATTATTTAACAGCCTCGCCTTCTTGTTCTTCTTTTTGATATTTCATTTTGGTCGCCTCTCCACCCCGGAGGTGCCGGATCGATTTATGATAATCTAGAATTTCTTTTACCTCGTTTGCCAGTTCTGGATTAATTTCAGGAAGTCTCTCTGTCAAATCCTTATGGACTGTACTTTTGGATACGCCAAACTCCTTCGCAATCACGCGAACCGTTTTCCTCGTCTCCACGATATACTTTCCAATCTTGATAGTTCTCTCTTTGATGTAATCGTGCACACTCTCGCCCTCCCTAATATGGATGTGAGTAGTGTGAAATAAGGGCCCGCTTTCACTCCAACGATTTCTGCTTCCGCTGGTGTCAGGCACCACAAAAGGACATTTGTACGTGTCCAGTGGACACTATCCTAATTTGGTTTCATCTGGCGCCACGCGGATGAAGGTAATGTACCTTCTGAAATACAATGAATAATCATGTCCCTGACTGGATACCCGCTAACTTCAAACGACTCCTCACCTCAAACACTCTCTTTGTTAAGGTTTGTAACAGTTTATTAGCTTGGATACGGGTTTATGCACAAAATCCACATTCAGGACCATTCAAATCCGAAGTTTTTTGAAAATAGGACAATAGAACGTTTTTCGACAACCGCTGATTTGCCCGTGCCACTAGGTTTTATCTTAGAAATATGCCTACAGCTGTGTAATTTACTTAGAAATTTGTCGAGAGAAAATTTTTTCCACAACCTCGAAAACTCCTTATTTTTTCATCAACTGACCTAAACTAGTAATTTAATTTCAAGGGGCTATTGATAATCTTAACGATTACGGCTACGAGTTCAAATATATCCCGTTTCCTCGACCTTCTTTTTTCAAGTATTATATAATGGTCATACGTTGATCAGAAAGGATAATAACCATGACACCCTTTACAGAAGCTGTGGTTGAAATCATTCGAAATATACCAGCAGGCAGGGTCATGACCTACGGCCAGATTGCTGGCCTCGCTGGAAGCCCGCGCGCTGCCCGCCAGGTCGTCCGTATCCTCCATTCAATGAGCAGGGCGCATCGCCTTCCCTGGCACCGCGTCATTAACGCTAAGGGGCAGATTGCCCTTCGGGATGACGATTCCTACAATGAGCAATGGATGTCACTTGAGGCGGAGGGGGTTGTAATTGGTCTTAACGGTGCCATCGATTTGGGAGAATATCAGTGGAATCCGCACGTATAAAAAAATAGCTAGGGAGACACTTAATTGCCAAGTGTCTCCCTAACTATTATTGATTTTCAATCCTTTGTGCCTGAATCCGAACATGCTTCATTTCAATCTCATATAAATATTTTTTACCTTTTTCACCGGTATCTGTGAGCCGCCACGCCCCTCTACATCCTCAACCATCATCGCGACCATTAGGCTTGGAGAATCTGCGTTGTAGGCGATAAACCAGCCGTTCTCTGCTCCGGTTTCTCCTTGCTTCTGCTTGATTTCCGCTGTACCTGTTTTTCCTGCGAGTGGATAGTCCGCCATTTCAGCGGCATGAGCTGTCCCACCGGCATCACCAACGACCTTCCGTAAATCCGCTGCAATCAGACCTGCCTGCTCCCCTGTGACCACGGCCTCCTTCAGTACCTGCCCTCGTTCTTCCTCATCCAATAGAATCGGTTTCATCATATTGCCCTTATTCATAAACGGTGTATAGGAGGCCAGCAGATGAACAATGCTCATTTGGATTTGTCCCTGACCGTAACCCGAGTCGGCAAGCGCAATATCACTGTCCATCCCGCCGATAGTCGATGTCTCCAACGGATACGGGTATTTAAGCTTCTCCTCAAAGCCAAACTTCTTCAGCCCGTCCACGAACGCTTCTTTTCCTGTTTTCAACGCTGCCTGGGCGAAATAAATATTATCGGAAAAGACGAGCGCTTTTTCAAGGTTAACCGGACTTCCCACATGGACCCGTGTCACAAAATAGCCGCCCCATGAGTTGTCCTTTTGCCATTTCGGCCCGAGGATAGCCACCTGCTCAGCCGGGTTGACCGACCCACTTGCAAGCCCGATAGAGGCCGTAATTGCCTTCATGACAGATCCCGGGGCATACACCTGGGTAAAGCGTGTCGTCAATGGCTGCCGTTTATCCTCCTGTAACGCCTTCCATTCATCAGCTGAAAAGCCGAGCGCCGCCTGATTCGGGTCAAACGCCGGGCTACTGACAAGTGCCAGCGTTTCACCGTTAACCGGGTTCATGGCTGCAGCGGTACCAGCTTCTCCGGCCAGTTCGTCAAAAATCACCGCCTGCAAATCGGCGTCGATGGTCAGCTTAATATCCTTCCCATCCACTACTGCCTTTTCTGCGAGCACAACATCTGCTCCGTCACCCTTCTTTTTAATGATGATTTTGACACCGCTCTCGCCCTTCAACTTCTCGTCCAACACCTGCTCAAGGCCCCGTTTGCCAATGACATCGTGACTAGTGTAGCCTTTGTCCTTTCGCTTTGCCAGCTCGTCCGCCGTTATCGCGCCGACATAGCCCACCAGCTGTGCTGCTGCCTCCTTGTAAGGGTAAATCCGTGCCTCCACCTTCCGCGTCTGTACTGGCTCGAGTGCGATCAACTGGGCAACCCGCTCCTTGTCCTCCATCGATACCTTTTTCAGTGGTACAAACAGCCCAGGCTTCACCCAGCTTGCACCGAGTGCCTTGTTAATTTGCTCAGGCGTCATTTTTAACAGGGAAGCTAGTTGCTCGATAACAGGCGCCTCTACCTTTCCGGCTACCACACCCACTTCATACACCTGCCCGTTCACCGCCAGCCCGGTACCATTACGGTCGACAATCTCCCCGCGTTTAGGTGAGGTTGTGCTTAAGCCAATCGTGTCTTCTTCCTTTAAATCCGGAAAAATATACTCAGTATTCCAGTCTACATACCAGTTCTTCTTATCGTCTCTTTCTTCTTGCTGCAATCTAGCTTTTTGGGTAAATTGAATCGTTCCTGCGATGCTGTTCATTTTAGCGCTAAAGGAATAGTCGGCTTTTTCTTGATCTGCCTGTTTATCCTTTTTTGGCTCTTTGAAGTTAATCTTGAGATTAGTAATCTGAAGGTCTTCGTAGATTTTTTGATAGCGACTCGTAAATTCTTCTTTGGTGATTTTCTGTTTCGCATCCTTTGAAAGATAATCATACATCTGAGCAAACTTTTGCTGATTCCAAAGAGCTATGTAATCAGAGAATCTTTCCTGTGGTGTAGGCTCCTTACTGCAGCCTGTGAGCGCTAAAACGACAATCAGCACCAAGAACCCTGCTAATTTCCTCAACCAAATCCCCCCCTTTATTTACATTCTAACATATATGCACCCACAAACCGTATTAACGCAAAAACATGGTGTCAGGCACCACAGAAATACATTTGTCCGTATGCGGAGGACATTTTCTTGAGGTGGGTGTCTGCACCATTAATAGCACTAGTAAAGAAAAAATAATTGCGTAGCAATAATCTTATTTACATGGTGAAAAGATATAATATGGTGTCAGGCACCATTTTTTTGCCCTAAATGCAAAAAAAGAGGAAAGCATCCCCTTCCCCTTTGTTACGCTTTTATGAGTTTTTGTTTTGACTGGAATTTGTAGATTCGTCTTGTGTGTCAGAGGACTGATTGTCGTCTGTTGACTTTTCTAGGTCTTCAAGCTTTTGTTGCTTTTTTAAGCTTGGAGATTCGATTGATTTTTTATCGTCCGAAAGCTTGTTTTCCTGTAATGTGCTCAACGATTTTTCAAAATAGCTCGTTGGGTTTACAGCAACGCCGTCTTTACGGATTTCAAAATGTACATGTATTCCAGCTTTTTCATTGAACAAGCTTTGTCCAGCCTTGGCAATGACTTTGCCCTGTTTTACTTGTTCGCCAACCTTAACTTTTATGTCTTTAACGGATTGATATTGTGTTACAATACCTTGGTCGTGCTCGATTTCAATGACGTTTCCGAGAACTGCATCATCCTCGACACGAGTGACTGTGCCGCTAAGTGATGCGGTAACATCAAACGCTTCGCCGTTTTTCATGGCGAGATCGACACCCATGTTTTGAACATAAGTATTGTTGTAAAATACTAATGCTGATTCCTGGTCTTCTGCTTTGCCTTGGAAATCATAGAATTTCATTTTTACGACAGCCTCATCCGCTTTTGCCACAGGCATTTTGAAGTTTTCCATTGTTTTGTTAACTTCGACAGCTGGGGGTTGGTTCTTTTTACCAGTGAGATCAGTAGACTTATAATCGTATTTGTCTGTATTGCTGCTGCTCGCTTGATACCAAAGAACTCCTGTTAAAATGATTGCTGCACTTGCGATATAGATGGCTGGAAATACCCAACGCTTTTTGAAAAAGCGTTTTACGCTGGAACTTTGAGAAGATCGTTTGTTTTCTTCCTCTCTCATTTTCATCACCTCAGCAATCATTCTGAACAGATAACTAGAATTATATACACGAATCTAAAAAAATTTTTTAAAACTTATTTTTCAACAATGCTAAGCTTTTTATGCATGAAAGTGAAAAAATAATATTTGGTTAAAATTAGTTTCAGCAATAGGGATCCGGTATTTTGATTCTTGGAAACGATTTGCTTCTGTATGAGATGATGGTTTATCTCTGCCTTGGTCGCAATTGGTTTACCCGCATTTCAATAGTGCCATTGTTAATTGCCTGAAAGAGGAATAGTTTTTTATGAAGTTTTTCAAATGGGTATTGCGGCGATTCAGCTTGTCTATATGATAGCCGTCTGGATTCAGTCGAGTTTGCCCTCAAACCACTTTGTCGAGCTGCCCGATTCAGTTCTCGATCGCAATATCAAAGAGTCCCTCCATTTAATAGAGTTCGCGATATAATATGTTTTGCTAGTGTTATCATCCACTTCTTGCAATTTACAGGTCGCTATCCCTTTTATCGTACACTTCTCCTTTTTCCCCTCAAACCGCCAACATTCTACCCACTTAAAGCTAAAAAGCCAGGCGTCGCGCCTGGCTCAGGTAACTTAAACTATTCAATCCACTATTTCTGTGCCGTTATCGTGGCAAGCATGGTCGCCGCCGAAGTAATCTCGACACCCTGATAATAGTGCTTCACAATCTTTTTATAATCCGCACCTTCTTCCGCCATGCCGTTCGCGCCATACTGGCTCATGCCCACGCCGTGGCCGAAGCCCTTCGTTGTGATGACAATATTGTTACCCTTGCGTTCCCAAGCAAAGTCAGATGACTTCAGGTCAAGTTTATCTCGGATATCCTTTCCGGACAGAACCTTCCCATTGAAATCCACTTTTCCAACGCGTTTTCCAGCTGTTTTTTCAACAATTTTTCCAATCGTTCCACTTGAACCAATTTTCACGCCCATCTTTGCTTCAAATTCCTTAACCGTCAGCACCTTTTGAAAGTTAAATTTAGGAGAAGTTTTATCCCATGGACTTGAAACACTTCTTAAATATGGGTAGGTGCTTGGCCAGTAGTCTTCTGAATTTTCCGTGTAACCATTACTTGTCGAGAAAAAGGTCGCCGTAATCACTTCGCCCTTGTAGGTTAAAATTTGACCGCTCGTCGCCCGGACAGCCTCTAAAATCTTCTTCTTCTTCTCGTCGTACTTCATCCCCCATTCCTTCCGTAATTGATCATCACTCTTGTACGCCTGATGGATGGGGGTATCTGTGACCTGGGCACCCTTCGGAGTCCCCATCTTATCCTTTGTTAACAATCTTTTTACGATATAGGTTCTCGCTGTTAGCGCCTGTGCTTTGAGTGCTTCCTGCTTAAATTCCGCGGGCATCTCAGCCGCAACCACCCCAACAAGATAATCTTCTAATGGTACTTTCTCAATTTTCGATTTTGCAGAGCGAAATACGGCAACTTCAACCGCTGCGTCCGCGGAGGGGCCTGGTGTCTTCGTTTCTTTAGCCGGGACCTTGGTTAAATCCTCCCCCAGCTTTCCGCTTGCGTGATGTTCCCCTGAAAATGGTAATACAAGCACTGCGGGAATAATCAAGGTTAGGGCAATGAAGAGTGATGCTAGTACGATGAGTGGTTTGATTTTTTTCATGATTGTGCCTCCAGTTTGTAAAATTCACAGCCGGCAACATCTGCCAGGTTGTGTCTCCATTCATACATATGGGGGCGGACAAGCATTTATTACAGATTTTTTATTAAAGTATGAGCATGGTGTACTTTACCTAATAAGAAAAGCGCAAGCGCCCTGGTCAGCGACGTAAGGGCTGGACTGAACCGACTGAGATAAATGTAAACTCGCCGATTGGCAAGCCGTCAGGCGAAGACAGAGGCGTAGTTGAATTTATGCGTTCAGAATTTAGGAAATAAATTCTGATTAGCTAAAGGAAACACGGTGAGCGTTAGCAAACCGATGTTGACTTATCGTAGGGAGGTGAGGGAAGCACTCTAGTCGCTAGGGTGCTGGAGCTGGATAATTCTCAAAGTCGAAAATTTTATACTTTCTTATCTTTAAAAACAAACAAAATAAAAACAGGACCCAATTCATCTCTAGGCCCCGTTGCTTTGTTTTCGTGTTTAATTATCTACTCAGCTTCAGCCTGAGGTTCATCTCTAGCAATCCGTACGTCCGATACAACGAAACTACGCGTTCATATCCGATACGTAATTTTCTGTCTCGATGAAGGTTTCATCCACTTCTTTTACCCGTTCGATGTCAGCGCCTAATGAAGCGAGCTTGCCGTGGAAGTTCACATAGCCGCGGTCTAAGTGTTTTAACTCTGTGACCCGTGTGTTTCCTTCAGAAACAAGTCCGGTTAAAATGAGAGCTGCCGCTGCACGAAGGTCAGTTGCCGACACTTCTGCACCTTGCAAATTAGAAGGGCCATTTAAAATAACCGAACGACCTTCAATTTTAATCTCAGCATTCATGCGACGGAACTCCTCGACATGCATGAAACGGTTCTCGAATACCGTTTCCGTAATCATCGATGTGCCTTGTGCACGAAGCAATAATGCCATCATTTGTGATTGCATGTCGGTTGGGAAGCCGGGATGCGGCATCGTTTTGATGTCAACAGCCTTCAATTGATCAGGACCGATGACCCTTACGCCATCCTCTTCCTCAAAAATTTCAACACCCATTTCCTCCATTTTGGCAATCAAGGAAGATAAATGCTCAGGAACTGCGCCCTTTACTACTACATTTCCGCCCGTAATTGCAGCCGCAACCATGAAGGTACCCGCTTCAATCCGGTCAGGAATAATGTTGTGATCGGCGCCAAATAATACATCAACGCCTTCAATCCGAAGTGTACCCGTACCGGCACCTTTCACCCTAGCGCCCATTTTGTTCAAAAAGTTTGCCAAGTCAACGATTTCTGGTTCTTTTGCGACGTTCTCAATGATGGTTGTGCCCTGTGCAAGGGTTGCTGCCATCATAATGTTTTCAGTGGCACCAACACTTGGGAAGTCCAAATAAATTTTTGCTCCTTTTAAGCGACCGTCTACCTCTGCTTCGATAAAGCCATTTCCTACCTTCACCGAGGCACCCATGGCTTCAAAGCCCTTTAAGTGCTGGTCGATAGGTCGAGATCCAATCGCACATCCTCCTGGAAGAGCGACACGTGCTCGGCCATTACGTGCTAGCAATGATCCCATGACAAGGACAGACGCTCGCATTTTCCGAACATATTCGAATGGTGCTTCAACTTTCAACTCTCTGGATGCATCAACAACAACTGTATTATTATCAAATCTCACTTCAGCATTTAAATTGCGTAAGACTTCATTAATTGTGTATACATCGGAGAGTGTAGGTACATCACGAATTACACTTTTTCCGTCACTTGCTAATAATGTTGCAGCGATAACAGGCAGGACGGCATTTTTTGCACCTTCAACTTTTACCGTTCCAAACAGCCTTTGTCCGCCGCGGACGATGATCTTTTCCAAGAGTATTCCCCTCCGCGTCCATTTTCTCTATATTAATATTCAATCGTAATGATTGGTGTGCCAACTACGATGGTAGTCTTTGCGCCCAATCCTTCGGAGCGTATGCCAATTTGCAAATTCATGTTATTTTTTTGATTATCTATGGAGCCTGTAAACATAGGCGATGTCGCCGAAACAGACATGAATGTCTCCTCATTTAACGCTTCGATTTCTTTTGCATTAAAACTAGACAGTAACTTGCTTACTGTTGTAGGTAAAGCCGTATCAATCTTATCACTGACTACGCCCTTCATACAAGAAAAAACTGTTGGTTTTCCTCGAAATATGTCAGATAGCCTATTTTTAAAATGATCGCTTGTGAAATAGGCTTCTTGAGCCTTGTTCCACTCCTTACCGCTAACACTATAAACTATATACGCATTGACAGGTTGATTTGTGTGGGTTGCCATAATTTGAAGCATTTCGCTGTGGTTTTTAGCTGTTGGAGATACTGCTATTGCTTCCCATTTTTGGCTGGTGCTTTTTACAGACCAATCCCAGTCGGGAAACTTTTGCTGAAGCTTTTCTACGTATTCCTTCACTTCCTGCTCACTTTTCATGCCAGAAAGATGCTCTCGTGCATAAAACGACCATTCATTGAGCAAAATATTTTCGGCTTGCAAAACAGAGCCGATTTTCGCCAAGTCAGGATTGCTTTCATCTTTTTGAAAAAGTAAGGCATCGACGCCGTCGATATGAAATAAATCCAGGCCGCCATAAGCTTCAGTTGTGCGGTTCCCAATAACAACCAGGATAAAACTAATTATCGCAATCACGCTTAAAAAAATCTTACTATTTCTGTTCATCTCTCTACTCCCCCTTACTACCATTGTTACCAGGCAGCAGGAGAGCATACTTGGGAAATGTCGTCACATTTAGACAAATACCAAATTCGACTATTGAAAAAGAATAATCGGTCGTAAAACGTCCGACCTTTACCTATAATAATCCAACCGAGATCTATTACTTCAATTGTAAGACATACATAGCTTTCCACATAAAGAAAATTGTACTCAAAATTCTCGTAAAAGGGAACATGTACGAAGACCTAAAATTTTACCAATTGTGCTAACTGCAGAATTAATGGCAGTTGTCTTGACCACTGAAGATAATCAAGGAAAAAGTTACTAACAGATGATCCGATGAAAATGGCTAATAATATGTACAGTAATCGTGCCTGAAACACATGATTGGCTTTGAGCAATTTTTCTAAACGAATTGCCTGAAGCGCCCACCACGAAATGGCAATAAACAGCAAATGTGATAGTATGCTTACCAACGCTATTTGACCAAGGTCATTCATCATTCTGCTACCCCCTTTTTACACACTGTGACTATTCTAACATATAGACGAGAGAAATACTTAACTGTTTCTTTATTTTTCAACTTTCGTGGTAATTGTGACAAATTAATGACATTTTTAAAAAAAGCGCTTAAAAGAGGCTACGTCGATCGTTCATACTTCCTATCCGCAAAAACCAGCGTTAAAAATTAAAAATTAATTCATCCTTCCTTCTCGTAAAATAAGCCAGCCATCTCGCCAAATAAGCCGTCTCACAAATTCTGACTTCCTTTTCGCTAAATAACTGGCTCGTTCATTTACCCACTCATCTTGGCTAACAAACCTACTCGTTCATTTAGACAG
The DNA here is from genome assembly GCF_937468385.1 of Neobacillus rhizosphaerae. Lineage (GTDB taxonomy): Bacteria > Bacillota > Bacilli > Bacillales > Cytobacillaceae > Neobacillus > Neobacillus rhizosphaerae. Next base: position 37,366 of record NZ_CALBWS010000004.1, read on the forward strand.
CCATCTCGCCAAACAAGCCGCTCGTTCATTAACCACGGCTTCTCACAAAATAAGCCGCGTCTAGTTCAGACACGGCTTTCAAACCCAAATGTTAGCGGCGCATGCTGCCACTCGCATTGAAGTAATACCACTTGCGACCAATCAAAGCCCGGCCCGTCTTCATCACCCCCGAGCTTTCGAGGTAATACCAATTTCGATTAACATATAGCCAGCCGGTGCGCATAGCGCCAGAACTATCAAGATAATACCACTTACCTTTATCCAGGTGCCACCCCGTCTTCATTGCACCGCTAGCCGCCAGGTAATACCACTTGCCATTCACCTTTACCCAGCCTGAGTTCATTTTCCCATTAGCACCAAGGTAATACCACTTGCCATTATCCTTCAGCCAGCCGGTGCTTAGATTGCCGGTAGCCGGGTTAATAAAATACCAATCACGGTCGACCGCCAGCCACTTGCTCATGTTTACTTTGGTATCTGTTGCCACCGTCATATCGCCGGTAAAACTCATATTTCCTTTACTAAAAGCGGAAATGGTCAGCTTATACGTTTGGCCCGGATTCAAATTCATAAACAAATAATTCGTCGTGCCGCCATTCACTTCTACCGGTTTGTTGTCGTTAATACGGATTTGCACTTTATCGATACTTCTATCAAGGTACCTCCAGGAAATCCCGACCATCCGATTCGTGTGATAGCTCCGCGTTACTTTTACACTAGAATAATAAACGCTTGCTTGTGGGGCCAACCTGTCTAGGATTCCACTATTGCCACTGCCTTTGCTTAAATCCAGATCGACATTAAAAAAGGATAACGCATTTAAGCTCGTCATGTTTTTTAAAGGGGTAATGTCTTTGAAAAAATTGCTATCCATTGAAAGTGTTATCAAATTTGTCAACGGAGCAAGCGGCGCAAGATTCGAAACCTTATTATTATTAAACGTCAGCACCTGTAAATTGGTTAAGGAAGAAATTGGACCAAGGTCGGTGACCTGATTAAAGTCAAAATTCAGCGCTGCTAAGTTAGTCAGTTCGTTGAGCGGCGCCAAATTTCCAATTTGGTTATCCTTCAGGTAGAGCTCATTTAACTGTGTCAGCCCTTTTAGCGGCATTAAATCAGAAATTTTATTGTTGTCAAGGACTAGAAGTTTGAGATTTTTTGCAAATTGCAAGCCTTCTAGACTAGATATCCCTTTTCCGGCCGCATGAAGTGCTGTTAATGCTGATAAATCATCCTCGGTTAGTTCCCGATCGGTGACACCTAGCTCCGCTTTAATCGCAGCGGCCAGGTTAGTGTCAGATATAGGACCGTCAGCTTGTCCAGTCGCCATCGATTTTGCGAGCTTGAGAGCAGATGGCATATTAGGAGTATTTGCCAAGTGTGTTCGGCTTTGCGGATCTTTTTCGAGCCCAGCAAAATTGCTTGGCACCGAAATATAGCCGATCGAATATTTTTGTGAAGCTGGCGCCCACTGTTTATAAACAGAGGATGCATTTTTTATCTTTTGTAGATTTGCTTCTGTCATTTGCTTTGGAGCTTCGTTGCTGCCTGGTATCGTATTATATTGAACATTTTTAACATAAAAACGCACGTCACGGATTTTATGTTCATTATATAAATCATTTAGTGCCTTTCCCATAACGGCATGGTCCGAATGCCAATCCGCATAGGACATCGATTTATGTATCGCATGTGGGTAAGTCTTTTCGAAGGTTTCGATTGTTTGTTTTGCTTGATTGTATGTTAGCTTGCCATCAGGGAAATTCATCAGGTGGATGTTTTCCATCTTAACCCCAAGTGATGCCGCGGACTGCTGGAATTCTTCGGTTCGTGCTTTCACGAAATCTTCCCTTGTGAGCGGTGGGAATTTCTCTTTCTCTAGTTTTTTGTTCACAGCATTTAAGGCGTCGGTTGCGCCGCCGCCATCCGTCATCAGTACCAAATGGACCTCATAGCCTTGGGCAATGCTGTTGATAATGCCCTTCCCCATGCTGAGCAGTTCATCATCTTGATGAGGAGAATAAAAGATGGCCACTGGCTTTTGAACCTGGGCCGAGCCAGTCAGCTGAAATAATTGAAATGATGTAATCACCACTAGAAACATCAAAATTATCCGTAGTTTTTTCATTGTGCCCTCCCTTTGCAGAAAAATTAATCTAATAATCTACTATTTACTATTAGTGCAGATTATCTAGCATATTCCATTATACTCCATATTTTTCTATTTTTGATTTCCTATTTTGAAAAATTATGTCATTTTATTGGTATTTTAGATGGATTTGAGTGATGACAGCGATATTATTTTTGAAGTTGGCGGAATTAATAGAGTATATGGCGGAATATGGACTTCTGTCAATAAAATAGACTTTTTTCTTCCAAGTAGTGGCGTATTTTTTTCTTCCGCGCTTCGTGTACACTTCGCTTGGATCTGGATATCCGGCGGAATTCCTCTCTAATTCCGCAGAATCCAGCCTGATTCCACCTTCAAAACGCAAAGAAAGAAGAGGCTCCCCAACCTCTTCTTTCTATATAATACCCCTTTAATTTGACACTTCAGCAAAAGCAGACCACGATTTTCGTGGCACCAGTGCTCTTGCACAACTTCCTGGCTGATCAAAATTTCTGCAATACTAGCCATCAGATACAAATTTCAGGCTAGCTTCCTCCCCTAAGGCAGACGGCCACCTTATTCGCCCCTGGTACTTTGACTTCAGCTTCGCTGCAGCAACCTGGCTAGCCAGCGCATGAAATCACTTCTATTACTTTTTTCAAAACATTACTGGAGATTGTTCAAGAAATCTAAGGCGATGTTTGGCGCAATACCGAACAATATTGAGCCGACCACGGCAACGATTAAGACAACGATGATTCCAAATGGAACGTTGAATTTGCTTTCGTCGCGAGCCGGACGGAAGAACATTTGCGTCATAACGCCGAAATAGTAAAAATAGGATACGACAGTGGTCGCAATCATGATCGAAGCCAGCACATAATGCGGTTCGCCGTAAAAGGCGCCGACAAAGATGTTTAATTTTCCAATAAAGCCGGCCGTGCCCGGGAAACCTGCCAAGGAAACCAGTAAAATTCCCATCGTGACGGCAAGAACCGGTGAGCGTCGATATAGCCCAGCGAAGTCCGCAATCTTCGTCGAACCAGATTTTTCCGTAATGACTTGGATGACCGCAAACGCGCCAAGGTTCATTAACATGTAGGCAAGCAGATAAAACCAAACCGAAAAAATCATATTCGAGCTCATCGTCGTTAAGGCCACAAGCAGATAACCTGCGTGGGCAATACTCGAATAAGCAAACATTCGTTTGATATTCGTTTGTTTCAAGGCGACTACGTTACCGATGATCATCGTTGCCGCAGCAAGGAAAGCGAGGTAATCGTGCATTCTGAATAGGATACTTCCGCCTTCTCCTGATGGAGCAGCATTGTAAAACACAGCAATCAGAATTCGAATCACAATCACAAATCCAGCCGTTTTGGAGACAACACTAAGGAACGCTGTAACTGGTGTTGGTGCCCCTTGATAAACGTCCGGCGCCCACATATGAAACGGTGCCGAAGCCAATTTAAACGATAAACCAACTAAAATCATTAAGAAGGCGAGGCCAAGCAAGTAGGCCTGCTGACCATCCGCTACCATCGACAGCGTATTGGCGATTTCCCCCAAATTGGTTGTCCCAGATAAGCCGTAAACATAGCTCATCCCGAATAACGTAATCGCTGTGGAAATTCCGCCGTTGATGACATATTTCATCGCTGATTCGTTTGACTTTAGGTTGTGCTTACGGATACCGGCTAATATATAAGAAGAAATCGATAACAATTCTAAACCGATAAACAGCGTAATCAAATCGCTGCTTGATGTCATGAACATTGCACCGAGCAAAGCCGTTAAGAACAAATAATAAAACTCGCCGCGGTAGTCTTCCATGCCATCCTTTGCCTCGTAGCTAACCGCCAAAAACATGACCAACCCGGCACCGGCAAGAAGAAGTAGTTTAAATGCCTTGCCAAAGGTATCAAGTGTAAACGTATCATGCAAAATCGAGGTTGGCTCTACGCTTAGTAAGCTCACAACCGAGACAATCGCAGCAAAAATCCCCGCAATGCTCAGCCAGCCAAGAATTCGACGGTCCAGACGCTTTGGCATAAATAAATCTAATAATGTAAGCAGTGCGATTACACCAAGGATGATGAACTCCGGTGTCATGACACTCCAGTTAAACTCACTTAATGTCTTCAGACTCATCCTTCATCACCCTCCTAACCCAAGCATGATTGTTTCCAGTGTCGTTTGAAGCGGTGCGCTTAAAACACTTGGGTAAACGCCGATTAATACGATTAATACAAAAAGAACAACAACTGGTACGAATTCGACGCCCTTCAGGTCAAGGACGCCAGTAAATTCACGGTGTGCCTTGCCGTAGGTCATCCCAAGGACAGCGCGCAACAAGTAAGCGGCCGTCATGATAATGCCGATGGTACCAACAGCGGCAATCCACGGTAATTCTTTGAACAATCCGAGGAACGCCATAAATTCGCTGACGAATCCGGACATACCCGGTAATCCGAGCGAGGCCATTGCGCCGGCCAGTAAGAAGCCTGCGGCAATCGGCATGCCCTTCGCCATTCCGCCCAGATTTTCGATGAGCGATGTATCGGTCCGCTCGTACAATACTCCCACTAGGAAGAATAATAATGCGGAAATCAATCCATGTGAAATCACTTGGAAAATCGCTCCTTGAACCCCAGCCTCGTTCATAGCCGCAAGTCCGATTAACACGATTCCCATATGTGAAATCGACGAATACGCTAAAACCATTTTAAAGTCTGTTTGAATGAACGCTAGAAACGCCCCGTAGAGTAGATTGATGACTCCAAGTACCGCAAGCAATGTCGCAAGAGTCTTAAACTGCTCGGGAAAAATGCCCAATCCAAAACGAATTAATCCGTACGCACCTATTTTTAGTAGAATCCCAGAGTGAATCATGACAACCGCTGGCGGTGCCTGAACGTGCACCTTCAGCATCCAGCTGTGCAATGGGAAAATTGGTAATTTTACTCCAAAGGCCACCAAAAGGGCGATTAATAAGCCAAGCTTCAAGTCACCGGAAAGCGGTGCACTTGGGTCTGCGATAATTTTGGTCAACATTTCAATATTGGTTGTTCCTGTTTTCGCAAACAGAATCATAATGACGATTAAAAGGACAGCTGACCCTAAACCGTTATAAATTAAGAAACTGTATGCTGCTTTTTCTTTTTCAAAATAACCCCATTTTCCGATTAAGAAGAAGGTTGGAATCAGTGTCACTTCGAAGAAGATGAAGAACAAGATTAAGTTTTCCGCGGTAAAAACTCCGAGCATGCCGATTTCTAATAGAAGGAACAGCATGAAGTAGCCTTTCCATTCCTTTTTCACAAACTTTACCGCTGCAATGGCAGAGAGTGTGGCAACGACGGCTGTAAGGACGACAAGCAAAAGCTGAAAACCGCTTAGCCCGAGCTCATAATTCACCGAGAAAAATGGCTCAGGGGCGCCGCCCATGCCGCGAAATTGAATCCACGACTTCGATACAGCAAAATCGGCTAAATCTTTGCCCCACTGAAAGTGCAAGTAAGCAGCAAGCGCAATTAAGAGTGCTGGAATGGTCGCTAAAAAGCCGACCCATTTAATTAGTTTTTCCGATTGTTTCGGCAAAAAGGCCAAAACGACGATTCCTAGTAAAGGGGAGAATACTAGGATTGAAAGAATCGAATGTAAATTCATCGTAAGTACCCCCCTGTTAAGGCAAAGATGACAGCGAGTAGCGCCAGTCCGATAAAGGCGACTGCCCCGTACGTTTGCACCTGTCCGGTTTGCATTTTCGAGCCTGTTTTTCCAAGCCCTTGGACAATCCCGACAACGCCCTTGACAAGTCCTTCGACAACGAAGACATCAATGAACCGTAAGAAGTAGCTGAAGCCTTTCGTGAAGGCGATGACTGTCAGTTGATAAAATTCGTCGACGTAATATTTGTTCAGTAAAATCGTATGCAATGTATCCCCTGTGCCACTTAGCCAATTGCGGGAAAGCGAGCGTTTGAAGTACATCAAGTAAGCAACATAGATTCCGAGTAAGGAAACAACGGTTGCAGCAATCATAATCCAAATTGGACCTTCAATATGGCCATGCCCGAGGGCGGGGTTACCGTCAACGAGCCAGTCCCCAAAGAACGAGCCGAACCATGGTGTGTTCACGTAACCAGCTACAATCGCAAGCACGCCGAGGAGAATCATCGGGAAGGTCATGTTGTTTGGTGATTCATGAACATGTTTCATTTCGCTGCGTGCTTCACCGGTGAACACCATGAAGAACAGACGGAACATGTAGAATGCGGTCATGAATGCCGCAATAAGTGCTAATAAGAAGAGGATTGGATGTCCGCCTTCCCATGCCGCAATTAAAATTTCATCTTTACTGAAGAAACCGGATAATAACGGCACCCCGCTAATGGCGAGTGTTCCGATTAAGAATAATGGTCCGGTCAGTTTTAATTTTTTCCAAAGTCCGCCCATTTCCTCAATGTTCTGCGTATGGACCGCGTGAATGACTGAGCCTGCTGCCAAGAATAGAAGCGCTTTGAAGAACGCGTGTGTCATAAGGTGGAATACACCTGCGACGTAACCACCAGAGCCAAGCGCCAACATCATGTAGCCGAGCTGGCTGACCGTTGAGTAAGCGAGAACTCTTTTGATATCGGTTTGCACAAGACCAATGCTGGCGGCAAATATCGCGGTAAACGCGCCGATGACGGCAATCGTTAACAGTGCGGTTTTGCTAGCTAAGAACAGCGGGAATAATGCAGCGACTAAATAAACCCCAGCGGCAACCATTGTTGCGGCGTGGATTAAGGCCGAAACAGGCGTCGGACCTTCCATCGCATCCGGAAGCCACGTATGGAGCGGGAACTGACCTGATTTTCCAACTGCCCCGATAAAAATCAGGATCGCTGTCAAGGTAATCATGGTGCCTGACACCGCACCTGAGTCGACTGCCTTGAAAATTTCGCTATATTCAAAGCTTTTGGTTTCCCAGAAGAGCAGGATCATGCCGATGAAGAGTCCAACGTCCCCAATACGGGTCATGATGAACGCCTTTTTGGCAGCAGCCTTCGCTTCTTCTTTGTTAAAATAGAAACCGATTAATAAGAAGGAACCGACACCAACAAGCTCCCAGAAAATATAAGTTTGCAGCAGGTTCGGTGATAGGACGAGCCCGAGCATTGCAAACGTAAATAATCCTAAATAGGCATAAAATACTGGAAACCGTTCGTCCCCGTTCATGTACCCCTTGGAGTAGGTATGGACTAAGAAACTTACGAGCGATACGATAAACAGCATTAATGCATTTAATTGATTCACTTCAAAGCCCGCTGTTAGATGCAGATCTCCTATTGTGAGCCATTCAAATTTCGTCATGTAGGTTGGCTCTGAAAAGCGCTCGAATAACACTAGAATCGAGAAGATAAGCGATGCCAGCGTGAAGATAATCCCCACATAGGCACTCGCCTTCTTCAGTCGCTTACCGAATAGAAGAAGGATCAAAAACGATAATAGCGGGAAAAGCGGTATGAGCCATGCATTTTCCATCATTATCACTATCCCCTTTTCGGGCGGTACCTGTCACCACCCGAATTTTGTCGAATGTCTAATTTATGGTGCCTGACACCCTTCGTGGACATTTGTCCGTGTGTAGTGGACGCTTTCACATCGATAGTGTCCGTCCACGGTGGACAAATTGCCGTAAGTGTCTTTTTGTGGTGCCTGACACCTTAAACGTTTTAGTTTTTCATTGTGTTCATTTCGTCGATGTTGACGGTTTTCTTTGTGCGGTACAGGGCGATAAGGATCGCTAGACCGACTGATGCTTCTGCTGCTGCCACACAGATGGCGAACAGGGCAAAGATTTGTCCTGTAATTGACGGTGTCATCCCGTATTTGCTGAAGGTTACGAGATTAATATTCACGGCGTTCAGCATTAATTCGATTGAAATCAAGACGATGACGGTGTTTCTCTTAGTCAGCGCACCGTATAAACCGATGCAAAATAGAATAAGTGCAAGTGCCAGGAAGGCTGAAGCGGGAACTGAGCTCATTCGCTATCTGCCTCCTTCTTCTCGTTTTTTGCCAAAATAATCGATCCGACTAGGGCTACTAATAGTAAAACAGAAGTCAACTCAAACGGAATGATATATTTTGAGTAAAGTTCTTTACCAATTTGCATCGTGTTGTTTTCGTGCAAGGTGGTTGGAACTTGTTCGATATTGAAATTGTAGATACCAATATAAACGGCAAAGGCAAAGCCAACAATCCCTAAAAATACGAGAATCTTTCGCCATTTTCCTGTTTTTGGTTCACTTTCGTCATCATGCTTCGTTAACATAATTCCGAACAGCATGATAATCGTAATCGCGCCTGAATAAATTAAAATTTGCACGGCGGCGATAAATTCTGCGGAAAGCAGAACGTAAATGCCGGCTATCGCTACAAATGTGAAGATGAGGGCAACGACCATATGAACAACCTTTGTAAGGTTCAACAGAAGCACGCCGCCGATGATCGCAACAAGTGCGAGTCCCATAAAAGCGAGGAATTCGCCTGAAAATGTCATGCTTTATTCACCTGCCGTATGTTTTCGTCGTTTTCATCCAACCACTCTAAGTTTTTAAATAACATGTCACGGCTGTATTCAGCGAGCTCGAAGTTATTGGTCATGATGATGGCTTCCGTTGGGCAAACCTCCGTACATAGGTCACAAAGGATGCAAATCTCGAAGTTAATGTCATATGTGTCGATGATTTTCCCTTTTTTCGCTGGATCCGGATGCTTCTTACCAGTCAGATTGATACAATCTGTCGGGCAAATCTGCGCACACTGGTTACAAACAATACACTTCTCCGGATAAAATTTTTGAATACCGCGGAATCTGTCTGGCAACGGCAGCGGCTTGTTCGGATAATCATAAGTAACCTTTTCGCGCGTTAAGTTTTTTAGGGTATATTTCAAGCCTTTTGCTAATCCAAGCACGTTTTTCACCCCTTTTACGTTTTAAAGATGGTTTTTGGTGTCAGGTACCATTTTCCAAATAATGTAATTTAGTGTCAGGCGCCGCACCTTAGAAAAATAATGATTTGATTAAGGCGGTTAAGAATATGTTTGCTAGTGCTACTGGCAGGAGTACTTTCCATCCAAACTCCATTAGTCGGTCGGCGCGGAAACGTGGGAACGTACTGCGCAGCCAAATGTAGACGAAGACGACGACACTGAATTTAAGCGCAAACCAGACGGCCCCCGGGATAAATCCAAGGATGGCGAGTGGCGGCAGCCATCCACCAAGGAAGACGACGGTAATGAGTGCGGACATTGCGAATAAATACACATATTCTGCGAGCATAAAGAAGGCCCAGCGGAAGCCTGAATATTCAACGTGGTATCCAGCTACTAGTTCGTTTTCCGACTCTGGCAAATCAAATGGTGTCCGGTTTAATTCGGCAATCGATGCAATGAAAAAGACGATAAAACCGATTGGCTGTAAAAGAATAAACCAGCCGTGCTCCTGTTTTGCAACGATTTCATTTAAATTTAAGCTTCCTGTTAAAAGAATAACGCCTAGGACGGACATGACAAGCGGGATTTCATATGAAATCATTTGGGCTGCTGCACGCATACCTCCTAAGAGGGCGTACTTGTTATTCGATGCCCAGCCGCCAAGCAGCATGCCAAAGGTTGTTAATCCGGAAACGGCAATATAATAAAGTAATCCGACACCGATATCAGCAAACTGAAATTTGTCAGTGAAGGGCATCGTTGCTAATACCATAAAGGATGGCGCGAAGGCAATTACTGGTGCGATGATAAATAATGGCCGATCGGCTGCTTTCGGAATAATGTCCTCTTTTAGTAAAAGCTTGAGGACGTCAGCGACCGTTTGCAAGAGTCCCCATTTGCCACCTACCTGGTTTGGACCATGACGCAGCTGCATGTAACCCATGACTTTCCGTTCTGCTAAAATTCCGTAAGTAACGAAGCCTAATACGATTAAAAGCAAGACAGCACCGAGTAAAAAGAAAATTCCAAAGTTAGCCCAACCCGGACTTGACTGGAGCAATTCTTCTATCATTAGCCGTCAACCTCCCCAAGGACAATATCAATTGCCCCTAAAATAGCAATCATGTTTGCGATATTTTCGCCTTTTAATAGTTTTGGGAGAATTTGCAGATTATAGAAGGATGGTCTTCTAAACTTTAAGCGATACGGCTCTTTTTTACCATCGCTAGCAATATAGCAGCCAATTTCTCCACGTGGTGATTCAATTCTGACATAGGCTTCACCTTTAGGTGCCTTGATAATCTTCGGCACTTTGGCAAGAATTTGGCCTTCGGCAGGGAATTGCTCAACTGCTTGTTCAAGGATTTTCAATGATTCTTCAATCTCAGAAAGACGCAGATGATAACGCGCAAAAGCATCGCCACTCTCCGCGACCGGAACATCAAAGTCAAAACGGTTGTAAATGGAATACGGCTCGTTTTTACGAAGATCCCATTTCACGCCAGTGCAGCGAAGATTGGGTCCGCTGAGTGAGTAATTAATGGCATCCTCTCTCGTATACGTGCCAATGCCCTTTACCCGGTCTAGGAAGATTTCATTTCCAGAAACAAGGTTGTGATAGCCTTGTAGTTGCTCACGCATATATGGGACAAAATCTCTTACTTTTTCAATCCAACCTTCAGGAGCATCCCACTTCACACCGCCAACGCGCATATAGTTAAAGGTCAAGCGCGCACCCGACAATTCGTTAAGCATGTTAATAATCATTTCACGGTCACGGAACGCATAGATGAATGGACTTGTCGCCCCAAGGTCAAGGATGTAGGTGCCCCACGCTACAAGGTGACTGGCAACCCGGTTCAATTCCATAGCAATGACGCGCAGGAAATCTGCACGTTCAGGAACTTCAATCCCCATCATCGTTTCAACAGCATGACAGATCACATAATTATTCGTCATCGATGACAGATAATCCATCCGGTCTGTGTACGGGATAATCTGCGTATATTGGAGGTCCTCAGCCAATTTTTCCGTGCCGCGGTGTAAATATCCAATGACAGGCTTTGCTTCGGTTATGACTTCCCCATCAATTTTTACCACAAGCCGGAAAACTCCGTGTGTACTTGGATGCTGAGGACCGACGTTTAGTATCATTTCTTCTGTTCTGATCACTCTCTACACCTCCACATCGTACGGCTCATAATCTTTTCGCAGTGGATGGCCAACCCAATCTTCGCCGAGCATAATTCGACGTAAGTCCGGATGTCCTGTAAACTTAATACCTAATAAATCATAAGCTTCGCATTCAGGCCATTCCGCGCCGGCCCAAAGCGGGTGCAACGACTCGATTGTTGGATCATCACGATCAATCTTCACTTTTAAGGCGACAGACTGATGATTTTTGTATGAGTACAAGTGAACATAAACTTCCATATGTGTTTCAAAGTCTGATCCATGAAGTTCAGATAAATAATCAAACCCTAAGAGCTCATTATATTTTAAAAATTGGGCTACTTTAAAATATGTACCACGTTTCGCCACAAGTGTTGGAACATCTTTAGAAAGCTTATTAATATAAGAATCTTCTAGAACATCAGCACCTAAGTTTTCCTCAATAACCTTTCTGTACTTATCTAAGAAAGGCTGGTTTGCAGATGGTTTTGTTTCGGTCTCCGGTATCGACGTGTCGCCAGCTTTTCCTCCAGCTGCTGCTTTTGCTTTTGCTGCTGCCGCGGCCTTTGCCTTGGCTTTTGCTGCCGCAATGGCTTTCGCCTTTTCATCGTCGCCGTCTGAGGCTGCGTCTGTTCCTACTCCGGCTGCTTTCGCCTTCGCTTTCGCTGCTGCCGCTGCTTTTGCTTTCGCTACTGCCGCCGCTTTTTTCTTTGCAAGATCATCATCGGCATCCGTTGCTGAGGCCGGTTCGGCTGCGGTTTCTTCCGCTGGTGCCTCACCCATTGCTTTTCGTTTCGCCGCTGCTGCTGCTTTCGCCTTTGCTACCGCCGCTGCTTTTTTCTTTGCAAGATCATCATCGGCATCCGTTGCTGAGGCCGGTTCGGCTGCGGTTTCTTCCGCTGGCGCCTCACCCATTGCTTTTCGTTTCGCCGCTGCCGCTGCTTTCGCCTTTGCTACCGCCGCTGCTTTTTTCTTCGCAAGATCATCACCGGCATCGGCTGCTGGGGCTGGTTCGGCTACGGTTTCTTCCGCTGGCGCCTCACCCATTGCTTTTCGTTTTGCTGCTGCCGCTGCTTTCGCCTTTGCTACTGCCGCTGCTTTTTTCTTTGCCAAATCATCGGCGTCACTTGCCGAATCTGCTTCTACGGCTGGCGGTGTCGCTGCCTTTACTGGCTCAACCGGGTTTTCAGCTTGCTTGGGAGCCGACGTGCCCGCTGCCTTAGCCTGCCGTTTCGCTGCTGCTGCCGCTTTTGCTTTTGCAACAGCCTCTTTCTTTAACTGCTCAAGGTCTTTTTCCCCACTCATCGGTTAGATCACCTTCTTCCCAGTCTTCGCTTCATAGCGAATCTTTTCCTTTAACTTATTGATTCCATAAATTAAAGCGGCCGGGTTTGGAGGGCATCCTGGTATGTATACATCAACAGGAACGATTTGATCGACTCCTTTAACTACTGCATATGACTTAACATACGGCCCACCTGCTGTCGCACAAGAACCCATTGCGATTACCCATTTTGGCTCAGGCATTTGATCATATAAACGTCGTAAAATCGGTGCCATCTTCTTCGTCACCGTTCCAGAAACAATCATACAATCCGATTGCCGTGGTGACGTCCGGAAAAATGACCCAAAACGGTCCAAGTCATAATTCGCACCACCCACACCCATCATTTCAATCGCACAACAAGCCAGACCAAATGTCATTGGGTAGATCGAACTGCTTCGAGCCCAAGCCTTAATTTGCTCCAGCGTAGTCATAAATACATTTCTCTGTAACTCTTCCATTTCCTTAGGTGAAATAGCGTCTAGTTTTAAATCCATCGTAGCACCTTCTTTTTCCAAGCATACACTAGTCCGATTAATAGCATGATGACAAAAATCAGCATCTCCACCAATGCAAAAATCCCCAGCTTGTCATAAGCCACAGCCCATGGATATAAAAACACCGTTTCCACATCAAAAATAACAAACATTAGGGCAAAAATATAATAGCGGACATTGAACTGTACACGGGAATCGTGAAATGGCTCAATACCGCTCTCATATGTGGTATACTTCGCATCACTCGGAACATGCGGACGCAAAAGCTTACCCAAATATAACGCCACCACCGGCAGCAGTACCCCAAGACATAGGAACACAAAAACTATCAGATAATTATTCTGATATACATTTAAAAGTTCCATGTCCATCCCCTCCAATGTTGAAAATTTTTAAACTAATCAATATTGTAACCGAATTCATTATAGCATTGTTACAAACTCGTGTCGACAAGCCATCTACTTAAAAATGGAATTCAAATTTCTCCAAAATTCCTTATTTAAAGGCTTACAAGAACCGTTGTCAACCCCATAACCATTCGACAACAACCCCTATTTAACAACAATCCACACACAATGTCAGTGAGTTTTGTTATAAATTTTTTATATTTAATTACATTTTTTTATTTGACAACTTTCCTTTTTAAAAAATTCACCTACCATTCTTTTTTCCTCTTCCCCTACCATTCTTATTCTATTCTTTCAATTTCATTCGAGTTTCACATAATCTAGTTCCTCTTTCCCTTCCTTATTATTTGTTCACCTTCGAAAAAGCCAGTCGCCTGAATGGCCTAGGTAGCAAAAACATCTCAGTAAAAACCCCACTTGCCCCCGTTACAACCAAAAAAACCCCTCCGCACAGCAACATGCTGTACAAAGGGGTTTCCCTATTATTTCAAAAAATTAAAATCTTTTTTCCGATACGGCGAGGCGATTGATGGCACGCTGTAACGCAAGCTCAGCACGTCTGAAGTCGATATGCTCGGCCTTCTGTTCGCGCATCCGTTGCTCGGCACGTTCCTTCGCTCTTAGAGCACGTTCTACATCTATGTGAGATGCTGTTTCTGCAGATTGCGCAAGAATCGTCACCTGATCAGGACGGACCTCTAAAAATCCTCCGCTGACTGCGATAAACTCCATCTTACCCTCTTTCTTCAGACGAACGGCACCAATTTGAAGCGGCGCAACCATCGGAATGTGTCCAGGTAAAACTCCGAGCTCACCACTTTGAGCCTTCGTACTCACCATCTCCACATCTGAGTCATACACCGGGCCATCGGGAGTAACAACACTGACTTTAATCGTCTTCATTTTTTACCCTCCTGGCGTACTTAGGCTTCTACACCCATGCGTTTTCCGGCCTCAATCACATCTTCAATGCGTCCAACAAGACGGAATGCATCTTCTGGAAGGTGATCATAGTTACCAGCAAGGATATCTTTGAACCCTTTAACCGTTTCTTTTACAGGTACATATGAACCTGGCTGGCCAGTAAACTGCTCAGCCACGTGGAAGTTTTGCGATAAGAAGAACTGAATACGACGCGCACGGTGTACGACCAACTTATCATCATCAGAAAGTTCGTCCATACCAAGAATCGCGATAATATCCTGTAATTCACGATAACGCTGTAAGGTTTGCTGTACTTTACGTGCTACCTCATAATGCTCTTCACCAACAATGGAAGGTGATAGTGCACGAGAAGTCGACGCAAGCGGATCCACCGCTGGGTAAATACCCATCTCAGAAAGCTTACGCTCAAGGTTCGTTGTTGCATCCAAGTGCGCGAAAGTTGTCGCCGGAGCCGGATCCGTATAGTCATCGGCTGGTACATAAATCGCTTGGATTGAAGTAACAGAACCTACATTAGTAGAAGTGATACGCTCTTGCAAGCGGCCCATTTCTGTAGCAAGTGTTGGTTGGTAACCAACGGCAGATGGCATACGGCCAAGTAACGCGGAAACCTCAGAACCTGCTTGCGTGAAGCGGAAAATGTTATCCATGAAGAACAACACGTCCTGTCCTTGCTCATCACGGAAATACTCAGCCATCGTCAAACCAGTCAAGGCTACACGCATACGTGCACCTGGCGGCTCATTCATCTGTCCAAATACCATCGCCGTTTTCTTGATAACGCCGGAATCCGTCATTTCATGAAAAAGGTCATTACCTTCACGTGTACGCTCACCTACACCGGCAAATACCGAAATACCACCGTGCTCTTGAGCGATGTTATTAATTAACTCCTGGATTAAAACCGTTTTACCTACACCGGCACCACCGAATAGACCGATTTTTCCACCTTTAATGTATGGAGCAAGCAAGTCTACTACTTTAATACCCGTTTCAAGAATTTCTACCTCTGTAGAAAGATTTTCAAACGTTGGTGCTTCACGGTGAATCGAATCACGGCGAGCGCTCGCTGGAACATCTTCCACAAGGTCAATCGCTTCACCTAAAACGTTAAATACACGGCCAAGGGTCACATCACCAACCGGTACCGAAATTGGCGCACCTGTATCAACCACTTCTAAACCGCGTGTTAAACCATCAGTAGAAGCCATCGCAATCGCACGAACTGTATCATCACCTAAATGAAGGGCTACTTCAAGGGTTAAGTTGATATCAACTTCTGATGCATTATGCGCTTTACTTACAACCTTCAACGCATTATAGATCTCAGGAAGATTGCCGCCGTCAAACTTCACGTCAACTACCGGACCCATAATCTGAAGAACGCGTCCATTGTTCATCGTTTTCCCTCCTAACATACTCTTTCAAACCTATCTAAGCCTCGGGGCTCTTCTTTTTTTCAAAAAATATAGCAGACTCAAAGGCAGCACAGCCTTCGACTCCGTTTAAACCAAAGTAAATGGTGTCAGGCACCAAATTAGAATTATTATTGTCTAGTGCAAGCGGCCTAGGCGCTTTCGTTTTTCTATTCTAATGCAGCCGCACCGCCGACAATTTCCGCGATTTCTTGTGTAATCGCTGCTTGACGGGCACGGTTGTATTTAAGCGAATAGGATTTAATCATTTCCTGTGCATTATCAGTCGCATTTCTCATGGCTGTCATCCGGGCAGCATGCTCACTGGCTTTACTGTCTAAAAGCGCACCATAAATTAAGCTTTCCGCATATTGCGGCAGGAGAACTTCTAAAATTTCTTCTGCTGACGGCTCAAATTCATAGGAAATCAGCTTATGAGAAGTCGATAAATCCGCAAGTGGAAGCAGCTTCTTCTCCGTAACCTCCTGTGAAATCGCACTTTGATAATGACTGTAGTAAACATATAGTTCATCGAACGTTCCATCCGCAAACATACCAACTGTTGAGCTGGTAATATCTTTAATGCTTTCAAAGCTTGGCTGGTCTGACACCCCGACGATTTCGAGGATTACATTCATGCCGCGCTTCACAAAAAAGTCACGTGCGACTCTACCAATGGCAATAATCGCGAACTCATCATTCGATTGATGACGGCTTTGGATTGTTTGATGAACTTTACGAATCACGTTACTGTTAAAGGCACCTGCAAGTCCGCGGTCGCTTGTCATGACAATATAACCGGTTTTCTTAACGGGACGATGCTGCAACATCGGATGATTCACACCGCCTGCGCCAATTGCAATCGACGCCGTTACTTCCTGGATTTTTTCCATGTAAGGAACGAATGCTTTTGCATTCATTACGCCACGGTTCCATTTAGCAGCGGAAGTCATTTCCATCGCTTTCGTAATTTGACTCATCTTTTTTGTAGAATTAATACTATTTTTTATATCGCGTAAGGAAGCCATAGGTTCTCACCACCCTCATTCAAAGAATGTCTGGCTCCGGTGTCAGGCACCAACTCGTGCGCCTAACACCTTCACCGTTCTAAATGTCAGACCCTATTATTCGGAAACTGCAAACGTCTTTTTGAAGTCGTTGATTGCAGAAGCCATATCGTCATCAGAAGGAAGGTCCTTCGTTTGTGTAATATGGTCTAACAACTCTTTGCGGTTGTGGTCTAACCAGTTATGGAATTCAGATTCAAAACGACGGACATCCTCTAATGGAATATCATCAAGGAAACCGCGTGTTAAGGCATAAAGAATTGCTACTTGCTTTTCAACCGCAAGCGGCTTGTTTAGGTCCTGCTTTAAAACCTCAACTGTACGGGCACCACGAGCAAGCTTGGCTTGTGTTGCTTTATCAAGGTCAGAACCGAACTGAGCAAATGCTTCTAATTCACGGTAAGAAGCAAGATCAAGACGGAGTGTACCGGCTACCTTCCTCATCGCTTTGATTTGCGCGGATCCTCCTACACGAGAAACGGAAAGACCTGCGTTGATCGCTGGGCGAACACCGGAGAAGAAAAGGTCTGATTGCAAGAAAATTTGTCCATCTGTGATGGAGATAACGTTTGTTGGAATATAAGCAGAAACGTCACCTGCTTGTGTTTCAATAAATGGTAAGGCTGTGATCGAACCAGCACCAAGTGTATCGTTTAATTTAGCTGCACGCTCAAGTAAGCGGGAGTGTAAGTAGAATACATCCCCTGGATATGCTTCACGACCTGGAGGACGACGAAGCAACAAGGAAAGCTCACGGTAAGCAGCCGCTTGTTTAGACAAATCATCGTATACGATTAATACGTGTTTACCTGCATACATAAACTCTTCAGCCATTGCAACGCCCGCATATGGAGCTAAGAAAAGAAGCGGTGCTGGTTGTGAAGCAGATGCTGACACAACGATTGAATATTCCAATGCACCATTCTTACGAAGAGTTTCAACTGCATTACGAACCGTTGATTCTTTTTGACCAATGGCAACATAGATACAGATCATATTTTGACCTTTTTGGTTCAAAATTGTATCGATGGCAACAGATGTTTTACCTGTTTGACGGTCACCGATGATTAACTCACGTTGACCACGTCCGATTGGAACGAGCGAGTCAATCGCTTTAATCCCTGTTTGCAATGGCTCATGAACGGATTTACGAGCCATAACCCCAGAAGCAACAGCTTCAACAGGACGAGTTTTTGTTGAATGGATTGGACCCATTCCATCGATTGGTTGTCCTAATGAGTTAACAACACGGCCGATTAACGCCTCACCAACTGGAACCTCCATGATGCGTCCTGTACGGCGAACCTCGTCACCTTCACGAATTTCGGTGAAAGGTCCAAGGATGATGATACCGACGTTATTTTCTTCCAGGTTTTGTGCCATACCCATAACGCCGTTCGAAAATTCAACAAGTTCTCCAGCCATGACATTGTCGAGGCCATGAACACGAGCGATACCGTCACCTACGGAGATAACTGTACCGACATCAGTCACTTGAATTTCTGCCTGATAGTTTTCGATTTGCTTTTTTATCAGGGCACTGATTTCTTCAGCTTTGATGCTCATGAGTTTCACCCCTATCTACGAATCTTAGGTTAACAATTTACGTTCTAAACGATCGAGCTTGCCACGCAAGCTACCATCATATATACGATTTCCAATCCGAAGGCGCAGACCGCCGAGAAGGTTGGAATCTACGATATTTTCAATTCTTAGTGATTTCTTGCCGACTTTTGCTGCAAATACAGCCGATAATCCGTCACGCTCAGCATCTGTCAATGCACGTGTGCTGTGTACCTCTGCCTCAGCAATGCCCATTTCATCATTGGCTAGCTGAATAAATTCATTGGCCACGTCGATGATTTGGTCTTCGCGGTGACGGTCAATCAAGATTAACAATGTATTGAGTACATAGACATTAATTGTTGCAAAAGCCTGTGTTAAAATCGCCTTTTTCTTGTCCAATGACAGTTTGGAAGATTTTAACAGGGCCTTAAATTCTGGATTGTATCCGACAACTTCTTTCACTACACGAAGTTCTTCTTCTATTACTCCAAGAAGCTGTTGTTCTTTGGCAATTCGGAAAAGAGCCAACGCGTAGCGCTTTGCTACCATGGAGCTACTCATCGCTCTTCTCCTGCCTCTTGAATATATTCATTAATGAGTTTATCTTGATCTTGTGCGCTCAATTCTTTCTCAATTACTTTAGAAGCAATTAAGACTGATAATGATGCAACCTGTTCGCGAATCGCGGCAACTGCTTTTTCTTTTTGCTGCTCAATTTCAAGTTTCGCTGATTCCTTTAGACGTTCAGCTTCGCCGCGAGCTGTAGCAATGATTTCTTCACGCTGAAGATCGCCTTGCTTTTTAGCAGATTCAATCAAGTTTTGTGCATCTGTGCGAGCTTCTTTTAACATATTTCTTTGTTCTTCTACTAATTTCGCTGCTTCTTTACGGCTATTTTCCGCTGCTGTGATTTCATTTGCGACATGCTCTTCACGCTGCTTCATTATACCCATTAACGGGCCCCACGCGAATTTTTTCAGTAATACCATTAAAACGATAAACATTAGTAGTTGGAAAACAATATCACCGTAATTGATACCAGTGTGCGCTGCTGCACCTAATACTAGACTGCTTGTAAACACCTCGGGTTCACTCCCTTCAAGAGTCATTCCTTTATATAGAAAACCTATATAGGGTTCCACGCCACCATCGACAATGGAACTACAATTCATTCAAAGAACCAATCTAACTTAATAAAGGCGGTGTGAGCAGAGCAGAGCTTCAGGTCATTCGAGGCGAAAATGTATTTTTTCACCACGATTGGATATATTGATTCATTTTTGCGGCGCTCCGCCCCTTATCCACAAAACCATCATTTTCATTCGTCATTTCACTTATTTAAGTGAAGGTTCCATCCGTTTTTGTGTTTTTCAACATTGCCCTGATGAATATGGACATAAACGAATGGCGAAGGTTCTCACGGAAATGATCTTCGCCATTTTGGAACGTTTATTAGTTAATATTATTTACCTTGAACCATGAACGCGATAACAACCGCGATGATAGGAATCGCCTCTACTAACGCAACCCCGATAAACATTGTTGTTTGAAGCATACCGCGAGCTTCTGGTTGACGAGCGATACCTTCAACTGTTTTAGATACGATAAGACCGTTACCGATACCGGCACCTAGTGCTGCTAAACCGATTGCAATTGCTGCTGCTAAAAGACCCATTTGTAATTTTCCTCCTTAAAATGTATAAAATATTTTATTTTTTTGTCCATAGAATGAACGGTTATATTAATGGTCACTGCTCACTTTGTGAGACAAGTAAACCATTGTTAACATGGTAAAAATAAATGCCTGGATGGCACCGACAAAGACTGAGAAGCCCTGCCAAGCCAGCGTTGGTATGATTGCGGCTATCCATCCGCCTGGACCAGATGCTGCAAGACCACCTGCCAGTAAACCTAACAAAATTTCACCCGCGTAGATGTTTCCGTAAAGACGGAGACCGAGAGTCAGAGTATTTGCAAACTCTTCAATGATTTTGATTGGGACCATAAACCAAAACGGCTTAAAAAATTCTTTCCCATATGCCGCTGCCCCTCTCATTTTTACACCATAGAAATGGGATAACCCTACCACTAATACGGCAAGCGTTAACGTCACAGCTGGATCAGCTGTTGGTGATTTCCACCAAAGTTCGCCGTTAACTGAGACAGAAAATGGTAATCCCAGCATATTGGCTACAAAGACATACATAATGATCGTTATTCCGAGAACATGAAATCGTCCACCGTCTTTCCAATCCATCGTGCTGTTAATAATATTCTTAACAAAGTCCATGACCCATTCCATAAAGTTCTGGAACCCAGTCGGTTTCATGGCTAGTTTTCGAGTGGATAGAACGGCAATTAAAAAGACAATGACAGTTGCAACGGTTATCATCAAAACATTTCCCATGTTAAATTGGAGCCCAAGAAATGTTCTTATCGGAGCTTCGTGTTCCAACAATATTCACCTCGCTTCCTCATTTTTTATGTATTTTTAATGCTGTGAAATAAAAAAAATCTATTATAATGACAATATAGGATGTCATTAACCCTATAACCATAGTGATTAAACTAAAATGCTCAGGATACCTCATGGCAATCATTACAGCCAATGCCGCCGTCGCAAACCTTGAAAAAGATCCGAGTGATCGTACCTTTTTCCCTTGTGATACAGCATCCCCAAACTTGTCCATCTTTCTTACCATTAACCACAAATTAAAAAGGCTCAAACTCGTCCCAAGCACCAATCCTAAAAAAATAGATTGATAAGACGTGAACCCCCAGCCGAGTACATAAATAGATAATAAAGAAAACATCCATCTTCGTTGTCTTGCAAACATTAATTGAAGTTCCGGCATGGTTGATTAATCTCCTGTAAAGAAATGACGGATCGATATAAATATGAAATATATACCTGCCGCGAGTCCGATGAACAATCCGATTATTAAGAAAATTGGTTCTGTGCCTAAGTAACTATCCAGCCATCTTCCTGAAAAAATACCGATAAGAGTGGCTCCCACCAATTGTGAGAGAATTGCGAACATTAGGGCCATCGCCTTAAATGAATTGCGGTCTTTTTGCATCCTTTTCTCCCCCACATTTAAGAGAATCGGCAACGGACAACGAGGTATTCGGGCAATATGACAAAGCTGTTCACAATATGAAAATCAATATGAAAACCCTATCATTTACACCCTTTGTTAGCATACAATAGGCACCTTTCAATGTCAATGAGTTTACGTGAATTAATCCACAAACAATTTCCCGTAAATTCTTCCATTATAACATTCTGGTTTACACTATTATTGTATTGGAAATTTTTAAAGTTTTATGGCTAATTTGTGTCTATTCTGTGAACGTTTTTTCGATCTTTAATTAATATCTTATTGATGCAAGTAGACTAGTGGCCGACTAGTCTACTTTTTCTCCAATGCTGATCATCCTGTCAATAAAATCCTCCTTATTTGCCTTCTTCGCAAAAATCTTCACCAGGTACGTCCCTGGGGCCGGTAGCTGTTCACTGGGTATCTCTTTTTTGATAAGCCCCTTATTCAGATTCGTGCTCGTATCCAAAAAGCCGACAAATCGGTAGTCCTCTGGGTTAAACAAGGCAATCCCAAACTCCTCCGCCCCGCCTGGCAAATACACCTCATACCTGTACCTGCCTGGTTTATCTCCCTCCGCAAACTCAAAACCCATCACCCGTGGATAGTCCGGCTCCTCAAGCACATACAGATACGGAATTTGAATGATCCTCCCACCAGCCAGTAGACTGAGGTAACCATCATGGATTTTCCCTTTAAATATCTGCGGGTCGACCATTAACTCCACCGTGACATCCTTGGATTGCTTCGCCTCCAAGGCAAACGCTAACGGAAACCTCCAACTTAACCCATCTACCTGCTTGGGAATCGCAAACGAATAGCGCTGTGGTTGGTTACTCGTATTTTCAACATGCAAAAAAGCTTTATGTGAGTGTCTCTTGTCCGAAAACTTCCCGAACCTGATGCTGCTCGGCGAAACGAGTGAAGAAGCCTTGATGGCCTCGTCCACCTGAATTCTGCCGGCTCCCTGCTCAAAGGTGCGGTAATAGCTAGGTTCGTCACCACTGGCCGCCCGGCTGTTCCCGGTGTCGGACCTACTTTTCCCAGTACCGCTATTCCTCCGGTCAAGTTTCGTCGTCAGTTCCGCCTTTTTCACGAGCGGTTTTGCTGTATTCATCAACGCCGCCTTGATTTTCTCAGGCGTCCAGTCTGGGTGTGCCTGCTTGATTAACGCGCACGCCCCGGCCACATGCGGTGCCGCCATACTCGTCCCCTGCAAGCTTAGGTATCCGCCCGGAATCGTCGAGTTGATCGCCACCCCCGGAGCGACAACGTCCGGTTTGATTTCCCACGTCCCCGTCACAGGCCCCCGTGAACTGAAATCCGCCAGCAAATCCCGTGCTTCGCTGACCATGACCTTTGCTGTGAGACTTCGTTTTTTTAATTCTTTTTGAAAAAAAACTCCGTCACCTTTCGAGAGTGATCCGACAGGGATGGTCAGCTGAGTATCGAGGTTACCCATGAAGCCCCCACTCATATTATTGTAGATAAGAACAGCTGTGGCCCCCGCTTGTCGTGCATTTTCTGCCTTTTCCGCAAAGGTTAATGTCCCCCTTTTTATTAAAGCGATCTTCCCTAGGACATCCTTTAATTCACTTTTCCTGCCCAGCCCCGCGTCGACCATGTCTAGGGAACGATCAAGCACCCAGTTGGCCGAGCCCTCCATTGGCTGAATCCGGACAATCCCCTGCGTTCCTTCTATTAATAGGGATGGAATTTCTATCGTGGGAGTAGAGGCCCCGACAGAGATGGCCTTTGAGGCTGTCCCCGGTGAACCGACGGTCCACACATTCGGTCCGGAATTTCCTGACGCTGCCACGGCAACAATCCCTTTATCGACCGCTTTGTTTAGTGCGAGACTAATCGGCAGATCGGGTCCGTTGATATCGTTCCCGAGCGAAAGATTGACAATATCCACTTTATCTTTGATGGCTTGATCAATCGCTGCCAGCACCTGCTCCGTTGTCCCGCCGCCCCCTGGTCCGAGCGCCCGGTAGGCAACAATTTTTGCCTCGGGCGCAACACCTTTTATTTTTCCATTGGCAGCAATAATTCCGGCAACATGGGTGCCGTGGATGGTTGCCTGCCCGATGGCCCGCGTTTCCATCGGATCTCGGTCATTGTCGACGAGGTCATGCCCGCCAGCATAGTTCCTTTTCAGGTCGGGATGGGTGTAATCCACCCCGGTATCGATAACGCCGACGGTCACCCCTTTTCCGGTGAGTCGTTTATTTTTGATGTCAAAGAAACCGCGCACCTTATCGCCGCCGATAATTTTGACACTTTCCTCGGTTTGCACTTGGTATTGCGTAACCGGCGCGACGTTGAGGATTTGTTTTTGCTCGGCCAGCTTTGCGATTGATTCTGGGCGGCCCTGTACGGAAAAACCGTCGAGAGCTTCACGAAATACCCGGCGCAATTTGATGTCCTTATAGGGGCTGATGAGCTGGTTGATTTCTTGTTCGGATTGTGATTTTTCCAAGAGAACAATTGCAATTGTGTCCTCAGTTGGTTTCGGTATTGGTGGGTGGATGAGTGTTTTTGGTATATGAATCGAGAGAAGGATGGCGATTAGAAGTTTCATGTGACGAATTCCCCTTTTTTCATATCGTTTTCTTATAAAGGAGAAAGTATGCAGTCGGGCGGGATAAAGTATTGAGTGGTGCGTCCTGTACCGGTCGAGGGAAGACTTAGTGAATGGAGTAAATTTTTGGCCACACCTCTTTGCTCAATCAGCAAGAATTCCTGGAACTGTTTTAATGTCATGGGTGAGTTCATTAACAGAAAATAATCTCTAACTGTCTGTAAATGAGCATCCTTTGAGTAAGTTTTACAATCGGGACAATACCATGCTGAAGAAACTCTGATTATCGGAATCGCTTTACAGGTCGGGCATTGTACACCACGGATGATATCAGATTGGGAGATTCCATAGGTTTTGAGGATTTCAGGATATGAGGGGATATTTTCCGATAGGATATAATCACAAAGTTTGTTAAGTGCTTTGCCTTTAAAGGCTGGGCTGTTATATTTAGCAGCAATTTGAGCCACTTTTTCCTCTAAATATTCCGCATAAATGATGTGTTCAAATATAGACTCATTACCTTCATTTGTTCTTACAATGGTTGAGTTTTTACTAAAAACAACTAAATACTCGATTGGCATTGGGGGAATTTTATGTTTTATCATCCAACTTATTAATTGGGTTCGATGCCGCCTAGCTTGTGTCAGTGGATTGGCGATCCCTTCTTCACTATCTTTATAGGTTCTGACTACGCCTTTTGTATACTTGTCAAAAAAGAGTGTCCCTGTTATATTCTTTATTTCTATAACCAATCCAAACATTTGTGAAAAAATAAGACTATCGATTTGAAAGGTATTGTTACATTTCAGACGAAGGTCGTTGATGATCCTATATGGTTCATCTGGCAAATAGGAAAGATAATAATCCACATTTTTCTCTCCCGAATATCCCGTTTTCCAATTAATTAGTTCCTTTTCAATATCCTTGAATCTTGAATGAAGTTTATCTATCCTCCGAAGAAGTGCCTCCCGTTGTAAAAGTGGTATTGGAACCTTCCTTTCATTTAAAATCATGCCTACTCCTCCTTTTTTGTCTTCAACCTCTAATTTTCCTTATTCAGAAGGAAAACCCCTTCCACTTAATTGGCAATTTTTTGTGAACGTTTTTCAGTTTGTTGAAGTTTGTAAAGTAACGGTAATTTTTTCGCTCATTTGGGAAGAAAAGTCCTTTTTTTAAAGGATTTTTGACGGGGCAGTATTTTTGATAATAGAAATCGTCATTTTCTGAGGTAAATGGGCTGGTTTTTGACCCACTTATTTAGCTTGAAAAGTCGATTGGCTGATTTTTCGGAGGTTTTGGCTCATTTTTTCACTAGATTGGCTCATTCTCAGTAGGGAATGGCTCATTTTTTCATGTTATTGGCTCATTTTTCAGGAACATTGGCTTTTTTACCAATTAAACCTAAATATCACCTCTTTTTTTCAAAAAAAAAGTGCCGCTAGCCAATACAAATTAACACCCACAGGGGTTAATGTTCCCAACAAAAAAAGCCGAGCGAACTCGGCTTTTCCCAAAAAACACTTATTTCGTCCCAAACAATCGGTCGCCGGCATCGCCCAAGCCTGGCACGATGTAGCCGTGGTCGTTCAATTTTTCATCCAAGGCGGCGATGTAAATATCGACATCCGGATGCTCAGCCTTCACAGCCTCCACGCCTTCAGGTGCGGCAATCAAGCACATGAATTTGATATGTTTAGCACCGCGCTTTTTCAAGGCATGGATTGCATCAATAGCGGAACCGCCTGTTGCTAGCATCGGGTCGACGACGATGAAGTCACGCTCTTCGACGTCACTTGGAAGCTTCACATAATATTCCACAGGCTTTAATGTTTCTGGGTCACGGTATAATCCGACATGGCCTACCTTCGCAGCCGGGATTAATTTCAACATTCCATCGACCATGCCAATTCCAGCGCGCAGAATCGGAACCAGTCCTAGTTTTTTCCCAGAAAGAACTTTTGACTTTGTCATGCAAACCGGTGTTTCAATCTCAATATCTTCAAGCGGCATATCCCTTGTGATTTCAAACGCCATCAGTGTTGCCACTTCGTCAACCAGTTCGCGAAACTCTTTCGTTCCCGTATTTTTATCACGTATGTAAGTAAGTTTGTGCTGGATAAGTGGATGATCGAAGACGTATACCTTTGCCACAATAATCGCCCCTTTTTTCATAAAATATTTGCTCTAAGAAACACTTCGTCTAATTTTACAGAAAAAAAATGCATTGAGCAACTCGTAACCCCTTTTTCAAAAAGAAAACTTGCCGACAAATGTCGGCAAGCTTTATGCAACCCTACTACTTAATTCTGGTTCCTTTTTATCAACCACGACCGTCAATACGGCACCTGCCATGATGAACACTGCAAAAACAATATTTTTCAACGAGAAATCGCCATGTAAGAATAATACATCTAGGAAAATCGCAAAGGCAACGTAAGAGATATTCAGTGACATTGCCCGAACGGGGCCGATGAGCTTAATGGCTTGATAATAGAATACGTAAGAAAGCGTTCCAAACATTGCAATGAGTCCAATAAACCAGAAAGTCTTAGTTGATGCCACTTGTACGGTTAATGAGTGGCCGACAAAGATAGGAATAATGATGACAGCAAAGATCACAGCTGATGTTAATTGGCGAATGAACAGGGCTTGTAAGGGGCTAACTTCATCATCCTTCATCCCATAAGCCGAAATAACCGATTCCATTCCCCAGCCAAAAATACAGAATATGATAAAAATAAATCCGATAGAAACCGATGTTCCGGTAATTAAATTTCCGGAATAGCTGAGGGCAATGGTGAAGCCAATACTAGTCAGCAGCCCTACCCAGTTTTTCAAAGAAAGCTTGTCACGTAAAATTAAAAAGGCAAACAAAGCCCCGACTGCCGGGAAAATTGATGAAATCGAAGCGGTAAACGATGCGCCGATTTTCTGAACGGATAGGACATAAAAGGTCATCCCGACCGGTCCGCCAAGCGTGGCGGCGAGTACAACCCACCAGCCGCTTTTCGTCTTCAGCTTGCGAAAGGATTCACCTAGTTCTCCTCTGACTGCCATTAACAGCATCATCCACAGAGAAGAAAATGAATCGTGTAAAAAAGTACTTAATAATGGCGCTGCTAAAACAATGTCACTAAATTTTAAAAAGGTGGTCGAAGATAAGGCATAGCCAATTAAAATTGTATCAATTGCCCACGTTAATCCTGCACCTAAGCCAATGGAAACGCCCTTTGCATTAAATTTTTCCAAGTATCTCATACCCCTTATAATGATTTTGGTATTCCTGTAAATTATTTTGTGCTCGGGTAAAACGAGTGAAGGCATAGGATCCAAAATCTTCTCCACCTGCTTCCTTCATCAGTGCCCAGATGGTCCAAAGGAAATCAAGGAAAATCTTATTCAATAACAGCTGCTGTAGGCCTGCTGTTGTGACATCTCCATTGAAATATTCCAGCAAGAATAGCTTTTCCTCAGCCGGAGACAGTTCTGCTTCAATGATGTATGCCGCTACATCCCAAAGCGGGTCGTTCATACCGGAAAATTCCCAGTCAATCAGGAACATCTTCTCTTCGCCGCTCTTAACGAAGTTTTCAGCAAGTGGATCATTATGGCAGGGAACAGGCTTAATGTTTAACGATTTGTAGTATTCCTCAAGCTCAAGAACTTGCTGTTTTACTGCATCATGTCCGTCAAACAATACACCATTTAGCACTTCTAAGAGTGTTTCATATTCGGTAATCTTTTCAAACACATCAAATCGGGCGTTAAAGGTTTCACCTGATGTATGCAATGTTTGAAAAATACCGGCTACCTGAATCAGGTTATCTTCTCTTGTACCTGTTTTCGGATTTAGTGTTTCGGCATCAGGGATAAACCTGACAATTTTCAAGCCAGTTTCAGCATTAAAATAAATCACCTCTGGATTAATTCCTAGCAGGCTGGTGATTTCTGAATTTACCTTTTCATCAAGACGATTGATATATTGTTCCGTGCCTTTTCCCGGAATTCTCGCCGCGTACTCCTGGCCGGCAACGGTCACTTTAAAGTTGCGGTTCGTCAATCCCCCAAGCGCTTCGACAGAGGTTACCTCATCGATCCCCATATTCAAAGCAGTAGCAATCACTTGCTTTAATTCTCGTTCCTTAAATTCTGCTTCTTTTCGCTGGAGCATTGGGTAAAACTTATCAACAACTTTAAAATGGTGTTCATAGCTATCAATTTCAGCCCAAACGAGGTCAGCAATTTTCAAAAAACTAACATTGATAATCCGCGATACATCCAAGAGGATATATTCGTAATTCACATAAGGATTTTTATTGGTTTCAAATAATTGCAGCATTTCCTTATAGACTTCATAAGAAAACTTAGTAATCCCGGTCATTTCCCCATCAATCCGGTTTAGCTGATGAATGTCCTTGGAGATTTTATAAAGGTAATTATTTTGAATTTCAATAAAGGCTTCATCCCCAAAGCCGCTTTCTTGTGTCACAAGCAGACAATCTCTTTCCTCATGGTTGAGAAGCTCGGTGACCGCACTTTCTTCAATTAGAATATCATCTTCCAAAAGAATAAAATCATCAGTCAGCAGTTCAGAAGCGGTGGCGAGCGAGGCCATGCTGCCTGTCCATAGGTATCGTGGATTTTCCACAAAATGAATGGCCGGATTTTCCTTCAAGGCTGTTATTTTATCAAAGGCTTCTTTTTTATAGCCAGTGACGATGATGATTTTTTCAATCCCATTATTCTCAAGGATGCCGATGTTTCTCTCCAAAAGGGTGGTATCCTTGATTGGCAACAAACAGGCGGGTTTATCAAATTCAGCTTTTGTCCCTGCAGCTAGAATGACCGCCTGCTTGACTATTTTTCTTTCATTATTATGAATGATGACCTTTGTTCCATGAAGCTGGTCTAATTCATTTTTTAAGTACTCTTTACCATTTTCAGTTACCTCATAATGGTTGGCTTTTCCTGATTTTTTGATGACAATCATTTTTTCATCTGCTAGTTGATTTAGCATGTAATTGACTTTTCCAACTGAAAGGCTGCATAGTTCTGCTAAAGACCTTTGTGAGATTTTAGAATTCTGTGTAAGAGCATCTAACATTTGAAATCGATACATTTTGGGATCTCAACTCCTAGCCGTTCATTTTTTGAACAACCGAATTTTACCATATTATATTAACTCTGTATAGGAAAATTTTTCAACAATTCAATCATGTGTTTCAACTCTTACCCTATCATGGAAAAAGCGGTGTGAGCTGGGCATAATCGTTGGGAAAAACGTAAATATTTACTCTGATTGCATTCAATGATTCATTTTTTGCAGCGCTCAGCCCCTTTTCCCCCCCCCCAAAAAAAACAGCCCTCTATTAAAAGAGGGCCGATTGCGAAAATTAATATTCCGGATAAAGGGTAAACTTTCCTGTTAATGCTTCAACACGTCCACTTGCTTCGATAAGCTTCGCTTCATCTTCATGATTTTTCAAGGTAAACGCAATAATAGAGGCGATTTCGTCCATTTCCGCTAAACCGAAACCTCGACTTGTGACGGCAGCCGTACCAATGCGGATACCACTTGTCACAAATGGGCTTTGCGGATCGAATGGAATCGTGTTTTTATTAACGGTAATACCAATTTCATCAAGCACCTTTTCGGCTACTTTGCCTGTTAAGCCAAGGTTTTGAACATCCACTAACAGCAAGTGGTTGTCAGTTCCACCGGAGACGAGCTTTAAGCCTTCTTTTTCTAGACTTTCAGCTAAGCGCTTGGCATTGGCGACAATATGACCGGCATATTCTTTAAAGCTTGGCTGCAATGCTTCACCAAACGCAACCGCTTTGGCAGCAATCACATGCATCAGCGGACCGCCTTGAATCCCAGGGAAAATGGATTTATCGATTTTCTTACCATATTCCTCTTTGCAAAGAATCATCCCACCGCGTGGACCGCGCAGTGTTTTATGAGTGGTCGTCGTTACAAAATCAGCATATGGCACTGGATTTTGGTGCAGACCTGCGGCAACCAGTCCAGCGATGTGGGCCATATCCACCATCAGGAAGGCGCCAACTTCATCAGCAATCTCACGGAACTTGGCAAAATCGATTTCCCGTGGGTAAGCGCTGGCACCGGCAACGATTAACTTTGGCTTGTGTTCACGGGCTTTTTCAAGAACCACATCATAATTGATGCGATGGGTCGTTTCGTCGACACCATACTCAACAAAATTATATTGAATGCCACTGAAATTGACCGGACTGCCATGGGTTAAATGCCCGCCGTGCGAAAGGTTCATGCCAAGCACTGTGTCACCTTGCTCGAGGATCGTGAAGTAGACTGCCATATTGGCCTGTGCTCCAGAGTGCGGCTGCACGTTGACATACTCCGCACCGAAAATTTCCTTGGCCCGGTCGCGGGCTAAGTCCTCAACTATATCCACATACTCACAGCCGCCATAGTAGCGGCGACCTGGGTAACCTTCTGCATATTTATTGGTCAAAACAGACCCTTGAGCCTCCATGACCGCTTCACTGACAAAGTTTTCTGAGGCAATTAATTCGATTTTACTGCGCTGACGTCCCAATTCTTTTTGGATCGCTTGAAAAACTTGTTCGTCTGCCTGAGCCAAATGCTTCATGATATTTCCCCCTTTTATGTAAGAAACCACAAACAATTTGAAAATTTCCTCTTCATTTTAGCATGTTTTTCTAGGAAGTAAAAAATTTAATCGCGACAACCAGCGGCTGCTCGGTTATTATCGCCGCAATCACATTTGGAAGCCCTTTGTCCATGGATGTGGTGCTTCATGGATGTTGGTATCTTCTAGATGTGTTGTCTCCTAACCGTGGGTTTCCTAGCCTTGGTGTCTTAGCCTTGGTAGTGGTCCTTTGTATAGCGCCGACACCAAGGACAGTTTGACACCAAATACGGTTTTAAGAACAGCTCGAATTCTCTTTGCTTCGTTCATATACAGCTCTAGCGCCGCCAATCAGTTTTGGCCTGGTTATCGCTAGCGTAACGTGGGCCTGGCCGATGGTTTTTTGCTTGACCCGGATCGGCACGGCCACATGTTTCATGTGCATGCCAATGAAGGTGTGGCCGATGTCAATCCCAGCCTCCGCCTTGACAAACTCCACGACAACGGCATCTGTCAGATGTTCAAAGGCGTAGGTTGCCATTGCCCCGCCCGCCTTTCGGACAGGGACAACGGAAACCTCATCGAATTGTCGTGCTTCGGCAACAGAGCGCTCGACAACAAGCGCCCTGTTTAAGTGCTCACAGCATTGAAACGCTAACTGAATACCCGTTTCCGACTGAAGTTTTTTCAAGCCGTGAAAAATCATTTTGGCCGCGTCGAAGCTGCCCGCGGTTCCAATCCGTTCACCGATAACCTCACTCGTGCTGCAGCCAACAACCAACAGCTGCCCCGGCTTGAACGCGGCCTGCTCCTTGAATTCTGTTAAAATCACTTCTAGTTCCCTTTCCCATTCGTGGATCATAAATAGGCCACACCCTTCCCATAAGGCTGTTTTCGGACAATTAGTAGGTTCGCTAAACTAATCGTTATTTCTCAACAAAAAACAACTGATTTCAGTAAATTCCCTTAAAATGGATGAAGCTATTCGGTCTATACCTGAACGGCTTATTTGTGGAAAACTCTAGTTTCATTACGATTCTTTCTGCGAAAAGGAATCCTTTATTTGCGAATCCAAGACATCGTTAGAGATGCTTTTCCTCATATTCGGTAATTTTGCCCACGCGATTCGCATGACGGCCGCCTTCGAATGTCTCTGTCAGCCAAATTTCAGCAATATCCCTTGCCAGACCAGGGCCGATGACGCGCTCACCCATAGCGAGGATGTTGGAATCATTATGTGCCCTTGTGGCTTTGGCACTAAATGTGTCATGCACTAGGGCGCAGCGAATGCCTTTCACCTTGTTGGCCGCAATGCTCATGCCAATGCCGGTTCCACAAATCAAAATCCCTCTGTCAAACTCACCGCTGGCCACCTTTTCGGCAACAGGCAGCGCATAATCCGGGTAATCCACCGATGTTTCACATTCACAGCCAAAATCGACATATTCAATTTTTAATTCATCCAGTAAATTGGCGATTTCCTTACGAATATGTATACCGCCATGGTCTGATGCTAAAGCTACTTTCATGTAAAAATCCTCCTATTCATTCGTCAATCTTAGTTTAATTTTGACATATCAACCTAAAAATATAAAGATTAATGAAAAATAAAAGCTCTCTTTTTAAAAAGAGAGCCCTGTTTGGCATTATGGCCTTAATTTTTCGATGGCTCTGTTGATTAACTCGCCAAGCTCACGATAGGTTTCTTCATATATCGCCAGGCTCCCACCGTAGGGATCGACCACGTCATGATTGTATTTTTCACCACTGTATTCCTTTAAGGTAAAAACCTTCACTTTTGCCTGAGGGTATTGCTGCTGGATAGCAAACTTGTGGGAGGCTGTCATCGTTAAGATGAGGTCCGCCCATTCAACCTCCACATTGGTCAGCGGGGTGGAATGATGCTGGTGTGAAATTTTATTGTCACCGAGCACCTGCTTAGCATGTGCTGATGCCTCGCTGCCAGTGGCGGCATAGATTCCCGCTGACTTAACCTCGATGCCATCCAGATTTTTATTTTTCAAAATCGCTTCTGCCATTGGACTCCGGCATGTGTTCCCCGTACATACAAACAAAATTCGCTCCATATGGTCCGCCCCCTTTCCTATATTATAAAACAACTTCCACCGATTCAAACCCTTCAAACGCCTGCTTGCCAATTTTTAAAATGGGGCTTGTTTCGAATGATTGGAAAAAAGGCTAATATTCGTTTACCTCTGTCAGGTGGGCGTTTTGCCAAATCGTATGTGACCCGAAAACATTCACTCTAGATCTGGTAATTTACCGATATGTAATCGCCTGCTTACCCATTTGCTCCCAGCCGCGTTTGAAGGCACTTATCTTGACCTTGCGATTTTTCGTTTTCGACAACGGATCATTAAAATAGATATATTGACTGTCATAGCCGGTGATGAGAACACTGTGTTCCTTGTAGGTAATGGAAATTTTTCCAGTAGGCGTGTTCCAAGTCTCCCAATATTGCGATGGCACGGTATCGAACAACACGTTGTTAATCACCCATACAGGTTTACCATTATTGAGGTGCTTATAAATTTCTTCAAAATTACTTCCGGTAAAATTGACGACACGATTGGGCAGATACTTTTCAGCCAGTTCAGCGATTGGCCCGTGGTAAACACCGATGCCCGGTTTATTAAAGGTATACATATCGCCAACAAAGCCTGAATACGGATTGCCAAAATTTACTTGTCCATTTATTTTTGTAAAAGGTGTTGGATCCTTCTGCACCTGGGATGCCAACGTCATTTTGTTCGCCTGCACGCCTGCCTTAAGAAGCATCATTGCGAGTGAGGTGACTTCACAGCCGCGCGGAAGCTCTGGCATTTGCGCTATGAGCGGGGAATCGAGCTGAACGGTTGACACAGCACCGCCGCCGCCAAGGTAAAACCAATCCCTGCCGCTTTGAATCCAGCCTTTTTTCATGGAGCCGTCTGTTTGAAGGAAATACCATTTTACGCCATCAAGCACCCAGCCGGTGGCCATAACGCCGCTTTGATTGAGGTAATACCATTTGCCCCCATTATATAACCAGCCGGTCTGCATCACACCACTGCGATTAAGATAATACCAACGATTGGAGATTTTCACCCAGCCGATTTGCATGGTGCCGGAACCATTGAGGTAATACCACTTGCCACCATCTAATACCCAGCCGGTAGCCATTGCTCCGCTTTCAGTAAGAAAATACCATTTCCAGCTGTCGTACAGCCAACCAGTCTTCATTGCTCCACTATTTTTTAAAAAATACCACTTGCCATTATCAAATAACCAGCCTGTTTTCATGACACCGTTTTGATCAAGAAAATAACGGCTACCATTATCGGTAATCCAGCCCGTTTGTTTTTCGCCATCAGGACCGTAATAATACCTTTTGCCGCCATCCTGGATCCAGCCTGTTGCCACCACGGTTACTTCGATTGAATATGTATGCTCCGCCCCGTCATCCGCTGTTATTTTGAGGATGGTGTTTGCAGGCTGTTTCTCAATCGCCACTTCAAACGCTCCATCACTATCCGCCTGTGTGGAATTGAGGAGTCCTGCTTTATTTTCTACCTTGATAGCCGCATTCGCGAAGGATTTCCCTCTGATTGCCAAGGTTTGGTCGGTGACTTTTTCTAGTATTTGAATGGCTGATTCACCATTTGCCCCTGTTGTTGTTGTTGCTGCCATTGCTAGTGTCGGAAAAATAGATTGTGAGATTAGGAGTAATGATAAGCATAGCGTAATCCATAATTTTCGTTGCATCAAGTTAACCTCCCTAGTATCAAATTTAATAGATTAGTATGTTAAAAATTTACCAATTACTATACTATCATATTTTACCAGGGAATATTAACTAATTACCCCATAATTTTGGAAATTCCAACTTGAATGGGGCGGGCAGCAAGATATATTTAATGTCCTCCTTACCAGAAGGCTATGAGCAGCTTTATTCCAAAAGCTAGTAAAATCGCGCCGCCTAGTGCCTCGCTATAGGTGCCAATCCAGCTCTGCACCTTTCTTCCGAGCAGTAACCCAGCCCACGTTAGTATCGTGGCAACAATTCCAAAGCATAAAATAACCATAACGGTTTTCGCACCGTATATCCCTAAGGTTAGGCCAATGGAAAAACTATCAAGGCTCACACTCAATGCAAACAGCAGTAAGCCGAAGCCAATCGGCGTAATGACTTTTTCATCCCCCTTTTTCAGGGTCGACCAAACCATTTGGCCTCCTAACACGATTAACAGCAAACCGCCGATAAAGGAGGCAAAGACGCCAAACTTTTCTGATAAAAATTTACCGGCAAATAGGCCAACGAGTGGCATCCACACATGGAATAATCCAATCGTAATTCCGATATTAAAGATTTTCCGCAGCCGTAGCTTGTACATCCCCATGCCTAGCCCAACCGAGAAAGCATCCATCCCCAGTGCAAATGCCATTATTATCAGTGTAATTACCTCGCTAACCATTTCTGACATCCTGTTTCCGCCCCCTTGGACTAACTAACCTAAGCATATGCACGTCCTAAGCGTTTTAGAAGCTATTATGGGGAAATGACAGGCACTTGTAGCGCTGTTCAGCAAAAAACACCAGCCCCAAAATATCGAGGGGGCTGGTGCTTTTTCACTGATCATCCTATTCCCAGCTACTTTCTGGAATCGGGGCTTTTTCACTGATCATCCTATTCCCGGCTGCTTTCTGGAGTCGGGGCTTTTTCACTGATCATCCTATTCCCGGCTACATTTCTGGAGTCGGGGCTTTTTCACTGATCATCCTATTCCCAGCTGCTTTCTGAAGTCGGTTCATAATCGCATGTCCGACACCCGTACCTGGGAACATTTCACTAAAAATAATATCAACATTTTCTTGGTTGAACCTGCGTAATGTTTCATAGAGCGCGGCAGCAACTGACTCAAGCTCCGCCCTTCTGCCGCACGCCAGCACAAGATCGGCCTGATACGCCTCAACCTGTTCTTCCGTCGTCAGTACCCCGACCCGCAACCCTTCCTGCTGCTTTTCTTCTACTAAATGTTGTAGAAATCTACTGGTGCCTGACACCATAAATAGCGGTGCATTTGGGGCGTAGTGGCGGTATTTCATGCCAGGTGCTTTAGGTCGTGCTTCATCGTCCGTTAATGCTGGGTCGACGCCGACATAACCAATCACGACTTCGAGCTGCTCTTTCGTAACCCCGCCTGGTCTCAAAATTACCGGTATCTCCTCCGTGCAATCAACAACCGTTGATTCGACGCCAACACCAGTCGAACCGCCATCAAGCACCCCGGCAATTTTCCCATTTAGATCATCGATTACATGCTCCGCCTTCGTCGGGCTCGGTTTACCTGAGCTATTGGCACTTGGCGCCGCAACGGGGAGCCCGCATTTTTTCAACAGAGCCAGGGCAACGGGGTGGTCTGGCATCCTCACTGCAACCGTGGACAGGCCTGCCGTTGCCTTTTCCGACAGAACACCATCCTTCTTGTTAAAAATAATTGTTAGTGGTCCCGGCCAGAACTTATCCATTAACACCTCAGCCTTAGCAGGAATCTCCGTGACAAAGCGGTTCAGCTGTACTTTTTCCGCAATGTGAATGATTAGCGGATTATCTCCAGGCCTCCCCTTTGCCGCAAAAATCTTCGCCACAGCTGCGTCACTTTCGGCGTTTCCTCCCAATCCATAAACCGTCTCCGTCGGCAGGGCGACCACTTCGTTTTCTCGTATTAGATGTGCTGCATCCACAACATGTGGATTACTTTCTAAATTATCCACATACTTATCCACTTTCCAGACTTTTGTGTTCATTCTTATCCACCTTTATAGCAAATGAGTCCTTTATCGAAATTTGGCGAATATAGTCGCCTTGACCCATATTTTTTACTCGATACGTTTGAAAGTATAAAAGAAGGTAGGCTTAAAAACAAGTTTTATCCACAATTTGTGCATAACTTTCCAGAAAAAGTGGATAACTTTGTCGATATATCCACAATTAAATAGATAACTTTAAAAATAACGAGTTATCCACATTTAAAACGTGGCGAATATGTTCTAAGTGATAAAATGGTGACGGCAGATCTCCACGGCCAATTCGCTGGAACCCTAGTAAATCAAAAAGCGTCAGGGCCGCCCTTTTATTTGTAGCTAAATATATACTTTTCATTCCTCTTTCATTCGCTAATTGCACCATATAATCAAAAAGAACAAAGATTTCCTTTTCAGCTTGTCCCGGCGAAACAACCAGTGAGCGCAACAGCCCAAAATCCTCGATTACCTCCATGCCAAGGGTTCCCTTCAAGGAACCGTCCACATCCTCAAGCAGCAAAAAATAACCGACGGTTTCATCCGTTAGTCCATCCGTCCCAAGGTTCGCTCTTGCAAGAAACTCTCGTAAGCAGGGTAAATCTTCCTTATTAGCCTTGCGAATCAATACCTGCATCCCATCCACCTCTTTTTAAGATTCTACTCTATGAATATGAAAAAGTAGGTAAAATAGAACAGACAGAATTCGGAATCTAGTAAAATTTTTTTACTAAACCATACTCCCAACTCAATAAGAGAAAAAAGCCTGTTTTGAGTCGTAAACCAACCAACATATTAAAGGCTGGGTGCGTGAAGCCTAACCAACATGTAGCACAGACTACCTAAGTTTTTTTAAATCCAACTTAAGGTATTATTAAAATAATTGGAGCAGCTTCGCCCCCGTTTCCACAAAAAGGCCAGCCCCACGCTCGGAACTGGCTTAATTAAAAAGCTTCTCCCACATTTCGACGACAAAGAATTTCACTTTCACGGGTTCCTCATCTGCTGCGGTATAAACAGGTGCTTGCTTTTGTTTCTTATCGTGCTTTTTTGCTGTTTTTTCTAAAGCAGGTTCTTTTGTGACTTTTGACTTTTCATCTGATATTTCAACCGCCCTTTCCTTATCAAAGGAAACTGACTCTTTCGTTGGCTCTTCCTGGGGCTCTTTTGCGACAACTTCCTCATCCACCGAATTAGGTACTTGTTCCACCCTTTCAGAGGATTTTTCCTCTTTTTCAGGGGCTTTCGCTGCAGCCTTTTGTTTTTCGTCGAATCCATTGCTAACTGCAACACCATTTGAAAAATCGAGGAAGCATAACGGCGGGTATAACACGCACCACCAATTTGCTCCTTCTCCGCTTCCAAGCGTAATCAAAATCGCTTGGTACTCCCCTGCTGGATATAAATACTGACCATATAGCTTCGTCGGAAACTGAACCTTGCCAAATTCCACTTTCACCGACTGAGCTGAGGCTTGCTCACGGACAACTTTTTCCGCAATCGCTTGAATCTCCGGTAGCTTCGCCTTGATGAGCGTTCTTGCTTTTTCCATCGAGGTTAAATCCTGCACCCACAGGGTAATCTGAGCATTAACCGCATCGCGCACCTTCCGCTTGATTGCCTGATCCGCTTCAAAATCACTATTGGCAAGAATCCTGAGGCGAATTGCCTCCCCTGGAATGACAATCGATTCCTTCTGCGCCGCTTCCGTTTTTGGCATATATAAACTCAACATCGTTCCCAATGATAAAACCACTAAATAAGCCCAAACTACGATTTTGCTTCTCATTCTAGCACCGTCCCTTCGCTATCTACATTGTGGACAAAATGCCAGTATCTTAAACTAGTAATTTTTAATATTTTTGCGGGAGAATAAAAGTGATAACTCAATGGTTTCAGACGAATTGGGGATAAGAACATGATTCATTATGGTTTTGTCTTTTTAAATGGAGCGCACCCAATTGGTTTTTATCAATCATTCCTCTTAACATTTTCGACCACGTAGTCCTATATCCTCCAAATATAAAAAATATTAATAAATGGAAGCAAAATTGCAAAAGATTAACTATAGAAAAACTTCCAAAATCCTGAAGGTATAAAACATTCATTTTATTTTTTATATAGACAACAACTTTCATGCAACATCATTTTGTTATAAGGGGTTGGATTGAAGAATGGCATTTATGGAAGGCATAGAACAATCAAGAAAAGGCGCGGAAATGATTATCAAAGGAAATAAGATCATGGCTGAAGCAGTTGTTAATAACTTTCTATTTACCTGGCAATGGTGGTTCGGGATTGGATTATTTGTTGTTCCATGGATTATTTGGCTGCTGTTTAGAAAAAAGGACAGTACAGGAAGGCTACTTATCGGAGGGTTGATAACCATTATTTTATCACTTGTTATTGACCTTATTGCGCTTTCACTAGGATTATGGCGCTATCCAATGAAATTTTCACCTGTTGCCCCAATGTTATTGCTTCCTTATCACTTTTCGTTAGTCCCAGTGTCTATTATGTTTGTGATTCAAATAAGGCCAAAAGTAAATATACTTTTTAAAGGTGTTATATTTGCAATGTTAGCTGCTTACGGGGCTATGAAATTTTTTGTATTGATTCATTTTTACGATCCAAAAAATTGGTTGTCCATTTATGACTTTTGTATTTACTTATTTCTATTCTTTGTGGCTTATTGGTTCAGTAAGATCGATAGTTATAAATCTATATCTGAACAATAATCATTTTACGGAAAATATGAAACACACATGATTTGTTGACGCACACCACTAGAAGAAAATTTCTTCTATTTTCACAGAAAATGTGCTTCTGTCGTGATTATGCTCATGGGGCCTTCCTTTGTACACTTATACTTTCTTATTAGCTGGAAAAGGCTTCGGGTAGTTACATCCTGAAGCCAATTTCCGCAAACACCATCCGGTCCTTGCCATTGATATCATTGACAATTTCAACCTTTATATTCGCAAATGCTTTTTGAAAAAGCTCCGCTACCGCTTCGCCTTGACCAGCCCCAATTTCGAAACATACAAGTGCTCTAGGCGCCAGTACCTGCGGTAGCTCAATCATAAAACGTCGGTAAAAATCTAAGCCGTCCTCTCCAGCAAAAAGGGCCTGGTGCGGCTCGTGCTCCGTGACCACCTCAGACATCGAAGTGATGTCACCGAGAGGGATATACGGCGGATTGGACACGACCACATCAAGCTTTACCCCGCTGTCAACAAACGGTCGCAGCAAATCCCCCTGGACAAAAGTAACATCCGCCCCAAGCTCCACAGCATTCTCCTTCGCAACAGCAAGAGAATCCGCAGAAATATCGGTGCCTGACACCACCAATGTACATTTGTCCTCCCCTGACGGACAGTCGGTGCCTGACACCATCCGTGTACATTTGTCCTCCCTTGGTGGACAATTGGTGCCTGACACCCGCAGTGTTTCCTCTTCAAGCTTTAAAGTAATCGCGATGGCACCGCTACCTGTGCCGATGTCTGCGAGCTGGATTTCCTCGTATCCGGTGAATAGCCGTTTCATCCGTTCGAGCGTCCCGTATATGAGCTCCTCTGTTTCCGGGCGGGGAATTAGCACCGCTTCATTGACCATAAAGGTTCGGCCGTAAAACTCCTCCGTGCCGATGATATATTGAATCGGTACGCCCTGAACATGTTCATGGACAGCCTTCGCATAGGCCTCCCAAACCGACAGCGGTAAATCCTCACGTAAATTCGCAAACAGCTGGGATCGCGTCATCTCAGTGAAATGCCTTAGCAGCAGCTCTCCAGCATTTTCATCTCTATTCGCTTGGATTAAAAAAGAAGAAGCCCATTTCAGAGCTTCGAACACTTTTTTACTCATTTGAGGCACTTTCCAGTCTTCTCGCTTGGTCATCAAGAATCAATGCATCAATCACTTCATCAAGCTTACCTTCCAGCACTTGGTCGAGCTTTTGAATCGTTAAGCCAATCCGGTGGTCCGTTACCCGGTTTTGCGGGAAATTGTATGTCCGAATCCGTTCCGAGCGGTCACCAGTGCCAACCGCTGATTTACGGACTTGGTCATATTCTGCCTGTGCTTC
This sequence comes from Neobacillus rhizosphaerae, assembly GCF_937468385.1. Lineage (GTDB taxonomy): Bacteria > Bacillota > Bacilli > Bacillales > Cytobacillaceae > Neobacillus > Neobacillus rhizosphaerae. Next base: position 78,067 of record NZ_CALBWS010000004.1, read on the forward strand.
CTGTTGAAACTTATCATAGACACGAGCACGTAATACCTTCATCGCTTTGTCTTTGTTTTTATGCTGCGATTTTTCATCCTGACACGATACCACGATTCCCGTTGGAATGTGCGTTAAACGAACAGCTGACATTGTCGTATTAACGGACTGTCCACCGGCACCACTAGAGGCAAACGCATCAAAGCGGATATCTTTGTCGTGAATTTCAATTTCCACTTCTTCCGCTTCCGGCAGGCAGGCAACCGTCGCTGTAGACGTGTGAATCCGACCGCCTGATTCCGTTTCCGGTACACGCTGCACCCGATGGGCGCCATTCTCATACTTCAATTTTGAATAAGCACCGGCACCATTGATCATAAAAATGATTTCCTTAAAGCCGCCGAGACCTGTCGGATTGGCATCAATTACATCTGTTTTCCAGCCCTGTGCTTCCGCAAAACGGCTGTACATACGGTAAAGAGTGCCAGCAAATAGCGCCGCTTCATCGCCCCCTGCTGCACCACGGATTTCAAAGATAACGTTCTTGTCATCGTTTGGATCCTTTGGAATCAAAAGAATCTTCATGCGCGCTTCTAATTCCTCTATTTGTGCTTCCAGCTCGTTTACCTCTTCCTTCACCATTTCACGCATATCAGCATCTAGCTTCTCATCAAGCATGACCTTGGCATCGTGAAGTTGTTCGCGCGCTTCTTTGTATTGGCGGTAGGTCTGTACAGTCTCTTGTATATCAGCTTGTTCTTTTGAATATTCACGAAGTTTTTTTGTATCATTAATAATTTCCGGATCGCTCAAAAGTTCATTCAACTTTTCGTAACGATCCTCTACAGATTGAAGACGATCAAACAAGTGTATTCACCTCAATTTTAGTCCATAACAGTCTAATTATAGTATAGGTAAAAAGCGCAGTCAAAACCAAATTACAGGGAGAAATTTTTATTCGTCGTTTTTTTAAAAATGAATAGCAGTTTATATGCGGCTAAACATGTAAAATTAGGTTCATTTTTCAAAGATAAACCCTCTACTCACGGCTAAAAAAATCGCGCAAAAAAACATGCCCTAGTATCAGAGCATGCTATCTTCTATCTTCCTTCACTCTTACTTCAATTTGATACCGTGGCAGCGCCTGCATTAATTTCCGATGGAGGCTGGCTTCGGCATTGATTCTTTCCTGATTAGAAAGCATCCCTTTTTTATAAACAGAGACCCACATCCGGTTACCATTTATCCAGACAGAATCGGTAACAAACTCATTCATATCCGCAATGACCTGCTTTGCTTTGTTCGTATCGTTACCATAATTTCCAGCGCCAGCCTCTCCGCCACTTCCCGTTTGCTCCAGGTCAAGGAAGTTCGGATTTTGATTGGTAATATCATCTTCCACTAAGTGCTGCTGGTTTTTACCACGGTTGGACATATAGTTAGTCTTTGATTGGTCTGTCCGCAAATCATACCCTGCGTCATTAGCCGCGTTCCGATTACTCTGGCATCCACTTAAGATAAACACGAGAACAACCGAGAAAACTATCCATTTTTTCAGCATCATTCACCTCCCCATTACTATCATGCCCATGGGAAAGTTGAACTTGCTTAGTGAAATCCTTCCAAAACTGTCTTACGTGCAGAATTTTATCCCTTTTTTAGATAATTTCGCTAAACTCAACCGGCCATTCTGCAAATTATTATATTTATTCTGCGTCTTTTTGATTTTATTCCGCTGATTCCCCACATAATTCCGCCGAAAGGGACAATTATTCCGCCAAACGGAAATTTCAACAAAAAAACTGCCTGAGAATCCAACTCTCAGACAGTGTTTATGGTGTCAGGCACCACAAAAGGGCACCACGCTACCGAACTGGAATTGCTTTTGGTACTTCGTGGTGGTGACGGCAGCGAGGCTCGTACGCTTCTGAGGCGCCGACTAGGATGACTGGGTCATGATAGGATGCTGGGCGGCCGTCGATTAGGCGCTGGGTACGGCTTGATGGTGAACCACAGACCGTGCAGACAGCTTGAAGCTTCGTCACGGATTCAGCAACCGCCATTAAGGCGGGCATTTGTCCGAACGGCTCGCCGCGGAAATCCATGTCAAGACCGGCACAAACGACGCGGTGGCCGCTGTCTGCCAACTGTTGGACCACCCTGACAATGCCTTCATCAAAAAACTGAACCTCATCAATTGCAATGATATCCATATCCGCTTCGACATGATGAAGAATCTCTATAGAATGGGAAATTGGTATCGCATGAAAAGAAGAGCCGTTATGGGAGACTACAGACTGTTCGTGATAGCGATTATCAATTTTCGGCTTAAACACAGCTATTTTTTGTTTCGCAAATTGAGCCCGTCTGACGCGACGAATCAATTCCTCCGATTTTCCAGAAAACATACTGCCACAGATAACCTCAACCCATCCGCTTTGCTTCATTAAATACATAAACGGCCTCTCCTTCCAATAAACGAACCATGTAAACTGTTATTATATGTTAATTTATCAATTTTGCACAATAAAAAACAGGCAAGTTGATGTTTCCTCTTGCCTGTTCCTGAGCAATTATTGTTGCTTAAGGCCGTATTTTTTGTTGAAACGGTCAACACGTCCGCCGGCTTCAGCGAATTTTTGGCGACCAGTATAGAATGGATGACATTCTGAACAAGTTTCAACGCGAATTTCTTTTTTCACTGAACCAGTTTCAAAAGTGTTTCCGCATGCACATGTCACCGTTATTGTTTTATAATTTGGATGAATTCCTGCTTTCATTCTTTTCATCTCCTTCCGCCCTGAATCTTTCGAAACAGAGTTATCTAAAGTGCTTGTCTAAAACAGGCACCTGAAATACTTAAAACACACTGCAACCATTATAACAAGGGTCACTTGCTTTTGCAAGTTGGGATTTTTAGGTATAAGCATTTATTTTTAAAAAATTTAGCCCGCTACCCTTGGACCAAAGTGCCCTTTTTCATAAGGTTCTGCACCTTGCAGTACCTACGAGCGGCGGGTCTTTAATTCCTCACCTAGCTGCGCGAAAAATTCTTCGTTTGACTTGGTCTGTCTTAATTTTTTCAAGAAGCGTTCGGCAAAGTCAGGCGAATCTGACATCGACTTCCGAATCGCCCATAATTTATCCAAATGATCCTTCGGAATGAGCAATTCTTCCTTACGCGTTCCGGAACGGCGGATATCAAGCGCAGGGAAAATCCGACGCTCGGCAAGCTGGCGATCCAGGTGCAATTCCATATTGCCTGTCCCTTTAAATTCCTCATAAATGACATCGTCCATCCGCGAACCAGTATCAACTAATGCCGTTGCGAGGATCGTCAAGCTGCCGCCCTCTTCAATATTCCGGGCCGCTCCGAAGAATCGTTTCGGACGGTGGAAAGCTGCCGGATCAATCCCCCCGGAAAGTGTCCGGCCGCTCGGCGGAATCACAAGGTTATACGCACGGGCCAAACGAGTAATGCTATCCATCAAAATAACAACATCGCGCTTGTGCTCGACTAAACGCATCGCCCGGTCAAGCACGAGCTCAGCAACTTTAATATGATTTTCAGGCACTTCATCAAACGTTGAGCTGACGACATCGCCGGCTACAGACCGTTCAATATCGGTCACTTCTTCGGGACGTTCATCGATCAAGAGCACGATTAATTCCACTTCTGGGTGGTTGGTGGTAATGCTGTTCGCAATTTCTTTTAACAGCATCGTTTTACCTGCTTTTGGTGGTGCGACAATTAACCCACGTTGGCCAAAACCGACCGGTGCGATAACATCCATTATCCGGGTTGAAAGATGTTTTTGAGTGGTCTCAAGCTTCATTTTTCGATTTGGATATAGAGCGGTTAATGCCGGGAAGTAGACGCGTTCTTTGGCCGATTCAGGATCTTCGCCATTCACCGCTTCTACATGCAGAAGACCGTAATAACGTTCATTTTCCTTTGGCGGACGAACTTTACCAGAAACCTTGTCCCCATTACGAAGATCAAAGCGACGGATTTGCGAGGCCGAAATATATATATCTTCTGAACTTGGCGAGTAGTTAATTGGACGTAGAAATCCGAACCCTTCCGATTGGATGATTTCGAGAACGCCTTCCATGAAAAAATAACCCTGCTGCTCAGCACGAGATTTTAATATCGCAAAAATTAATTCTTTTTTCGTTAATTTGCTGTAATAGGTCACTTTAAATTCACGAGCGAGTTCATAAAGTTCCTTCAGCTTCATATTTTCTAAACTTGAAATTGTTAAGTCCATTTGTACACCACACTTTTAAATTTTTCCATCAAATCCGCGTGTCGGCAGCCAGCGGAAAATCCAACTTTTGATAGTAATAAAGAGATTAGAGGAATTGGAATAGAAGTAGAAAAGAAATGAATAGATTTGCAGAAAAAATGCATAATAAAAACAACTACTATTTTACCCCTTGAGCAAAAAATTAATCAACTAAATTTTTTAAAAATCATCACTTGGAAATTTTTCCTGGAAGGGATTCCTCTTGGAGATCACGGAGTTTCTCTATTTTGTTGGTGCCTGACACCATTGGGAGTCAGGCACCACACCACCTATAATACCAAATTCGGTTTCTTTTTCAAACTGTGACGACCTTCGATGAAGCGGACGGTTCCTGATTTGGCGCGCATGACGACTGAGTGGGTTGAACCATAGGCTCCTTTAAATTGAACCCCGCGCAGTAATTCTCCATCGGTCACACCGGTTGCAGCAAAAATGGCGTCGTCGCCCTTCACAAGGTCCTCCATGCGGAGCACGCGATTGACATCTAAGCCCATTTTCATACAGCGCTCAATCTCAGCATCATTTTGCGGTAATAGTCTCCCCATGATTTCACCGCCGAGACATTTCAAGGCAACAGCTGCTAGGACACCCTCAGGGGCACCGCCGGAACCAAAAAGAATGTCGACACCAGTGTTATCGAAAGCCGTGTTAATCGCACCTGCGACGTCACCGTCGTTAATCAACTTAATCCGTGCTCCGGCTTCACGAAGCTGGGCAATGATATGTTCATGACGCGGACGGTTTAAGACAGTCGCGACCACATCCTCGATATCTTTATTTTTCGCTTTGGCCACCGCTTTAAGGTTGTCCAAAACGGAGGCATTGATATCGACAAGTCCGACTGCTTCAGGACCGACAGCGATTTTTTCCATATACATATCCGGGGCATGGAGCAGATTTCCATGGTCAGCAACCGCCAAAACAGCTAAGGCATTCCAGCCGCCGGATGCTAAAATATTGGTGCCTTCTAGCGGGTCAACGGCGACATCGACGCGCGGGCCATAGCCCGTACCGAGCTTTTCGCCAATATAAAGCATAGGTGCCTCGTCCATTTCTCCCTCACCAATGACAACAGTACCTTTCATCGGAACGGTGTCAAACACATCGCGCATCGCTGAAGTGGCAGCACCGTCGGCTTCATCCTTTTTGCCGCGTCCCATCCAACGAGCTGATGCAAGGGCAGCTCCTTCAGTAACGCGGACAAGCTCCATTGTTAAACTTCTCTCCATTATTCTCCAACTCCTGTTTTCTCTTTTGCAACCTTCAAAACCTTGAATATTAGCTAACAAAAACTCCCGGACGGCCGCTTCCGCTTTTCTATCTAAGTATTTTTTAAATGTTCGACTTCTTCATTTGTTAACGCTTCCCGCCAAACCGTCGCGCCAAGACCGTTTAATTTTTCCACCAGATTGCTGTAGCCGCGGTCAATATGCTCTAGCCCGGTGACCTCGGTAATTCCTTCGGCAATCAGGCCGGCAATCACGAGTGCGGCTCCGGCTCGTAGGTCGCTTGCCTTCACTTTGGCCCCTTGAAGCTGGACAGGACCATTAATGATGGCGGAGCGTCCTTCAACCTTAATATTGGCGTTCATTCTTCTTAATTCATCAATATGCTTAAAGCGGGCACTGTAAATGTTATCGGTGACCACGCTTGAGCCTGTGGCCTTTGTTAGAAGAGTCGTAACTGGCTGCTGCAGATCAGTCGGGAATCCTGGATAGACGAGCGTTTTAATATCAACCGCTTTCAAATTAGCCGAGCCGCTAATAAACACTTGGTCATCGCCCGATTCAACTTGCACGCCCATCTCACGGAGCTTGGCAATTAACGATTCTAAGTGCTGCGGGATGACATTATCAATCAAAACGCCTTCCCCAACAGCGGCACCAATAATCATATACGTACCTGCTTCAATTCGGTCAGGAATGATCGTGTGACGACAGCCATTTAATGTATCGACACCATCGATGCGGATAACGTCCGTTCCGGCCCCTTTTATTTTCGCTCCCATGTTGGTTAATAGTGTGGCCACATCAATGATTTCCGGCTCTTTGGCGGCATTTTCAATGATGGTCCGTCCTTTAGCTCGTACCGCAGCCAGCATAATATTGATGGTCGCGCCCACACTGACGACATCGAGGTAAATCCGGGCACCGCGCAGCTCGTCGGCCCGTAAATAAATTGCCCCTTGCTCGTTGGTGATTTGCGCTCCAAGTGCTTCGAAGCCTTTTATATGCTGATCAATCGGTCTCGGACCTAGATGGCAGCCACCCGGTAAACCAATAACCGCCTTTTTAAAGCGCCCAAGCATCGCTCCCATTAGGTAATAGGAAGCACGCAGCATTTTCACCTTACCGTTTGGCAGCGGCATGGAAATCATCTTTGAAGGGTCGACGGTCATTTCATCATCCGTAATTTGGACCTTTCCACCGATTTCCTCAAGCAGGTCCTTTAGGATTTCAACATCAGAGATGTCCGGCAAGCCTTCAATCGTCACTGGTGATTCTGCTAAAATCGTTGCGGGAATTAAGGCAACGGCACTATTTTTTGCTCCACTGATTCGAACAGTTCCCTTTAACGGATATCCGCCCGCAATTTTAAGTTTTTCCATTTTCGACTCCCTTCTAAGCCGTATGTAAGTCATGAATGGTTGATGGAATGGGTCGGTACTTTCTAATCAGCTTGCTGAGCTAATAAAAGCACACTTGTAACCAAACAAGGCTTTAGGTATATTTTTCCAATTCAAAAAGCCAAATTCCGACAGTTTGTCTAATTTATAGTTTACACGAAAATTTAATTTTCATGTATCCAAATTAAAAAAATTTATCCCGCATTAACGGGCAGTAAAATCCTTAGCAAATATTTCGTGAAAATCCATCAGAATTATTTCGGATCAACTGCCCGTAAAAGCCCGATTGGTTCAACTAACCATCTGTGAGGGATGAAGGAAAACCTCACAGATGGAAGTTTCACCTTATCCCGCATTAACGGGCAGTAAGATCCTTAGCAAATATTTCGTGGAAATCCATCAGAATTATTTCGGATCACTGCCCATAAAAGCCCGATTGGTTCAACTAACCATCTGTGAGGGATGAAGGGAAACCTCACAGATGGAAGTTTCACCTTACACAAAAATGGAAAAACAAATGAATTGTTAGGCTTCGTTACGGGATTCCCAATCTTTTAGGAATGCTTCGATTCCTTTATCAGTTAATGGATGCTGGGTTAAGCCCATCAGAACTTTGTAAGGAATAGTCGCAATATGCGCTCCTCTTAAGGCTGCTTCTGTTACATGGATAGGATTGCGGATAGAGGCTGCGATGATTTCAGATTCAATTCCATGAACAGCAAAGATTTCGGCAATCGTGGAAATAAGATCTAAACCATTTTGGCCGATATCATCTAATCTGCCAAGGAATGGTGATACATAGGTAGCACCTGCTCTTGCCGCAAGCAAGGCTTGATTAGCGTTAAAAATTAGCGTGACATTTGTCTTAATGCCTTGTTTTGAAAAAGCATGACATGCTTTTAATCCATCAGGAGTCATCGGAACTTTCACGGTGATATTTGGAGCGATAGCCGCTAGCTCCAGGCCTTCTTTAATCATTCCCTCTGCATCAAGGGAGATTACTTCCGCGCTAACTGAACCTGGAACAAGAGCTGCAATTTCCTTTATACGATCGTGGAAAGAAACGCCTTTTTCTTTGGCAACAAGTGTAGGGTTTGTCGTTACTCCCGCTAATAAACCAAGTTCATGTGCTTCACGAATTTCATCTAAGTTGGCAGTATCAATAAAAAATTTCATCGTCTTTCCCTCCAAATTTCGACTAAATTTTAGTTTTCTATCCATTTTAGGCAAGGGCACCCCTTCCTTAATGTAGGCGAAGGGCGGTGCATTGAAACCCCCACTGCAAATTTTCTTTTAAAAAATTAGGCGGTGAGAGTATTCATTTACACACTGAAACCGCCCTAGCAATAAGGACGGTTTTAATTTTATCATAATTAACACAAATAACAAAAAGTGTCGTTTTTTCTCTTACGCTCGGCCTGATGAACCGAATTCGCGCATTTTGCCGATAACTGTTTCTTTAATGGCATCGCGAGCTGGTCCTAAATATTTACGTGGATCGTATTCGTTCGGTTTTGCTGCTAATACTTCGCGCACGGTCTTAGCTGAGGCGATTTGGTTTTCAGTGTTCACGTTGATTTTTGCTGTTCCAAGGGAAACTGACTTTTGGATATCCTTTGTTGGGATTCCTGTTCCACCATGAAGTACAAGTGGCATGCCAGTGATCTTGCCGATTTCTCCCATTTCAACGAAGCCCAATTTTGGTTCGCCTTTGTAAGGACCGTGTACAGAACCTAGTGCAGGAGCAAGGCAATCGATACCAGTGCGCTTCACAAGCTCTTCACATTCTTTTGGATCAGCGTAGATAACGCCCTCTGCAACCACATCATCTTCTTGTCCGCCAACTGTTCCTAATTCTGCTTCTACAGAAACACCTTTGGAGTGAGCATATTCCACTACTTTAGAAGTAATTTCAATGTTCTCTTCAAACGGGTGGTGGGAAGCATCGATCATAACAGAAGTGAAGCCTGCATCAATTGCTTCTTTACATTTATCAAAGCTTGAACCGTGGTCAAGGTGAATCGCAACAGGAACAGTCACGTTATAATCTTCCATTAAACCTTCTACCATTTTGACAACCGTTTTGAAACCGCCGATATAACGGCCTGCACCTTCAGAAACACCAAGAATAACTGGTGATTTCTCAGCAACTGCTGCTTGAAGAATGGCTTGAGTAAATTCTAAATTATTAATGTTAAACTGCCCAACAGCGTAGCCTTCCGCCTTCGCTTTAATAAGCATTTCTTTCATAGATACTAAAGGCATGTCTCTTCCTCCTTAATTTTGGGTGCTATCATTTCGAAAAGGGCTTTCCATATTAAGGTTTTCCCTCTATTTTACCAATTATGTATTCTTAAAAAAATGATAGCCAGTCAGTAAAATTTCATATACATCATATCAAATCAAAGGAGGAAATGCCATTAATCAGATGGTGTTTTAGAAAATGTCATAATGAAAGCGCACCCATATTAACGTACTAGTCAGTTCGTTTTTTGCGGTATATATTTTCTTACAGCTGCACGGATATCATCAATGTCAAAAGGTTTGGCAAAATGAGTGATGGCGCCCAAATCCTTTGCTTCTTGAATCATATCCAATTCACCGTAGGCAGTCATGATAATCACGCGAATATCCGGGTCGATGACTTTCATTCTTTTTAAAATTTCAATCCCGTCCATTCCCGGAATTTTCATGTCAAGTAGCACAAGGTCCGGGTCATGCTTTTTCACAATGTCAAGGGCCTGAACTCCATTAGCTGCCTGAAACGTTTGGTACCCTTCCTTTTGAAACACCTCATTTAGCAAAATTCGAATTCCAAATTGATCGTCTACGATTAAAATTTTCTCTTTCATTCTCTCCACCTCTTCCCAATTTGTTAGATTCAAATTTTTTAGGACGCTAGGAAAGTAAATTTTCCTATTAGGCATAAATGCAATTTTACACCTCTGTAGGGGCTCGCCAATCGGCGATCTCTCTATATTATCAACACCTATACATTCACTAGTATTACTTCGCTTCTCGAGGGGGAAATTCCTTCCTGTCTTTTACCCTAATAGGTATTATTTTGTAGGAATTTACATTTATTTTTGCAATTGGTGGAAAAAGTCTATAATGGTAGAGCGAAAGGGAGGATTTTTATGTTAAAAATGTTTACTACTCAATTAACAGGCCTGTTTAAACGGATCGAGGAAAAAGCGGAATTTTCGTTCGAAGACGGCGCCCGTCTGTTAGCACAAGCACCTGTCGGCGACGGATTGATATATATTTATGGTACGAGGGAAATGAAGGCTGTCGAATTCGAGGCGGTGGATGGCGCGGAGCCGTTTAAGGGAGTAAAAGTGCTGACGCTGGCTGAGGTGGAAGAGCTTAGCGATGCCGATCGCGTGCTGATTTTCACCCGCACTTCCAGCGATGAAGCAGCATTAGAAATAGCGGCCATACTTCGGGAAAAGCAGGTCCCATTTGTGTCTGTCTCGACGGTAATGGATGCAGCCATTGGTGATTTGACTGAATTTGCAGACGTCCATATCGATTTGCGGCTGACAAAAGGCCTACTACCAGATGATTTCGGAGGTCGCTTTGGATATCCGTCTTCGATGGCGGCATTATTCGTCTATTATGGCTTGAAATTTACGATTGATGAGATTTTTGCGGAATACGAGGTGTAAAACAGGGCCGATGTGGTCCTGTTTTACATTATAAATGGCTTTGCGTGGGTCACTTATATTGTTTATGGCTCATTTTTCCGGAGCATTGGCTTATTTTTTCGGTTCATTGGCTCATTTTCCTTAGGCTTTGGCTCATTTTTTTTAATTATTGGCTCATTTTTCAGCAGCTTTGGCTTTTTTAACATTTTTTACCAAAATATACAGAAAAAAACCAGCTCCCTCACTGGGAACTGGTCCAAAAACTTATTTTTCAATTGTTGCTTTAATAAATTCACGGAACAACGGCTGCGGACGCGTTGGTCTTGAAACAAATTCCGGATGGAACTGGGAAGCAACGAACCATGGATGATCCGCTAGTTCGATAACTTCGACCAACCGGCCGTCCGGGCTTGTTCCAGAGAAAATAAACCCGGCAGCTTCCATTTCTTGACGATAGTGATTGTTAAATTCGTAGCGGTGGCGATGGCGCTCGTAAACGACCTTTTCTTGGTAGGCAGTGAAAGCCTTCGTCCCCTCAAGCAGACGGCACGGATAAAGCCCTAATCGTAATGTTCCGCCTAAATCTTCGACATCCTTCTGCTCCGGAAGTAAGTCGATGATTGGATGAACGGTCTCAGGGACAAACTCAGCGGAATGGGCTTCGGCATAGCCCAACACGTTCCGCGCATATTCAATCGTTGCCAACTGCATCCCTAAACAAATCCCAAGGAATGGCTTCTTCTGCTCACGGGCATAGCGAGTCGCTTCAATTTTCCCTTCGATTCCGCGATCACCAAATCCGCCAGGTACTAGGACACCGTCGACATCACTCAGTAACGCAGCGACATTCTCCCGAGTTACCTCATCAGAATTAATCCATTTAATTTCCACATCAGTATCGAAGGCATAACCAGCATGTTTCATCGCTTCAACAACCGAAATATAGGCATCCTGGAGCTCAACATATTTTCCGACAAGGCCAATGCGCGTCTTGTTCGAAAGGTTAAGAACGCGGCTGACGAGTGCCTTCCATTCAGTCATTTCGGCTTCAGGTAAATTGAGCTTCAAATGGTCACAGACGATTTGGTCCATATTTTGCTCTTGAAGGGCAAGTGGAATCGAATATAGCGTATCGGCATCGCGGCATTCAATGACCGCTTTGGCATCAATATCACAGAACAAGGCAATTTTGTCCTTCATGTCCTGTGACACAGGTAGTTCCGTACGTACGACAATAATGTTTGGCTGAATGCCGAGACTGCGCAGCTCCTTCACGCTATGCTGAGTTGGCTTCGTCTTCATTTCACCGGCAGCCTTGATGTACGGAATCAACGTACAGTGAATGTACATCACATTCTCACTGCCAATATCACTTTTAATCTGGCGGATTGCCTCTAAAAATGGTAGTGACTCGATGTCACCAACGGTTCCGCCAATTTCGGTAATTACGACATCGGCGTTGGTTTCTTTGCCAGCACGGAAACAGCGCTCCTTAATTTCGTTGGTGATATGTGGAATAACCTGGACAGTCGCGCCCAGATAGTCACCGCGACGCTCTTTTCGTAAAACTGTCGAATAGATTTTTCCGGTGGTTACGTTGCTGTACTTGTTTAAATTGATGTCGATAAAGCGCTCATAGTGCCCTAAGTCCAAGTCGGTTTCTGCACCGTCATCGGTAACGAACACTTCGCCGTGCTGGTAAGGGCTCATCGTCCCAGGGTCGACGTTAATATACGGGTCAAATTTTTGAATCGTTACATTCAAACCACGATTTTTTAATAAACGTCCTAATGATGCAGCGGTAATTCCCTTTCCAAGTGATGAAACGACACCACCGGTTACAAAAATATACTTTGTCATAAATAATTCCCCCTCAAATACAGTTTGTACATTATTCGGATTGTTAAAGAATTTTTGCAAAAAATTTTTAACTTACCAGGTCATGCTCACGAATCAAATCCGGCCGTCATTTTTTCACAAAAACAAGCCCAAAAAGCGAAAAAACTCCACCGCTACAAGGGAGTTTTTCCAAAATAAAAAGCGCTCCATCTCGCGATTGCAAGGGAGCGCATATAGGTAAATAATGATTCGTTCCTTTTTTAAGGAGCCCAAACAAGATGATACAAGGGCACGGATAAAAAGTCAAGACTATTAGAAAAGCACAAGCAACTTCACAACAAGCACAGCTTGTTTCTAAAAAGCACATTCTTTAAGTAGCTTCCCTTAGTGGTCAGCCCCTAAAGTTAGCCAATTACTTGTCTTCGTCTTCTTCGTCTTCCTCAAATTCGTCTTCTTCCACAAGCTCTTCGTCGAGGTCATCTTCTTCATCAATGTCGAATTCTTCCTCATCATCAAGGACTTCTTCATCTTCCTCTTCGTCAAATTCATCGACTTCATCAATGTCGAGGTCATCTTCTTCATCAAGAAGTTCGTCTTCATCGGCAAAATCGTCGATGTCATCATACTCTTCCTCATCGTTCTCATCGTAATCATCAAGGTCGATATCCTCGTCGACAACCTTTTTCGCCTTTTTCTTCTTAGGCTTAATGACTGTCACGACTTCTTCTTCTTGTGTATCAACAGGATACCAGAGGCGAAGTCCCCAACGATTATCTCCTAATGAGAGGAAGCGGCCATCTAAATTCATGTCCGTATAAAATTGTGCTAATCTAGTGCGAATTTCCTGTTCGGAAATCGTTGCAGCTGCCTGAATCTCTTTGACTAAATCACTAAATGAGATTGGTTGCTTGCTATTTTTCAAAAATTCATGAGCCATTTCAATGAGAGATAACTCTTGTAATTCCTCTTTTGAGTATTGTGCTAAACTCAATATTGGCACTTCCTTTCTCTATTTAACACTCTTAGATGAGTGATTAACGGGCTTTTAGAAGGATCTCTCCCAAATTGCATATTCTTCATTATAAACAAATTCTTCCCGTTTATGCTAGTGCTAGTAATTGTTTCCGCTGATTTTTTCCTTCTAGGATTCATCGCCATTGTTTTTCTTCTGTTCTTTGAACTTTTTTGTCTCCTTAATCGTCACGACAAGAAAGAAGATTGCCAGTAAAAGGAATGAAATGGCACCTAATTGAATTTCATATAGATAGTATAATGGCCAGGAAAAAATAATTAAAACAACCATAATATGACTAAGCTTCATTCGTGTACACCTGCCCGTAATCGCCCGAAGTTTGTACGCTAAATTGATTATATAAGATAAATGATTATTTTAATATCTCCTAGGAAAATAATTTTAGCAAAAAAAGACAATGGCTCGGGCGCAGCTACCTTCCGAGTCATTGAATCTTTTAACAAAATATTTTGTTCAAGTTCACTTTTCTTATTGTCTAGCTCCAGCGCCCAGCGGCTTGTGTATTGGCCCTCTCCCCCTTACGATAAGTCAACATCGAATCGCTTTCGCTCTCCGTGTTTCCTTTATTTCATGCGGACCGGTCCAATCCATTGACCGCTTAACGGGCGCTTTCGCTTTTCTTGTTACATATTGCGACGGTACTGGCCGCCGACTTCATATAGGGCCTTGGTGATTTGGCCGAGGCTAGCTACTTGAACGGTTTCCATTAATCCAGCAAAAATATTGCCTCCGCTTACAGCCGCTTCTTTTAACCGCTTTAACGCGTCCGCAGTCTCGACAGCATGCGCTTCTTGGAAGGCACGCAAATTATGAATTTGTAGTTCCTTTTCCTCTGTTGTAGCTCGGGCCAACTCCATATTATTTACATCTTCCTCTGACGGAGGATTTGGATTCAAATACGTATTAACCCCGATAATTGGCAATTCTCCGGTATGCTTTTTCATTTCGTAATACATCGACTCATCCTGGATTTTTCCGCGCTGGTACTGCGTCTCCATTGAACCGAGTACACCGCCGCGGTCGTTCAAGCGTTCAAACTCTTGGAGGACGGCTTCCTCAACCAAATCTGTCAGCTCTTCCACAATAAACGAACCTTGGAGCGGATTTTCATTCTTCGTTAAGCCATGCTCTTTGGTAATAATCATTTGAATCGCCATTGCCCGTCTTACTGATTCCTCGGTTGGCGTCGTAATTGCTTCATCGTAAGCATTGGTATGCAAGGAATTACAATTATCCTGGAGCGCCATCAACGCCTGCAAGGTTGTGCGGATATCATTAAAATCAATTTCCTGAGCATGCAGCGAACGTCCGGAAGTCTGCACATGGTATTTCAGCTTTTGACTGCGTTCGTTAGCACCATATTTATCACGCATCACAGTAGCCCAAATACGTCGCGCGACCCGGCCGATCACCGTATATTCCGGATCCAAACCATTCGAGAAAAAGAACGATAGATTGGGAGCAAAATCATCAATGTTCATGCCACGACTCAAATAATACTCGAGATAGGTAAATCCATTGGATAGCGTAAACGCAAGCTGTGAAATCGGATTGGCGCCTGCTTCGGCAATATGGTATCCCGAAATCGAAACAGAATAATAATTGCGCACTTGATGATCAATGAAATATTGTTGAATATCGCCCATCATTCGTAAGGCAAATTCTGTTGAAAAAATACATGTGTTTTGGCCTTGGTCTTCTTTTAAAATATCCGCTTGAACCGTACCGCGGACCGTTTTCAATGTATATGCTCTGACGGCTGCGAATTCTTCAACCGTTAACACACGGCCAAGCTCAGCTTCTTTCTTTTGCACCTGCTGATCAATCGCCGTATTCATGAACATCGCCAAAATAATCGGTGCCGGGCCATTAATCGTCATCGAAACGGATGTCGACGGATGACACAAATCAAAGCCGGCATACAGCTTTTTCATATCATCTAACGTACAAATGCTGACACCGCTTTCGCCAACTTTTCCGTAAATGTCCGGACGGTAATCCGGGTCTTCGCCGTACAGAGTTACAGAGTCAAACGCGGTACTTAAGCGTTTTGCCGAATCGTCCTTCGATAAATAGTGGAAGCGACGGTTCGTCCGTTCCGGCGTGCCTTCTCCAGCGAATTGCCGTTTCGGGTCTTCCCCCTCACGCTTGAATGGAAATACCCCTGCCGTATAGGGGAAAGAACCAGGAACATTTTCTTGGTACACCCAGCGGAGAATTTCGCCGTAATCTTTATATTTAGGCAAAGCCACCTTAGGAATGTCTAGGCCTGATAAGCTTTTAGATTTTAACACCGTGATAATCTCTTTGTCACGGATTCTTGTGATAAACCGGTCGCCCGAATAATCAGCCTTTGTTTGTTCCCATGAAGCGAGGATTTTCCGCGATTCCGTGGTCAGTCGCTCTTCAGTTTCTTGCCTGATTGCTTCTAATGCTGCAATCACTTCTGGCTCTTTTACCGCTTCAATTGCCCCTTCGAGCTGGAATAATTTCCGAGCAATATTCGCTTGCTCTTCCGCATTACGGTGGTAGCCACGTACCGTTTCCGAAATTTCCCGTAAATAATAACGGCGTTCGGTAGGGATGATGACGTTTTGCTTTTCAACAAGGGCCTTTTTACTAAAAGAACTCAGCCAATCGGAAGACATCTTTTCATTTATTTTTTCCACTAAAGCGGCGAACAAGGCGTTCGTGCCCGGGTCATTAAACTGGCTGGCAATCGTGCCGTAAACCGGCATTTCCGACGGATCCTTTTCAAACAGCATATGGCTGCGCTGGTACTGCCTTTGCACCTGACGCTTGGCATCCTCAGAGCCTTTGCGCTCAAATTTATTGATGACAATTAAGTCCGCAAAGTCAATCATATCGATTTTCTCAAGTTGTGATGGTGCCCCGAATTCACTGGTCATCACGTATAAGGAAACATCGCAAATTTCCGTGATTTCGGCATCTCCTTGACCGATTCCACTCGTTTCCACGATGACAAGGTCAAAGCCAGCCGCTTTCGTCACGGCAACGGCATCCTTAATCGCCAGCGATAGTTCGCTTTTCGAATGCCTTGTAGCCAAACTGCGCATATAAACATTTGGTGAGAAAATCGCATTCATTCGGATCCGGTCACCTAACAAGGCCCCGCCTGTTTTTTGCTTTGTCGGATCGACGGAGAGAATCGCGACTTTTTTATCAGGCAGATCATTAATGAAGCGGCGGATTAATTCGTCCGTTAATGAACTTTTTCCGGCCCCACCCGTACCTGTAATACCAACGACCGGAATCCGTTTCTCAAGTGTCTTTACTTGTTCTAGCACTAGCTCGGCAGTTGCCGCAGCCTCGTTCCTTTTATCAACATGAAGTTCGGCTAAGGTAATTAACTTGGCAATTGCGTTGACATCGCCAGTTGGCAGCTTTTCAATCTGTTCGGCCGCATCCGCGGGAACGGTGGCAAAATCGCACTCCTCTATCATGCGGTCAATCATTCCTTGAAGTCCCATCGTTCTGCCGTCTTCAGGTGAGAAGATCCAAGCAATCCCATAGTCGTGAAGTTCAGCAATTTCCCTCGGAATGATAACCCCGCCGCCACCGCCATAAATGCGGATATTCGGCGCCCCTTTTTCCTTTAACAAATCATACATGTATTTAAAATATTCGACGTGTCCGCCTTGATAAGAGGAAATCGCAATCCCTTGGACATCCTCCTGAATCGCCGCATTGACCACTTCCTCAACCGAGCGGTTATGCCCAAGGTGAATGACCTCTGCCCCGCTCGCCTGCAGAATTCTACGCATAATATTGATGGAAGCATCATGACCGTCAAACAAACTCGACGCCGTCACAAAGCGGATATGATGCTTTGGCTGATAATTCCCCATCGTGCTCCCCCTTTGTAAAAACTTTGGTAAAAACATTTCCCATTCATCGTTCGCTGCTTTTCCCACTTATAACAGGATTTTTTATTGTCTTAGTGACTTCACACCTAACCCCATAAATGAACCTGGTTCACTGCTGGCCACCGTTGTTATTTTCCGGAAGCTTTTATAGTCGCCGAGACTTCTCCCATGATTCCCGACAATAAAAGCTCGGTTTGCAACTCAATATATTCTTCCAGGGTAAATAACTTCCTTAGCGCCCAGCGGCGGAAGCCCCACATTTGCCCCTGAACAAAAATATTATGGGCGATGATTTCTACTTGTTTTTCTGATAGTTGCAGTTCACCATTTTCGACACAGCGTGCAAGCAGATTCTCAAACATCGCGACCATTTCCATTTCCTTTTTCAACACATACGGAAGGGCGTCCTTCGACAGTGACTTCACTTCCTGGTACATCACCAGTACTTCGGCCTGCATTTCATCCATTACTTGAAAAAAATTAGCAATCCCCAACTTCAAGCTTTCTAATGTCCCTTTTTTCAAGGCGAGGTCCTGCTGCAGGCGCTCGCTAACGTGGTCATAAATTTGATCACAAACAAGGTAAAGGACGTCTTCCTTTGTGCGAATATATTCGTATAGCGTCCCGATGCTAAAACCCGCCGCCTTGGCAATTTCCCTCGTCGTCGTCCGATGAAACCCCTTTTCTTTAAAAAGTGTGACGGCCCCTTTGATCATTTGGTCGCGCCTTTTTTGCACGAGGCGTTCATCCTTGACCGAGGCCTGTACTTCTCGCTTTTTCATCCTCTATGACCGCCTTTGTCTAGCTCCAGCCCCCAGCGGCTTGTGTTTTGGCCCTCTCCTCCTTACGATAAGTCAACATCGAATCGCTTCGCTCTCCGTGTTTCCTTTATCTCATGCGGACCGGTCCAATCCATACGCCGCTAAACGGGCGCTTCCGCCTTTCATATTGTCTAGCTCCAGCCCCCAGCGGCTTGTGTTTTGGTCCTCTCCTCCTTACGATAAGTTAACATCGAATCGCTTCGCTCTCCGTGTTTCCTTTATCTCATGCGGACCGGTCCAATCCTTACGCCGCGCAAAGGAAGCTTCCGCCTTTCATATTATTTAGTTAGCATTCTCGAAATTACGAGGCGTTGTATTTCCTGTGTTCCTTCGTAAATTTGTGTAATTTTCGCATCACGCATGAACCGTTCCACTGGATAATCCTTTGTATAGCCGTAGCCCCCAAACACCTGAACCGCTTCCGTGGTCACCTTCATCGCAGTGTCACCGGCAAATAATTTGGACATCGCTGATTCTTTACCATAGGGTAAGCCATTTGATTCAAGCCAGGCCGCTTGATAGGTTAATAGTCTTGCTGCTTCAATATTTGTCGCCATATCTGCCAGCTTGAAGCTGATACCTTGCTGCGCTGCGATTGGTTTGCCAAACTGGTGGCGTTCCTTCGCATAATCGACTGCCGCATCAAGTGCGCCTTGAGCAATTCCAACGGCTTGGGCCGCGATGCCGTTACGGCCGCCATCAAGCGTCATCATCGCGATTTTAAAGCCGTCACCTTCTTCGCCAAGACGGTTTGCCATTGGCACCTTGCAATCTTCAAAAATAATCTCCGTTGTCGGCGACGAACGAATGCCGAGTTTCTTTTCTTTTTTCCCAACAGAGAAGCCAGGGAAGTCACTTTCGACGATAAATGCAGTGGTTCCTCTTTGCTTGCTGGATGGGTCTGTTAAGGCAAACACTACATAAATGTCGGCCACACCGCCATTGGTGATGAAAATTTTTGAACCATTGAGGATGTAGTGATCGCCTTCTAAGCGGGCCGTTGTTCGCATCCCGCCAGCGTCTGAGCCGCTTCCAGGCTCGGTTAAACCGTAGGCACCGATTTTGCTACCCTCAGCCATTGGGCGAAGGTAGGTTTGCTTTTGTTCTTCGCTGCCGAATTTGTAAATCGGCCAGCCGGCAAGGGAGGTGTGTGCGGAAAGAAGTACACCTGTTGATGCATCAACGCGAGATAGCTCTTCAACGGCGATACAGTAGGCTAGAAAATCGCTGCCGATGCCGCCGTACTCTTCCGGCCACGGAATCCCTGTTAAGCCAAGCTCCGCCATTTTGTCAAAAATCTCGCGGTCAAATCGTTCTTCCTCATCACGCTCGGCCGCAGACGGTGCCACTTCGTTTCGTGCAAAATCACGAACCATTTTCCGGATCATTTCATGTTCTTCAGATAGTTTAAATTGCATTTTTTTAGCCTCCTATAAGTATATTTTAGATTGAAACGTTTTCTTGATCCTTTTTCGAGACTTCAATATCATTTAGGAATATATCCACAATTCGCAAGGATTTATCGACATTTTCGTTTAGACTCACCATAAACTACTAATTAAAGATACTTACTAATCACAATCCGCTGGATCTCACTCGTGCCTTCGTAGATTTCGGTTACCTTTGCATCGCGGAAGTAGCGCTCCACAGGATAATCTTCGGTGTAGCCGTAGCCGCCAAAAACTTGAATGGCTTCCGTCGACACTTCTACCGCTGTCCTCGTGGCAAACAGCTTCGCCATCGACGCTTCCATACCGCATTTTAAGCCTCGGGTCCGTAAATCAGCAGAGCGATAGACTAATAGTTTCGCCGCTTCCACACTCGTCGCCATGTCAGCAAGCTTAAAGCCTATCCCTTGCTGGAAGGCAATTGGTTTGCCAAATTGCTGGCGCTCCTTCGCATAGGTAGTTGCGGCCGACAGTGCGGCTTCGGCAATCCCGAGTGCTTGAGTCGCAATCCCAATGCGGCCGACCTCGAGGTTTGCCATCGCAATTTTAAAACCATCACTTTCGCTGCCAAGAAGATTTTCCACTGGCACAAGCATATCCTCAAACGTCAGCTGTACCGTTCTGGAACCATGCAGCCCCATCTTCTTTTCATCCTTCCCGATACATAAGCCGGGGGTGTTTTTTTCAACAATAAATGCGGCAATCCCTTTTGTTCCTAATTTCGGCTCAGTGGTGGCAAAAACAATATAAATATCGGCTTCGCCACCATTGGTAATAAACATCTTCGAGCCATTGATCACATAATGATCGCCCTTCTTCACGGCACGGGACTTTAGGCTAGCTGCATCGGACCCCGCACTCGGCTCCGTTAAGCAAAACGCCCCTAAATACTCCCCAGAAGCCAGCTTCGGTACATACTTTTGCTTCTGCTCCTCCGTCCCGAAATATAGAATCGGCATAGTTCCCACAGAAGTATGGACAGACAGAATGACGCCAAGCGTGGCACTTACCCTTGATATTTCATTAATGGCAATGATATAAGAGGTGAAGTCCATCTCAGCTCCGCCGTATTTTTCCGGAACAGGAATGCCCATAAGGCCGAGCTCACCCATTTTCCGAAGAATTTCGCGCGGGAATTCCCCTTTTTCCATTTTTTCAATAAATGGGGCAATTTCGCTGACGGCAAAATCGCGCACCATTTTTCGCATCATTTCTTGCTCCGCTGTAAATGTAAGATTCATGCTTATCTCCCCTTTTGGAGAATCTATAGTAGCAGTATTCATCCTCACAACCCCTTATTTTGAAGAAAGATTGGTTCCTGCTCTCGTTGCTTCAGCAAGTTGAAAGCCTTATTCGTATGTGTAGAATCCACGCCCCGTTTTCTTTCCAAGCCAGCCTGCTTTGACATATTTGCGCAGCAGCGGGCATGGACGGTATTTATCATCGCCGAAGCCTTCGTGAAGGGTTTCCATTATATAAAGGCAAGTATCGAGGCCAATAAAATCAGCCAAGGTTAACGGCCCCATTGGGTGGTTCATGCCGAGCTTCATCACTTCATCAATTGCTTCTTTGGTGGCGACACCCTCATACAAGGTAAAAACCGCTTCATTGATCATTGGCATCAGCACGCGGTTAGAAACAAAGCCAGGGAAGTCGTTAACTTCAACCGGGACCTTGCTCAAGGTTTTCGTCATATCTTCAATCACCTGGTATACTTCATCAGCCGTTGCTAGGCCACGGATGATTTCGACTAACTTCATCACTGGTACCGGATTCATAAAGTGCATGCCGATGACCTTTTCCGGCCGCTTTGTTGCAGCCGCAATTTCCGTAATTGGCAGCGAGGAGGTGTTACTCGCCAAGATCGCATGTGCCGGAGCAATTTCATCAAGCTGCGCAAAAATTTTCGTTTTAATTTCCATGTTTTCAACTGCAGCTTCGATGACAAGGTCGACCTGGGCCGCGTCGTTCAAATCCGTTGAGGCGGTCAGCCTCGCCGACACTTCCTGTTTTTGTTCGCCTGTCATTCGGCCTTTATCAACATTGCGTGAAAGATTTTTGTTGATGATTCCTAATCCGCGTTCGACGAATTCCTGTTTTAAATCATTTAGTAAAACCTGATAGCCTGCTTGGGCACAAACTTGGGCAATCCCAGAGCCCATTTGCCCTGCTCCAATGACCATTACCTTTGAAACCTTCATGTTTTCCCCTCCAATTAGGGGCTGAAATCGAGTTTCGCCCCATTTTTTTATGCGAAAATTAGTTTTGTCTATTTTTCTCAAGGTTTTGAACATTTTTTTCGGGTGTTTTGTCTATTTTTCTCATGGTTTGAACATTTTTTCGGGTGTTTTGTCTATTTTTCATGTCCTTTTTTCCCCATTAGACATTTTCCGGAAAAATCTAACCGTCATTCTCTGGTCCAGCCAGACCAAACTTAAGCCTTCGGGACCTCAATCATCACAGCATCGCCCTGGCCGCCGCCGCTGCAAATCGCGGCGACACCGATTCCGCCGCCGCGGCGCTTCAACTCGTGCATGAGCGTAATGATAATCCGCGCCCCGCTTGCACCAACTGGGTGGCCAAGGGCGACTGCACCGCCGTTCACATTGACCTTTTCTGGGTCAAGGCCAGCAATTTTTTCGCTCACCAAGGCAACAGCAGCAAAAGCTTCATTGATTTCAAATAAATCGATATCCGCTACACTTTTTCCTGTTTTTCGCATAAGTTCATTGATGACTAGCCCCGGCGTTTGTGGGAAATCCTTCGCTTCCACAGCTAGAGCAGCGTGGCCTAAGATGACCGCTTCCGCTTTTCTACCTTCACGAGCAGCGCGCTCCTCACTCATTAGCACGAGAGCAGCCGCACCGTCATTGACACCAGGCGCATTTCCAGCAGTGATCGTTCCCGTTGCATTAAATACCGGTGCTAATTTTGCCAGTCGTTCTAACGAGGTATCCTTTCGTGGTGATTCGTCATCCGCGACAACTACAGGAGCTCCTTTTCGCTGCGGTACTTCCACAGCCACAATTTCCTCTGCAAATTTTCCATCCTCCATGGCGGCAATCGCGCGCTGATGGCTCCTTAAGGCCCACTCGTCCTGCGCCTGACGTGAAATCTCCATCTCGGCGGCCGTCGAATTGCCGTAAGTACCCATATGAACACCGGTAAAACTGCAGCTCAAGCCATCATGAATCATTAAATCTTTGGCAGCCGCGTCGCCCATTCGGAAGCCCCATCTTGCTTTTGGTAAAATATATGGGGCGTTGCTCATCGATTCCATGCCGCCAGCAACAATCACCTCTTCATCGCCGGCACGAATAATCTGGTCGGCCAACGTAACGCTGCGCATCCCCGAAGCGCAAACCTTATTAATTGTTTCTGTTTTGACCTCCCAAGGCAGGCCAGCATGATGGGCGGCTTGACGTGATGGGATTTGCCCCTGTCCCCCTTGTAAAACAGTTCCAAGAATGACCTCCTGGACGTACTCTGGCTCCACGTTAGCTCGCACCAGCGCTTCTTTAACAGCAATGCCTCCAAGCTGTGAAGCCGAAAAACTGCTCAAGAAGCCCCCTAATTTTCCAAAAGGTGTTCTTACCCCACTTAAAATGACCGTTCTCCCCATTCCAAACACTCTCCCTTTTCCCAATATTCAGTCATGTTATTCTAAAAAAATTATCCAGCGACTGAACGCTCGCTCGAAAATAATGAAAAAAGTAGGCATGTGGTTTTTTAAAACCCACAGCTAGCCAAGTCTATAAAAAAATTGGTAATGTAAGCGCTTTATTCTTATCTCTTATTTTACATAAAAAACAGGAGAAGTTGAAATGTTTTACACAAAATTCTTAAAATTTTTGTAAATTGACTCCACTTCTCCTGTTCTAATAATTACTACTTCTGCAATATTATCAAGCTGTCTCTTTTCATTCCCCGTAAACGGCTTTTTCAAGAATTTCAGCCACATCGTAAGTCGAAACCTTTTCTTCCACTTCTTTCGCCTTAGTTCCATCAGAAAGCATCGTTAAGCAGTATGGGCAGCCTGAGCTGATGACAGACGGATTGACGGAAAGGGCTTGCTCGGTCCGGCTCACGTTAATTCGTTGGCCTGTTTCTTCCTCCATCCACATCAAGCCGCCGCCGGCACCGCAGCACATGCCTTTTTCGCGATTACGCTCCATTTCCACAAGTTTCACGCCTGGAATCGCTTTTAAAATTTCCCGTGGCGGGTCGTACACGTCATTAT
The DNA here is from genome assembly GCF_937468385.1 of Neobacillus rhizosphaerae. Classification (GTDB taxonomy): domain Bacteria; phylum Bacillota; class Bacilli; order Bacillales; family Cytobacillaceae; genus Neobacillus; species Neobacillus rhizosphaerae. The sequence goes on from NZ_CALBWS010000004.1 coordinate 101,897, forward strand.
AGCGGCCTAAATAACAGGAATCATGGAAAGTAATCGTTTCGTTCACCTGATGTTTCGGAACAAGTCGGCTATCGCGGACAAGCTCATACAGTATTTCCGTATGATGGTACACTTCCACATTCTCTAAGCCAAAATCAGGGTATTCATTTTTGAAAATATTATAGGCATGCGGGTCAATTGTGACAATTTTCTTGATCTCCGCTTTTTCAAATTCCTCAATATTTTTTGTCGCTAGCTCTTGGAACAGGAATTCATTACCAAGGCGGCGCGGTGTATCACCTGAGTTTTTTTCTTTGTTACCGAGAATGGCAAATTTCACACCCGCTTCGTTCATCAGCTTCGCGAACGATAATGCAATCTTCTGACTGCGGTTGTCGTAAGAACCCATCGCGCCAACCCAGAAGAGGTATTCGAATTCCTCGCCCGCCTTGTTCATTTCCTTCACCGTTGGAATATGAACATCGTCGCGGACTTCGCGCCAGTTCTCACGCTCTTTACGGTTTAAGCCCCACGGGTTCCCTTGGCGTTCTATATTCGTCATCGCACGCTGGGCGTCTGCATCCATTTTTCCCTCTGTTAAAACTAAATAACGACGAAGGTCGATAATTTTATCAACGTGCTCGTTCATGACTGGACATTGGTCCTCACAGTTGCGACACGTGGTACATGCCCAGATTTCTTCTTCGGTAATGATATCGCCGATTAAGCTTGGACTATACGCTAAAGCAGCCGCTGTTTCTTCCGCACCCTGACCGCTTGCCGCCAGCGCAATTTGATTTCCTTTTGTGTTACTAAAAGCAAAGGTCGGCACCCACGGCTGTTTCGAAGTAACCGATGCGCCAAAATGGGTCAGATGGTCACGCATTTTCACAATTAAATCCATTGGCGACAGCATTTTACCCGTTCCGGTAGCAGGACACATATTGGTACAGCGGCCACATTCGACGCAGGCATAAAAATCGATCATTTGCAGCTGGGTAAAGTCGTCAATTTTTCCAACTCCAAAGGATTCTTGTGATTCATCTTCAAAATCTACCTTTTTCAATTTACCTGGTTTTTCTAAACGGTTAAAATAAACGTTCACCGGTCCGGCAATTAAGTGGGCATGCTTTCCTTGCGGTACATACACTAAAAAGGATAATAGGAATAATAAGTGGAACCACCAGGCTACATAGAAAATAACGACGGAAGCGGTTTCGCCGAGCCACGAAAAGAGCAGTGAAATGACAGAAGCAACTGGTTCTGTCCATGACACGTCTTCCCCATGCCAGATGATGCCCATGCCGTTTCCAAGTAATACCGAAACCATCAAGCCGCCGATAAAAATTAACACAAGACCTGCTTTAAAACCGCGCTTTAAGCGAACTAATTTTTCAATATAACGGCGATAGAACGCCCAAATAACAGCTACTAAAATGGTTAGTGTCACAATTTCCTGGAAAAAGGTGAAGGCGGGATATAACGGTCCAAGTGGCAAATGCGAGCCTGGTTTAATCCCTTTCCAAATAAAATCAATCGCTCCAAATTGAACAAGCAGGAAACCATAAAAGAACATGACGTGGATAGCTCCACTTTTTTTATCCTTTAAAAGCTTCTTCTGTCCAAACACCATGACCCAAATTTTTTGCAGCCGTTCTTTGACATTATTATCAAACTCAACCTTTTTCCCTAGCTTAATAAAGGCCATCCGAGTTTTTACAACATAAACGAACAAACTGATTGCGTAAGCGGTTACAACCAAGAAGGCAATGAGGTTAACCCATAATAAACCATTCATCAAAATTAGCCCCTTTCGTTTTGCTTTATCCCCTAATGTTTTTTTTCGCAAGTTGTAGAAAATAATTAATTTTCAGAACTTATCCATAACTCTATTATATGATGAATGAGCATTCAGTCAACGAATTTTTGCAAAATTCATTCGACTGATAGAAATAATCACTTTCGGAAAACCTAAGAAAATGGATTGGAGGAACGATTCCAGATGATTTTTGCACTCTCGTTAAGCGGACTTGTCCTTCTCATCATGATCTGGCTAGCAGTCGATTTTAGCTTAGGGAGGAAGAAGCATCTTTCCACTGCGGGCAGGATGGAAACAGCCATGCTTCATGGTCAGTTTGAAATTTTCACCCATGGAAAGGAATTATTCCATGATTATTTCAATGAGATTAGACAGGCGAACCACCATATTCATGTATTATTTTATATTGTCAAAGATGACACCATCAGCCAGGAGTTTTTCTCGCTATTAAAAGCAAAGGCGCGGGAAGGCGTGGAGGTTCGGCTCTTGCTTGACCGGATTGGGAGCTGGAAAATTAAGAAGCAGACAGTGAAGGAGCTGCGGGAGGCAGGGATTCATTTTGCGTATAGTAATTCGGTTAGATTTCCATTCCTGTTTTATTCTTCCCAGGTCCGGAATCACCGCAAAGTTTCGCTTATTGATGGAAAAATTGGCTATCTCGGCGGGTTTAACATCGGTAAGGAATATATTGACGAAGACCCAATCTTGAGCCCGTGGCGTGATTACCATTTAAAAATGACCGGTGAAGGCGTTAATTTTTTGCAGAGTGAGTTTTTTATTGATTGGAATGAGTACGGAGGTGAAAATCTTCAGAATCATCCTGTCTATTTTCCAAATCTGCCAAAGGGGGAGGTTCGCCATCAATTTATTCCGACGGAAGCCGGCCAGCTCGAAGACATGTTTATCAGACTGCTGCAAAAGGCCGTTCACACCATCTTCATTGGGACTCCTTACTTTATTCCAAGTAACAAAGTTTTTGCTGCATTAATGGAAGCACGGCAGCGAGGCGTTGATATCACCTTGGTTGTCCCCTACAACGCTGACCATATGCTTGTCCAGGAAGCCTCCTACCACTATTTACGAACACTGCTTAAGGAGGGAGTAGCGGTTTATCAATTTAAAAATGGCTTTTATCATGCAAAAACAATTATGATCGATGACAAAATTTGCGATATCGGCACCGCCAATTTCGATCAGCGCAGCTTGTTTTTAAACAAAGAAATCAATTGTTTTATTTATAATTCTACTTTTATTGAGCGTGTGAGGTCCGTTATTAAAAAGGACATCCGCGACTCCATACCGTTAACATTGGCAGAGCTAAATAAACCGAATTTTTTAAGATCTGTGAAAGAAGTTCTTGCTGGAGTTATTGCTTATTTTTTATAAAAAAATTCTTGGCGCGATGTAGACTTCATGATTTAGGCGAAAGCAAAGTATCAAGCCGCACTGAAGTTAGTCGAGGATTTAAGCAAAATCCGCGGCTATAAGCGAATCAGCGGCAGTGCTATTAAGAAAAGCGCAAGCGCCCGTTAAGCGGGGTATGGACTGGAGCACTTTGACTGAGATAAAGGAAACACGGAGAGCGATAGCGATCCGATGTTGACTTATCGTAGGGAAAAGGGCGAAGTACACTAGCCGCTGGGCGCTGGAGCTGGACAATTCTCAAAGTCGAAAATTTTATACTCCCTCATCTTTTGAAATAACGTAAAGAGTCTCCGAACCAACATCGGAGACCCTTTACTATTCTTCAATAAGATTTAACACAGGTACATCTCTTTCGTTTTCTGGATCGGTTATAGAATAAATCCTCGCTAGTTTCGTCGTCTCGTCCACGTGTTGAATAATTACCGGGGTTCCATCATAGGTAACATTGATCATATCAGCGGATTCAACAATTTCTTTTGCTCTTCCTACATTCATGCGTTCGGTTCACTCCTTACTGAAAATTCTCTATTAATATTTGTGTTTTTTTGGAAAATATTCATTTCATGGATTATTTTCAAACAAATTTTGGCACGTTTGCAGAATTGGCGCCGATCAAAATGGGCTTTTTTTAAACGATGCCCCTTTACTCGCCAACCACACAAATTCCCCGCCAAACCACATAGAAAAAGGCCCCCCTTAATCAGAAGGGAGCCTCATCAAATTTACATTTTTTCCGGGGCCGAAACGCCAATCAACGCCAGTGCATTTTTCAACGTAATTTGCACAGCCTTCACCAACGCAAGGCGTGCCTTCGTGCGCTCCAACTGATCACTATCAAGCACTTTTTCCGCATTATAAAAACTGTGAAACGTCGACGCCAGTTCAAAGATATAGTTGGTGATGCGGTGCGGCACACGCTTCAGTGCGGCCTCGCCAACAGCCGACGGGAATTCACCAAGCTTTTTCAGTAAATCGATTTCCTTTTCAGACGCCACTAACGAAAAGTCAGCACCAGTATCCACCGTCACGCCTTGTTCTTCGCCTGAACGTAAGATGCTCGAAATCCGTGCATGGGCGTATTGCGCGTAATATACCGGATTTTCATTCGACTCCGACACCGCTAAATCCAAATCAAAATCCATATGCGTATCCGAGCTACGCATCGCAAAGAAATAACGCGTCGCGTCAAGGCCGACCTCATCGACCAAATCACGCATCGTAACCGCCTTACCAGTTCGCTTACTCATCTTCATCTTCTCACCGTTTTTATAAAGATGAACGAGCTGGATAATTTCCACCTCAAGCGCCTCGCGGTCATAACCTAAAGCTTGGATTGCCGCCTTCATCCGTGGGATATAGCCGTGGTGATCCGCACCCCAAATGTTAATCAATTTTTCAAAGCCTCGCGCCAGCTTGTCCCTATGGTAAGCGATATCAGGCGTCAAGTACGTATAAGAGCCGTCCTGCTTGATTAACACACGGTTTTTGTCATCACCGAAATCGGTCGAACGAAGCCAGGTCGCGCCATCTTCCTCATAGACATAGCCGCTTTCCCTTAGTGCAGTCAGAGCTTCATCAATTTTTCCATTTTTATAAAGCGAGGTTTCCGAATACCACACGTCAAAACCGACTCGGAAATTCTCAAGATCCTTCTTTAATTTCGCCATTTCATATTTCAAGCCATACTCACGGAAAAAATCAAATCGTTCTTCCTCGGCCACATTCACAAACTTGTCGCCAAACTCTTCCGCCAGTGTCTTCCCGATGCCGACAATATCGGCGCCATGGTAGCCGTCCTCCGGCATGTCTTTTTCCAGACCAAGCGCCTGGAAATAACGTGCCTCCACCGACAATGCTAAATTATTAATCTGATTGCCAGCATCATTAATATAATATTCGCGAGAAACATCATAGCCAGCCTTGGCCAAAATATTGCACAGAGAATCGCCAACAGCAGCACCGCGGGCATGTCCAAGGTGCAGGTCTCCAGTAGGATTGGCCGATACAAACTCGACTTGAATTTTTTGACCGCCGCCAACTGTGGTCGAACCGTACTTTTCACCAGCCTCAAGCACGGTAGGAATCAGGTCGGTTAAATACGCATTATTCATATAAAAATTGATAAACCCCGGCCCCGCTAGCTCAATTTTTTCAATTGAAGCCTGTGAACGGTCGAAATGGGCCACTAATGCTTCCGCAATCATCCGCGGCGCCTTCTTCGCCACCCGAGCGAGCTGCATCGCCATATTCGTTGAGTAATCGCCATGGGCCTTCTCCTTCGGGATTTCAAGAACCACATCAGGAATCTGCTCTTCTGTCGCAAGCTCCGCCTTTAGCACAGCCGCACGAATCTCTTCCTTTATTTTACTTTGAACCTGTTCAACTATATTCATTTCCGATCCTCCTGAAAGCTAATTTCTAAATGATATGTACCTGAAGGCGAGCCCTGCATTGTGAAATCGTAGAGAATATCGATAAGCCCTTCCGAATGCTCGATTCGCTTGGCCATCGTCATCGTTTCAAAAACACCAAACGGCATCTCGTAGCTGCCCCTTAGTTTTCGATTTACCTGAAACGGCAGCCTCATCTTCACCGCACCGCCGCGTAAAATTAGTGCTTCTTCCCCCGCCACCTTGACAATCGTGCGAACAGTACCTTCCTCCAGCACTTCCTCATACCGCAGAAATGTTGCACCACCTTTTTGATGGTAGCGACCAAACACCGTTAATTCCATTGCTTCCTGAGCATCAATCGTCGTTTTCACCTTGATTTTCACGGGTATTTCAGAATTTTCCAACCGATTTAGCACTTCCTTTTCATTTTATAACACAACATTCTCGTTTATTTGCAAGAATTCCAATTTTTTTGCGAATCTCCGTTGTTTCTTTGCGAATATGCCGCTTTAATTTGCAAAATACAATAAGAGCTTTTTTAAAAAGGAACTCAGGTATGTTCTCTTTATTAGTTCTAGTCTTCATCATTTACTTAGGTGCATTAACGCATGCTTTTTCTATTATAAACATTGTAACGGCACAAATCAAAGATGCCCGCCCCCAATGGGACAGGCACCAGATTGACATGGTTTCTGGATATCAGAAAAGGTTGTTCCTGTGTAACAGAAAAGTTCTCTTATATATCAGAAAGAGGTCTCCTGAAGTATAAAAAGAGTTTTTTTATACAACGGGAAGGTTCTTCCTATATTCGGACAGGAAGGTTTACCTATTTCACCCAGCCAAGCAGCATTTCACGAATCAATTTGCTCGCTGTGTTCGCTGTTTGCTCAGATGAATCGTAGATTGGAGCAACCTCAACCAGGTCACCACCGACGACCTTCACCTCAGAACGAGCAATTTCATGAATGGAAGCAAGCAGCTCGCGTGAGGTGATTCCGCCGCAATCAACCGTACCGGTTCCAGGCGCATGTGCAGGGTCCAATACGTCAATGTCAATCGTGACATAGACTGGGCGCCCAGCTAGCGATGGCAGGATTTCCTTTAACGGCTCAAGCACTTCAAATTTTGAAATATGCATGCCATTTTTCTTTGCCCATTCAAATTCTTCTTTCATACCGGAACGGATCCCAAAAGAATAAACGTTTTTTGGTCCGATTAATTCGGCAATCTTGCGAATCGGGGTCGAGTGTGACAGCGGCTCGCCTTCATAATTTTCACGCAGGTCGGTGTGTGCGTCAAAATGGATAATCGCTAAATCTGGATATTTCTTATAAACAGCTTTCATCACTGGCCATGAGACAAGGTGCTCGCCGCCCATACCTAACGGGAATTTGCCTGCATCCAAGACTTGGTCAACAAATTCTTCAATCAAATCAAGGCTGCGCTGGGCATTCCCGAACGGAAGCGGAATATCACCGGCGTCGAAATATTTTACCTCATCAAGCTCGCGGTCGAGGTAGGCACTGTACTCTTCAAGACCAATTGACACCTCGCGAATTCGCGCTGGGCCAAACCGTGAACCTGGGCGATAGCTTACCGTCCAGTCCATAGGCATCCCGTACAATACAACCTGACTTTCCTCAAAATTCGGGTGACTCTTAATAAACACATTCCCCGAATACGCCTCATCAAAACGCATCCAACATCCCTCACTTTCTACGTATTACCTTAAACCTCTTTATGACCAGGTTTTCGCTTTTTCCCCAGTTCCGGTCTCATAGAACCTCTCTATGGGACCGGTTGCTCACTTTTTCCTCTGGTTCCGTCTCATAGAACAACTGTAACAGGAGTACTTTTCTTGTTCCCGTTTATGTTACTTCACTAAATCGCCAACAAATTTTGGCAATACAAATGCGGCTTTGTGCAATTCTTTTGTATAGTATTTTGTTTCAATTTCGTGAAAACGGTCTTCACTTACTGCTAATGGATCGTATTTTTTCGAACCGATGGTGAATGCCCATAGGCCGCTTGGGTAAGTAGGGATATTAGCCACATACAAATTCGTAATCGGGAAGATTTCCTTCACATCGCGCTGCACGCTGCGAATTAAATCCGCCTTAAACCATGGGTTGTCGGACTGAGCAACAAAAATGCCGTCTTCCTTTAACGCCTTGGAAATTCCGGCATAGAAGCCTTTTGTAAATAAGTTTACCGCAGGACCAACCGGCTCTGTTGAGTCAACCATAATCACGTCATAGGCATTTTCGCTTTCGGCAATATGCATAAAGCCGTCACCCACTTGAACGTCCACACGCTCGTCTTCAAGCCAACCAGCAATTTCCGGAAGGAATTTCTTCGAATACTCGATTACTTTACCATCAATATCCACAAGTGTCGCTTTCTTTACGCTTGGGTGCTTTAATACTTCACGGATAACTCCGCCATCGCCGCCGCCGACAACAAGAACATTCTCAGGATTTGGATGTGTAAATAGTGGAACATGTGCCACCATTTCATGATAAACAAATTCGTCTTTTACAGAAGTCATGACCATGTCATCTAATAGCAGCATATTGCCCCATTCTTCTGTTTCAATCATATCAAGCTTTTGAAATTCTGTTTGCTCTGTATGTAAGGTTTTATTAACTTTCATCGTGATTCCAAAGTTCTCAGTTTGTTTTTCTGTAAACCAAATGGACATATTCATCTTCCTTCCTTCTTATCTCATTTTTAGACTACCCAAACTATTGAATTACAAACAGGAAAAAAAGTCTAGCAATTTTTAAAAAAATATTTCTTTTTTCTAAAGAAATGGTTTAAAAGGACTCTATTTTTTCAATACTATTACTATCTAAATTTTTAAAAATGGAAAAGCGGGGTGGTGAACAAAATGGAAATCATGACTGATCACGGGTTTCGGAAGACAATTAAATATTTGCGAGCATTTGTTATCATCAGTTTGATAGGCATGATTTGTATGCTCGTTCTCTTCCTAGGCGTCCTTGCCTATGCAAAAATTTTAGGAGCTCCGCCGCTCGCTGTTCCGCAATCAACGCTATTCTTTGCCGATGACGGGACCCTGATTGGTGAGAGTCATAGCGGTCAAAAGCGCTACTGGGTCGGGCTCAATGATATTTCACCAAATTTAGTGAATGCGACCGTCTCGATTGAGGACAAAAATTTTTTCCAGCACCATGGTTTTGATTATAAACGAATTGCCGGGGCAGTTCTTGCCGATATTCAGGCATTTTCCAAGGTGCAGGGCGCAAGTACGATCACCCAGCAATATGCACGGAATCTCTTTCTTGAACACGACAAAACGTGGAAGCGGAAAATTCTCGAGGCGTTTTATACGATCCGCCTTGAAATGAATTATTCGAAACAGGATATTCTTGAAGGTTATTTAAATACCATCTATTATGGCAACAGTGCTTACGGTATAGAAGCGGCCAGTCACTATTATTTTGGTAAAAAAGCAGTCGACTTAGATCTCAACGAAGCGACCATGCTGGCGGGAATTCCAAAGGGACCTGGCATCTACTCACCGCTCACCTCGATGGAAAACGCCAAACGACGTCAGGCGATTATTTTACAAACGATGGTGAAAAACGGGTTCATCAAAAAAGATACCGCAAAAACAGTGGCCAAGCAGCCGCTCACAATTGTCGGCGTCCACACGACACCAAAGGTAAAGCTGGCCCCTTATTTTCAGGATGCCGTCAAAAATGCGCTGAAAAATCAATTACATCTTGACGACCGCACGATTGCCCTCGGCGGTTTAAAAGTCTTTACGACGCTGAACCTGAAACAGCAGAAAGCGGCCGAGAAGCAGGTCCAGCAATATGTTGCCAGTTCATCCGAGATTCAAGTTGGCTTAGTTGCGATGGATCCAAAGAACGGCTATGTGAGAGCGATGATTGGGGGCAGGGACTATGAAAAAAGTCCGTTTAACCGGGCCGTTCAGGCTGTGAGACAGCCGGGCTCGACCATCAAGCCGCTGCTCTACTACTCCGCACTCGAGCACGGTTTTACCCCTTCATCAACGATGCGAAGTGAGTTTACCACCTTCCATTTTGATGATGGTCAGGCCGATTACACGCCACATAATTTTAATAACAAGTATGCTGACGGGGAAATTACCCTCGCCCAGGCGCTTGCCGTATCTGATAATATTTTTGCTGTTAAAACGCATTTATTTTTAGGAGAGGATTCGTTAATCGAAATGGCCAAGAAATTTGGTATTTCGACAAATATGGCCCAGGTTCCGTCACTGGCATTAGGAACATCTGGCGTTCGTGTGATTGAAATGGCTAATGCCTACAGCCTATTTGCCAATGGAGGAAAACGGGTCAATCCGACCTTAATTACGAGAGTGGAAGACTATAATGGCAACGTTATTTTTGAAAAAAAAGATAGAACTGAAAAGGTTTTAAACCCAGCCAGGGCCTTTGTAATGACACAAATGCTGACAGGCATTTTCGATAAGAAGCTAAATGGCTATGCCAAGGTAACCGGGAGCACGATTATTGACGACCTCACCCGGCCTTATGCCGGAAAGTCAGGCTCAACGGAAACGGATAGCTGGATGATTGGCTACTCACCACAGCTCGTTACCGCTGTATGGGCAGGATATGATATCGGGAAACCACTTGAGCTAACTGCCGAAAAAACCTATGCGAAAAATATCTGGGCCAACTTTATGGAGGAGGCCTTGCAGGGTAAGCCCGTCAAGGCGTTTAAACCACCGAAGGAGGGGGTTGTCGGTGTTTACGTCAACCCGGAAAATGGCAAGCTAGCGACCAAGGATTGTCCCGTTCGTCGCTTCACCTATTTTGTCGCTGGAACTGAGCCAACCGAATATTGCACCGATCACTTAAAGAATTCAGATGCAGCACCAGCGAAACAGAAGGACAACAAGAAAGTGCCTTGGTACAAAAAGTTGATGCCATGGAACCACTAGCATTTTAATAAGAAAAGCGGAAGGCGCCCGCCTATCGGCGTATGGCCTCTTCGGAAAAGCTAACGCTTTTCCTTCGTGCGATGCCAATGCTGCCGAAGCATTCCTTATGGAGCGCTTCGACCGAGATAAATGTAAACTCGCCGACTGGCAAGCCGTTAGGCGAAGACAGAGGCATAGTTGAATTTATGCGTTCAGAATTTAGGAAATAAATTCTGATTAGCTAAAGGAAACACGGTGAGCGGAGCGAACCGATGTTGACTTATCGTAGGGAGAAGAGCGAAGTACACTAGCCAATGGCGACTGGAGCTGGACATTTCTCTAAGTCCAATGTTATAAATTATTATATTATAAAATAGAAAAGCTCCGGAACTGGTCCGGAGCTTTTCTTGTCCTAGTTTTACGTGTATTCACACACTGCTTATAATACTATCTATTTTTCAAAAAAACCACAAGTAATTATCCACTTTCATCATTTTACTCTCCCAGTAATCCTTTTTTCAGTTCCGCCGTGGAATTATTCCACAATACTTCATTATGGCCCTGCAAGAATTCGGCTAACACCCGTTTCGATTTCACATCCATATCATCGACAATAATATGACGCTTTAACGATTTATCCATGCGGTTGACGTGCTCAGGAAGCGATTTGTAACCGCGTCGGATTTCCCGGTCCACCGTCATATAACAAGCGGTAACGCCGGCATAATAGGGACCTTCTGGCTTGCGGTCTATCGTCACCCACACAAGCCAGTATGGTTTCCCGTTCGGCACCTCTTCTTTCGTTTTTAAAAATTTTATCCCTTTTTCGACCACGCTACGGGCATGCATCGCGCCAACATCGATTTCCGCTTCCCCGGCGTCGACATCAATAATAACTGGCGAAACATTATCAAGACTAAGGGCACCTTTTCCGTAGCCCTTGTGTCCATCAGTCGGGTCACTTTTTATTATATTAAATCCAAGTTTTTTCTTATTATCTTCCATGGATAGTGCAGTCCTCCTTTATAAAAATAGACCATAGATGAAATTACCAAGCACATTCCCTACCCAGGGAATGACCACATCAAAAATGGGCTGAATTGTATATCGATTTAAAGGTGTAATCACTAAAATTAAAAAGATTAAGATCCCATACTGTTCATATTGTGTCATTTTAGCCCGAACATGATTGGGGGCTAAATCCTCGACAATCCGATAGCCGTCAAGTGGAGGGAGCGGCAGCATATTAAAAATAAACAGGACGATATTCAGATTGATAAATACTGTCAGAAATTCACTAAAATTATCCGAAATCGTTACACCAAACTTCAATAATCCGTAGGCAATGATAAAGCCAATCGCCGCCAAAATCAAATTGCTCAGCGGTCCTGCAACAGAAACGAGAACACCGGCTAGGCGCGGTTTTTTAAAGAAAAAGCGATTAACTGGCACGGGACGGGCCCAGCCAAATCCCGCAATTAAAATTAATAGCGTTCCGAACGGGTCCAGATGCTTGAGCGGATTTAAGGTAAGTCGTCCCTGTTTTTTCGCTGTCATATCGCCGAATTTATAGGCAACAAAAGCATGGGCAAATTCGTGAAACGTAAAGGCAAACATCAGCGTGATCGCTACATAAGGAATCAGCCTTAGTGGGTAGGCAAGAAAATGTTCCAATAGGGTTTCTCCTCTCAGAAAACGGGTTCATAACCGCACTCTATGTCTATTTTCCTTTTAGTATACATGAAACCGCTTTGAAAAAGAAAATCAAATGTGCCAACCGTTATTGCACTTTTACTTTGTTTGTGGAAAACTACTGTTAGTGACTTTAATAAGGAGGAAACAGCATGCCATACGTAACAGTAAAAATGCTTGAGGGACGTTCTGAAGATCAAAAACGGGCGTTAGTAGAAAAGGTAACCGATGCCGTCAGCGAAACAACAGGCGCACCAAAAGAAAACATCACCGTTTTTATTGAAGAAATGAGCAAAAACCATTACGCCGTCGGCGGCGTCCGCGCAAGCGATAAATAAAAGGAATAGGGTGTCAGGCACCATGTGAATATTTCACAAAGGTGTCAGCGATAAATAAAAGGGATAGCGTGTCAGGCACCAAAAGAGTGTGAAATCATCAGGATTTCACACTCTTTATTTCTGATTAGAATTTTATTTCATGTTTTGGTTGATCAATTTTCATCTTTTCGAGTTCCAACTTCATTTTTTCCGTTTCAATCAAATAGTTTTCGTGCTTCAATTTTTCCAGTTCCAGCTCATCTTTAATCATATCAGCTTTTAACATCGTCTGTTTCTGAGAATGGCCTGTTAAAATAGCGACAATTGGAATTCCAAAAATCATAATGACCGCAATTACTCCTATGATCATGACGCATGCCTCCCCCATATACTCAATAGACAAATCATAGCAAATATCTTAATGAAAAAGTATAGGTTTTACAAAAAATACCGATATAACCATTTTTTATTCGAAGAGATATGAGTTTCGAATGTATCTTAGCTGTTTTTTGTCCTCTTCATGATTATTTTTCAATTAAAAAAATCATATTGGCTCATTTTTGGAGGTCTTTGACTCATTTTTCTACTTTATTGGCTCATTTTTTGAAAACATTGGCTCATTTTTTCAATTTATTGGCTCAATTTCCGCTGATTATGGCTTTTTTTCCATTTACAGACAATTATCGTCCTGCTATACGTCTGGAGCTGGACATTTCTCAAAGTCCAATGATATAAATTCTGGTGTATAAAAAAACCGCCTGGACTCTCACATTTGCCCAAAGCGGTTTTTGAAAAATCTTATTGAATTTTCTCTTTCAGTGCTTCAATATATTGAAACGCCTCACCAATTTCTGCCTCGGTGTAGCGCTGGCTGCTTTTTAAGGTAAATACCTTGTTCGTGACTTCCTCTTTTGAAAGATTATCAAAATATAAAACCGTTGAAACAAGCTCGAGGAATCTAGCATTCTGTCCATTCATATCGGTTAAACAGTCCTGTAAAAACGGCATATCCACATCATTCAGGCTCAAAAACTCTTTCCCCGAATCCGTCAGTGTATAGCGATATTGAAAATAACCGCCCTTTTTCTCTTTCACTTCATCAAGAAAGCCCATATTACAAAGCTCTTCCACCCTTGTCGTTAATTCCTCTGAGTACGGGCCGTAAAAATGAAACTGAAACCGTTCGTGAAAGGGGAAGGCAATCTTTTTCGCAATATATATCATCTTTTGCAGCTTTTTTCTGCCGGTAATTTCACCGGAAACCTGAATCGCCTGCATCAGCTTCGCGTGATCTTTTAACAACGTTCGTCATCTCCTACTCCATCTAAAACGTAAATGCCGTTATGTGCTACCATCAATTACGGGAATACATCTAATGTAAAGCACCAACCTCACTTAATAAAGGTGGTGTAAGCAGAGCTAGGCTACACTTATTCAAAGTAAAGAACGGATATTTTCACTTGAATTGGCAAAATTGATTCGTTTTTGCGGCGCTCCGCCTCTTTTCCAAAACAGCACTTATTCTAATTCTAAAAGCGCACGTATTTGCTGCTTGATATTCTTTTTCGTGGAATTATCCGCAAGATAATCAGCAGGGTAATAAAGCTTATGGTCTGTCCGCCTTTTCCCCGAAATGGCATCGACAATCTCTGACTCCCGAGAAAGCTCCCGTAACTCCTCATTTTTCATCAATAAATGAATCGGCAGCCGTTCTTCTTCCTCGCCTGGACGGTAAAAGTCATACGGTAAATCCGAGGACGAATCGACAACCAAATAATATTCAGGGTCAATCCCTGCCTTTTTAAATAAGGAATTCAGTTCGGCGAGCTTCTTATATTCATTCGCCGGATCAAATTCAACAAACTTGAACAGATTGCGATTAACAAAGCGACGACAAAGGTCGCTTAAAATGGAGTCGACTTCCTCCTGCCACATTTGAAAATAGTATAAAATGACTGATTCATCTAATTTTAAATAATCTTCTAATGTTACCTGCCCAAGGAAAATCGATGTAAAATGAAGCGGATCATATTTAAAAGCATAGTTTTCTTCAAACAATTGCTTAGCGCGGTGAAGGATTTTGGTCAATATCACCTCAGCACTTCGCGATACGGGATGGAAGTAAACCTGCCAATACATCTGGTAGCGGCTCATAATATAATCTTCGACCGCGTGCATCCCGCTCTTTTTGATGACGACCTGATCTTCTCTTGGTCGCATCACGCGGAGAATTCTTTCCATGTCAAAATGGCCGTAGCTGACACCGGTGAAATAAGCATCCCTTTGTAAATAATCCATCCGATCAGCATCAATTTGGCTTGAAATCAGGCTGATGACCAGCTTTTTTTCTGAGGTTTTGGCAATGATTTCGGCTACTTTAGCAGGAAAGCCCGGTCCTACTTTCAAGAGTATTTTATTTACCTCCGTTTCCCCTAAAATAATCTTGTTTGTAAAGTCCTCATGGTCAAAATCGAACACTTTTTCAAACGAATGGGAAAAGGGACCATGTCCAAGGTCGTGGAGCAGGGCAGCACAAAGGGTTAGTAGCCGATCGTCGTCGTTCCATTCCGGCCTGCCGGCAAACACATCATCGATGATGCGGCGGACAATTTCATAGACGCCGAGAGAATGGTTGAACCGGCTGTGCTCCGCTCCATGGAAGGTCAAAAAGGTCGTTCCAAGCTGCTTGATCCGGCGCAGGCGTTGAAACTCTTTCGTTCCAATTAAATCCCAGATGGCCCGGTCGCGCACATGGATGTAGCGATGGACGGGGTCCTTAAACACTTTTTCTTCACTTAGTTTTTCCGCTGCATAGGCCATTGGTTTCCCTCTTCCTCGTATACTTGCTCCTATTATATCCCAAAAACACCCAGTTTTCAGCAAAATTCCGCAGGATTTTTCGACATTTATCTTTGGTGTCAGGCACCGTTAGCAACATTTTCGGCTTAGAAACGGTGTCAGGCACCGAAAAAAGGCACCGAAGAAAAGAAAAATCACCTGAGCATTTTCGTCAAAGGTGATTATTTGATCTTTTTATTCACTTTCTCCATTAATTCCTCTTCCGTTAAGGCCGCAACAGGGCGGTTATTAACGAAGGCAAAAGTCTTTTTCCGGCCAGGTCCGCAATAGGACTGGCAGCCAATTTTGATTTCGGCATCCGAATCAATTTCTTTTAAACGAGGGATTAATGTCTTCAAATTCACGGCCTGGCAATCATCACAAACACGAAATTCATTCGACATTCGTTACAACCCTTTCTACGATCAAAAAAAATCATACTATATATATTATCCATCTAGGTTCATTAAATAAACTCCTAAGGTATTTTACATTTTATTTCCTTTGAATGCAAGATGCAATCACGAGCAATCGTTAGCTTCCTTAGTAAATCTTTTAGTTAAAAAATCTACTATCCTTTCATTCGTTTTGGTATAAAGCTTGAAAAACTTGTCCATCATAAGACTAGAACTTTTAAAAATCGTCAGGATACACTTGACAATTCATTGTAAATTTTTTTAGGGAGTTGAAAGATATGAAAGTTCGTCAAGACGCATGGACAGATGAGAATGACCTGCTTTTGGCTGAAACTGTCCTAAGGCATGTAAGAGAAGGCAGTACACAGTTGAACGCTTTTGAAGAGGTGGGGGACAAGTTAAACCGAACCTCTGCAGCCTGTGGCTTCAGATGGAATGCTGTCGTCCGGCACCGCTACGAAAAAGCATTGCAGTTATCCAAAAAGCAGCGGAAACAAAGACAAAGAGTTTTAGGTAAGGACCAGGGCGGCAAGAAAAAGCTACTTTATAATCCACCGGTAACTGTTTCTGCAGCAGATGAATTGGAACCAATGCCGTTGCCAGTTGATATCCCCGTGGAACCTATTGTTGCTGTTGAAGACATGACCACCGTAGAAATGGCGGCGGAAACATTTGTAAAACCAGCGCAAAGCTACAGACCACCAGTCACAACTGGACTCACGCTCGATTCAGTCATTAGTTATTTGCAAAACTTTCATCATGCCAATCTGCAAAATGAAGCATTAAAAAGTGAGAATGAAAGATTGAAACGAGAAATGGCTGAGTTAAGAAAGCACAACGAGGAAATGGCTGCTAAAATTTCCGGACTCGAGCAGAATTCTGAAACGATTCAGGAAGATTACGAGACCCTGATGAAAATCATGAACCGCGCCCGAAAGCTTGTCTTATTTGAAGAAGAGGAAAGACCTGCTACGAAATTCAAAATGGACCGTAACGGTAATCTGGAAAAGGTAGCGGAGTAATAGGACAGCAACGTACACCAGCCGCTGGGTGCTCTGGATCGAGCCATTTTTCGAAGTTAGAGAAAGCAATTAGGAGAAGAGAATAAAGCGCAGCATCTTAATATAGAAAAGCCGTAAGTCCGGTTGCAGGATTTACGGCTTTTTTACTTGTTCGTTTCGCTCCACAATCCGCTGATAGTAACCAGGAAATAAGTTCAGTTCGAACTCATTTAATTGACCACCGTAGATAAATTCACTGCTCATTTTTAACTGAGTTAATAAACGCAGTATCACATCAGCAATCGTAAAGTTAACTGCCAGCAGCTCTGAAAGGGAGGCCATAACGTCCGGAACAATCACTGGATAAGCGAATTTTGTTTGTTCGGCTTGTTTAGCCCGCTGGTAAAATTGCTTAATGAGCTCAGCCCGGTTTCTGCCGCTGCCATTGACGCAAAGGTAGATCTGAACGGCGACCCCTTTTTTAAGACGGCGCTGGGAGATGCCAGCGAATTTTTTGCCATTAATACTCAGATCGTAGCTCCCTGGGCAGTAGGAGCCGACGATTTCCCGTGCCTCAATCTCATGCGGGAAATCAGCAAACATTTGTTGGATGAGAGACCACATCGCATCGTAGCCGCGATTGATATCAATCCCTTTTTCAGCTTCAGGAAATATGAGTGATATATTCAAGACCCCGTCGTCGAGAACCACGGCTAGGCCGCCGGAATTTCTGACAATCGCCTGGTAGCCCTGCTGCTGCAAAAATTGAATCCCTTCCTGTAAGAACGGCAATTTCGTATCCTGGATGCCAAGGACAATGGTATTGTGATGGACCCATGTCCGGGCTGTCGCCGGTGCTTCACCCGACCCAATCGAGGCACATAAGGTATCATCCGTTCCAAAGGATTGTAATGCTTGAAAATGAATGCCCACAGCTGATTGGTCGATGATCCGCCACTCGGGTTGTCGTAGTAAACCTTCCATATTGGTAACTCCTTGAATGGTTAATAGGGCTTATTTTATCAAATTTATGCGGAATTTAACAGTTTGACTGGAGGCTCCACTTCCGATTCCAAATTCCTTTGTAACCAATTTGAACCAAAAAAGAGCCAGTCCAGACGACGGACTAGCCCCAAAACCTATTATAGTCCCTGCGCAGCCGTGATTAACGCAAGTTTGTAGACATCTTCTTCATTACAGCCGCGTGATAGATCATTTACTGGAGCATTTAAGCCCTGCAAAATGGGTCCAACCGCTTCAAATCCACCCAGACGCTGGGCAATTTTATAACCGATGTTACCTGCTTCGAGGCTTGGGAAAATAAACACGTTTGCATCCCCCTGTAAAGGTGAATCTGGTGCCTTACTTTTTGCCACAGACGGAACAAACGCAGCATCGAACTGAAACTCTCCATCGAGCACAAGTGAAGCATCACGGCGCTTCGCCTCAGCCACAGCTTCAACCACTCGTTCCGTTTCCTCCGACTTCGCCGAACCCTTTGTGGAGAAGCTCAACATCGCGATCCGCGGCTCAATATCAAACATCTCCGCCGTTTTCGCACTTTCAATCGCGATTTCCGCTAAATCATTACTGTCTGGTGCAATATTAATGGCACAATCAGCGAACACGTATTTTTCATCCTCGCGCACCATGATGAACACGCCCGACGTTTTCTTGACGCCCGCTTTTGTTTTAATAATTTGCAAGGCAGGGCGAACCGTATCAGCAGTCGAATGAGCCGCACCGCTAACAAGACCGTTTGCCTTGTTTAAATAGACGAGCATCGTGCCGAAATAGTTTTCATCGAGCAGAATCTTGCGCGCTTCTTCCTCAGTCGCTTTGCCTTTGCGGCGTTCAACAAACGCTGCGACAAGCTCGTCCATACCCGCATAGCTCGCCGGGTCATAAATTTCCGCAGCCTCTAACGAAACGCCAACCTCTTTCGCTTTTGCCTGTACCTGTTCAATATTACCAATTAAAATAGGTGTGATTAATTTTTCCTCAGCCAAACGACCTGCTGCTTTCACAATCCGCTCGTCTAATCCTTCTGGAAAAACAATTCTTAAATCACGCCCGGAAATTTTTTGCTTTAAGCCTTCAAATAAATCACTCACGACGAATCCTCCCTTTGTACAATCTATCTTTTTAAGCATACTTTATCAGCTCAAAATTTCAAGCAAGTACATCACATATAGCGTTTTCATCCAAAATGTTTTTGTTTTCAAAAAATTACACTCACAAGTTTACTATTTACTTTTTTTATAAAAGTATTCACTTGCCAGGAACCAGAGGTTTATTCATTCGCCTCTTGGTCAAACTATGATATAGTTATAAGCAGAATTATTATTTAGGAGTGATTATAATGAGTGAAGCAGCACAAACGCTTGATGGCTGGTATTGCCTCCATGATTTCCGTACCGTTGATTGGACAACTTGGAAAATGCTTTCCAGCGATGAACGCCAAGCGGCTATCCACGAGTTTTTAAACCTTGTTGAAAAATGGAACGAAACTGGTGCACGTAAAGAAGGCAGCCATGCTTTATATACAATTGTTGGTCAAAAGGCTGATTTTATGATGATGATTCTACGTCCAACAATGGAAGAGCTTAATGCCATTGAAACCGAATTCAATAAAACAAAATTAGCCGAATTCACGATTCCTGCTCATTCCTATGTATCAGTTGTTGAGCTAAGCAACTACCTGCCAGCTGGTGAGGATCCCTACCAAAACCCACAAGTCCTTGCACGCCTTTATCCGACACTGCCAAGAACAAAGCATGTTTGCTTCTATCCAATGGATAAACGCCGCCAAGGCAATGATAATTGGTACATGCTACCGATGGAAGAGCGCCGCAGCATGATGTACAGCCACGGGATGATTGGCCGTACATATGCAGGAAAAGTAAAGCAAATCATCACTGGTTCTGTTGGTTTTGACGACTATGAATGGGGTGTTACTCTGTTCGCGGAGGATGTCCTACAATTCAAAAAGCTAGTCTATGAAATGCGGTTTGATGAAGTAAGTGCCCGTTTTGGCGAATTCGGTGCTTTCTTTGTCGGCAACCTTTTAGAGGAAGAGCGCGTAGCCAACTTCCTTCATGTATAAACTTTTTCAAGTAAAAATTTGATGCTTTTTTAAAAATTTCTCAGCCGCTACGTGGCCACTGAAAAAGTCCATCCATACAAAAAAGGGTAGAACTCTCAGGTATTTGAGTGCTTCTACCTTTTTTATGTTTTATAACAACTACCGGAAGAATAAAGTAAGCTTTTCAGTGGCCGCACCGCAGCTGGAAGTTTTTTTGCATTTTCTGCCCCTTCCACAAGTCATATATTCGGACTTTCCCTCATAGTTATTAAACAGCGAGTCTTAAGGATTGACCCCCATCTGAGAGAAGGGATATTAATTCCTTCCCGCAGTAACCATTTTGGATTGGGGGCGTATGAATAGAAATGTTGGGCCTTTCGTATTTTTATTTTTAGGAGGGAAAGAGATGAGCCAATATTACAATCCACAAGGGTTTCAACCCTATACTGGAGCAGCCGGACAGCAGGGCGCACAGCCAGTTGCAGGAGGGGGGCAGGGTTTTATGCCTCCTATGCAGCAAGGAATGCCTCAATTTCCACCAGCCGGAGCTGGTTCGGTTCCCAGGCCACCGGCAGGCGGAAGCCAAATCCCTGGCATGCTGCCAATTGAACAGTCGTATATTGAAAACATCCTTCGTTTAAACAAAGGGAAACTCGTCCACGTCTTTACAACATTCGAAGGCAATAGTCAGTGGAATGCCAAAGAGTTTACCGGGATTATTGAAGCGGCAGGAAGAGATCATGTCATCTTAAGTGATCCCCAAAAAGGAACACGTTATCTTATTCCAATGGTGGCTGTCGACTACATTACCTTTGATGAACAGATCGAGTATGAATATTCATTCGGCGGGGCTCCATCCTTAGGTACTTACCCGCCAAGATAAAGGATGGCGTAATAGTATCAAGTGACATTCATTTTCCCATAAAAAACTATCATGAGCCTCAACTCCCAACCCTACCGTGGAAATAAATTTGGAGAACAAGCCGTAGTCACCTAATAAAGGCGGTGAGAGCAGAGCTAGACTTCACATCTTTCGTCTAGTGAAATGGGTATTTCACTTTAACTGGTTAAAGTGATTCATTTTTGCGGCGCTCCGCCCCTTTTCCACAGAAAAAGCATTGGAAACAACTCCAATGCTTTTTTACTGTTAAAATTCTTTAACGGTAGCAACAATCATAAGCACCCATGCTGCTAAAAAGCAAACGCCGCCAATCGGTGTGATGGCACCCAAGACGCCTATCTTCGTCAAGCTTAACAGGTACAAGCTGCCGCTGAATAAAATAATTCCAATCAACATCAACCAGCCAGACCAATTAAATAATGAGCTTACCCCAACTTTCCCAAGGAGAATACCGATGATTAATATCCCTGTAGCATGGAACATTTGATAGGTAACGCCCGTCTTCCAAATTTCTAAATAATGCGCATCAAGTCTGTCCTTTAGCCCATGTGCACCGAAGGCTCCAAGTGCCACGGCCAAAAAGGCATTTATGGCACCAACAATAATAAATGCTTTCATCTAAATCTCCCCTTTTTAAAAATCAAGTAATGAATCCCCATTGGCTTCGTCGTCCATCTCTAATTTTTTCGCTTGTTGCAGCGACGCTGGCTGCTGAAAAACTTGTTGATTCATGACAGGCTGTTGATAAGCCTGCTGCGCGATAACAGGAGAAATCGTAACGGCTGGATTCAATTGCACTTCCGTTTTCACTGCTTGCTTTTCATCCAGTATCAATTCGCATAATATTTTAATAGAGTAGACCTTTTCTCGCAAGCTTTCTTGCTTCTCACTGTTTTTCGCCAGCTTCAATTCTTCTTCTATTTTCGTTAATAATGTTTGAACAGAAATATTCACTTCGACATTCCCTCTCTATATCAGTCAATCATCTCATTTTACATGAGTGTGACCCATTTTATAAGAAAAGCGCAAGGCGCATGCCTATCGGCTGAAAAATCAGACTCCACCTCAACGGCCTCGACAAAATTCGCCCGTTCCACGTGAAACAAATCAAAATTTGTCATAATTTGAGCCGAAAACAAATCAGCAACTTAATATGTCTCATAAATAATCGATCCTGTTTGAGAATAATCATAATCACCCAAAGAGTTCATTTCTGATTGAAACAATGAAGAAGATAAAATTCCCTTTACAATCCGAATGAGGGATTCATTTTCAGGAGATTTTAACATCACAAGATCGTAACGTTCCGTAATTAACGGAACAAAGTCGATTCCAACCATTTTTGCCACCTTTTCAATGCCTACCCCGACATCTGCTTTGCCGGTCACTACAGCTGAAGCAACACTTAAATGATTCGTCTCTTCGACTTCATAACCACTTATTGTCTTGGAAGAGATTCTATGAATCCTTAGCTGTTCATCAAGCAGGATTCTTGCTCCTGATCCTTTCTCTCGATTGATCATGGAGATGTGTGGTTGACTTAGATCCGTCCAAGTGGTGATGTTTAAAGGGTTTTCTTTTTGAACATAAAATCCTGCTTTTCTGGAAACCAGATTGAGTAGAATATAGGGATAACCAGTTAAAATTCTTTTTACATAGGGAAGATTATATTCTCCTGTATCCCCGTCAAACATATGCAGGCTCACGATGTCACAGTCTCCATTATATAAAGAGATGAGGCTGTTTAAGCTTCCTGAATAAGACCTGAGTGTCTTATAGGTGGAACATTTCTCGATATGCTTTCCAAGGATATCTAGGACGATATCTTGTCCGCTAATGACAATATTGTGGGATTCCTTAGTTTCGATTTTGTGAGCATCGACAACAGGAACGGAAGCTATCTGCATTTGAGTAGACTTACTATGCTTTATATAATGGTCTAAATCCTTTGCATCCATCCGCATCTGTCTTCCCACACGGAATACAGGAAGTTCTCCTTTTTTTATCAAATCATAGATGGTTAGCTTCGATACTTTTAACAGCTGCGAAACTTCTTCAATCGTATAGGAAATCTCCTTTGACATGTCCATCCCTCCTCTTTATATTGTATCTCATTACTTTTTAATAAGCATATTCCTTAATAAATTTGTATATTGTGATTTTTTTCATACCATAACTAATTATAACTAGTTATAATTAGTTATAACAAATTAAAAGGAGAGAGATGAATTGAAAAAGGGTAACTTATTATTTTTATCGGTAATGACGTTTTTACTTGTCATTACTGGATGCTCATCGAATGACCAAAGTAAACAGCCGGTAGAGAAAAAACAGCCAGTAGCGGAAAAACAAGAAAACGTCGAATTGACAATTTCAGCAGCCGCGAGTTTACAAGACGCATTGACTGAAATTACGGCGAATTTTAATAAAGAACATGGTAATGTGAAAATCAACTATAATTTCGGTGCTTCTGGTGCGTTGCAACAACAAATTTCACAAGGTGCACCTGTTGACCTTTTCTTCTCTGCTGCAGAAGATAAATTCGATCAATTAGTAAAAGATGGTCTGATTGAAGAGAAAAATGGCATCGATCTTGTTGGAAATGAATTAGTGCTAGTCGTTCCAAAAGACGCTACAAAAGGCATTAAAACGTTTGAAGACCTAACAAAAACGGATAAGATTTCGATTGGTACCCCTGAATCTGTACCAGCGGGTAAATATGCGAAGGAGGTACTAGGAAACTTAAAGATCTGGAGCTCAATTGAAGGAAAAATCGTCTATGCCAAGGATGTTCGCCAAGTGCTTACATATGTAGAAACAGGGAATGTCGATGCAGGTATGGTTTATAAAACAGATGCCCTAACATCTACAAAAGTGGAAATTGCAGCAACAGCTGATGAAAAGACTCATACTCCTATCATCTATCCTGTGGGAATTATCAAAGCTAGTAGCCATCCAAAACAAGCCATGTTATTCTATGATTATCTGCAAAGTAAAGAATCGATGGAAGTTTTCAAAAAATATGGATTTAAAGGACTGTAAAAATCGAACATGACAGACCACTTTTGGGATCCTGTAATACTATCAATCGAGATTGCGATTGTTTCAGGATGCATTGTTTTGGTTTTAGGGTTATTTATAGGAAAGTTCATGGCCAAGGCAAAATTCAAAGGCAAGGCCATTATTGAAACCATTTTCCTTTTGCCTTTAGTGTTACCACCAACGGTTGTGGGTTTTTTGTTACTTGTCGTCTTTGGAAAACAGAGCCCCATCGGTCAATTAATCGAATGGGTGTTTCATCAGCCAATCATTTTTACTTGGTGGGCAGCCGTTCTTGCCGCTACGATTGTTGCATTTCCCCTCATGTATCAATCGGCGAAGACCGGATTTGAAGAGGTGGATGGAGACGTTGAGGATGCAGCCCGTGTAGATGGGGCGAATAAATTCCAGCTATTCCTATTTGTATCCATTCCACTAGCATTGAAATCCATTATTTCAGGTGGAATATTAAGTTTTGCCCGAGCGTTAGGTGAATTTGGAGCAACGCTCATGTTCGCTGGGAATATCCCGGGGAAAACCCAAACCACCCCGACAGCCATCTATGTCGCGATTGACTCTGGCAATATGCATATGGCCTGGTTATGGGTCATAAGCATGATTACTATCTCCTTTCTGATGTTAATCTGTGTACAACTGTCGAAGTCTAAAAGGTAACCATGAAACAATCTCCTTTCATGGAGGTAGAACATCCCTTGTTACATGAAAAACCCGTACCAAAATAGGTACGGGTTCCTTTTGTTGTCCAGAGCTCTTAATCGTGCTATCCCATTTTATCCTAAAATCCGCTGATAAATTGACTTAGCATGGGTCAAATCCTTTGTACCATGGATAAGGGCTCGGCCATCTTGAAAAATAACCATCCGTTCTTTGCCCATTTCAACTGATAATAAATAAGGATTTCCTTTCACTGTGTAGCCAAGTGAGTTAAGCTGCCCAGCGAGCCTATCAAGGGAAAGCTCCCCTTTAATGGACGGGCGGATTTGCACAGTATCGCGGCCGCATAAGACCGTTGTTTTTGTCATATTTTCATGATCTAGAAACGGATAAGTCCGCTCGTCACCGCAAGATAAGCAGCCGGGGAACTTCGCCTTCGACATTTTCATGCTAGTATATTGGTTTCTCCATAAATCAAAGCTGACAAATGAAGTCCGGACCGACTCCCAATCCTCGACTAACATCTTCAATGCTTCAGCTGTTTGATGGGCAATTACCATTTGCACCGTCGGCGAAATAATCCCACCCGTATCACAGGTCATCCCCTGTAGTGGAATCGTCCGCAGCAAGCAATTCAAACACGGTGTTTTCCCGGGAATCATTGAAAAACTCATCCCATAGCTACCAACACAAGCCCCGTAAATCCATGGAATCTTGTATTTCTGGGAAACATCGTTCATCGCCATCCGCGTTTCAAAGTTATCGGTGGCATCAAGCATGACGTCCACACCCACCACTAGGTCCTCCAGCAATTCAGGCGTCGCATCCCCGATGATTGAAATGATTTTCACGTCGGAATTAATGGCCTTCAGGCGTTTTTCTGCCGCAGCCGCTTTTGGGAGCTTCTCAGCAACATCTTCTTCCGTATACAACTGCTGGCGCTGGAGATTACTGGCTTCGACATAATCCCGATCGACAATCGTAAGCTTACCTACTCCAGCTCGGGTCAATACTTCGGCACTCCCTGAGCCAAGGGCACCTGCACCAATAATCAGCACATGTTTGCTGCTAATTTTCGCTTGTCCTTCTTTTCCGATCCCTGGAAAGAGGACTTGTCGTGAATACCGTTCGTTCATACTTTTTCACCTCTAGAATAGAAAACTCGCCCAACATCTAAAGATCAGCCGCCGCTTACTGGCGGGATAAATGCAATCTCATCACCATCACGAATTACTTCATCATGCGAAGCAAACTCTTCATTAATTGCCGTCATGATGGTTTCCATTTTGGGCAGGTTATACTTAGCAGATAACTCTGCTTTCAGCTCGGCCACTGTTTTCCCGCTAGCATTCACCGTCAGAAACTCTTCACCAACAGCATCGCGCAAATGGGCAAAAAACAATACCTTATTCATCTATGTCACCTGCCTCAGGCTTACCGCTTGGATAGGCAACTGTCTCGAGCTGATTCCCCATCCACGATTCGCCATCTTCCCAATGCTCTTTCTTCCAAATCGGAACGATTTCCTTAATTCGTTCAATCGCATAGCGGTTGGCTTCATAGGCATCGGCACGGTGTGGCGTCGAAACGGCAATGACGACCGCGACATCGGTAATATCTAACCGGCCGACTCGATGGGTAATGGCGACACATGAGCCTTCCCAACGCTGTTCAATTTCCGCACCAATTTGCTCGAGCTTTTTCACAGCCATCGCTTCATAGGCTTCATAGATCAAAAATAAGGTTTTCTTGCCATGCGTTAATTCCCGGACGGTGCCGATAAAGGTTGTAATGGCACCAGCTTCACGCTGGACCACTTTATCAATCACGGCTTGTATATTAATTGGTTCTTTTGAAATCTCGTAATTCATTTCCTCACCTCAGGCCAAACATTTTGGTTTTGCATTTTCCACCACGACATAACCGCCAATTTTTTCGACTTGCTCTTTGAATTCTGCCGATTGGATAATCTCAATTAACTGTCTGCCGCTTTCACTCTCATAAAAGCCTTTCGTCATCAATAAATCATATTCCTCATCAGCGACTGGAACAAAGTCTAAGCGCATTGCTTTTGCTGCCGGATAAATCCCAAGCCCGACACCATTCTTATCACCGTTTACTTCTGCTGCTACAGCTAAATGGGTGAACATCTCCCGTTCATAACCAGTGATGTCTTCAGGGGAGAGATTCGCATCCTCAAGCAGCATATCAAATAGAATTCTCGTTCCCGCCCCTTTTTGACGGTTCACAAAGTTCGCCTGCTTTTCCACCACATCAACAACGGATTCGATGGCGAGCGGGTTGCCCTTTGGTAACAGCCAGCCTTGCTTTCTTTTTAAAAATGGATAGAGAACAACGTCTTGGCTCGCTAATAATTTATTTACATATGCGATATTATATTGCTTTGTACTCGGGTCAAGCAAATGAATACCCGCTACATGGGCCTCTCCTTTTCGAATCGCCATGATTCCAGCCATGCTGCCGACATGCGAAGAGACAATTTTCATTTCTGTCCGCTTATCTTTCAGCTGTGACGATAACAGGTCAATCGTCAGATCGTGACTGCCACAAAACACAATCGCCTGTTTGATTTCCTCAAGCGGGCGCAGCAATTCTACTTCGGCAAAATCGCCCTGCTCATATCCGATTACATTGGTCGGTACGATTAGGAGGCCATCTGCTCTGACATACGACATCGTGACCCCCGCATTTCTTGTCAGCGGATTGGCGACAAATTGTCCATTCACATAGCCGATATTCATTCGGACAAAATCCTCCGCACCCATTCCTGAGACAATTCGGCGGCCAAGCTTGACCGTTATTGTTTGTCGGCGCGGTTCAGGGATTTGTAAATACTTGCAAATTAGTGGTCTTAAAAACCATTCGAGGGCCAAATAAGCTGACACGGGATAACCAGGAACGCCAACGACAATTTTCCCCTTTATTTTTCCTAAAATAACGGGTTTGCCAGGCCGTGCGGCGACACCATGGGTAAAGACCTCCCCGATTTCGCCAATTATGTGAACCGTGAAGTCCTTCCGTCCCGCCGAAGATCCGGCATTGATGACGATGATATCAGAAATCTCCGCCGCTTCTAAAAGCACGGCTTTAATCTTTTCCGGTTCATCCTTGACGATTTTATGAAGCTTCGGTTCCCCGCCCCATTCTTTCACAAAGTTAGCAAATACCGTTCCGTTAAATTCTATAATTTTTCCAGCAGAAAGGGTTGAATTCACTTCAACGAGTTCATTTCCTGTTGGAATAATCGTGACGACTGGCTTTTTCGCGACCGAAATATGGGTTAACTGGGTTGCTAGCAGTACACCTAGATCAGCAGGTCTCAAAATATGTCCTTGCGGAAACATCATTTCCTCTTGAACAATATCTTCACCAATGGGGCGAATATGCTGCCATGGTGTGGCCGGTTCGATAATTTCGATTGTATCTTCATCAATAAAATCGACATTTTCAATCATAATCACAGCATCAAACGGTGCAGGAATGGCATTTCCTGTGTCCACATGACAGAACTGCTCTCCAAACTTAAGACGAAGCGGATTTTGCTCGTGAGCGCTATACGTCCTTTCAGCGATAACGGCAACTCCATCCATCGCCGAGGCATGGTAATGCGGTGTCGAGTTCTGGGCAAAAATTGGCTCAGCCGTTACGCGGCCAAGGGCGTCACTTGTTGGAATCACTTCTTTTTCAAGGGGCAGCCCGAAGGCCTCGAGGATTTCCCGCTTCGCTTCCATTCGGGGCTTGTCCTCTAAATAAATTTTTCGCTTATAGTGTTTGTGATCCATTTACTACTCCCCCTTATCTCGAGACAAACACAGGTACATATTCACCCTGTAAAACTCCTTCTTTTTCAGAAGTAATTTCAACAATACCATCACTTTTTACCAATGTTGTGATCAAACCTGATTTTCCGATAATCGGCTCGGCCCACCACTCGCTGTCTTTTTCAAACAAGTGAACGCGGATATAATCGGACCGCCCTGGTGAGGATGGAATATTTTTGGTCATCCGGGCAAAAATACGCTCCGGTTTATGCTCGGTTTTCTCACCCTTTAGCTTTCGTAAAATTCGCTGACCAAAAAGTTGAAAGATAATCATCGCTGAGGCTGGGTGTCCCGGCAGTCCAATCACCGGTTTTCCATTTGCCAATGCCAGAATCGTTGGCTTACCAGGCTTGATAGAAATGCCATGAACAAACACACCTGGATCACCTAAGGATTGAATAACATCCGTTGTATAGTCCTTCGCTCCTACTGAACTACCACCTGAAAGGATTAAACCATCGACTTGATCATAGAGTTCACGGGCTTTTTGCTTAAATTCGTCAAAGTCATCTTTTACAATTCCACCGTATACAACATCGACATTCCATTCATTCGCCAGTCCAGCAATCGTTAAATAGTTAATGTCGCGAATTTGTCCTGCTGAAAGGGTTTCAGTTTGATAGGGGACGATTTCATCGCCCGATGACAGGTAACCAACCTTCAATTTACGGAAGACGGACACATGGGTTATCCCTAAAGACGCAAGTGCACCTAATTCCTGGGGACGAAGCTTCGTTCCCTTATTGACAAGGATTTCGCCTTCTTTAATATCTTCCCCCGTGCGAATCACATTTTCAGCAGGAGCATTTTGCTTGTACGTATTTAGGAGGCCATCTACATCCTCACAGTGTTCAATCATGATGACTGAGTCGCTGCCTCTAGGAAGCATGCCGCCTGTTGGGATGTAAACGGCCTTACCGTTACTGACGGACACAGTTGGAACCTCGCCCATTTTCACTTCCCCTACTAAGGTTAAAAAGCCGGGCATGGATTCCGAGGAACCATACGTATCCTTTGCACGAACGGCATAGCCATCAACAGTAGAGCGATCAAAGCTTGGTACATTTTCCTTCGCAATCACCGGCTCAGCAAGAATATAGTGAAGGGCTTCTGCTAGCTCTCGCACCTCTGTCTGTTCGATTGCTGGTATGTTCTCCTCGATTAAGGAAAAGGTCTCTTCCACTGTTTTCACTTTGAAAAATTGCATGGTCGCCTCATTCCCCCTTAAAATTCTGCTTCGGCCCACTTTTTGGCATCTTCATACTCATTCGGGTTATTCATATTAAAAAAAACACGTTCAAGATCCATTTGGCTATAGGTCTGCAGGTCGCTTTCTGTCATGTAAAGAACATTTAAGCGGTCAAACAGATGTTTCATGCGCAATCTACCTTCTTCGATACTTCTGGCTGCTTCTCCTGCTATTTTCTTGTGATATACAGCAAATAACGGATGCTGTTTACCATTAATCACAGGAATAACGGCATCGTAATGGCCGCAAGACTCAACCAGGGCCTCGGCAAGTTCCACAGAAACAAACGGCATATCACAGGCGACGATTAAATTCACATCGTAATCAGAGGCCATTAAACCGGCATGAACACCTGCGAGCGGTCCCATTCCCGGATAATGGTCCGTGGTCATTTTCATTCCTAAAAATTCATAGGTCTCAGGTTCATTGGTTACGAGAATTATATCATCAAAGAGCAGTTTAAGTGCATCCCGAGTTCGTTCGATATTGGTTTTCTCGTTTATTTTTAGAAACGCTTTATTCGTTCCCATTCTGCTCGATTTCCCGCCTGCTAAAATAATTGCAGCAGCTTTCATAATAAAACCCCATTCATGGAAAAGAACTAAAAATAAGTAGTATACAAACATAATAAAGGCGGTGTGAGCAGAGCTTCGCCTATTCAAAGTTAAAATGGTATCTTTTCCGCTCAGCTTGGATATCTTGATGGGTTGTTGCGACGCTCCGCCCCTTTACCACAAAAGCACTTTCTTAATTCGTTTGTTTTTTCTCCCCAACCACATTGTAGCTATTCTCCTGGGCAACAAAATCCAAGTGAATGGAGTTTAAATCGAGCAGGGCAGCGGATGGCTGGCTGATATATTGTCTTGTATCGATAATTTTAATATAGCCATTGCACTCATCGCAAACTTGAATTTGCGAGACCGAATCGCCTTCAATCGTTAAAAACTGAACAGTTTTATGATTTTCATTACCGCAATGCGAGCACTCCAGACGTTTTGCATGCCAGTGTGCCAGGCAGCGCGGGCAATGGATGACTTTTTTCCCTTCGTCTTCAAGGGCTGCTAATCGGACTGGCTCACCGCAAACAGGACAGCCAGCACCTGGTACCGCACGATGGATTTCATTTTGAACTTTTTCAGCCGTTAGTTGTAGGTAAGGGCGAAGAGCGGTTTCAGCGAGGAATTGCGGGATCCATTCTTCCAATCCATTTTCTTCTGCAAAGCTGGCAAAATAAAGATGGTTGAAGGCGAAGGCCTCTTCAATCCAATTGATAGCAATTTCCTCATTTAGCAGGCTGGCGATACCCGCAAGCTTTGGCTCAAGCTCAGGAATGCTTTTTATAATAAGCGCATTTATTTCCTCTACCCACTGTAAGAATAGTGAAATTTCAAAGTCAATTGCCGTTAATGCGGCTACAGGCACCCCTGCCTCCATGGCAGCCTTATCAAGGTTTGGTCTAATGGTTTCCGGATCTAGCTGCAGCTTCCACTTTTCTTGGAGCTTGATGATTTCCTTTTGCAGTTCCTGGTATTCTTTTGAAACAACGGATTTTATCATAATCGCTACACCTCTTTCGATTATTATAGCTAGCTTTCGCTTTTGTTTATAGAAATGGCTGTCCTGTTACAGACAGCCATTTCCCTTTAATTAACTTTTTTACGTGGAGCAACGGCTGTTTAAGCGCCTTTATTTTTCTTATGTTTTGGATCGTCTAGGTTAGGGAAATTGCCTTTTTTAACTTCTTCTTCATACCATTCTGTGTAGTGATCTTTTGCCCACCAAGCAGGAACCTTACCTGTTACAACACCAGAATACCCTGGTCTTGAGTTTTTATGGACAACACTGAGATAAATGTGTCCGACAATAACGGCAATCGAAAGACCAAAGCCGACGTTATGAAGGAAGTATCCCCACTGGACAACAGCCCGAGGGAAATATTCATGGAACCACATTGGGATCCCAGAGCCAATAATTAAGATAGCGGTGAAAATTTGGATTAACGAGTTAATTTTTTCACCAGCGTTAAAGAATGTTTGTCTTACATGCTTGAAATTTAAACCAAAAAGCTCTTTCACGAATTCACTAAAGAACTGAATATCACGTTTTTTCCAAGTGATCAGCTCTTTCATCCATAGCTTAAAGCCTTTAAAGTCAAAGATGACCCAAATAAATGTCGGCGTACAAAACACGACGGCAAAGATGCGGTGCAGCAGCCGGGCATTCGCTGGACCACCAAGAACGGGATACAGCCAGTTAAAGAACTCTGTATACATCGGCAAAGCCGTAATATAAAGGGCAAAGAAAGATATAGCATTGACAGCATGAGCCCAGACAAATGCCTTAGAAAACCGTCTAACTTTCACTTCCGATTTTTGTTGATTACTCATGGTTGCCACCTCCATCTTCATCATGGCCATTGGCTTTTTTACTGAAAATCTTGTTGGCAACAAAGGCACCTACTACGGCCATTGTCGTTGCACCAATCATGGCTTTCCCAATTGGCTGTGCATAGTCCTTCCATAAAACAGCAGATGTCGGAACTTTAGGATTATCAGGCAAACCGTATACGGAAGGTTTTTCTGCCAAGACATAAACAGAATGAGTACCGCCGACGCCTTGAGGGTTATAAACCATCGCATTTGGATAACGGTCCTTAATTTCCTTGACGCGTTGTTCTGCTTTTTGAATCATGGCGTCTTTATCGCCAAACTCCATTGCACCCGTATGGCAGGTCGTTACGCAGGCAGGCTGTAAGCCCTCATCGATTCGATCTGTACACATGGTGCACTTATGAGCCTTTCTGTATTCCTTACCATTTTTATCTTTATATTCCTTCAAGGAAATAACTTCAAATGGACAGTTTTGCGTACAATAACCACAGCCTACACAGGTGTCTTGATCAATCACAACCGTGCCATATTTTGTGTAGCTGATGGCATTCTCAGGACAAACCTTTTCACAGGCGGCATCGGTACAATGGAAGCAAGAAGAATGACGGAAAAGATACTCTAGATTACCTTTTCCATTCTCATGCTCGATGTATTGCAAGACATTCCATGTATCCGCTGTTGTTTTCGCATGCGATTGAGCACTGCCAAGAAACTCCGTTGGCTCTGCCGGTAGGTCATTCCAGTTTTTGCAAGCAACCATACAGGCACGGCAGCCGTCACACTTCGTTACATCAACATATTTCACATATTTCGTCATTAGTCAGCCCTCCTAACGTTACAGAGGAATGCTTTATATTCAGGAATCATTGTATTAGCATCCCCAATATGCGGAGTCAGGCGGTTGGCTGTATCTCCGGTAGCGAATCCTTTAAAGCCGAAATGCCATGGCATTCCGATTTGATGTACTTTTTTACCTCTCACGGTAAAAGGCTTATAGCGTTTCGTTACCATTGCATAGGCTTTGATTTCGCCACGCGCTGAGCTAACAATGACTTTGTCTTTGTTCTTAATGCCTATTTCTTTTGCCAGCTCTTCACTCATTTCAATAAACATATGGCCGGCAAGTTCTGAGAGCCACTCTTGGTTCCGTGTCATCGTGCCGGATTGCCAGTGTTCGCTTACGCGGTAGGTTGTCGCTACAATTGGATAGTCCACCTTGAAACCGCGTTTATTGAAGTTTTCTTCAAAAATCACAGTTGCTGGGTTCATTTCCTGTGCTGAAAACGCATTTGGAATTGGACTTTCATATGGCTCATAGTGTTCTGGGAACGGACCATCATTTAAGGTTGGTGCAAATAATAATGCTACACCATCTTTATTCATCATAAAGGCACCTGTACCACCTGGTTCTGTTGGTGCTGTTACCGCTTTAAAGTCCGGAACGTCCTTGCCGACCCATTTCTTCTGAGCTGCATCCCACCAGATAACCGCCTTTTCCTTACTCCATGGTTGTCCGCTTGCATCAGCTGAGGCACGGTTGTAGAGAATCCGGCGGTTCATTGGCCATGCATATGACCAGTTCAAATAGTGTTCGCCGCCCGTATCCTTGTTATCGCGGTTCTTGGATTTGTTCTTTCCTTCTTCAGGATAGAAGCCGGAATAAATCCAGTTACCACATGAAGTTGTGCCATCGTCTAATAAGGCACCAAAATTCGCAATCAATTTACCAGTTTTTAGATCATAGCCATTGATTTCTTTCGCTACTAGATCTATATCTGGTTCTTCACCGTTTCCGTAGTTCCAATCAAGAGCTAAGAACGGTTTGTCTGCTGATTTTGGACTGTTGGCATATAGCTTTTTAAGTTTTAAGGCAAATTCATGGATGATATCTAGGTCTGGTCGTGCTTCGCCTCTTGAATCAATTGCCTTCCAGCGGTATTGCATCCAGCGTGAGCTGTTGGAAATACTGCCTTCTTTTTCAAATGAAGAACTCGCTGGAAGCAGGAATACTTCTGTATTGATTTTTGATGGGTCACTGCCCGCTTCTTTTTGCCAGAAAGCGGAGGTTTCTGTTTCCCAAAGGTCAATCGCTACCATCCACTTCAAGTTGCCAAGTGCTTCTTTTTCTTTACCAGCATTCGGTCCGCCGACAATTGGGTTGGTTCCAAATAGGAAGGCACCGTCAAGCTCGCCCTTGGACATGGCATTAAATAAGTTCATGTGTGAGTAGTTTTTATTTCCCTTTGGTAAAAATTGATAGCCGAATTCATTATCCTTCGTAGCATTCGCGCCGTACCATGATTTCAGTAAGCTGACAACAAATTTTGGCTTATTGCTCCAATAGCCTGTTTTTGGTGTTTCTTTCTCCAAGTAGCCTTTCAATGTGGCATGCTCTGGAACTGATGCTTTTGGTGCACCTAGATAGCCTGTTAGGTTATCAAATAATAAACCAAAGTCTGTTGAGCCTTGAACATTGGATTCGCCGCGCATCGCGTTGATTCCGCCGCCAGGTAAGCCGATGTTTCCTAACAGAAGCTGTAAGATAGCATAGATGCGAACGTTCTGTGAGCCGACGGTATGCTGAGTGGTTCCCATCGCATACAAGATGGTTCCTGCTTTTCCGACCTTACCGGTTTCACAGAAGGTTTTACAAACCTTTAAGTAGTCTTCTTCTGGTGTTCCTGTTACAGTTGTTACTGTTTTTACATCATAACGGGAATAATGTTTTTTCATTAGTTGGAATACAGAACGCGGGTGCTCTAAGGTTTCATCCTTCACCGGCTTGCCATCTTCTGTAGTTTCAATTCCCCATTTTGTTTTATCGTACGCTCTTTTTGCCTCGTCATAGCCTGAGAATAAGCCATCCTTAAAGTCATAGCCTTCTTTGACGATAAAGGCAGCGTTTGTATATTTAGCAACATACTCTTTATGGATGAGATTGTTTTCAATCGCATAATTAATCATCCCGCCGACAAACGGAATATCCGTACCGGAGCGGAGTGCAGCGTAAACGTCAGCCTGTGACGATGTTCTAGTAAAACGCGGGTCAACAGAAACAATTTTACCGCCGTTTTCCTTTGCTTTTGTTAACCATCTAAAGCTAATTGGATGGTTTTCAGCAGGGTTTGCGCCTATGATTAACGCACAATCAGTATGCTGCAGATCATTCCAATGGTTAGTCATTGCTCCACGACCAAATGTAGGTGCCAGACCGGCAACCGTAGAACTATGTCATATTCGTGCCTGGTGTTCTAAATAAGTAATACCAAGCCCTCTCATTAGTTTCGAGAGCAAATAGGTTTCTTCGTTATCAAGTGCCGCCCCGCCAAGGCTGGCAATCTTTTCGGTTTTATTAACGGTAACTCCGTTTTCTACTTCGACGAACGAGTTGTCGCGTGTTTCTTTTGTTCGTTTGGCAATGGTATCAAGCATCCATTCCCAATCTTTTTCTTCCCATTTATTACTTCCTGGTGCACGGTAAAGCGGTTTTGTTAAGCGTTTTTCAGAAGTATATAACTGTCTTAATGTTGTTCCTTTGCTGCATAGCTTGCCTTCGTTAATTGGGCTATCCGGATCCCCTTCCGTATAAACCACAGTATTGTTTTTGGTGTGAACGAGGATTCCGCATCCGACACCACAGTAGCAGCAAATGGTTGGTGTTACAGTAGCTTTGGCAATTTTGAATTCTTTTGTTTTCGCATAGGCTTTTTTCTCATTAAAACCCAGTTCGACCACAGCTAGTGTTGCTGCTGTTGCTCCTGATAGCTTTAAAAATTGCCGGCGATTTAAGTTCATTTCAACCATCACTATTCTCCTTCCCAAAAATATTGATTAGAACATCCCTTTTTCTCTCTAAAAATAATTCCTTACTTTTAAACTCCCCCTTTCAATGCATCTCTGCAGCTAGCTCGATATTTACATCATTTTCAACCCTGCCTGTTGAGGTATAAATCGTGGCCATTTTCCCTCTTAAATAGCCAATTACCTCGATATTTAGGTATTTTGCGAGCTGTACTGCCTGTTTGGTGGCTGCTGTACGTGAACCGATAATTGGAAAGCCAAATTTGGCAGCTTTTGAGAGCATTTCATATGAAACCCGTCCAGTTGTGAGTAAAATTAACCGTTCAGGCTGTAAACAATTTCTAATTGCGTGACCAATAATCTTGTCGACGGCATTGTGACGGCCAATATCTTCGCGAATCGTCATATTGCCCGTTTCATCCACAATACAGGCTCCATGCATCCCGCCTGTCTCTAAATAAAGTGAGGAATTTTGAGCAAATTCACTTCGCTTTTTTAAGAGATAACTTAATGGATAGGAATTGCTTGACGCCACTTTGTCAAAATTCTTCACATCTGTCATCGAGAAGAAGGTGACTCCTCTGCCGCAACCTGCCGTGTAATGCTTCTTTTTCGAAAAAACTTGGTCTTCATCAAAATGTGTGCGGAGTGCAACGTTGATGGTGCCCATTTCTTCGTTGATGATGACGGATTCTATATCGCTTGCTTC
Organism: Neobacillus rhizosphaerae; assembly: GCF_937468385.1. Classification (GTDB taxonomy): domain Bacteria; phylum Bacillota; class Bacilli; order Bacillales; family Cytobacillaceae; genus Neobacillus; species Neobacillus rhizosphaerae. The sequence continues at coordinate 138,407 of NZ_CALBWS010000004.1, forward strand.
CTGAATAAATCCTTCAGAAAACAAATAGCCATATGCCCAATCATCGAGGTCGTATTTTGTCAGTTGAAAAACAGCCATTTCATAACCGTTTATAATCAAGGAAATTGGATATTCATCCGGACAACCTTTGCGGTTCATGGTTTTCCCTCCCTAAGGAAATTTTTCCTTATTTAATCATTGTAAAAACAGTACCAATTGCACTCAGCGACATTTGTCACTTTGTCGAAAATTGTAACCTAAATATAGAAGATCTTTTGGCGTTACTTTTTACTTACTAACAAACTCAATATGATAAATAACAAGACTTCAATCATTCTTTTTCATATTTGTGTCATATTTTCAACATTTTTGTGAACTCGCAAGTTAACCACTATGTTAATATTATTTAGATGTCAATCGAAAGCGATTTCATGCCGTATCTCGCTTCCTTTTATAACCATCGTACTGCTCCCTGCACTTTCCGAAAGTAACATTTATCACTCTATGCGTGTGTAAATAGTATAAATGAGCTATTTGTCATTTTTCCGTCAAAATAAGAAAAGCGCAAGCTTCCTTTGCGCGGCGTATGGACTGGAGCACTTTGACTGAGATAAATGTAAACTCGCCGACTGGCAAGCCGTTAGGCGAAGACAGAGGCGTAGTTGAATTTATGCGTTCAGAATTTAGGAAATAAATTCTGATTAGCTAAAGGAAACACGGAGAGCGATAGCGATCCGATGTTGACTTATCGTAGGGAAAAGGGCGAAGTACACTAGCCGCTGGGCGCTGGAGCTGGACAATTCTCAAAGTCGAAAATTTTATACTTTCTTATCTTAAAAAAAACCAACCCGTAAAAAACAAAGGTTGGTCGTTCATTCACCTAGGGAATAGTTTCACAGCGTCCGCCTACAGAGGACAAATGTCCACCGATGGTGCCTGACACCATTAACCACTAAATCACACTAGATATAAAGTAAAGCAGGAATAGTGTGGCGATGATGTAGATTGTTACGGATACTTCTTTTCTTCGGCCGGTAACGAGTTTTACTAGCGGGTAGGCAATGAAGCCGAAGGCGAGCCCGTTAGCGATGCTGAAGGTTAGCGGCATCATCGTCATCATTAAATAGGCTGGAAAAGCCTCGGTGAAGTCGTCGAGTGGTATTTCTTTTAGACTTTGGATCATGAGGCAGCCGACAATAATGAGCACCGGAGCGATAGCCGCATTCGGGATTACTTTGAAAAGCGGAATAAGAAACAATGCCGGGATAAAAAGCAGTCCTGTTGTAAAAGAAGTTAAGCCTGTCCTTCCTCCTGCGGCAATCCCTGTCGCTGACTCTGCTGCTGTCGTCGTCGGGCTGCAGCCAAAAACTCCTGCCCCTATGACAGAAACAGCAATTCCCTGAAACGACTTCCGAAACTTATCTTTATTTGGAAGCATCCCAAGCTGTGCCCCCATGTTCTCAAATATGATGACCATCGATAACGAGAAAACAGCTATCCAAAAATTAACCGTGCTGATTTGACTGAAATCAAAGGCGAAAAAGACCTGTTCATATCCATTAAACGAGAAACTAAAATCACCCAAATTGGAAAAATCAACAATTCCAAACAAAGAGCCGATCAACGTTCCAGCAATGATTCCAATCAGGAAGTTTCCCTTTACATTGCGTAAAAACAACGGCAGCAAAATGCATAACGTTACTAAGGTCGTTAACACATTCGGATCACTAAGACTGCCTAATTGAACAAATGTCCCCTTGCTTGCCACAATTAATCCGCCATTTTTAAACCCAAGAAACGCAATAAACAAGCCAATTCCAGCCGTTATCGCATTGATCATCGACTTCGGAATCGCGGTTGATAAATACACGGCCCCCTTGGAAATCGAAGTAATTGTAAAAACAATACCGGCTAAAAAAACGGCCGCAAGTGCTTGCTGCCATGTAAGTCCTAAAGATAATACAAGGGTATAAACAAAAAAAGCGTTATCTCCCATTCCGGGAACAATAATTAGTGGAGAATTGGCCCAAAGCGCCATCAGCATACAGCCTAAAAAGGAGCAGATGACCGTTGCAATGGTCACGGCTTCATAAGGCATTCCAGCTGACCGTAAGATGGCTCCATTCACAACAATAATGTAGGCGACCGTCATAAAAGAAGTTAATCCCGCAATAACTTCCGTACGAGTATTTGTCTGTTCCCCATGAAGAGGAAATAACTTCTGTAAATTTTTACTCAACTTAATATCCTACCTTTCCAAAGAATGTCTTATCCTCCAAATTGTCAATGCCGATATGATTAGGTAAAATTAAGATTAACAATCCTATTCGCCAATCTCTCCTAACATTTTTCCAAAAATTCTTTCTTAATACCCATGCCACCTAGTGAATAAAATCGTTAAAGGATGTATGTTTATGATTACCAATCTTTCTAATATAGCCATCTTCTCAGGCATACCCGAGAATGACTTATCGCAAATTCTTCCCCTTTTAAAAGAACGGAAATTTAAAAAGAATCATGTCCTTATGTTTGAAAATGACCAAAGTGAAGATGTATATCTGATTCGCTCCGGAATGGTGAAAATATATAGGATTCATGAAGGAAAGGAAATTATCCTCAGCATAGCCATGCCTGGTGATATTTTAGGAGAAGTGGAAGCGTTGTCCAACGGTAATCACCGAATTTCTTCCATTGAAGCACTAGACAATGTTACAGTATGGCTGATGACCAAGCAGGACTTTCTCCAAATCGTAGATTCCTATCCATCTGTCCTAAAAAAGGCCTATATGATCCTAGTAGAACGCACTCGGATGCTGAACCGTTTGATCCGTTATTTAACCTTTTACGACGTCCGAACAAAGGCGGCGAACTTAATTATGGACCTTTATTATAATTTTGGAAAACCAAACAGCGATATTGATAAAATTGACCTAAAAATCACTCATTCCCTCCTTGCCGGGATGCTCGGGGTCACCCGTGAGTCGATATCGAAAACACTTAACGATTTTCAAACTGAAGGGCTAATCGATATCCGTGAAAAGCATCTTTACCTATTAGATAAAAATAAATTGGAAGCGCTCTGTAGTGAAACAGAAGAGATTCCTTCACTAAGGAAGTGGAATAATTTTTAGCCATATCTTTACCATAGTAGCAAACGGAAGCGGTTAATTTCAGTAACCACTTTCACCAATATTTTGTTAACTAGTTCACAAAAATGCGGTTATCCCCTTAACAGATTATTTATGGATGATTGTGCTATATTTTTTGACGAATCATAAAATGGCGCAATACAAACAATATTATCGGAGGGATAACAGATGAGTTTTCATATTGACGCAAAAGTTGGCGAAATTGCCGAATCCGTCTTATTACCAGGTGATCCGTTACGGGCAAAATATATTGCTGAGACTTTCCTTGAAGAGGCTGTTTGCTATAATCAGGTTCGCGGGATGTTGGGTTTCACGGGAAAATATAAAGGGAAACCCGTTTCTATCCAAGGGACAGGGATGGGAATGCCATCCGCCTCAATTTATATACACGAACTGATTAACGACTATGGTGCTAAAAATCTTGTCCGTATTGGGACATGCGGGGCCATTCAACAAAACGTAAACATTCGCGATGTGATTATCGCTCAGGCAGCAGCAACCAATTCAGCCATCATTCGGAGTCAATTCCCTGGTTACGACTTCCCGCAAATTGGGAACTTTGAGTTAATCAAGAAGGCCTACGAAATTGGCAGCGAAAAAGGATTACAGCTTCATGTAGGTAACGTCCTTTCTTCCGATGTTTTCTATACAGACAATGATGATGAATTCACTAAGCTTGGTAAGCACGGTGTTTTAGCTGTCGAGATGGAAGCAGCAGGACTTTATTATCTTACGGCTAAATTTGGTGTTAAGGGCTTAACGTTGCTAACTGTCAGCGACCATATTCTAACCGGGGAACAAACTACGGCCCAAGAGCGACAAACTACGTTTAATGACATGATAGAAGTAGCTTTAGAGACAGTAACAAAATAAGGGGAACATGCATGTAAAGGTTCCCCATTCATTGGAAACCCATTCAGGTTGTCAGGAATGACAAAAACCTGTTTGGTTTTTTTTTTGCGAGAGTGATGTTTCATATCTGCTATATTTTTTCAGATGTTTTATAATAATAATAAATGAAGAATTTAAGAGCCTTTTTGAGGAGGAGTACATAATGACGATTAAAAAAGTAATGACGATTGCAGGTTCAGATACAAGTGGCGGCGCCGGGATTCAAGCGGATTTGAAAACTTTCCAGGAACTTGGAGTCTATGGAATGACTGCCCTAACCACTATCGTGACAATGGATCCAATAGATTGGCACCATCGCGTTTTCCCAGTTGCTGTGGATACACTTAAGACACAATTAGATACCATTCTTTCCGTCGGTATCGATGCGATGAAAACAGGCATGCTGGGAACCGTTGAAATTATTGAATTGGCTGCGAAAGTGATTGATGAAAACAAACTGGAGCGAGTCGTCATTGATCCGGTTATGGTTTGCAAAGGCGAAGATGAGGTGTTGAACCCGGAAACAACCGATGCCATGCGCGAACTGTTGCTGCCACGTGCCTTAGTCGTGACGCCAAATCTTTTTGAAGCTGGACAGCTTGCGGGGATGAAAACACCTCGAACAGTAGCTGAAATGAAAGAAGCAGCTGTAAAAATCCATAACTTAGGCGCAAAATTTGTGCTAATTAAAGGTGGCAGTAAGCTTCATTCAGAGGAAAAAGCTGTCGACCTCCTTTATGATGGAAAGGAATTCAAGCTTTACGAATCTGAAAAATTTGACACAACGTATACTCATGGTGCTGGATGTACCTACTCATCAGCGGTTACGGCCGAGCTTGCTAAAGGGAAATCTGTTTATGAAGCAGTTGATGTGGCGAAGGCGTTTATCACAGCTGCTATCGAGCAAGGCTTCCGCTTAAACGAATATGTAGGTCCTACCTGGCATGGTGCCTATCGGCAACACTAAAAACGAACTTATTTCTGCAAAAATCGAGCCCCATTTCAAAATGGTGGCTCGATTTTTTTCAAGCATGGATTTCGCATTTTGTAACTGATTTTAGTATGATAGTAACATTATTAACTTAAGTTATTTTGATTAGGAAAGGAGAAGATAATTTTGGAGTCAATTGATGTAAAAAGCGTACAGGAAACCATTAACAGCTTCGCAAATCAAGATGTTTATCTTCACCTTGAAACGACGAATGGTGCCTACGCATCACATAACGATCAATCTTTCTTTTCCGCTGGTGCCTATATCCGCAATGCCTTAGTTCGTTATGAATTGGGGAAAATTACTGGTAATGGACCGTACCGGGCTGGATTGAAAATAAACCTTGGCTGGGTGTATGCAGAAGGGCTGACACATTTTGAAGTCGATGAGCAAGGCCGCCTGCTGTTAGCTGGCCATGATCAAAAAGGGAAGTTAGCCGTTGCGTTGGAACTCAGCCGTACGCCCTTTGAATAAGAAAGGCAGATAGGTCTTGGTTAGGCTACAAGCACAAGACGAACCAACGGAAAGGCTGTTCTTTAACCTTTTCAACGAATTAGCTTGTGACCTCGGGCCCCTAGGCGTTGGAGCTTGACAGTTATTGAAGTCAAAAAGAACTTGATAAAAATAAATCCGGAAAGGAGAATGGTAATGGAAAAAGAACGTCAGCTTTTAGTCGTTTTTCCCCATCCAGATGATGAAGCGTTTGGGGTCTCAGGGACGATTGCGACTCACGTGCAGAACGGAACCCCTGTTACCTATGCTTGTTTAACCTTAGGGGAAATGGGACGTAACATGGGTAATCCCTTGTTTACCAATCGGGAAAATCTTCCCAAAATTAGAAAAACGGAATTAACGGAAGCAGCCCGGGTTTTGGGCATCCAAGACCTGCGCATGCTGGGATTCCGCGATAAAACAATTGAATTTGAGGATGAAGATAAACTGGCGAACACGATGTTAGCATTGATTGAAGATGTAAATCCTTCACTTATTATTACTTTTTATCCAGGCTATTCGGTCCATCCTGACCATGATGCCACCGGTGCGGCGGTCGTGAGGGCTGTGGAAATGATTCCAGTGGCTTCGCGTCCAACATTACACTGCGTCGCTTTCTCTAATAATTGTGTGGAGGAGCTTGGTGAAGCAGACATTATCAACAATATTACCCCTGTTGCTAACACAAAGCTCGCTGCCATTAAGGCTCACCGCTCGCAGACAGAGCAAATGTTTACTGACATGGAAGAGAAGTTAAAAAACCAAGACCCACAAATTATGGTGTGGATTAACAATGAGCGGTTTTGGACATATAAATTTACTAAATAATTAACCCTGTGGTTGTTTCATTGACCTAAAAGACGAGATTCTCACCCTCTCAGGCGATGAACAGGCTTTTCTTTTACCCAAATGGTGGGATTCGCACTCTCTCGGACAATGAAGCATTACTTTTACAGAATATCGAAAGGCCCTTCGTAGTCGGAGGGCTTTTTTTGTTAGTATTCACGGTAAAACAGCGTACAAAGACTGCAACAATCAACACGATTCACGTTTCGCACCTTCCTCACGAAATACAATTATTACCATCCATTATTAACACCTTTTCCTCAGCATACAGTGACGATGTTCACAAAACGTTCATTTTTTCAAATGCTATTTTATTAGACTTTGGTAACGCTTTCACAAAATGTTCAAAAATAATTATTTTCCTGTGAGATGCATCACTCTTTTAATAACAATGGGAGTTTAGGATGGAGTTGTTCATTAGATAAAGAAAACTCGCCGATTAGCAAGCCCAAGGGGCGGTTCATTAGCGTAGTTGCACTTATGCCTGATGGGAAAATTTACTTTCCTATCGGCCAAAAAAGGAGGGGGGACAATCGTGCAAAAAGCAATCATAAGCTTTGTTATTTGTGCTCTACTTGGCTTCGGCCTTGGCTATCTTGTATTTGGTGTCATAATGGGGGACTCCGAAAAACAACCGCAGGTAACACAGACAGAAACAAAGGACTCCACTACCACAAAGAGTCCTGATTCAAAAGAAACAGCAACTTCTTCAATCAGCGAAGACAACATTCTTAATAAACGAGGATGCCTTGGCTGCCATAGCGTTGAAGCATTGAACTTAAAAGGAGGCCAAGTCGGGCCGGACCTTTCACAAGCCTTTGGTAACGTTGAAGGAAAACATGGCAAGCCGATTGAAGAATTCTTAAAACAGCCAACTTCAGCCGTTATGTCAGGCGTTATTGGTAAAAATCCATTAACAGATGATGAGCGTAAGCAGGTTTTAGACCTACTTAAGCAAGCATCTGAAGCGAAATAAAAAGGTGGTGTAATTGAATGAAAAAATGGATTCCGATTGTTTCAGGTTTGCTTGTCGGTTTCATTGCAGCAACAATCTCTTTTGCGGACTTTTCCGGAAAAACAAACACTGAAGCTGCTTCTAGCAACAAGAGCAATGCCGAAAAGGTTTATGTTCCATTCGGTCAAAAAGATGACTATTATTTATTTGCATCCGGCGGCCACTCTGGTCAAATGTTTATCTATGGGGTTCCATCGATGCGAAAAATCAGAACCATTCCGGTTTTCTCACAGGATTCCGCAACAGGCTATGGCTTTGATGAGCATTCCAAAAAACTAATGGGCGGCTATACTTGGGGTGATCTTCACCATCCAGCCTTCTCGGAAACAAAAGGCGACTATGATGGGAAATGGATGTTCGCAACCGATGTCGGCAATAGCCGTGCAGCTGTCGTTGATTTGAAAACCTTCACGACAAAAGACATCATCAAGGTTCCAAACACGGCCGGTCCTCACTGCGCCGCATTTGTTACAGAAAATACGGAGTATATGTTCCTGCCAACTCGTTTCGCTGTACCGGTGGGTCAAAAGTATGAATCACTTGACGACTACAGCCAAAAATACCGTGGGGTCATGTCTGCAGTTACCTTTGACGAAAAGAATGTCAAGTTAAATATTGCTTACCAGGTTGCCCTTCCACCTTGGTCCTATGACCTGTCTGATGCTGGTAAAAAAGGCTCGGCTGATTGGGCCGTTATGACCACCTATAATACAGAAGAATCAACAACCACAATGGAAGTGAATGCATCACAAGCAGACCGTGACTATATCGTTCTTTTTAACTGGAAAGAGCTTGAGAAGATGGTTAAAGAAGGAAAGTACGAAGATGTTGATGGTCAAAAGATGATTTACCCTGAAAAACAAAAGGGTGGCATTTATTTAGTACCGGTTGCGAAATCACCACACGGCGTGGACGTCACACCTGACGGCAAATTCTTCATCGCCTCTGGTAAACTCGCACCTACGATGACCGTGTTCTCATTTGAAAAAGCATTTAAGGCTGTTGAAAACAAGGAATTTGCTGGTGAACGTAACGGGATTCCGATTCTTAATTACAAATCAGTCATGGAACGAGAAGTAAACCCTGAAAATGCGCTTGGACCACTTCATACACAATTTGATGACAAAGGCATGGCCTATACCACCATGTTCATTTCTTCTGAAATTGTTAAGTGGGATCCTAAAACTGGTAAGACATTAGACCGTGTCCCTGTACAATATTCACCAGGACACTCTGTTGCCGCTGAGGGCGACACCGTATCACCTGATGGACATTGGCTCGTTGCGCTGAACAAAATTGCCAAGGACACCTACTTGTCAGTTGGACCTTCACACCCTGAATCGATGCAGTTAATTGACATCAGCGGCAAAATGAAGGTCATTCTGTCGGCACCGGTTGATCCAGAGCCGCACTATGCCCAGATGATTAAGGCAGATAAGATTAAAACCATTAATGTTTATCCAAAGGATACAAAGAATCCAGATGCCGTCTATAAACAAAATGATACAAAAATTGTTCGTAAAGGCAACGAGGTACACGTTTACGGAATTGCGATGCGCTCAAGATTTATTTTTGACCATAAAGCAAAACGCCCTGACGTGATTGAGGTTAACCAAGGAGACCATGTATTTATCCATTTAACCAATATTGACTTCGATGAGGATATTACTCATGGTTTTGCCATCAACAGCTATGACTTAAACATGGAAGTTCAGCCTGGTCAAACGAATACCATGGAGTTTACTGCTGATAAAGCGGGGACATTCCCAATCTATTGTACAAACTTCTGCTCTGCACTGCACCAGGAAATGAACGGCTACTTCCTAGTAAAACCGAAGAATTAAAAATCATGATGTGTGGGTATCAATTTGAGAGGTTGATACCCCTCTCTATTCAATCAATTTGTCACTATAACAGGAGTGGTTTTCTTGAATGATAGTAGGAAAAGACATAAATTATCGATTACTTCTTCATTACTCATAACCGTTTCAGCCATATTAATTGTTGTTTCCTTATTCTTTCCGTGGTGGAAGATGGTCTTTTATGCACCGCAATATCCTGAAGGTTTAAATATTATTGTCTATCCGAACAAGCTACAGGGAGAAATTGATATTATTAACGGGCTTAACCACTATATCGGAATGTCGAATTTCAGTAAAGAAAATTTCCCTGAATTATCCTACCTTTCCTACCTTATTGGTGGATTAGCCGTCCTTACTCTTTTAACTGCCATCCTTCGCAATAAGAAAGTGCTTTACGGATTAATTGGCATTATTACCATTGGCGGTGTGGTAGGAGTATTGGATCTTCATTTCGCCTTGCAAAAATACGGGACTAATTTAAGTCCAAAAGCACCGATTAAAATTGATCCATTTGTCCCGCCGATTATTGGACAGAATACGGTAGCAAACTTTACGACACACAGCTTACTTGGTACAGGTATCTATTTCGTGATCGCAGCCTTTATTCTATTGCTAATTCCGTTATGGAAGGATCGAAAAAAATGAAAAAAATGACGCTCTTTCTTTTCGTTTTTTCTCTCTTTTTCCTCGTGAAACCTGAGAAAAATATGGCAGCCGAAAACTTGCAAGCAATCATCGACTCCATGAAAGAGGGGGCGGTGTTGAAGCTTGAAAATAAAACGTATGAAGGCAATATCGTTATCACTAAAAGCATGACGATTATTGGCGCAAATAAAACCGTGATCAAAGGAGACGGAACCGGTAACGTGATTTCTGTCAAAGCTCCTCATGTGAAGCTTAGCCATTTAACGGTAACCCACGGCAGCATGAACCGAAACTCTGCCGAGGAATACGCAGCTATCAAGATTTATTCAGATAACAATGTGATTGAGCACATCAAAATCCGCCATTCTTTTCACGGTATTTATTTAAGCAAGGCCCACCATAATATCATCCGTTATAACGAAATTAAAGGAATGGGAAAAGGGGAAATTGCCGCCCAGGGTAATGGAATTCATGTTTTCTATGCAAATGATAATCTATTATCCAACAACACCGTCGACGGCACACGGGACGGCATGTTCTTTGATTATGCCAATAACAATAAAAGCTATGACAATAACATTACCAATACTCGATATGGTCTGCATTACATGTACTCAGACGAAAATATTTTTAAAAGAAATGTGTTTACGATGAATACTGGCGGCGCTGCTGTCATGAACTCGAATCACCTGAAATTAGAAAACAACCAATTTATCATTAACTATGGAAACCAATCGTTTGGCTTATTGCTTTTACAAGCCAATGATAATTATATAAATAACAATACCTTTTACATGAACCAGCGAGGATTGTATATTGACCAGGCCACGAGAAATACGATTCTCAACAATAAAATTATCCAAAATCAAATTGGCATTGAGCTTTGGGCCAGTTCCAATGACCAAACGTTCACGCTAAACCAAATTTCCGAAAATACGATTCCCGCGGTTACTCTTGGCGGCAAAGGAGAAAACAATTCCTGGAGCAAGAATGGCAAAGGAAACAATTGGGGCTCCACCTTTCCGTTGACTGATTTAAACCAAGACGGCATCGGGGATTTTCCAATTACCTATCATTCTTCCCTCCACCAATTAATTGAGGACCAAGAACTAACTAATTTATTTTTAAAAAGTCCAGCGATTACGATATATGAAAAAATAAATGCAACATTGAAAGACGATGAAGTTATGTTTAAGGATTCATACCCATTAACAACCGCAAAAGGCAAACATTCATCTATCATTTATCTTGCCATCGGACTGGCGGTCATGTTGATCTTAATAAAGGGGAGACATCAACTATGCATTATATTTGGAAGGAATGGAAGGAAAACATAAGGGGTAAAGGACTGTGGCTTTCTTTAAGCATCATTGTTATCCTAACAATCAGCATTTTGTTTCGATCCACCGCCCTTTCCTTTGATAAAGGATTTTATATTCTGTTAATCAATCTGTTTGATACGCTCATTTACTTTATTCCAATTCTTTGCCTATTTATCGGGGCGTTCTCGATTTTTCAAGAAAAGGAACAGAAGACGTTAATCATGCTGTTGACGAAGAAGGATAATTATCCAAGCTTTTTGGTTAAAAAAAGCCTCGGGCTCTATACAGTAGTTCTTGTCCCGCTCATTGGTTGGTTTTTCTTGTATTTACTGCTATTAAAATTTACTTTTCAACTCGATATTAAAAGCTATTTGATATTTGTGGCAGCGATTGTGCTCATGGCACTGATATTCTTGCAAATGGGGGCAGCTATCGGCAGCTTCAGCCGTTCGCGGATGCAGATCATTGGCTATACGATATTTGTATGGTTTTACTTTTTCTTCCTGCACGATTTTATTCTGCTATCATTTTTACCTGACGTCACCTACGAAAATGTAAAATTATTTTCATCCGTTTATTTTTTAAATCCGCTTCAGTCCGTTAGAATGTACCTGGAAACCGGGATGGGCGTGTATTCGTTTGGTCACATGTCAAGGCTATTGCAGGCATTCATGTGGACAAAGCCGGTATTCTTTTTGCTTGGAAATTTGATTTTCTGGCTTGCCGTTTCCTTTGGTACGGCGATTGTGTTCAACCGTAAGGAGGGGTACGAATGATAAAGGTGGAGAATTTAAACCAATCGTTCGGGAAAAAAACAGTGCTAGATGCGATCACGATTGAGGTTCATAAACATGAAATTTGCGCGTTAGTCGGCCGGAATGGCGCTGGGAAATCAACGTTCATTAATAGTTTGCTAGGCTTATTACCTGTGAAGCAAGGGTCGATTGTGATTAATGGAATTAAAGTCACGAAGAAAAATGACGAATGGAAAAAGGCGATTGCCTACTTGCCAGAAAAGTTTATGCTTTACCCGATGCTGACCGGGCTTGAGAATATGACCTTTTTTGCGGAAGCTGTTGAGAAGGCGGCTGACCTCGAACGGATTGAGCTTTCACTAAGGTCGGTTAGCTTGTGGGACGACCGCGAAGTCCAGGTAAAGTCTTATTCTAAGGGAATGCTGCAGCGCCTTGGTTTGGCGATAACCCTCTACCAAGATTCTAGCATTTTGATTTTAGATGAACCGACAAGCGGGATTGACCCGATGGGAAGAAAGGAAATCCTGGAGGTATTGAAATCACTTCATGATAAAACGATTCTTCTCTCGTCGCATCATCTCGATGAAATCCGCCAGGTTTGTACACATGTTGCTTATTTAGATAATGGGAAAATGGAGAAATTCACTGTGGATGAATTTTTAGAAACACATCATTTAGGGGGAATGGAATCATGAAGAAACGAGTGATGTTAGCGCTGCTTCTTCTGATCGCACTGATAACCGGCTGCAGTTCGGGACCTGATTATAAAATTGAGGTCACGAAGGAGCTCTATTACCAAAAGGATACGGCTAGTGCGTTTGAATTTAAAGTAACCGAAAACAAAAAAGCGGTTAAAGGTCTTGACGTTTCCGTAGAGCTGTCAATGACAAATATGGATCACGGCACCTATAATGTAAAGCTGGTGGAAGGAAAGAACGGTACTTATTCCGGGAAAGTGAAGCTGCCGATGACAGGTAAATATGAAGCCGCCTTTACATTAGCAAAGGAAGATGGAAAAAAGGCAGAAAAAGTAGTCGATATCAACGTTGTTACGCCTAAAGGTGTCGCAAAAATGAATGGTGAATGGATCACCAAAGAGGATTTAGCCTTTTATCAGTTGATTAATCAGCTTCAATTAGAAATCAACCGCGAAACGGCAAAAAAAAAATATAGCGGTAAGCAGTTAGAGGAAGAACTAGCCTACTTAGATTCACAGGAAAAAATCAGTGACGATAAAAACCAATTACTCACGCAAATTATCCGCCTCCGCTCTATGGCGATGCTCGCGGATGAAAAAGGTCACCAGGCGACAGCTGCTGAAGTCGACCAGGCAATAATGAAGGTCCGCGACCAGTATAACCAGTTTGAATCAGCGAAAAGGCTAATCACTGAATACGGCGCAGACCAGTTTTGGGCAACTGAAAAGCAACAGTATAAGATGATTGTCCTATCGCGGAAAGTCCAACAGGATTTAGTCGACCAAGTTAAAAAGGAAAACCCAAAAGCTGGAGACCAAGAAATCTACTACCAAGCCCAGCAAAAATACGAAGAACTCCTCGTCTCCCAGGTCAACTCCTTAAAAATTGAAATACTATAACAGAAACGGTGTCAGGCACCATGTGAATTTTTCACATGGTGCCTGACACCGTTTCCCATTTATTTCAAGTCCCTTAACGGGACGCGATATAATTTGTCGTCTTTTTCATCGGGGGTGCCCCGGCCATCGGTGTTGTTGCTGACAAAATATAAGTAGTCTCCGTCGACGTAAATGTCACGGATTCTTCCTAGTCCTGTGATCACGGGCTTGGTCTGTTTCTGTTCCAAATCAAATTCCCGAACCGTATTCCCTCTTAACGTCGCCACAAAAAGCTTGCCATCAGCGACTGCCATTCCGGAAGGCGCCCAAGTTTCATCTCCAGATTGAAATAACGGCGTCTCCATACCTGCTCTCTTACTCATCCCTTGAATAACCGGCCAGCCATAATTGGCACCTTGTTTGATCACATTGATTTCGTCATGGGCCGATTGGCCGTGCTCACTCTCATACAGCACACCTTGGATCCACACTAGCCCTTGTGGATTCCGGTGGCCATAGCTGTAAACATACGAATTCGGAGAAGGATTATCACCCGGAATGGTCCCGTCCAGATTCATCCGTAATATTTTCCCATTTAACGAGTTCAGCTTTTGTGCGACGGCCGGCGATGTTGCATCGCCTGTTGTAATATAAAGCATTCCGTCAGGACCTATCTTCAGTCTACCCCCATGATGATAGGCAGCACTGGGAATTTTATCGAGAAGAACTTCTCCTTCTGCCCATTCGGTACCATTCGTCTTTAAAACGATGATCCGATTAAATTGACCTTTCTCCTCATCGGAATAAGTATAATATGCATATGCTTTTTGGTTTTCCGAAAACTTTGGGTCAAGGACAAAGCCAAGTAGTCCCGCTTCAGCCGCATCTGCCAGCGGCATTTCTAAATGCACAGGTTGGCGTTCCATTTTACCGTCTTCGATTTTGACAACGCTGCCGGTCCGTTCACTAATGTAGAAAGTTTGATTCACCTGATCAATCGACCATGGGACAGATAAATTTCCAGCGACTACTTCTACGTCAGAATGAGTGACAACAGCTTTATTGTCCTCTTGATGCACATCCTTTTTTTCAAAAAAAGAACAGCCAGAAAGCAACAATATCATCACAAGTAAAATAGAACCAGCTTTGTCCATGAGGGCCCCCCTACCTATAACACTTCTAAAATCGCCTTCGCCACGCCGCTTTCGTCATTGGTGTCAGTTACGACATCACATAGAGACTTTATTTCAAAGCTTGCATTTCCCATTGCCACTGCTCTTCCCGCCTTTTCAAACATCGAGACATCATTATAATTGTCACCAATCGCCATTGTCTCCTCCAGGGAAAACCCATTTGCTTTGGCGAATGCTTCAAGGGCAATCCCTTTCTGCGCCATTTTATTGGTAATTTCGAGATTTTCATGACCTGAGGTAGATACAGCCAATTCTTCAAAATCTGCAAGGGAGTTGCTGGCTGCTCCAAGTCTGTCAGAATCAAATGAGAAAGCTAGCAGCTTATAGATTTGATACTCTTCTTCATCAAATAAAACTTGATAATCTTCAATTGTATAGACCAAGCCGGCACGGAGCCTTGCTCCTGCAGCATATGTGGCCTCTTCTCGGTTTACCTCAGGATTAGCGCTGACAATAATGTCAACAAGCGTCGAAATCGCTTTATCGCCATCGATCGTAAATGCACCCTTGTTGGTATAGACCTCGAAATACACATCATGTCCCTTTAAAATCGCGGCAACTGCTTGTGCCAATGGCTTACTGATGGGCGTTGCTGAAATAACTTCTCCTTCTTTTGAGCGAACCTCAGCTCCATTAACACAAATTACTGGACAATGTAGGTCTGCCTCAGACAAGACATAGATTGCCTCTTGATAGGACCTGCCTGTCGCCACAACAAATTCTACTCCCTGTGATTGTGCTTTTAAAATGGCTTCCTTATTTTCCTTGCTGATTTGCTGAACTGGATTTAATAATGTTCCATCCATGTCGGATGCTATACATTTTATCATGTTGTTCACCCTCTGTTCTTTTTCATTATTGCCATTTTAACATGAATCCCCCCTACCATATCACCTTCATGCTCAGCTAAGATACTTGCTGCCTTCGCGAACGCTTAATGGCGCCAAAGGCTGCCCTTCAATAAACTTCTTCACCGAAGCCGGATTTGTCTTAGAATATTCTCGTAACGCCCAGCCAATCGCCTTTTGGATAAAAAATTCCTTACTAGCGGCATTTTGCCGTATGTATTGATAAAGCAGCTCTTCATCCGTTTTCTGTTTGTATTTTAATTGAAAAAGAATCGCTGCCCGTTTAAGCCACATATAATCGTGAGTTGCCCAGCCATCAATTGTTTCTGGGACCACTTCTGGAAACTTATCAGCGATTTTTCCAACTGCCTTGGGCGCAATCGCATCAACGGTATCCCACCAGGATTTCGTGGTAATCAGCTGCTCCATGAATGGCAAATCCGTTTTTTGCAGCTTATTTAAGGATTTTTCTATATAAGTCAAGGCCGTATATTGATATTCCCTTTCATCCTTTTCCCAAAGCTCGACAATAAATTCCTTACTAAATGGTTCTTTTAACAACCCTGTATCTTTAAAAAATTGCTTTTCTAATTCCTTTCGTAACGGTGACTTGATTCCTAAGAAGGAAAAATGGACCTTCATATAATTTTTCATCGGCACAGCTTCCGTTTCATTACGGTTTTTCTCAAACAAATTCGTCAACAAGACAACCATTGCATCCAAAAAAATCAGTCCTCTCTCTTCATGCTAGTTCTCCGTATTGTTGGTTAAAAATACTTGCGATCCAATTTCTTCTCCATCTTCCTCATCGAAAACTTCCTCGTATGGGAATTGATTGTTGATCAATATCTTTTTCCAAAAACGGATGGCTAAACGGAGATTCAATTCGATACACTCCTGTGTTTATTTTTCCATATGTAGTAATTCTCCTATCCAGCTGGTATCCCTTTATTCTTTTTCAGAAGACACCAAGAGAAGTTACACTATTGTCCTAAACAAAATGAGAAAATACGGAATTGACTATGAACAGGTTCAATGATTATATTATTGAGTTAAGAATATTATTTCTTAACTCAATTTTTTTGTCATAAAAATTGCATACTAGATAGATGAACTTTTTATTTTATAAAATGAGGTGTTTTGCTTGGGGAAAAAAGGTCAAGAGAGAGAAAATTTAAAGAGAGGGTTAAACAATCGGCACATCCAGTTAATTGCTCTTGGGGGAGCAATAGGAGTAGGGCTCTTTTACGGTTCAAGCTCAACAATTCAGTCGGCTGGTCCGGCCGTCATTTTTTCCTACATCATTGGAGGAATGATTATTTTCACCATAATGAGGGCTCTTGGCGAAATGGCAGTGGCTGAGCCGGTATCAGGTTCGTTTAGCTCGTATGCAAATCACTACCTTGGACCATTTGCCGGTTATCTAACAGGCTGGACCTACTGGTTTATGTGGGTCGTCGTCGGTATGGCAGAGATTACGGTTGTCGGTGTTTATGTGAATTATTGGTTTCCTGATATTCCACAATGGGTCTCTGCTCTCGCTGCATTATTATTAATCACCTGTATCAATCTCCTTAATGTTAAGGCATATGGTGAATTTGAATTTTGGTTTGGCTTAATTAAAGTTTTGGCTATTTTAGGAATGATCGCCGCTGGTTTAGCGATTGTCTTGTTTGGTTTCGGAAACAGTGGTCAACCAATGGGATTTAGCAATCTTTGGTCCCACGGCGGCATGTTCCCACATGGTATGAAAGGCTTGCTCTTTTCGCTTGTTATGGTTATGTTCTCATTTGGCGGTGTTGAATTAATTGGCATTACCGCCGGTGAAGCCACAGACCCTAAGAAAACCATTCCAAAGGCGATTAACAGTGTGATATGGCGTATCCTCATCTTTTATGTAGGTGCCCTTGGGATCATGATGACCTTATACCCATGGAATGAAGTAGGTTCGAAAGGAAGCCCATTCGTATTGATTTTTGATAAAATTGGTATTCCTGGGGCAGCAGATATTATTAACTTCGTTGTCCTAACAGCCGCACTATCAGCCTTTAACAGCGGTCTTTTCAGTACCGGAAGAATGCTTTACAATTTATCCCTGCAAAATAACGGCCCGAAATTTTTCGGGAAGTTAAATAAGTGGGGTACACCAAGCAAGGGTATTTTATTCTCATCAGCCTTCTTATTAATTGCGGTGTTATTAAATTATGTTGTCCCTGAAAAGGTGTTTATTTACATCTCAGCTGTTGCAACAGTCGCAGTTGTCACAAGCTGGACGATTATTTTAATTACACAAATTGCCTTTAGAAAAGCGAAATCGAAAGAAGAGGTTAGTAAACTTGATTTTAAACTTCCTTTCTTCCCGTATTCCTCCTATATTGCCCTTGCCTTTTTAGCGATGATCATCGTTCTAATGGCCTTTATCGATGGAATGAGTGTTGCCTTATACGTTGCACCTGTATGGTTCCTTATTCTTTATGTTGGATTTAAGTTAAAGAATAAAGCTAAGCCTGTAAGAGAAACCTAGCCAGACCAAGTCGAATATACTAGTTTATCCTAATACTTTCTCCTAGGATTCTCGGCGAGTTTCTGTTAGGTAAGGTTGCTCATTTTTTTCGTAAGGAAATTACATAAATAAACCCTCCGATGCCAACAATAACACTAGTTTATTGGAAAGGAGTTCTTTTATTTGACTAAAAAATTTAACATAGGCAGCCGCAATCAAAATTCACCGAGAGCAGGTCATGCAGAGGCGGAATTTGCGAATGAGTTTGTCAGCGGTGATAACAGCAAAGGGAATCAAAATAATCATACTCAGAAAAAAAAGAAAAGCGGAGACGACGCTGAGCGCTAGAGCTGGAAAATTCTCAAAGTTCAATAATATAAATTCTGGTACTTAGAAAAAATAACTGGGAGCCGGCATTTATTCCGGCCCCCAGATTACATTCCACTTACCACTTGGCACCCGCCAATTCCTTGATTTCCTCTGCAATCTTAGCTTGAATCCTTTCGACAACAGAAAAATCCATCGCTGCAATATAAATCGCTTCGAGCTCATCATGAAGCTCTTTTGCTTTTGCAAGATAGCTCGTTGCCTCCGCCATTTTGCTTCTATACTTTGCAGCAATCTTACTGATAATCTCCGCGAAAAGGTCATCTGTTCCCTGATCAATCAAGATTTCATACATATCAATAATCTCATCGCCGTCACGGCTTGGAAAATATTCATGAGGAGCGGTACTATCAAAAACGGCAATGCCCAGTTCTCTGAAAATAACCATATCTAAGCTATGCGGGTCAAAACCGCAATGATAGACTTCTACATCCACCCCTCGTTCCTCAGCGGCAGTGGCAAGCTTTTTCAGCATCGTCGATTTCCCGGAACCAGGGCGTCCTTTAATGAAGTAGCGTTTTGGAATTTCTTCGGTCAAATTCGGGACAAAGTCAACAGCTCCTTTTGGCGTCGCCGCTCCTAAGAATCGATGACGCACATCGGCAGCTTTATTCAACTTCATTTTTCCAAAAAACGATTCAATTAACTTGTTCGACAATTGGTCTGCTTTGTTAAAATCCATGCTATTAATATAAATTTTTTCCCAGTCATCATGGATTTCCAACGCTTCTTTAAACGTCGCGTACGCCTTTTGAAATGATTTACTAATCTGATTGGTTAGCATTTGGATAGATTTTTTTTGAACAGCAAGTGCTCTCGCATTCCAGGCCTCGCCAAGGTTAATGTATTCCTCAACCGCCCCTGGTGCTTTTGGTTCAATCACATGTGGAGCGGTTCCATCGACGATTCCTACCTTTAATGCAGGGATTAACACCCCATCAATGGAATTATTATCGGACGAGCAATGCAACATTTCAATATTGTAGCCCTTTTCTAACCATTCACTGCCAATTTTCTTCATCAGTGAGGATTTACCTGTTCCCGGCCCGCCTTTTAAAATAAATAATCGCTCAAGTCCTTGGAGGTTGGAATCGTACAGATTATGAAACCCCCTAGCTGTATTACCGCCGGCAAAATAATTTTTAATTTTTCCTGCCACCCATCAACACTCCCTTTTTTCGCTACTCAACTACACCTAATGGTTTCACCATCGGCAAGTTTTTCATCCTGACAATGGCATCGTTTCATTTCACACTATTCTATGCTTTTGTCATTTATAGGTGAGTGCCCATACAAAACTTATTTGGTGTTGCACACATCCATTTATTATGGAAATCTTATCACAACGATCAAAGTAACCTTATAAAGGCGGTGTGAGCAGAGCAGTGCTTCACTCCATTCGAAATACTTATCATATATTTTTCACTATGATTTAAATAACGATACACTTTTGCGGCGCTCCGCCCCATTTCCATATGAAATTTCATTTAATCAGATCGATGATTTCAGCTTTGGTTAAGTCCTTTAAACTTGCTGGGTCTAACACAATTTGAACGCCAATTTTCCCTCCGCTTACAACAATGGAATCAACTTGGAGACAGCTTTCATCGATAAAGGTCTTATACTCTTTTTTCATTCCAATTGGGGAACAGCCGCCGCGGATATAACCAGTCCATTTTTGAATATCCTTTACATGAATCATTTCAACCTTCTTTTCTGTTGCTGCTTTGGCTGCCTTTTTTAAATCCAATTCTTCAGCCACCGGAATAACGAAGACATAGATATTTTTGCTTGCGCCCTGGGCAACAAGCGTTTTATATACCTCTTTTGGATCTCTGCCAATCTTCTCTGCCACTGAAATCCCGTCAATTTTCCCATCCTTATTATCATATGTCAGCATGTCATAGCTGACTTTTTTGCTATCCAATATTCGCATTGCATTCGTTTTGGATTGCGCCATTTTCCTAATCCCTCCATGTTGCTGTTTAAAAATTATTTCTACCATTAGCATACTGAAAATGTTTATATAACACAAAATCCCCCATAATTTGTCACTCGTTTGTCACTCTATTAATTAACTATTATAGTAAACTAAAGTTAACTAGATGAATAATCTCATCGACAAAATACGCAATGCAGCACTTATTTTTATTCACTATCTCTATATGTGAAATATATCACAAAAGAAATTGAACTCTTTCATTTCTTGTGATGAGACATTTTTGACTATCCAATACAAATTGACCTGAGGTGGAAGTATATGAAATACGATTTAGTTCTCTTGCATGCTCCCAGTGTTTATGACTTTCGAAAAAACTCCCTGCTTGCCGGACCGATAAGTGATGTTGTCCCGTCATCGCCTGTTTTTGAAATGTACCCAATCGGGCTGACAAGTATTGCTGATTATTTAGAGCGCTACGGACTGCGGGTGAAAATCATCAATATTGCCAATCGCATGCTGATGAGTGAAAAATTTGATGTTGAAGCGAAACTAAAGAAAATCCAAACAAAAGCGTTCGGAATCGATCTTCATTGGCTGCCACATGCCCACGGCAGTATTGAACTTGCTAAAATTGTCAAAAAGCTTCACCCTAAAATACCAATTATCTTTGGTGGCTTGTCCGCAACCTACTATCATAAAGAATTAATTGAATACCCCTGTATCGACTTCGTCATGCGTGGCGACTCTACAGAAAAGCTTATGCTCCTGCTAATGAATAAAATTGAAACTGGGAACACCCATTATGCCGACATTCCTAATTTAACTTGGAAAAAAGGAGAAGAGTGCGGCTACAATCCGATTACATATGTACCAAAGGATTTGGATGATATCGACGTTCCAGGCTATCGCTATACGATTCGCTCAGTATTTAAGTATCGGAATTTCCTTGACCCGCTGCCATACAACGGCTGGCTGCAATATCCGAATACAGCGTTACTAACGGCTCGTGGCTGTACACAAAACTGTCTCATCTGCGGCGGTTCACGAGAGGCCTATAATCAAAACTGTAATCGGAATTCACTCGCTTTACGTTCACCTAAAAAGCTTGTGGAGGACATTCAGTTTATTTCACGCTTCAGCCGAGCACCGATATTTATTCTGCATGATCTGCGTCAGGGCGGCCGTGAATATGTTCGTGAGTTTTTCAGCAGGCTTAAAAAGCTTCAACTTAAAAATGAAATCGTTTTTGAATTATTCCAATATGCAGATGAAGAATTCTTTATTCAAATGAATGATAGTGTGCCAAAATATAGTATTGAAATTACCCTTGAGACCCATGATGAACATATCAGACGTTATAACGGGAAATTTAGCTGTACCAATCAAAAAGTTATCGATACGCTTAATTTCGCCTTAAAGAACGGCTGTAAAAAAATCGACCTGTTCTTTATGGTCGGCATTCCGGGACAGACCTACCAAAGTGCTGTTGATAATATTGATTTCTGCGAGACGATTCATCTGGCATGCAACAAGGATCCAAGAATCTTTTACTTTGTTGCGCCGCTAGCACCATTTCTTGACCCGGCAAGCCCGGCCTTTGAGCATCCAGAAATCCATGGGTATAAAAAATTCTGTCATACACTTGAGGATCATCGCAAGGCGATTACCCAGCCATCCTGGAAGCATATGCTAAGCTATGAAACAATCGATATGACACGGGATGATATTGTGAATTCCACCTATGAAGCGGCCCTAAAGCTAAACGAGTTCAAATTAAAATATGATCTTATCGATAATGCTGGATATAATGATATTAAAGAGAAAATTATAAAATCAATGGATTATATTGAAAAAATTGATTTTCTGCTCTCACTGCCTGAAGATCAGCAAACAGCGGAATTAGAAAAAATCCAACGGGAAATTGAAGAGTTAAATAAATACAGTATCTGCGGAAAGAACGAGTTAAAATGGGAAGTGCAGAAGAATTATGCCAATTTCTTTTCCCTTGCTTTAGTCGGTTTAGAGCAGCTCTACGAGGATTACGTGAACATCATTAGAAATCGATTAAGCCCAAAAAGACGGCAACAATTCCAGTTGGATACCGAACAAAGGAAAATAAAAATGTAATTCAAGTAAGAAAAGCGCAAGCGCCCTGGTCAGCGACGTAAGGGCTGGACTGAACCGACTGAGATAAAGGAAACACGGTGAGCGTTAGCGAACCGATGTTGACTTATCGTAGGGAGGTGAGGGAAGCACTCTAGTCGCTAGGGCTCTGGAGCTGGACAATTCTCAAAGTCGAAAATTTAATACTTTCTTATCTTTTAAGAAAAGCTCCAGGCGCCTGGAGCTGGACATTTCTCGAAGTCCAATGTTATAAATTCTTATATTATAAAAAGAGCCTGACCCCTCCACCATAATATACTGCGAAAGTTCACTTCAGCTTTCATCGTATATTGATTTTAGTGCGAGGGATCAGACTCTTTTATCCTCTTTATTAATGTCCGCCAAGGTAGGCATTTCTAATTTGATCGCTCTGGCTTAGTTCTTCTGAAGTGCCAGAAGCAACAATTTTTCCTGTTTCAATAACATAGGCACGGTCGGCGATGGATAAAGCCATATTGGCATTTTGTTCTACCAATAGAATGGTTGTACCTGTTTGTTTAATTTCCTCAATAATCCGGAAGATGGTTTTCACAAGCAGCGGCGCAAGACCCATTGAAGGTTCGTCTAACAGTAATAGGCGCGGTCTGGCCATCAATGCCCGGCCCATCGCGAGCATTTGCTGCTCACCGCCTGAGAGTGTTCCAGATTGCTGTTTGCGGCGCTCCTGCAGACGCGGGAAAAGCTGAAAGACCTTTTCAAAGTCTTCGCGGATACCTTTTTTATCTTTGCGCAAATAAGCACCTAATTCCAAATTCTCTTCGACTGACATGTTAGCAAACACCCGTCGCCCTTCTGGAACTTGAGAAATTCCTCTCTTCACAATTAATTGTGGAACCTTTCCAGCCACGTGTTCACTTTCAAACAAAATCTCGCCGTTTTTCGGCTTCAATAAGCCAGAAATGGTCTTTAGAAGTGTACTTTTACCAGCGCCATTGGCCCCAATCAGAGTGACAATTTCGCCCTGATTAATTTCAAGAGAAACTCCCTTCAATGCATGAATATTTCCATAATAGACATTAATATCATTTATTTTTAGCATTTTAAGAGACCTCCTCGCCCAGATACGCCTCGATGACTTTTGGATTATTTCTGATTTGCTCTGGTGTACCTTCGGCAATCAACTGGCCGTGGTCAAGCACATAAATTCGCTCACACACACCCATAACAAGAAGCATATCATGTTCAATCAATAGAATCGTTAACGAAAACCGTTCACGGATCAAGGCTATTAAATTCATCAATTCTTCTGTTTCCTGCGGATTCATCCCGGCTGCCGGTTCATCAAGGAGCAGTAATTTCGGATTGGCCGCCAGTGCTCTGGCAATTTCAAGACGGCGCTGCTGACCGTACGGCAGATTCTTGGCTTGTTCGTGCAATACCGTTTCAAGCTTGAAGATTTTTAAAAATTCAATAGCCTTTTCCTCCATTTCCTTCTCACCTGAAAAGTGGGAGGGGAGGCGGAAGATCGAGCTAAGGATGGAATGTTTGGCTAGTGAATGATAGGCAACCTTAACATTATCAAGAACAGATAAGTCACTGAACAAGCGAATGTTTTGAAACGTCCTAGTAATCCCTTTTTTAGTAATTTTATAGGGAGCTTGCCCATTTAATTTATCACCATCTAAGGAAATAGTTCCTTCAGTAGGAACATAGACACCTGTTAACAAGTTGAAAAATGTCGTCTTTCCGGCTCCATTTGGGCCAATTAAACCGACAAGTTCACCCTGGTTTAATTCCAGGTTTACTTCTGAAACTGCTTTAAGTCCGCCAAAGCGAATACCGGCATTTTCTACCTTAAGCAACGGTGTTTTTGCTATCATGCTGCACTCCTCCTTTAGCAGATTTGCCAATTTTCAAGAAAGAGGTAATTTCTTTCGTTCCCAACAATCCCTGTGGGCGGAAAAGCATCATCACAATCAGCACAAGGCTGTAAATAACCATCCGAACCTCTGGATAATTGGAGAGAAACGTTGAAATAATGGTTAACAGGATGGCAGCAATCACCGCACCCGACATACTTCCTAAGCCGCCGATTACGACTAAAATCAAGATATCAAACGATTTTAAGAAACTGAAGTTTGTCGGCTGGATAATATAGAAGTTATGGGCATGGAGCGCCCCAGCAACACCAGCAAAGAAGGCGCCAATCACAAAGGCTATTACTTTATAAAAAGTCGTATTGATTCCCATCGCATCCGCTGCAATTTCATTTTCTCTTATCGAAATACAGGCTCGTCCATGAGTCGAGTTTGTGAAGTTTACAATGACAACAATCGTGATGACCACACAGGCAAGCAGCCATGGCCATGTTGTGAGGTGGGAAACGGTCATTCCACTGGCCCCGCCCACATAATCAATATTTAAGAAGACAATCCTGACAATTTCTCCGAAGCCAAGGGTAGCAATAGCCAGATAGTCTCCTTTTAATCTCAGTGTTGGAATCCCGATAATCAGGCCAGCGATCGCTGCTGCTATACCACCGGCAATGATTGCCAGTGGGAATGGCAGTCCTAATTTCATCGTCACAATCGCTGAAGCATAGGCTCCAACAGCAAGAAAACCAGCATGTCCAATCGAAAACTGCCCGGTAATGCCTATAATTAAATGAAGACTCGCGGCAAGGATAATATTGATGCCGATCGAAAACAATGTGTTTACATAAAAGGAGTTCAATGTTCCCCCATTAATGAGAAATTGTGTTACAACGGTAAAAATAATGACTAAAACGATCGAGCCCCAAAAACCTTTTGCATTTTTTACATTTTTCATCTCTGTCCACCCCCTAGACCTTTTCCCTGACATTTTTACCAAATAGGCCTGCTGGGCGGAAGATTAAAATAAGAATCAGGACAACAAATGCAACGGCATCCCGCCATAATGAGCCTCCGGCAGCACTAACAAGTGACTCAATAACACCTAATAGTAACCCTCCGGTCATTGCACCTGGGATAATCCCAATCCCGCCTAGAACGGCAGCGACGAATGCTTTAATCCCTGGGGTAATTCCCATCAATGGATCAATTTTTGTATAATACATGCCCAAGATTACTCCAGCTGCCCCCGCAAGAGCAGAACCAATTGCAAAGGTGGCAGAAATCGTATTATTCACATTAATTCCCATCAATCTTGCCGCATCCATATCATATGAAACGGCCCGCATCGCTTTGCCGATTTTTGTCTTATGAACAATAAACTGCAGTAAAATCATTAAGGAAATAGAAATCACTAAGATCAGGATGGACTGACCACTAATTTTGACGCCGGAAATCTCCAAACTCTTTAATGGTACGATATTGTCTGGATAGGCTTCCGGCTGGGCACCACGAACGTAAATGGTTCCATATTCAATAAAGAGAGATACACCAATAGCCGTAATCAGTGCGGCAATCCTTGTTGCATTTCTTAGCGGTTTATAGGCAATCCGTTCAATTAAAACGCCAAAGATGGCACAGGAAGCCATGGAAATAAGCAAAGCAGGGAAAAATCCTAAATCAAGAATAGTAATAGAATAAAAACCTATAAATGCACCGACCATGACGACATCCCCATGGGCAAAATTAATCAGTTTGACAATCCCATAAACCATTGTGTAACCCAGGGCAATTAACGCATAAATGCTGCCCAAAGAAATTCCATTGACTAGCTGTTGGATTAGTTGTTCCATATGTCCTGCACTCCTTTAAAGGACTTTAACCATATTCAATAAGAATAGGGAGACACGCAATCTCCCTATTCATTTTGACCACTATAAAGTTTGTCTAGTTTCAGCGCTTAACGGGCGCTTACGCTTTTCTATTTAGGATCTACTTTTGTTTTAAATGTTTGCTCGCCGTTTTTGTATTCTAAAATGACAGCAGATTTAATAGGGTTATGTTTATCATCAAGCTTCATTTTTCCAGTGACAAGACTAAGTCCATCTGTCTCAGCAAGTGCTTTTTGAATTTTCTTCGGATCGCTGCTACCTGCACGCTTAATGGCATCAGCAATGAAATAAGCAGAGTCATAACCTAAAGCGTTGAAAGCATCCGGTGACTTATCTTTGTATTTTGCTTTGAAGGCTTTCACAAATTCTTGAACCTTTTGATCAGAATCTCCAGAAGAATAGTGATTTGTAATGAATGTATTGTTTAAGGCCTCATTACCAGCCAGTTCAACTAGTTTAGGAGAATCCCAGCCGTCGGCACCCATCATTGGAACATTAATACCTAATTCACGCGCCTGCTTCACAATTAGACCAACCTCTTCATAATATCCAGGAACGAAGATAAAATCAGGATTTTTTCCTTTAATGTTTGTTAATTGAGCATGGAAATCTGTATCCTTTGCTACATAAGCTTCCTCTAAGACCACTTTTCCGCCCTCTTTTGCAAATAATTCCTTGAAGGAGGCAGCAAGACCTTTGGAATAATCACTTGCGGTGTCAATAAAAACAGCAGCCGTTTTTACTTTTAACTCGTTCACAGCAAAATTCGCTGCAACCGTACCTTGGAATGGGTCAATGAAGCATGTACGGTAAACAAAATCATTCAATTTGCCACCCTTGACGGTAACATCTGGATTTGTGCCCGTTGGCGTCAATAACGGGATTTTGTTGCTTTGGGCAATTTCTGCTTGTGCAATTGTATTTCCGCTTGTTGCTGCACCGATAATAGCAACAACCTTATCTTGGCTGATAAGCTTAGTAGCGCCGTTAATGGCTTCTGGGGCATCAGATTTATTATCAAACGGTACTAGCTTCAACTTCTTACCATTGATTCCATCTTTATTGATTTCTTCGAATGCAAGTTCAATCCCCTCTTTAATGGATTGACCGTAAGATGCTACACCTCCGGATAACTCAAGGTTTGCTCCGATCTTAATTGTGTCGCCTTTTTCGCCATCCCCGCTCGTGCTTGAGTTACAACCAGCCATCACGCCCGCTGCTACCATTAGCGACATAAAAATACCAGCTAATTTTTTCTTTCTCATGGCAATACCCCCTGTTTTTTTAAAAATTTTCCCAAAATAATTGTCCTACTGTTTTAAAAAAAGATAATATTCTGAAAACATTGTACAAAATAATTTCAAGTTCGTCTAGTCTTATCGTGTGTTATTTTAAAATAATTTTGAAAATAAGGAAAAAACGATATTTTACTATCTTCATAAGCCTTATTTCAGTAAAGTGAATAAGATTTTATTTTTGTCGGAAAAGTGAACAGTAAAAACAAATATTTTGTCTAAATATGATTCCTGCGTTAGTCAATAAAAAAGAGACCCTTAAAATAAGGAATCTCTCACCTCAAATTGTTATACTAATTCTTTGCTTTTCGTTTCTTTTCCCAAAAAGAAGACGGCCATGGCCCCGATGAGGACTGAAATACAAAAGATGGTAAATATCGCCGAGATGGAAATCTTTTGTGCGACAAGATAGCCAACCAACAATGGTCCTAATACACCGCCAATCCGCCCAAAGGAAGCGGCCATGCCTGTTCCGGTAGCGCGGATATTGGTTGGATACTGTTCCGGAGTATAGGCATATAAGCCGCCCCAAGCTCCGAGATTAAAGAATGACAAAAGAATCCCCGCAGCCATTAATAGAACGGTTGAATCAGCAGTTCCAAAGAAATAGGCACTTGCTGCTGTTCCAATTAAATAAACAACTAAGACAAATTTCCGTCCAAATTTTTCAATACACCATGCTGCCGTAAAATAGCCTGGTAACTGAGCTATTGTCATGATTAGGACATATTCAAAGCTTTTAATTAAACTAAATCCCTTCATGACCATGACGCTTGGCAGCCATAAAAACATACCGTAATAGGAGAAGACGACGCAGAACCATACAATCCAGAGCATGGCGGTCTGACGACTATACTCTTTCGACCATAATTTTTTCATGCTTTGGAAGGCGGATATTTTATCTTTCTGCTTTATTGCTGTAAACCGCGGTGAATCAGGCAAACCAATACGCAAGTATAAAGCATATAGAGCTGGGATGGCACTGATTAACAATGCAACCTGCCACCCAAACTTCGGAATGACAAAATAGGAAATGACAGCTGCAATCAGCCAGCCGGCTGCCCAAAAGCTTTCAAGTAGTACAACAATCCTGCCGCGCTTTTCAACTGGAACACTTTCGGATACAAGTGTTGAGGCAACGGGAAGCTCCCCGCCTAAACCCGCTCCGACAAAGAATCTTAATACTAAAAAGAGGGTTAATGTTGTTGTAAAGGCGGAAGCACCACTGCCAACCGAAAATAATAATAACGTAATAATAAATACATTTTTTCTGCCAATCCGATCGGCCATTAGTCCAAAAATAAGTGCCCCTACAGCCATCCCAATTGAATTTACACTGCCAATCCAGCCCATCTGGCCTGGGGTTAAATCCCACTCTACTTTTAATGCCGCGATAATGAAGCTGAGCATGCCCACATCCATGGCATCGAACATCCAGCCCATCCCGGCAATTCCAAGTAGTCTTCTTCCTGATATTTCCTTTTTGTTGTGCATCTGTATCCCCCTATGCCCCTCTATCTGTTTACATTATTCCCTAAAAATATTTTTTTTAGAAAAAGGTAGTAAATCTATTAGCTCTATGGGTATTTTAACAGGTGTCTTTACAGTTGTCACTACTATTTTACAAGAGCAATAAAAAAGAGAGAATACTTAAAACTCGTATTCTCTCTCAGGCTGTCGAAAAACCTTCGACAGCCATTATTTTTTTATGTAACTTTAACATTTCACTGCGTTAATTCGTTATAAAAATTCAATACGACATGTCTGTTGATTTGCGCTCCAGGTGCTTCGCTTTCCGCGGGCGTGTCGGGAAGCCTCCTCGGGGCTAAGGCGCCTTCGGGGTCTCCCCTGCCCCGTACTCCCGCAGGAGTCTCGCGCCTTCCGCTCCAATCAACAGGTGCAAATTCAATAATGTCCACACACAACCAAAAAAATAAAAAAATAGTGGTGAAATCTATGTTTAAACCAAGAGAATCTACCCAAATTGAATATGAATTTGTGTCTATTGATAAATTAGTTCCTGATCCCATTTAAAGGCAAATGCAAATAAGCATAAATACACGAGAGAAGAAGTTGAAGTAGAAACTCGTGAATACTTTGATGAATTAAACAAGGCTATTGAAGAGGATAGAATAAAGCATGGAAAAAAGCCATTAAAGGAAAAGGTAAGGTTAAATCGCTTATCTAAATCGGGAAAATTGCTTTATAAATTTAGATAGAAAAAAATGGAGCGAAGCTTCGCAGACTTAAAGGAGCTGCATGGGCTTCGCTACTGCCGGTTACGGGGATTAAAGAATGCAAGTGAACAGGCTCTCCTTACAGCAGCCTGCCAAAATATAAAAAAGATTGCGACACACTTAGCCAGGTTAGAAAAAGTGTGTTGCAATTCTTTAGGTTG